>DASXDL010000048.1:0-276360 GCA_036490715.1 Steroidobacteraceae bacterium | reverse complement strand
CTCGCCACGACGCTCTACTCGAGCTCCGCGCTATCTGCCGACACTGCCGGCAACGCCACCAAGTTCACCGTGCCCACGGTGGCTAACGGTCACGTGTATGTGGTCGGCGATGGGACGCTGACGGTCTACGGCCTGGCGCCTTGAGAGCCCGCCTCTAGTCGCCGCGGCGTGCCCGACACAGGCGTGTCGAACGCTGAAGCTCAGTGGCTCGGCGATGCGGCGGGCGTCCCCGTCAAATCATTCAGCGTGATGATCGCCGGATCGCTCATGAAGCTGCTCTCACCCAGCTGCACCGGCAAGGCGTAGTTCTGACACCAGATCACCAGCGCGAACACCGCCGGATATTTGTTCTTGAGCGTGCTCAGCAGATCGCTGTTATCGAAGTTGCGCCGCGAGATGGTCGAGTTATTGGGATTGTTCACGCCGGCCTCGGCGTACATCACCGGCTTGCCCGTGGCCACGAGTGCCTTATAGAGCGCCTGGTCGTTCTTGCTGGGTGGATAGGCATCGATCCCAACCAGATCGACGTAGTCATCGCCCGGATACCACGACATCGCGTCCTCGGCATTGCCCTCGGTATTGAGGCTTAGGAGCCAGAGCACATTGGTCACGCCCTTGCTGGCGAAATAGTCGTGCGTCTGCTGCCACACCAGCCTGAAATCAGCCGGGTTCTGGCCCGGCCACCAGGACCAGCTGCCATTGATTTCGATGAAGGGGCGGAAGATGACCGGACCCTTGATCTGTTTGAGCTTCGCAATCTGGGCGTCAAGGTACGAGTGCCATTGCGAATAGGCCGCGGTGCCCGGCGTGCGCACATCGACGTAGGTCCCGCCGCTGGTTTTCAGCGGATTTTGCGGCGATTGCGACACCAGCACGATGCCGCCCTTGGCGAGCCAGTCATTACTCAGGCTGACGCCGTCCTCGTTGCTGGTCCCATTCCAGTCATTGGTGGTACCCAGGATCGCCACCTGCCGGCCGGTATTCGCCGCAATCGGCGTCACAGTCTGCATCGGGTCGCGGTCCCAGTAGTCGGTGTGCTGTCCGACCAGCAGGTGCTTGGAGTGTCCGGCCAGCGAGCGAAAGTAGCTCAGTAGCGCGGCCGGTGTGTTCAGCGATCCAGGCGGCGGGCTCGGTGCGGGCGTCATCGACGTCTGGCTGGTCGCGGTCTGGTCGCAGCCACCGGCCAGCACCATCAAGGTCAGCAGCGCCGAAATTCGGCGGCTATGACGCTGATTGAACCCTGCTGCCATGGCGCCTCGCGTGGGGTTTGCGTGGACGAGGTGTTCAGTGTGAGGCCAACACTGCGCAAAAAGAAGGCCCGCTGAGCGGGCCTTGTTTGACTCGGGCGGGTGCTTCGAGGTCAGTGGTTGGCCAGCCATGTCTTGAAGGTCACGCCTTCGCCGTCGGTCGGTGTGCCGCTGCTGTCCTTGATCAGAAGATCGCTGGTGCCGCCGGTGCTGCTCCAGACATCCCAGGCCCAGGCCAGCACGCTGGCGCCGTGCTGATCGGCCCAGGTCGTGACCTGCGAGATCACCGGCGCCGTGACCGTGCCGTTGGCGCTCTTATCGCCGGTCTCGGCAATGATCACCGGAATCCCGGCATTGAGAATCGCCTGTGCATTGGTCGCCTGCGCGCTCGTGCCGGAATAAACATGCCAAGACGCAGCCAGCTGATTGACTGGATCCTTGGGTTTGTAGGCGAGCCAGGCCGACAGGTCGCCCGCGCCGGCCAGTCCGCTGATCATGATGAGGTTGGACGCGCCGGTGCCACGCACCGCGGTGACCAGGGTCTGCGTGCCGGCGCTTTGCCAGTTCAGGCTGAGCTGGTAAGCACCGCCATCGGCGCTGTACGCCGTCTGGGCGCCGCCGTCGCGCAGGACCTGCCAGGCGCTGGCGCCGCTGCCGGCGTAGGGCTGATCGAACAGATCGAAGATCACTGCCGAATTGCCCTTGAAGGTATTGGCGATTGAGGTCCAGAACGCGACCGAGTGGTCCATATCGGGCAGCTGATCGGCCGATTCCGGGCAGATGTCCTGCGGCGCCGACCAGTGCAGGTCGAGGATCACGTACAGTCCGGCAGCGGTGGCATCGGCCACAAAGCGCTTGACCGTCTGCTGGTAGTTGCCCGACACATCGCCCTGTGTGCTGACGCCGGCTCGCGTGACGCAGGGATAGCGAAGCCAGGCGGCCTCATTCAGCGGCAGGCGCACGGTGTTGATCTTCCAGCCCTTGATCGGCCCGAACCAGGGGTAGGCGCCCAGGTTGGCCGAGGCGAAGTAGTTGCTCGTGGGGCTGGTGAAGGCACCTTCCAGCGCGCTGATATTGGCGCCGCGCAGCTGCACCGGACCACCGGCAGCATCCGCCAGGCGGTTCCCCAGTACCTGCAGCGGCGCCGCGGCACCGAGCGAACCATTGTTCGAGGAGCCCGCGCCCACGCCGCCAGCGACACTCAGGGTCTTGACGAGCGAGGCGGCGACCTCGACGGTGCTCACGGTCTGAGCAACGTCGGTGACCGCCTTGGCGGCGCTCGCAGTAGCCGTGGCGACGGCCGCCGGCGTAGAGAGCAGCAATTTGATGGAGTTGGCAGCCGTATCGATCAAGGTGGTGGCGGCCGAATCGCCCAGCAGCGTGCTGGCACCCTTCTGCAGCGGGATCGCGTAGTTCTGGCACCAGACCACCATCGCGAAGGCCTTGGGGAAGCTGGTCTTGATGGTTGCCAGCATCTGGCTGTTGTCATAGGTCTGCTGCGAGACCGCCGAGTTGTTGGCGCTGTGCACGCCGGTTTCCGCATACATGAGCGGCTTGCCGGTGGAAACCAGGAAGTTGTAAACCGGCATGTCCTTGGATGCCGATGGCGGATAGGAGTCGAGGCTCACCACGTCGACGTACGAGCTACCCGGATACCAGGCCTTGCCGCCCGAGGGATCGGAGGTGTTGAGGTTGAACAGCCACAGGATGTTGCCCACGCCCTGAGAGACTACGTAGTCGTGGGTCTGCTGCCACAAGGTCTGAAACTGCGCCGGATTCTCATTCGGTACCCACCAGCTCCATGAGCCGTTGAGCTCGATGAACGGCCGCCACAGCACCGGCCCATTGATCTGCTTGAACTTGGCGATCTGCGTGTCGAGGTACGAGTGCCACTGCTTATAGGCAGCCGTACCCGGGGTAATCACGTCGCTGAAATTCGTGCTGCCGACCTTGCGCAACGGATTCTGCGGCGACTGCGAAACCAGCACGATGCCGCCCTGCGCGAGCCACGAATTGGTCAGGCTGACGAAGTTCTCGCTGCTGGTGCCGTTCCAGTCGTTGGTGGTGCCAAGGATCGCCACCTGGCGACCGCCGGCGAGCGACGGGATCTGCGACACGATATCGAGCGGGTTACTGCTCCAATAGTTGCTGTGCTGACCTATCAGGACATGTTTGGACGCCGACAGACCGTTGAGGTACGACAGCAGCGCGCCGGTGGAAGTCAGGATGGACTGCGTTACCGAGGCGGCCGAACTCACCGGCCCGCTGCTCGCGCTGGTGCTGACGGCCACGGTGGTGGTGGCGGGCGCGCCGAATCCGGCCGCTCCGGCCACCGAGGTCAGCGCCACGCCGAAGGTCTTGCCGGCAGCGTGCGCGCGGATCGGCACTGAGATGGTCTTGGGCGAACTGTCGCCCTCGCTCCAGCTGACCGTGCCATTGGTCGCGGTGTAATCGGTACCAGCCGCCGCGCTGTCATTGTAGGTAGCGTAGACCGCGCTGGCGCTGCCGGAGGGATCGCCGCTGCGATTCAATGTCACTACGGCGGCGCTGGCCGACATCGACACGGTATAGCTGGCGGACGAGAAGGCCACCAGCGGCGTGCCGGTGGGCGAATCATTGGTGCTGGCGTCGGCCGAGCTCGTGCTGCTGGTACCCGCGGCGCTATCGCCGGTGGAATCCCCGCACGCCGTCAAAATGCCAAAGGCCAGGCACAGCAGCGCCGTGCGCAGTACGTTTCTGTCAGCCATTAGTCCTTTTCCCCGTCAGACAGAGTCTCGTCTCACGCGCATCATTTTTTATTTTTCCGCTTTCAACAACCTGTCTCTGGAGGGAGACGTGTCGCCAACTTGTGACACCCCGTCATTTCGGCGCGAAGCGCGCACATTCCGCGACCTCGTGTTCATAAATTTGTCGTATTCGAACGCCGGGCGCTTGACACGCGGCATGCTCGCGGGCCTGGAAATACCGGCATTTCGCGCCGGAGGTGAGCGGCGCGGGCTAAAGTGCGAGCAATCGGGGTCGGCGCGGCGCGGCGGCGGTCAGGAGATCTTGCGCTCGGTTCGGATCCAGTCGGCCGAGCGCTTTCGCTCGAGCATCAGCGCAGTCTTCCAGATTATGAACAGTGGAGCGCCCGCCAAATCGAGCAGGCCACGCGCGCCGGTGCCGCTGAGCTGCCATCCGCGCAGCACGTACAGCACCAGGCAGGCCGCGCAAGCCAGCGAAATCCACAGCCATGCATCAAAAGCGGGATAGAAATGCGCGGCCAGCACCGAAATGAGGAGCAGGGCGCCGACATTCAATACAACATAACTCAGCGGCAGCACGATTAAGTCAAGTGCAAGGTCCAGGCACAGCGCGCTGCGCCGCCTCAACGCAGCCCGCAGCAGCGGCAGCGTGCGGCTGCCAATGAGCTCAAAGCGTCCGCGCTCCCAGCGCTGGCGCTGTTTCTTCGCAGCGTTGGCGTCGACCACCATTTCCTGGCAGGCCTCAGCCTCACCAGCGTAAAAGACGCGATAGCCGCGCAGACCCAGATCGATACCGAACTCCAGGTCCTCGGCCAGCGAGAAGGCGTTGTAGTCGACCTGGCGCAGCAGCGCGTGGGTCACGCACCAGCCGTTGCCGCGAATCCCGGCCGAGACCTGCGCCCACTCCCTGGCGCGCGAGCGCACCACGTGCACCGCGGCGACGGCGATCGCCAGCAGCCGTGTGCGCCAGGCAATCTGCGCATTGATCACGCCATGGTGGACCTGGACGGCGTGCGCGCCCCGTTCGATGCGGGCAGCAAGCGCCTCGAGCAGGTTGGGCGAGACCACCGAGTCGGCATCGACCACGACTACGGCATCGGCGCGCTCATCCATCCGACTGCGAAGGAACGCGAACTGTAGCGCGTAACCCTTTCCGCGCCTGGAGGTATCGCTGCGCTCGAGAACCGTCGCGCCGGCCGCATCGGCCAGGGCGGCGGTGGTATCGCTGCAGTTGTCGGCGACCACCAGAACGCGAAAGTGGTCGCGCGGCCAGTTGATCTGCAGCAGGCTGCTGACCGTTTTGGCGATCGCGTGGGCCTCGTTGTGAGCCGGCACGATAACGTCGAAGCGCAAGCTACGCGTCGTCGGGTGCAACGCCGGCAGGGCTCGCGACATCAGTGTCTGCATGAGCAAGTACATGCAAGCAATTGATGCTGGGATGAGTAGCACGACCAACAGTGCGAGCAGCACGAGCTCAATCGGCGTCACAGCGGCACCTTAGGCGTACGAGCGGTGACGGGCGCCCCAGAAAGCCGTCAGCTTGCCGACGTTGGCGGACGCTTTGACGAGCCAGGCGGCCGCGACATGCCGGCCGGCGGGCCAACAGGTCGCTGCCAGTCCACCGGCGGCTATCAACTGCGCACTTGCTCGCAGGAACAGTCGGGCGTGACCCAGATGCGTGATCGGCCCATAGCGGCCGTTGAGCGTCTGGCGGGCGAATTCCTGGCCGCCGGTCAGCGCGCGCACCAGCAGCCAGCGCAGCGACAGGCGCTTGGCCTCGATCGGCTCCCAGACGATGGCTTCATCGCACCAGACGATGCTCGCGCCCCGGCGCGCCAGTCGCACCAGCAGGTCGCCGTCTTCGCCGGTGGTCAATCCGTAGCTGGGATCGAACGGGCCGGGCTCGGAGCGCAGCAGGCTGCCGCGCAGTACCACATTGCCGAAGCGCATGCGATGTAACGGCACGGTGGTGCCGCTGGGCAGTCGGGGAAAATCATAGAAGCGCCCACGACGGATCCAGCTCGGAGCGCTCGGCGGCACCTGCGGCTGCACCGGCGCCAGCACGCCGTCGGCACGGTAGCGCTCGGTCGCCGCCAGCAGCTGCGACAGCCAGTCCTCCGGCGCGCGCTCGTCATCGTCGATGAATGCCAGCCAGTCGCCGTTGGCCAGTTCGACCGTCCGATTGCGCGTCAGCGCGATGTTGCGCTCCGGCTGGATGTCATAGTCGAGTCGAAACGGGGTCGCCGCCGTGCGAAATTGTTCGACGACGGGCCGCGCCGAACCGGCGGCATCATTGTCGACCACTACTACCTGGTCGGGCAGGCGCTGCTGACGGCTAAGGTCCTGCAGTACCTCACGCAGGCGCTCGATCCTGCGATAGGTGGCGATGCAGACGCTGACATTGATCGTCACGGTCTCGACCCGCCGAGCCTTGCGGCCTCAGAACTTATTGAGCACCGCCCCCATTATTCTCGCCTGGGTCGGGCCCAGGCGACGCGCGAGGTCTTTCATGCTGCTGAACGAGGTGGATTCGGTACGCGTGACCACCAGCACCCGGGTCGCGGCGGTGGCAATGGCCAGGCCGTCGGCGAATTGCGAGACCGGCGGGGTGTCGATGAGTACGAAGTCGTAGGAGCGGCGCCAGCTGTCGACCATGCGGGCGAAGCGACGGTTGGTCACCAGCTCCAGCGGGTTGGGTGGAATGATGCCGGCGGTCAGCAGCGACAGGTCCGGCACCCCCTCGACTCCGTACAGCGGCGGTACCTCGCCGAGCGATAGCGCTTGCGCCAGACCCCACTGGTAATCGGCACTGAACAGCACCTGCTGGTGGGGATGACGCATATCGGCGTCGACCAGCAAGGTCCTGCGGCCCGACTGCGCGAACGAGATCGCCAGTTCGGCGCACAGCTGCGAGCGGCCCTCGGCCGCGTTCGGACTCAATACCGCCAGCACATTGTCCTGCCGCGCTTCGCCGATCAGCAGCATGAGCTCGGTGCGCAGCGCCCGGATGCGCTCGCTACGCTCGCTATCGGGGTCGTAGACCAGTAGCAGCTGGCTGCTGGGACGCGCGGTGCCGGCGTGGCGCAGCGCCACGCTGTTACGCGTCTTGGCTTGCTGTATGGCCGCTTCGATCGTGCTGGGATGGGCGCCGCGGCGGCCGATCCAGGCATTGGCATCATGCAAGTCGTCCATCGTCACGAGCCCGAGGCGCACGGCGGCCTCGCCGAAGCTCAGGCCCTCGGACCGCACCACCGCGGCGATGCGCTCGACCGAGTCGGTCGATAGCGCCCAGAGGGAGATCAGCTCGTCAACCAGTGATTTGTCCACGGAGGATGTCAGGTTATCGGGTGTGGCGTTCACGTGAATCTCGCGATCCGATCGAACTCGGCCAATACTGGGATTCCAAACTCGCGCTCGACGTCATCGCGGCAGCGCATCCGTCGATTGAACAGCACCTCGTACGCCAGCGGGCCGGCAACGCCGATGATGATCGCAACGATCGTGCCGATCAGCAGCAGCAATATCTTATTCGGCTTTGACGACTCAATCGGGGGTTTTGCCCGGCTCACCACGCTGGCGGAGGCGAACATGATCTGATCGAAGCCGTCCAGGGCGCGCTTGTAGACCGTCTGCGCCGACTCCAGCTCCAACTGCAGCTTCGCACCTTCATCCTGCAGCTTGCGCACGTTCACCAGCTTGGCGCGCTGCGCATCCACCGCCTTCTGCATCTTCTCCTCGACCTGGCGTGCGGTGCCGATGTCGGATGCCGTGCCGCTGCTGAAGGTCTGAACTTCCTGACTGAGCGAGCGCTTGGTGGCGGCGATCTGCGATTCCAGTTCCAGCACCTTCGGATGCTGCGGACCGAGCGTGGCGTTAAGCTGCGCCAGCTGCGCCTGTTCGGTCGCGAGCTGGTTCTTAAGATTCTGGACGAGGCTCGAGGCCAGCACCGCCGGGGTGACCGACTGGTCACCGCTGAGCCTGGATTCGGCCTCGCGGCGCTGATTCTGGGCCGTCAGCAGTTGCTGCTCGAGGCTAGTGAGGGCCTGGGCCTCGACATCGTTCTGGGCCGAGATATCCGTCAGCCCGGTGCGCTGGCGAAAGTCCGCCATATTGGCCTGGGCGGCATCGACCTTCGCCTTGAGCTCACTGAGTTGCTGCGAGTACTCGTAAGCGCGGCCGCTGCCCGGATTGCGTACCCGCTCGCGTTCGCGTTCCTGATAGGCGTCGATCACGGCATTGGCGATCACCGCGGCCTTGTTGCGGTCCTTGGAAGTGGCCGACACGTACAGCAGCTCGATACCTTTGCCCTGCTCGATGCTGAGCGCCGAGCGCAGATTTTTCTCGGCGTAATCCAACGGCGTTGCGACGCCGGTGGCGACCGGGGGTGCGAACTCGGGGTCGTGCGCCAGACCGAGCTTGTCGATCACCGTCAGCAGCACGTCGCGGCTCTGAATCAGCTCCATCTGCGTCAACATGTAGCTCGAGAACAGCTCTGCCGGAACCTGCCGCGACGGATCGTTGGCCTCGTAGTTGACCAGCACGGTCGCCTGAGCGGTGTAGCTCTTGGGCATCATCTTGACCAGCACGAAGGTCAGGGCGATCACTGCCAGTGCGATCATGATCGATACCCTGCGATAGGCACCCAGGATCGCCAGTACCTGCGAGCGCGTCAGTGCAGCCTGGGTGAAGTGCAGTGGCACCACCGGCGCGGCCGGTGGCTGGTTGCCGCCGGCGACTACCGGCAATTGCCTTTGAATTCTCAAAAGATGCTCTCCTTGACCCGGATCACGTCGCCGGGCTGGACCAGGTCTCCAGGCTTGGCTTTGATGACGGTGTCCTGGCCACCCTTGCCGCCGGAACGTTTGATCTCGACGCGCCGCTCGCTGCCCTTGGCAGTGATACCACCGGCCACCGAGATGGCCTGCTCGACGGTCATATTGGCTTCCAACTTGTACATCGCGGGCTTCTGCACTTCGCCCAGAATGAAAAACTGGTCAGCGCGCGGGACGAACACCGTGTCGCCGCCGCGCAGTGCCTGGTCCGGCATGGTATTGCGCGGATCACCGAGTGCACGCATGTTCACCGCGTACTTCTTCACGTTGCCGCTGGCATCGGCGCGCGACACGTAGATGACAGTGGCGCTCAGGTCGGTAAAGCCACCGGCCAGTGCGATCAGGTCGACGATGCTGGTTTTGGCATCGACCGGGTAACGGCCCGGGGTCTTGACTTCACCGAGCACCGAAACGCGCTGGCTTAGCGACTGCGTCACGGTCACGGTGACGTGCGGATTGATAAAGAACTTGCCTTCCTTGAGTGCGCCTTCGATGCGGCGCGCCGCGGCGTCCGGCGACAGTCCAGCCACGTTTACCGACCCCACATACGGCACCCGCAGCGCGCCATCATCGGCGATGGCCACCGGCACCGGCGTGGCGGTGTTTGGATCCTCATCGATGTGGACCGTGACGGTGTCCTGCGGGCCCAACGGGGTCAGCGGACCGGGCAGTGCCGCCGGCATGGCGGCAGGGGCAGGGGTCGGGGCTGCGGGGCTGCCCGCGCCCAGACACAGCGGGGCCAACGCCCAAATCCCGACCGCCAATACAGTATGGAGACTGCGACTTAGCAACCGGCGCTCACTCATGCGATGACCTTATGAACAGCCATGTTAAGCTGCAACTCAATGTATTTAAAGGAAATGGCGGGTCTGGCGAGTATATACAGCGGCCCAGCGCGAGGCCAAATCCAGTTTAGCGCACTTCCGGCGGCGCAACGGCGGACGCGGGCCTCAGTTTTTCGCTCTGGCGCTCAGGCGGTATTACTGCTCAGAACGGGTCGCCGAAACGGGTTACCGCAGGCTCGCAAAGGGTCGTACAGGCCGGTATAGCGAACCGTACGTGCTTCGTCCGATCCAGAGGGAAAGAAGTCGGTCGACAGCAGGTAGCACGTGACCACGCGCTCCTCGCCATAGCGCGTGCCGCGGGCCACCCGGTTGGCGGGCGAGGTCGGCAGGCGGCGATAGATGGGTGCCAGCGCCGCGATGAGCCGCAGCTTGATACCGGAGATGTTGGTGGCCGCGACATAGTCCTTGGCGAATTGGCGCACGCCGGGCTCATCCAGCGACAGGTAGCCGAGCCGCTTGTGGACGATGGTCACAATGGCATCTTCGGGACTGAGCCCGCTGCCGCCCCAGCGCAGCGCGGCGCCCACGCCGGCTACGCCGACCAAGCCGAATAACACCCGGCGACGAGCAATCACGATGTTGGCGCTCCGTTGTTGAAGAAGTGTTCTGCCGAGCGCAGCGACAGGGCGCTGACGGTCAGGGTCGGCAGGATCGGCGTCGCGGTCGGAAATGAACTTGCGCCCAGTATCAGCAGGTTGCGGATCTGGTGGTGCACCAGGTGGCCGTCGACGATGCTGCTGGCCGGATCCTCGCCCATCACCACGGTGCCCTGGATGTGACCCGGAGAGATCGCCTCGCCGATGCTGACGATGCGCTCGATCGGCAGCGCTTGCCCGAGCTTGGCCACCATCTCGGGAATCCGGTCGACCGCCCGCTGCGTATAGGCGGAATGGCCGAGGAACGTGGTCTCGGCCAGGCGCGGCTCGGCGGCGTGCACCGTCACCCGATTCTGTAGCTGCGGCAGATCGTCGAACAGGAAAGCAAAGTATTGCCGCTCTCGCCAGCGACCGCGCTCGCTGCGCAGCGCATCGGGTCGATCGGCGAACGGCGAGCTCCACAGCTCGATCATGCAGGCCGCCCGCTCGCGCCGGTGCTCGCCATCGTAGAACATGTAGCCGTTGCCAGTGATCACCGTGCTGCCGTCGTCGGCCTTGACGCCGGCCAGATCGACACACACATCGAAGGACGGCTGCTCATGCAGCCCGGCGCCCAGCCACGGATGCCGCATGCCTGAGCGCAGCATGATGTGCGGATTGAACAGCGCGCTGGCAGCCAGCACCACCACGTCGGCCTCGGCGCGCTGCGCGCGACCGGCGCGCGTGTAGTGCACGCCGCGCGCAACCCCGGCGCCGACGTCCACGCCGTCGACCTCGGATTCGAGCTGCAAGGTCACGCGCGCATCGTCATAGAGATGCGCCAGACCATTCTGGATGGTGAATTTTGCGTCCACCGGGCACAGATGGCACACGCCGCTGGCGCAGCACACACCGCGCTGCCCGGTCGGTGCGCTGGCGCGCGCGGTGGCGGCGTTGAACCAGCTGTCGGGGAATTTCGCCTTCAGCAGTTCATCCGGTGTCGAGAAGCGATGCGGCGGCAGCGGAAACGGCTGCGATCGAGGCATCGGACTGTCGGCCGGACCGGACACGTTCATGACCTGTTCGACGACGTCGTAATACGGTGCCAGGTCTTCATAGGTCATCGGCCAGTCGTTGCCCACGCCATAGCGTGACTTGAGCTTGAAGTCGCCCGGCATCATGCGGATCGTGCCGGCGTACCAGCACTTCGAGTTGCCGCCGAAGCCGGGACTCGTCAGCCAGACCTTGGTGTCGGGATTGTTGTTAACGTAGACATCCTCGAGCCGCATGCTCGAGTCGCGCCGATGGATCAGCTGCCAGGACTTGCTGTCGCTGCGGCCGCGCTCCAGCACCAGCACCCGCGCATTCTTGGGGGCGCGTTGCAGATAGCTCATCAGAAAGAAGCTGCCGGCGAAGCCGGTGCCCACGATGATCATGTCGTAGCTGTCAGACATACTCTCTCCGGCGCTCAACACGCTGCCCAGCGAAGCTGCAGGCTGCGCCTGTTCATGTGACTGCGCGGTCGCTGCGAAATTCCGCTAGGGCTTGATCTCAAAGTACTCGCCGGCGATATCGTCGAATCCCAGCCAGACGCAGGCGCCCTTCATTGCGCAGCTTGGCTCGGTCGAACGCAGCGTCCAGGCATCGCCAACGCTGTAATCGGCAGTCGCGGACCGGCGCTCGACCGCAAGCTCGGGGTAGGTGTAGGTCATCCATGGACCCCGCGCCACCGAATTATCGCCGCCAATCCGTGCCAGCGGCGGTAGACCGAAATAGGGCTCAAAGCAGGCCGGTGCATTGTACGACAGCAGCGTCGCGCCACCCACGACACTGAGCCGGTAGCGTTGTTTCGCTGAGGGCGGCACTGCGCAGTGTGGCAGCGGACGAATGCTATTCACCAGCACGATCTGGCCATGATAGCCCGAGAACTTCGCCATATATTTCGGACTCGGAATCTGCACCACGATGTCGTCGACCAGATAAACGGTGTCAACGTCGACCGGCAGAGTCGCCAGCAGCGCCGTGAGCTGCTGCGCGGCGTGCTTGACCAGCCGGTAGTTGTGGATCGAGTCGGCGGAAAGCGTCGAGCTGATCGATGCGATCGGGATCGCCAGCACCCCAAGACCCAGCAGCGACATCAGCGTGGCGCCGCGGTAGCGTGCCAACGCCTGCAACAGCGCTGCCGGCCCGAGTGCGAACCAGAAATAGCCGTAGCGCAGGTGCGTCTCCTGCAGCGCAATCAGCAGCAGCAGGTTGCTGCCGGCAAATACCAGCGCCATTACCCAGGCCTCGGGCACCGTGCGCAGCCAGCGCTTGCCGTAGCGGCGAGCGATCTGCAGCAGTGCAACGCCAATCCCCAGCCACCAGGCCGTGTTGATGCCCAGCTCAGAGAAGTACCGTGCGATGCTGCCCCAATGATGGTGCCGCAGTGCGCCGGCGGTTTGTGCCAGGGCCGAGGTGTACAGGCCGGTGGGCCACAACAAGGCGTTGCGGATGGGCTGCGTCAGCCACGCCCAGGGCTTGCTCGAGCTCATTACGAATGACGAGAAGCCGTGCTGGAACAGCGTCAGTTTGATCAGCAGCCAGATGAGGAGCGGAGCGGCGAGCCACAAAAAATTGCGCACTGAACGGCGTGGCTCGCTGCTCAGCCACACGCCGGACAGCGCCAGGGCTGCGATCGGCAGCGTCAGCGCGGTTTCCTTCAGCAGCAGTGCCAGCGTCGCGCACACGGCAAACAACACGAAGCGAGATCTGACGAAGGCCAGAAATGCCAGCAGCATCACCAGCGCGCATAGGATTTCGATCTGATAGGCGGGAAACTGCAGTACCGGCGGAATCGCGAAGGTATCCGGGTAGATGGCCCAGCAGGCCGGATTCAGGATCGCGATCGAGATCGCCACCAGGGCTGCGATCCGGGACAGTCCGAGAACGGCAACGGCCAGATACGCCGCCAATGTGGCGGCGAGCGCGTGCACCAGGTAGCCGGCGACCAGCTGGTAACTCCAATGCAGTCCAAAGACCTGGTAGTAGCCCCAGAACACGGCGTTGAACAGCGGCCGGAAAAAATTCGATGGTCGCGACTGCCATTCCGGATACGGCTGGAAATAGTCGCCGAAGCCATGCACGATCCAGTCCCACGGATGTATCGGGCCGCCGAGCGAGGTCGATGCCGCTTCGATCGCGATGTCGTCCGTGGTCGGATAGTAATGCGCGATCAGCGGCGCACACAGCCAAAGATAGAGCGCGAAGCTCGACAGCCACAGCAGCGCATACCAATGCCAGTTGGCGCGCAGCGTAGGCGCCGATGGCAGCTCAGCGCCGGAGTTCGCCCGGTGTTCGGCGGGTGGCGCCACGTCGTTGTCTTATGCCGCGGGTGGTCCCGTGGCCGGCCGCGCGAATGGGTTGCTGCAGGCTAGCAGTGGATCGTAATAGCCGAGGTAATGAACGATGCGGGAGCGGTCGGAGCCAAAGTGGAAAAAATCACTCGAGATCAGGTACTGGGTCACGATCCGGTCCTCGCCGTGACGCACCGCCGAGCCGAGTCTGCTGTCCGGCGACAGCGAGCTGTCGGTGTACAGCATTCCCGCTGCATCAGTGACATGCAGTCGGAAGCTCGATATCTCCCTGCGCGCTGCCATGTCAGCGGCGAAACGCTGCACGCCCATGGCGTCGAGCTTCAGGTAGGAGAGCTTCTTGTACAGCACCTTGCTGATTGCGTGTTGGTCGCGGCTGGTGGCGTAGCGGGTGGCGAGTGCGCCGCACACCACTGCGCCGGCCGAGATCAGGAAGGTTCGACGTCGCATCGCGGATTACCCGAACAGATGATCTGCCGCCCACAGTGACAGCGCAGAAACCGTCAAGGTGGGGTAGGCAGGGCTTGCGGTCGGAAATGCACTGGCACCCAGTACCAGCAGGTTACGGTACTGGTGATGCAGCAGATGCCCATCGACCACGCTGCTCGCCGGATCGCTTCCCATGACCGCGGTGCCCTGAATATGGGCGGCAGTCGAGCCGGTCTCGGTCCTGGCCACCCGCTCGATTGGCAGTGCCTGCGACAGAGTGTCGATCATTGAGGGAACCTGGGCGGCGCCACGCTTGGCATAGTCCGAATAGTCGACGAAGCGCGTCTCCGCCAGCCGCGGGTTGCGGGCGTTGACGGTGACGGTATTGTCATCGCGCGGCAGGTCGTCGAACAGAAACCTGATCATCAGACGCTCGGTCCAGCGCCCGTCCTCGGAGCGCAGCGCGCCGGGCTTGTAGGCAAAGGGTGAGTTCCAAGTCTCAATCATGCAGGCGGCGCGCTCGCGGCGGTGTTCGCCTTCATAGAACAGATACCCCAGGCCGGTCAAAATCGTGCTGCCGTTGTAAGACTTGACGCCCTTCAGGTCGAGCGTGACATCGATCGGCAGCTGCTCGTGCAGGCGGCGGCCGAGCAGCGGGTGAGCGATACCCGAGCGCAGCAGAATGTGGGGGTTGAAGAGTGCGCTGGCCGCCAGCGCAATCAACTCGGCGCTGGCGCGCTGCTGGCGTCCCTCGCGCGTATAGACGACGCCGGTGGCCTGATTCGCCGCGGTCTCAACGGCGTCGACCTCGGCATCCAGTAACAGCGCCACCCGCGGATCTTGATAGACCTCGGCGGCACCGTTCTGCACCGTGAACTTGGCATCGACCGGGCACAGCTCACACACACCAGTGGCGCAGCATATGCCGCGTTGGCCGGTGGCGACGCTGGCGCGGGCGGTGGCGACGTTGTACCAGCCGTCGGGGAAACTGCGCTTCAGCAAGGTGTCCGGATCGGAAAAGCGATGCGGGGGTAGCGGGAACGGCCGGGAGCGCGGCATCGGGCTGTCCGCGGGTCCTGACACCAGCATGGTGTCCTCGACGCTGCAATAGTGAGCTTCCAGATCATCATAGGAGAGGGGCCAGTCAAGCCCGACCCCGTAGCGCGATTTGAGCTTGAAGTCGCCGGGCATCATGCGGGTGGTGCCTGCCAGCCAGCACTTGGAATTGCCGCCGAACCCCGGACTGGTATACCACTCCTTTCTGGGAGTGGCATTCACGAACACGTCCTTGGGATCGATGCTCGAGGTACGGCGGTTCTGCAGCTGCCAGGCCTTTGTGTCGCGGGCGCCACGCTCGAGCACCAGTACCCGCGCGCCAGCCGGAGCCCGTTGCAGATAGCGCTTCAGAAAGAAGGTGGCGGCGAAGCCCGTTCCAACGATGATCAGGTCATACTGTGAAGGCATCTGGATGCGGTTCCAAGCGGCTAGGTGCGCGGGCCGCCCGCGGCTGCCAGCGGCAGCCGGGCGGGTAACGTCATACGGTGGGCCGATAGCTTCGGCTGGGCGTACCGGGTTCCTCGTTGGTGTAGTGGATCACGAAATCGGGGCGAGACGCTTATTCTGCGTCGGCGCTTCTTGCATAATCCTGTCAACTGGTTTCGTGCCACGCGATTTTCGTGGCCCGGATCCCATTAAGTGACATCAGGTCTTACACTTATGTCGGACAGGCAACGCATTGGACGCGTCGCCCGGAAATTCGAATGAATTCGCAAACCGGCGTCGCGCGCTCGTGGGGAAAAGTCCCTAGAATCGGGTGCTATAACCACATGAATTCGATGGGTCACATAGGGAAGCTCGGCGACACTCCAGAATGAGCCAACCGACGCAACCGCTGGTCAGTGTACTGACGCCAGTTTACAACAACGCCGAACACCTGCCTCAGTGCATTGAGAGCGTGTTGGCGCAGACCTATCAGAACTGGGACTACCTGATCGTCAACAACTGCAGCACCGACGGCTCGGGTGAGATCGCGCGCCGCTATGCCGCGCAAGACCCACGTATCCGCGTGCACGACAACAGCACGTTCCTGAGTGCGGTACCGAATCACAATTTTGCACTGCGGCAGATCTCGCCGCAGAGCAAATACACCAAGTTCGTGTTCGGTGACGATTGGATCTTCCCGACCTGCCTGCAGGAGATGGTGGCGGTGGCGGAGCAGGCCCCGTCAGCGGGTATCGTCGGCTGCTACGGGCTGGATGGCCGCTGGGTGGTATGGGATGGCCTGCCGTATCCGGGCAACGTGCTATCCGGGCGCGAGGTGTGCCGCCTGTTGTTCCTCGACAAGCTTTATGTGCTCGGTACCGCCAGTTCGCTGCTCTATCGCAGCGACCAGGTGCGGGCCCACGATCCGTTTTACAACGAATCGAACATCCATGCCGACACCGAGGCATGCATCGCGCTGCTACGCAATTGCGATTTTGGCTTCGTGCACCAGGTGCTGGCATTCACGCGGCAACGACCGGGCTCGCTGATGACGGTGGCGAAGTCGATGAACACGCTGCTGGCCGCGCGGCTGTTCGAACTCACGCGCTATGGGCCTGATTTCCTCAGCCCCGAGGAGCTGCGCGGCTGCATCGCCGATCGCCTGTCCGAGTATTACAACTTCCTAGCGGTCAGCCTGATTCTGGGACATCACGACCGGCTGTTCTGGAGCTACCACATCGACATGCTCAAGCAGTGCGGCGTGGGCTTTAGCCGCCGGCGGTTGGCCGCCGCGGTTGCTGCGCGGTTCCTGCGGGCCGGCATGAACCCGGTGCAGACGATCGAGAAGTTGCGCAGCTAGGGTCGATTCAGCGGCGTCAGTTCCTGCGGGCGCCCCTGTACATGCATCATCCACCATAGGCCAGCCAGATTCACACACTCGCCGGCGAGCTGGCCGATCAACACCGCCGCGGCGCCCCACTTGGCGGTGCCGAACCACATCAGGGTCAGCGACACGATCGCACTCAAGCCGATCAGGGTCGCCATTGACTTGACGCGCCGTAACGCAAACAGACCGGCCTGCAGCACTTCGCGCGGCAGGAAGATCAATGCCACGCAGGCCCACAGCAACAGCAGCCGGTCGCGATCGGCGATGGTCTTGTGCAGCAGGTGGCCGATGATCCAATCTCGGAAATACCAGGCAACGCCGATATAGATCAGGTCCAGCACGGTGATGATCGCGGCCACTGCCGCCAGCCGGCGCAGCATTTTTGACAGCCCTGATTGCGCCAGCCAGTTGGCGGCCAGTGGCATCAGCAAGTTATTCACGCCGATCGAGAACACAAAGATCGGCATGATGACCAGGCGCGCGGCGTTCACGCCTGCCACCGCGGTCAGGTCGAGCCGTGTGGCAAGCACGTAGTTGTAGCTCTGCGCGAACAGCCAATAGGTTACGGCGCCGACGGTCGCCCACACGCCCAGCGAGCGGATCTCCTCGCGGTATGGGCGCGAGTCGCCACTCACCCATCCTGGATCGGCACTCAGCATGCGGTAGGAAACCAGCATGCCGGCGAGCGCGGCGAGCGCCAGGGCGAGAATGGCGCACGGGCCCGGTGCGTGCCGCCAGTAGGCCGCCAAACCAATGCCGCAGATGAGCAGTGCCACGTACACCACGTCCGAGCGCAGCAGTGAATGCGGCCGGGAGTAGATCAACAGCACCGCGCGCAGGTATTCACGCTGCAGCGCCGCCCAGCCAGCAAGAATGGTCGTTCCGGCGACGATCGCGACGCCGCGCGTCAGCAGCCCGACCGCATACAGCGCTACCGTGGCGGCCAGCAGGCACAGGCCAACCCAGCGCAGAAACCGCGACTGGCTGGTGCGCACCGAGCCGAGCATCAGCCGGCGCAGCGGCGGCGGCTTGGCCGGCACGATGGCCGACAGCGGTCCCGACAACCACGCTCCCTGCGCGCTGATCAGCAGCAGCACCGCCGACTGCGCCAGCACGAACTGGCCGTAGTCCACGTCGGCGGTGTAGCGGATCATCAGGAAGCCGGCGACAAAATTCGCGCCCGACAACATGACCTGGTCGGCAACGCTGGCGCTGAAAAGTCGCAGGACGTCAATCAGCTTGGCGGTGCTGGGCGGATTCATGCGACGCGGAGGCTAGCCGGCGACCGGAACTCCGGCGACGTAGTCGAAAGCTGGATGCGATTGGGGGCGAGCGCGATATAAGATGATATGATCAAACCGCGAAATTCCTGGCTATGCAGGCCAACCGAAGGGACTAGCTGCCGCCCAAGCCGAGGCCAACGTTGCCGCGCTCCAAGAGTATACAACCGGCATTCAGCGGCCGCTGTGTTCCTCCCCAAAATCACATCGCCCTTTAGCGGCTGCCGCCCGGAAGTCGCAAGAATCGTACAGATGGACATTTGAATGGGGTTCTGTCAGGCGCTGCGCGCCGTGCAGCCAGTCCGCTTAGGTCGAAGCATCTTGCATAATTGGTCACATTTTCGAATCGTCAGTTCGTCTATGTTGCCTCAAAGTTGTGCGCTATCTCGGATTGATGGGGAAATCGGCAGCGCGCACTACTGGCAACGGCATAGCCGCAATAGACTTGCGATCGGCAATAACGAGCGCCCAGGCGCGAGACTGTGGACGTGCGGCGCCGACGGTCGTTCCTCTAAGACGAATAGGTTGAAACAGATATGAAGCTGTTGATTACCGGAACCGAGGGCTACATCGGCTCGCGCCTCGCGCCGCTGCTGATCGCGCGCGGCCATGAAGTGGTCGGTTTCGATACCGGGTATTACCGTGACGGCTGGCTGTATAGCGACCCACGGCAGTTGGGCGTCACCCCGCGCACCATCATTCGCGATCTGCGCCGGATCGAGCTTGAGGATCTGAAGGGCTACGACGCCGTGGTGCATCTGGCCGAGCTGTCGAACGATCCGCTGGGCGAGAATCGCCCGGAGATCACCTACCAGATCAACCATCAGGGCTCAGTCGAGCTCGCCCGCAAGGCCAAGGAAGCCGGCGTGCGCCGATTCGTCTACGCCTCCTCGTGTAGCGTGTATGGCGTCGGCAGTGGCGACTTTCTTGGCGAGTCGAGCCCGGTCAATCCGCAAACCGCCTACGCCAAGTGCAAGGTGATGGTCGAGCGCGACCTCAAGCCGCTGGGCGATGCTAATTTCTGCGTCACTTTTCTGCGAAACGCGACCGCCTATGGCGCCTCCCCGCGCATGCGCTTCGACATCGTGCTCAATGACCTGTGTGCACTGGCCTGGACCACCAAGCGCATCGCCATGACCAGCGACGGCAGTCCGTGGCGCCCGATCGTTCATATCGAGGACATTTCCGAGGCGATTCGCTGCGTACTGGACGCCCCGGCCGCAGCGGTGGCCGGCGAGGTCTTCAATGTCGGTTCCAATGCCGAGAACTATCGGGTACGCGAGATCGCCCAGATCGTCGCCGACGTATTTCCCGGCTGCGAGCTGTCCACGGGCACCAAGGGCGCCGACAACCGCAGTTACCGCGTCTCATTCGACAAGATTTCGACCCAGCTGCCCGGGTTCAAGTGCAGCTGGACTGCGCGCCGCGGAGCCGAGGAGCTACGCACGCGCTTCGAGCAGATCGAGTTCGACAAGGAAACCTACGAATATCGGGCGTTTACGCGCCTGAAGCAGATCCGCTATTTGAGTCGAACCGGGCAGATCGACGGCGATTTCTACTGGAGATAGGGTGCGCTTCGAGCCGTTGGCGATTGCAGGAGCCACCAAGGTGCGCATCGACCGCCGCCCGGACGCGCGCGGATTTTTCGCGCGCACCTTCTGCATGCAGGAGTTTGCCGATGCCGGCCTGCCATCAAAGCTGGTACAGGCAAGCATTTCGTTCAATGAGCGCGCCGGCACGGTGCGCGGGATGCATTTCCAGTGGCCGCCGTCGCGCGAAGGCAAACTTGTGCGCTGCCTCAGCGGTCGGCTGTACGATGTGCTGCTGGATCTTCGACCGCAATCGGCCACCTACCTGAAGCACGTCGCCGTGACGCTGGACGATCAAGAACGCGACGCGGTGTACATTCCGCCGGGCATCGCCCATGGCTTTCAGACGCTGGTCGAGCGTACTGAGATCATGTATCAGATGACCGACTACTATGCGCCGGAGCTGGCCGGCGGCGTGCGCTGGAACGACCCGGCCTTCGCCATCCTGTGGCCATTGCGCGAGGTCGTGATCTCTGAGCGCGACGCCGCCTATCCGGACTTCGAGCAACGCGAGTTCGAACTGCAGCTGCGGCAGCAGTCGATGAAGACGCCCGCATGAACGCCGCGCAGCCGCTGTCGGTCGGTGCCGGGCTGCACGCGTTCGCAACCAGGCTTTACCCGATCTGCCGCAGCATCACCGGGGCGGGCGTGCGCAAGACCCTGCAGCTGATCGGCGCGCGCATCGACTTGGTACAGCACGAGGTGCCGAGCGGAAGCAAGGTGTTCGATTGGGAAGTCCCGCTGGAGTGGAACATCGACGCTGCGCAGGTGCGCGACCCGGATGGTCGCCCGGTCGTTGACTTCGCCAGTCACAACCTGCACATCCTCAATTATTCGGAGCCAGTCCGCCAGACTCTGACGCTCGATGAGCTGCGGCCTAGGCTGTATTCCCTGCCTGAACATCCGGACTGGATCCCCTATCGAACCAGCTACTATCGCCGCCAGTGGGGATTTTGTCTGCGGCATCGCGACCTGACGCAGCTGCGCCCCGGTGCCTACGAAGTCAGTGTCGACAGCTCGCTGGCGCGCGGCTCGCTCACCTATGGCGAGTGCACGATCCCTGGACGATTGCGTGACGAGGTGCTGTTCTTCACCCACGTCTGCCATCCATCGCTGGCCAACGACAATACCAGCGGCATGGCGATCGCCACCGAGTTGGCCGCATGGGTAGCATCGAGTCCGCGCCGTTACAGCTATCGTTTCGTGTTTGCTCCCGGGACCATCGGCTCGTTGTGTTGGCTCAAGAAGAATGAGCGCCAGCTGGCGCGGGTGCGCCACGGGCTGGTACTGGGCTTGCTGGGCGATGCGGCCGCCTTTACCTACAAACGCAGCCGGCGCAGTGATTGCGAGATCGACCGTACCGTCGAGTTTGTCACGCGCCAGTGCGACCCACGCTCGCGCAGCATCGCGTTCGAGCCCTACGGCTACGACGAGCGACAACTGTGCTCGCCGGGATTCAATCTTCCGGTCGGGCGCCTGACGCGCTCGGTCAATGACGGCTATCCGGAATATCACAGCTCGGCTGATAACCTGGGGCTGATCACGCCAAGCCAGCTCGAGCGCAGCCTTCAGGCCCTGAAGCAGGTGGTCGAGACGCTGGAGATCAATCGGCGCTACCTCAATCTGGCCCCGAAGGGAGAACCGCGTCTTGGCAAGCGCGGGCTTTACGGGGCCGTAGGCGGCAACAGTCCGGCCGACCGCGAACGCGCCATGCTCTGGGTGCTCAATCAGTCCGACGGCAGCGCCTCGCTGCTCGACATCGCGCAGAAGTCTGGTGTCAGCCTTACACTGCTCGATGGTGTGGCCGGCGAGCTGCAACGCGCCGGCTTGCTGCGAGACGCAGACGCAGACGCGGCGCTGCGCCCGCGGGCCGACCGTGCTGAACAACGCAAGATTCCGGCTCGTGTGGCCGGCAAACGGCGCTCGAGGCGCCGGTTAGCCGGCGCGAGCGCTTCAAGTCGACGGAGATAACGGTGAAAGTCGTCCTATTCTGCGGTGGCCTGGGCACGCGATTGCGCGAGCATTCCACCACCATTCCCAAGCCCTTGGTCAACATCGGCAGTCGTCCGGTGCTGTGGCATCTGATGCGCTATTACGCCCACTACGGCCACACGGATTTCGTGCTGGCGCTGGGATACCGCGGCGACATGGTGCGCGAGTATTTCCTCAATTATTCAGAGGCAATGTCGAACGACTTCACGCTGAGCGACGGCGGCAAGAAGGTCGACCTGCACAGCCACGACATGCAGGACTGGCGCGTGACGTTCGTCGACACCGGTCTGCACAGCAACATAGGCCAGCGCCTGCTGCGGGTGCGCAAGTACCTCGAGTCTGAGCCCGCGTTCCTGGCGAACTATTCGGACGGGCTGTCGGATGTGCCGCTGGATCGGCAGATACAGGAGTTCAACAGTCGCAATGCGATTGCCAGCTTCGTGGCGGTGCGAAGTGCGCAGAGCTTCCACGCCGTGATTGCGGGCGAGGATGGTGTCGTCAACCAGATGGGCGTGATGACCGATCAGGCGCTGCTCATTAACGGGGGCTTCTTCGTGCTGCGCTCCGAGATCTTCAACTACATCAAGGAAGGCGATGAGCTGGTCGAACAGCCATTCGCGCGTCTGATCACCGAGCGCAAGCTGGTGACCTTTCCATGGGATGGATTCTGGCAGTGCATGGATACCTTCAAGGACAAGATCACGCTGGACCGCATGGAAGCGCGCGGGGCCTGTCCGTGGATGGTGTGGCAGAAGTAACGGTCCGGTATGCGCTCCCTGGTGCTCAAGGCCCAATCCGGTCGCAAACCACAGCAGCTGCTGTGTCTGGGGGCGCACTGTGATGACATCGACATTGGTTGTGGCGGCACGCTGCTAAAGCTGCTGGAGCGAAACCCCAGGACCCAAGTCACCTGGGTGGTGCTGGCATCCGATCCGGTACGCGAACGCGAGCTGCGGGCCAGCGCACGGCGCTTTCTACGGCGCGCCGCCAAGGCCACCGTGCTGGTGCATCGCTTTCGTGACGGCTTCTTTCCGGCACTGTATCCGCAGATCAAGGAAGTGTTTGAGTCGCTCAAGCAGCTGCCCGATCCGGACATGATCTTTACGCATCATCGCGCCGATTTTCACCAGGATCATCGCATCGTGGCGGAGCTGACCTGGAATACCTTCCGCAATCATCTGATACTCGAGTACGAGATCCCAAAATACGAGGGCGGCCTGCTGACTCCGTCGGCCTACGTCGGGCTGACGCCAGCGCAAGTCGAGCGCAAGATCGCGATCTTGTGGCAGAGCTATAAGACACAGCGCGCCAAGCGCTGGTTCACGGCCGATACCTTTCGCGCGATGCTGCGGCTTCGCGGGCTGGAGGCCGCGGCAAACAGCGGCTGGGCGGAAGGCTTTCACGTCTCTAAGTTCCTGCTCGAATAGTGCGCCGCCGTAAATGACTGAACGCATCGACTGTGCGGTGATCGGTGCCGGTGTCGTTGGTCTGGCGGTCGCACGGGCATTGGCCCTTTCAGGGCGCGAAGTCATCGTGCTGGAGTCAGCCGCTACCATCGGCAGCGGTATCAGCAGCCGCAATTCCGAGGTCATCCACGCCGGCATCTACTATCCGACCGGCTCACTGAAGGCGCGGCTGTGCGTTGCCGGACGCGAGCTGCTGTACGAGTTCTGCCGCTCGCGCTCGGTTGAGCATCGGCGGCTCGGCAAGTTGATCGTCGCCGCCACGACCGAGGAGATTCCGGTACTGAAGCGCTATGCAGCGCAGGCCCAGGCCAACGGCGTGACGGATCTGAGCTGGCTCAGCCTGCCGCAGGTGGCGGAGCTGGAACCGGAAGTGCGCTGTGCCGCGGCACTGCTGTCGCCATCCACCGGTATCATCGATACGCACGGTCTGATGCTGGCGTACCAGGCCGAGCTTGAGGCGCACGGCGGCACCGTAGCCTTCAGCAGTCCGGTCGAGGCTGGCACGCTGGAGCGCTCGGGGATCGAACTTCAGGTTGGTGGCGCACCGAGCATGGCTCTGCGCGCCGGCTTGGTGGTCAATTGCGCCGGGCTGGACGCGCAGGGCGTATCGCATCGGCTGCAGGCGCCGGCAGCGAGCATTCCGGCTCGCTATCTGGCCAAGGGCCATTACTTCACGCTCAGCGGACGATCACCGTTCCGGCACCTGGTATATCCGGTAGCCAACGCCGCTGGACTAGGCACGCATGTCACGCTGGATCTGGCCGGCAATGCACGCTTTGGACCGGACGTGCAGTGGATCGAGGACATCGATTACCGATTCGACGAGTCACGGGTCGGGGAGTTTGCGCGCGCGATCAGGCTTTACTACCCGAAGCTGGATGAGGCGCGCCTGCAGCCCGCGTACACCGGCATCCGACCCAAGATCAGCGCTGCCGACGAGCCGGCGGCGGACTTTCGCATTTGCGGTCCTTCACAGCACGGTGCCTGTCCTTACGTGGCGCTGTATGGAATTGAGTCGCCAGGACTGACCGCATCATTGGCGTTGGCGGAGCAGGTCGTGCGCCTCGCCGCCTGAGCTCCCGCGTCAGGGCTGGGTGACTGACCGCCGCCGGCTTCTCCAGCGCCGAATGCTGTCGTACCGGATCATTGACTTCAATGCCCGAAACTCCGGCGCGTGGCGCAGGTAGCGACGCACGATGCCGGCATCAAGCGCCCCGCGCTGGCGCAGCTGCACAAGTATGCGCATCGCCGCGGCACGATTGCCGGCCTCGAGAAATCCTTCGAACAGCGCCAGCAGATAGCCATTGAGAAACTGGGCGTGCTGCGCCCGATCCAGGTATTCGCGGTGTTTCTCGATGACGCGCAGATCCGAGTCCACGCCGACGCGACCGACGCCGCTGCGACTGAGACTGTTGCGATGCTCGTTGATGTCGATGACGCCGGCATCGACTGCGGCGCCACGGTAGCTGTTCTCGGCCAGCGTGATGAAAAGATCGCGATCCTCGGACACCCGCAGTTGCTCATCGAAGCCACCGACGGCGCAAAACACCTCGCGGCGGATGGTGAAGGCCGAGTTGGTCGCGATCTTGAGTACAAAATCCAGAAATGCGGATCCGCTGACCTGCGCCGGCACGTCGCTCCAGTCATCGGCGCGCGTGCCGATCTGTCGGCCGGCCTTATCGAATTCGTGGATGACCCGGCCGCCCCAGACGAAATCCAGCTGCGAGTCCGCCTGCAGGCGCTGGTGCAGCGCCTGCAGGGCGCCGGGTCGCAGCTCATCGTCGTCATCCAGGAAGGTGACCAGCGCCGCGCCGGCGGCAGCGACGCCGCGATTGCGGGCTGCGCTGACGCCCGAGCCTTGCTCGTGGCGCAGCACCTTGCGCTGCCCTACCGCCGCCGATTGCAGGAATTCGGCCGTGCCATCACTGGAGCCGTCATCGACGATGACGGTCTCGAAGTCCTGAAAGGTCTGGGCGGCGACGCTGGCCAGCGCACGCCGCAGCATACCGACACGGTTGCGCGTCGGAATCACAATGCTGAACTGCGGCGCGCGCGTCACGGCCGAAGCTAGGGTGCGCGCCGGCGCACTGCGCTGGGTCTATACGATCCGGGGCTCAGGAATGGGCACAATGAAGCGTCCGCCCCATTCGCGTATCTGGCCCATCTGCGAGACGATTTCGTCGGTCAGGTTCCACGGCAGGATGAAGACGTAGTCCGGGCGCGTCTGCTGGATTTTATCCGGGGAGTATATCGGGATATGCGTGCCGGGCGTGTACTTGCCCTGTTTGTAGGGGTTGCGGTCGACCGTGTATTCGAGCAAGTCGGTACGGATGCCGCAGTAGTTTAGAAGCGTGTTGCCCTTGCCGGGCGCGCCATAGCCGACGATGCTCTTACCACGATTCTTCAGATCGATGAGCATCGACAGCACCTTGCGTTTGGTCGATTTCACCTGCTCGGCGAACTTCTCATAGGTCTGCAGCCGATTGAATCCGAGCTGCAGTTCGCGTGCGCGCAGCTGCTGCGCGCGTTCGGTGACCGGCTTGGTGGTATCGTCGGCGTGGCGTGCGTAGATGCGGATCGAGCCGCCGTGGGTGCTCAGCTCATCGACGTCAAACAGCGTCAGGCCGTGTGCGGCGAATACCTGCTCGACCGTGAAAAACGAAAAATAGCTGAAGTGCTCGTGATAGATGGTGTCGAACTGGTTCTGCTCCATCAGCCGCTGCAGGTGCGGAAATTCCATGGTAATCACGCCATGCGGCTTGAGCAGTCGCTGCATACCAGCGACGAAGTCATTCAGGTCCGGCACGTGCGCCAGCACGTTGTTTCCGAGCAGCAGATCAGCCCGCCCGTAGCGGGCCGCGATCCGGTCGGCATTGTCGCGGCCGTGAAAGCAGACCTCGGTGCGTACGCCCTTGCCCTGGGCCACCTTGGCGATATTTGCCGCCGGCTCAATGCCTAGCACCGGGATCTGGGCAGCGACGAAGTGCTGCAGCAGGTAGCCGTCGTTACTGGCTATCTCCATCACCAGGCTCTTCGGCCCGAGGGCGAAGCGATCGCGCATCAGCGCGCTATAGCGGCGAGCATGCTCCACCCAGCTGTCGGCGAACGATGAGAAATAGGCGTATTCGCTGAATATGTTGGCGGGCGCGACATACTCCTCGAGCTGCACCAGAAAGCAGCGTTCGCAGACCCACGCATGCAGCGGAAAGAACGGCTCCATGCTGTTGAGCTGCTGCTCTTCGATATGGGTCTGGCACAACGGCGACATACCCAGGTCAACGAAGGTGGTGAGCAGCGGCTGGCTGCAGAAGCGGCATTTGCGCCTGGCGGCCGCGACGGTCTCGGCGCCGGTCACGGCCTGGCTCGGGCTGGCATTCATAATTTGCTCAACTTACATGGGCGCAGATTTGCAGCGCAACGCAATGATAGGGGCCTCGGCGGGGCGCTTTCCGGGCATTGCTCACACTCGTGGCGCTGGGTGCCCCGGGCGCCAGATGGCGCAGTGCAGCATCAATACGCCTGGCCGTCTCGGAACACCTTGAGCGCCGTGCGCAGCAGGATCTGCAGATCCAGCAGCGGCGACCAACGGCGCAGATATTCCAGATCCAGCCGGATGCGCGCCTCCATATCCTCCAGCTTGGAGGTCTCCCCGCGGGCGCCGTTGATCTGCGCCAGGCCGGTGATGCCTGGCCGCACTTTGTGTCGGACCATGTAGCCCTTGATCAGGGTGCGATATTGCTCGTTATGGGCTACGGCATGCGGTCGCGGCCCGACCAGGCTCATGCGTCCCTGCAGCACGTTCAGGAACTGCGGCAGCTCATCGAGCGAGTAGCGCCGTAGGAAGCGCCCGATCGGTGTGATGCGGCTGTCGGCGCGCGAGGCCTGCTGAATGGACGAGCCATCTTCGGTCACGGTCATGGTTCTAAATTTGTAGACGATGATCTCCTGACCATCCAGGCCGTAACGGCGCTGCCGGAATATCGCCGGGCCGGCTGAGGACAGCTTGACCAGCAACGCGATCAGCAGCAGCAGCGGCAGCGCGCAGATGAGGAACGCGAGCGACATGGCGATGTCGATCAGCCGCTTGGTTAGCCCGCGGTAGCCGTAGAACGGGGTTTCGCACATCGCCACCACCGGGATGCCATTGATCTCGCTGGAGCGTGCCTGAATCAGGTCAAACACGAAGATGTCGGGGACGTAGTAAATCGAGGCGGTGGTATCGCGCAAATCATCGAGCAGATCCAATACCCGCTTGATGTGCCGCACCGGCAGCGCAATGAAGATGACATCGATGTTGTGTTCTTTGGCGAATCCTGCGACCTCCGACAACCGCCCGACTAAATGAATGTCGGATTCCAGGTTGAGGCGATCGGATGCGCGATCGTCGAAGAAGCCCTCGACCTGTAGTCGCAGCGAACGGTTACTCTCGAGCGTGCGCGCCAGCTGCAGACTGCTGTCGTTGTAACCGGCGACGATCACGCGGCGGCTGCCGACCGCACTTGTCACGACCCGCCGCATCATCTGGCCCACGGCCAGCGTGCTCACCACCAGCGCCACCGGCGTACCCGCCGCCCAGGCCTCGAACGCATGACGCGGGTACAAACCCAACGCGCCGGTGGAGTTGGCCACGATCAGCACCACCAGCAGCAGCAGCGCCCAGCGCAGCACCACCGTACCGGTCGCGATCAATGGCCGCCAAGCCAGCTGTTCACTGAGATCGCGCGGCGGCCGCGTCAGCACCAGAAACTGCAGCGTGATGACGATGGTCAGGGTCGAGGGTGCATGCTCGAACGAGACCTGCCAGACTTGTGTCACGATGAACAGCGACGCCAGCGCGATCAGTGGTGGCGTGAGCGTCTGCACGGCCACCATGAAGGCGATCTGGATGCTGCGGTTGATCAGTACCGGTTCGGTCATGTATCAAGGCGCGCGCCGCGCCCCCGGGCGACCGACATGCAATCGCCTTTGGTTGACCCGCAATAGTGACTGCGAGAAATCGTGATCGTCCGGAGCACTGAGCTATATGTCAAAGACTGCATTATTCACGAAGGAGCCGCCGGCAGTCATCGTCCCGCTGCTGGATCTCAGGAGACAGTATCGGCTGCTCGAAGCGGAGATTACGCCAATTCTGGAGAAGATTTTTGCAAGTCAGCAATTTATTCTTGGCCGATATGTGATGGACTTCGAAAAGGCCGCGGCCTCGTACTGCGGCTGCAGCCACGCGATCGGAGCGTCTTCGGGCACCGATGCGTTGCTGCTGGCTCTGATGGCCCTGGGAATCGGTCCCGGCGATGCTGTCATCACAACGCCGTTCACGTTCTTCGCTTCGGCCGGCGCGGTGGCCCGAGTCGGCGCGCGGCCGGTGTTCTGCGATATCGAGTCCGACGGCTTCAACATCGACCCGATGGCGGTGCGCGACTTCCTGCGTGGATGCGAGCGGCGCGACGGCCAGCTGGTCGATCATAAAACCGGCGCGACGATCCGGGCGCTGATGCCGGTGCATCTGTACGGTCAGTGCGCCGACATGGTGTCGCTGCTCGAACTGGCGCGCGAGTTCGGCCTCAAGGTGATCGAGGACGCAGCCCAGGCGATCGGCGCCGACGATGCTCGCGGCCAGCGTGCCGGCAGCATGGGGGATATCGGCTGTCTGTCGTTTTTTCCGACCAAGAATCTGGGCGCCTTCGGCGATGCCGGGATGTGCACCTGCCAGGATTCCGACCTGAACGAGCGCATGCGGGTGTTGCGAGTGCACGGTGGACATCCGAAGTACTACCACTCATTGATCGGCGGCAACTTCCGCCTGGATGAGATTCAGGCCGCGGTTCTGGCCGTGAAGCTTCGGCTGCTGGATCAGTGGACTGCCGCTCGGCAGCGCAATGCCGCATGGTACTCCGAAGCCTTCCGGCGCGCTGGTCTGGTCGACCGCATCGGCCTGCCGCAGACCCAGCCCGGCTACCGCCATACCTGGAACCAATACGTGATCCGGGTCCCGCGGCGCGACGATCTCAGGCAGTTCCTGACCGAGCGCGGCATCGGTACCGAAATCTACTATCCGGTGCCTCTGCACCGGCAACAGTGTTTCGCCTATTTGGGCTACGCGGCCGATGCCTTTCCGCAGGCCAATCGCGCCGCCGACGAGGTCCTGGCGCTGCCGATCTTCCCGGAACTTGAACCGCAGGAACTGGCCAGCGTGGTCGAGCGCGTCGCCGAGTTCTACAGCTAGATCGAATCAGCGCGCCTTGAAGTCATCCGGCACCAGCTGGTGTCGCCCCAGCAGCTTGTAGAAATCAGTGCGATTGCGCTTGGCCAGCCGCGCCGCCTGACTGACGTTGCCGCTGGTGATCTGTAGAATTTGTGACAGGTAGCTGCGCGTGAATTCCTCGCGCGCCTCGTCGAACGATGGCAGCTTGCTGCCGTGGGTGCCGCCGAGTGACTGCTGTACCAGTTCCACCGGAATGATCGGCGTCTGCGACAGCGCGACATTCTGCCGAACCACGTTCTGCAGCTGGCGCACGTTGCCGGGCCAGTCGCTGGTCGCCAGCAGCTCGACTGCCTCGGGCGCATAGATCTTGTGGGTGCCGCTGTCGCGGGCGATCTCGGCCAGGAAGTGCGCCACCAGCAGCGCGATGTCTTCGCGCCGCCGATTCAGTGCCGGCATCTCGATGTGCACGATATTCAGGCGGTAGTACAGGTCTTCGCGAAACTGCCCGGCGGCGATCAGGCGTTGCAGATCGGCATGCGTGGATGTGATCAGCCGCACGTTGATGCCAATGCCCTGGTTGCTGCCCATCGGGCGCACCATGTTTTCCTGCAGTACGCGCAACAGCTGCGACTGCAGCCGCATCGGCATGTCGCATATCTCACCGAGCAGCAGTGTGCTGCCCTCGGCGCTCTGAAACAGCCCGCGATGCTCACGGGTGGCGCCGCTGAACGCGCCCTTGACGTGTCCGAACAGCTCGCTCTCGAGCGTGGTTTCGTCCATTGCACTGCAGTCGATTGACACGAACGGACGATTGCGGCGCGGACTGGCCTTGTGGATCGCGCGCGCCAGCAGCTCTTTGCCGGTGCCGCTGTCGCCGGTGATCAGTACCCGCGCGTCGGTGCCCGCCACCATGTGAGCCTGAGCCAGCTTTTCCTCCATCAGCGGACTGCGGGTGACGAAATCGGCACGCCAGTCCTGGTCGGTATCGACGAAGCCAGAGATCTTGAGCGCCTTTTGCACCTGATCGAGCAGCTCCTGCTTTTCGACCGGCTTGGTCAGAAATCCGAACGCCCCCATCTGCGTGGCCTGCACCGCATCCGGGATGGTGCCGTGGGCGGTCAGCAGAATGACTTTCAGGCCAGGCCAGCGGCTCTGCAGCTCCTTGAGCAGCCCGATGCCGTCCAGCTCATCCATGCGCAGGTCGGTGATCACCAGATCGGGGCGAAAGCGCAGCGCCGCGGCCAGGGCCAGGGCGCCGTTTTCCACCGGCTCAACCTCGTATTGCTCGGCCCGCAGGCGTATGGTCAACAGGCGCAGCAGGCCGGGGTCGTCGTCGACGACCAGGATGCGCGCCTTGCGTTGGGCGGGTTGATTCATTTGCTGGCTCCCCCGACCGGACTCTTGCGATCAGTCAGATTGCGCTCGATATTGGCGATGGCGTCGAGTTTGGCCTGCGCATCTTCCAATTGCTTGCGCAGTTTCGCATTTTCATCAATCTCAGATTGCAGCCTACGCTGCGAGGCCGACGCCGCCACCACCCGGTCGCGATCGTCGTGCTGGGCGGTGGCCTGCATGCGGTCATTTTCGGCCTTCAGACCCAGCTCGCGGTCGAGCTGCGCCAGCTCCACCAGCGCCACGGCCCGCTCGATCGGTACCAGCGTCTCGGGCTGCGCCACCAGCTGTCGCAGCAGCATCTGCGCCTTGGGCGCGTCGCGGCCCGGGTGACCAGGCGTAGCCAGCAGCAACGCGTAGCGCAGCTGCGCGCCGCCCTGCGGTGAGCGCTCGTAGCCGGTGCGCGCCGCCGCCAGCAGTTCGGCCTGCTCGGCCGCCGGTGCCTGCGCCAGGCGCTGCATGGTCTGAAACGTGCTGCCCATGACCATGGCCGCGGCCGTGTCGCGGTCCTCGGCGCTGGAGTCGGCATGCGGCGGCGGTTGCGGCGGCCGCTGAGTTAGGCCGGCACAGCCGCACAGCACCATCGCCACGGCGAGCACCGCACTACTACGCAGCATCGGCGCGCTTCTTGATGGCGTCGAGTGCCGCCACCCGCAGCGGCATACGGATGCGGAAATGCGCGCCCGGCACCTCGCCATCGACGATCTCAACGGTGCCATGGTGAACGTTGACGAATTCATTCACGACCGACAGTCCGATGCCGGTACCGCGTACATGGCCGGCCGGTGCGCGCCCAGTGTAGAAGGCGTCGAAGATGCGCGCCCGGTCCTCGTGCGGTATGCCGGGGCCGCTGTCACCGACCTCCAGCATCAGCTGCTCGGCGCCGGCGCTGGCCCGCAGATGGATCACACCCCCGCGCGGCGAATATTTGATGGCATTGGACAACAGGTTCTCCAGAATCAGGCGGATCTTGCCGCGATCCGCGACCAGCGTCACGTCCTCGACCCGTACGTCGAGCCGTACGCGCTGCGAAACCAGAGTGAGCTGTTGGTTCTCCAGCACCTGTTTGACCACCGGCCGCAGGCGAAATTCACTGGCATCCAGGCCGGTGCTATTGCTCTGCCAGGCGCTGAAGCTCAGCAGGTTCTCGATCAGGCGCTGCAGCTTGATGCCGTTCTCCCGCAGGATCGCCGTGACTTCGCGCTGGCCGGACTCGAGCTCGCCCACCGCGCCATCCATCAGCAGCTCGGTGCCCTCGCGGATGTTGGCGAGCGGCGTCTTGAGTTCATGGGACAGATGCCGCAGGAACCGATTGCGCTCCTGCGCCAACTCCAGCAGCCGGTTGCGCAGCCATTCGAGCTGGTGCCCGAGCCGCTCCAGGTCCACCGGGCCGTTGACGACCACCGCGTTGGAGAAATTGCCGCGCCCCAATTCGCCGATGGCGCGATCGATTTGACGCAGCGGGCGGCTCAGGCGCAACGCAAACAGCAGCACTACGATCACGATCAGCGGAAGCAGCAGCGTCGATTCCAGAAACAGCTGGCGCTGCGCCTGATCGGTGCGGTCGCGCAGCTCGCGCGACTCGGCGTCAATCTGCTGGTTATTCAGATTGGCCACGGCGTTGACCAGGTCGCCAAGCAGCACGAACGATTGCGCCAGTTCATTGGCCTGCCCGGCAGGCGCCGGTACCTGCAGTACCAGGGTCTCGATGCGCTTCTGGGTGTCGGTCAAGCGCTGCAGCTGCCCGGGCGCATCGGTCTGCCGGAGCCGTTGGCGCAGCGTGGCGACGATCGCGGCCAAACGCGCGTCGTGTTCGCGAAACGCCGCCCGCACGGTCGGCTCGCCGAGCACCTGGTAGAGGCGGGCGGAACGCTCCAGCAGCGCGATCTGCGCGTACATGTCCTGGGTGAGCCGCGTGCTCTGCACGCTGTCGACCACCAGCTGCTGGCTGGTATCGGACAGACGGCGCATCTGCACTGCGGCATGCAGGATCGCCAGCAGCAGCGGACCAGCCAGGATCCCCAGACCCAGCAGCAGGAAGCCATTCAATGACTTGGGAAGCAGCCAACCCATCAAAATATTCTATGCCAGCGCGGCGGCTGTTGCTGTGAGGCCGATCGCGCGGCCGGCCGCCGGTGGTCGCGGTGTCGGCGTGAAATGTCCGGCATCACCACGGTTCGCGCTGCAGTTTGTGCTCCCAGCGCAGGGAGCTGTCGACGATGCTATCCAGATCATCGAGCTGCGGACTCCAGCCGAGCTGCGTGCGGATGCGCTGCGCCTGCGCCACCAGCACCGGCGGGTCGCCCGCCCGTCGCGGCTCTTCACGGATGGTCAGCGGCCGGCCGCCGACCCGCTGCACACTCGCGAGCACCTGGCGCACGCTGTAGCCGTGACTGTAGCCGCAGTTGAAGCTCGCCGAGCTACCACCGCGGCGTAGATAATCGAGCGCATCCAGATGCGCGCGCGCGATGTCATCGACGTGGATGTAGTCGCGCACACCGGTGCCGTCGGGCGTGGCGTAGTCGGTGCCGAAGATCGAAACATGCGATCGCTTGCCGACCAGCGCCTCGCATGCGACCTTGATCAGCAGCGTCGCGGCGCGTGTCGACTGGCCGATGCGCCCATGTTGGTCCGAGCCGGCGACATTGAAGTAGCGCAGGCTGACGTAGCGCAGTTCGCCGGCAGCAGACAGGTCGCGCAGCATCCACTCCGACATCAGCTTGGAGGTGCCGTAGGGATTGACCGGAACCAGCGGCGTGTCCTCGGCGCACACGCCGCCGTCGGGAATGCCGTAGACCGCAGCGCTGGAGGAAAACACCACCCGGTGCACGCCCCGGTCCCGACACAACTCGAGCAGGCGGCGCGTGACGCCGGTGTTGTTGCGGTAGTATTTGAGCGGATCGCGCATCGATTCCGGTACGATCGTGCAGGCGGCGAAGTGCATCACCGTATCGACGTCATGGGCGGCGAGCGTGCTGGCGACAAGTTCGCGGTCGCCGGCGTCGCCGACGATCAGCGGCACGCCGAGCACTGCCTGGCGAAAGCCGGTCTGCAGGTTGTCGAGCGCGACCACCCGCTCACCGCGGGCCTGGAGCTGCAGCAGCACGTGACTGCCGACATAACCAGCGGCGCCGGTGACCAGAATCGCCTTGTGGGACACGCGTGCAGGACCTCGCCTGGGCGGCATCGGGGTGTAAACGAACAATGATAGCGACAATCATCGCTCGCGGCAGTTGCCGGTGAGCGCCGCAACTGCAGCCGACACACCGTTCGCGACGCTGACGCCGGACGCGGTATTGGACGCCGCCGAGGCCATCGGCTTGGCCTGCGATGGCCGGTTATTCGCGCTCAACAGCTATGAAAACCGGGTCTACCGGGTTGGCCGTGTCGATGCCGATGCGGTGGTGCTGAAGTTCTACCGCGCCGGACGCTGGAGCGACCAGCAAATTCTGGAGGAACACGCCTTCGCCGCCGAGCTGGCCGCCGCCGATATTGCCGTGGCCGCGCCGCTGATGCTGGCTGGCAACACGCTGCACCGCTATCGCGAGTTTCGCCTGACCGCCTTTCCGCTGTGCCCGGGCACGGCGCCTGAACTTGATCAAAGCGGCGCGCGCGAGCTGCTCGGACGTACCCTGGCGCGAATCCATGCGATCGGTGCGCGTCGTCGCTTCCAGCACCGTCCGACGCTGGCCGGCGCGGCGCTCGGTGCCCGCGCCCGTGCCAGTCTGCTGCGCTCGCCATTGCTGCCCGAGCACATGCGGTTGCGCTACGCGGAGATCAGCGCCGAGCTGATACTCGGGATCGAGCAGGCCATGGCCGATGTCGGCGCGCTGGATCACATCCGGCTGCACGGCGACTGCCACTTGGGCAATATTCTGTGGCAGCCACACGGTCCGCTGCTGGTCGACCTGGATGACTGCGTCAACGGACCACGCATGCAGGATCTGTGGATGTTCCTGTCAGGCAGCGCTGACGAACAGCGCGGCCAGTGGGCCGACATCGTCGAGGGCTACCGCCAGTTCGGCATGATCGAATATCGCGAACTGCGTCTGGTCGAGCCCCTGCGCGCCGTGCGTATGCTCAACCATGCAGCCTGGGTAGCCGAGCGTTGGAGCGATCCGGCTTTCCCGCGGGCGTTCCCATGGGCAGCGGAAGCGCGCTTCTGGGAGGGCTACGTTGGCGATCTAATGCAGCAATGCCAGGCGCTGGCGGAGCCTGCGCTGCTGGCTGGGAACCTGTAATAATGTATCGGTCGGATCGGAGGTCGGCTGTGAGCATAGCGTCTCGGGTGATGAGTCCACCGGCTCTGAGCTGCCTAGCAGCGGCCGTGTTGCTCGTCGCCTGCGGCCATGCCGGCAACCGCACTGCGGACGGCGGCACGTCAAAAACCGATTCCAGGATCGTGCACAAGAGCGCCGACAGCGTCGATCCAGACATGGTCACGGCGGTGAATTCGGCGCATTCGAACACGCCGATCAACATGAAGTTCCGGCTGTCAGCTCGGCCGGTCGTGGGCACCGCGGTACAGGTCGAGGTGGCCTTGATCCCAGCGGCCGATACCAACATCAATCACATCCATGCCTCGTTCCAGCCGGGCGACGGGCTGCAGCTTCCCGGCGACCACACCATTGACGTCGAGGACCCCGTCGCCGGCGCGGTCATCGAGCAGGAAGTCTCGGTGGTACCCCAGCAAACCGGGGTGCTGAACCTCAATGCCACCGTCATGGTGGACACCGACGGCGGCTCGCTGGCGCGCAGCTACTCGATCCCGCTCGTGGTCAGCGATAGCGGCTCTTCCGCGCACTCTCCCTAGCCTCCCCCTGGCGGAAATCGCTACTGCTTCACAGGGGCGGGCGGCAGCGCTTCGTATGATGTTCGCTGTCCAGCCGCACCTGGGTTATGTCACACGACTCCGTGGCGTTCGAGGCCGTCCCGACCCTGCAGCCGGTGCCCCGACGCGAGCACGTGTCGGTCACCTCGGAGCTGCATCCACGCCTGTGTGAACAATTGGCCCAGGCCCGGCTGGCGGCCGGCGGCTCGGTCGAGCTGACCCAACTTCTACCGCTGATCAGCGCCTACTACGAGCAGCTCGACGACGAGCGCCGCGGCATCGTGCGCTCGATGCAACTGATCGCCAACGAGGCTCGCTCCTTCGGTGATGGTCTGGCCGGCGCGGACGCCGCGCACCTGCAGGCCATTCTCGAGAACATCAAGGATGTCGTGGTCACGGTCGCGGTCGACGGCTCGATCAAGCTGTTCAACCCGACCGGCGAGCGCGTGTTCGGCTATTCGCGCTCCGAGATCGTCGGTCAACCGATCGCGCGCCTGCTGCCGGAACTGGCGCAGCACGCTCCGATCGAGCTGGTACTGGAATCGCTGTCGGCGCCGGTGGAAGGCGACCGCGGCGACCTGCGACCGCGAGAATTCACCGCCCGCCACAAGGATGGGCAGGAATTTCCCGCGGAGCTGATCGCCAGCCGGGTGCGCATCGAGCTGCGCGAGGTGTACGTCATCTGCCTGCGCGATTGCAGTGAACGGGTGCAGGCCGAACAGGCCTTGCGCGACAGCGAGGCGCGCTACCGCACGCTGGTGGAGAGCGCGCCGGAACTGATCATGCTTCTGGATCGCAGCAGCGGCCGTTACGTCGACGCCAACGAGAACGCGCTGCGCTTTTTTGGCGTCGGGCGCCAGCGCCTGCCGGATCTGACTCCGGCCGCATTGTCGGCGCCAGTACAGGAACATGGCGCGCCGGCGGCGCAGGCGTTTGCGATCCGATGCGACAGCGCCGCAGCTGGGGCGCCGCAGGTATTCGAGTGGTTGCATCGCGATGGTCAGGGCGAGGACGTCGAGACCGAAGTGCGACTAATGGCGCTGCCGGGCGCCAATCAGCTGCTGCGCGCCAGCATTACCGATATCACCGCGCGCCGGCGCGCCGAGAAGATTACCGCCGGCGAACGCAATGTGTTCGAACGTATCGCGGCGGATGCCGGCCTGTCCGAGGTGCTCGAGTCGATCGTCACTTTGATCGAGTCGATCAACGCCACCTTCACCGCTGCCATCAGCCGCCTTGGGCCGGAAGCCCAGAGCTTCGTCGAGGTGCTCGGGCAGCGCCTGCCGGCGCGCTGGCGCTCGGTCGAACAGCGCCTCACGGTCGACATCCGCAACGGTTCGAGCGCCGCGGCGGTGTATCTCGGGCGGCCGGTGCTGGTGGGCGACATCGAGCGTGATCCGTTCTGGCAGCGCCGGCGCGAGGTGGCGCTGGAAGTGGGGTTTCGCGCCGCCTGGGCGGTGCCGATCACATCGGCCAGCGGCCGCGTGCTGGGTGCGGTGACCGTCTACCGGCCGCTCGCCGGCGTGCCGCAATCTGCCGATTTGGACCTGATGTTGCATGCCGCGCGCCTGGCCGGCATCGCGATCGAGCGGCGCCGCGCCGAGGAGGCGCTGCGCACCAGCGAGACCAAGTTCCGGCGCCTGTACGAGCGCGTGCTCGAAGGCGTGTACCAGTGTGCCCCCGACGGCCGGCTGCTCGAGGTAAATCCGGCGTTCGTCAAGATGCTCGGCTATGGCAGCGCCGAGGAGATCTACGCGCTGCCGGGTATCGCGATCCTGTATCGCAATCCGGCTGATCGAGCCGAATTCGAACAGGCACTGGAGCGTCACGGCGAGATCCATAATGCCGAATTTGTATTGAACTGCCGCGACGGCTCGCAGGTCGTGGTGCTCGAGAGCGCCCGCATCGTGCGCGACGACGATCAGCGCGTGATCGCCTACGAGGGCACGATCGCGAACATCACCGCGCGCAAGCGCGCCGAGCAGGCCATGTTCGCGGAAAAGGAACGCGCCCAGGTGACCCTGCAGTCGATCGGCGAAGCCGTCATCACCACCGACCGCGACGGCCGCATCGACTACATGAACCCGGTGGCCGAGCAGCTGTCGGGCTGGCGCAGCGCCGAGGCACGCGGCGAGAGGCTCGGTACGGTGCTGCGGCTGCTCGACCAGCTGACGCATCGCGAGCTGGAAAACCCGCTGGTGCGCTGCCTGCGCGAGGGCCAGCTGGTGCACTTCGCCGAGCACAGCGTATTGCAGAACCGGCTCGGCAAGGAAATCGAGATCGAGGACTCGGTGGCGCCGATACGCGATCGCAATGCCGAGATCGTCGGTGCCGTGGTGGTGTTTCGCGACGTTACCAAGGAGCGCCGGCTCAAGCGCGCGCTCTCCTACCAGGCCAGTCACGATGCGCTCACCGGCCTGATCAATCGGCGCGAGTTCGACAACCGCCTGGCGCAGTCGCTGCAGGGCGCTCGCGAAGGGCAGGGCCCGCACGCGTTGCTGTACGTCGATCTGGATCAGTTCAAGGTGGTCAACGATACCTGCGGCCATTCGGCCGGCGACCGGCTACTGCGCGACGTCACTGGCCTACTGCAGGCCCACGTTCGCACCGCCGACACGATCGCGCGCCTGGGCGGCGATGAGTTCGGCATCCTGGTGCAGCACTGCACCGCCGAGCAGGCGGCGCGCATGGCCGAAAATATCCGCCAGGCCATCCTGGATTACCGCTTCACCTGGGAGCGCACCACCAGCAGCATCGGCGCCAGCATCGGTGTGGTCGAGATCACTCAGGAGACCGAGAGCGTCGCCAGCTTGCTCAGCGCGGCCGATATCGCCTGCTACGCCGCCAAGGATTCCGGCCGCAACCGCGTCCACCTCTACAATTCCAGCGAGGTCTCGGGTCGCCACCGCGAGATGTACTGGGTCAGCCGTGTCACGCGCGCGGTCGACGAGGGCCGCCTGGAGCTGCATTTTCAGCCGATCGTGGCCACCGGCTCGGAGACCCCGAAGCTGCCGGCGCTGTGCGAGCTTTTGGTGCGGCTGCGCGGCGACGAGGGCGAACTGGTGATGCCGGAGGAGTTCATTCCGGCCGCGGAACGCTACAACCTGGTGTCATCGATCGACCGTTGGGTGGTGCGGCGCGCGGTCGAAGCCCTGCAGCAGCACGCCAGTGGCGATGAGCCGCCGTTCATATTTGCCTTGAACCTCTCTGGAACTTCGCTCAGCGATCGTGGCTTCCTCGACTTCGTGCTGTCGCTGGTAGAGGAGCCGAGCATCGCGCGCGGACTGTGCTTCGAGATCACCGAAACCGCGGTCATTACCAGCATGACGCAGGCGGTATCGTTCATGCACGAGTTGCGCAAGCGCGGCTGTCGCTTTGCGCTCGATGATTTTGGCAGCGGGCTGTCGTCGTTTCATTATCTCAAGACCTTGCCGGTCGACTTCCTGAAGATTGACGGCCAGTTCATCGGCGCGGTGACCACTGACATCGTCGATCGCAGCATGGTCGAGGCGATCAGTCGAGTCGGCCGTGCGCTCGGTATCGCCACGATCGCCGAGAAGGTTGAATCGGCCGCGGTGTTCGCCGAACTCAAGCGCCTCGGGGTGCAGTTCGCGCAGGGCTACTTTGTCGCCAAACCCTGTCCGCTCGAGATGCTGTCGCCGGCCAGTGCCGCCGGCTTTGGCCCGGCCGGCGAGCTGGGCGGCCTCGGATAGGCTCTGGCCTGGGCGAGCAGCCAGTCGCGAAACGTGACCAGCTTGCGGATCGAGCGCGCCTTCGGCGGGCATACAAAGTAGTAGCGGCGCGCGAACGGCGTGATGCGGTCGCTGGCCAGCGCGAGCTCGCCGCGGCGCAGTTCCTCACCGATCAGGCTCCAGCGCGCGAGCGCCAAGCCCAGGCCGGAGCAGGCCAGTCGGACCACCGTGGCCGAGTCGTCGAAGCCGGTCCCGGCCTCAGGCCAGCGGTTGCCCGGCTGCCCCGACAGCCAGCTCGACCAGGGTTCGGTGGTGCTGTGGAGCAGGCGATAGCGCGTCAGGTCATCGGGGCTACGCACCGGTCCGAGTTTTTTCAGCAGATCGGGGCGGCATACCGGCACCAGCCATTCATCCAGGAGCTTGTCGGCGTGCACACCGGGCCAGTCGCCGGAGGCGCCGAAGCGGATCGCGGCGTGATGGTCGCTGGTGTGGAAGTCCACCATCAGGCTCAAGGCCTCGACCCGCAGCAGAATCTGCGGATGCAGGCTCTCGAACTCGATCAGTCGCGGGCCCAGCCATTGCATGATGAATGACGGCAGGGCACTGATATAGAGACTGCCGCCGCCGCGCGCACTGCGGGCCTCCTCTATGGCCTGCTGCAGTCCCGCCAGACCGTCACGGATGCGCGGCAGCAGCTGCAGGGCGTCGGCGGTGGGCTCGACCAATCGGCCCTGACGGCGAAACAGTTGCACGCCGAGGTATTGTTCGAGCGAGCGCAACTGCATGCTGGCAGCGCTGACCGACACTCCGAGCGAATCGGCCGCCAGCGTGAAGCTGCGCAACTCCGCCACCGCCACGAACACGCGCAGGCTGCCGAGCGGCAGTCTGCGCGTGACTTCCGGCTTCCTTGCGCCCGGCATTTGCCGGAGACGTTCCTTCGCCATGTGGCCACCCAACCGGAAGCTGCAGCGCCGGGCGGCGGCCGGTCACGGGGCGGTCGCCTCGGTGCCGTTGACCGCGGCGATCTGCCGCAGGTACCCGGTCCGATGCTCATGGTACGCGGTGAGCGCCGGATCGTGAATCTGGGCGACGGCGCGCGATAGCGAGCTCGCGACACACTGGGTGAACTGCGCCTGCCGGCCCAGCTCGCGCGACTCAAACTCGTAGCAGACCGATCTGGCGGCCGCTTTGAGCCGCTCGTGCACCCGCACGATGCCGGCATCGTTGAGCAGCTCAGCCTTGGTGTAATGCACCGGCACCGCGGGCATCTGCGCGGAGCGCGTCGCAGCCTGCGCGGACCCGATGCCGCCCCCTCCCAGCAGTGACCCGAGGAGCACCACCGGCAACGTCATTGATCGACTCATGGCTTGATCTCCTGCGCTTTCCATCGGCCTTGCTGGCCGCGAACGAAAGCATGTCGCAGGAACGAGCGACTCGATTGAGGAGTACTGAACCGCTGTTAAGAGTTTCTAAAGAGTCTGAGAAAGCCTTGCGGCCAATCGATAAACTCCCCTCCCATGTTCAGCAAACCCGCCGATCGCCGCATCTCGGTCGCCCCGATGATGGACTGGACTGACCGCCACTGCCGCTATTTCCTGCGCGGCTTCTCGCCGTGCGTGCTGCTCTATACGGAGATGATCACCGCGGCCGCGATCGTACGCGGCGACCGGGCGCGGCTGCTGCACCACTCGGCCGAAGAGCAGCCGCTGGCGCTGCAGCTCGGGGGCAACGATCCCACGCTGTTGGCAATCGCTGCGCGCGCCGGCGCCGACTGCGGCTATCGCGAGATCAATCTCAACTGCGGTTGCCCGAGCGATCGGGTGCACGCCGGTGCGTTCGGTGCGTGCCTGATGCTCGAGCCGGGCCAGGTGGCCGACGGCGTGGCGGCGATGCGTGCCGCCGTCGCGTTGCCGGTAACGGTCAAAATGCGTATTGGCGTGGTCGGGGGCGGGCCGGCGGTGCGCGCGGCCATCACGCAGTTCGACGAGGCCGACTACGACCGGTTACGCGCGTTCACCGAAACGGTCGCGGCCGCCGGCTGCGAGCGCTTCATCGTGCACGCGCGCAAGGCGGTGCTCGGCGGCCTGTCGCCACGCGAGAATCGTGAGATACCGCCGCTGCGTTTCGACGTGGTGCAACGCCTGCGGCGTGATCTGCCGCGGCTCGCATTCGAGGTTAACGGCGGTCTGCGCACGGCCGCGGATTGCACTGAGGCGCTCAGCTGGTCGGATGGAGTCATGCTCGGGCGCGAGGCCTACCATCGCCCATTCCTGCTGGCCGAGCTGCAGCGGCTGCTGTTCGAGGATGGCTGGGTATGCCCGCCACCGGGGCAGCTGCTCGAGCGCATGGCGTCGTACGCCGAACGTGAGGTGGCCGCCGGCGAGCGCCTGTCCGCCATCACCCGCCACATGCTCGGCTTGTGCAGCGGACAGCCTGGTGCTCGCCGTTACCGTCAATGGCTATCGGCCGGAGGACGCGCGAACTCCGACCCCCGCGGGCTGTTGCACGCTGCCGCGAGGCTATGCGAGGCCTGACAGCCCGGGGGCGCCGTGCGGCGTTCCTGATTTAACAGTAACATGCGACCGGCATGGGCAAGGACATCGAACTGGCAATCCTGTTTGCCGACGTGGTGGGCTCGACGCGTCTGTTCGAGATCATGGGGGACCTGCGGGCCCGGGACATGGTCAGTACCTGCGTCGAGGTGATGCGCGCGGCCACCGAGTCCCACAGCGGCAGCGTCATCAAGACCATCGGCGATGAGGTGATGTCCACGTTCCCAACTCCGGATGACGCGCTCAACGCGGCCGGAGAGATGCAGAAGCAGATCTCGGCCCATACCGAGCTGCGCGTGGAAGGTCAGCCGGTGGCGATCCGCATTGGCTGCCATTTCGGGCCGGTGGTGCTGGAAGCGCGCGACGTGTTCGGCTCCAGCGTCCACACCGCCAACCGCATGACCAGCCAGGCCAAGGCCGGGCAGATCATCACCACCGCGGCAACCGTGGAGCGCCTGTCACCGGAGTGGCGCGCATCGGTCCGCCAGATCGACATCGCGACCATCCGCGGGCAGGGCGGAGAGATCGCGCTCTATGAAGTGCTGTGGCAGACCGACGATGTCACCAGCATGCTGCCGGCGATTGCGTTGACCGGGCGCGAGAACCGCAAGCCGCAGCGGCTGCGCGTCACGGTGCAGGAGCGCGAGCTGACCGTCGACGAGCAACGGCCGCAGATCAACATCGGCCGTGCCGACGACAACGACGTCGTGATCCGCGGAAATTTGATTTCGCGCCTGCACGCCACGATCGAACTCAGTCGCAATCGATTCATGCTGACCGATCAGAGCACCAACGGCACGTTTGTGCAGATCGCCGGTCAGGAAGAGGCGTTTGTCCGCCGCGACAGCATGACGATCAAGGGCGAGGGCATGATCGGGCTGGGCCGCATCCCCGACCGCGATTCGCCGCTGACGATCTACTTCGTCTGCGAGGAGTGCTGATCGTCCAGCCGCCGTACGATCTCGTCGAGCTCGGTCAGCAGTGCATTCGGAAGGTGCGTGCTGTATTCCTTTAAATACTGCCGCAGGCTGGCCATCTCCTTGAGCCATGCGCCTGGCGGGACCGCGGTCAGCTCCCACAGGTCTTCGGCGCTCAGGCTCAGGCCGTCGACATTGAGATCGCCGCGTCGTGGCATGTAGCCGATCGGCGTGTCGAGCGCATCGACCCGGCCGCTGCAACGATCCAGCATCCAGGCCAGCACCCGCAGGTTCTCGCCGAAGCCCGGCCACAGGTATTTGCCGGCGCTGTTCTGGCGGAACCAATTGACATGGAATATGCGCGGCGGCTGCCTGAGGTGGGCGCCGACGTCGAGCCAATGCGCCCAATAGTCGCCGAAGTTGTAGCCGGCAAACGGTTTCATCGCCATCGGGTCGCGGCGCACGATGCCAACTTGGCCGGCGGCGGCGGCCGTAGTCTCCGACGCAACCGAGGCGCCCACCAGCACGCCGTGCTGCCAGTTGCGCGCCTCGTATACCAACGGTGCCAGCTCGCGACGCCTGCCGCCGAAGATCAGCGCCGAGATCGGCACCCCGTTCGGCTCCTCCGCGGCGCTCGTGTAGGCCGGATTTTGCGAGGCGGCGACGGTGAAGCGCGAATTGGGATGAGCCGCGGGCCCGTTCTGCGGGTCGTACGGCCGGCCGCGCCAGTCGGTGACCGGCTGACCCTCGGTGCGCCCCTGCCACCAGGGCTCATTGTCTGCCGTCAACGCCACGTTGGTGAACAGCGTGTTGCGGCGAATCATACGATCGGCGTTGCGGTTGGTCTCGGCGTTGGTGCCCGGCACCACGCCGAAATAACCAGACTCGGGATTGATTGCCCACAGACGACCGTCCGGCCCGGGCTGCAACCAGGCGATGTCGTCGCCGACGGTGAACACTTTCCATCCCGGCAGCGACTCGGGCGGGATCAGCATCGCCAAGTTGGTCTTGCCGCACGCCGACGGAAACGCGGCGGCGACATAGTGCGTCTCGCCGCGCGGGTTCTGCAGGCCCACGATCAGCATGTGCTCGGCCAGCCAGCCTTGATCGCGCGCCTGCCAGCTGGCAATGCGCAGCGCATGGCATTTCTTGCCGAGCAGCGCGTTACCGCCGTAGCCGGAGCCGAAGCTCTCGATCGACAGCTCCTCGGGATAATGCATGATGAAACGGCGCGCCGGATCAAGCTCGCCGGTAGAGTGCAGGCCGCGCACAAAGTTGCTCTCGGTCGCGATGCGCTCGAGCGCGGCGCGACCCATGCGCGTCATCAGCGCCATGTTGAGCACGACGTAGGCGCTGTCTGTGATTTCCACGCCGCAGCGTGCGTAGCGTGAATCGATCGGCCCCATGCAGTAGGGCACCACGTACATCGTGCGGCCACGCATGCAGCCGCGGAACAGCTCGCGCATTTTGGCGTGGGCCGCAGTTGGATCCATCCAGTTGTTGTTCGGCCCGGCGGCATCCTTGCTGCGCGAGCAGATATAAGTCAGATGCTCGACGCGGGCGACATCGCTCGGATCCGAGCGATACAGGCTGCAGCCCGGAAAGCTGGTCTGATTGAGCGTGTGCAGCTCGCCCTTGGCCAGCAGCTGCGCGCGCAGGCGCTCGATCTCGGCCGGCGAACCGTCGCACCAGTGCACCTTGTCTGGTTGCGTGAGCTGCCGTACACCCGCGACCCACTCGGCGACGTTATTGGAAACTTTCGCTAGGGTTACGAGGGTATGGAGCGCAGTCGCCATGATTTATCCTTATGCAGGGCTTGAGACAAATAGAGCGTACTACGAATTATACCGGGCGGTCGGTGCAGGGCTGCGGTTTTGCGAGGGTAAATAATTCAGCGCGGCAATATGTTGAACCTTGACGCAATTCTTGGTGAATCAGGTCCGCTGACGCGAGCGCTGCCGGGGTTTCAACCTCGCGCCGCGCAGCAGAAGATGGCGCAACTCGTGGATCGCGCTATACATGCGCGCGAAATGCTGCTGGTGGAAGCTGGTACCGGTACCGGCAAAACTTATGCGTATCTGGTACCGGCGCTGCTGTCCGGCCTGCGCGTGCTGATATCAACCGGTACCCGCACACTGCAGGATCAGTTGTTTCATCGTGATCTCCCACTGCTTGCCGCTGCACTGGGCCGCCCTGCGCGTGTGGCGCTGCTCAAGGGACGCTCCAATTATCTGTGCCGCGCGCGGCTCGAGGACGTAGGGCGGCAGGAGCAGCTGCTGCCGGTGTCGACCGACGTGGTGCTGACCCGCGTTCGTGCCTGGGCTGAAGGCACGCGCAGCGGCGATCTGGCCGAGCTGCCTGAGTTTGCCGATGCCCATCCATTGCGGCCGCTGATTACCTCGACCCGCGAGAACTGCAGCGGCGCGCGCTGCAGCGAGCACGCCCGCTGCCATGTGTTCGAGGCGCGGCGCGCGGCACTCGAGGCCGATATCGTGGTGGTGAATCATCATCTGCTGCTATCCGACATGGCGCTCAAGGAAGAGGGGTTCGGCGATCTGCTGCCGAGCGTTGACGCCGTGGTGCTCGATGAGGCGCATCAGCTGCCGGATCTGGCCAGCGAATTTTTTGGCGTCAGCGTCGGCAGCCGCCAACTCGAGCTGCTGGCAGAGGACCTGCGGCGCGAGCTGACGGGTGCCGAGGGGCCCGGGCGTAGCGCCGTGCCACTGCTGTCCCAACTGCAGCAGGCGCTGACGACGGTGCGCACGCAGCTCGGGCGCGAGGAGCGCCACCTCGCCTGGCGCGAACTGCCCGAGCGCGCGCGAGCGAGCCTTAGGGACCTGCGCCAGGTGTGCGGCGAGCTCGGCGCGGCGCTCGATGCCGTTGCCACGCCGGGCGAATTGCAGGCCTGCGCGCTCCGGGCGCGAGCGCTGGCCGCGGCCTTGGCGCAGATCGTCGACGAGCCGGCGCCGGAGTCCAGCGCCGAGGGTGGCACCGCCGGTGCGCGCACGGTATCGACGCAGGCGCGCGGCAGCTTTGCGCTGCGGCTGCTGCCGTATGAGATCGCCAGCCGCTTTCAGGCCTGTGTGCAGCAGGGGCACAATGCCTGGGTGTTCACCTCCGCCACGCTGGCGGTGGGCGCGGACTTCAGCCACTTCGCCAGCCGCATGGGGCTTGAGGCTGCGGCGACGCTGCGGCTCGACAGTCCGTTCGACTATGCGCGTCAGGCGCTGCTATTTCTGCCGCTCGGCCTGCCGCAGCCCTCCGAGCCTGCCTACACCGACGCTGTGGTCGCCGCCGCGCAGCCGCTGATCGAAAGCGCGGGCGGCGGCGCATTCGTGCTGTTCACCAGTCATCGGGCGCTACGACGCGCGGCGCAATTGTGGGCGCGAGCCCTGTCGGCCGACACGCCGCTGCTGATCCAGGGCCACGCGCCACGCGAGCAGCTGCTGCGGCAGTTTCGCGCCAGCGGCAGCGCGGTGCTGCTGGGGACCGCGAGCTTCTGGGAGGGCGTGGACGTACAGGGGCCGGCGCTGCGCCTGGTGATCATCGACAAGCTGCCGTTCGCTTCGCCCGAGGATCCGGTGGTCAGCGCCCGCATCGAGTACCTGAACGCGCGCGGGGCCAACGCCTTTCGCGACTACCAGCTGCCCGAGGCGGTGCTGGCGCTAAAGCAAGGCGTGGGCCGCCTGATTCGCAGCGAGCATGATCGCGGCGTGGTGGTGATCTGCGATCCGCGCATCAACGAGCGCAGCTACGGCCGCACCTTTCGCCGCAGCCTGCCGCCGATGGCGGCAACGCACGACGCCGAAGTGGCGATGCGCCGGCTGCGCGAGCTGCAGCCGGCGGCGCTGCGCGGCCCATGAAACTGCTGGCGCTGGATTCGGCCAGCGAGCGATGCTCGGTGGCGTTGTGGCTGGACGGCGCGTTGCACACGCGCGAGCAGTCGCGTGAGCCCGCCCGCGGCGAACTGCTGCTGCCGATGATTGAGGAGTTGCTGCGCGAAGCGGCACTGGCGCCCACGGCACTGGATGCCATCGCGTTCGGACGCGGCCCGGGCGGCTTCACCGGCGTGCGCCTGGCGGCCAGCGTGGCCCAGGGGTTGGCGTTCGCGCTGAACACGCCGTTGCTGGCGATCTCGGATCTGCGCGCACTGGCCGCGCAGGTTCTGCTGCAGCCATCCGGGCCGGTGCGCGCGCTGGTGTGTCAGGACGCGCGCATGCAGGAGGTGTACTGGGGCTGCTTCGAGCGCACCGCCGGTGCGCTGGTCGGCAACAGCGCCGAGGCGGTCGCGCCGGCGCGCGAGGTCGCGCTGCCGAGCCATTGGTTGCCCGCCACGGTGTGCGGTTTGGGGTCGGGTTTCTCGAGTTATGCCGCCGATCTGGCCGGCCTCAGCCGCCAGCTCGGTAGCGTGCATGCCGATCTGCGGCCACGAGCCCGCGAAATCGCATTGCTGGCAGTGGCCGACGGGCTCGGCAGCGCGCTGGCGCCGGATGAGGCACAGCCGGTGTATTTGCGTGATGATGTTGCCCGGCCTGCCGCCCCGCGAGGGCCACCGTCATCGGACTGACAGATTCCGCCAGCGCGTCATACGACTGCAACATAGGACCCCTAAGGTGCGGGCGAAGGCCTGCAACGATATGACTTCAAAGCAGATTTTAGTGGTGGAGGACGAGCGGCCGATTCGCGAGATGATCGCATTCGGGCTGAAGCGTGCTGGCTTTGAGGTCCGCGAAGCTGAGGACTGCCGGGCAGCGCGCGCGGCCCTAGCCGACCGGCGCCCCGATCTCGTGCTGATCGACTGGATGCTCCCGGATAATAGTGGCCTGGAGCTCACGCGCTCGCTCAAGCGCGAGCGCGATACGCGCGACCTGCCGGTGATCATGTTGACGGCGCGCGCAGAAGAAGTGGACAAGGTGGCCGGCCTCGACGGCGGTGCCGACGATTACATGACCAAGCCGTTCTCCCCGCGGGAACTGATTGCCCGGGTCAATGCGGTGCTGCGCCGCAGCGGCGGCCACGATGAAACCGAGCTGGTGCGCGTGGACGAGCTGTCGCTGGACCGGGCCGGGCATCGAGTCCTGGTAGGGGATCGGACCGTGACTCTGGGTCCGACCGAATACCGGCTGCTGGAGTTCTTCATGACCCATCCGGAGCGCGTCTATAGCCGCGAGCAACTGCTCGATCGCGTCTGGGGTGGCAATGTGTACGTCGAGGAGCGCACCATCGACGTCCACATCCGGCGGTTGCGCAAGGCGCTCGAGGACTTTGGCTACGATCGACTGGTGCAGACCGTGCGCGGCGCAGGATATCGATTTTCGGCAAGGCCGGAAGCCTGATAGCAGCTCGGTTCGGCCTCGCAGGCGGACACTAACGGAATGAATTCCGGCGGCTGGTTGTCCCTGATGCTGCGATTGCTGCTGGCGGTCGCAGTCGGGTTGGTGGTCGGGCTGGTCGTGGGCTGGCCGTGGGCAGCCGTGGCCTTGGTGCTGGCCGGCTTTCTCGCCACGCAGCTGCTGCATCTGCTGCACCTGCTGCGCTGGCTGCAGGACGATCAGAGCGAGCTGGCGCCGGAACTGCCCGGGCCATGGGGCCAGCTGATCGCGAGGATCGTGCGCCTGTACCGGCGCAAGCAATTTCACAAGCATCGACTGCTGCGACTGCTGCGCGAGCTGCGACGCTCGACTGCGGCGATGCCCGACGGCGTGGTGGTGCTCAATCCGCAGGCAGAAATTCTGTGGTTCAACCGCACCGCGGCCCGCTTGCTCGGGTTTCGCGGCAAGAGCGATTTCGGGCTGCGGATCGAGAACCTGGTGCGGCAACCCGAATTCGTGCGCTATCTGCGGGCCGGCGAATTTGCCGGCCCGGTGATCGTGCGCTCCTCGGTGGGCAGCGAGCAGTACCTGTCGTTGCAGATCGTGCCCTACGGTGCCGGCCAGTTGCTGGCACTGGTACGCGATGTCACCCGCGAGGCGCGCCTGGAGGCGATGCGCAAGGACTTCGTCGCCAATGCCTCGCACGAACTGCGTTCACCGCTGACGGTGATCTCCGGCTACCTCGAAACGCTGACGCAGGACGCCGACTTCGACCCGGGGCTGGCCGGCCCGCTGCACGAGATGCGCCGCCAGGCGCAGCGCATGACCGGCATTGTTCAGGACCTGATCGAGCTGTCGCGACTGGAATCCTCCGATAGCGCCGCCGCCTTGCAACCGATCGACGTGGTCGCGCTGATGGCGCAGCTGCGCCAGGACGTGCTGGCCCGGCCACAGCACCCGGCTCAGGTGCAGCTACGTGCCGACTCGCACGAGCTGCTGCTGGGCGAGGACATTCAGATTCACTCGGCGTTCTCCAATCTGGTGGAAAACGCCGCCAAGTACACCTCGGCTGACGGCTCGGTGCAGATTCGATGGTGGACGGGCGAGGATGGCGGGCATTTTTCGGTCAGCGACACCGGCATCGGCATCGCCCCGGAGCATATCCCGCGTCTGACCGAGCGCTTCTACCGCGTCGATGCCGGGCGCAGCCGCGCCACCGGTGGCTCCGGGCTGGGGCTGTCGATCGTCAAGCATGTGCTGCAGCGTCATGGCGCAACACTGGCGGTCGAGAGCCAGGAGGGACGGGGCAGCAAATTCACCTGTCATTTCCCGCGCGAGCGCCTGCAGAGCGCGCCGATGGCCAGCATCACACCACTGCCGAAGCGCGAATCGATGGTGTAGAGCGCCGGCGGCAGTTGTTGCAGACGATAAATAGGTCACAGCTCTCGATGCTAAATTGCATGCGCTGGCCGGCAGTTGCGCTATATTGATGCGTGAGCGCAGGAGAAGCTGCGCATGACAGGGACCGGGCGCGATCATGGAAGCGGCTGACATCTCCCATCACACCTCGAAACGGTTCAATGAGGACCTCGAGCGTGTGCGCAGCAAAGTGCTGACGATGGGGGGCTTCGTTGAAGATCAGCTCAACCGCAGCCTCATGTCACTGGTCGACGCCGATAGTTCCATGGGCCAGGCCGTGGCCCGCGACGACTACAAGGTCAACGGCATGGAAGTGTCGATTGACGAGGACTGCAGCCGCATTCTCGCGACCCGCTCTCCCGCCGCCGGCGATTTGCGCATGATCGTTGCCACCATCAAGACCATCACCGATCTTGAGCGCATTGGTGATGAGTGCGAAAAGATCGGTCTGATTGCGGCTCGGCTGGCGACGCTGGAGCGGCCCGCTGACCGATATCGGGAGGTCAAGCATCTGGGCCGCACGGTACAGATGCTGGTGCACGACACCCTGGATTCCTTTGCCCGTCTGGACGCCGACGCTGCGCTCAAGACCTGCCGCCAGGACCGGGTGGTGGACGAGGAATACGAGGCGATCCAGCGTCAGTGCATCACATTCATGATGGAGGATCCGCGCACCATCCGGCGCGCGCTCGACGTCATGTGGGTGGTGCGCGCGCTCGAGCGCATCGGTGATCATGCCAAGAATATCTGTGAGTACGTGATCTACATGGTGCATGGCAAGGACGTGCGCCATACCTCGCTCGATCACGTGGAGCAGGAGCTCGCTGCCCGCGCGCCGCGCCGGACCTGATGCGGCGCAGACTGAACTTCCTCGGCTTCGCGATCTGCGTGGCGCTGCTGGGCTATGCCTGGTACGCGCAGGCCGTGCTGTTGCTCGAGCCTTGCCCGCTGTGCATTTTCCAACGCGTCGGCGTGGCGCTGCTCGGCGTCGTGTTCCTGCTGGCGGCGCTGCAGGATCCAAAGCGCTGGGGAGCCCGCATCTATGCCGGGCTGCTGCTGCTCGCGGCACTCGTTACCATTGGAGTGGCGGCCCGCCATCTGTGGATCCAGCATCAACCCGAGGGCGCGGTACCGGCCTGCGGCGCGACGCTGACGTACATGCTGGACGTGTTCCCCTTGACCGATGTGATCCGCAAGGTGCTCACCGGCTCGGGCGAGTGCGCCAAGGTGACCTGGAGCTTCCTCGGCCTGTCGATGCCCGGCTGGGTGTTGATCGCCGCCGCGATACTGGGCGCGTTCGGTAGCTACGCCAATCTCGCCGGCCGACGCGCGAGCACGCCCTAGGCCAGCAGATTGCGCAGCGTCTGCAGATAGATGGCGTGCAGCGTGTCGATATCCTCGACCCGCACGCATTCATTGACCTTATGAATGCTGGCGTTGACCACGCCCAGCTCGACCACCTGCGCGCCCAGCGGCGCGATGAAGCGCCCATCGGAGGTTCCGCCGCCGGTCGATAACGCCGGCTCGCGGCCGATGACGGTTCGCACGGCGGCGCACACCGCCTGCGACAGTGGCCCAGGCGGTGTGTAGAACGGTTCGCCCGACAGGTACCAGTCGAGCGTGTATTGCACGCCGTGGCGCGACAGCAGCTGTTCGACCGAGCGCTTGAGCCCATCGAGCGTCTGCACCGGTGAATAACGCAGATTGAAGCGCGCCTTGAGCTCGCCGGGAATCACGTTCGGCGCTCCGGTTCCGGCATTCAGGTTCGATACCTGGAACGTGGTCGGCTGGAAATGCTCGTTGCCCTGGTCCCAGACGCGGGTCGACAACTCGGCCAGCGCCGGCGCGAACCGATGGATTGGATTGTCGGCGAACTGCGGATAGGCAATGTGTCCCTGCACGCCGTGCACCGTAAGACGGCCCGAGAGTGAACCGCGGCGCCCGATCTTGATGGTATCGCCGATCGCCTGTTCGCTCGAGGGTTCACCGACGATGCACCAGTCGATGTGCTCGCCGCGAGCCTGCAGCGTCTCCATGACCCGCCGGGTGCCATCCACCGACGGCCCTTCTTCATCGCTGGTGATCAGAAAGGCGAGCGCACCGCGATGCGTGGGCCGTTCGCTGATGAAACTCTCGGCGGCGGTCAGCATGGCTGCCAGCCCACTTTTCATATCGGCGGCGCCACGCCCGTACAGCAGTCCGTCGCGAACTTCGGGCTTGAACGGGTCCGAACGCCATTCCTCGAGCGGTCCAGTCGGCACTACGTCGGTATGCCCGGCGAAACACAGCAGCGGCGCACCATTGCCGCGCCGCGCCCACAGGTTGTCGACGTTGCCGTATCGCAGGCGCTCGACCTGAAATCCCTTGTCGGCCAGACGCTGGGCCATCAGCTCCTGGCAGCCCTCGTCGGCGGGCGTGACAGAGGGGCGGGCGATCAGTGCGTGAGCCAGCTCGAGCGTCGCGGACATCGTGCTCCTTCGGTTGGGCGCCTTATACGGCGCGGGCGCGTTATCGACAAGGGGGAGTGCCGTGAAAAGCACCCAGAGTTCAAGCGCGACGGTTCAGCGTCGGTTTCAGATCGACTCGGCATACTGCGCCGCGAGTGGATTCGACGACCCGTCGGATTCGGAGTGGGAAGCTGAAGAGGTCCCTGGTTGCGCCGATCCTGGCCGCCCTGGCCTGGATCCTCCCGAGCGCCGCGACGCCGGCAGGCAGTTCGCTTTCAGTCGTTGAAGTCGAATCGTTCTCGCCGCAAGGGAGCATCAAACAGGTGCGGCAGGTGGTGGCGCGTTTCAGTGCACCGATGGTGGCGCTGGGCGATCCACGTCTTCAGGATCCATTCGTCATCGACTGCCCGGCCTCCGGCCGCGGCCGCTGGGCCGATCCGAGCAACTGGGTGTACGACTTCGACCAGGACCTCGATGCCGGCAACCGGTGCCGTTTCGTGCTCCGATCCGATCTGCGATCGGCGGCCGGCAGCAATGTCGCCGGACGCTCCGAGTTCGTGTTCGATACCGGCGGCCCCGCGGTCGTGGCTTCACTGCCCAACGACGGTTGGAGCGAGATCGACGAGGAGCAGGTGTTCCTGCTGCGACTGGACGCGCCCGCCGACGTCGGCTCAATCGAATCGCACTCCTATTGCGCCATCGATGGTCTGGCCGAAGGCGTGCCGGTGCAGGTGCTGACCGGCCAGGAGCGGCGGGCGGCTCTCGAGCAGCGCCGCGCGCTAGGCTACGACTACCTGCAACTGCTGTGGAAGCGCGGCGCCATATCCGATGTGCGCGTGCGCAATCGCGGCATGGAACAGCGCGAGGAACTGATCACGGTGCTGCGCTGCCAGCGCCACCTGCCGGCCCAGGCCAGGGTGCTGCTGCACTGGGGCGCCGGCATCGCCACGGCCAGTGGCATTGCCACCCAGGTCGATCAGCACTTGAGCTTCAGCGTACGACCGGCGTTTGCCGCCGAAGTGCAGTGTACCCGCACCAATGCGCGCGCCGGCTGCGTCCCGGTGCTGCCGATCACCGTCAGCTTCAGCGCACCGGTGGCGCGCGCGCGAGCCCAGGCGATCCGGCTCAGGACCAGCGATGGACGGCTGTTGTCGCCGACGATCGACAAGGCGCAGCAGGTTCCGACGCTGCAGTCAGTCAGCTTTGCCGGCCCGTTTCCGGAATCCGCCAGCGTCACGCTGGTGATGCCCAGCCATCTGACCGACGATGCCGGCCGCTCGCTGTCCAATGCGGCGCGCTTTCCGCTGCCGGTGGCCGTGGGCCCTTACCCGCCGCTGGTGAAATTCTCGGGCGATTTCGGAATTCTGGAGGCGCGCGAGGGCGGCGTGCTGCCCGTGACGCTGCGCAACGTCGAGCCGCGGCTGGACGTACGTCGATCGGGGATGCCCGCCAAACTGCTGCGCCTCGGCCCCGACGCGCACGCGATTGCCGACTGGCTTACGCGGGTGGAGCAGGCCGGCCGGCCCGATGGCGACTGGCAGCAGGGCGATGCGGTCGATGACGCCGTCGCAGGCGATGTCAGCGCCGCGGCCGGCGCCACTCATCGCCTCTGGCACGACACCACCGGCACGCACTCGGTGTTTCATGACGCGGATGACACCGTGGCCTTCACGCTCGCTAAGGCGGCTGGCAGCAAAACCGAGGAAGTGATCGGCATACCGCTGAAAGATCCGGGCTTTTACGTGGTCGAGATTGCAAGCCGGGTGCTCGGCTCGGCGCTGTTGGGCCGCGACCAGATCCGTTACGTCGCCACCGCCGCCCTGGTCACCGATCTGGCGGTGCACTTCAAATGGGGGCGCGAGAGCTCGCTGGTGTGGGTGACCCGTTTGAGCGACGGCACCCCGGTGGCCGACGCCGAGGTCAGCGTCAATGATTTTTGCAGCGGCGCGATGCTGTGGCAGGGCCACACCGATGCGCAGGGCATCGCCGCCATTGCCCAGACGCTGGGCGAACCCAGCGGCTACGGCGGCTGTCGCTGGCAGTCCCCGCGCCTGGTGCTGGCGCGCAAGGGCGGTGACTTCAGCTTCAGCGCGTCGAGTTGGGATCAGGGCATCACGCCCGACGAGTTTGGCCTGCCGATCGGCAACGGCCGGGAGACCGGCATCTATCACACGGTGCTGGATCGCTCCCTGTATCGGGCCGGTGAGTCCGTATCGATGAAGCACGAGCTGCGGCAGCACGATTCGGGCGGCATCAATCTGTTGCCCGGCGCCCAGGGCACGCACCAGGTCGTCGTTGCGCATCTGGGCAGCGGCCAGCACTACGCGCTCCAGGCGGTGTTCGATGAGGCCGGCGTCGCCACCAGCGTCTGGCAGATACCCGAGGAGGCGCATCTGGGGACCTATCGCATCAGCATCGACGGCCATCCGAGCGGACAGTTCCGGGTCGAGCAGTTTCGGTTGCCGTCGATGCGTGCCACGCTGACCGGCTCGCCGCGCCCCGCGGTGGCGCCGCGGCGTGTCGATCTGGATCTGCATGTCGCCTGGGCGTCCGGCGGTGGCGCCGGCGGCCTGCCGGTAAAAATCCGCACGCTGGTGGAGCCGCTGACGCAAAGCTTCGAGGGTTACGCGGACTATGAATTCGAGGACCAACCGGTCCGGGAAGGGGTAGTGACGGAGGCCAGTGGCGCGGCCGATCTGGACTTCGAGTCCGACTTCGATGCGCCTGAGCCAGCGGCCCGCAGTCAGATCATTCCGGTCAACCTCGATGAAAGTGGCTCGGCGCACGTCAGCGTCGATCATCTGCCGGACCTGAACGGTCCCGCGCGCCTCACGGCGGAGCTCGAATACGCCGATGCCAACGGCGAAACGCTCACCACCAGTACCTATGTGCGCCTGACGCCGGCGGCTGTGAGTCTGGGCATTCGTCCCGAAAACTGGATCGGGACGCCGGGGCAACTGCGGTTTCGCGTGCTGGCGCTGACCGCCGACGGCCAACCTCGCGCCGGCCAGCTCATCAACGTCGCGCTGTATCAGTCGAGCCGCTATTCCTATCGAAAGCGCCTGATGGGAGGCTTCTACTCGTACGAAAGCGTGCGCGACACCCAGCGGCTGAAGCCTGGCTGCCACGGCGTGACCGACGCGCACGGCCTGCTGCTGTGCGAGCTCTCACCCGGCGCCTCGGGGCAGATTATCGTGCGCGCGGAAACACGCGACGCGCAGGGCGCGAGTGCCGGCGCCACCACGACGCTTTGGTCGATCGGCACGCAGGATTGGTGGTTCGGCGGCACCGCCGGCGATCGCATGGACGTGCTGCCGGAGAAGAAGGAGTACCAGCCCGGTGATACCGCCCGATTGCAGGTGCGCATGCCGTTTCGCAATGCCACCGCACTGGTGACCGTGGAGCGCGAAGGCGTGCTGAGCGGTTTCGTCACGCAGCTGCAGGGCAATGCGCCCATCGTCGAGGTTCCGATCAGCGCCGACTATTCCCCCAACGCGTTCGTGTCGGTGCTGGCGATCCGAGGACGGGTAGCCCATGCGGACGGCGATGGCGCCGGCAACGGCCGCAAACCGGATGTCAGCGCGCTGGTGGATCTGACCAAGCCGGCGTATCGGCTCGGCACGGCGCAAATCAAGGTCGGATGGCGTCCGCACCGTCTCGAGGTGCAGGTGCGCACCGACCGCGCCAGTTACCAGGTCCGCGATCAGGTCAACGTCAGCGTTCACGTTGCACGTGCGGACGGCCAGCCGCTGCCGGCCGGTAGCGAGTTGGCGGTGGCGGCGGTCGACGAGGCGCTGCTGCAGCTTGCTCCCAACCCGAGCTGGGATCTGCTGGCGGCCATGATGGGTGAGCGCGGACTGGAGGTCTGGACGTCCACGGCGCAGATGCAAGTGGTCGGCAAACGCCACTACGGCCGCAAGGCGATTCCGCATGGCGGCGGCGGCGGTCGGGAAGTGGATCGGGCGCGTGAGTTGTTCGACAGCCTGCTTGGCTGGCAAGCGCGCGTCCGAGTGGACGCGCAAGGCAACGCCGCGCTGTCGATACCGCTGAATGACTCGCTAAGTTCGTTTCGGATCGTGGCGATCGCGCAATCCGGCGCGGCGCTGTTTGGCACCGGCAGCGCCAGCATTCGCACCACCCGGGATGTGATCCTGACTTCGGGTCTGCCGCCCACGATACGCGAAGGCGATCGCTTCGATGCCACATTCACCGTCCGCAACACCACCGATCAGCCGATCACGGCGCAGGTGCAGACGGAGGCCAACGCCCTTGGCTCGGCGCTGCCAGCACGATCGCTGCAGATTCCCGCCGGCGCCGCACGCGACGCGGTATGGACGGTCACCGCCCCTGTAGGCCCGACACACATCGACTGGGACGTGCGGGTGCACTCGGCTCAATCGCCGGCGGATGACCGGCTGAAACTTACGCAGACGCTGCTGCCGGTATATCCGGTGCGCACCTATCAGGCCACGATTGCGCAACTGAGTACTCCGATCTCGCTAGCTTTGCAGCGGCCGCATGGCGCGCTCGAGGGGCGCGGCGCGGTCGAGGTCAAACTGCAGTCGACGCTGGCCGATAACCTCGACGGCGTGCGCGAGTACATGAGCCGCTATCCCTACATCTGCCTGGAGCAGCTGGCCTCGCGCGCGATCGCTTTGCGCTCGCGCCTGCAGTGGGATGCGTTGATGCAACGGCTACCGGCGTACATGGACGATGATGGACTGTTGCGCTACTTCCCGAGCGATCGGCTGCAGGGCGATGACAGCCTGAGCGCCTATATTCTGTCGATTGCCAATGAGGCCGACTGGCCGTTGCAGGACGCCGACCGCTCGCGCTTGCTGCAGGCGCTGACGCGCTTCGCCGAGGGCCGGTTGCAACGCAATTCGGCGTTGCCGACCGCGGATCTGTCGGTGCGTAAGCTGCAGGCGATCGCCGCGCTGGCGCGCTATGGCGCCGCCCGCGCCGACATGCTGGACAGTCTGGATCTGCAGCCGCAACTGTTGCCGACCTCGGCGGTGCTGGACTGGATCGACATTCTCGAGCGGGTGCCCGGGATTGCCTCTGCCGAGGCCAACATCGAATTGGCGTTGCGCTTGCTGCGCGCCCGCCTGAATTTTCAGGGAACGACCATGGGGTTCTCGACCGAGCGCCAGGATGCGCTCTGGTGGCTGATGATCTCGGCGGATTCGAACGCCAACCGAATGCTGCTCAGCGTTCTCAAACGCGCCGACTGGAAGGCTGATGTACCACGTCTGGTACGTGGGGCGCTGGGACGGCAGCAATTCGGCCACTGGAACACCACGGTCGCCAATGCCTGGGGCATGCTGGCGATGGAGAAATTCTCCGCCGCCTTCGAATCGGTGCCGGTCAGCGGCGACACGATGCTGGTCTACGGCGAGCAGCAGAAGCAGCTGCACTGGCCCGCGACCAGTGAGTCACCGATCGCGCTGTCGTGGCAATCCGGCGTGCAGAAGCTGCAGCTTGTCCACCGCGGCAGCGGCGCTCCCTGGGCCATGGTGCGCGCCACCGCTGCACTGCCGCTTGAGCAGCCGCTGTCCACAGGCTTCCGGATCGAACGCCAGGTGCTGCCGCTCGAGCAGCAGCGGCCCGGGCACTGGACGCGCGGTGATGTGCTGCGCGTGCAGTTGGATCTGGAAGCGCAGTCCGACATGAGCTGGGTGGTGGTGGACGATCCGATCCCGGCCGGCGCGCTGATCCTGGGCAGTGGGCTCGGCGGGCAATCGGAGCTGCTGCAGTACGGGCAGCGCAGCGCCGGCTGGGCTTGGCTCGCATTCGAGGAGCACCGCTTCGAAGGATTTCGCGCTTACTACCGTCTGGTGCCCAAGGGGCACTGGCACATCGAATACACGCTGCGGGTGAATAACCCCGGCACTTTCCTGCTGCCGCCCACCCGCGTGGAGGCCATGTACGCCCCGGAAATGTTCGCTGAGTTGCCCAACGCGCCGTTGAGCATCGACGCTGCCGGGGCGAGCCCATGAGGCGCGTGCAACAGTTGCGCTGCGTGCTCGGCGGCGCGCTCAGCGCCGGATTGATCGCCGCGCTCGGCGGGTGGATCTATCTGTCGTGGCCGGCCGCGGTCCCGTCATACGCGCAGGTGCAGGCGCAGTTCGTACCCTCCGACGCCTGGCTGCTCGATCGCCACGGCGAAATCATCGATTCAGTGCGCGTGCGGTTCGATGTCCGGCGCCTGCCCTGGGCGAGACTGGCGGACATCTCGCCGGCCGTGGTTACCGCGATCGTCGATAGTGAAGATCGGCGCTTTTACCGGCATCACGGCATCGACTGGCGCGCCGTCATCGGCGCATTGCGCGATGAGCTCTGGCGCCACCAGCGCCGTGGTGCCAGCACCATCTCGATGCAGCTGGCGTCGCTGCTGTTGCAACGTCACGAGCGCTCGGGCCTGAGCGCCTGGATCGGCAAACTCGAGCAGGGGCGAACGGCAGTCAGTCTGGAGCGCCATTGGGGCAAGGATCAGATCCTGGAGGCGTATCTGAATCTGCTTCCCTACCGCGGCGAGCTGCAGGGCATCGGTGCCGCCTCGGCTCGATTGGCCGGCAAGTCACCATCGGGACTGTCGACCTCGGAAAGCCTGGTCCTGGCAGCGCTGCTGCCCCAGCCCGCTGCATCCGGCGCGCTGGTCGGTTCGCGCGCCTGCGCACGCGCAAGCGTGCTGGCGCTGCCGGTGAGCTGCGATGAAATTCATCGCACGGTGCAGGCGATGCTGGCCGCTACGGCCGCTGGCCGTGACGGCCCGTGGCCGCATCTGGCACCGCAACTTGCCCAGCATCTGCTGCACACGCCGGGCGAGCGCCAGGTCGTCAGCCTGGACGCAGATATGCAGCGCCAGGCGCGCGCGGTGCTCACAAGTCATCTGAGCGCGCTGGCGAACCGCAACGTGCGCGACGGCGCGGTGTTGGTGGTAGACAACGCCAGCGGCGAGGTGCTGGCCTATGTCGGCTCGGCGGGTTCCTTGTCACGGGCCGCCCAGGTCGACGGCGTGCAGGCCGCGCGCCAGGCCGGCTCTTCGCTCAAGCCGTTTCTGTACGAGCAGGCACTGGAGCAGCGCTATCTGACGGCCGCATCGCTGCTGGCCGACGCCCCCTTGAGCGTGGACACCGCGGCCGGGGTGTATCTGCCGCAGGACTACGACCACGACTTCAAGGGCCTGGTCAGCGTACGCACCGCGCTGGCCGGCTCGCTCAACGTTCCGGCGGTGCGTACCTTGATGCTGGTGGGAGTGGATGCGTTTGCTGCGCGGCTGCGGGCGCTCGGGTATGGCGGCATCCGCGCGGATGCACAGTACTACGGCTACTCATTGGCGCTCGGCTCGGGCGAGGTCACGCTGTGGCAACAGGCGCAGGCCTATCGCGCGTTGGCCAACGGCGGGGTGAGCTCGCCGCTGCGCCTGCAGCCCGGCGCTGAGCCAGCCGTGCGGCAGCGGCTGATGTCCGCTGCCGCCAGCTACATCGTCAGCGACATCTTGTCCGATCCAGGCGCGCGCACCGTGACCTTCGGGCTCGACAACCATCTCAAGACGCCGTTCTGGAGCGCGGTCAAAACCGGAACCAGCGAGGATATGCGCGACAACTGGTGTATCGGTTACTCCGGCTCGTACACGGTCGCTGTCTGGGTCGGCAATTTCGAAGGCGACTCGATGCGCGACGTCAGCGGCGTCACCGGAGCCGCGCCGGTATGGCAGGAGCTGATGCTGCGGTTGCAGGCCGGCGGTGCAGCCGCGCCACCGGCCGTCCCGCCCGACGTGTCAGGCCGTAGCACGCGCTTCGAGCCGAGCGTGGAACCGGAACGGCGTGAGTGGTTCATCAATGGAACGCAGTTTCGCGGCGTGGTCGCCGCGGTGCCCGCCAGCGAGCGGCCGACGATCGTCTCGCCGGTGGATGGAATGGTGATTGCACTGGACCCGGATATCCCTGATGCACGCCAGCGCGTTCTGATCGCGCTGCAGGGTGCGCGTTCCTCGTTGCAGCTCAAACTCAATGACACGCCGCTGGATGGGGTGCTGCCGCAACAGCTGTGGGAGCCGCGGCCGGGCCGCTACGAGCTGACACTGGAAGATGAATCCGGCCAGCGGCTCGATCGAGTTCAGTTCACCGTGCGCTGACCGGCGCACACCGGCCGCAGAGTGTGACCGCCGTCACCTTCCGGTGTAGCGCCGCCGCTGCGCTGGCGCCGAAATTGAGATTCCGGTAAGCGCCGCTCGGCGCACAATAATTTAGCCTGAATTCATGACGATACGCCCCAAGGTGATCGTGCTGGTTGCGGCCTCGCTGCTGGTACTGGGCGCGTCTCAGATTCTGGTCGAGCAGCAGGTGGTCATGCCCAGCTTCGCTGAGCTGGAGCATGACGAAGCCCAGACCGCCATGCGCCGCATCAGCTACGCGTTCGATCAGGCGCTCGATCGTCTGGCGCTGTCGGCGGCGGACTGGGGCAACTGGGAGGACACCTGGCGTTACATCATTGAGCGCGATCCGGCCTACGTGCGCGCCAATGCCACCGACGTCGGCCTCAAGCAGCTGCAGGTCAATGCCATCGTGCTGATCGATGCGGCCGGCCGGTTCGTGATGGCGAAGACGCTGGATCTGAACTCCGACCAACCGCTGGACATCGACTTCGTCGGGCGCGGTGCGCTGCCCGCGGATTTCCCATGGCGTGCGCACCTGAGCGACGGCCAGATCGTGCGCGGCTTCATCCGCACCAACCGCGGCATCATGATGATCGCTGGCGCACCGGTGCTCGATGGCAATGGCGGTGGACCGCAGCGTGGCATGGTGCTGCTCGGCCGGCTGCTGAGCGGGCGCGAGATCCGGCGCATCGGCAGCCAAGCGCAGGCCGCGCTGGTCATGGTGCCGGCGACGGCGACGGCGGGTCTGCAACCCGGCGAGGTAACCGAGACCGCGCAGACTGCCCAGGTGCTGCGGCCGGTGGCGGATGTTTACGGCACGACACTCGCCGGGCTGCGGGTTGATCTGCCCAGGCTCATCACCCGGCGCGGCCACGCCGCGATCGTCTATGCGACTCTGTGCCTGCTGGCCGCCGCGGTGGTCGTGCTGGTGGTGCTGGTGGGGGTGCTCAACCGGGTGGTGCTGCAACCGCTGGCGCAGGTGACCCGGCACGCCGTCAGTATTGACGATGACCTGCAGGGGCGCCTGGATCTCAAGGGCGATGATGAGTTCGCGCGCCTGGCGCGCGAATTCGATCGAATGGTCGAACGCTTGGCCGATTCGCGTCGCCAGGTCGTTGATCAGTCGTTCCAGGCGGGCTTTGCCGAGTTGGCGCGCGGCGTGCTGCACAACATCGGCAACGCGATTACGCCGGTCGGCGTGCGCCTGGCGGGGCTCGCGCAGCGCTTGCGCCAAGCGCCAACCGCGGACGCAGAACAGGCCTGCGCCGAACTGGAAAATGGCAATGCCGATGCCGCGCGCCGCTCAGATCTGCAGCAGTTCGTGCTGATGGCGTGCCGCGAATTTGCCACCGTGATCGATGTGGCACAGGCCGACGTCGCACTGCTCACGCGCCAGGCCGGTGTGGTGCAGAGCGCTCTGGCCGAGCAGCTGACGTCGACTCGCAATGAGCACGTGATCGAGCCGGTGCGGCTACCGGAACTGATTGGCCAGGCACTGGAGATCGTCCCGGACGCCTGCCGCCAACGGCTGCAGATTGAGCTCGACGACTCGCTGGCGCGGCTCGGCGTGCTGCAACTGGCGCGCACGGTGCTGCGACTGGTGCTGCAGAACCTGATTATCAATGCTGCCGATGCGGTGCGCGATGCCGGCAAGGAGCGCGGTACCCTGCGTATATCCGCCCAGATTCATCAGGCCGAGGACTCGCAGCAGCTGGTGCTGTGCTGCCAGGACGATGGCGGTGGCATCGCTCCGGAGAATCTCGAACGCCTGTTCGAAAAGGGTTTCTCGACCAAATCGCGCAACACCAATTTCGGCATCGGCCTGCATTGGTGTGCCAACGTTCTGCGCGCCCTGGGCGGACGCATCTGGGCCAGCAGCGAAGGCGCCGGCCGGGGCGCGGCGCTGCATCTGAGCGTGCCGCTGGCCGCGCGCCGGCCCGAAAGCCACAGCAAGGCCGCATGAGGTCTGTGATGTCCAACCAAAGTCGAACGCCTATTCGGGTCCTGGTGGTAGATGACGAGGCCGACGTGCGCGATGCCTATCGGCAGATCCTGCTTGAGGCCGAGGTACAGCGCGATCTGGCCGCATTTCACAATCTGCGCGCGCGGCTGTTCCGCAAGGGCGCCGAGCGTGCGGCGCCAGCGGAAGGCTCGCGGGCCGCGACCTTCGATCCGGTGTTCTGCAACGGCGCCGAGGAGGCGGTGCACGCGGTGCGCGACGCGCTGGCGCAGGAGCAACCGTTTGCGGTGGCGTTCCTGGACATGCGCATGCCGCCCGGCCCCGACGGCGTGTGGGCGGCGTCGCGTATCCGCGAGCTGGACCCGGCAATCGAGATCGTGATCTGCACCGCCTATTCCGATATCGATCCCAGCGATATCGGTGGCATCGTGCCGCCGGAGGAGAAGCTGTCGTATCTGCAGAAGCCGTTTCATCCGCATGAGATTCGGCAGATGACCATCGCGCTGGCAAGTAAGTGGCGCGCTGAGCGTACGGTGGTGCGGCTGGCGTACTTCGACGCGCTCACCGGACTGCCCAATCGCGAGCAGTCGCGCAGCCGGCTGCTCGGCGCGGTCGAGGCGGCGCGGCAGCACGAGCGCACGCTAGCGGTGCTGTACCTGGATCTGGACAACTTCAAGCGCGTCAACGATACCTTGGGCCACGCGGTCGGCGACGAGTTGTTGCGCCTGGTTGCCCAGCGTCTGCGTACCTGCCTGCGTTACGGCGACTCCTGGAACCTGGAGTCGAGCGGTATTTCCCGGCCCGGCGATCTGGCCCGTCTGGGCGGCGACGAATTCATGGTGTTGCTGCCCAATATTCGCAAACCTGCGGACGCCGGCTCGATCGCCGAGCGCATCATCGCGGCGCTGCGCGAACCGATGCAGCTGGCGCAAAACTCGCTGGTGGTGACACCCAGTGTCGGGATCGCGGTCTTTCCCAACGACGGCGCCGACGCCGAGACGCTGCTGCGCAACGCCGATCTGGCCATGTACTTCTCCAAACGCAAGAGCCCCGGCACGTATTCGTTCTTCGACGCCGCGATGAACGCCACCGCGCTGCAGCGATTCACCATCGAGGACAAACTGCGCGGAGCCTTGATGCGCAACGAGTTCACGCTGTATTTCCAGCCGCTGTTTGACATCCGCACCGGCCACATCTCCGGCATGGAGGCGCTGCTGCGCTGGAGCAACGAGCAGCTGGGCGTGGTGCCGCCGTCGGAGTTCATCGCCGTGGCCGAGGAGACCGGTCTGATCCTGCCGATTGGCGAGTGGGTGCTGCGCAATGCCTGCGCCCAGGGCAAGGCCTGGCACGACGAGGGCTTCCCGGCGGTACGCATCTCGGTCAACGTCTCGGCGCAACAGTTCGCTCGCAGCGAGTTTCCCGCCCAGGTCGCTGCGATTTTGCGCGACAGTGGTTTGGAGGCCGCCAAGCTCGAGCTGGAGATCACCGAGACGCTGCTCATGAACGATGAGGCCTGGGCCGAGCGCGCCATCAATCAGCTCAAGGGACTGGGCGTGGCGCTGGCGATCGACGACTTCGGCACCGGCTATTCGAGCCTGGCACGCCTTCGACGCTTCGCGGTCAATCGTCTCAAGATCGATCGCTCGTTCGTCAGCAGCCTGAATGAGTGCAGCGATGACCGGGCGATCGCGGCGGCTATCATTGCCATGTCGCGCTCACTGCGCATCGATGTGACTGCCGAGGGCGTCGAGAATATCTCGCAGCTGATGTTCCTGCAGGAGCACGATTGCCATGAGGCGCAGGGTTTTCTGCTCGGCGAGGCGTTGCCTGCGGTGGACGCCAGCAAGCTGCTTCGCCGCTCGGAGACCGCTACCGGCACACGCACGCAGCGCTTCAAGGCGCTGATCGGGTAAAGTCGCTGTATCGCTGCGGCTACCAGCTCAATCTGGCCATCATCGCCGCGTACGTATCGATGCCGTCCCACAGATTCTGCAACCGCTGATTCTCATTGGCGGCGTGTTGGTTGTTGTCAAAGTTGACGATCGGCAGACCGATCACGGGCACTTTGAAGCGATCGGCGAACAGATAGATCGGCACGCTGGCACCGATCATCGGCAACACCGCGACCGGGTATCCGGCGGCCTCGCTGGCAGTGCCGATAACCGCCCGGGCGACCGGCGTTGACATGTCGGAGCGGAACGCCGGGTAGCCTGAATCCCATTTGAGCCGAATGATGCGCGGCTGTGCCAGCCGCGTCGCCTGATCCGGTTCATCGGTGACGATGGTCCAACCTTTGCTCTGCAGAAAGTTCTCAACGCTGGTGCGCACCGTCTGTGGCGTTTGATCCGGTACCAGACGAAAATCGATCGAGATCGCGGCCTCGGTCGGGATGGCGTTGGCGGCCGCGTTGCCCACTTGGCCCGAGCGAATGCCCCGGATGTTGAGCGCCGGCCGCATGAGACTTGCGGTCAACCCCTGATCGCCCTCTGTTCGACCGATCTCAAATTCCTGCTTGAGCGCATCTTCAACGCGCGGCAGATGCCCGATCGCCTCCTGCTCGGTATTGGTCAACGGGCGCACGTCGTCGGCAAATCCCGGAATCAAAATCCGACCCTCATCGTCACGCATCTGCGCGATCAGCGTCGAGGCCATCGCCGCCGGATTGGGCACCCAATTGCCGTAATGACCGTCGTGCAGGGCGCGGATCGGCCCGTAGACCGTTGCCTCCAGACCCACGGTTCCGCGCGCACCGAAGTAGACCATCTGACGTCCGGACTGATGGATCGGCGCATCGCCAATTAGCCACAGGTCAGCCGCGAGCAGCGCCTGGTTGGCCCGGAGGATCTCGGCAAGATGGGGTGATCCAGCTTCTTCCTCCCCCTCCCAGGTCACCTTGATGTTCACCGAGGGCTTGCGACCGCAGGCCTTGAGTGCGTCAAATGCTACGAGGAATGCAACGATAGAGGTCTTATCGTCACTGGCGGCACGGCCGAACAACCGCCACCCCGGGTCGAACGGCGGCGTCGCGCTCTTCCAGTCGATGTCATGTCCGCCAGAATTTAACGGACCGCTGCGCATCACCGGGATGAACGGGTCAGAGCTCCACTGCGACGGCGTCACCGGTTGGCCGTCATAGTGGGCGTAGAACACCACGGTGCGCTTGGCCCCTGGGCTGCTCAGTATGCCGAAGACCAGTGGCGGGATACCGGGACCGGCCGACAGCTGCATCGTCTTAAAGCCGCGTTGCTTCAACAATGCCTGCAGATGGTCAGCGGCTGCAGCAAGGCCGGCCGGATCGGCCGCGACGCTCTTGAGACGGATCAATTCATCAAGTTCGCCGACGATGTGCACTTCGTGAGCCATCCGGTAGCGCTCGACCTGACTCCTGAGATCGGCTGCGAGCCCCGGTGCAGCGAACGACATGCAAAAGACAATGAGCAGCGCATTTGACACATATCTCATGAGTGGAGCTCCCGCCTGGCCGCCGACGAGGGTCGATTGTGTCACTGCCGCCGATGCCGTACATAAATGTAAACCGCGTCGTTGCCAGGTTAGCCCGCGTTCGTAGGACTTCGTCGGCCTCGAAGGAGAGCTTCGCTCCCAACAGTCAGAGTCTTGCTCCGACGCCCGCGATCGATACGAGTCGCAACATATGCGGCAGGCAAGCGCAGGAGTGCAGATGAACCGGTCGACTTCAGCAACCCGAAAACCCGGGCGCAGCACGAGTGCTGATCCGCCGCCCTGCGTGACTGCCGAAGAGTCAAAGGCTAAAAATGATGCAGATTGAAGCGCTGGATGAGCCCCGACCCAACCTCGCTCGCATCGTGGTGATCGCACTACTGTTGGCTGTTGCCGCATGCAGCCAGTCCAGCGGCGACAAAAAGGTGGCGCCGGAGAAGGATGGGCCGCGCGCCCAGCTGTCGATCGGCTACAGCCTGCTGTACCAGGAGGCCGAGGGGATTCCTAAACTGAAATGGATCTTGATGTTCAAAGACAAGCCGGAAGACATGGGACGTGCCACCAAGGAGCTGATCAGTTATTACCAGCAGCTCGCCGACACCATGCAGAACCTATCGAAGCAATATCCTGCGATGCGCATCGACGTCGCGCCAATGTCCGAAATCGAGGGCGAGGAGCGCAAAGCCATTGGCGAAGACACGGCCAAGGACTTCGCTCCGCTGGTCGGCAAGAGCGGTGTCGAATTCGAGCGCGAGGCGCTACTCATGTTTTACAACGCGCTCAACGAGCAACGGCATCTTGTCGGTGTGATGCTGCCGCGTGAGACCGACCCCGGCTTGAGAAGCTTCCTGGAAACCACCAAGTCCCAGTTGCAGACGCGCTACGACAAAATCGGGGCGCTATTGAACCGTCACTATTTCACTCAATGAACTGCCCCGACGCCGAGACGAAAAGATCGCGCGCCTGCGGACTACTCGTCAAATAACGCCTAGCGCCGCGCCCACAAAATTGGTTTACGATGCAAGCGATTGCCCCCAACACGCGACATCTAATGCGGGGGCGGAGGGGTTCGGCTGCAGACACCGGTTTGCAGCACGGGCGCACATAGCAACTTGCCACGGCGTCTCTGGGTTGCCCTGTTCGTCATATCGTTGCCGTTGCTCGCAGTCAATGCCCGCGACGCGATGCCTCACAGTGGCAAGCTCACTATCGAGACCTCCAATACCTTCCTGGACGAAGCCTACGCGCGGGTACATGCGGAAGTGGCGCCGGGTCAGTATTCGATGTTGGCAGTGAGTGATACCGGCGTAGGCATGTCGGCCGCCGGATATGCTCGAAATTCGATCGTGCACCATGGTCGGCTCGATCCCGGCGTCGAGCTTATTACCAAACCCTTCACTCAATCGGACCTGGCGGCGAAGCTTCGTAGTGCGCTGGCCTATGAGGGTTCGACCGACGTTACTGCCGCTCCGACAGATCGTGCATAGACGATCGGAAAACGCCGCCGCCCCCGCTGCGGACCTAAAACTTCCATGGTGGCCCCGACCGCAAGCGCGGTTTTCGGGTTGGGATGGGCGCCGATCGGGCCTGACGGCCCGGGCGGCGCTACCCCGGATCGGCTGACACAAATCTGTCATCAAGGCCCGTATACCATGCCTGAATGAGCACCGAGGGCTTAAGCCACCACATCTCCAGCCGCTACAACGCCGATCTTGAACGCCTGCGCAGCAGCGTGCTGGAGATGGGCGGGCTGGTTGAGCGGCAGTTGACTCAGGCGATCGGCGGGATCACCGAGCCGGATGCCCGGGTGATGGTGCGGGTGGCCCAGGAAGAGCTGCACGTCAACCAACTCGAGCGCTCGATTGACGAGGATTGCAGCCGCATTCTTGCGACCCGCGGCCCGACCGCGTCGGACCTGCGGCTGATCATCACAATTCTGAAGACAATCACGGACCTGGAACGTATTGGTGATGAGGGCGAGAAGGTCGCGGGGATCGCGGCGCGGCTGGCGCTGCGCGAGCGGCCGAACAACCGCTACCGGGAACTGCGCAACCTGGGCGAACTCGTAATCGGAATGGTGCACGACACGCTGGATGCCTTTGCCCGGTTCGATACCAATCTGGCCGTGGCGGTGCTGCGACGGGACCGTACCGTCGATGAGGAATACGAGGCCATTCACCGGCAGAACATAACCTTCATGATGGAGGACCCGCGATCGATCCGGCGGGCGCTCGATGTCATGTGGGTGGTACGATCGCTGGAGCGCATCGGGGATCACGCTAAAAACATCTGCGAATACCTGATCTACCTGGTGCTCGGCAAGGACGTCCGGCACACCAAGATTGAGGAGATCGAGAAGGAGCTGCTGGGCGCCCCCAGTCTCAATGAGGCGCGCCGGTAACGGCGCCACGCCTGTATCGTATGGAACAAGTGGTGAGAAATAGTCCTCCTGACGGCAACTCGGCTGGATTTCCGCCGGCATCGGATATCGATACCGGCGTCATCCCGATGCGTGCCAGCGGCCGCGGCATGCTGCAGGTGGCGGTGGACGAGTCACGGCGTACCGCAGCGCTCAAAGCGCCGGTCAAGGCGCGGGTCGAGTCGCTCGGGTTCTTCTATGGCGACAATAAGGCGCTCAAGGATCTCAACATGGAGATCCGCGAGAAGCAGGTGACGGCGCTGATTGGGCCATCTGGCTGCGGCAAAAGCACGTTCCTGCGCTGCTTCAATCGCATGCACGATCTGACCCCCGGAACACGCTACGAAGGCCGGATCATGCTGTTGCCCGAGGACCTCGACCTGGTCGGCCGCGACGTCGATCCGATCGAAGTACGCATGCGCATCGGCATGGTGTTCCAGAAGCCCAATCCGTTCTCCAAGTCGATCTTCGAAAACGTTGCCTACGGGCTGCGCATCCGCGGCGTGCGCTCGCAGATCCGCATTCAGGAAGAGGTCGAAAAGGCGCTGCGCGGGGCCGCGCTCTGGGATGAGGTCAAGGACCGGCTGGCCAACTCCGGCCTGTCGCTGTCCGGCGGTCAGCAGCAGCGACTGTGCATCGCGCGCGCGCTGGCCACCAATCCGGAGATCCTGCTGTTTGACGAGCCGACCTCCGCGCTCGATCCGATCGCCACCGCGCGCATCGAGGAATTGATCGCCTCGCTGCGCGACCAGGTCACGGTGCTGATCGTGACGCACAACATGCAGCAGGCGGCGCGCGTGTCGGACTATACGGCCTTCATGTATCTGGGTGAGCTGATCGAATTCGACGAGACGTCGAAGATCTTCACCAACCCGGGGCAGAAGGCGACCGAAGACTACATCACCGGCCGCTACGGCTAGTCGCGGCGACGTTCAATCCGGCCGCAGCAGATCGTTCAGCGCCGTCTTGGCGCGTGTCTGGGCATCCACTCGTTTGACGATCACCGCGCAGTACAGGCTGTGACTGCCGTCCTTGGACGGCATGCTGCCGGACACGACCACCGAGCCGGCCGGCACTTCGCCCTGCAGAATCTGGCCGCTGGCGCGATCGTAGATGCGGGTGCTGGCGCCAATGAATACACCCATCGAGATCACCGCGCCGGCACCGACCACCACGCCCTCGACGATCTCGGAACGCGCGCCGATGAAGCAGTCGTCCTCGATGATGGTGGGGGCTGCCTGCACCGGCTCGAGCACACCGCCGATGCCGACGCCGCCCGAGAGGTGGACGTTGCGGCCGATCTGCGCGCACGATCCAACCGTCGCCCAGGTATCGACCATGGTGCCTTCACCCACATGCGCCCCGATATTGATGTACGAGGGCATCAGCACCGCGTTCGGCGCGACGTAGGCGCCGTAGCGCACCAGCGCATGCGGCACCACGCGCACTCCGCCCGCGGCAAAGCGCTTGGCGTCCGCGTCGGCAAATTTCAGCGGCACGCGATCGAAAAAGCGCGTGTAGCCGGCATCCGTCACGACGTTGTCGTGGGTACGAAAGTAGAGCAGCACCGCCTTCTTGAGCCAGCTGTGCACCTGCCAGCGGCCATCGATCTTCTCGGCCACCCGGCATTGGCCGCTGTCGAGTGCGCGCACTGCCTCGGCCACAGCCTCGCGGGTTGCGATGTCGACACTGTGGCTCGACAGTTCTTGGCGTCGCTCGTACGCGGCCTCAATATGAGCCTTAAGATCCGGGTAGTTCATCAAAGCCCGCTCGGTGGCGATGGCGCGCATGCTGCCCCGCGAGCGCAGCCGCGTCCAGTCGCGCTTGTAAGAGAGGTCCGACAGGCATGCCCGCCTGCGCCGATAGCCGGCGCAGAAGTGTGTTGGCTACGGTCCCTCGGTGCGTAGAAATGATGCAATGAAGCAGGCGGTCATGCCGATTGAAGCGGATCTGGAGCAAGTCGACGGCGCGTCTGTCCCGCACAGCTCGCTGACCGGCCATGCCCTGTACCTGGATATCGACGGCACCATCCTCGACCTAGCGCCCACGCCCGATGCGGTCGAGGTGCCGATATGGATGGTGCCGCTGTTGCAACGATTGGCGCGCAAACTCGGTGGAGCGGTGGCATTCGTCAGCGGCCGCAGCATCCAGGCGATCGATGATTTGTTTCAGCCATTGAAGCTGCCAGCCATCGGCGTGCATGGCGGTGAGATTCGTACCGCCGGTGGCGAGATCATCGTCGATGACAAGCTGACCGCCGAGCTGCAGGCCGCCGAGCCGTTGCTGCGCGAGGCGACCGACCGCATTCGGGGCGTGCAGCTGGAGAACAAAGGGCGCGTGATCGCCTTGCATTATCGCAGTGTGCCCGAGCGCGGCCGCGAAGTGCTGAAGATCGCCGAGCTCGTGGCCGCCGGCCTGGGCAGCCAGTTCAGCGTGCTGATGGGCAAGTGCGTGGTCGAGATCCGGCCGCGCCACCTGACCAAGGGCATCGGCATCCAGCGCCTGATGGAACGGCCGCCGTTCCAGGGTCGCACCCCGATCTTCGCTGGCGACGACAGTACCGACGAAGATGCGTTCGAAGTGGTCAATGGACTGGGGGGCGTCAGCCTGCGGGTCGGGGATGATGCTGTGACGGCGGCCAAATTCCGACTGCCGAGCCCCGACCGGCTGCGCAGCTGGTTGCTGGAAGTAGCAGACGCCTAAAAGCAGGTCGGCATGGGCGATCGAGGCTGTCGGCTACTGCAAGCGGCGGCCGGCGAGGGCGACCTATGGGCAATTACCTGCGGAGCTCCAGCAAGGTCAGTCTCCCGCGGAGCGCGCGCCGTCGCGATCAGGCCGGGCGGCGATCCAGCGCCTCGGCCAGATGCACCCGCAGGCGTTCGGCGGCGGCCTCATCCAGCGGCCGTTGCTCGCGATCGGTCAGGTAAAACACGTCCTCGGCGCGCTCGCCGAGCGTGGCGATCTTGGCGGCGTGCAGATCGACGCGTTCTTCCCACAGCACTTTACCGACGTCACACAGCAGCCCGGGACGGTCGCCGGCGGTGAGTTCCAGCACCGAGCGCTGATTGCGTTCATCGACGCTAATCGCGATCTGGGTCGGGGTCTTGAACACGCGCATCTGCCGGGTCGCGCGCCGCGACACCGCCAGCGGCGATTCCTCCGGACGCTGTAACGATCGCCACAGACCCTGCTCGATCTCCGTCACCCGTTCGGAGTCGCTGATCGTGGATCCATCCTCTTCCAGCACGTGATAGGAGTCGAGCGAGAAGCCGTTACCGACCGGTGTGATCCGCGCGTCCAAGATGTTGAGTCCGAGCTGATCGAGGACCGCGGTGGCGCGGGCAAATCCGTGGCGGCGGTGCGGCGCGTAGATCATCACCGCGGTGGTGTCGCGCTCGGTGCGCGGCTCGACCGCGACCAGCGCCTCGTCGGCATCGGCATTGCCGGTCGCGAGCGCGCGCGTATGGCGCGCGATCTCCTCGGCCCCGTGCCGAAGGAAATACGCGGCCGGCAGACGGGCCCAGGTGCGATCGATCGCCTCGGGCGCAACGCCGGCGCCGCGCAGCATGCTGCGCGCCGAGGCCTGCACCTCGCGCAGCAGCTCGTCCTGGTCGACCGGCGTCTCCAGCCCGCGCCGTAGTGCGCGTTTGACTGACTCGTAGAACTCGTAGAAAAGCGAAGCTTTCCAAGAATTCCACAGCTTTGGATTGGTGCCGCGAACGTCGGCGCAGGTCAGCACGAACAGGTAGTCGAGATGGGCCTCATCGCCGACGGTACGGGAAAACGTCGCGATCACCTGCGGATCGGTGATGTCCTGCTTCTGCGCGGTCATCGACAGCAGCAGATGGTTCTTCACCAGCCACGCCACCAGGCGCGCGTCGTAGCGCGACATGCCCTGTTCCAGGCAGAACGCCTCGGCATCCACCGCGCCCAGATCGGAGTGATCGCCGCCGCGGCCCTTGGCGATATCGTGAAACAGCGCGCTCAGGTAGGCGATCTCGGGTTTCGGCAGTTGCTGCATGATCGCCGAAATGCGCGGCAGCTCCTGATCGTATTGACTCATCGCCAGCCGGCGCAGATTGCTGACCACGAACAGGGAGTGTGCATCGACGGTGTAGGCGTGAAACAGGTCGTACTGCATGCGGCCGATCACGCGTCCGAATGCCGGGATGTATCGGCCCAGTACGCCGTAATCGTTCATGCGGCGCAGCTCGTGGGTCACGCCGCGCGGGGCGCGCAGGATCTCGAGAAACAGCCGGTGGTTGCGTGGATTCTGGCGAAATTCCTCATCGATCAGCCACAGATTGCGCACCACCGCCCGAATCGTCGCGGCGCGCACGCCGCGGATCTGCGGGTTTTGCTGCAGCAGCACGAATAGTTCGAGCAGTGCCGATGGTTGACGCGCGAACACGTCCTCGTTGACCGCCTCCAGATAATCGTTGCGGATCTGAAAGCGCGGATTGAGCGGTTGCGGCGGCTGGTCGTCGCTGAGGATTGCCTCGCGGAACAGCTGCAGCAGCAGCTCATTGAGCAGCGTGACGTCGATGATGGTGCGGTAATAGCGCTGCATCAGCTGCTCGACCGCGAGCGTGTACGAGGCGTCCTCGTAGCCGAAGCTGCCGGCGAGCTTGATCTGGTAGTCGAACAACAACCGATCCTCATGCCGGCCACTCAGCACGTGTAGACCGAAGCGCACCTTCCACAGGAATGACTGAGCCGCGGTAAGCCGCCGCAGCTCCGAGGGCGTCAGGAAGCCGTAGGTAACCAGCTCATCGAGCGACTCGGCGCCGAACTGCCGCTTCGCCACCCAGGCAATCGTCTGAATGTCTCGCAGGCCGCCGGGACCGGTCTTGACGTTGGGTTCAAGATTGTAGGCGGTGTCGTTGGCTTTCAGCCGCCGGTCCTGCTGCTCGCGTACCTTGGCCTCGAAGAATTCGCGCACCGGCCAGATGCGCTCCGGTGCCAGCGCGCCGCGCATCTCGGCCAGCAGTTCGCTCGAACCGGCCAGCCGGCGCGATTCGATCAAGGTGGTCATCACGCCGACATCGGCGGCGCTCTCCTCGGCGCATTCGGCCACGGTGCGTACGCTGTGCCCGACCTCCAGACCGATGTCCCACAGGAACGACACCAGCCCTTCGACACTGGCGCGCTCGGCCTCGGCCAGCGGCGCGGGCGCCAGTACCAGGAAGTCGACGTCGGAGTAGGGGTGTAGTTCGCCGCGACCGTAGCCGCCGACCGCTACCAGCGCCAGCCGTGCTGCCAGGCCGGCGTCGAGCCGCTGCTGCCATAGCGCGCACAGCAGCAGATCGATGAAGCGCGCCCGCGCGCGCACCAGGCCTTCGACCGGCTCATCTTCGAAAAAACGAGCGCGCAGTTCCTCGTGCGCCCGCGCCAACACGCTGCGGCAGCTGTCCGCGGCGCATCCGGTTTCTGCTAGCAGCGCCGGCAGCTGATTGAGCAGCGGCCAATCCAACGGCGCCGGCACACGCGGCGGGGCATCTTCGAGCACCGTTGAGTCTGGAACCGACACGCCGCTGCTCAGTGCGGTGCGCGCTGGCTCAGGGTCAAGACTTCGTGCCCGGTCGGTGTTACCAACACCATGTGCTCCCATTGCGCTGACAGCGAGTGATCCTTGGTGATCACGGTCCAGCCGTCCGGCATCACCCGTACATGACGCTTGCCGGCATTGATCATCGGTTCGATCGTGAACACCATGCCGGCGCGCATCTCGAGCCCGGTGCCCGGTTCACCGTAGTGCAAAATCTGCGGATCCTCGTGATATATGCGACCGATACCGTGGCCGCAGTACTCGCGCACTACCGAGAAACCCTCGGCCTCAGCCAGGGTCTGGATCGCATGGCCGATGTCGCCCAGGTGCGCCCCGGGCTGCACGATCTCGATCGCGCGCCACATCGCATCCTTGCACACCTGCGTCAGGCGCTGTGCGAATGCCGGCGGCTTGCCGACGAAATACATGCGGCTGGTATCACCGTGGTAGCCGTCCTTGATGATGGCGATATCGATGTTCAGGATATCGCCGGCCTTGAGCTTGCGATCGTTGGGGATGCCGTGACACACGACGTGATTGACCGACGTGCACACGGTTTTGGGAAACCCGCGATAGCCGACGTTGGCCGGAATGGTCTTCTGCACGTTGACGATGTAGTCGTGGCAGATCTGGTCGAGGTCCTCGGTGCTGACCCCGGGGGCAACGTGCTCTTCGATCATGTCGAGCACCTCGGCCGCCAGTGCGCCAGCGACGCGAAGTTTCTGCTGCTCGTCAGCGCTTTTGAGAGATATCTGGGAGCTGCGCAGCATATCCACCGGATCCGCTTAAGACATTGTTCGGTCTAGGACTTCATGGTATAAAGCGCGGCCTTTTTTGGCAACGCAATCCACACGCGCATCACGAACCTGTGACCGGGTGTCCGGCAGGTGGTTGAACCACCTGCAGGATCGTCATTATCAGGGATGCGCGGAGGCCACAACCCGACATAGGAGCTTCGTATGACCGGCGTGTCGATGCGACAGATGCTGGAAGCGGGTGTTCATTTCGGACATCAGACCCGCTTCTGGAACCCGAAGATGGAACAGTTCATTTTCGGCGAGCGCAACAAGATCCACATCATCAACCTCGAGAAGACCCAGCCGCTGTTCGCGGATGCGGCCAATTTCATCAAGCAGGTGGTTGGTGATGGTGGCACGGTGCTGTTCGTCGGCACCAAGCGCTCGGCCCGCGACGCCATCGAGAAAGAGGCCACGCGCTGCGCCATGCCGTTCGTGAACCAGCGCTGGCTCGGTGGCATGCTCACCAATTTCAAGACCATCCGCGGTTCGATCAAACGCTTGACCGAGCTGCAGGAAATGGCCAGCTCCGGCGCGCTCGACAAGCGCGGCAAGAAGGAAGCGACGCAGCTGCGACGTGAAATGCTCAAGCTCGAGCGCAGCTTGGGCGGCATCAAGAGTATGGAAGCGCTGCCGGACGCGCTGTTCGTTGTCGACGTGGGCCACGAGCACATCGCCATCCACGAGGCGCGCAAGCTCGGTATCCCGGTGGTGGCCGTGGTCGATACCAATTGTTCTCCCGATGGCATCGAGCATGTGATTCCTGGCAATGACGATGCCATGCGCGCCATCCAGCTGTATGCGGCGGCGATTGCCGATGCGGTGCTGGAAGGCAAATCCTCGGTACCGCAGATGGCGGTTGGCGAGGACGAGTTTGTCGAGCTGGACGAGGAAGGCAATCCACGCCGCAAGAGTACGCGTCCGGGCCGCTCCAAGCCGATGGCGACGGTGCGTCGCAAGACCCCGCCGCGGCGCCGTCCGGTGGCGGCCCCGCCGGCGGCGGCGGCGGTGGCCACCGCGAGCGCTACGACCCCCGACGATGCTGCACTTGAAGCCGAGCCGGACGATCCGGCCGAGACTGCCGAGCCGGCCGGCGCGCCATCGCCGATCGGCGTCAAGCGCCGCACCGGCGCCGGTGCCACGCGCCGCCCGCGCGGCCCGGGCTAAGCCATGACCGTCACAGCGGAAGCGGTCCGGCAGCTACGCGAACGCACCGGCGCCGGAATGATGGAGTGCAAGCGCGCGCTGGTGGAGACCAGTGGCAACCTGGACGCGGCCGCCGAGCTGATGCGCAAGCAGGGGCTGGCAAAGGCCGACAAGAAGGCCGCGCGCATCGCCGCCGAGGGCGTGATCGTCATCGAGCGCTCGCCGGACCAGCGTGCGGCCGCCATGGTCGAGATCAACTGCGAGACTGACTTTGTCGCGCGCGAGCAGGAATTTCAGAAATTCGCGGCCGATGTCGCGCGCCTGACGCTGGCCGGACGGCCGGTGGACGTCGATGAGCTGCTGGCCGCGGAACTCAAGGCCGGCGAGAGCGTCGACGTGCTTCGACGGGCATTGGTCGCCAAGATCGGCGAGAAGATCAGCGTGCGCCGCTGCGTGGTACTCGAGAGCAGCGGCATCCTCGGTGCCTACCTGCACGGCACGCGTATCGGTGTGCTGGTGGCGATCGAAGGCGGCAGCGATAGCCTGGCGCACGATCTGGCGATGCACATCGCTGCCAGCAACCCGCGCTACCTTAGCTTGGCCGAAGTACCGGCGGCGGTGCTTGAGAAGGAGCGCGAGATCCTGACCGAGCAGGCACAGAAAGACGGCAAGAGTCCTGAGATTACCGCGCGCATGGTCGAGGGCAGGCTGCGCAAGTCCTTGAACGAGATGACCCTGCTTGGCCAGCCGTTCGTAAAGGATCCGGATCGCACGATCGAGAAGCTGCTGGCAGGTGCCGGCGCACGGGTGCTGAAGTACGAGCGCTTCGAAGTCGGCGCCGGGATCGAGAAAAAAAGTGAAGACTTCGCCGCCGAGGTGATGGCCCAGGTCAAAAAGGCCGGGAGTCGCTGATCGCCGCCGGACGATACCGTGCAATGCCCCGCCGGTAGCGGGGTTTTTTTTGACGCGCGGCGCGCCGGCCGCGCCGGGCGAGAATGGGCACTATGAATCAGAACAGCAAGTCTGCCTGGAATCGCATCCTGGTCAAACTGTCGGGCGAGGCCCTGCTCGGCAGCGTCGACTACGGTATCGATCCGGCGATGCTGAAGCGGATCGCCGGCGACATCGGCGAAGTGCAGGCACTCGGTGTGCAGATTGCCATCGTGATCGGCGGCGGCAACCTGTTCCGCGGCGCCGGGCTGGCGCGCGCCGGCATGGACCGCGTCGCCGCCGATCAGATGGGCATGCTGGCCACGGTGATGAATGCGCTCGCGCTGCAGGACGCGCTTGAGCACCAGGGGATGCAGGCGCGCGTGATGTCGGCGATCCGCATCAACGAGGTGTGCGAGGATTTCATTCGCCGGCGTGCGGTGCGCCATCTGGAAAAGGGCCGGGCGGTGATCTTCGCCGCCGGTACCGGCAATCCGTTCTTTACTACTGACACTGCCGCCAGCCTGCGTGCGATCGAGATCGAGGCACAGCTGCTGCTAAAAGCCACCAAGGTCAATGGCATCTACTCCGATGACCCGGTGAAGAATCCGGTGGCGCACCACTATCCGCGCCTGACTTATGATCGGGTGCTGACCGAGCGGTTGAACGTGATGGATGCGACCGCGATCGTAATGTGCCGCGACCACAACATGCCGTTGCGAGTGTTCAATCTGGGCACGCCGGGTGATCTGCTGCGCATCGTGCGCGGCGAGGACATCGGCACACTGGTGACCAACGACTAAGAGGGGTGGTCCGCCATGCTGGAAGAACTGAAGAAGAATGCGACCGCGCGCATGCAGAAATGCGTTCAGGTATTTCAGGCCGACCTGAAGAAACTGCGCACCGGGCGCGCGCACCCGAGTCTGATCGAGCACCTGAAGGTGGACTACTACGGATCGGACGTGCCGCTGCAGCAGGTCGCCAGCATCAGTGTCGAGGATGCCCGCACGCTGGTCGTGTCGCCATGGGAGAAGACCATGGTGGGACCGATCGAAAAGGCGATCCACAAGTCGGATCTGGGGTTGACGCCGAATACCGCCGGCACCGTGATCCGCATTCCACTGCCGCCTCTGACTGAGGAACGGCGCCGCGACATCACCAAGGTGGTGCGCCAGGACGCGGAGAACGCTCGGGTGAGTGTGCGCAATGTGCGCCGCGATGCGCTGGCCGAGGTCAAGGAGTCGCTCAAGAAAAAAACTATTTCGCAGGACGATGAGCGCCGCGGCCAGGACGACATCCAGAAGTTGACGGACCGGCACGTCGGCGAAATCGACCAGCTGTTGGCGGCCAAGGAAAAGGAAATTCTGCAGGTTTGAGCAGCGCTGCACCACGCCCCGTGCCGGCGCCGCCGCCCCGCCACGTGGCCATCGTCATGGACGGCAACGGACGTTGGGCCCGGGCGCGCGGCGGCGAGCGCCCCGCGGGCCATCGCGCCGGTGTGGAACCGGTGCGCATGGTGATCGAAGAGTGCGTGCGCCGCGGTATCGGCGCGCTGACGCTGTTCGCCTTCAGCAGCGAGAACTGGGGCCGGCCGCCCGACGAGGTGATGAGCCTGATGTCGCTGTTCGTCGAATCGCTGGAGGCTGAAATCGAAGAGCTGCACCGCCAGGGTGTGCGGGTGCGCTTCATCGGCGAGCGCGACGAACTGGATGAGCGGCTGCTCGCCAGCATCGCCAGCTCCGAGCGCGTCACCGCCGGCAACAGCCGCCTGGCACTGCAGATCGCGCTCAGCTACGGCGGCCGCGGCGACATCATCAACGCCGCCCGGCGGTTGGCCAGCCGGGTCGAATCCCACGAGCTGCTGCCGGGCCAGATCGACGAGCCGGCGTTCGCCGCGGCGCTGGCCTTGGGCGGCATCTGTGACCCTGACCTCTTCATACGTACCGGTGGTGAGCAGCGCATCAGCAATTTTCTGTTGTGGAACCTGGCCTACACCGAGCTGTACTTCACCGAGCGGCTGTGGCCGGATTTTGATGCGACGGCGTTCGAGGCGGCGCTGCAGCACTTTGCCGCGCGCCAGCGGCGCTTCGGACTGAGCTCCGAGCAGCTGCGGGCAACCGAGGCCGGCGCAGGTCGCAGGTAGCGAGCATGCTGCGTTCGCGTGTGCTTACCGCCCTGGCGCTGACGCTGCTGCTGATCGTCGTGATCCTGTATTCGTCAGCCATCGCCACGGCTTCGATTCTGGGAGTGATCCTGCTGGTGGGAGCCTGGGAATGGTCGGCGTTTCTGACACTTGGGTTGCCCTGGCGGCTGCTGTACGTGCTGCTACTGGGCGCGCTCGCCGTGGCCGGCTGGCATTACACCTTGGAGCCGGAGCGATTCCGGCTGATGCTGGAGATCGGCGTGGCCTGGTGGCTGGTGGCCCTGCTGTGGATCGTGTGTGCTCCGCAGCGGGTCGGTCGCATCGCCGCGGCGCTCGCCGGCATGCTGGCACTGCTGCCGACCTGGATCGCATTGGTACACATCGATGCCAGCTGGACCGCAGGCGCGCAGTGGGCGCTGTTCATCCTGGCACTGGCGTTTGCGGCCGATACCGGCGCGTACTTTGCAGGCAGGCAGTTCGGCCGCTGCTACCTGGCGCCGCGGGTGTCGCCGAAGAAAACCTGGGAAGGGGTGATCGGCGGCATGCTGTCAGCGCTGGTAATGGGGGCCGCAGGCGCCGGCTGGTTCGCGCGTCCGGTGCAGCAGTTTCTGCCGCTGTGCCTGGCGGCGGCGGCGTTCTCGGTGGTTGGTGATCTGACCGAGAGCTTGCTCAAGCGACACGTGAATCTGAAGGACAGTGGCCGCTTGTTCCCCGGCCACGGCGGGGCGCTGGATCGGATCGACAGCGTGACCGCGGCCACGCCGGTCATGGCCTTGGGGCTGATCTGGCTGGGGGTCGGCCGGTGAGCATCGGGGTCGCGGTACTGGGCTCCACCGGCAGCGTCGGCTGCAGCACGCTCGAGGTGCTGTGGCTCAACCGCGAACAGTTTCGGGTGCCGGTGCTGGCCGCCCGCAGCAACGTCGATGGGCTGCTGGCGCAGTGTCTGCGCTTCGAGCCGGAGTGGGCCGCGCTCGAGTCGGCCGATGCGGCGCGCGAGCTGGAGCAAAAGCTCAAGTCCGCCGGCAGTCGCACCCGGGTCGCCGCTGGCGCCGCGGCCATCGCCGAACTGGCGGCCGATGCGCAGGTGGATTACCTGATGGCGGCGATCAGCGGCGCGGCCGGCCTGCGTTCGACCTTGGCCGCGGCCGCGGCTGGCAAACGACTGCTGCTGGCCAATAAGGAATCGGCCGTCATGGCCGGCGCGCTGTTGATGCAGGCGGTCGATGCCTCGGGCGCCGAGCTGATCCCGATCGACAGCGAGCACAACGCCATCTTTCAATGCCTGCCCGCGAGCTTTCGTCCTGGCCACGCGCCCGACGGGGTGCGGCGGCTGCTGCTGACAGCCTCGGGCGGCCCGTTTCTGCACTGGAGCGCCGAGGCGATTGCGGCGGCGACGCCGGCTCAGGCTTGCGCGCACCCGCGCTGGAACATGGGGCGCAAAATTTCGGTGGACTCGGCTACCTTGATGAACAAGGGTCTGGAGCTGATCGAAGCCAGCGTGTTGTTCGGCTTCGGCGTGCAGCAGATCGAAGTGCTGGTGCACCCGCAGAGCATCGTGCACTCGCTGGTGGAGTACCACGATGGCTCGGTGCTGGCGCAGCTGTCCTCGCCCGACATGCGCACCCCGATCGCGCAGGCGCTGGCCTCGCCGCGGCGGATGTCCGCGGGTGTGGAATTTCTCGATTTGGTGAAGGCCGCTCGGCTGGACTTCCTGGCACCCGACCCGGTGCGCTTCCCGTGCCTGCGCCATGCGCGCGAGGCGGCGCGGCTGGGCGGCCTGTACTGCGCCAGCCTGAATGCTGCCGATGAGGTAGCTGTGCAGGCGTTCCTCGACAAGCGATTGAACTTTGGCGATATTCCGGCGGTCATTGAATCTGTGATGGCCAGGGTTCGAGGGGGAGCAATGTCCGGACTGGAAGCGGTGCTGGCGGCGGACCGGGAGGCGCGTGCCCTGACCGCCGAACTAATCAGCGCCCGAGCCTCCTCGCCGCGGGCCCACGCGTGAGCGGCTTCGTGCCTCACCTGTTGGCCTTGATCGAGACCACGCTGGCCTTCGTCGTGGCCATCTGCCTTTTGGTCACGGTGCACGAATTCGGTCACTTCTGGGTCGCCCGGCGGCTTGGATTCAAGGTGTTACGGTTCTCGGTGGGGTTCGGCAAGGCGCTGTGGACCCGGGTCGCCGGCGCCGACCGCACGGAATATGTCGTTGCTGCGGTGCCACTGGGCGGCTACGTCAAGATGCTCGATGAGCGAGAGGGACCGGTACCGCCCGAGGAGCTGGGTCGCTCGTTCACTCGCCGCCCCCACTGGCAGCGCATCATCGTGCTGCTGGCCGGGCCGGCTTTCAATATCGGCTTCGCCATCGTCGTTCTCACCATCATGTTCCTGGTGTCCGGGATCACGCTGGTGCGCCCGCTGCTGGGCGACATCGATCCCAACAGTGTGGCCGGCCGGGCCGGCCTGCGCGCCCAGGATGAAGTCACCGCGATCAACGCGCGCCCGGTTCACTCACAGCGCGACATCGTGCTCGACCTGCTGGATGTGATCAGCAGCGGCGCGCCGATCAAGCTTGCGGTGCACGGCGCCGATGAGCGCGATCGCAGCGTGAACCTGGACGTCGGCGGTGCCGCCGAGCGAGTCCGCCTGACCGAGCCGTCGGCACTGATGAGCGGGCTGGGATTGAATTTCTACGAGCCGCCGATTCCGGCGGTGCTGGGCGTGGTCGAGCCAAACGGTCCGGCGGCGCGCGCCGGTCTGATGTCCGGCGATCAGATCGTCAGCGTCAACGGCGAGCCGGTGCACGACTTCCGCGAGCTGCAGGAGCGCGTGCAGTCGCATCCGGGCGATGAGATTCTGCTGCGTTACCGGCGCGGCCAGAGCGAGAGCGGCGTTCGGGTCAGCACGCTGGCCGAGAATGCCGACGGCAAAACCGTCGGCCGCATTCACGTGCGCCCGCCGCCGACGCCGCTGCCCGCCAGCATGCTCAAGCACACCAGCCTGTCGCTGCCGGCCGCCTTCGTGCGCGCCAACGTCGAGGCCTGGGATATGACCGCGCTGCAGGGGCGGTTATTCTGGCGCATGCTATTCGGGCAGGTTTCGATCAAGAATCTCAGCGGTCCGCTGAGCATCGCCGAATACGCCGGGGATTCGGCCGCCTTGGGGTTAGGTTCGTTTCTCAACTTCCTGGTGATCGTCAGCCTGGCGCTGGGCTTCATGAATCTGCTGCCGATTCCGATCCTCGACGGTGGCCAGATCGTATTCCAGGCGATCGAGTGGCTTAAGGGCAGTCCGCTGTCGGAGCGCGTCCAGACCATCAGCCAACAGCTCGGCGTGGCGCTGCTGGTAGTGCTGATGGGCGTGGCGCTGTTCAACGACCTCACGCGGCAGTTCGGTTGAAGCATCCTTGATCAGCCACCCATGGCGCGCCCGCTGGCGCGCACTCCTGGCAGCGTTTGCATGCGTGGCTATGCCGGGCCTGGCATGGGCTCAGCAGAGTCAGGGCGATTTTGTCGTCAGGGACATCCACATTGAAGGCCTGCAGCGCATCACCGAAGGCACGGTATTCAACTACCTGCCGGTGAACATCGGCGATCACCTGACCGCGCAGCGCGAGCGCGAGGCGCTGCGCGCTCTATATGCCACCGGATTCTTTCGCGACGTCGAACTGCGCCGCGACGGCGATACGCTGGTCGTCGCGGTGTCGGAGCGGCCCTCGCTCGAGAGCATCGACATCAAGGGCAACAAGGACATCAAGACCGAGGACCTGCAGAAATCGCTGCGCAACGTCGGTCTGTCGGCCGGCAAGACCTTCGACCGCTCCACCCTCGATGAGGTCACCCAGTATCTGACCGACCAGTATTACAGCCGCGGCAAGTACGCGGTGCAGATCGATACCAAGGTGGAGGACCTGCCGGACAATCGCGTGCGCGTCAACATCGACATCAAGGAGGGCAGCCGCGCCAAGATCCGACAGATCAACATCGTCGGCAACACCAAATTCAAGGACAAGGACATCCTCAGCACGCTGCAGCTGACCACGCCGAACCTGACTTCCTGGTACAAGGAGTCCGACCGCTACTCGCGCGAGTCGTTGCAGGGCGACCTGGAGAAGGTCACCGCGTTCTATCAGGACCGCGGCTACGCTAATTTCCGCATCGACTCGGCCCAGGTCGCGGTGGCACCGGACAAGGCCGACATCTTCATCACCGTGAACATCACCGAGGGGCTGGTGTATCGCCTCGGAGAGGTCAAGCTCGCCGGCAACACCATCGTGCCGGAATCCGAACTGCAGCAGCTGCTGGTGGTGCACAGTGGTCAGATCTACTCGCAGAAGCTCATCAGCGCGACCCAGGAGCTGATCAAGAACCGGCTCGGCAACGAGGGCTTCTACTTCGCCAAGGTCGAACCGGTCCCGACCACCGACGAGAACAAGAAGATCGTCGATCTGACGCTGTTCGTAGATCCCGGCAGCCGCGTGTATGTGCGCCACATCAATTTCACCGGTACCACGCGCAGCAACGACGAGACTCTGCGGCGCGAGCTGCGCCAGCTGGAGGGCTCATGGCTGTCGAACGTGGCGCTGGAGCGCTCCAAGCAGCGTCTGCAGCGCGACCCGTTCATCGAGACGGTCGAGAACTCGACCGAGCAGGTGCCGGGTGTGCCGGACGAGGTCGACGTCAATTTCGCAATCAAGGAGCGGCCCAGCGCCACGGTCGGCGGTGGCATCGGCTATTCGGCGGCACAGAAGTTCGTGCTCAATGGCAACTTCAGCGACAGCGATTTCTTCGGCGGCGGCAACTTCGTGCAGCTCAACATCGACGCCGGGGCGTACAACAAGGTCTACAGCTTCAGTGAGACCAATCCGTATACCACCGTCGACAACCTGTCGCGCACGGTGTCGATGAGCTACCGCGATTCGACGCAGTTCACCTCGGAGACGTCGGCGTTCGGCTCGAAAAATCTGGCTCTCGGGGTGACCTACGGTTATCCGATCACCGAATACCAGGGGGTGAGTGCCGGCATCTCGTTTCAGCACAACGACCTTTTGACCTACGCTGCCAGCAGCGCGCAGCAGGCGGTGGACTGGGTCGAGCAGAACGGCCATCCGTATACGCGCACCGCGGTGACCACTTTCATCCAGCCAGACGGTTCCACTACCTCGTATGTGACGTCGCTGCTGGGGGCGCGCTACAACAGCGTCGAGCTGAACGTCGGCTGGCAGTACGACTCACGCAACCGCACCCTGTTCGCCGATCGGGGCATGCGCCACGCGCTGACCCTCACCGTCGTGCCTCCCGGTGTCGACGTGCGCTACTGGATTGCCAGCTATGAATTCTCGGGTTACATCCCGATATGGAAGGGCTGGGTGCTGACCGAGAGTCTGCAGCTGGCTTATGGCAAACCGTTCGGCGGTACTATCGGCATGCCCCCCTACAAGCGCTTCTATGCCGGCGGTCCGGACACCGTGCGCGGCTACACCGAGGACACGCTCGGGCCGGTGGATACCAACGGTAATCCGTACGGCGGCAATATCATGACCGTGTCGCGCACCGAGCTGATCGTGCCTTTGCCGCAGAAATGGCAAACCAGCGCGCGCGGCACGGTGTTCTACGACATGGGCAATGTGTTCTCCAACGACGGCACCAAATATGTTGGCACCGACCTGGCGACCCCCGTGGACTATAAATTCAGCTATCATGAGCTCCGGCGTTCGACGGGTATTGCGGTGCAGTGGCTGGCCCCTTCGCTGGGCATATTCCGCTTCAGCTACGGCATCGCGCTCAATCCGTTTCGTGGAGATGCGGTCCATTTTGCTGACCGCACCGAGGGCTTCCAGTTCTCGATCGGGCAGTCGTTCTAGCGTGGAAGGACCACGCGCAGGAGCAGGCATGAGTTTTCGGCGGGTGATGGTGATGGCAGGAGCCGTGGCATTGGCCGTGGCTGCGCCGGCGTGGGCCGATCTGAAGGTCGGCGTGGTGAACTACGCGAAGCTGATGCAGGAGTCGCCGCAGGCGAAGGGCGCGCAGGATGCGCTGCGCGCAGAGTTCGCCGGCAAACAGAAGGACCTGCAGGGCCAGCAGCAGGCGCTCAAGAGCAAGGAAGACAACCTGCAGCGCGATCAGGGCACGATGTCGGCCGAGCAGCGCAGCGCCATCGAGCGCGACGTGCGCGACGGTAATCGCGAGCTGTCGCTCAAGGCCAACCAGTTTCAGGATGATTTCAACGCGCGACAGAACGAAGAGCTGTCGAAGCTGCAGAAGATGCTGGTGGAGGAAGTGCAGAACTACGCCCAGGCGCAAAAATTTGACCTGGTACTGGCCGACGGTGTGATCTTCGCCGCGCCGGTCCTCGACATCACGCCGCAGATTCTGTCGGCGCTGCAGGCGCGCGGCGTACGTGCACCGGCCGCAGGCGCGAGCTCCTCAGGAGCCGGCACCGGCGGTGCCTCCAAGTCCAGCAGCACGCCGAAGAGCACGACGCCGCCGAAATAGTCTTGCCAGGGGCGGCAACGCGGCCGAATGATCCCAAGGACCATGGGCATTGCACTCGGCGAACTGGCGGTACGCTTCGGCTGCGAGCTGGCCGGCGACCCGGCCACGCTGGTCGATCACGTGGCGCCGCTGCAGTCGGCCGGCGCCGGTGCGCTGAGCTTTCTGGCCAATCCGCGCCTGGCCTCACAGCTGGCCGCCACTCGGGCCAGCGCCGTGGTGCTCGAGTCGAGCTTGGCCTCGGCCAGCCCGGTCGCAGCGCTGATCGCATCCAATCCACACGCTCTGTTTGCGCGTATTGCGACGCTGATCTACCCGTTAGCGCCGCTGCAGCCGGGGATCCATCCATCCGCCATCGTCGATGCGCAGGCGCAGGTTCCCGATAGCTGCGAAGTCGGCCCGTATGCGGTGATCGCAGCCGGGGCGCACATCGGCCCGCGCTGCCTGATCGGCCCGGCCTGCCATATCGGTCCTGACGTGCGCCTTGGCGCCGACTGCCGTCTGCTCGGCCGCGTGACGCTGGAACACGCTGTGCTTCTGGGCGAGCGCGTGCTGGTGCACGCCGGCGCCGTCATCGGTTCGGACGGCTTTGGTCTGGCGCGCGAACGGGGTCGCTGGCTCAAGGTGCCGCAGGTCGGCACCGTGCGCATCGGCGATGACGTCGAGATCGGCGCCAATACCACCATCGATCGTGGCGCGATGGAAGATACCGTGATCGCCGAGGGCGTGAAGCTCGACAACCAGATCCAGATCGGCCACAACGTCCAGATCGGTGCGCACACCGCCATTGCCGCGTGCACCGGGGTGTCGGGCAGCGTTCGCATTGGCGCGCGCTGCATGATCGCCGGCGCCTGCGGTTTAGCCGGCCATCTCGAGATTTGCGATGATGTGGTTCTGACCGGAATGTCGATGGTGGCCCATTCGGTTACCAAGCCCGGGGTCTATACCAGCGTGATTCCGGTGGAACCGATCCGGCGCTGGTGGCGCGTTCTGACCACGCTCAAACGGATGGCCGAGCGCGAGCGGCGTCCGCGCGAACGCCGGCCCGCTGCGGAAGAATTGCAACAGGAAGATAACGATGACTGAGCCGAGCACTCTCGATATCAACGGCATCATGAAGTACCTGCCGCACCGCTACCCGTTCCTGCTGGTAGACCGTGTGATTGAATTTGCAGCCGGACAGCGCATCCGGGCGCTGAAGAACGTTACCTACAATGAACCGTACTTCATGGGGCATTTCCCGCATCGTCCGCTGATGCCCGGAGTCATCATCCTGGAGGCACTGGCGCAGGCCGCTGGGCTGCTGGCGTTTCTGACCGCGAACGTCATTCCGGATGAGAACACCCGCTTCTATTTTGTCGGCATCGACAAGGCGCGCTTCCGCAAGCCGGTGGAGCCCGGCGACCAGCTGTCGCTGATCGTGGAGCTGGAGCGAAACTTCAAGGGCATCTACCGCTTCGCCGCGCGCGCCGAGGTCGGCGGCGAGGATGTCGCGCACGCGCAGATCATGATCGCGCCGGACCTGCAGAGCGTTCCGGGGGCGAGTTCGACGGCAGATCTGCCGTGATCGATGCGCGGGCGGTGGTCTCCTCCGGCGCGCGGCTGGCGGCCGACGTCGAGGTCGGTCCGTTCGCGGTCATCGGCGGCGACGTCGAGATCGGGCCGCGCACCTGGGTCGGGCCGCATGCGCTCATCGTCGGCCACACCACCATCGGCGCCGACAACAAGATCTTCCAGTTTGCCTCGGTCGGCGAGGCGCCGCAGGACAAGAAATACGCCGGCGAGCCGACCCGCCTGGAGATCGGCGAACGCAACGTCATCCGCGAGTACTGCACCATCAGTCGCGGCACCGCGCTCGATCTGGGCGTGACGCGCATCGGCAGCGACAACCTGTTCATGGCCTATACCCACATTGCCCACGACTGCGTGATTGGCGACAACGTGATCCTGGTCAACCTGGCGATGATCGCGGGGCACGTTTACATTGGTGACTGGGCCATTCTCAGCGGCTACGTCGCGGTTCACCAGCATTGCAAGATCGGCGCGCACGCCTTCATCGCCAACAACTGCGGCGTGACACGCGATGTGCCGCCGTACGTGATGGCGGTGGGCAACCCGGCGGTGCCGCACTCGATCAATAGCCAGGGGCTAAAACGCCGCGGCTTCTCGGCCGAGCAGATCCGCAATTTGCGCAATGCCTTCAAGATTCTTTATCGAAGCGATCTGCCGCTGGCCGTTGCGATCGAGCAGTTGTCGGTGCTGGTGCCAACCCAGCCCGAGCTGCAGCCGCTGCTTGACTTCATCGGCAGTTCGGAACGCAGTCTGATCCGTTGACCATGGCGGGGCTGCGGATCGCGATCGTTGCCGGTGAGACCTCCGGCGATGCGCTCGGCGCCGCACTAATCGGGGCGCTACGCAAGCAGGTTGCCGCACTGGAAGTGATCGGCGTGGCCGGCGCGGCCATGCGGGCCGCGGGCTGCGAGGCCCTGGCCGATGCGCACGAGCTGGCGGTCATGGGACTGATCGATCCGCTGTTGCAGCTGCCGCGGCTGCTTCGGCTACGGCGCCGGCTGATCGAGCGCATCGCCGCCTGGAAACCGGACGTCTTCATCGGCGTTGATGCGCCGGCCTTCAATCTGAGTCTGGCCGGGCGCTTCAAGTCGCTCGGCATCGCTACCGTTCAGTATGTGAGTCCGCAGGTGTGGGCCTGGCGGCCCGGACGAGTGCGCACGATCGCGCGCCGCTGCGACCTGGTGCTGTGCCTGTTGCCGTTCGAGCCGGAGTTCTACCGCCACCACGCGGTTCGGGCGGTGTTCGTCGGCCATCCGCTGGCCGACCAGATTCCATTGCAGCCGGACCGCGCCGGGGCGCGCCGCGAGCTCGGGCTCGAGCCGCAGCAGCCGGTGCTGGCGCTGCTGCCTGGCAGCCGGGTGGGGGAGGTCGAGCGGCTTGCGGGCCCGTTCCTCGCCGCCGCGTGTGAGCTCGTGCGCCGCCGGCCGCAGTTGCAGCTGGTGGCGCCGATGGCCAATGGGCTCGCAGCCGCGAGCTTCGAGCGGCTGCGGGCCAGGATGCCGCAGGCTGCGCAATTACCGTTGCGCGTGATCGACGGCGACGCCCAGTGCGCGCTGACCGCGGCCGACGCCGCGCTGGTGGCCTCGGGTACCGCCAGCCTTGAGGCGCTGCTGTGCCGCTGCCCCATGGCGGTGGCCTATCGCGGCGGCGCGCTGACGGTCGCCGTGGTGCGCGCGCTGCATCTCGTGCGGCTACCAAATTTCTCCTTGCCCAATCTTCTGGCCGGCAGGGTGCTGGTGCCGGAATTCTTTCAGGAACAAGTCACGGCGAACAATTTATGCGACGCAATCGAGCAGGCGCTCGACGACCCGACGCGTCGGGAGTATTTACAGCGGGAATTTCTCAAGGTACATGAGTCGCTGCGGGCCGGAGGTGCGGTGAGCGCGGCTTCGGCCGTGCTGCAGCTGCTACGTGATATCGGTTCAAAGCACGGGGGCGCGGGGTATTGGCCGAACTGATTGCCGGAGTGGATGAAGCCGGACGCGGTCCGCTGGCGGGCCCGGTGGTGGCGGCGGCGGTGATCCTTAATCCGCAGCGGCCGATCCGCGGCTTGCGCGATTCCAAGCAGTTGCCGCCCGAGCGGCGCACGCTGCTGGCGCAGCGCATCCGCGAACGCTCGTTGGCCTGGGCGGTGGCCGCGGCCGACCATGAGGAAATCGATCTGCTCAACATCCTGCAGGCCACCCTGTTGGCGATGAAGCGGGCGCTGCTCGGGCTGCAGCAGCGTCCCACCATGATCATGATCGACGGTAACTGTGCGCCGCAGTTGACTGATTGTTTTGGCGATTGTGGCGTGCGCACCGTCGTTGGCGGCGACGCGCTCGTGCCCAGCATCAGCGCTGCCTCGATCATCGCCAAGACGCACCGCGATGCGCTGATGGTGACTCTGAACGGCCATTATCCGGGCTATGGCATGGCACAGCACTTTGGCTACTGCACGCGCCAGCATGTGCTGGCACTGACGCACCTGGGGCCGAGCCCGATCCATCGGCGCAGCTTCAATCCGTTGCGCAGCTGGCTCAGTGGCGAGCTGGCCTGGGGACTGGCGACCGACGCGTTGCCGAGCGAGCACGATGCGCTGATGGGCGAGGAGTCATGAAGCCGACATTCGTGCACCTGCGCCTGCACACTGAGTACTCGCTGATCGACAGCGTGGTGCGCGTGCCCGAGCTTATGGACGCGGTACGCGCCGAGGGCATGCCGGCGGTGGCGCTGACCGATCAGTGCAACCTGTTCGCGATGGTGAAGTTCTACCGCGCGGCGCTCGAGCGCGGCGTGCAGCCGATCATCGGCGTGGATCTGCTGCTGCGTGAGGCGCAGGAGAAGCTTGGCCCGTCGCACCTCACGCTGTTGTGCCAAAACCTGGAGGGTTACCGCAATCTGGCGCGTCTGGTGAGCCGCGCTTATCTCGAGGGCCAGGACGCGACCGCCGCGCCACTGGTCGATCGCGGCTGGCTCGATCCGGCCAGCACCGCCGGGCTGATCGCGCTGTCGGGCGCCGCCGAGGGCGACGTCGGACGGGCGCTGCTGCGCGAGCGGGATGCGCAGGCGGCTCAGGCGCTGGATTTCTGGCTGGAGCTTTTCGGCGATCGCTATTATCTGGAACTGCAACGGCTCGGGCGAGCTGACGAGCGCAGCTATCTGCCCGCCGCGCTCAAGCTGGCGGCGCGCCGCGGCGTGCCGGTGGTGGCGACCAACGACGTGCGTTTCTTGCGCGCCGATCAGTTCGAGGCGCACGAAGCGCGCGTCTGCATTCATGAAGGCAGCCTGCTGGCCGATGCCGCGCGCGTGCGCCGCTACACCCCGCGCCAGTACCTGTGCAGTGTGGCCGAGATGCGTGCGCTGTTCGCCGACCTGCCGGAGGCGTTGACCAACTCGGTCGAGATCGCGCGTCGCTGCAGTCTGCAGCTGACGCTGGGCCAGCCGCGGCTGCCGGACTATCCGGTGCCTACGGGCGCGACTCCCAACGATTTTCTGCGGGCGCAAGCGCGTGACGGGTTGGAGTCGCGCCTGAGCGCGCTCGGCATCGCGGCAGCCGATACGCCGCGCTATGTGGCACGTCTGGGCAGTGAGCTGGACGTCATCTGCCCGATGGGGTTCGCCGGATATTTTCTGATCGTGGCCGATTTCATCCGCTGGGCGCGCGAGCACGGGGTGCCGGTCGGACCGGGGCGCGGCTCGGGCGCCGGCTCGCTGGTGGCCTATGCCCTGGGCATCACCGACATCGAGCCATTGCGCTACGACCTGCTGTTCGAGCGCTTCCTCAATCCTGAGCGTGTGTCGATGCCGGATTTCGACGTCGATTTCTGCATGGAGGGCCGCGATCGGGTGATCGATTACGTGGCGGAGAAATACGGTCACGACCGAGTGTCGCAGATCATCACCTACGGCACTCTGGCCGCCAAGGCGGTGGTGCGCGATGTCGGCCGGGTGCTCGGGCACCCGTACGGCTTCGTCGATCGGATCGCCAAGCTGATTCCATTCGAGCTCGGCATCACGCTGGACGATGCCATTGGCAAGGAGCCCGAACTCAAGCGGCTCTATCAGCAGGACGAAGAGGTGCACAACCTGCTCGACCTGGCGCGCTCGCTCGAGGGCCTGACGCGCAATGCCGGCAAGCACGCCGGCGGGGTCGTGATCGCCCCTTCGGTGCTGACCGATTTCACACCGCTGTACTGTGAGCCCGGGCGCACTGGGGTGATCACGCAGTTCGACAAGGATGATGTCGAGGCGGCCGGACTGGTGAAGTTCGATTTTCTGGGCCTGCGCACCCTGACCGTGCTGGACTGGGCGGTGGCGACCGTAAATGAGGAGCGCACCCGGCGCGACGAGCCGGCGCTGCGGCTCGGTGCGCTGCCGATGGAGGACGCCCCCACCTATGCGCTGCTGAAATCGTGCCGCACGACCGCGATCTTCCAACTGGAATCGCGCGGCATGAAGGACCTGATCCGGCGGCTGCAGCCCGACCGTTTCGAGGACATCGTGGCGCTGGTGGCATTGTTTCGTCCCGGACCGCTGCAGTCCGGCATGGTCGATGATTTCATCAACCGCAAGCACGGCCGCAATCAGGCGGCGATCGATTACCTGCATCCGGACCTAAAGCCGGTGCTGGAGGCCACCTACGGGGTGATCCTGTATCAGGAACAGGTCATGCAAATCGCGCAGGTGCTGGCCGGCTACACGCTCGGCGGCGCCGATCTGCTGCGCCGGGCCATGGGCAAGAAGAAGCCGGAGGAGATGGCCAAGCAGCGTTCGGTATTCGTCGACGGCGCGCGTGCGCGCGGGGTCGATGTGCGGCTGGCGGCCCACATCTTCGACCTGATGGAGAAGTTCGCCGGCTACGGCTTCAACAAGTCGCACTCGGCGGCGTACGCGCTGCTGGCCTACCAGACCGCGTACCTTAAGGCGCATTATCCAGCCGCCTTCATGGCGGCGATCCTGTCGGCCGACATGGATCACACCGACAAAATCGTCGCGTTGATCGACGACTGCACGCAGATCGGCCTCAAGGTGCTGGCACCCGACATCAACAGTTCCAGCTACATGTTCGCGGTGGCCGATGAGCGCACCATTCGCTACGGACTGGGCGCGATCAAGGGCGTGGGCCGCTCAGCGGTCGAAGCAGTCGTCGACGAGCGCGAACGTCACGGACCGTTCCAGGATCTGATTGATCTGTGCCGGCGTCTCGACCTGTCGCGCCTGAGCCGGCGCGTGTTCGAAGCACTGATCCGCTCGGGCAGCCTGGACGCGCTCGGCGCCAATCGCGCCACGCTGGCGGCGCATCTGGAGCACGCACTGCAGGCCAGCGAGCAGAGCGCGCGCACCCGTGCCGCCGGCCAGAGCGATATATTCGGCAGCAGTTCCCATCCGAAAGAGGCCAGCGAGGCGCTGGTACTCAAACCGGTGGCGGAGTGGAATGCCTCGCAGCGGCTGGCCGGCGAGCGCGAAACGCTCGGCTTGTACCTGACTGGCCATCCGATCGCGCCGTACGAGCCGGACCTGCGCTACTTCGCCTCCGGTCGCGTCGGCGATTTCGCCGGCGACCGCCCGAGCGCGCCGCTCGACCCGGCGCGCGCCTGGGCCGACGCGCGCCAGGTGACCCTGGCCGGTCTGATCGTGGAAGTGCGCAAGCGCGCGGCGCGCGTCAGCTTCATGCTCGACGATCGCAGCGGGCGCATGGAGGTCACGATGTACGACGAGGTCTACCAGCGGCATCGCGAACTGATCGTCAAGGACACGCTGCTACAGGTCGAGGGCGCGCTGCGCTTCGACGAATTCTCCGACGCCTGGCGGCTGCAGGCACGCCAGATGCAGTCGCTCGATGCGGTTCGCGAGCGTCTGGCGTGTCAGCTGCTGATCGATTGGCCGGACGCGCGCGGCGCCGATGCGCGGCTGGCGCAACTCGAAGTGCTGCTGCGCCAGGCGCGCGGCGGCAAGTGCAGCGTGCTGTTGCGCTGCCATACCGACCGAGCCGACGGCGTGCTGAGCCTGGGAGATGAGTGGAAGGTGCGACCCTCGCGTGAGCTGCTCGAGCAGCTCGAGCATGAGTTCGGAGCCGGTAACGCGCGCTTGAACTACAGCCTGGAAGCCCTGTCGGGCTCGGCCGCGCTGGCACATTAACGCAGGCTACGCCCGCATCCTTGCGCAGCCGGGCCGGTACCCCGTAGGCTTGCCCATGGGCTAAACCAAGAAGAGTCACCCGCCAGATGGCCGTCAGCTTCCTTGATTTTGAACAGCCTATCGCCGAACTCGAGGCCAAGATCGAAGAGCTTGGCCACATCACCGTCGACGACAAGGTCAACATCGAGGACGAGATCGGCAAACTGCGCGCCAAGAGCCGCGCGCTGACGCGTTCGATCTTCTCCAACCTGACACCCTGGCAGATCACACAGTTGGCGCGCCACCCGCAGCGCCCCTATACGCTCGATTACATCGGCGCGATCTTCACCGATTTTCATGAGTTGCACGGCGATCGGATGTACGCCGACGACACCGCCATCGTCGGCGGTTTGGCGCGGTTGGCAGGCTCGCCGGTGATGCTGATCGGCCACCAGAAGGGTCGCGACACCAAGGAGCGCGTGCGGCGCAACTACGGCATGCCCAAGCCCGAAGGCTACCGCAAGGCGCTGCGCCTGATGAAGCTGGCCGAGCGCTTTGGCATTCCATTGATCACGCTGATCGATACCCCGGGCGCCTACCCGGGCGTCGGCTCCGAGGAGCGCGGACAGAGCGAGGCCATCGCCCGCAACCTGTTCGAGATGTCGACCTTGCGTACGCCGATCGTGACCGTGGTGATCGGCGAGGGCGGCTCGGGCGGAGCGCTGGCGATCGGCGTCTGCGACCGCTTGCTGATGTTGCAGTTCAGCACCTACTCGGTGATCTCGCCCGAAGGCTGCGCCTCGATCCTGTGGAAGAGCGCCGACAAGAAGGAAGTTGCGGCCGAGGCGCTCAATCTCACCGCCGGGCGGCTGCTCGATTTGGGACTAGTCGACGAGGTGTTGCCCGAGCCGCTCGGCGGCGCCCATCGCGACGCGCCGGCGATCGCCGACGCGCTGCGCGCCGCGTTGCTCTCGCACCTGGGTGAATTGCAAAAGCTGACACTGGACGCGCTGATCGAGCAGCGCGCGCGTCGCATCGCCACCTTCGGGGTCTATCTCGAGACCAAGCCGTGAAGCGTCGGCGCCCGGCGCCGGCAGAAGACAGCTGGAGCAATGACGAGGCAGCCGCACCGGTGCGCTTCGATCGCTCCTGGCTGGCGCGCCGCCTGCGGCGGCTGCTCGGGCCACTGCGCGGCCGTCGGCTGTGTCTGGCCTATTCCGGCGGGCTTGATTCCACGGTACTGCTGTCGGCACTGGCCGCGCTGAAGTCGCGCGAACAGTTCTCACTGCGCGCATTGCACGTGGATCACCGTCTGCAGCCGCCATCGGCAGCCTGGGCGCGTGCGGCCCGCAGCCGGGCACGCCGCTTAGGAGTGCCCTGCGCGGTCATCGCCGTGACCGTCCGGCGCGCGCGCGGCGAGTCGTTGGAAGCGGCCGCACGGCGGGCGCGCTATCGCGCGCTGGTCGATCGTGTGGGCGCGGACGAATGGCTGCTCACCGGCCATCACGAGGACGACCAGCTCGAGACCGTGCTGCTGGCGTTGCTGCGCGGCCGCGGTGTGCTCGGGCGGTCGGCGATGAGCGCGCTCACCCCGTGGGCACATACCTGCCTGGTGCGCCCGCTGCTGCAGGTCAGCCGCGCGCAACTCGAGCGTTACGCGCGCTCGCAGCATCTGCAGTGGAGCGAGGATCCGAGCAATCTCGAGCTGCGCTTCGACCGCAACTACGTGCGCCGAGCGCTGCTGCCGCTGATTCGTGCGCGATGGCCGGGCGCGGCGGGCACCGTGAGCCGCTCGGCCGCGCTGCTGTCCGAAGCCGGCGATCTGCTCGAGCAGATCGCGCGTCATGCGCTGCAGCAGGCGCGCGACGGGCAGGCAGTGCGAGCCAGCGTGCTGCGACGGCTGTCGTCGGCGCAGCGGCGTAATGCGGTGCGCCAGTGGATCAGCGATTGTGGACTGCCGCCGCCGGATTACCGGCGGCTGCGCGAAATCTGCGGGCCGATGCTCGATGCCAGGCCAGATGCGGTGCCCGCGGTGCGCTGGCTCGGGGGCGAATTGCGCCGGCACGGCGATCGGCTGCTCGCGTTCGCGCCCGGCGCCCATCCGCCCATTTCCGGGACCCTGCGCTGGGACTGGCACGCGCGACCGTGGTTGCCCTTGCCGGGAGGCGCTGCGATCGGCCTGACGCGCGACCCCCACGGCGACGTGTGGCTCGGGGCGCTGCCGCGAACCCTGTTGGTGCGTGGGCGACAGGGCGGCGAACGGCTGCCCATCGAGCAGGGCCACACGCCGCTGAAGGACCTGTTGCAGGCGCAGGGTATTGAGCCCTGGGAGCGTGCCGCGGTGCCGTTGATCATGCACGCCGGCCGTATCCTGGCGGTCGCCGACCTGTGGTTCGATCGCCGCTGCCGGCCGAGCGATCCGCAGGTCTCCGAGCGCGGCCGATTTCGCTGGCGTCGCGCCGGTGGCAAAAATGCCGCCCGCGATTGAGACGCACCGTCCGATTTGGTACCCTGATTGCCCGTCGTCATTGGCTGATTCTTCAGGCGGCGGAATCCTCGATGACCCGATTCATTTTTGTCACTGGCGGTGTCGTTTCCTCATTGGGGAAAGGCATTGCCGCCGCGTCGTTGGGCGCGATTCTCGAGGCTCGCGGCCTCAAGATCGCGATGGTCAAGCTCGACCCGTACATCAACGTCGATCCCGGCACCATGAGCCCGTTCCAGCACGGCGAAGTGTTCGTCACCGCTGACGGCACCGAGACCGACCTCGATCTGGGCCACTACGAGCGCTTCGTGCGCACCACCACCGGCCGCAACAGCAATTTCACCACCGGTCGCATCTATGAACGCGTAATCGCCAAGGAACGACGTGGCGACTACCTGGGTGCGACCGTTCAGGTCATCCCGCATATCACCGACGAGATCAAGCGCAGCATCATGCTGGGCGCCGGCACTGCCGACGTCTGCATGGTCGAGATCGGCGGCACGGTCGGCGACATCGAGTCGCTGCCGTTCCTGGAGGCGATCCGGCAGCTCGGCGTCGAGCTGGGACGCAATCACACGCTGTACATGCATCTGACGCTGGTGCCGATCGTCGGCGGCTCGGGCGAGATCAAGACCAAACCAACCCAGCATTCGGTCAAGGAGCTGCGCTCGATCGGTATCCAGCCCGACGTGCTGCTTTGCCGCTGCCGCGAGTCGCTGCCGGACGAGCAGCGCCGCAAGATTGCGCTGTTCACCAACGTCGAAGAGCGCGCGGTGATCTCGGCAGTCGACTCCGACGACATCTACCGCATTCCGCTGCTGCTGCACGAGCAGGCCCTCGATGACATCGTGGTCGACAAGCTGCGCTTCGAGGTGCCGCCGGCCGATCTGGCGGCCTGGCGCCAGGTGGTCAACGCCAAGGTCAATCCGGACGGCCAGATCGACATCGCCATGGTCGGCAAGTACGTGCAGATCCGGGATTCCTACATCTCGCTCAACGAAGCGCTGATGCATGGCGGGTTGAAGACCCGCACGCGGGTCAAGGTGCACTACATCGAGTCCACCGACATCGAGAAGGAGGGCATCGGCTGCCTGGCGGGCATGGACGCGATCCTGGTGCCGGGCGGGTTCGGTGAACGCGGCATCGAGGGCAAGATCCAGGCGATACGCTACGCGCGCGAGAACGGCGTGCCGTACCTGGGCATCTGCCTGGGGATGCAACTGGCGGTCATCGAATACGGTCGCCACGCACTGCAGTTCGGCGAGGCGCACAGCACCGAGTTCAACCGCGCCACCAGCCACCCGGTCATTGCACTGATCACCGAATGGCAGGATCGCAGCTTGGGTATCCAGCTGCGCGATGAGGGCTCGCAGCTGGGCGGCACGATGCGCTTGGGGGCGCAGGACGTGCAGTTGCACACCGGCACGCTGGCGCGTGACCTCTACGGGCGCGACGCGATCGCTGAACGCCATCGCCACCGGTTCGAGTTCAACAACAACTTTCTCGAGGCATATCAACGGGCCGGAATGAAGTTCTCGGGCTTTTCGCGCGATGGCCTGGTGGAGATTGTCGAGTTACCGGCGCATCCGTGGTTTGTCGCCACCCAGTTCCATCCGGAGTTCACCTCCACGCCACGCGATGGCCATCCGCTGTTCACCGGTTTCGTGCGGGCGGCGCGTGCTTATCGCGGATCGCAGCTGCCGGCCGCCGCCGGCGCATGAAACTGACCGGCTTCGACGTCGGCATCGACCGGCCGCTGTTTCTGATTGCCGGCCCGTGCGTGGTCGAGTCCGAAGCGCTGGTGCAGGAAGTAGCCGGCAAGCTCAAGGAGCTCACCGACGCGCTGCACATGCCGCTGATCTTCAAGGCCTCGTATGACAAGGCCAACCGTTCGTCGCGCAGCAGCTTTCGCGGCCTGGGGCTCGAGTCGGGACTGAAGGCGCTGCAGTCGGTGCAGCGGCTGTTCCGGCTGCCGGTCCTGACCGACGTGCACGAGGACACGCCGATCGCCGAGGTCGCATCCGTGGTGGATGTGCTGCAGACGCCGGCGTTCCTGTGCCGGCAGACCAATTTCATCTTGCAGGTGGCCGCGGCCGGTCGACCGGTGAACATCAAAAAGGGGCAGTTCCTGTCGCCGTGGGAGATGCAGAACGTGGTCGACAAGGCGCGCTCGACCGGCAACCAGCAGATCCTGGTGTGCGAGCGCGGATTCAGTTTCGGTTACAACAACCTGGTGGCCGACATGCGCTCGCTCGCAGCGATGCGCACCACCGATTGTCCGGTGGTATTCGATGCCACCCACTCGGTGCAGCTGCCCGGCGGACAGGGCCACGCCTCGGGCGGCCAGCGCGAGTACATCCCGGTGCTGGCGCGCGCCGCGGTCGCCGCCGGAATCGCCGGAATTTTCATGGAGACCCATCCGCGACCGGACAGCGCCTTGTCGGACGGGCCCAACGCCTGGCCACTGGCACGCATGGGTGCGCTGCTTGAGACCCTGCAGCAGCTCGACAAGGTCAGTAAATCGCGTCCGTTCGAGGAGTCGTTGCTATGAGCCGCATTGCCGGAATCCATGCGCGTGAGATCATTGATTCACGCGGCAATCCGACCATCGAAGCCGAAGTGCGGCTGCATTCCGGGGCGCTGGGGCGCGCGGCGGTGCCTTCCGGTGCATCGACCGGTTCGCGCGAGGCGGTGGAGCTGCGCGACGGCGATGCCCGGCGCTACCTGGGCAAGGGCGTCACCAAGGCGGTCGATAACGTCAACACCTTGCTGCGTGAGGCGCTGATCGGGCGCGAGGCGGGCGACCAGGCCGGGCTGGATGCGCGCCTGATCGAGCTCGACGGCAGCGACAACAAGGCACGCCTGGGCGCCAACGCGCTGCTGTCCGTGTCGCTGGCGAGCGCGCATGCCGCGGCTGCAGAGGCCGGACAGCCGCTGTTCCGGCAGCTTCTTGGCACGCGCGAGCCGGTCATGCCGGTGCCGATGATGAACATCATCAATGGCGGCGCGCACGCCGACAACACGCTCGACATCCAGGAATTCATGATCCTGCCGGTCGGCGCGCCCTCGCTGCGCGAGGCGCTGCGCTACGGCTCCGAGATTTTTCATACGCTGAAGAAGATTCTGGCCGGGCGCGGGCTGGCCACCGCCGTGGGCGATGAGGGCGGTTTCGCGCCCGACCTGCCGTCGAACGAGGCCGCGCTGCAGACCATCCTGGAAGCGATCGAGAAGGCCGGCTACCAGCCCGGACGCGACGTGTACCTGGGGCTGGACGTGGCCAGCACCGAGTTCTTCCGCGACGGCAAGTATCAGCTTGAGTCCGAGCAGCGCAGCTTCAGCGCCGCGGAGTTCACCCGCTACCTGAGTGATCTGGCGGCCAAGTACCCTATCTGCAGCATCGAGGATGGCATGAGCGAGGCCGACTGGGACGGCTGGGCGCAACTGACCGCGGCTCTGGGGCGCAAGATCCAGCTGGTCGGCGATGATGTGTTCGTCACCAACACACGCATCCTGGCCGAAGGAATTTCGCGCGGCGTCGCCAACGCCATCCTGATCAAGCCCAACCAGATCGGCACTCTCACCGAGACGCTTGCGGCCATCGCCATGGCCGATCAGGCCCACTACGCCTCGATCATTTCGCACCGTTCAGGCGAGACCGAGGACACCACCATCGCCGATATCGCCGTGGCAACGGCCGCAACCCAGATCAAGACCGGATCGATGTCGCGCACCGACCGTGTCGCGAAGTACAACCAGCTGCTGCGCATCGAAGAGCAGCTCGGCGGTAAGCCGCGCTACGCCGGGCGCGACGCCTTTCCGGTGAAGATTTGAGCCCGGCGCGAATGACATCGGTGTTAACCTAGGGCCGCCATGAAGTGGCTCGCCGTGGTCCTGCTCGCCGTCCTGCTGCTGTTGCAGTACCGGCTGTGGCTGTCGAGCGATGGCGCACCCGAAGTGCTACGGCTGCGCGATGCGGTGTCGGCGCGCAAGGCCGAGAATGCCCAGCTGGCTGAACGCAATCGGCAGCTGGCAGCGGAAGTGCGCGATCTGAAGCAGGGCTACACCGCACTCGAGGAGCGCGCTCGCAGCGATCTGGGCATGATCGCGGGCAACGAGTCGTTCTACCAGGTGGTACCACCGCGCGCCAGCGCCCCGGCGCTGATGCCGACCCCACCGTCCCCGCTCTCGCCGAACGCGCAGCGCACCGCTGCGGCTCGCTAGCTGCCCGATGCACTACTGGATCGTGATGCCGGCGGCGGGCGCCGGCCGCCGCTTCGGCAGCGCCAAGCAATATGCGTTGCTGGGCGGGCGCACGGTGCTGGAGACGGCGCTGCAGATATTCATCGATGATCCGCAGTGCCTGGGCGGCTGCGTGCTGCTGGCCGACGACGATCCGCATCGTCAAGAACTGGCGCGCCAGCTCGGCGCGCGCTTTGCGCTGGCGGACGGCGGCAGCGAGCGCTCGCACTCGGTCTACAACGGCCTCAAGGCGCTGGCGGCACGTGCCGCGGCCGACGACTGGGTGCTGGTGCACGATGCGGTGCGCCCGGCACTTAGCCGCTCCGACCTTACGCGGCTGCTGCAGCAGGGCGCGGCTGACCCGGTCGGAGCATTGCTGGCGGTGCCGGTGGCCGATACCGTCAAACAGGTGCAGTCGGGCGCCGCTGATGGCGCGCGCCACAGCGGTGCGACGCTGCCGCGCGAGTCGTTGTGGCTTGCGCAGACTCCACAGATGTTTCGCTACGCCGCGCTGCGCGCGGCGCTGGAGCAGGCCGCGGCCGCCGGGCGCGCGCCGACCGATGAGTCGCAGGCGATGGAGTGGCGCGGACATGCGCCGCTGCTGGTGCAGGCACACGACACCAATCTCAAGATCACGACCGCTACCGATCTGGCGCTGCTGTCGGAGATCCTGAGGCGCCGGGTGCCTGCATGAGGGTCGGCTCCGGCGTCGACGTGCATGCCTTCGGGCCGGGCGATGCGGTGATGCTCGGCGGCGTACGCATCGCCCACAGCCGCGGCGTGATCGCGCATTCGGACGGCGACGTGCTGCTGCACGCGCTGGTGGATGCGATGCTGGGGGCCGCCGGCCTGGGCGACATCGGCCAGCACTTCCCGGACAGTGACCCGCAGTGGAAGGGGGCCGACAGTTCGCGCTTCGTGAGCGCGACGCTGGGGCTGCTGGAGCGCCAGGGCCTGCGGGTGCTCAACGTCGATCTGACGCTGCTGGCGCAGGAACCGCGCATCGGGCCGCACCGCGAGGCCATTCGGCGCCGGATCGCCGAGCTTTTGGCGCTGGATCCAAGTGGCGTGAATCTGAAGGCCACCACCACCGAACACCTGGGCTTTGTCGGACGCAGCGAGGGCCTGATGGCCACCGCTACCGTGCTGCTCGATGAACGCTGAGCGCGGCTGCCTCGATCGACCGCGCGCCCGCTCGGCTCAGGCGCGCGCCATCAGTACCAGGGTTGCGCCGGTGCCGCCGGCCACCGGACGCGCCGATGCAAACGCCAGTACGGCATCCGAGCGGCGTAGCAGCGCATTGACGGCATTCTTCAGCACCGGTCCCCGAAGGCCCGAGCGCAGACCTTTGCCGTGAATGACGCGCACGCAGCGCAGTTCGCGCGCCCGCGCCGCGCGCAGGAATTCACGCAGATGACCGGCAGCCTCATCCAGGGTCAAGCCGTGCAGATCGATCTCCGATTCGACCCGGTAGCGCCCACGTCGCAGGCTTCGCAGCACGTCCTCAGGCACCCCGTCACGGCGAAACGACAGCTCATCGCCCGGCTGCACGTCGTACAGATCGGCGCCGCCGCCAAGACTCTCCTTGAGCACCGCCGCCCGCTCGGCCCGGGCGAAGCGTGCGCGCGCGCGCGGCGCGCGGCGTGCGCTGGGCACGCGCGCACTCGGCTTGAGCGGCTGTACGTCGCGCATCGCGCGCCGGAACAGCTCGCCGTCGTCCTCGTCGCGCTCCTCGTCTTTCGAGCTCACCACCGCTCGCTCCTCGGCCCACGGCGCCTGCAGTATATTGGCGCGCGCTGGGGCCATGGTGCCGGCGGACCGACCCTGCCGTGAAAATACTCGTCAGCAACGATGACGGATATCGCGCCGAGGGCATCGTGCAGCTGCGCGCTGCGATGGCCACGCTCGGCGATGTGACGGTGGTGGCGCCGGATCGCAATCGCAGCGGAGCTGGCAATTCCCTCACCCTGGACGTGCCGCTGCGCCTGTTTCAGTCCGAGCCCGGGGTGCATTACGTCGCCGGCACGCCGACCGATTGCGTGCACCTGGCCATCTCCGGAGCGTTCGACTTCGAATTTGACATGGTGGCCTCGGGCATCAACGACGGTCCCAACCTGGGCGATGACGTGCTGTATTCCGGTACCGTGGCGGCGGCCATCGAGGGCCGCTTCCTCGGCCTACCGACGGTAGCGATCTCGCTGTGTACGACGCCCGATGGCGCCCGGCATTTCGATACCGCGGCACAAGTCGCACACCGGCTGGTACAGGGCCTGCTGCAGCGCCCGCTCAGCGCGCCGCTGATCCTGAACGTCAACGTGCCCGACCGGCCGTACGCGCAGCTGGCGGGGTTCGTCAGCACGCGCCTGGGATTTCGGCATCGCTCCGATGCCGCGCTGGCGGCGCGTGACCCCAAGGGGCACGTGGTGTACTGGATCGGACCGGCCGGGGCGGGGGCGGATGCCGGTCAGGGCACGGACTTCATGGCCGTGGAGCAGGGCTACGTATCGGTCACTCCGCTGTCGATCGACTTGACGCGTCACTCGGCGCTGCCGACCGTGGGGCGCTGGCTCGAGAGCCTGTGAGAGCGCTGCGATGAATGATCCGCGCTTTACGGGCATCGGCATGACCTCCGCGCGCACCCGCGACCGCTTGGTCCAGCGCCTGCGCGAGCAGGGGATCGCGAATCCTGCGGTGCTGGATCGCATCCGCAATCTGCCACGACACATTTTTGTGGACGAGGCGCTCGCTAGCCGCGCCTACGAGGATACGGCGCTGCCGATTGGCTTCGGCCAGACCATCTCGCAGCCCTACATCGTGGCGCGCATGACCGAAGCACTGCTCGAGGGCGGTCCCCTGGGCAAGGTGCTCGAGGTCGGGACCGGCTGTGGTTACCAGACCGCGGTGCTCGCGCCACTGGTCGGGCGCGTGTACTCGATCGAGCGCATCGAGGCACTGATGCAGCGCGCCGGCGCGCGACTCAAGGAACTGGCGGTGCGCAATGTGCGTTTGCGACACGGCGATGGCACGCAAGGGTGGAAAAGTCAGGCGCCCTTTGACGGCATCCTGGTGGCCGCTGCGCCGCTGTCGGTACCGGACACGTTGATCGAGCAACTCGCCCTGGGCGGGCGCCTGATCGCACCGGTGGGAGCCGAGGGTTCGCAGCAACTGGTGCGTCTGACGCGGCGCGAGCAGGGCATCGACCGTCGGGTACTTGGGGCGGTCGCTTTTGTACCGCTGCTGGGGGGCACCGGCTAGCAAAAAATCGCGCCGCCGAACGAGGAATTACATTAAGGTTTTAGGATTAGAAAGAGCTCGTAAAGCCACGATTCTTAAGGTCACGTTTTCTGACCCTTGTAAATGAAACCGCCACAGCATTACGATGGTTTTGCTGTCGGTCTTTCACGACACACGGTCTTGCCACGGGGAGGCGCACACGCAGAAGACACAGGGGTGAACAGGGGAAGACCGCGTTTAAATCAAGAAGAAAAATCAGTTTCCTAAAACGAGAAAAATAACGGTGTGAAGCGGGGACAATTGCTCGGTTGCTTCAGCTACGGGCGATTGGGGGCAGTTGGTCGATCTTTCTCTCCCTGTGTCTTCTCCGGGTGCGCTTCCGATGGCGCCGCCTGCTGGCTCACGGAAATAATCCAGCGATCACGCTGCGTGCCTCGCCGGCAAGGATGTTGTAGGTCCGGCAGGCCGCACCCAGGTTCATGCACTCGAGCGCGATGCGGCGCTCGCGAAACGCGGCTCGCACCTCGACCGAGGGCCACACCGCCGGCTCATCCGATCCCAACAGCGCGATCTCCCCACCCAGCCGCCACAGCGGTTCGAGTTCATCGATGCGCAGCAGCGCCAGGGAGCGCGCCTGCCAGTCGCTCAGCAGCTGCTGTGGCGTGATCAGGCAAGGCCGCGTCAGCCGCTGTGCCGCAACCACGATGACACCGGCGTCGTAGCTGCGGATCAGGTGGATGCGCGGATCGGAGTCGAGTACCAGGCGCATGATCGGTACGATACGGCATCGTGGCCGAACTGGTGCTGCTCGAGTGCGATTTTCTTGCGGCCGTGCCCGATGGCGCCGGCGGTCTGCCGCGCTTGCCACTGCTGGAGACGCTGCTGGCGCGCGCCGGGCAGCGAGCGATGCGTCCGGACTGGCGCGGCTGGGTGGCGCCGCGATTTGGCAATGCGAATTTAAGTCTGGCCGCGACCGTCGCATCGGCCTGGGGCTGGCCGACGGCCGCTGGCACGGCGCCACGCGGCCTGTGGCTGGCAACGCCAGTGCACTTTTTTGCCGGCATCGACAGCGTTCACCTGCACCCCGCGGGCGTGCTGCAGCTCGATCCACTCGAACAACAGCGGCTGGTCGCCGACTTCTCGCGCGTGTTCGCCGATTCGCCCTGGGTGCTGCATTCGATCGGACGGCGCGAGCTGCTGTTATCGGGGCCGGCGCTTGAGGCCAGCGGCGCGGATCCGGACAATTTCGCCGGTAGCGATCCTTACGCCGGGTTGCCCCAGGGCGAAGGCGCCCCCAAACTGCGCGCACTGGGAGCGGAGGTCGAGATGTGGCTGTACCAGCACGCCCTCAACAGCGAACGCGATCAGCGCGGCGAGCTGAGCGTAACGGCGCTGTGGCTGTGGGGCAGCCAGGCGCGCGCCGCGCCCGCGCCCGCGCGCGCGCCGCCGCCACGGCTGTTCGGGGTCGATACCTACCTGGAAGCACTGTGTCGGCTGCGCGGCGACACGCCAGCACCGCTGCCGGCCGAGCTGACTGCCCGCGAGGTGGATGAGCGCGCCGACAGCGTATTTCTGTTCCGGTCGGCGGCCGCGGAGGGTGCAATCCCAGGGCTGGTGCGCTTCGAGCGCTCGTGGTTGCCCGCCGCCCTGCAGGCTTTACGCCAGGGGCGCGTGTCGGTGCTGTGGCTGGCGATCGGTGCGTACGCCTATCGGCTGCGACGCGTCGATCTGGCGCGGGTCTGGCGTCGTCGCCGGCCGTGGTGGCAGGTGCTGCAATGAGCCTGAGCGTCGTGCGCCGGCGCTCGCTGGCGCCGTCGCCGCAATTCGATTCGTCCCTGCACCCGGTGCTACAGCGAATCTACGCCGCGCGTGGTGTCGAGAGCGGACGGGATCTGGAGTTGACGCTGCAGCAGCTGCTGCCGGTCGGCACGCTGACGGGCGTGGATGCGGCGGCCGAACTGCTGTGCCGACATCGCGACCAGCAGGGGCTGGTGCTGATCGTCGGCGACTTCGATGCCGACGGCGCCACCAGTACCGCGCTGCTGGTGCGAGCGCTGCGTGGCTGGGGCTTTGGCGCGGTAGATTTCCTGGTACCAAACCGGTTCGAGTATGGCTACGGTCTGACCCCCGAGATCGTGGCGCTGGCGGCCACCCGCCGCCCGGCGCTGATCGTGACGGTGGACAATGGCATCTCCAGCATCGCCGGGGTCGCCGCGGCACGCGCCGCCGGCATCGACGTGCTGATTACCGATCATCATCTGGCGGGTGCGGCGCTGCCTGACGCCAACGTGATCGTCAATCCCAACGCTCCCGGATGTCGCTTCGGCAGCCGCGCGCTGGCCGGGGTGGGCGTGGCGTTCTACGTGGCGGTGGCATTGCGACGCGTGCTGCAGGCGCGCGGCCAGTTGTCATCGGACGCGCTCGCGGCCGCCGAGCTGCTCGATTTGGTGGCCCTGGGCACCGTCGCCGACGTGGTGCCGTTCGATGTCAACAATCGCATCCTAGTCGCTCAGGGCCTCGCGCGCATCCGTGCCGGGCGCTGCGTGCCGGGCATCATTGCGCTGCTGGAAGTAGCGCGCCGCAGTCACAGCACCGCGGTGGCGGCGGATCTGGGCTTTGCGGTCGCGCCGCGGCTCAATGCCGCCGGCCGTCTGACCGACATGTCGATCGGCATCCGCTGTCTGTTGAGCGAGCAGCTGGAGCAGGCGCGGGCCGCGGCGCGTGAACTGGACGAGCTCAATACCCAGCGCCGGCAGATCGAGGCACGCATGCAGGCCGAAGCCCTGGCGGCCATCCGGGTGCTGCGCGAGCCGGGCAGCGGCATTCAGCGCGCCGGGGTGTGCCTGTACCACGATGCCTGGCACCAGGGTGTGGTCGGACTGGTGGCCAGCCGCGTCAAGGAGCGCCTGCGCCGCCCGGTGATCGCGTTCGCGCAGGCCGGCGATGCGACGCTGCGCGGCTCAGCGCGCTCGATTGCCGGTGTCCACGTGCGTGACGTGCTCGACCGCATCGCCGTCGGCCAGCCTGATCTGATCCAGAAATTCGGCGGCCATGCGATGGCCGCCGGCCTGACGCTCGAAAGTCGCCATTTGGACCGCTTCGCGCAGGCGTTCGATGCCGCCTGCGCTCAGGCGCTTGGGCAACTGGGATCCCCCGACGTGATCGAGACTGACGGTGCGCTGGAAGCGCACGAACTGGCGCTGCCGCTGGCGCAGGCGCTGCGCGCCGGCGGCCCGTGGGGCCCGGGCTTTCCCGAACCGCTGTTCGATGGCGTGTTTCGCATTCAATCGGCGCGCGTGGTTGGCGAGCGGCACTTGAAGCTTGGTGTGAGCGCACCGGAAGGGCGCGGACAATTCGACGCCATTGCCTTCAATTTCATCGATCCGAGCGAGCAGCTCGCGCCGTTGCCGGCGGGCGCAGCGCATCTGGTGTATCGGCTGGCGGCCAACGACTACCAGGGCGAAAGCCGCCTGCAGTTCGTGGTCGAGCACCTGCTGCCCGCCTGAGGCCGGCACGGCCTGCTAGAATCCGGGCATGGAAGTCAGCCAGCTCAAACGCACACTCAAAGACCTCGAGCAACGCGCCGTATCGCTGAGGGGGTTTCTTTGAGTACGACCGCAAGCAAGAGCGCCTAGAAGAGGTCAGTCGCGAGCTGGAGGATCCCGGCGTCTGGGGGAAACCCGAGCGCGCCCAGGAACTCGGACGCGAACGTGCGCGCCTGCTCGCCGAGCTGGGTGAGATCGACCGGACCAGTACTGCGGTTAGCGACGCGGCGCAGCTGCTCGAAATGGCCGAGAGCGAGAACGACGAATCGGCCGCGCTCGAGATCGAGCGCGACGCACAGCAGCTGGAAGCGGGCGTGCGCCGGCTGGAATTCAAGCGCATGTTCCGCGGCGAGATGGATGCCCACAGCGCGTTCGTCGATATTCAGGCCGGCGCCGGCGGCACCGAGGCGCAGGACTGGGCACAGATGCTGCTGCGCATGTATCTGCGCTGGGGCGCCGCCCATGGCTACGAATGCGAAGTGATCGATTCCAATCCTGGCGAGGTCGCCGGCATGAAGAGCGCCAGCGTGTCGGTGCAGGGTGAATATGCCTACGGCTGGCTGCGTACCGAGACCGGCGTGCACCGGCTGGTGCGAAAATCACCGTTTGACTCCGGCAACCGCCGACATACCTCGTTTGCGTCGGTGTTTGTGTCGCCGGAAGTCGACGACGATATCGCCATCGAAATCAATCCGGCCGATCTGAAGATGGATGTCTACCGTTCCAGCGGCGCCGGCGGCCAGCATGTCAACAAGACCGAGTCGGCGGTGCGCATCACCCATCTGCCCACCGGCATCGTGGTGGCGTGTCAGAACGAGCGCAGCCAGCACAAGAATCGCGCCACCGCCATGAAGATGCTCAAGGCCAAGCTGTATGAACTCGAGGTCAACAAGCGCAACGCTGCCGCCAAGGTGCTCGAGGAGTCCAAGTCCGATGTGAGCTGGGGCAACCAGATCCGCTCCTATGTACTGGACCAGTCGCGCATCAAGGACCTGCGTACCGGCGTCGAGGTCGGCGCCACCGAGAAGGTGCTGGACGGAGATCTCGACCAGTTTCTGGAAGCCAGCCTGAAGGCCGGACTGTGAGCGACGCTCCGGATCGTGGCGAGCCGCCGGCCGCGCCGGACGAGAATCGCCTGATCGCCGAGCGGCGCGCCAAGCTGAGCGCCTGGCGCGAGCACGCGGTGGCGTTCCCCAACGACTTTCGGCGCGACGCGCTGGCGGGCCAGCTGCTCAATACCTATGCCGACCGTGACGACGCCTGGCTGGCGGCGCACCCGGTGGCGGTGCGTGTGGCCGGTCGCATGATGCTCAAGCGTGTCATGGGCAAGGCGAGCTTCGTCAAGATCGCCGATCGCAGCGGCCAGATGCAGCTGTTCCTACAGCAAGGCGAGCTCGGCGCTGCCTACGAGGAGTTCAAGGGCTACGACATCGGCGATTTTCTCGGCGCCGAGGGCGCGCTGTTTCGAACCCGTACCGGCGAGCTGTCAGTGCGGGTGCAGCGGCTGACGCTGCTGACCAAGTCGCTGCGGCCGCTGCCCGACAAGTGGCACGGGCTGGCCGACACCGAACTGCGCTATCGCCAGCGCTACGTCGATCTGATCATGAATCAGCCCAGCCGCGAGGTGTTTCGCACCCGCACGCGGCTGCTGCGTTATCTGCGCGACTACCTCGACGCGCTCGATTTCACCGAAGTCGAGACGCCGATGATGCAGCCGATTCCGGGCGGGGCGGCGGCGCGGCCGTTCAAGACCCACCACAACGCGCTCGGCTTGGATATGTACCTGCGCATCGCGCCGGAGCTGTATCTGAAGCGCCTGATCGTCGGCGGCTTCGAGCGCGTGTACGAGATCAACCGCAATTTTCGCAACGAGGGACTGTCGACCCAGCACAACCCCGAGTTCACGATGCTGGAGCTGTACTGGGCCTACACCGACTATCACGAGCTGATGGAGCTGGTCGAGCGGCTGATGCACGGGCTGGCCGATTCGCTTATCGGTTCGCGCCGCGTCAGCTACCAGGGACGCCAGTACGATCTGGCCAAGCCGTTTCGCCGCCTGACGGTGGAGGAGGCGATCCTGGAGCACAACTCGGTGCTCGAGCGACCGCACTTGCGCGACGTGCCGTATCTGCGCGCCGCCTGCGAGCGGCTCGAGATTCCCTATCGCGAGCACGACGGCGCCGGCAAGCTGCAGATCGAGATCTTCGAGAAGACCGCCGAGCACACACTGATCGAACCGACCTTCGTGCACGCCTATCCGGCCGAGGTGTCGCCGTTGTCACGCGCCAATGATGCCGATCCGTTTCTGACCGATCGCTTCGAGTTCTTCCTGTCAGGGCGCGAGCTCGCGAACGGCTTCTCCGAGCTCAACGATCCGGAGGACCAGGCAGCACGCTTTCGCGCGCAGGCGGCACGCAAGGAGTCCGGCGATGATGAGGCCATGCACTTTGACGCCGACTACATCCGTGCGCTCGAGTACGGCATGCCGCCGACGGCAGGGTTGGGGATCGGGGTCGACCGGCTGGTGATGTTCTTTACGGACTCGGCTTCCATCCGTGACGTGCTGCTGTTCCCGCAGATGCGACCAGAGCAATAGCTTTTAGGTTGTTGAATAAGCTCCCGATTGGCTGATGGGCGCCAGCTCGAACTTGACGCCCGGCGGTCGTTGCCGTCAAATGTCTGCCTAGACAGAAACTGTGAAGGCAGTAAGTTCTCATGCAGCACTATCGAACCGAGGCTTATAACGCCAGCAGCAGCATCGGCTACCTGCTCAAGCGCGCGCACTCGCTGGTGATCGACCACCTGGAGGCGGTGGTGGCCGACAACGAGCTGACCTTCACCCAGTGGGTGGTACTGATGCATCTGCGCGATGGGCTGGCGCTCAATGCCACCACGCTGTGCTCGCAGCTGCGGCATGACAGCGGCGCGCTCACCCGCGTGATCGATCAGCTCGAGGGTCGCGGCCTGCTAAGCCGCGAGCGCAGCCGCGAGGACCGGCGCGCCGTGCAGCTGCGCCTGACCGATGTCGGCTCGGCGACGGTCGCCTCGACCATTCCGGCCGTGGTCGACAAGCTTAACTTTGCAATGCGCGAGTTCTCGCGTGCCGAGGCGGGCGAGCTCAATCGCCTGCTGAACAAGCTGATCGGCAGCCTGACCGCCGCCGGCGAATCCGGAGAAGCTGCGTGAGCTTCGCGATGGCGCGCTGGCCGGCGGCGGCGATGGCAGTGCTGCTGACTGCCTGCGCCACGCCACCCAAGCCGCAGCCGCGACCCGAGCCGCTGGCGGACTCATCGCTCGGATTGAGCGGCGCGCAGGTCGCGCCGGCGTCGCCGCAGTGGTGGGAGTTGTTCGACGACGCCCAGCTCGACGCGCTGATCGGCCAGGCACTGCGCGACAACCCGGGGCTGGCGGAGGCCCAGGCGCGCCTGCGCCAGGCGCAGGCGCAGCTCTTGGGTGCGCGCGCTACGCAGCGGCCCGACATCAAGCTCAGCGGCGCCGAGAAGCGCGTGAAAATTCCGGAAGGGTTCCCGGCTGCGATCGGCGGCGGCCAGACCGTTTGGCTGGGCGATCTGGGTGCGGTGCTGAGCTGGGACCTGGATCTGTGGGGCGAGCACGCCGACACTGTGCGCCAGAGCGGTGCGCTGGCGAGCGCCGCCGCCCTAGACATCGACAACGCCCGGCTGCTGCTGACCGGCGCCCTGGTGCAGTCGTATATCGACCTGTATCGCAGTTACGCGCTGGCCGACATTGCCGCACGCACCGAGGCGCAGCGTGCCAACATTCTGGACATCACGCGCGAGCGCGTCGCTGCCGGACTGGATACGCGGGTGGAGCTGCGCGAAGCCGAAGGCGCGCTGCCGCAGGCGCGCGTCGCGCTGCTGCAGGCGCAGTCGGCCCAGGCCCTGGCCACACACCAAATCGCGGCGCTCAGCGGTCACGGTGCCGACGGCTACGGCACGATCAGCCGGCCGCAGCTGAAACTTCAGGCGGCGTTGCCGTTGCCGGCTGAGCTGCCAGTCAATCTGCTGGCGCGCCGCCCCGACGTGATCGCAGCGCATGAACGGGTGCACGCCGCCGATGCGCAGCAGCGGGCGGCCCGGGCGGCGTTCTATCCTGACATCAGTCTGACTGCGCTGGCCGGCTTCGCCTCATTCAGTCTGCGTGATCTGATTTCCGCCCAGTCGTTTGGCTACGGCGCTGGCCCGGCTGTCAGCCTGCCATTGTTCGACGGCGGCCGGCTGCGTGCCCAGTATCAAGGCAGCCAGGCCGTGCTCGAACAGGCGGTCGCCAGCTACGACGATACCGTCGTGCGGGCGATCCATCAGGCCGCCGACCAGCTTAGCCTGATCCAGTCATTGCGCCAGGAACTGGAGCAGCAGGCCCAATCGCTGCAGGCGGCCGAAGAAGCCTATCGGCTTGCCGAGGAGCGTTACCGCGCCGGGCTGGCCGGTTACCTCACAGTCTTGAACGCCGAGACCGAAGTTCTCAGCGAGCGCCGCCAAAGCGTCGATCTGAACGCTTCGCTGGCGGTGGCGCGCGTCACGTTGCTGCTGGCGGTCGGCGGCAGTTTCGGAGAATCCTGATGAGTAGTACTCCCGCTCCTGCAAGCCCAGCCACCCCCAGCAACAGCCGGCTGCGCAAACGCGCGCTGCTGATCTTGGCGGTGGTCGCGGTACTGGCCGGTCTGTCATGGTTGGCATACGAGCTGCTCGTCGGCCGCTACTACCAGAGCACCGACGACGCCTATATCAGTAGCGATCTGATCCAGGTCACCAGCGAGATCGCCGGCACCGTGATCGCGGTCGAGGTCGATGACACGCAGAGCGTGCAGCGCGGCCAGGTGCTGGCGAGGCTCGATGCGGCTGATGCGGGCGTGGCGATCAACGCTGCCGAGGCTGAGTTGGCCCGGGCGGTGCGCAGCGTGCGCGGCCTGTTCGCGCAGCGCGATCAGCTGCGCTCCCAGATCGCGCAGCGTGCGACCGATCTGCAGCGCGCACAGGACGATCTCAAGCGTCGCGAAGGACTGCTGTCCGACGGCGCGGTCTCGGGCGAGGAGTTATCGCACTCGCGCGACGCGGTTGCGGTGGCGCGCGCCGCCCTGGACGGCGCGCGCGAGCAGCTCAACGCAACCGAGGCGCAGATTCAGGGCACCACCATCGAGACGCATCCACAGGTGCTGGACGCGGAGGCGGCGGTGCGCAACGCCGCGCTGTCACTGCATCGAACCGAGCTGCGCGCGCCGGTGGCCGGAGTCGTGGCCAAGCGCTCGGTCGAGGTCGGCCAGCGCGTCGCGGCCGGCGCGCCACTGATGGCGATCGTGCCGCTTGATGATGTCTGGGTCGATGCCAACTTCAAGGAAGTGCAGCTGCGCAATATGCGCGTCGGTCAGCCGGTCACGCTGACGGCCGACCTGTACGGCGGTCGGGTCAAATACCACGGACGCCTGGCCGGCTTGTCGGCCGGCAGTGGCAGCGCGTTCGCGCTGCTGCCGGCGCAAAATGCCTCCGGTAACTGGATCAAGATCGTACAGCGCATGCCGGTGCGCATCACGCTCGATCCGCAGGAACTCAAGAACCATCCGCTGCGCGTCGGACTCTCGATGGTGGCGAGGGTGGACGAACACGATACCTCCGGTCCGGTGATGTCGGCGCAGGTACGCAACGTGCCGCAGCCTACCCAAGCCAGCGCCGCCGATGACCCGCTGGTGCAGCAGATCATCGACCGCATCGTCGCCGCCAATGCTGGTACCCGGGCGGCTGTGTCGATGGCGCGCGCGGACAGCTCCAGATGAATGCGGGCGCGAGCGCGGTGCCGCTGAGCGGCTCCGCGCGGGCACTGGTGTCGCTGGCGCTGGCGCTCGGCACCTTCATGCAGGTCCTCGATACCAGCATCGCCAATGTCGCGATTCCCACCATCGCCGGCAATCTGGGCGTGTCGGCCGACCAGGGCACCTGGGTGATTACCTCGTTCGCGGTCAGCAATGGCATCTCAGTACCACTCACCGGTTGGCTGATGCAGCGTTACGGTGTGGTTCGCACCTACGTGCTGTCGGTACTGGCATTCACGGCGGCGTCTTTTTTGTGCGGCGTTGCCTGGAGCCTGCCGTCGCTAGTGGTATTCCGCGTGATTCAGGGCGCAGTTTCGGGCCCGATGATCCCGGGATCGCAGGCATTGCTGCTGCGGCTGTTTCCGCCGGAGCGCGCCGGTACCGCGCTTGCAATCTGGTCGATCACTACTTTGGTCGCGCCGGTGCTCGGGCCGGTGCTGGGCGGATATATCTCCGACAACTGGACCTGGCCGTGGATCTTCTACATCAACGTGCCGATCGGAATCCTCTCGGGCCTGATCTGCTGGCACAATCTGGCGCCGCACGACACGCCGACGCGACGGCTGCCCATCGACACCGTGGGTCTGGGCCTGCTGATGCTGTGGGTCGGGGCGCTGCAGGTCATGCTGGATGAGGGCAAGGATCTGGACTGGTTCTCCTCCGGCGCGATCGTTGCCCTGGCGGTGATCGCGCTGCTGTCGTTTATCGCCTGGATCATCTGGGAGTGGACCGAGCGCTATCCGATCGTCGACGTGTCGCTGTTTGCCGGGCGTAATTTCTCGCTCGGCACCATCGCGTTCTGCCTTGGCTACGCCGTGTTCTTCGGCAACATTGTGATTTTGCCATTGTGGCTGCAGACACAGCTTGGCTACACCGCCACCTGGGCCGGCCTGGTGTCGGCCCCGTCCGGGGTGGTGTCGGTGCTGGTGGCGCCGATCGTCGGGCGGCTGATCGGCAAGGTCGACGCCCGCTGGCTCGGCAGCCTCGGTTTCGTTGCCTACGCGGTGTCTTTTTTCATGCGCGCCGGTTTGACCGCCGATGCCAGCGTCATCGACTTCATCCTGCCGCAACTGGTCATGGGCGTTGGCATGGGCGCATTCTTCGTGGCGATGGTATCGATCCTGCTGGATGGCCAGCCGCCCGAGCGCGTGCCAGCGGCCTCCGGGGTGTCGAACTTCCTGCGCATTGTTGCCGGCGCATTTGCGACCTCGATCACCACCACGTTCTGGGACCGGCGCGAAGCACTGCATCAGACCCACCTGGCCGAGGCTTCCAGCGCCTACAGCGCCAACCTGCAGGATGCGCTCGGACATCTGCACACCCTCGGGGTGGACAATACCGGTTCTGCGCTCGGACTGTTGACGCAACAGCTCGTGCACCAGGCCTATCTGCTGTCGTCGCTGGATTATTTCTGGATCTCGGGCTGGCTGACGCTGGCGCCGTTGGTACTGGTGTGGCTGACGCGCCGGCCGCGCGGTGGCGCGGCGCATGCCGCCGCCGAATAGGCAATTCGTCAGTCCATCAGCGCCACGCTTTTGACCTGGGCGTAGAGCGCCAGCCCCGGCGCGAGCGACAGCTGCGATGCTGAGCGTTGTGTGATGCGCGCCAGCAGCGGCCGCCCGCCGACCGCGATGCGTACCAGGCACTGGGCCGGATCGCGATCCGCTGTGACATCGAGCACCGTACCAGCCAGCACGTTGGTGATGCTGCTGAGCTCCGGCGGCTTCAGTGCCACACTGACATCGCGCGCGTCGATGCGCACGCGCACCGGCTGGCCGACTTCGCCGAGCTGGCGCGAGATCGCCACTCGCCCGCCGGGTATGTCGAGGTAGCTCAGATGATATTGAGCGTCGTGCTCGGCAATAACGCCTGCGAAAATGCTGCCGGCCGAGTCAAGATGCGCCAGCGGCAGGTCGGGGCGTGTCAGCAGCTCCGCGATCGGACCTATCGCGCGCACCGTTCCGGACTCGAGCAGTGCCAGATGATCAGCTATTCGCATGAGCTCGCCGATCTCATGGCTCACGTACACCATCGGAATCGACAGCTCGGCGTGCAAGCGCTCCAGGTGCGGCAGAATGTCGCCGCGGCTCTCCAGGTCCAGGTTCGACAACGGCTCATCCAGCAGCAGCAATTCGGGGCTGGCCAACAATGCGCGTGCAATCGCCACCCGCTGGCGCTGACCACCGGAGAGCTGACCGGCGCGGTGCTCGAGCAGTTGCTGCAGGCCCATGTACTCGACCGCCTGTTCGAAGCTGATGCGACGCTGCGCGGCTGGAACACGATGCAGGCCATACTGAAGATTGGCGCGCACATTTAGGTGCGGGAAGAGATCGGCTTCCTGGAACACCATCCCCACCGGTCGCCGATACACCGGAACGAATTGCCGCTCGTCCTGCCAGAGCTGATCGTTGAAGCGTACCCGGGCACGGGCGAGCGGCTCCAAGCCGGCGATGCAGCGCAGGATCGTGGTCTTGCCGGCCCCCGAGCGGCCGAAAAGGGCAGTGACGCCGTGACTGGGGAATTCGCAGGCCACCTGCAAGCGGAAACCCGAGCGCGTCCAGTCGATGTCGAACTGCAGACTCACACCTGCGCAGCCGTGGGGTCAGGGGTACGCCGGTTGGTGGCGTACACCAGCAGCAACAGTGCGAAGCACGTCAGCAGCAGCGTAAGCGACAGGCGCTGCGCACCGGCGTAGTCGAACGTCTCGACGTGGTTAAAGATCGCGATCGAGGCGGTCTGGGTGCGTCCGGGTATGTTTCCGCCCAGCATCAGCACGACGCCGAATTCGCCCAGCGTGTGTGCGAAGGTCAGCGCCGCGCCGGTGATGAAGCCGCGGCGCGCCAGGGGTACGGCAACGCTGAAGAACCGGTCCAGCGGCGTGGCCCGCAGCGTGGCGGCGATCTCCAGCATCCGGACGCCGACCGACTGAAAGGAGTTTTGCAGCGGCTGCATCATGAACGGCATCGAGTACAGCACCGAGCCGAATAGCAGCCCGCCGAAGCTGAAGCTCAGGGGCCGCAGTCCCAGCGCGTGCATCAGAGCGCCGCCCCAGCCGTTCGGTCCGAGAAACAACAATAGGTAGAAGCCGAGTACGGTGGGCGGCAGCACCAGCGGCAGCGCGGCGGTGGCTTCGCCGATCACACGCAGGCGCGAGCGCGTAGTCGCCAACCACCATGCGAGCGGCGTACACAGCAGCAGCAACAGTAATACCGTCAGGGTCGCGAGTCTGAGCGAGATCCACAACGCGACTAGGTCATCGGAAGAGTAGAGGCTCCCGATCATTCCCGCACATGGTACCCGGCGGCCTTGATCGTAGCGATGGCTTGCGGGTCCTGTCGCAGCCATTTGAGGAATGCTGCGGCCGCCTTCTGGTGCGCACTGTGCTCCAGGATGACGGCATCCTGCTCGATCGGTGCGTACAGCGACTGCGCCGGCAGCCAGTAAGAGCCAGCGATCGAGCCGTCCTTGCTCACCTGCGATAGCGCGACGAACGCCATGTCGACGTTGCCGGTTGCAGCAAACTGCCAGGCTTGATTGATGTTCTCGCCCACGGCGAGCTTCTTGTCGGCGTTGAGCCGATCCCATAGGCCGAGTGCGGTCAGCACCTGCTGTGCGGCCGCCCCATAGGGGGCGGTACGCGGCTCCGCAATGCCGAGCATGTGAAAGCGGCCGGCCTTCAGCACCTTGCCATCGTGGTCGACGACCCCGTCTTTGGGGCTCCACAGCACCAGCGTGCCGATCGCGTAAGTGAAGCGGCTGCCGGCCACTGCCAGCTTGTCGCTTTCAAGCTGCTTCGGCCGGTCGGCATCTGCCGACAGGAACACGTCGAACGGCGCACTTTCGTGGATCTGCGTGTAGAACTGCCCGGACGATCCGGAACTCAGCAGCAGATGATCGCCGCTGGCTTGCTCGAACATGGGGGCCATTTTCTGCAGCGTGCCGTAGAAATTTGCCGCGACGGCAATGTTGAGGTCGTCGCACTGCGCCGCAGTAGCGGTCAGCAGCCACAGTGCAGGGAGCATTCGGGACAGCAATGACATGTATTGACTCCGAATCGGTCAGTCGTTGACCGCGATGAGGACGTGCGATGCCTTGATAAGCGCGCTGCACTCGGCGCCCTCGACCAGCGCCATATCCTTGAGTGCTTCGAGTGTCACGATGGCGGTCAGGACACGCTCGCCCGGCAGGCGGATCTTGACCTCGGCGTTGACGGCGCCTGGAATGAGCTTGGTCACGGTGCCGCGCAGCTGATTACGCGCGCTGATGCGTACTCCGGGCTCGGGCGACAGCAGGATGAAACTGGCCTTGATTAACGCCACGGCGTTGCGTCCGGGCTTGAGTTGCAGTTCCTCCACCGACTCGTTGGTGATGTTGGCGAAAATCTCCAGCCCCTCACCCAAGTCCAGCACCACGTCGGCGTTGACGGCGCCCTTGCGGACCGCCTTCACGACCCCACGAAATTGATTGCGCGCACTGGTTCTCATGGTGATGGCTCTCATCAGCGCGGTGAGTTTGTCGACATCGTTCACGTTGGCCTGCATCTGCTGCAACAGATGCTGGTGGCCAGCCTCAAGCATGCGGTACAGGCGCACCAGCTCGCGGCCATGCTCGGTCAGACGGCTGCCGCCGCCGTGCGAACCGCCGCTCGCCCTGATCAACAACGGCCGATCGGCGACATTATTCATCGCATCGACTGCGTCCCAGGCCGCCTTGTAGCTGATGCCGACGTCCTTGGCGGCTCGCACGATCGAGCCGGTGCGATCGATACCCTCGAGCAGGGCGATGCGGACTGGGCCGGCGAACTTCTCGCCCTTGCGGTCCAGCCACAGACCGCCATGCACTGCGATGCCGGTTCGGGTCCGTGACATAGCTGGCTTTCTACTCCGCCGGGGTGATGGTCACGCGCAGCTGCGAGTCGGACACGGCGCTGAACTGCAGTAACAGGGCCTGGTGCGCCGGCAGCGCGAACTGCACCGATTTGTGCGGCGCCGAGCATCCGGGTCGACCCTGAAAGCCGCTCGAATCGATCGCTGCCGAGCCGGCCACAACGTCGATCCAGCCCGGCCGATCGAGTGAGATGCGGTAGTTGCCAGCGTGCTCCAGTTGCAGCCGCGCCAATCCGGCAAAGCTGTGCTGATCGTCGGAATGCTTGCCCGGCGGCAGCGCCGGATGCGTCTGCGTCTGTGGCGCCAGCTGCAGCTCATACAGCCGGGCGATGCTCAGCGGCGGCGCCTGCTGTGCATCGCGGCCGGCCTGCAGGCTCTGCGGCGCAGAAGCGAACAGCGTGCGCACACGCGTCATATCCCAGGAGAAGCCGGTACAGGGGTCAGCGTCGGCCGGGCTCGCGCTCTGGCTGGCTGCCAGCGCCACGGCAAGCACCCAGCCGATGGCTGAACGGTGATGGATGCGGCCGCCTGGCGTCATATAACTTGGAATATAACGCGCCGATCGGCGGCGAGTCGATGCTTCAGCCGCCCGGCAGCTCGAAGCGCATCGACAGATCGATGGCGTCGATGTTCTTGGTGAGCGCACCGACCGAGATGTAATCCACGCCGGTCGCGGCCAGGGCGGCGATCGCCTCGCGCGACACGCCACCGGAGCTCTCCAGGCGCGCCGGGTGGGCATGGCTGCGATTGAGCTGCACTGCCAGGCGCGTGCCCTCCAGGTCGAAGTTGTCGAGCAAGATCAGGTCGGCCTGCGCATCCAGCGCCTGACCGAGTTGCGGCAGATTTTCCACCTCCACTTCGACCCGCAGCTTGGGCGCCTGGCGACGCGCGGCCGCCACCGCCGCCGCAATCGAGCCGGCGGCGGCGATGTGGTTCTCTTTAATCAGCACCTGGTCGTACAGCCCGAGGCGGTGATTGTCGCCACCGCCGCAGCGCACGGCGTATTTCTGCGCCGTGCGCAGGCCGGGAATGGTCTTGCGGGTGTCGAGGATGTGGCAGTGCGTGCCCCGCACCGCCGTCACAAAACTCTGGGTAACGGTCGCGGTGGCCGACAGCAGCTGCAGGAAATTCAGCGCCGTGCGCTCACCGGTCAGGATCGCGCGCGCTGGCCCATAGAGCTCGCACAGCACTGATCCGGAATCCGCGCGCGCGCCCTCGGCGACTCGCCAGTCAACGCGTATGGCGCCATCGAGTTGCCGAAAGGTCTCGTCGAACCATGGCGCCCCGCAGATGATCGCCGGCTCGCGGCACAGCACCTGCGCATGCGCAGTCTGCGCGGCCGGAATCAGCGCGGCTGTCACGTCGCCGCCGCCGACGTCCTCGCGCAAAGCGCGAGACACCTGCTCGGGCAGGTCGGCGGGCGGCGGCGGTTGCAAAGCGCCTTAGAACGGCAGCGGGTGGTTCGAAGCGCCCATGCACAGCAGCAGCGGGATCGACAGCACGAAATTCGTGCGCGATGCCAGCGCCGCGACCTTGCGCGCCTTGGCCTTCTCCTCGTCGGTGGCCGGGACGATGCCGAGGATCTTCTTCTGATTTGGCCAGATGAAGACCCAGACGTTGAACGCCATGATGGTCCCGAGCCAGCCGCCGATGCCGATCACCAGGCCGTAATAGTCCTGGCCGCCATGTCCGAGCGTCATGGCGTTGACCAGATTGTTGGCACGCGCCAGGTACCAGATACCCGACAGCCAGGTGACCACCGCCGCCCAGCGGAACCACCACAACGCACGCGGCGCGATGTACTTGCTGATGCCGGCGCCGCCCGGGCCGCCCTTGTCGGCCGCGGCCACTGCCATGCCGGGGGTCTGCACCACGTTGAAGTAGTAGAGCAGCCCGATCCACATCACGCCGGCGAGGATATGGATCCACACCGCCAGACCCAATTCCGCGAAGCCGGTCGGCGGAATGGCCACGCTGACGATCAGAGCCAGGATGACGCCGGTGGTGATGGAACCACGTACGGAATTCAGTGGGTTCATGTCGCCCTCGCTTAAGTTGTTGTTCTGCTTGATGGTCGCTTCAAAAAGGCGGTTTGAAGAATAGGCCAGCGCCCCCCATAATTCAACGCATACGTCGCTGCAGGTGAAATCCGATGGATGTGAATGACCGGATCCGCAAGGAGCTCAGCACCGCCCCGGTGGTGCTGTTCATGAAGGGCAATCCCGACTTTCCGCAATGCGGATTTTCCGCTCAGGCGGTCGCCGCATTGCGCAACCTGGGAGCCAGCTTCCATCACGTCAACATCTTTGACGATCCGGAGCTGCGTGAGGCGCTGAAGCGTCATTCGAACTGGCCGACCTACCCGCAGCTCTATATTAATAGTGAGCTGGTCGGCGGCTGCGACATAGCCCTGGAAATGTATCGCACCGGCGAGCTCAAGCAGCTGCTGCAATCGGCCGGCGCGGTGGCCGCCGTCCCGGCCTGATCGACTCGGACTAATCGAGCGGGCGGTCCGCGGCCCCAGCGGGATCGCCTTCGGCATCCAGATCGGGCTCTGGCGCGACGGCGGTCAGTTCCTGCCAGCCCAGACGACGCGCACGCTGTTCGGCGCGCGCATAGCTGTCGGCGAGCTCATTGCAGATCACGCAGAACAGGTCGGCAGTGCGCTCGGCGTCATAGCTGGCTGAGTGCGCCTGCGATTTGTCCCAGTCCAGGCCCGCGACTGCCGCGGCCTTGGCCAGGACCGTCTGCCCGAGTGCCGCGCCGGCCAGTGTGGCGGTATCAAAACACGAGAACGGGTGAAACGGATTGCGCTTGATCCCTATGCGAGCAATCGCGGCGTTCAGAAATGCCAGATCGAAGGCCGCGTTGTGTCCGACCAGCACCGCACGCCGACACCCGTGGGCGCGGATGGCGGTGCGCACGACGCGGAATATCCGTTGCAGCGCATCGCTCTCGTCGATCGCGGGCCGCAGCGGATGCCACGGGTCGATGCGATTCACCTGCAAGGATGCCGGATCCATGCGCGCATTCTGGAATGGGCGCACGTGGTAGGAGTGAGTGTCGCCGCGATGCAGGCGGCCATCGGCATCGATGTCGATCGGTATCGCGGCGATCTGCAGCAGCGCATCGGTGGTTGGTTGAAAGCCGCCGGTCTCGACATCGATCACCACCGGCAGAAAGCCGCGGAATCGCCGCACCATGAGTGCCGGTGGCGCCGCAGCCGGCGCCGCAACGGTCGGGGCGGCCTCCAGGCTCACTTTGATCTCGCTGACGCTGACCTCGGTCGTGACCACCGTGGCAATCTCCGGCGGTGGCTTCTCGCTCATGCGCCTTCCGCCTCCAGGCGCCACGCGAGCCGCGTGCCGGCGCGCAGCGGCACCAGCTGATCGTCGCCGAACGCGTAGCTGTCCGGCACCGTCCACGGTTCGCGTCGCAGCGCGATCTGCTCCGGATTGCGCGGCAGACGATAGAAATCGGCGCCAAACTCGGAGGCGAAGGCCGGCAGACGCGGCAGGATGCCTTCGGCTTCGAACACTTCGGCATACAGCTCGATTGCCGCGTGGGCCGAGAACACGCCAGCGCATCCGCAGGCCGCTTCCTTGGCCTGGCGCGCGTGCGGGGCGCTATCGGTACCGAGAAAGAAGCGCGCATCGCCAGCGGCGACGGCCTCGAGCAGGCGGCGCCGGTCAGGCTCGCTCTTGAGCACCGGCGCGCAATACAGATGCGGGCGCAGACCGCCCGCCAACAGCGCGTTGCGATTGAACATCAAATGCTGCGGCGTGACCGTGGCGGCGATCCCGCGGCGCGCGCCGCGGACGAAATCCACGCCGACGCTCGAACTGACATGCTCGACTACGATCCGCAGCGCCGGCCAGCGTTCGCTCAATGGTGCCAGCGTGCCTTCGATGAAGCGCGCTTCGCGGTCGAACACATCGACGCCGGCATCGGTGACCTCGCCGTGCACCAGCAGCGGCAGGTCGAGTCGTGACATCGCCGCCAGTGCCGGTTCGAGCCGGCCAACGTCGCTGACGCCCGCATCCGAGTGCGTGGTGGCGCCGGCCGGGTAGAATTTGCAGCCGTACACCGCGCCGCTGGCGTGGGCGCGTTCAATTTCTTCCGCGCTGGTGCGGTCGGTCAAATACAGGGTCATCAATGGCTGGAAGCGGGCGCCGGCGGGCAGCGTGGCCATGATGCGCTGACGATAGGCCAGCGCCAGCTCCGTGGTCGTGATGGGCGGGGTGAGATTCGGCATCACAATGGCGCGGGCAAAGCGCGCGGCGCTGAAGGGCAGCACCGCACGCAGGGCTGGCCCGTCGCGCAGATGCAGGTGCCAGTCATCCGGCCGCCGCAGTCGCAGCAGCTCGCTCATGCCGTCGCGGTAGCGGCGCGTCGCGTCGCTCGCAGTCGCTCGAGCGGCTTCTGGTTCAGCAGCAGTTCGAGCGCAAAACGCACGCCGAAGCCGGTGACCTCGGTGCCGACATGCGCCAGTCCACCACGACGGGTGGCAGATGACAGGTCCACGTGCACCCACGGGTTGTCATCGCCGATGAAGCGCTTGAGGAAGCGGGCCGCGTGGATATGATCGCCCTTGCCATCGAGCGTGCATTGCATGACATCGGCAACAGCGCTCTCGATGTCGGCATCGAAGTCCGGGTCGAGCGGAAAATTCCACACCCGCTCGCCACTGGCGGCGCCGGCGGCCTGCAGCAGCGGCGCCAGCACTGCGGAATTAGTGAACACGCCGCTATAGCGCTCGGTCAGCGCGTATACGCAGGCGCCGGTGAGCGTGGCGAAGTCGATTGTGAGCCGCGGCCGGGTGCGTGCTGCCAGCGACAGCGTATCGGCCAGCACCATGCGGCCCTCGGCGTCGCTGTGAATGACCTGAATGGTCGTGCCGTTGCTCGCGCGCACGACTTCCTGGGGCCGGTATGCGGTCGGGCCGATATTGTTCTCGCTGATTGCCAGCCAGGCTTCGACGGTCAGCTCCGAGCGCAGCTGCGCCAATGCCACCAGCGTTGCGATCGCGACCGCGCTGCCGGACATGTCGGTATGCATGTCGAACATCGCACGATGCGGCTTGAGATTGACTCCGCCAGTGTCGAACAGGATGCCCTTGCCAACCAGAGCCACATCCGGACCGCCACGCCTGCGGCCGCGACGCGCGCGTCCGCTCCAGCGCAGGCGGGCGATGCCGGCGGCGCGCGCGGCATTGCCGCGCGCCACGGCCAGAAACGCCCCGGCGCCCAGGCGCTGCAGCTGCGCCTGCGTGTACCAGCGAAAGCTCAGGTGATGGCGGCGCGCCAGCTGCGCGAGTAATCGTCGGTAGGTGCCGGCATCGAGCTTGTTCGGGGGCATCGCGGTCAGCGTGCGTACCAGATTGCCGGCGCGGGCGCTGGCCTCGATCTTCGCCAGCTCGAGGCTCGGCGCCCCATACAGCTCCACTGCGCGCAGCCGCCAGCGCTCGGCGCGACCGCTGCGAAATGCTGGCATTGCAAAGCTCTCGGTCCAGGCAGCCGTCAGCAAGGCCTCGTACCACTGGGCCGAGTCGCTCAGCGCCGGGCTGACCACGATGCCGATGGTTCCCGGCTTGCGGTGCGCGAGCTCGCGCATCAGCTTGCCCGCTAGCGTCAAACGCTCGAAGGTCGATGCGCCCGATTTCGCATAGCCGAGCTGCACGAACGTCTGACGGGCGTTGCCGAGCGTGCTGCTGCGCGCAGTGAGTGCCCTGGCTTTTTCGCGCGCATGCAAGCCCAGCCAGCGATCCGATTCGGGCAGGCGCCGCAGCCAGGCGACGTCATTGGGAGCTGTCAGCACGACGATGGCATCGAGTGCAGCGGCGCTGCGCGTGCTGGGCAGCGCCCGGCGTCGCCGCAACGCTGACACCGAGGTGTCGGGCAGCGTCATAGTTGCTTGACCATGTGAATCAAAACTCGGATCATGCCGGCCGCCCAAGACTTGGGCCGATGTGCCCGCGTGATCGTAACACAGCGTCGCGGGACGCTTTTTCCCCCGGTCATGGAGCTTAGGCACTAGAATTATATCCATGAACGACGTGACCCCGTCTTCGCAGGACCTGGACCCGCAGGAAACGCGGGAGTGGCTGGAGTCGATCGATTCGGTGCTGCGGGCGGAAGGCCCGGAACGGGCGCACTATTTAATAGAGCGGCTGATTGATCGCGCACGCCGCTCCGGCGCCTACCTGCCGTATCGGGCCAACACCGCCTATGTCAACACCGTGTCGGTCGGCCATCAGCCGGAATATCCGGGTGACCGGGCGCTCGAGCGGCGCATCGAGGCCTTCATCCGCTGGAACGCGATGGTGATGGTGGTACTCGCCAACCGCAAATCCTCAGAGTACGGCGGGCATCTTGCCAGCTATGCCTCGTCGGCGACGCTGTACGAGGTGGGTTTCAATCATTTCTGGCGCGCCCCCAGCGATCAGCATCCCGGCGACTTGGTCTATATCCAGGGACACTCCTCACCGGGCATCTACGCGCGCGCTTATCTCGAGGGCCGGCTGACCGAAGCGCAGTTGCGGCATTTTCGCCAGGAAGTCGGCGGCGGCGGATTGAGTTCTTATCCGCACCCGTGGCTGATGCCCGAGTTCTGGCAATTTCCTACCGTGTCGATGGGGCTCGGACCGCTGATGGCGATCTACCAGGCTCGTTTTATCCGCTATTTGGAGAATCGTGGATTAGTCGCGCCGTCGGATCGCAAGGTCTGGGCGTTCTGCGGCGACGGCGAGATGGACGAGCCGGAATCGATGGGCGCGCTGACCATGCCGGTGCGCGAGGGCCTGGACAACCTGATCTTTGTGGTCAACTGCAATTTGCAGCGACTGGATGGCCCGGTGCGCGGTAACGGCAAAATCATCCAGGAGCTGGAGGCCGCGTTTCTCGGGGCTGGCTGGAACGTCATCAAGGTGATCTGGGGCTCGCGCTGGGATCCGCTGCTGGCGCGCGATACCCGCGGCATCCTGCAACGGGTGATGGAGGATTGCGTCGACGGCGAGTACCAGAATTTCAAGGCCAAGGGCGGCGCCTATACCCGCGAACATTTTTTCGGCAAGGATCCCGCGCTCAAGGAGATGGTGGCCAACATGTCCGACGAGGACATCTGGCGACTCAATCGCGGCGGTCACGACGCGCTCAAGGTGTACGCCGCGTACCAGGCCGCGATCAACATCCAGGGCAAGCCGACCGTGATTCTGGCCAAGACGGTGAAGGGTTTCGGTCTTGGCAAGATCGCCGAAGGCCAGATGGTGGCGCACCAGCAGAAGAAGCTCGACATCGAGGCGGTGCGCGAATTGCGCGACCGCTTCAACATCCCGGTCTCGGACCAGGATCTGACCGAGCTGCCGTTCCGCAAGCCCGACGCCGACAGCGACGAGATGCGCTACCTGCAGACGCACCGGCGCCAGCTCGGCGGCTACCTGCCGGTACGCCGGACCACGGCCGCAGCGCTGACGGTGCCACCGCTGGAGGCATTCCGGTCGATACTGGACGGCACCGCGGAACGTGAGATCTCCAGCACCATGGCGTTCGTTCGCATCCTCACGGTGCTGCTCAAGGACAAGGCCATCGGCAAGCACATCGTCCCGATCGTGCCGGACGAAGCGCGCACCTTCGGCATGGAGGGGCTGTTCCGTCAGATCGGCATCTATTCCGCCGTCGGGCAGCTATACACGCCGGTGGATGCCGAGACGCTGATGTCGTACCGCGAGGATCGCAAGGGACAGATGCTCGAGGAGGGCATCAGCGAGGCCGGGTCGACCTGCTCATGGATCGCCGCGGCTACCTCGTATGCCAATCACGGCATCGCGATGGTGCCGTTCTTCGTCTACTACTCGATGTTCGGTTTCCAGCGCGTCGGCGACTTTCTCTGGGCGGCCGGCGATATGCGCGCGCGCGGTTTCCTGGTCGGTGCAACCGCCGGGCGCACCACGCTGGCCGGCGAGGGCCTGCAGCACCAGGACGGGCATAGTCAGCTCGTGGCCACTACCATTCCCAACTGCCGCGCCTACGATCCGACCTATGCGTATGAACTCGCCGTGATCATTCAGAGCGGCATGCAGCGCATGTATGTCCAGAACGAAAACGTGTTCTATTACATCTCGGTGATGAACGAGAATTACCCTCAGCCAGCGCTGCCGGCCGGCGTGGAGGAGGGCATCATCAAGGGCGGCTACCTGCTCAAGAGCCGGGGTGCGGGCAAGCTTCGCACGACCTTGCTAGGCAGCGGCACCATCCTGCGCGAGTGTCTGGCGGCGGCTGAGCTGCTCGACAAGGAGTTCAGCGTCGCCGCAGACGTGTTCTCGATCACCAGCTTCAGCGAGTTGCGCCGTGAGGCGCTCGATTGTGATCGTTGGAACCTGTTGCATCCGGGCGAGACGCCGCATGTGCCGTACGTTCGCAAGTTGCTCGGCGATCTGGATGGTCCGCTGGTGGCGGCCACCGACTATGTACGCAACGTTCCGGATCAGATCCGGCCCTGGGTGCGTCAGCCCTACGTCACGCTCGGCACCGACGGATTCGGGCGCAGCGATGCGCGCGCCGAGCTGCGGCAGCACTTCGAAGTCGATCGCAACTTCATCGCGCTGGCGGTTCTCAAGTCGCTGGCCGATGCAAACCGGATCGATCGCAAGGTCGTCGTCGAGGCGATCTCGCGGCTGGGCATCGATCCGAAGAAGGCCGATCCTCTCAATAGCTGACCGTCGAGGGACTGCCGTGGCGTCGAAAGACATCGTCGTGCCCGATCTGGGCGATTTCAAGGACGTGGCCGTCATCGACGTGCTGGTGAAACCGGGCGACAGCGTCCAGGTTGACTCGCCGTTGCTGACGCTCGAGACCGAGAAGGCAACCATGGACGTTCCGTCCACGGATGTCGGGGTCATCGAAGCCGTGCACGTTGCCAAGGGCGGGCGCGTTTCCACCGGCACGCGCATCGCGACGCTGCGCCTGAGCAGCCAGGACAAGGGCAGCGCCGCCGCAAGTCCTGACAAACCCGCAACCGCAACCGCTTCGCCGCCGGCCGCGGCCAAGCGGGCGACGCCGGTCCCGGAGCCCGCGGCGGCGAGCGCCGCGCCAGCGCCAGTTACCGCGGCGCCGGCGCCGAGACGGATGCCGCCGATCGATGAGCGCAGCTTCGCCAGCGCCCACGCCGGTCCATCGGTGCGACGCTTTGCGCGCGAGCTGGGCGTGGACTTAGGCAGGGTCAAGGGCAGCGGACTGAAGGGCCGCATCACCGATGCCGACGTCAAGGCATTCGTCAAATCCGTCATGGCGGGTGGCGCGAGCGCAGCGGCCAGTGCCGTCACCGGCGGCGGCCTGCCGCGGGTGAAGGTGCCCGACTTCGCCGATTACGGAGCGGTCGAGGTACGGCCCCTGGGGCGGGTGCAGCGCATCTCGGGTGCGCGACTGCACGCCAGCTGGGTCAATCTGCCGCATGTCACTCAGTTCGACGAAGCCGACATCAGCGAGCTCGAGGAACTGCGCAAGAGTTTGAAGGACAAGGCCGGCAGCAGCGGCATCAAGCTCACGACGCTGGCGTTCGTGGTGCGCGCTTGCGTCAAAACGCTGCAGCACTATCCGCTATTCAACAGCTCGCTCGATGCCAGCGGCGAGAATCTGGTCTATAAGAAGTACATTCATATCGGTTTCGCGGCCGACACGCCCAACGGACTGCTGGTGCCGGTGATCCGCGACGCCGACCGCAAAGACATCTACGAAATCGCGCGCGCGCTGGCCGATCTGTCGGCCAAGGCGCGCAATGGCAAGCTCACCGGCGCCGAGATGCAGGGCGGCAGTTTCACGATCTCCAGTCTCGGCGGTGTCGGTGGCACGGCATTCACGCCGATTATCAATGCACCCGAGGTTGCGATCCTGGGCGTGTCGCGTACCGCGATCCGGCCGCTGTTCCAGAACGGCTCGTTCGTACCACGCATCATGCTGCCACTGTCACTGTCGTACGATCATCGGGTCATCGACGGCGCCAACGGGGCGCGCTTCACCACGCATCTGTGCAAATTGCTGGCCGACGGGCACGCACTGGCTGAGGCGGTGCCGTGAGCCGCACCCAGGTGAGCTGCCCCGATCTCGGGGATTTCAAGGACGTGCCCGTCATCGACGTGCTGGTCAAGCCGGGCGATCGCATCGAACTGGAAACTCCGCTGATCACGCTCGAGACTGACAAGGCGACGATGGATGTGCCCTCGACCGTAGCCGGCAACGTGCTCGAAGTGTTGGTACAGAAGGGCAGCACGGTTTCCAAGGGGACGCCGCTGCTGTGGGCCGAAACCGCGAGCGAGTCGACCGGCCCCACAGCGAGCGCTGCGCCGCAGCCAGGTCCGGCGGCAGCGGCAACGGCGCCTGCGCCGGCCACTGGCGCCGCAGCGCCCAGCGCAGAGGCTCGGTCCAGCGCACGCAGCGCAAGGAAGTCGCCGAAATCCACCGGCGAGGCAAAGAAGCCCAAGAGCACCGAAACCGCCGGCTCCGCCGAAGAGCCGAAGGCCGACCGCAGCACGCACCTGTTGGTGCTGGGCTCCGGCCCCGGCGGCTACACCGCTGCGTTTCGCGCCGCCGACCTGGGCGTGAAAGTGACGCTGGTGGAACGCGACAACAGCCTCGGCGGTGTGTGCCTGAACGTCGGTTGCATCCCTTCCAAGGCGCTGCTGCACGCGGCCAAGGTGATGGAGGATGCACGCGCAATGGCGGTGCACGGCATCGACTTTGGCGCGCCGCGCATCGATATCGACAAGCTGCGCGCCTGGAAGGCATCGGTAGTGAAGAAGCTCACCGGCGGCCTGGGCGTGCTGGCGAAGCAGCGCAAGGTAGAGGTGCTGCGCGGCGTCGGCAAATTCCTCAGCCCGCACGTGCTTGAGGTCAGCCGCGACGGTAGCAGCGAACGCATCCGGTTTGAGTACTGCATCATCGCCGCCGGCTCCGAATCGATGCGGCTGCCGTTTCTGCCGCAGGATCCGCGCATCATCGACTCCACCGGCGCGCTCGAGCTGCCGAAGAACCCTGGCCGCCTGCTGGTGATCGGCGGCGGCATCATCGGACTAGAGATGGCTTGCGTGTACGACGCGCTGGGCGCCAAGGTCAGCGTGGTCGAGCTGACCTCGCAGCTGATGCCCGGCTGCGATCCGGACCTGATCCGGCCGCTGGAGAAGCGCATCCGCGCCCGTTATGCCGAGCTGCTGCTCAATACGCAGGTGACGGCGGTCAAGGCCGGCAAATCGGGTCTGCAGGTTAATTTTTCGACCAAGGATGGCCCCAGTAACAGCAATACCTATGACCACGTGCTGGTGGCGGTCGGCCGCACGCCCAACGGCAAACTGCTTGGCGCCGAGGCTGCCGGCGTGCAGGTGGATGATCGCGGCTACATCGGCAGCGATGCGCGCATGCGCACCAACGTGCGCCATATCTTCTCGATCGGCGACGTGCGCGGGCCACCGATGCTGGCGCACAAGGCAACGCACGAGGCCAAGGTCGCGGCCGAAATGGCTGCCGGTCACAAGAGCTCGTTTGATGCCCGCGTGATCCCGTCGGTGGCATACACCGACCCGGAGATCGCTTGGGTCGGACTGACCGAGACGGCCGCCAAGGCGCAGAACATCGCGGTCGAGAAGGGCGTATTTCCGTGGGCCGCCAGCGGTCGCTCGCTCTCGATCGGGCGCGACGAGGGCCTCACCAAGCTGCTGTTCGATCCGGCCACGCATCGGCTGCTGGGCGCGGGCATCGTCGGCACCAATGCCGGTGAGCTGATCGCCGAGGTAGCGCTGGCGATTGAGATGGGCGCCGACGCCGCCGACATCGGTCTGACCGTGCATGCACATCCGACCTTGTCGGAGACGGTCGCGTTCGCGGCCGAGGCGGTCGATGGAACATTGACCGACCTGTACCTGCCCAAGAAGAGCTGATAGCGCGCGGCGCTGACCGGCTTGTTACCGGCGCGGTACCGACATTGTTACCGCATCCCAGGACCATACCGAGGCACGGCAGACGTCGCCGTGCTCCGGATATCGGGCTGGGAGTGGTACATGAGTCGAACGCCAATGGTTGGCGCGCGCGTCGGTGCGTGCGCGGGACTGATAGTGTCGTGGACCGCGACGGTTGCACTGCCGTGGTCGACGGCCGCATACGCGGCGGATTCCGAGGATTTGGACACCGCAGCGCTGCGGCGCGAGCTACAGCAGGAGAAAGAGCGCATTCAGGTGCTGGAACAGCGCCTGGAGGCTGATGAAGCCGCCCAACGCGCCGCCGCCAGCGCCCCACCGGTGTCGTCGACCGCCGGCCCGTTGGCCGCCACGCCGACGCCTTCGTTCACGCCGCTGCTGGCAAACTTCGGTCCCCAGGGGTTCGCGCTGCAGACTGCCGATGGCGACAACCAGATCCGCCTGCGCGGCAATCTGTCGGTCGATGACCGCGACTTCACCGACGCGCACACGCCAACCACGGCCGACACCTGGTTGATTCGCAAGCTGCGCCCGACGCTCGAAGGCACCGTGGGTGGCATCTTTGATTTTCGCTTCATGCCCGACTTTGGCCTGGGCAAGACCATCATCCAGGATGCGTGGGCCGATGCCCGGGTGCAACCATGGCTGGTGTTCACGTTTGGCAAATTCAAGGTGCCGGTCGGACTCGAGCGCCTGCAGTTGGAACAGTTCGCTCGATTCATCGAGCCGTCGCTGACCGCGGACCTGCTGCCGTATCGGGATCTGGGTGCGCAGGTGAGTGGCAGCTTCGGCGGCGGCCTGCTCAACTACGCGGTCGGCCAGTTCGACGGCGCCGTCGATGGCGGCAGCACCGATGGCAACAGCGTGCCCGATGCCAACTCCACCGGGAAGTTCACCTGGCATGCTCGGATCTACAGCAAGCCATTCTTGCGCACCAACTGGGGCCCGCTGCAGGGACTGGGGCTCGGTGTGGCTGCGACCTACGTGAACTGGAAGGGCGTCGCTACCGCCACGACCACCACCAGTCTGCTCGCCAGCTACAAGACCACCGGCCAGCAGTCGATGTTTTCCTACCGAGCCAATACCGCGACCGGCGTCGCGGCCAACAACGCCACGATCGCCGACGGCCTCGAGCGACGGCTGATACCGCAGTTTTATTACTCGTACCGCATGGTCGGGCTGCTCGGAGAATATGTCAGCGAAGATCAACAGGTGGCCCGCACCGTCAGCGCCGCCGGCGTGCGCCAGGCGACGCTGCACGATACAGCCGAGCAGCTGCAACTGGCGGTGTTCCTGACCGGTGAGGATGAAGGCTTGGATCGCGCCACGCCGCGGCATGATTTCGGGCTGGGCGCTGGAGGCCCGGGCGCCTGGGAATGGGTGGCGCGATACCACGAACTGCACTTCGACCGTGCGGCTTTCGACGGCGGTGCCAATTCGTTTGCCAATCCGACCAGCGCGCCGGTGGCAGCCTACGCCTGGGGCACTGGGGTCAACTGGTATCTGAACCGTAACTTCAAGATTCAGCTGGACTACGAGGTGACGCGCTTCGAGGGCGGCGCCCCGGTCGGTGATCGCCCGGACGAGCGGGTGCTGACCTCGCAGTTTGCGCTGATCTACTGACGCCCCCGGGTACGCGCAGCCATCGCGGGGCCAGCGGGCGCCCGGGCGAGTGCATTGCCACTGCCGGCGCATCCCGTTATATTGCGATGTATATAACGAGCCCGGAGCAAGCCGGGTCGGTCTTCACAGTCTGCAATCAAATCTAAGAAAGGGAGCCAAGGTGGACATCGCAATGCAAGTGGGTCGAGGCGCAAGCGGACGGGCGGTCGCGGCGCGACGCGTGGGCGGATTGCTGTTACTGGGAGCTCTTTGCGTATCGGGCGCTGCCTATGCCGAGCAGACGGCGCAACAGAAGACCGGCCCCGACCTGTCGCAGGATGACAGCCTGAGCTGGCACGGAATCACGCTCTATGGACTGGTCGACATCGGCCTGCAGTACGAGAATCACGGCGCTCCGTTCAGCGATGCCCATCCGGCCGGAAGCAACAACATCGTGCAGAAATACGGCCGCCAATCAGCGGTCGGCTTCACGCCCAGCAATATGGGACAGTCGCGTATCGGAGTGCAGGGTGCCGAGCCACTGGCCGGGGATATCAACGCGATCTTCAAGCTGGAGACGTTTTTCAATCCGCAATCCGGACAGATCAGCGATGCGCAGAAGTCGATGGTGCAAAACAACGGCAAGAGTCTGGCGGAGCAAACCGTCAACCTGAATTCCAGCGTGGCTGGACAGCCGTTCCAGAACATCTATGGCGGCTTCAGTTCCAAGACTTATGGCACCGTGACATTTGGGCGACAGCTGACGCTGGTCGCCGACGGTGTCAACAAATACGATCCGAACTACGGCTCGCAGGCTTTCTCCCTGGTCGGCATGTCCGGTCCGTACGCCGGCGCCGGTGATACCGAGGACAAGCGCCTGGATTCGTCGGTGAAGTACGTCGGCAGCTTTGCCAACTTCCTGCACGTCGGCGCGATGTACAAATTTAACGGCGCCACTGGGGCTGCCAACACCGCCTATCAATTCAATCTCGGGGCCGAGTACGCCGGCCTGTCGGTCGATGCGTACTATTCCAAGGTCACCGATGCCATCTCTAACGGGCCGTTGAGCGCCCTGCAGGTAGGCGCGCTGCCGGCGTTGGGCTTTTCGGTGAGCAATTCTCTGTCGGCGACCATCTCCGACAATCGCACCTATGCATTCATGGCGCTGTACAAGATTCAGCCGCTGATCCTGTTCGGCTCATTTGAGCGCATCAGGTACTCCAACCCGACCACGCCGCTGAAGGCCGGCTTCACCGATATCGGCGGCTACAACCTGGCGTTCGTGAACAACACGGCCTTCCCCAACGACAAGATCCTGAATGTGTTCTGGGGCGGCGCACGCTATACGCTGTTCTCACGTCTGGACCTGACCCTGGCGTATTACAACGTGCACCAGAATTCCTATGGCGTCGGTGTCAACGCCGGCTGTTCGACCAAGGTCGCGGGAACCTGCAGCGGTACCCTGCAGGCGGCCTCGCTCGTCGCCGACTACACCTTGACCCGGCATTTTGATGTCTACCTCGGCGCGATGTACAGCACCGTGCATGATGGTTTTGCCAACGGCTATCTGTTCTCGACCAACAACATCAATCCAACCATCGGCGTGCGGCTCAAGTTCTAACGACCGACATTGGTGACGGCGATCGAGTTGATGATCTTGGCGCCGTCGGCCGCGTGGGCTGCCACGTCGGCCGCCATGTCACGCTGCAGATCGGTGGCGACCAGGCCATTGAGATAGACCACGCGATCGAGCGTCTGCACGCGGATGATGTTGGGGCCGCCCAGCACCGGGTATTGATCGAAGGCGGTCTCGACCTTGGTGGTGATCTGGGCATCACCGGGGCAGCCTCGCAGCCCGCACTTGCGGTAGGTGGCGCAGGCCGAAAGCGTCGGGGCCAGTGTGATCGTTAGCAGCAGCATCGGCACTGCGGTTTTGAACCTCATGGCTGCTGCCTCTGTGCCGTGACCGGCCAGGGCGCCTGCCAACCCCCGCCCAGAGCGCGCACCAGGTCGACGCTTGCCTGCAGCTGCAGCGAGCGCAGATCGAGCGCCGCGCGCTCGGCCTGCAGCGCAGTGATCTGTTCGCTGACGACCTGCAGGTAGCTGACCGCACCCTCCTGGTAACGGTTCATGGCGATCTGCAGCGCGCGCTCGGCGGCAGCGCGCGCCGCCTGCTGCTGCGCCAGTTCCTGTTGCAGCAGCCCGCGGCGCGCCAGTGCATCCTCGACATCGCGGAACGCGCGCAGCACCGCGGCCCGATAGCTGTCGGCGGCCTCATCGAAATGCGCACGCGCACCGGCGACCACCGCCGAGCGATAGCCGGCATCGAACAGCGTCAGCGAACCCTGCGGGCCCACGGCCCAGAATCGATTTGGCATTCCGAGCAGGCCGGCGAGCTGCGTGCTTTCAAAGCCGGCAACCGCGGCCAGTGTGATGCGCGGGAAAAATGCCGCGCGTGCAATGCCGATCTGGGCGTTGTAGGAGGCCATGCGCCGTTCGGCCGCAGCCACGTCGGGGCGGCGCTGCAGCAGCGTGGAGGGCATACCCACCGGCACCTCGGGCAGCGTCAGATCAATGCTGGTCGGCGCGATCGAGAAATCCGAAGCTAGCTGTCCGGTCAGTGCGCCGATGGCGTGCTCGATGGTCGCGCGCCGCAAAATGACATCGGTGAGATCGGCGCGCGCGGTCTGCAGCTGCGTTTCGGCCTGCGCTTCGTCGAGTCCGGAGGCGATGCCGCCCTGCAGTCGCGTCGTGGTCATCTGCTGCGCGCGGCCGTAGGCGTCCACCGCCTGCTGCAGCAGTTGCCGCTGGGCGTCCTCGACTCGCAGGATGATGTAATCGGAAGCCAGCTCAGCGTGCAGTGCCAGCCGCACCGATTCCAGGTCGGCGGCAACCGACTGCGCGGCGGTGCTGCCGGCGATCACGGCGCTGCGCACACGACCCCAAAGATCGAGCTCGTAATTGAGCGAGCCGGCCAGAAAGTCGTCGTGGTAGGAGTCTGGTTGCGACGCCGAACGCAGCGGACGGTTGTTGGATTGCCGGTCCATGTTCGGGTAGGCGGTGACACCGATGGTCGGAAACAGGGCGCTGCGCGCTTCCTGCGCTACCGCATGCGCCTCACGATAGCGATCGGCCGCAACCGCCAGATCGGGATTGGCCGCGTCGATCCGCGCTTCCAGGTCATTGAGCGTCGGATCCTGAAAGCCCTGCCACCAGTCACCGCGGGGCGTGCGATCGGACGGTGTTGCCGGTTCCCAGGCGCAGGCCGCATCGATAGTCGACGGACCTGCCGGTGCCGGCGCGGCGGAGGATGCGCAGTCGGCGCCGGCATTCAATTCTTTATATTGGGTGGGTGCCGGATTGGGCGGCGCCTGATAGCGCGGCATCAGCGAGCACGCCGCCGCCAGCAGCCCGGCAGCCAGCAGGCATGCCAGATTGCGCATCACGACTCGCTTACCTCGGAACTGACGCTGCTTGCTGGAGCCTGCGCCGGAGCTGCGATCCGCACCGGCTCGCCGTTGGCGATCGAGTCGGGCGGATTGTCCACCACGCGGTCCTGCGGCGTCAGACCCTGGCTGACATCCACCACCGCACCGCGCTCGCGCGCCAGTTGAATCGGCTTGAGCACGATGTGGTCATGCGCATCCACCGTCGCCACCTGCAGGCCTTCCTGCCTGAACAGTAACGCGGTCGTGGGAACCTCGACGACCCCCGCCTGCGCGGCAATGGTGAAGTGCACCTCGGCGTATTCACCCGGCATCAGCTGATGCTGAGCATTGTCGGCCAGCAATTCGACCTGCATCGTGCGGGAAGATTCACGGATCGCGCGCGACAAATCGGTGACCTTGGCGCTCACCTGGGCACCGGGCCGTTCCGGCAACGACAACTCGGCCGAGGTGCCGATCTGCAGCTCACCGGCATAGTTCTGCGGCACATCGACATAGATGCGCATCGCATGCACGTCGGCAACACGAAACAGCACCAGGTCGCCGCCCGAGCCGGCGTTGATCAATGCGCCGAGGTCGGTATCGCGCGCGGTGACGATGCCGTCAAATGGCGCGGTGACGTGCTTGAAGGCGGCAATCGCCTTGAGACGCTGCAGATTGGCCTGTGCGGCAGCCAGCAGCGCCCGGTTGGCCGCGTAGGCGCCGCTCTTCTCATCGGACTCCTGTTGCGACACCGACTGCGAGGCCAACATGTTCTTCCAGCGCGCGGCCGTGGTCTCGGCCAGCTGTTCGTTGGCTCGAGCGGTGGCCAGATCGGCCTCGGCCTGATTGAGCTGCTGGTCGAGCTCGGGCGTGTCGATGTCGGCCAGCACCTGGCCGGCGCGCACATGCGCACCGATGTCGAAGTACCAGTGCCGCAGATAGCCACTGACGCGAGCGTAAATCGGCGCCTCGAAGTAGGCGCGCACGTTGCCGGGCAAGGTCAGTTGCTCGGTGCTGACACCGGCCTTCGGAGCGATCAGGGCGACGGTCGGAATCGCCTGTTGCTCGGTCCAGCGCCTGACCACGGTCTGCGCATGCAGACGCAGGCCGATGCCGGTTGCGATGATTGCGAACACGATCAGGGCGGCGACGATTCCGAGCGGGCGTAACCGTCGCTGCAGAGCCGTCGGGTCAACGTCATTCATGGAGTCGGTGCCTGCAAGTTGGAAGCTGTGCGATGGCGGTGAAACAAGCTGAACAGGACTGGCACGAAGATCAACGTCGCGACCGTAGCGAACAGCAGTCCGCCGATCACCGCGCGGCCGAGCGGCGCGTTCTGTTCGGCGCCTTCACCCAGGCTCAGCGCCATCGGAATCATGCCGATGATCATTGCCAGTGCCGTCATGATCACCGGGCGGAAGCGCACCCCGCCGGCCTCGATTGCGGCGCTGGCAGAATCGTGTCCCAGCGCCACGCGCTCGCGCGCGAAACTGATCACGAGGATGCTGTTGGCGGTGGCCACGCCCATGCACATCATGGCGCCGGTCAGCGCCGGCACCGACAGCGTGGTACCGGTGGTGAACAGCATCCAGGCGATGCCGGCCAGTGCGGCCGGCAGTGCGCAGATCACGATGAACGGATCGAGCCAGGACTGGAAGTCCACCACCAGCAGCAGATAGATCAGCACGATGGCGCCGGCGATCCCCAGCAGCAGGCCGACGTAGGCCTGCTGCATGGTTTGTACCTGGCCGCGGACTACCACGGTCGATCCAGCCGGAAGTCCATCCTTACTGCCGCTGACAATCTTCTGAATGTCGCGCGCTACCGCGCCCAGATCGCGACCCTGCACGGTCGCGAACAGATCCATGGTCGGCTGCACGTCGTAGTGCGAAACCACAGCTTCACCGCGTGCCTGCGTGATCGTGGCCAGCGCGCCCAGCAGCTGCGGCTTGCCGGTGGCGCCGTGTACCGGGATGTTCTCCAGATCACTCATGGTATCCAGACGGTACTGCGGCACCTGTGCCACCAGCGGGTAGGACACCTTGTTGTCGGGATTGACCCAGAAGTTGGGCGATACCTGCGCGCTTCCAGACAGCGACACCAGCATGCTGTCAGCGATATCGCGCTGCGTCAGCCCGACCTCGGTGGCGCGGCTGCGATCAACGTTGACCAGCATCTCGGGCTGGTCGAACGCCTGCTGCAAGCGCAGATCGGCGATACCCGAGACGTGCCGCAACTTGCCCAGCAGCTGCTGGGCGTAGCGCAGGTTCTGCTCACGCTTGAATCCGACCACCTGCACGTCGATCGGCGCCGGTGAGCCGAAGTTGAGGATCTGGCTGACGATGTCGGCCGGCAGGAACGCGAATGTGGTGCCCGGGAACAGTTGCGGCAGCCGCTCGCGCAGCAGCCTGACGTAGTTGTCAGTGGGCTCATGGCCGTGGTTGAGCTCGATCAGGATGTCGGCATCGGCCGGGCCGATGGTGGCAGAGTTGCTGTAGCTGATGTTGATGCCGCTCACCGGCAGACCGATGTTGTCGATCACGCTGGCCAGTTCGCGCGGCGGAATCATCTGCCGGATGTCGTTCTCGATCTGGTCGCACAGCCGCGCAGTCTCCTCGATGCGTGTACCCGTCTGGGCGCGCACGTGCAGCTTGATCGATCCGGAGTCCACCGACGGGAAGAAGTTCTCACCCAGCCATGGCACCAGGATCGCCAGCGATAGCACCACGAAGGCGATGAATCCGGCGATAAACAGCCGGTAGTGCTCGATCGCGAGCCGCAGCAGCTGGATATAGGTCTGGCGCGTGGCCGCTACGCCACGCTCGAACCGGTGCTGCAGACGCAGCGCGACGCTGCCGCGGGCGGCGAAGTCCGACTCGCCACTGTGTAACGCATAGTCGCTATGACCACCGACCGGCCGGCCGCGCAGCAGATACTTCGCCAAGGTTGGCACCAGCGTGCGCGATAGCACGAATGAGGCGGTCAGCGCGAAGACCACCGCCTCGGCCATCGGCACGAACAGGTAGCGCGCAATACCCTGCAGGTAGAACATCGGTACGAACACGATGCTGATCGACAGCAACGAGAACAGCGCCGGTATGACGATCTGATAGCCGCCGTCCAGGATCGCCTGCTCGATCGGCTTACCTTGTTCCAGATGCCAGTTGATGTTTTCGATCGTGACCGTGGCGTCGTCGACCAGGATGCCGACGGCCAGCGCCAATCCTCCCAGTGTCATCACGTTCATGGTCTGGCCGGTGATCGACAACCCAAGCACTGAGGCCAGTACCGCCAGCGGAATCGATACCGTGATGATCATGGTGGAGCGCAGGCTGCCCAGGAACATCAGGATCATCAGACCCGTGAGCGCGGCGGCGATGACGCCCTCGCGCACCACGCCGGCGACCGCGGCCTTGACGAAGATCGACTGATCGCCCACCAGATCGATGTGCAGGCCGGCGGGTGCACCCGCCTTGATCAGTGGCAGCAGCGCCTTGGTCTGGCGAATGATGTCGAGCGTCGAGACCGAACCGTTTTTTTGGATGGTGGTCAGCACCGAGTGCAAACCGTTGACCCGCACCAGGTTCTGTTGCGGCGAGTAGCCATCGCGCACGTGCGCCACGTCGTGCAGGTACACGACCGTGCCATCGACGTGTTTGAGCGGCAGATCGTTCAGGTCGGAAAGCCGGGTGGGACTGGCGTTCAGCAGCACGTCGTATTCGAACTTGCCGATCTTTTCAGTGCCGGCCGGCAGCAGCAGATTCTGTGCCTGGATGGCATTGACCACGTCCTCGGGCGTGAGGCCCTTTTCGTGCAATGCGTCGGGCACCAGATCCACCGACACTTGGCGCGCCTTGCCGCCATAAGGCGAGGGCACCGCGGCGCCCTCGACTTCGGCCAGCCGTGGGCGGATGAAATTGTTGGACAGGTCGTAGAGCTGCTGATCGGTGAGCGTATGGCCGGAGAGCGCCAGCTGCAGCACCGGCACGGTAGAGGCGTCGTAGCTCAGTACCAGCGGCGGGGTGATGCCCGGCGGCAGGCGCTTGAGCACCGTCTGCGATACCGCCGTGACCTGGCTCAGCGCCGCATTAACGTTGACGTCCGGATGGAAGTAGACCTTGACTACACCCACACCCGGCAGCGATTGCGACTCGATGTGATCGATGTCGTTGACCGCCGTGGTCATCTGCCGTTCGTAGTAGGTGACCACACGGTTGGACATGTCGGCGGGCGGCAGGCCGACATAGGTCCACACCACGCTGATCACCGGCAGCTTGATGTCCGGCAGGATGTCGACCGGAGTGCGTAGCGCCGCGATCGATCCGAACAGCACGATGACAATCGCCAGCACGAAGAAGGTATAGGGATAGCGCAGTGCGGCGCGAATGATCCACATGGCTTTAGCGCTCCCGAGCCAGCGGAAAGATCAGTCGAAAGCAACTGCCGCTGCCGGGCACGCTGTCGACCTCGATCTCGGCGCCATGTGCCGCGCAGATCGAGCGCACGATCGACAGGCCGAGCCCGGCACCGCCGTCCTCGCGCGAGCGCGCGGCGTCGACTCGGTAGAAGCGGTCGAACACGTGCGGCAGCGCCGCCGCCGGAATGCCGATGCCGCTGTCGCGAACTTCCAGAATGCCGCGATCGTCACGCTGCTGGGTGCGCAGGCTGACACTGCCGCCGCGCGGCGTGAATTTCACCGCGTTGTCCAGCAGATTGACGATCACCTGTTTCAGCCGGCCGCCATCACCGCGCACGGTGATGGCGGACAGGGCACTTGGTTGCAGCTGTACGCCGCGATCCTCGGCGACCAGGCGCATCTGTTCGACCGTGCTGGCGGCAAGTTCGCCCAGGTTGACGTCGACCCACTCGCGCTGCGCATCGCCGGCATCCAGCCGCGACAGTGCCAGCAATCCTGATACCAGATGCTCGAGCCGCGCCACCTCTTCGAGCACGCTGCCGATGCGCTCGCGAACCTCGCCGCGACCCAAATCATCGGCCACCAGCTCCTGCAGCTCGCCTTTGATAACCGTCAACGGCGTGCGCAGCTCGTGCGAAGCGTCCGCCAGAAAGCGGCGCGAAGTCTGCACCGAGTCCCGTAGTCGCGCGAGCATGTGGTTGAGTGAGATCGACAGCCGTTGCAGCGCATCGCCAGTCGGCATCACCGGCAGGCGTGCATCCGGATCCTGGACACTTATCTGCTCGGCAGTCTGCGACATGCGCTCTACCGGGCGCAGCGCGCGCTGCACCAGCAGGTAACCGCCGCCGGCGGCACACACCACCAGCACCGGCAGCATCAGCCCGAGCAGGCTCAGCAGCCGGCGCTGCACGGCTTCGACCGGGGCGAGCGACACGCCCAGTTCCACCAGATACCGGCCCGAGGCACTGTCGACCGGAGTCGAGCGGATCAGCAGCGGACCATTCGCCGTCGCCACCGAGCGCAGCGCATCGCGCTTGGACCAGTCGTTCGGCGCCGGTGGTGCACTGGCCGGATCAAAGCTGTGGTCGGCGGGCGCGCCGCTGCGATACACGCTCAGCCCCGGCGCACGCGTGACGCGCACGAAGCGATTGTTGAACTCCGGCGCGACGCGGGTGTTGATGGCATCGACAATTGCGGCATCGGCGCTGCCCACCGGTGTGGCTGCCAGGATCTGTTCGACCTGTTCCGAACGGCGGCGCAGTGAGTCGCGCACACTGGCGCGCAGGTAATGATCGAGACCCAAGTACATTCCGGCCGCCACTAGGGTGAAGGTGGCGCTCAGCAGCAGCGCATACCAGACGGCGAGGCGGAAGGCGAGCGAGCGGTGATTCATTCGGCGCCCGCGTCCTGGGTCCGGGCCGGTTCGCGCATGCAATAGCCAACGCCGCGCACCGTCTGAATCAGTTTCAGCTCGTACGGATCATCGATCTTGCGCCGCAGATAACGCACGTACACGTCGACGATATTGGTGACGCCCTCAAAGCTCTGATCCCAGACGTGCTCCAGGATCATGGTGCGGGAAAATACCCGTCCGGCCGAGGACATCAGATACTCGAGCACGGCGTATTCTTTGGCGGTCAGGTCGATGCGCTGGCCGTCGCGGCGCACCTGCTGGGTGAGGCGGTTGAGTTCAAGGTCGGCAACCCGCAGTACGTCGCTGCGCTCGACTGGCGTGCGGCGCATCAGTGCCCGCACCCGCACCAGCAGCTCGGCGAAGTCGAATGGCTTGGTCAGATAGTCATCGGCGCCGGCTTCGAAATGCCGCACCTTATCGTCGGTGCTGTCACGCGCGGTCAGTACCAGTACCGGCAGCGTACCGTGCGTGCGGCGCACGCGCCGCAGCAGCTCGCCGCCGCTCAACTTGGGGAGCATCAGATCCAGGACCAGCACATCGTACTGATAGGTATCGAGCAGGCGCTGGCCTTCGAGCCCATCGGCGGCGATGTCAACCGCAAAGCGTTCCGCGCGCAGCCCGCGGGCCACGAATTCGGCCAGCTTGGGGTCGTCTTCGACGATCAATAAGCGCATGAGTGCGAGGTCCACCCTAGCATTGGACGCGGCGGCGATTAGAAACGCGTTAGCCGAGCATTAAGAAATTCTCATATTGGCCGCGGCGACGAGAGGCAGGTCACACGGGCGGCACGGTGCCGCCTAAACGGACACGCAGGGGCTGTCACAAGACTGCAATATTTTCGTGTCTATTCTGTCATACGAGCAAAACACACTGCACGCGCACGGGGACCAGCGGCAGCGGTTGGGTCATATCGGGCAGATATGGCTTTTTAGCTGGCGGCCAGCGCCGCCGGTAAAGTGGCCGACCTGCCGCAAGCCCGATTGAGCTCCATCCCGCCGGACCCTTGGCCTAGGACGGGTGAATCTCTACTACGAAGCAGACGGAATCTTAGGAGGAGTGCAGTGAATAAGTGGTTCAGCAAACTCGTGTATGTGGTCGGCGTGGCGGCGATGGCCGGCGGTACCGTGGTGGCGGCCGCCGACGATATTTCCGGAGCTGGCGCGACCTTCCCGTACCCGATCTATGCGAAGTGGGCTGAAGCCTACAAGCAGCAGACCGGCATCGGTCTGAACTATCAGTCAATCGGTTCCGGCGGCGGCATCAAGCAGATCGAGGCCGGCACGGTCACCTTCGGCGCGTCCGACAAGCCGCTGGAGGCGGCCGACCTGAAACAGAACGGTCTGGTGCAGTGGCCGATGATCATCGGCGGAGTGGTGCCGGTGATAAACATTCCGGGCATCAAGCCCGGCGAACTAATGCTCGACGGCGGCACGCTCGCCGCCATCTACATGGGCCAGATCACCCGCTGGAACGACGCCGCGATCCAGAAGCTCAATCCCAAGCTCAGCCTGCCGAAGCTCGACATCGCTCCGGTGTATCGCTCGGACGGCTCGGGCACCAACTTCCTGTTCACCAACTACCTGTCGAAGGTGAGTCCGACGTTCTTGCAGAAGATCGGCGCCAACACCTCAGTGGAGTGGCCGGCCGGCATCGGCGCCAAGGGCAACGAGGGCGTGGCCAATCAGACCACTCAGACCAGCGGTGCCATTGGCTACGTCGAGTACGCCTACGTGAAGCAGACCAACATGACCTACGCCCGGCTGCTCAATCATGACGGCAAGTACGTGGCGCCCGAGGCCAAGGCGTTTCAGGCGGCCGCCGCCAACGCCGATTGGGCCAAGGCTGAAGGCTATTACCTGATTCTGACCGATCAGCCGGGCGCGGAAAGCTGGCCGATCACCGGTGCGAGCTTCATATTGATGCACGCTGACAGCAAGGATGTGCACAGCGCTGCGGCGCTGAAGTTCTTCGATTGGGCGTATCGTAGCGGCGTGAAGCTAGCGGAAGACCTCGACTACGTGCCGCTGCCCGAGAAGGTCTCGAAGATGGTCGAGAAGACCTGGCAGGACTCGCTCAAGGTGGATGGCAAGCCCGTGTGGGCCGCCAAGTAGGCGAACCCAGTCCGCATGGCGGTCACGGCACTTCCATACCACGCGCAGCTGGCGCGCGAGGCCCGGTCCGAAGCGGTGTTTCGCTCTCTGACCGTGGCCTCGGCGGCGCTGGTACTGGTGCTGCTGGCCGGGGTGCTGATGTCGCTGTGCTACGGCGGCTGGCCGGCGCTCAAGACATTCCGGCTCGGCTTTCTGACCACCGAGGTCTGGAATCCGGTCACCGACCGCTTCGGTGCGCTAGCGCCGCTCTACGGCACGGTGATCACCTCGCTGATTGCCATGTTGATCGCGGTGCCACTGGCGTTCGGCATCGGCGTGTTTCTGACCGAGACCTGTCCGCTGTGGCTGCGCGGTCCGATCGCCAGCTGCATCGAGCTGCTGGCGGCGGTGCCGAGTATCGTGTTTGGCATCTGGGGTCTGTTCGTGATGGCGCCGATCCTGCAGCATTCAGTGCAGCCATGGCTGATCGGCACGTTCGGCGATCTGCCATGGCTTGGCAGGCTGTTCCGCGGCCCACCGTACGGCATTGGTCTGCTCACCGCCGGCCTGGTGCTGGCGGTGATGGTGCTGCCGTTCATCACCTCGGTGATGCGCGAGGTGTTTCTGGCGACGCCGCGCTCGCTTAAAGAAGCCGCCTACGGCCTTGGGGCCACGCAGTGGGAAGTGGTCTGGGACGTGGTGCTGCCGAATTCGCGCGCGGGCATCATCGGCGGCATCATGCTGGGGCTGGGCCGCGCCCTGGGCGAGACCATGGCGGTGACCTTCGTGGTCGGCAACGCGCACCGGATTTCCAGTTCGCTGCTGGCACCGGGTACCACGATCTCGGCCAGCATCGCCAACGAATTCACCGAGGCGGTCGGTGCGCTCTACACCTCTTCTCTGATCGCGCTGGGTCTGCTGTTGTTCGTACTCACTTTTACCATCATCGCGGCGGCGCGGCTGCTGCTGATGCAGATCGAGCGGCGCGGGGCGCGCGTATGAGGAACCTGCAGCGACGGCGCCTGACCGCGACCTTGGCCCTCGGAGCCTCGGGCGTGGCCACCGCGATCGGGCTGGCGCTGCTGGCGGCGATCCTGTGGACGCTGTTCTCGCGCGGCCTGGGTGGACTGTCCTGGCAGGTGTTCACCCACACGACGCCGGCCCCGGGCAGCAGTGGCGGGTTGGCCAACGCCATCTACGGCAGCCTGGTCATGACGCTGCTGGGGGTGCTGCTCGGCGGCCCGATCGGCATCCTGGCCGCCACCTATCTGTCCGAGTACGGGCGCGCCGCGCGCCTGTCCACCGTGATCCGTTTCATCAACGATGTGCTGCTGAGCGCGCCGTCGATCGTGATCGGCCTGTTCGTCTACACGCTGGTGGTGGTGCCGATGGGGCATTTCTCGGCACTCGCCGGCGCGGTGTCGCTGGCGATCATTGTCATTCCGGTCACGGTTCGCACCGCCGAGGACATGCTGCGGCTGATTCCGCAGAGCATGCGGCACGGCTCGGCGGCTCTGGGAGCCCAGCCCTGGCGCACCATCACCAGCATCGTCTATCCGGCAGCGCGCAGCGGCCTTCTGACCGGGGTGCTGCTGGCGCTGGCGCGCGTCAGCGGCGAGACCGCGCCGCTGCTGTTCACCGCGCTCAACAATCAGTTCTGGAACGCGAACCTGAATCAGCCCATGGCCAATCTACCGGTGGTGATCTTTCAGTTCGCGACCAGTCCTTACAAGAATTGGCAGTCGCTCGCCTGGGCCGGGGCCTTGCTGATCACGCTGTTCGTGCTGTTCCTGAGCGTGATCGCGCGGCTGGTCGCGAGCATGTTCGGGACTCGCGAAAGTCGCGTGGAATAGCTTGACCGGCAACACTTTTTGCTAAGTGTAGCGTAAACGATACACCAGTAATGTTGCTGTAACAGATATACCGTATAGAATGTTCTTTAATTCCAACATCAAGACCGCGGGAGCACGTTTCATGACCATTTCCAAAAGACCTTCTGCAGAGAGGGCATCGTCGGGCGGCCGTCAGCGGCGCATCGGGCGGGCGGGTTCCGTTCTGGCATTCGGCCTGCTCTGCGTGGCCAGTCTGGCCCAGGCGCAGACCCAGACTCCGGCTGCGCCTGCCACCGGTGGCGACGATGCCATTAGCTGGAAGGGCCTCACGCTCTACGGCATCATCGATATCGGACTGCAGTACCAGAACCACGGCGTGCCGGAGAGCGATTATTTTCCGCCCGGTACCGAAGAGCTCATCCAGAAGAATGCCAATAAATCGGTGACGGGCATCGTCCCCAGCGGTTTGAGTCAGACGCGCATCGGGCTTTCGGGCAAGGAGCCGCTGGCGGGCGACTGGAATGGCGTGTTTCGGCTCGAGACATTCTTCAATCCGCAGTCCGGTGAGCTGTCCGATGGCTTGAAATCGGTAGCGCTGAATAACGGCCGCGCACTGGATGCGCAGAATACCGGTGTCGACACCAGTGTCGCCGGCCAGATCTTTACGCAGGCGTATGTTGGATTCAGCTCGCAGACCTATGGCACGGTGACCTTCGGCCGCCAGAACACGATCTTTGCCGATGCGATCTCCAAGTACGATCCGATGGGCGCGTCGCAGGCATTTTCAGTGATCGGCTTCTCCGGCACGGCGGCCGGCGGTGGTGACACCGAGGATCGCCGACTGGACAGCTCGCTCAAGTACGTCGGCGCCTACGGTCCGGTGCATCTGGGTGGGCAGTACAAGTTCAACGGCTCGCATGGTGAGGCCAACACCGCCTGGGAATTCCAGATCGGCGCCGATCTGGGTGGCCTGTCAGTGGATGCCTATTACCTGGACGTGAAGGATGCCGTGTCGGCCGGCGCGCTCAGTGCGGCCCAGGTTGCCGATCTTCCGACGTTGGGGTTCTCGCCGAGTAACTCGATCTCGGGCACCATTTCGGACAACCGCACCTACGCGATTACCGCGCTGTACAACCTGGGAGCGCCCAAGCTGTACGCCGGCTGGGAGCACATCCGCTACTCCAACCCGAGCAACCCGCTGCCGGTCGGATTCGTGGATATCGGCGGCTACATTCTCGCGGCCGTCAACAATGCCGCCTTCCCGAACGACAAGGTGCTGCAGGTCTACTGGGGCGGCGTCAAATTCACCGTCGCGCCGCGCTTGGATCTGATCGCAGCCTTCTACGGCTACCATCAGAACAGCTACGCCAACGGTGCCAACACCGGCTGCACCACCATCAAGAATGCCGCTTGCAGCGGTACGCTCAGTGCCGGCTCGATCGCCGCGGTGCTCAAGCTCAGCAAGCGCTTTGACGTCTACGGCGGTGCGATGTACAGCACCGTGTCGGACGGCCTGGCGAATGGCTATCTGAACACCTCGACCATCGATCCGACGATCGGCGTGCGCTTCAAGTTCTAACAGCGCACTTTTAGGCTAAAGTCATCGAACTGCGGCCGCAGCGTCCATTCCGGGCGCTGCGGCCGCACTCGTTAGTGCCCCGACGTCAAGCCGGTGCCGGCTGCTGGCGCCAGCGCACGGTCAGCGTCTGGCCGCGGTGCAGGCTGGCCCCGGCGCCTTCGACCACGATGGCGTTGTGGCCGAACTTCAGGCCGCGCAGGCCGGCGTCGTAGCGATAAGCGCGCAGGGCGTGCAGCGGCTCGTCACCTTCAACTTCGCCGGTGTCCTGATTGGTCGTGGTGATGCGACAGCGCGTGCAGGGCTTGACCAGCCGCAATCGCACGCCGTCGCCCGACAGCTCATCGATGTGGTCCTCGTCGTAGGGCTGCAGTCCCTCCAGCACGATATTGGGTCGGAAGCGATTGACGGGCAGGCGCACCGGCAGACGACCGTTGAGATCCTCGAGCGAGGCTGCGTTGAGGGCCAGCAGCGGGAAAGCGTCAGCGAAACGCGCCTCGGCGGCGATACCACCGGTCCAGGCCGGATCCGCCCGCCGTGACTGCGCCGGGTCGAAACGCACCAGGCGGCAATCGACCTTGAGAAACCCGGACAGCGAGCGTGCGACCTCGTCGCCCTCGTCAAATGCATCGCACTGATCCTTCCACACCTGCACGCGGCAGCGGCGACCCTGATGGGCCAACGAGATCGAGATCAGTGGGCATCCGCGCGGGCTGATCTGCAGCGTGCTGAGTGACAGCGCGGTGCACAGCAGCGCCATGCGCGGCAGCTCGCGCTGCGTCAGAAAGCGACCCGCCGGGGTCACCAGCATCCAACGACGGTCATCGGCGAAGCCCGCCGTGGTCAGCACGGCTTGTTCCAGCTCCAGCCCGGCGGCGGATTTGACCGGATAAAAGTGCAGTGCCCTGATGCGCGCCTGCGTGCTGCGAGTCGCGGCGGTGCTCACGCAGCGGTCTTGTCCGGGTACTGGCACCAGCGCGCAATCGGGCAGCGCGGGCACGCCGGCCGGCGGGCAGTGCAGATATAGCGGCCGTGCAGGATCAGCCAGTGATGCGCGTGTTGCATGAACTCATCCGGGATGGTTCGCAGCAGTTCATCCTCGACCTCGCGCGGGTTGCTGCCGCGCGCCAGCCCGGTGCGGTTGGCCACTCGAAATACGTGCGTGTCCACTGCGAGGGTGCGCTCGCCGAAGGCTACATTCAACACCACGTTCGCGGTCTTGCGGCCCACTCCAGGCAATGCCTCAAGCTCGGCGCGCTGTCGTGGAACCTGGCCGTCGTGCAGCTGCACCAGCAGCCGGCAGGCCGCCAGGATGTTGCGCGCCTTGGCGTTGTACAGGCCGATGGTGCGGATATACCGCTTCAGACCGCGCAGGCCCAACTCGAGCATCGCCTGCGGCGTGTGCGCGCGCTGGAACAGCGCGTGCGTGGCCTGATTCACGCTGCGGTCGGTGGCCTGGGCCGACAGGATCACGGCGATCAGCAGCTCAAACGGCGAGCGATACTGCAATTCCGATCTGGGAGCCGGATTGGCCGCACGCAGGGTCTCGAAGATGTGCCGGACCTTGGCCGGAGTCATTGCGTCGGCGATCGATCGGTCGCGTGGGCGGCGCGCTTGCGCTCATCCAGCAGCTGCGATTGCAGCAGCGTGGCGCGCTCCAGGCGCAGGCGGTGATGCTGGTAACGGGCCCGATTGACTGCCGCAGCCGGCGCGCTCGCCGCGGCGGCGCGCGGTCGCATCTGGATGCAGTCCACCGGGCAGCTGGCGATGCAAAGTTCGCAGCCGGTGCATTGCGACTCGATGACGGTGTGCAGGTAGCGCGCCGCGCCGAGGATCGCATCGACCGGGCAGGGCGGCAGGCAGCGGGCGCAGCCGATGCAAGCCGCGGCGTCGATCCAGGCAACTGCAGCATCGGCTTCCCGGCCACAGTCCGGATCGAGTGGCCGCACGGCGACCCCCAGCAACGCGGCCAGCTGCTCGATGCCGCGCGCACCGCCCGGCGGGCAGCGATTGATGGCCGAGCGGCCCTCGGCCAGCGCCTGAGCGTAGGGCCGGCAGCCGTCAAAACCGCAGCGCTGGCACTGGGTCTGCGGCAGCACCGCATCGAGCCGCGCCGCCAAATCGGTGACCGCCGGCGTGGGCGGCAGCGACTCGGCGCCGGGCTTACTTGCGATTGGCAGTGAGGATGCCCTGTTTGACCAGCTCCGGCACCAGCACCTTGCTGATCTCGTCGGTGGTGCGCTGGGTCGAACTCAGATCGACACTGCGCGTGATACCGGTCCAGATGAGTTTGCCGCCACCGCCGTCCACCGTAAAGACATCGGTCTGGTAGTCGGCCCGATATTCGCTCTCGACGTAGCCCGGACCGTAGACGGTGTCCCAGTAACCGTAATAGCGCCAGCGCCAACCGAAGCCGACTCCGGCGTAGCCGGGCATCCAGTAGTTGCGCCGACTGGCGCCGACGAAGTGCGTGGCAATGACGCCGTCAAAGCCATCGTGGCTGGCGGTGCTGGCCAGTTCATCCGGCGTTGGTGCCTTATCGGGAAAGACCTGATATGAGGGCGTCGCCTGCACCCCATCACGGGTCAGGGCGCCGACCATGCCGTCTTCCCACACGCGGCGGCGGCCCTGGTCCTTCTGTACCCCGACCACCAGCACCTTGTGCAGCGGCGGGCCGCTGTAGCCCGGATCTTTCCAGCGGTCGATCAGTGACGTACTGACGCAGGCGCTGAGCAGCAGCGTCAGCGCCAGCGTGCCCAAAGCGCGGCCTATCGTAGAAGTGCCCATGGCCGATGCCTCCTGATGGCAGAATGCTGCCAGATCAACTGATTTGACTTCGCAGCGAGCCTGGATGTTCCGCAACCTCACGCCCGTCGTACGGGCGCTGCTGTACGCCAACTTCATCGTCTTTGCCCTGCAATGGTTGACAAACGATCAGCTGCTGGATGCGTTCGCGCTCTGGCCGCTGGGTCCGGTCGGCTGTCTCGGTTGCCACGCTTTCGAGCCCTGGCAGCTGGTGAGTTACGCGTTCCTGCACGGCGGTTTCATGCACCTGGCCGGCAACATGTTCGCGCTGTTCATCTTCGGACCGGACGTCGAGCGGGTGCTCGGTCGCGGTCGCTTTGCCATCTACTATTTCGCCTGCGTCGTCGGCGCCGGACTGACGCAGCTGTGGGTCGCGCACTCGATCTATCCGGAGCCGTACCCGACGCTCGGCGCCTCGGGCGGCATCTTCGGTATCCTGCTGTTCTACGGCTTGACCTTCCCGTATCGGCAGGTGCTGCTGATCTTTCCGCCGATCCCGATGCCGGCATGGTTGTTTGTCACGCTGTACGGCATCCTGGAACTCTCGCTCGGGGTGTTCGGCACCAGTCAGGGGGTGGCGCACTTCGCCCATCTGGGCGGCATGGCTACCGGCTTTTTATTGATGCGTTATTGGGGCATGGGGCACCTACCGCGCCGTCGCTGAAGCTGCGGCTTAGCGCGCTTCAGGTGACCTGCATGCCCGGCGCGGCGCCGGCATCGGCCGCCAGCAGGAACACCGGGTCGGCATCCCCGTCGCCGCCGGCGCACAGCACCATGCCCTGCGATACGCCGAAGCGCATCTTGCGCGGCGCCAGGTTGGCGACCAGCACCACCAGCCGGCCGGTGAGCTGTTCGGGCTGATAGGAGGCACGAATTCCTGAAAATACCGTGCGCTGCTCGCCGCCCAGGTCGAGCGTCAGACGCAGCAGCTTGTCCGAACCGGCGACCCGTTCGGCCTGCGCTACCCGCGCAATGCGTAAATCGAGCTTGCGAAAATCCTCGATTCCAATGATGGCCGCGTCGGCCTTAGCGCTCGCCTCCGGCGCTTGCGGCTCAATCAGTGCGGCCACGCCGGCGGCGTCCAGACGCGTGGCCAGCGGCTGATAGGGCTCGATGGCACGCCCCAGCAGCGGCCTGGCGATATCGTCCCAGTGCTCGAAGCTCGCGCCGAGAAACTTTCCCGCGGCCTGCGCCATCAGCGGCAACACCGGCGTCAGATACGACATCAGCACACGAAACAGGTTCAGGCCCTCAGTTGCGACCGCCTGCACTTCGCGTGCGCGCGCCGGATCGCGCGCCAGCACCCACGGTTTGTGCTGATCGAGGTAGCGGTTGGCGCGGTCGGCCAGTTCCATGATCTGGCGAATCGCGGCGCCGTACTCGCGCGTCTCGTACAGCGTGGCGATGGCCGCGCGGGCGGCGGCGAACTCTTCATAGAGCGCGGGCTCGGGCAATTCTGCCGCGAGCTGTCCGCCGCCGCGCTCGATGAATCCGGCGCAGCGGCTGGCGATGTTGACCAGCTTGCCGACCAGGTCGGAATTGGTGCGCGCGACGAAGTCGTCGAGGCTGAAATCGATATCCTCCACGCCGTTGCCCAGCTTAGCGGCGAAGTAGTAGCGCAGCGGCTCGGGCGGCAGGCGCTCGAGGTAGCGGCGCGCGGTGATGAAAGTGCCGCGCGATTTGGACATCTTCTGGCCGTTGATAGTCAGAAAGCCGTGGACAAACACCCCGGTCGGACGCCGCAGTCCGGCACCGGCCAGCACCGCCGGCCAGAACAGGGTGTGAAAGTAGCTGATGTCCTTGCCGATGAAGTGGTACAGCTCGGAAGCGGTCTCGGACTTCCAGTAGTCGTCGAACGAGGCGCCGTGCGCCGCACGCCAGGCCTCGAAGCTGCCGATGTAGCCGATCGGCGCGTCGAACCAGACGTAGAAATATTTGCCTGGAGCATCCGGAATTTCGATGCCGAAGTACGGCGCATCGCGCGAGATGTCCCAGTCCTGCAGGCCGGCGTCGAACCACTCGGCCAGTTTGGCGCGCACCGCGCTCTGCAGTCCGCGGCCGGCGACATAGTCGCGCAGCATCGCCTCAAAGCTGCCGAGTCGGAAAAACAGGTGCTCGGACTCGCGCCACACCGGCGTTGTGCCAGTCACGGTCGAGAGCGGATCGATCAGGTCGGCCGGCGTATAGGTCGAGCCGCACACCTCGCAGCTGTCGCCGTACTGGTCGGCGGATTTGCAGCGCGGACAGGTGCCCTTGACGTAGCGGTCCGGCAGGAACATGCCGGCCTGCGGATCGAACGCCTGGCGTACCGTGCGGCGGGCGATGTGCCCGGCATCGCGCAGCGTCGCGTACAGCTGGTGCGTGAAGCGCACGTTCTCGGCCGAATGGGTGCTGTGAAACTCATCCAGGCCGATCAGAAAGCCCGCCAGGTCGCGCCGATGCTCCTCGGCACTGCGGGCAATCAGCGCCTCGGGCGTGATGCCTTCCTGCTGCGCCCGGATCATGATCGGCGTGCCGTGGGCGTCCTCGGCACAGCAGTAGATGCACTGGTTGCCGCGCAGCTTCTGAAAGCGTACCCAGATGTCGGTCTGCACCGCCTCCATGATGTAGCCCAGGTGCAGCGGGGCGTTGGCGTAGGGCAGGGCGCTGGTGACCAGGATCTTGCGTGACATGCGCATGCATTATTGCACGCACACCAAGGCCGCGTGCGCCTCAGGCCTGGTCCTTGAGCGCCTCGAATTTCATTTTGTTGATGGCCTTCTTGTAGGCCTCGGCGCCGCTCACCACGCCGGCATCGAGCAGCTGCTGGATGGCGCTGTCCATGGTGCGCATGCCGTGCTGACCGCCGGTCTGCATGGTGTTCTCGAGCTGGTCGAGCTTGCCCTGGCGGATCAGATTGGCCGCAGCCGAGGTGTTGATCAGGATCTCGAGCGCCGCCACCCGCCCGCTGCCGTCGGCGCGTCGCAGCAGCTGCTGCGAGATGACGCCGCGTAGCGAGGTGGACAGCATGGTGCGCACGTGCGACTGCTTGTCCGACGGAAAAGCGTTGACCATGCGATCCACGGTTGGCCCGGCGCCATTGGTGTGCAGGGTGCCCATTACCAAGATTCCCATCTCGGCGGCGGTCACCGCCATGCTCATCGTCTCCAGGTCGCGCAGCTCGCCGACCAGGATCACGTCCGGATCCTCACGCAAGGCCGAGTGCAACGCTGCGGCGAAGCTCGGCGAATGCACGCCGATCTCGCGCTGGCTGATGAGGCAGTTGCGCCGCTCGTGCACGAATTCGATCGGATCCTCGACCGTGAGGATGTGGCCTTTGACGCGCTTGTTGATGTCGTCGACCATCGATGCCAGCGAGGTCGATTTGCCCGAGCCGGTCTTGCCGGTGACCAGAATCAGGCCGCTGACCGCGTGACACAGCTGGCGCACCGCCTGTGGCATATCGAGCTCATCCAGTGTCAGCGCCTTCGATGGGATTGCACGAAACACCGCTCCCATGCCGTTGAGCTGGCGCATCACGTTGACACGGAAGCGGCCCTTGCCCTGCAGCGTGTAGGCGAAGTCGGCGCCATCCTTGGCATCGAAACGCTCCATCGCCTTGCGCGGCATGATCTCCACCAGCGTCTCGCGGGTGAAATCCGCCGTCAGCGGCTCGCCGCGCAGCGGCGAGAGCTCGCCATTCATGCGGATGCGCGGCGGATCGCCGGCCAGGAAATGCAGGTCCGAGCCCCGCCGCCGAACGATCTCCTCCAGGAACTGGTCGATCTGTGGCACGCGCGCGCTCGCGTCAGCTGCTGGCCTGCTGCGTCACCGTGGTCGAGTCCAGGCGTGGCAGCATGCTGGTGTCGGTGATGAATTTCTGGAACAGGCGCTTGTCGGCAGCGTAGATGTATGCATCGTCGGGATCGATCTCGCGCGCGTTGATCGCCTGCAGCAGCGCCTGGTCGAACATCTGCATGCCGAACTCGCGCCCGGTCTGCAGCTGGCTCGGAATCTGATGGGTCTGATCGCTGGTGATCAGCTTGGCGATGGCCTTGGTCATGATCATGATTTCGACGATGGCGCGGCGGCCGTGATTTTCGTGGCCCTTGACCAGGATCTGGGTCACCACCGCCAGCAGGCTCTGCGACAGGAAGCTCTTGGTCTGTTCGCGCTCCTCGGCCGGCAGCGCATCGATCAGTCGATCGATGGTCTTGACCGCACTGGTGGTATGCAAGGTACCCAGTACCAGATGGCCAGTCTCGGCCGCGGTCATCGCCATGCGGATGGTCTCGGCGTCGCGCAGCTCGCCGACCAGGATCACGTCCGGGTCTTCGCGCATGGCCGCGCGCACGCCTTCGGCGAAGCTCGGGATATGGGTGCCGAGCTCGCGCTGGATGATCTGACTGGACTTGCTGCGGTGGACGAACTCGATCGGGTCCTCGAGGCTGACGATATTGAGCCGCCGGTTGGTGTTGAGCAGGTCGATCATCGCGGCCAGCGTGGTGGACTTGCCGGTTCCGGTCGAGCCGGTCACCAGCACCATGCCCTGGTGGTAATCACACAGCTTGGCAACCACCGGCGGCAATCCCAGTTTGGACAGACTGGGAATGTCGGACGGAATCGAGCGGAACGTGGCACCGACCCCGGTATCCTTGCGGTACACGTTGACCCGGAAGCGACCGCCCTCGGACGACACATAAGAGAAGTCCAGATCATTGCCGCGCATGAAGTGGTCCTGCTGATTGGGGGTCAGGACCTCGGTGATGTAGCCCTCGAGTTCGCTGTCGCGCAGCTCACGAAACTTGATCGGCACCAGATCGCCGTTCATGCGCAGCATGGGCGGTACGCCCACCGCCAGATGGATATCCGAGCAGCCCTGCTGGGTGCCGAGTTTCAGGAACGCATCGATGCGCGCCACGGGGCCCTATCCTTACGTTGATGCAGGGCAGCGAGCCCCGCCTTTGGGGCTAAAACTACCGCCCGGAGCATCGCCGTATCAACGGCTCGGAGTGTGAAACTTGATGCAGCGCACGGAGTTGGCCCACTGGGCCGGTCTACGGCGCCCTCCCGGAGGGGCAGATTACAGGAAACGCTCGAGTGCGCCGCGGTATTCTTCCATGGTCTGAAAGCGCTTGGCCTTGTCGACCGCCATCGACTTGACCACGACCTCGCACAGGTTGGCCGACAACTGCGGATTGATCTCCTGTGGGGCGCGCGCCTTGCCCTGCACGTGCTGGTACATCACCGCCATGTGATCGCCACGCGAGTAAGGCGGTATGCCGGTGAGCATCTCGTACATCATGACCCCAAGCGCGTAGATGTCGGCGCGTTCGTCGACCTTGCGCCCCAGGATCTGCTCCGGTGCCATGTACTTGGGCGAGCCGATCACGTAGCCGGTCTTGGTGAGCTGCGTGTCGCCCTCGCGCTGCGCCGCGGCCACGCCGAAGTCGACGATCTTCAGCAGGCCCTCATCGTTGATCAGCACGTTGGCCGGTTTCAGGTCGCGGTGCACGATGCCGACCTGGTGCGCGACCGTCATGCCGGTGGCGATGTCGATGCCGAACTGCAGCGCGCGCTTGAGGTCCACCGGCTTCTCGTTGACGATTTCTGCGCCGAGCGTGTGCGACGGGAAATACTCCATCGAGATGGCGTACAAGCCCTGGATGTAGAGAAAATCGTAGATGCGGATGACATTACGGTGCGTGATCTTGCGCGAATAGCGCAGCTCATGCACGAAGCGCTTCATGATCTCCTCGTCCTGCGCCACGTTCGGATTCAAGAATTTCAGGATCAGGCGCTCGTCCACCACGGTGTCTTCCATCAGCAGCACCGTGCCAAAGGCGCCGCGGCCGATGCGCTCGATGTACTTGTAGCGCCCCTCGATGATGTCGCCGGAATTCAGGGTGGCGATGTCGAGCTTGGGCGCGCTCGAGGCAGCAGCCTGCTGCACCACCTTGGCGACCTCGCGCTCGGGGATCAGCAGTGTGCGGGCCGACTCGGCCGCGCGCGACGGGCGCCCGGGATGGGTGCTGGCCGCCGGCGATACGGCGGTGGCGGCCGTGACGCCCGAGGCAAAGCGCACCTCCAGCTCGGTCATGGCGCGGGCCGCGGCCCGTGCCACGGTGGCATCGGCATTGCCGGCCTGGGCCTGCAGCTGTACCCGGATCTGTTCGGCGCGCGGTTCATCGGCTAGGCGCGCGATCGCCTGGATGGCCTCGATGCGAATCTCTTTTTCGTTGCGATTGAGCATCGGCGCTAGCAGATCGAGCGATTTATCATCGCCAAGTTTGCCGATGGCGCGCACCACCACCGGCAGCGCGCGCGCGTTTCCGGAACGCAGCATTTCGTACAGGCGCGGGACCGCGCGCTTGCTGCCGATCTCAGACAGCGCATCGACCGCGCGCTCGCTTACCCACCAGTCGGCATCCTTGGTGGCTTCGATCAGGTGGCTGATGGCACGCTCATCCTTGGTCTGGTTGAGGATCTCGATGGCTGCGCGGCGCAGATCCTCGTCCTTGTCGCGCACCAGCTCCAAGACCGCATCGATCACCTTGGGACCGCCGATCTTGCCGAGCGCATCACCGGCGCGGCTGCGCACCCACCAGTCGTCGTCCTTGATTGCCTCCAGCAAATACTTGACCGAGCGTGCATCGCCGACCTCGTTCAGCACCTCGACCGCGGCGCGCCGGGCCTGCTCGGATTCGTCCTTGAGCACCGGCACCAGGTGGCGGATGGTCTCCGGATCGCGCGCGTGCTGCAGCACGTCCACGGCGCGGTTCTGAACTTCGATATCGGTGTCGCGCAGCAGTGCACAGATCTTGGCCACCTCGATCGGGCCGTCCATCTTGGCGAGCGCTCCGAGCGCGGCCGAACGGATCATCTTGTTGTTGTCGCCGAGCTGACTCTGCAGTGCGCGCTGCACTTCGGGCTTGTTGAAGCGCCCGAGCACACTGATGATGTGCAGGCGCGCGATCGGGTCCTTACCCTGCAGCCGTCCGATCAGCTCCGGCAACGCCGACTCATCCGCGGCTTCCGATACGATGCGAAACAGCGCCGCCTTCTCGTTCGGTTCCTGGTTGTAGGCCGCCGTCAGCAGTTCGCGGATCGAGAATCGCGCGCGCTGTCCATTGATGACGTCCAGCAATGCCGACTTGGCAATGCCGGGCGCGGCCAGCGCCTCGAGCAGCAGGTTGGGAGGATAGCCACGGCTGCTGGTCAGGGCCCAGGACACGCCGGCGATCGCCCGCGGACTGCCGGTGACCATCGCCTCGATGTACTTGGGAAAGGTCTTGGCGGTGGCCAGATGCGCCAGCACGTCGACGAACGCCACCGTGGCATGCTTGTCCGCCTCAGGCAGCGCGGCAATGACCGGGTCGATGGCGCTCGGCCCAACCTCCTTGAGTTTGGCGATGGCCTTCTGAGTATCCGGGCCCATCAGATTGGTCGACGACTTGATCTGCTCGATCAGCCGGTCGGCTCGCAGGTTGCTGAAAAAACTCATTCCGCCGTGTTAATGTTGTTTTAAGGGTTGCGGCAACCGCAGCCTTTTGCCCACAGTTGCCAATTGCCAATTTGATCCAAGCAAGCTGGGATTATGCCATGTTTGCCCGGCTCAACAGCCGTTCTTGCCTCACCCCAAGGTGACTGTTTTCATGGCTATTTCAGAGGTTGGTGCGCGCGCGGCGCTTGACAGTTTTATCGAGCCTTATCTGCAGCAAACCCTGGCTGAAGCCCAGGCGGTGCGCGCGCTCGAACTGAGCGCACAGGGGCTGCTGGTGCGGATCGAGCTCGGCTACCCAACCGCCGGCTACGCGCACACGCTGCAATCGGCGCTGCAGCGACAGCTCGAGGCGGCCGGCCTGAACGTGCCGCTGACGCTCGAGCTGTCCAGTCGCATCGTCGCGCACAGCGTCCAGCGCAATCTCAAACCGCTCGCGGGTGTGAAGAACATCGTCGCGGTTGCCAGCGGCAAGGGCGGAGTCGGCAAGTCGACCGTGGCGGTCAATCTGGCGCTGGCCTGGGCCGCTGCCGGCGCGCAGGTTGGCATCCTCGATGCCGACATTTATGGCCCAAGCCTGCCGCTGATGCTCGGGCTCAGCGGCCAGCGTCCGAGTTCGACCGACGGCAAGCACATCCAGCCGCTGACCGCCCACGGCCTGAGTGCGATGTCGATCGGCTTTCTGGTGGACCCGGCGCAGGCGGTGGTGTGGCGCGGGCCGATGGTCACGCAGGCGCTGTCGCAGCTGCTCAGCGACACTGAGTGGGGCGAACTTGACTATCTGGTGGTCGACATGCCGCCCGGAACCGGCGACATCCAGCTGACGCTGGCGCAGCGCGTGCCGGTCGCCGGTGCCATCATCGTCACCACGCCGCAGGACATTGCGCTGGCCGATGCCCGTAAGGGGCTGGCGATGTTCGAGAAGGTATCGGTGCCGGTGCTGGGAATCATCGAGAACATGAGCCTGCACGTGTGCTCCGAGTGTGGACACGTGGAGCATATTTTCGGCGCCGGTGGCGGCGCCCGCATGGCGGCCGAATGCGGCGTGGCGCTGCTGGGCGAACTGCCGCTCGACCGCCGCATCGGTGCCGAGGCCGATGGCGGGCGTCCCAGCGTCGTGGCCGCGCCGGATAGTGAGCGCGCCCGCGCCTACCTCGAGGTCGGGCGGCGTGCGGCCGCCGCGCTGGCTCGCCGCGCCCGCGATCGCAGCACGCTGTTCCCCAAGATCGTCGTAGAAGACAGCTGAAGGCAAATGAGCATCAAATCCGATCGCTGGATCCGTCGCATGGCGCAGCAGCAACGCCTGATCGAGCCGTTCGAGCCGCAGCAGGTGCGCTCTGGCGCCGCCGGCCGCCTGATCTCGTACGGCACCTCGAGCTACGGCTACGACGTGCGCTGTGCGCCCGAGTTCAAGATTTTCACCAACATCAACTCGACCATCGTCGATCCGAAGCAGTTCGACGAGAAGAGCTTCGTCGATGTTGCTGCGGACGTGTGCATCATTCCGCCCAACTCGTTTGCACTCGCGCGCACGGTCGAATTCTTTCGTATCCCGCGCAACGTGCTGGTCGTGTGTCTCGGAAAAAGCACGTATGCGCGCTGCGGAATCATCTGTAACGTCACCCCGCTCGAGCCCGAATGGGAAGGCCACATCACGCTAGAGTTTTCCAACACCACGCCGTTGCCGGCCAAGATCTACGCCAATGAAGGCGTCGCGCAGATGCTGTTCTTCGAATCCGACGAGGTGTGCGAAACCTCGTACGCCGACCGCGGCGGCAAATACCAAGGCCAGCGCGGGGTCACGCTGCCGAAAGCCTGATGCGTCTTCAGTCGCGCTGCAGGCTGACGATATCCATGCTCCACTCGACACTGTCGCGGCGCTTCTGTTCGACCCGCATCGGGATGTAACCCCGCGATGGCGCGCACCAGAAGCGCGTGATGCGCGGTGAACCGGGATGCTGGCTGCTATAGATAATAGTGTCGATCTGACCCAGCGGCGTCGCCAAACTCTCGCTACCCTCGCGTTGATAGCGATAGTTGCGGATGCTATTGCGATCGAGCATCGCCAGGTGCTCCGGCGTGCGACCGTGCAGCAGGTCGACCATCAGCGCGATCTGCACCGACAGGTCATCCTGCACACCCGGTGCTAGCGCCAGATCAACCGCGGTGCCTTCGTAGACCCCGGTGGCGCGACCGGCCTGCCAGTCGAAGCTCACATCGGCATCGTGGGACGTGCCGCTGCCGGTGGCCTTGAAGGCCAGTGGCTGCACGCCCTGATCGCTGATGTGCAGCGTGCTGCGCAGCGCTGGCCGCATCGGATACAGATAGCCCAGGCCGCGCGGGCTGGTGTTCGAGCTGTAGCTCCAGTCATCGTCCCCGGCGTGCTCCAGCCGCAACGTCGACACCGCCACCGTGGCTCCGTGCCAGCGCCAGCTGTAGGACGCCTGAAAAGGTTGCAGCTGCGCATCGGCCGGCGCCGGCCCGGCAAGCGCGATCGATGCCCACAGCGACAGCGCCGCGCCGGCCGCGGCCGCCGGCCTCATGTCTCGAATACCACGCCGCGCTCGCCGCGCTGTACCCGGCCGATCAGCGTGGCGCGTTCGCCGCTCTGTTCGAGCAGCTGTCGCGCCCGGGCGGCCTGATCGGCGGCGACGATCACCACCATGCCGATGCCGCAATTGAAGGTGCGATGCATCTCGGCGTCGGAGATCGCCCCGGTGCGCGCCAGCCAGTCGAATACCGGCGATCGTGTCCAGGCACCGGGCTGCAGAGTCACTTCCAAGCCGTGCGGCAAGACCCGCGGAATATTGTCGCTCAGGCCGCCGCCGGTGATATGAGCCAGGCCGTGCACCGGCAATGCCCGGATCAGCCCCAGCAGCGAGCGCACGTAGATGCGTGTCGGCGTCAACAGCTGATCGAACAGCGAGGATCCTTCAAGCTGGGTGGCGGTGGAGGCACCGGCCACCTGTATCAGCTTGCGGATCAGCGAGTAGCCGTTGGAATGCGGGCCGGAGGAGGCCAGACCGATCACGGCATCGCCCGGGCCGATGCGGCTGCCGTCGATGATGTCTTCCTTTTCGACCACGCCGACGCAGAAGCCGGCCAGATCGTAGTCGGTGCCCTGATACATTCCGGGCATCTCGGCGGTCTCGCCGCCGACCAGCGCGGCGCCGGCCTGGGCACAGCCTTCGACGATGCCGCCGATGACGCTGGCGGCGATATCGACATTCAGCCGTCCGGTAGCGAAGTAGTCGAGAAAGAACAGCGGCTCGGCGCCCTGCACGATCACGTCGTTGACGCACATGGCCACCAGGTCAATGCCGATGGTGTCGTGCCGTTGGCTCTCAATCGCCAGCCGCAGCTTGGTGCCGACGCCATCGGTGCCGGACACCAGGACCGGCCGCCGGTAGCGATGCGGCGGCAACTCGACCATCGCTGCGAAGCCGCCGATGCCGGCCAGCACTTCGGGGCGCGCAGTGCGCTTGACCAGCGGCTTGATGCGCTCTACCAGCGCGTCACCGGCATCGATATCGACCCCGGCGTCGCGATAGGTGTAGCTGTGCGGCTCTGACATGAAGCACGTTATAGTAGCCGACGGAGCCCCCAATCATGCATCACGCGCGCGTTTTTTTCCGGTTCTGGCCGCTGCTGGGGCTGGTACTGGCGCTTGCTTCGCCGTCGGCGCAGGCCGTCCAAGCGGTGCCCTCGTTGTATGGTGCGGTGGTCGGCGGCACCGACGCCCAGAGTGCGGCGCAGGATGCGATGCGTGAAGTGCTGGTGCGGCTCACCGGCATACGCGATGCGGTCACCGACCCGGCACTGGCGGGTTTGATTACCGATGCGCGCCACTACGTGCAATCCCAGCGCAGCACCACTGCCGGCACCACACAGGTGTTATTTGACGCCGGCGCGCTGCGCGATGCGCTCGCGGCGGCCGGCCGCAGCGTCTGGGGGCCGGACCGGCCGGTGGTATGGGTGCAATTGCCGCCGCAGGAGCGCGCGGAGGCGGCTGCGCTGCGCGCGCATCTGAATGCCGCCGCCCAGAGGCGCGGTCTGCCGATTCTGATCGCCGGCACGGACGCGGTCGGTGGCGCCATCGGTGGCGACGCCGCGCTGACGGCGGCCCGTCGCGCCGGTGCCAGTGCGGCCCTGACCGCCCAGAGCGCCCCCGGCGATCCACAGTCGTTGCAGTGGACCCTGACCGCCCCCAGCGGCGATGGCCACTGGAGCGGCGGCCCAGAGCTGGCGATCGACGCGGTCACCGACACACTGGTGCAGTCGGCGCACGAACTAACTTCGGCGCCGGTGACCGACTTGTTGTGTCATGTCACCGGCGTGTCGGACCTGGCAAGCTTCGCCGCGGTGGTGAGCGGACTGCGCGCTGCGCCGGAGATCGACTCGGTCAGTGTTCGTTCGATCGACGCCGATAGCCTGACATTGCAGCTGCGCGCGCGCGGCGGCGAGGCCGAGCTGGCGCACGCGCTGGCGAGCGAGCGCTTGCGCGCCACCGGTGCTGGCAGCGCCGGGGTGCTCGAATACCGCTACCAGGGCGCGCCCTAAAGTCTTCGCATGCGACTTCTGCGCCATCTGCCCAATCTTATTTGCCTGCTGCGCATCGCGCTGGTGTGGCCGATTTTGCTGTCGATTGCGCAAGCGCAGTACCAGCGCACGCTGGTGCTGTTCTTCATCGCCGCGCTCAGCGACGGCCTGGACGGCTATCTGGCCAAGCGCTTCCACTGGGAATCCGAGCTCGGCAGACTGCTCGACCCGCTGGCCGATAAGTTGCTGCTGGTCGGGGTGTTCCTGGTGTCTACCTGGTACGGTCTGATGTGGTTGCCATTGACGATCGCGGCCGTGAGCCGCGACGTGCTGATAGTGCTCGGATCGCTGGCCTTTCATATCGGCTGGGGTCCGCTACGCGGCCGACCGATGATCAGCAGCAAGGTCAATACGCTATTGCAGCTGTTGTACGTGCTCGCGATCGTGGCGCATGCCGGCTATGGACTACCACCGGAGAGTGTCGTGACCGCATTGGCGTGGCTGACGCTAACCACGGTATTGATCAGCGGCATCGTCTACGTGCGCGAATTCACCCGCCGGGCCTTGCAGGTGGCGCACGCATGAGCGCCGGCGCGCAGCAGCTGGCGCTGACGATTCGGCTGCGTGAACGGGCGGTATTCGACAGCTATGTGCCAGGCAGCAACCTTGCCGCGGTCGAGCAGCTGCGTTCGCTGGCACGCGCACGCCAGGCGGCGGTGGTGTGGCTATCGGGGCCCCGTGGCGTCGGCAAATCACATTTGCTGCAGGCCAGCTGCGCTCTGGCACGCAGTGCCGGGGCCGACGGCGTGTACCTGCCGCTGGCGGAACTGGTGGCGCTGGGTCCGGAGGCACTGGAAGGTTGGCCACGCGGCGGTATCGTCGCGCTCGACGACGTCGATGCCATCGCTGGCCGCGAGGACTGGGAACGCGGCGTGTTCCGGCTTTACCGGGAACTGCACGAGGCTGGGGCGACATTGCTGGCGGCGGCCGAAGAGGTGCCGCAGCGCCTACCATTTTCGCTGCCGGATCTGGCTTCACGGTTCGCGGCCGCCAATCTGCTGCCACTGCGAGCGCTGGATGAAGCCGACCAGCGCCAAGCACTGCAACTGCGTGCTCGCTCGCGCGGGCTGGAGCTGCCGCAGGAGACCGCGCTGTATCTGCAGCGCCGATTCCGCCGCGACCTGCCGACGCTGTATCAGCTGCTGGATGCGATCGATGAGGCCTCGCTGCAGGCGCAGCGGCGCCTGACGGTGCCCTTTATCCGCCAGGTGCTGGGGCAGACCCCATCCGAGCTGCCAGAGTAGCCGCCAGCCGCGCTACGCGTCGGCCCAGCGCCTGCGCCAGCGCGCGCTCCTCCTCGGTCAGATCCGGTTGCACCGCGGCTACGTGCGAGGCGCCATAGGGGGTGCCGCCGGAGCGGGTGCTCGACAAGGCGCTCTCGGTGTACGGCAGCCCGACCAGCAACATGCCGTGATGCAGGAGCGGCAGCATCATCGACAGCAGCGTGGTTTCCTGGCCGCCGTGCATGGTGCGCGTGGCGGTGAATACCGCCGCCGGTTTGCCGGCCAGGGCGCCTTCCAGCCACAGGCTCGAGGTCGAGTCGATGAAGTACTTGAGCGGCGCGGCCATGTTGCCAAAGCGCGTCGGACTGCCCAGCAGCAACGCATCCGCGCGCCGCAGATCCTCCAGGGTGGCGTACGGCGGGCCCTGTTCGGGCACCGTGCGCCCGCCCGGCTCGCTGCTGGCACTCACCGCGGGCACCGTGCGCAATGTCGCGACCGCACCCGGAACCGACTCGACGCCGCGGCAGACCTGCCGCGCCAGTTCGGCGGTGCTGCCATCGCGCGAGTAGTAGACCACCAGGACCTCGACCATCCGATCAGTCTAACCGCAGGCGCGGATGGGCACGACCGAGCGTTGACCGCGCGCGGCAGATTGGCAAATCATGCGGCGTGAACCGGCCATCGTCACCGCAGGACACACCCGTGGCCCGCCGCTGCCTGATCTCGGGCCGCGTGCAGGGGGTCTATTACCGCGCCAGCGCACAGCAGCGCGCCCGCGGTGCTGGCATCACCGGTCATGCGCGCAATCTGGCCGACGGCCGGGTCGAAGTGCTTGCCTACGGCGATGAGCGCCAGGTGCGCGAGTTCATAGAGTGGCTGTGGATCGGACCGTCCGCCGCCAAGGTGATCGACGTCAAAGTTGAGGTGCTCGAGCCGCCCGGGCAGGCGGTACCGAACGAGTTCAGGACGGCTTGATCGGACCGCTGCCCAGATCGTCGCCGCCGCGCCAGTACGTGGTCCAGCGCACGATCACGCGATCCGGGTAGTCGCGCCGACCGATGCTGCCGTTATAGCGCTCCAGCGCGCGGCGCACGTCGCGGTGCTCGCTGTCGAGGTAGTAGCGCAGGATCGCGCACCCCATGTGAAGATTGGGTAGCACGCGTGTCAGTTCGTAGCGGTGCATGCCGAGCTGCTCGGGCCAGAACGGCATCACCTGCATCAGTCCGACGGCCCCGGCGCTTGATACCGCCCAGCGATCGAATCCGCTCTCGACGTCGAGCACCGCCAGGATCAGCCCGGGCGGCAGAACACTGCCGCCGCTGCGGTGGGCTTCGCAAAATACCGTCTGCAGAATCTCGAGGCGCTCCTTGTCGTCCTTGACGTAGCGGCGCAGCTTCGGTTCCATCAACGCGTACCACACCGCGGAGTCGTATCGGTCGGCGAAGCACTGCGCCTGATTGATGGCCTGCTGCACCACGCCGCGCAGCTCCGGATCGCGCTGCGCCTGCGGCACCGCAGCCGCGATTGCCGCCGGCAACGCGCCCAGCAGCAACATCAGCCACAGGGCTGCGCGGTGACGGGGCGCGCTCATGCAGGCAGCGCTGGCGTCAGCTGCAGCCGCGAGCGAATAAATTCCACAGCCGACTGCTGCGGGAAATCCTCGCTGTCGGTGGCACGGCGGTGGCGGTATTCGAGCGTGCCGGCATCCAGCCCGCGCTCGCCGATCACGACCCGGTGCGGGATGCCGAGCAGCTCGGCATCGGCAAACTTGACACCCGGGCGTGCGTCGCGATCGTCGTACAGCACCTCGATGCCGGCGGCGCACAGCTGCTGGTAGAGCGCATCGGCGGCGGCGCGCACGCGTGCCGATTTTTGCAGGTTGAGCGGCACCAGGTAGACGTGAAATGGCGCAATCGGGTCGGGCCAGATGATGCCGCGCTGATCGTGATTCTGCTCGATGGCGGCGGCCACGATGCGCGTGACACCGATGCCGTAGCAGCCCATCAGCATCTGCACCGCGCCGCCGGCTTCATCGAGCACCGTGGCATTCATAGAGGCGCTGTATTTACATCCGAGTTGGAAGATGTGTCCGACCTCGATGCCGCGCACGATCTTGAGCGTGCCGCGGCCGGACGGACTTGGGTCGCCGGCCACCACATTGCGCAGGTCGGCGGCGTCGGGCTGTGCCAGATCGCGCTCCCAGTTGACCCCGGTCAGGTGAAAACCTTCCTGGTTGGCGCCGCAGACAAAATCCGCCATCGCCAGGGCCGCGTGATCGGCATAAACGCGCAGGTCCTTGAGCCCGACTGGACCGAGCGAGCCGGGCGCACAGCCGGTGGCCGCGCGCACTTCGGCGGCGCTGGCCATGCGCAGTGGCCGAGCGACGCCCTCGAGCTTCTGGGCCTTGATGGCATTGAGCTCGTGATCACCGCGCAGCAGCAGTACCACCGGCGTCTGCTCGCTGCCGGCCACGATCAGCGTCTTCAGGCAGCGCGTTGGTGGCACCTGCAGCAGCCGGCTGAGCTCGTCGATGGTGTGCACCCCGGGCGTTGCGACGCGCGCCATCGCGGCCGACGGCGCTGGTCGCGGACCAGGCGGTGGCAACGCCGGCGCCAGCTCGACGTTGGATGCGAAGTCGTCAGCGTCGGAAAACGCGATGGCGTCTTCGCCCGATTCCGCCAGCACCTGAAACTCCTCCGAGATGCTGCCACCGATCGCGCCGGTGTCGGCCTGAACGGTGCGAAACTCCAGCCCCATGCGCTGAAACATGCGGCTGTACGCCTGCCGCATCAGCCCATAGCCCTCGGCCAGCGAACTTTGATCGATGTGAAACGAGTACGCATCTTTCATGATGAATTCGCGGCCGCGCATCACGCCGAAACGCGGCCGCACTTCGTCGCGAAACTTGAGCTGAATCTGATAGAAATTCACCGGCAGCTGTCGATAGCTCTTGATCTCGCGCCGGGCGATATCGGTGATGATCTCCTCGTGCGTCGGGCCGACCACGAAGTCACGCTCATGACGGTCCTGCAGTCGCAGCAGCTCCGGGCCATATTCGTTCCAGCGGCCCGATTCCTGCCACAGTTCGGCCGGTTGGATCGCCGGCATCAGCAGCTCGAGCGCACCGGCGCGGTCCATTTCCTCGCGAATGATGCGCTCGACCTTACGCAGGGTGCGCAGACCGAGCGGTAGCCAGCTGTAGATGCCGGCGGCGACACGGCGAACGATGCCGGCGCGCAGCATCAGCTGATGACTGATGACCTCGGCCTCGGCTGGCGTCTCTTTGACCGTGTTGATCGGGTAGTGCGACAGGCGCATCAGGCAAGCGGGTCGGTGGCGGAAAAAGCGATGGTAGCAGAAGGGTTAGCGCGGGTAGACGCGCTTGGTTGTGACCCAGGGGGTCTCACCCTATGATGCCGCCGTCATGGATCCCGACACGCTGCCCGCTCGCCGGCCGCCCCGCGGCATCTATCTGCTGCCCAATCTGCTGACCACCGGCTGTCTATTCTCCGGCTTCTACGCGATCGTTGCCGCCATCGACGGAAACTTCGAGCGCGCCGGTGAGGCGGTGTTCATTGCGATGATCTTCGACGGGCTGGATGGGCGCGTGGCGCGCCTCACCAGCACCGAGACCGCGTTCGGCAAAGAATATGACAGCCTCGCCGACATGGTCGCGTTCGGACTGGCGCCGGCGATCGTCAGCTATCAATGGGGCGTGGCGCGCATCGCCGAGTATGGCCGGGCCTGGTATCGATTCGGCTGGCTGGCGGCGTTCTTCTACGTCGCGGCTGCGGCCTTGCGGCTGGCGAAATTCAATTCGCGGGTACAGGACAAGCGCTACTTCGAAGGCCTGCCCAGCCCATCGGCGGCGGCGGTGGTGGCAGCGTTTCTGTGGATGTCGAGCGAATGGCGCGAGCCGGGATTGCCGGGGCTGATCCTCGCATTCGCCATCACCGCGGTCGCCGGCACGCTGATGGTGACGCGCTTTTCCTATTCGAGCTTCAAGGGCTTTGATCTGACACGGCCGGTGCGCTTCATCTGGCTGGTGGGCGTGGCGCTGGGATTTATCGTTATTGCGCCGGCACCGCCGATCGTGCTGCTGGCGGTCTTTGGGGGCTACGCGATCTGGTCACCGATCGTGTGGGTATGGCGCCGACTGCGGCGCTCGCAGCGACTGGAGCGCAAGGCGGTCGGAGACAGCGCGGCGTGAACGCGCGCCTGCGGTATCTGGAGAGCCTGGGCGTCGACCTGTGGACGCCGCGCCAGCCGACGCCGCCGACGCCGTTGCCCACGCCGATGCCCGCAGCCGCGCGCGAACTGGACCGACCAGCCTGGGAGTCACTGCGCACGCAGGTCAGTGCCTGCACCCAGTGCGAACTGTGCCGCACACGCACCCAGACGGTATTCGGCGTTGGTAACGAGCACGCCGAATTGATGCTGATCGGCGAGGCTCCGGGGGCTGACGAGGACCGTCAGGGCGAACCATTCGTCGGTCGGGCCGGACAGCTGCTCAATTCGATGCTGCGGGCATTGGGCCAGCCGCGCGAGACCGTCTACATCGCCAACGTGCTCAAGTGCCGGCCGCCGAGCAATCGCGATCCCAAGCCGGACGAGGTCGCGCGCTGCCTGCCGTATCTGCAGCAGCAGGTGGAGCTGATCGCACCGCGGTTGTTGCTGGCGGTCGGCCGGATCGCGGCGCAGAACCTGCTGGCGACCGAGGCGCCGCTGGCGCGACTGCGCGGGCAGGTGCATCGATTCGGTACGCGCGCGACTCCATTGATCGTGACCTATCATCCGGCCTACCTGCTGCGCAGTCCGGGCGAGAAGCGCAAGGCCTGGCTCGATCTGAAATTCGTGCGCGCCGAGCTGCAGCGCGCGCGAACCGTGCACTGACGGATGGGTCTATGGCAGTGGTGCGACAAGAAGCCATTGGGCTGCCGGAACTGGCGATTCGCGCGATGCACGAATCCGACATCGTCCCGGTGCTGGGCATCGAACGCGCCTCGTATGCGTTTCCGTGGACCGAGGGCATCCTGCGCGACTGCCTGCGCGTGAATTACACCTGTCGGGTGGCTGAGATCGGCGCCGCTACCGCCGGTTACGGCATTCTGAGCGTGGCGGCCGGCGAGGCGCACCTGCTGAATCTATGCGTCGCCGACAGCTACCGCTGCCGCGGCATCGGCCGCCTGCTGCTGGCGCACTTGCTGCAGGCCGCGGTCGCGGCCGGCGCCCGCGACGCCTACCTCGAGGCACGACCGTCCAACACCGGCGCGATCCGGCTGTACCAGTCGCTCGGTTTCGTGCAGATCGGCATGCGCCGCGGCTACTACCAGGCGCTGGACGGCCGCGAGGATGCAATCGTGCTCAAGCGCCGCATCGATTAGAATCGCGCGCCTTCCATTCCAACCACAGCTTGCGGTGATGACTACGCTCGAGCAGGAAATCGCGCGGCGGCGCACGTTTGCCATTATTTCGCACCCGGATGCCGGCAAGACCACGCTGACCGAAAAGCTGCTGCTGTTCGGGGGCGCCATCAGCATGGCCGGCGCGGTCAAGGGCCGCAAGGCCGCACGGCACGCGACCTCGGACTGGATGCGGCTGGAGCAGCAGCGCGGCATCTCGGTCACCAGCTCGGTGATGCAGTTTCCGTACCGCGAACACATCATCAATCTGCTCGACACTCCCGGGCACGAAGATTTCTCCGAAGACACCTATCGCACTCTGACCGCGGTCGACTCGGCGCTGATGGTGATCGACTGCGGCAAGGGAGTGGAGGAGCGTACCATCAAGTTGATGGAGGTCTGTCGGCTGCGCGACACGCCGATCATGACCTTCATCAACAAACTGGACCGCGACGGCCGCGCCCCGATCGAGCTATTGGACGAGATCGAGCGGGTGCTGCGCATCCAGCCGGCGCCGGTTACCTGGCCGATCGGCATGGGGCGCGAGCTTAAAGGTATCTACCATCTGCTAGAGGATCGCATCTACGTCTATGAGCCGGGCGAGCGCGGGCGGGTGGGCGGCAATCGCGTGATCGATGGGCTCGATTCCGAAGCCGCGCGCCTGCTGCTCGGCGAGCAGGCGCCGCAGGTGACCGCCGAACTCGAATTGGTGCGCGGCGCCACCGCCGCGTTCGATCCGGACAGCTACCGCGCCGGGCGTCAGACGCCGGTGCTGTTTGGTTCGGCGATTAGCAACTTCGGGGTCGAGGAACTACTGCGCTCATTCGTCACACATGCGCCAGCGCCACTGGAGCGCGCGGCGCGCGAGCGCATCGTCGAGGCGCAGGAGCCGCGACTGAGCGGCTTCGTATTCAAGATTCAGGCGAACATGGACCCGGGTCATCGCGATCGTATCGCGTTCCTGCGGCTTTGTTCCGGGCGCTACCAGCGCGGCATGCGCATGCGTCACGTGCGTCTGGACAAGGAACTAAGGGTGGCCGATGCGCTGACCTTCATGGCCGCGGACCGCGTGCAGGCGGATGAGGCCTACGCCGGCGACATCGTCGGTCTGCACAATCATGGCACTATCAACATCGGCGACAGTTTCAGCGAAGGCGAGGCGCTACATTTCACCGGCATCCCGAATTTCGCGCCGGAGATCTTCCGGCGCGCGGTCCTCAAGGACCCGCTGCGCATGAAGGCGCTGTCCAAGGGCCTTGATCAGCTGTGCGAGGAGGGGGCGACGCAGCTTTTTCGTCCATTGCGCAACAGCGATCTTATTCTCGGCGCGGTCGGTCAGCTGCAGTTCGAGGTGGTAGCGTTCCGGCTGCAGGATGAATACGGCGTGCAGTGCGTGTTCGACACCGTCGCGGTGCACAGCGCGCGCTGGGTCAGTGGCGCGGCAGCGAAGCTTGAGGAGTTCAGGATCAAGGCGCATGACCACCTGGCGCTCGATCATGGCGGCGCGTTGGTGTACCTGGCGCCGTCGCGCGTCAATCTGCAGCTCACACAGGAGCGCTGGCCCGACATCGCCTTCCACAGTACCCGCGAGCAGCTGGAGGGCGGCCGGGATTAAGATCGCGTCGGCAGGGAGGACAGCGTGACGTCCAAGCGGGCTGCCCAATGGGCCTGGGCGCTGACGGCGTGGGCCAACCACGCCTTCATGACGACCGTTCTGGTCGGGTTTTTCCCGATCTTCTTTGACAAGTACTGGGCGGCCGCGCTGCCCGGTACCACCTCGACGTTCTACCTGGGCCTCACCAACTCCAGCGCCAGTTTCATCGTGATGCTGCTGGCGCCGTGGCTGGGCGCCCTGGCCGACCGGCGCGGCGAGAAGAAGCGCTGGTTTGGTCTGTGGACGGCGCTCGGTGCGCTGGCGACCGCGGGCCTGGCGCTGATCGGCGCCGGCCACTGGGGCTGGGCGTTGGCGGTGTTCGGCCTCGCCTCGATCGGCTGTTACGCCGGTTCCTCTTTCCAGGACGCTCTGATCGTGCAGGTGGCCGAGCCGGCCGAAACCAACCGCGTGTCGGCGCTGGGTTTCGCCTTGGGTTATCTGGGCGGCGGACTGCTGTTCGTATTCAACGTGCTGATGGTGCAAAAGCCCCACTGGTTTCATATCGACAGTGCCGGCAGCGCGATCCGCATCGCCTTCGTCGACGTGGCGCTGTGGTGGCTGCTGTTCTCGTTGCCACTGTTTCGTTACGTCTCGGAAGCCGCCCCCACCGCTGCCAGCACCGGCTGGCGCGACCTGTGGGTGACGGTACGCAGTGTGCTGCGCAACCGCCCGGTGCTGAACTTTCTGCTGGCGTACTGGCTGTACATCGATGCGATCGGCACGCTGCAGCAGATGGCGGTGGACTTCGGCATCAAGCTCGGTTTCTCGTCCAACGCGCTGATCCAGGCGCTGCTGATCGTGCAGTTCATCTCGTTTCCGTGCGCTCTGCTGTTTGGCCGGCTGGGCGATCGCATCGGTGCGCGCCGGGCGATCTACCTGGGTCTGGCGGTGTTCGTCGGGCTGACCTGCTTTGCCTATTTCATGCGTAGCGAGCGCGAGTTCTATGGATTGGCGGCCGTGGTCGGCACCGTGCAGGGCGGCGTGCAGGCCCTGTCACGCTCGTACTTCGCGCGCTTGATTCCGCGTGATCGTGCCGGCGAGTACTTCGGCTTTTACAACATGCTGGCAAAATTCGCCGCGGTGCTCGGCCCGCTGGCCATGGGCGTGGTGGCGATCGCGACCGGCAACCAGCGCCTGTCGATCCTGGTGTTGGAGCTGTTCTTCATCGGCGGCGCGCTGTTGCTCTCGCGCGTGCGCGATCCGAGCTAGCTACGCGGCAGCGCTCGCAGCGAGCGCACGGCACGCCGAAACTGCTCATAGTCGACGGTCGCAACCGCCGGCCCGTAGCGCAGCCGCGCATAGCGGCGCGCCAGCGCCTGCACGCTCGCCGCCAGGTCCGGGCGAACGCGGCCGATGCGCTCGGCATAATGCACCGGAGCTTCGTAGGGCGCGCGCGCGGGCGCCACGTGGCGCAGTTTGCGCTCAAGCGCCCGCCAGCTGCGGCTCAGTGCATCGGCGCTACCGGCACGACCCCGCGCCCGCACCCGCCAGGCGATCAGTGCCAGCCACAGCGCTGCACTAGCGGCCAGCAGCAGCGTGAAAGCGCGAAATTGATGCTGCCGGAATCCCAGACGATCGAGCAATCCAAGCTGCTTGGATAAATTGAAGCCGATAAAGTCGTCTTGCCACCAGGCATTCAGGCTCTGCCAGGCCTGCACCAGATCGACGATCACCGGCAGATCCAGCAGCCGGCGCCCGGCGCCGGCCACCCCGGGCAGCAGCTCATCGAGTTCTTCGGTCATGCGTCCGGGGGCGACCACCGCGGTCGGATCGATGCGCACCCAACCGCGACCGTCCAGCCAGACCTCGGCCCAGGCATGCGCATCCGACTGCGTTATATAGAGATAGTTGCCAAATCGATTCCAGATGCCACCCAGGTAACCGGTGACGACCCGCGCTGGCACGCCACCGGCGCGCATCAGCATGACGAACGCCGAGGCGTAATGGCCGCAGAAGCCCTGGTGCGTGTTGAACAGCAGATCGTCGATCGAATCGCGATTCAGCAGCGGCGGCTCGAGCGTGTAGGTGAAGCCACCGTGGCGCAGGTACTCGAGCACCGCGCGGACGAAGCCAGAATCGCCGTCAGCCTGCGAATACAGCGTGTGCGCCAGCTCGACACTGCGCGGATTGCGATTCGGCGGCAGCTGCAGATCCAGACGTCGTGCCTCCGGTGACAGTGGTTCCAGGCCGCGCCGTTCCGGGGAGGACTGCAGGCGATAGCTGATCGCGCGAGTGTTCGCACTCGGCAATAGCAACTGATAGTCGAAGGTGGAGTAGGCATTGGGCACATCTCGTGGCAATGCCTGCGGCAGCTCGAGCGCAATCAGCACCCGGCTCTCATTGGGCTCAAGCGTGATCTCGTAGCGATAGCTTGGGCCCTGAAACTGAAGGGGCGCTGCGGCGCCGGCCAGCTGGCGCCGGCGCCGCCAGGCGTAGCCGTCGAAGTCGTGCAGCACCGGGCCGCGCCAGTAGCGCTCCGAGGGCGGTGGCAGCGGGCCATCAAAGCGCACCCGCAGTGCCGGTTCGCCGGACCGGGTCAGCTCGGAAATGCTGCCAGGACTCATCTCATCGCTAAGACCGGTGGCAGCCGTGTGCTCCTGCGGCAGCGCCCAGAAGGATCCGGGCAGCCGCGGCACGAACAGAAACAACAGCAGCGCCAGTGGAGCGGCCGCCAGCAGCGTGCGCCCGGCATGATGCAACACCGGCCCGAGGCGCGTGGCCTCAGCGCCGCTGTCCAGCGCGTACAGGCCGGCGCATAACAGCCACAGCTCGGCCGCGTACAGCGGCAGGCGCCACAGCGCCTGCCCGCCCAGGCACGCTGACAGCAGCAGGAACAGTGCCGCGGCCGAGACGATCAGCCAGTCACGGCGGCGCGTGGTCTCGGTGAGTTTCAGGGCCGCCATCGAGGTCAGCAGACTGGACCCAGCCTGGATGCCGTTGAGGGTGTGAAATCCAATCAGCACCGCCACCGTGAGCACCAGCGCGACCCCGGCGCGCAGATAGCGCGCCGGCGATCGCGGCGGCGCGCGCACCCCGCGGGCTCGCCAGGCGACCGCAGCCACGGCCAGCGGCAGGCACCACAGCGCCATGTGATCGGCGTTGAGCAGTACCGCGCCCAGAAAGCCTGCGAGCAGCAGCCATAGGGCCTGCGGCGGCTCGCCGCCGGCGTCAGCGTTGTGACTGCGTAGCGTGCTCACGCATCATGCAGCGCCAGAGCCTGCAGGCAGGCGCGCTGGTGGGCGATGCCGTGGCCCACTGCGACGGTGGCCCGCGGCAAACGCAATCCGTAGGTTTCGCCGAGCCGTTCGCAATCGAGCACCCACTGCGCCAGCTGCGACAGGCTCAGCTCGAGCGGTAACGTCCGCAGTGCTTCCCAGTCGAGCCAGCGGTGCTGTCCAGCCGCGGCATCGTACTGGGCCACCAGCAGCGGCGCACCGCGGGCGTACGCCTTCCAGGCGATGCGTCGCGGCGGGTCGCTGTCGCGCAGCGGCCGCAGCCAGGCCCATTCTTCCTCGCCTGCCACCCGCGCGTAGGGCAGGCCGGCGCGCGGATCGCCGCGGCGGGCTGGCAGTCGTCGACGGCCGCGGGGCTGCGGGTACACGATGGTCTCGAGCGGCAGGTGCAGCCAGGTCCAGGCGCGAAACAGCCCCAGCGGCGCATCGCACGACAGTTCCAGCTGATCGATGCGCAGTCGTCCCCGGCCACCGGCCTGGTAGAGCGCTCGCACCCGCTGCGTGCCGCCGGCCTCGACCTGGAAAGCGCTCGCGTCGCAGCCCGGGCAGCGCAGATGCAGCCCGGTGCGCGCCCGCGTCTGCAGGTTCTCGAACGACAACTGCAGTGTTCCCAGACGGCCGGCGTAGGTATCGTCGGCCTGGGCGTGCAACAGCCGCAGACCGGCGAGCGCGCCGTGACACTCGTGCATCGACACCAGCGTGACGCCGGTCAGCAGGAAGCACAGCAGTAGTGCCAGGCTGTTGCTGTAGTTCATGCCCGCCAGCAACATCAGGAACAGCAGCGCGCCGGCCACCAGCCCGGCGCCGCTCGGCAGAATATAAATGCGGCGGGCCTGCAGTGTGAGCGGCAGCGCGTCATTGCCCTGGCGCTTGCGCGCCCACCCCGACAGCGCGCGCGCCACGCGCGCGCGCCGGTCAGACAGGAACCGGGACGGACTTGATGAGTGCATCAGCAAGTTCGCTGTTGTCGCCCTGATCCTGGTCCTGCTGCGGTTCCAGGCGGTGCGCCGCGACCGCCGGCAACACGATCTGCACATGTTCCGGCAGCACCGCTGCCTCACCGTGCAGCAATGCCCAGGCCTGCGATGCGCGCAGCAGGCCCTGGGCGGCGCGCGGCGACAGCCCGAGCGACAGATGCAGTCGCGTGTGAGTGACCAGCGCTTGTATGTAGTCGAGCAGCACATCGGCCACGTGCACACCTCGAACCTGACGCTGCAGGCTCAGCACCGCCGGCCCGCTTAACACCGCGGGCGTGTCCTGCAGCAGCTCGTGACGCTCGCCCTGCAGCAGCACACGCCGCTCGGAGGCGCGGTCCGGGTAGCCGAGGCTGACGCGCATCAGAAATCGATCGAGCTGCGATTCCGGCAGACCGTAGGTGCCGATCTGCTCGTGCGGGTTCTGAGTGGCGACCACGAAGAACGGTTCGGGCAGCGGATGGGTCACGCCATCGACGCTGACCTGGCGCTCCTCCATCGCTTCCAGCAGTGCGCTCTGCGCCTTCGGACTGGCGCGATTGACCTCGTCCGCCAGCAGCAGCTGAGTGAATACCGGTCCGCGCCGGAACTGGAACTTGTGCGTGTCGCGGTCAAAGATCGACACGCCGACGATGTCGGCCGGCAGCATGTCGCTAGTGAACTGCACGCGCGTCCACTCCAGTCCCAGCACGCGTGCCAGGCAGTGTGCCAGCGTGGTCTTGCCGACGCCCGGAACGTCTTCGATCAGCAGATGACCGCGCGCCAGCAGACACGCCAGGCACAGTCTTATCTGGCGGCTCTTGCCGAAGATGACGCGCTCGACGGCGGCGATGGCATCGTTGAGGTTGTTCATGCGCGCTCCTGGGCCAGTGCATGCACCTGCTCGATCTGTCGCTTAAGGCCGGCGGATTCGCGCTCGCGCTCGGCCAGGCGCTCGCGCTCCTGCGTCACCACCTCGGCCGGGGCGTTGGCGATGAAGTCGGCATTACCCAGCTTGTTGCGCGATTTAGTCATCTCCTGTTCGGTCTTCTGTCGCCGCCGCTCCAGGCGCTGTAACTCGCTCGCCGGTTCGATCAACCCGGCCATCGGCACCAGCAGGCTCAGTTCTCCCACCAGTGCCGCGGCCGCCGGCGGTACCTTCTCGCCGCTCACCAGGGCGCGCACGCTTTCGATTCCGGCCAGCTGCGAAAGCAGTGCCTGGTGGCGCTGCGTCAGGCGCAATTCCTCGTTGCTGGCATGCTGCAGCAGCAGCGGCAGCGCGCGCGCCGGACTGACATCCATCTCGCCACGGATCTGGCGGATGGCCAGCACCACTTGCATGACCCACTTCAGCTCGGCCTCGGCCGCCGGGTCAGGCGCGAACTGCGCGGCATCGGGCCACGGTGCCAGCATGATGCTGTCGCCGGTCACGCCGGCGAACGGCGCGATTCGCTGCCAGATTTCTTCGGTGATGAATGGCATCAGCGGATGCAGCGCGCGCAGCAGCGGCTCCAACACCTGCAGCAGGGTGCGCTGCACGCTTGAGCGTGCCTGCGGATCATCGGCTTGCTGCAGCACCGGTTTGGCCATCTCCAGGTACCAGTCGCAGAACTCATACCAGGTGAACTCGTACAGCGCCGTGGCGGCGAAGTCGAAGCGATATTCCTCGAACGCACTATCGACCGCGCGAATGGTGGCGCCCAGACGCGAGCGGATCCAGCGGTCGGCAGGGCTTGCACCGGCGGCCGCGCCGGCCGTCGGTGCGCGTTCCGGGCCGGCCGCTGTCTCGACCGCCAGCAGCACGAAGCGCGCCGCGTTCCAGAGCTTGTTGCAGAAGTTACGGTAGCCGGCCACGCGCCCCAGGTCGAAGCGGACGTCGCGGCTCTGGGTGGCGAGCGCGGCGAAGGTAAAGCGCAACGCGTCGGTGCCATGGGCCTCGATGCCATGCGGATACTGTTTGCGCGTGGTCTTCTCGATGCTGGCGGCAAGGTGGGTCTGCATCAGCCCGGAAGTGCGCTTCGCCACCAGCGCCTCAAGCCCGATGCCGTCGATGATGTCCAGCGGATCAATCACATTGCCCTTGGACTTGGACATCTTCTGTCCGTCGGCGTCGCGCACCAGCCCGTGCAGATACACGGCGCGAAACGGCACATCGCCCATGAACTTCAGTCCGAGCATCAACATGCGGGCCACCCAGAAGAAGATGATGTCAAAGCCCGTGACCAGGACGTCGGTGGGATAAAAACGCGCCAGCTGCGGCGTCGAGTGCGGCCAGCCAAGCGTGGAGAAGGGCCACAGCGCCGATGAGAACCAGGTGTCGAGCACATCGGTGTCCTGGCGCAGCGGCACCTCGCGGCCGTGCGCCAGTCGCGCCTGCACCTCGGCCTCACGCTGGCTGCGCGCCACATAGATCCGGCCCTGCTCGTCGTACCACGCGGGCACGCGATGCCCCCACCACAGCTGCCGGCTGATGCACCAGTCCTGGATGTTGCGCATCCACTGGTAATAAGTCTTGTCCCAGCTCTCGGGGATCAGGCGCACCCGACCGGATTCGACCGCCGCGATGGCGGGCTCGGCCAGTGGGCCGATACGTACATACCACTGATCGGTCAGGTACGGCTCGATCACCGCACCGCTGCGATCGCCGCGCGGAATCATCAACCGATGCGGCTCGATGCGCTCGAGCAATCCGGCCTGCTGCAGTGCCTCGACAATCTGGCGGCGCGCCTCGAATCGCTCCAGGCCGCGCCACTGCGCTGGCGCGTTGTCGTTCAGGTGCGCGTCGGCCGTGAATACGTTGAGCAACGGCAGCCCGTGACGTGTGCCGATGGCGTAGTCGTTGAAGTCGTGCGCCGGAGTGATCTTCAGGCAGCCGGTGCCGAACGCCGGATCGACGTACGAATCGGCGATGATCGGAATCTCGCGATCGCACAGCGGCAGACGCAGGCTCTTGCCCAGCAGCTGGCGGTAGCGCTCATCGTCCGGGTGCACCGCGACTGCGGCGTCGCCCAGCATGGTCTCGGGCCGGGTGGTCGCCACGACCACGTGGCCGCTGCCGTCGGTGAGCTCATAGCGGATATGCCACAGATGTCCGTCCTCTTCTTCTGACAGCACCTCCAGATCGGACAGCGCGGTGAGCAGCTGCGGATCCCAGTTCACCAAGCGCTGGCCGCGGTAGATCAGACCTTCCTCGAACAGACGTACGAATGCCTCTATCACCGCGGCGGATAGATCCGCATCCATGGTGAAGCGCTCGCGCGACCAGTCGACCGAGGCGCCCAGACGGCGCAGCTGCTGGGAAATCGTGCCGCCGGACTGGCGCTTCCAGTCCCATACCCGTTCGATGAACTCGGCGCGCGACAGATCGGTGCGACGCTTACCCTCGGCCTCGAGCTGCCGCTCGACCACCATCTGGGTCGCGATGCCGGCGTGATCGGTGCCGGTCTGCCACAAGGTTTCATCACCGCGCATGCGATGCTGGCGAATCAGCGCGTCCATGATCGTGTCCTGGAACGCGTGCCCCATGTGCAGCGTTCCGGTCACGTTCGGCGGCGGTATGACGATGCAAAAGCCACGCGCGCCTGGTTGCGGAGCGAAATACCCGGCCGATTCCCAACGCTGATACAGACGCTGTTCGATGTTCGCGGGCGAGTAGACTTTTTCCATCCGGAAGCGAAGTGGCCAGAACCCAGGTGATTATAGGGCTTCAGGCCCCGGATTCACGGCGATTCTTCAGCGCCGATGTTGTGCGTTTCGGGCGCAAGTCCCAGGTTGCGATAGTGACGAAAGCGATTGCGTCCGGCGAGCCGACGCGACTCGAGCGCATCCACAATCTCGACAATGCGCTGCGCGTGATTAGCCGATGTTGGCACCTCGGCGCCGAGATTCAGCAGGACGTCGAAATTTTGCTGCGGTTGTGCCTGGCACCCCAGCAACACGGGCGTCTCGTGCCACTGGCCGGCGTCGGCAAACATCTCGTGCGGGACGAAGCTGCGATCGGCAAAGGTCCACAGCAGTTCATCGAAGCTCTGCAGCTCGGGCGCATCGTCGCACCAAACGAACACGCGTTGCTCGGCCAGGTAGGCCTTCTCGGCCAGCCGACAGGCGAATCGCAGACGGGCGCGCGATTCGCTACCCGCCAGCACGTAGAAGTCGACCCGGTCAGTCACCTAGGCCGGCGTGGCGCCCGCCCGGCGCTGCAGAAAATCCGCCACCAACGACAGCGGGCGGCCCGAGGCCGACTTGGCCGCACCGCCGGTCCAGGCGCTGCCGGCGATATCCATGTGCGCCCAGCGCATGCCCTGGGTGAACTTGCCCAGAAATGCAGCCGCCGTGATGGCTCCGCCCTCGCGACCACCGATATTGGCGAAGTCGGCGAAATTGCTGCGCAGCTGATCGGCGTAGTCCTCGGTCAGTGGCAATTGCCAGGCGCGATCGTCGGTACGCACACCGGCCTCGATCAGCTCGCGCGCCAGCGCATCATCGTTGGCCATGACGCCACTGTGATGATTGCCGAGCGCGATGATGCAGGCGCCGGTCAGCGTGGCGAAATCGACCACCACCTCGGGGTTGTAGCGACGCGCGTAGTTCAGCGCATCAGACAGAATCAGCCGCCCCTCGGCGTCGGTATTGAGGATCTCGACGCTCTGGCCCGAGGCGCTGGTGACGATGTCGCCGGGCTTGATGGCCCGGCCCGACGGCATGTTCTCGCAGGTCGGTATCAGTCCGACCAAATTCAGGCGCAGCTGGCTGCGCGCCGCGTAGTCGATCGCCGCCAGCACCGTGGCCGCGCCGAGCATATCGAACTTCATCTCGTCCATCGACGGCGGATCCTTGAGCGAGATACCGCCGGTATCGAAGGTCACGCCTTTGCCAACCAGCACCAGCGGGGCGCGACTACGGCGCGCGCCGCGATATTCGAGCACGATGAAGCGCGGCGGCTGCTCGCTGCCCTGGGTCACTGCCAAAAAGCAGCCCATCTTGAGTCGCCGTATGCCGGCCTCATCGAAGATGCGCACCCGCAGCCGCCGCCGGTAGCTGCGTTCCAGCTCGCGCGCCTGCGCCGCCAGGTAGCGCGGCGTGCAGACGTTGGCCGGCAGGTTGCCCAGGTCGCGCAGCAGCCGGGCGCTGTCGGCCACGGCCACGCCGGCGGCCATACCGCGTCGAACCGTGGCCAGCGCATCCGGGTTCACCGGGCCGAGCAGGATGCGTGACAGCGCCGGCGGGCGCGGCCGGCGCGCGGTCTTCAGATCATTGATCCGATACAGACTGGCACCCGCGAGTTCGGCGGTGCAGCGGCCGAGATAATAGTCATCGATCTCACGCGCGCCCGGGCGCTCGAGCGCCACCGCGGCCGACGCGACCCGGATGCGCGTCAGCGCGGCGAACGCGCTCTGCAAGGCCCGGCGCCAATTGCGCCGGTTGTACTGAGACTTGGGGCCAAGACCGACCAGCAGCAGGCGCCCGGCGGCAAGTCCGGGCACATCCGGCAGCAGTAATGTCTCGCCGGCACGACCCGAGAAATCGCCGCTCGCCAGTAGGCGCCGCACACGGCCGCGCAGTGTCCGGTCGACGGCGCTGGCCTCGGTGCCGAGTTCATTGCGCTCGAAGGTTCCGATCACCAAGCAGTCGCATCGCTGGCTGGCCGCCCGGCGGCTGAAAGCATCGCATCGCATCGCGTTATTCCTTGTTTGCTCGCGAAATATTCGTATACCTTAGCGGCCGCCGCAGCGTATTCGCCGGCTAGCGCGGTGGCTAGAGTCCGTTGCAAGTGTAGCCCAAGCCGCTTGAGGATGAGGGTCCGTTGCGAATTTTGCAGCGCTACATGCTCTGGGAGATGACCGTCAACTTCGCCGGCGTGACGTCGATCGCGCTCGCCTTGCTGCTGGTAAATCAAGTCGGCGCAGTGTTGGCGCGCGCCGCCCAGCTGCAGTACCAGAAAGGCTACGTGCTCGAGCTGATCGGACTGAGTGCGGCGCAAAACGTCGCGATCCTGCTGCCGTTCGGGTTGATGGTCGGCATCGTGCTGGCGTTCGGGCGGCTCTATCACGACAGCGAGATGGCGGCGGCTCAGGCCTGCGGCGTCGGCGTGGCGCGCGTGGCGGCCGCGGTGTGGCTGCTGGCGCTGCCGGTCACGGCGCTGATCGCCTGGATCAATTTCGATCTGGCGCCGCGGGCCGCGGCGGCCGAGGCGGCGTTGCGCGGGGCCGCACTGCGCGCCGGCATCAGCGCCCCAGTCGAGGCCGGCAAATTTCGTAGCTTCAATGGCGGCAGGATCGTGGTGTACGCGCGCGCCGCGCAGCGCAACGGCGATCTCACCGATGTGTTCGTGAAACGCGGCGAGGGCGCGGTGGTCGAGACCACCGTGGCGCGCCGCGCACGCTACACCGGCTCGAGCGAGGGCACGCCGGAGACCATCACGCTCTATGACGGTGAGCGCATCGAAGGCACGCCGGGCAGCAACCGGTTCCGGATCATGCGATTCGAACAGCAGCTGATTCCGGTGCAGACCCCGGAAGCGGCGGCTCCGGTGCCGCGCCCGGGAGAGCTGAGCACCAGCGCGCTGCTGGCCAGTCACGACAGCCGCCACCTGGCGGAGTTGCACTGGCGGCTCGGTCTACCGGTCATGACGCTGGTGCTGACGGTGCTAGCGGTTCCGCTCGGGCGACTACGCCCCCGGCAAGGCCGCTATGCGCACGTGTGGATGGCGGTGCTGGTGTTTGCGCTATACGCGAATCTGGCGCTGGCGGCACGCACGTGGCTGGAGCATGGGGCGACGCCCCCGGCGCTGGGCCTGTGGTGGGTGCACGCGCTATTCCTGGCGATCAGCCTGGTCGCGCTGTACGGACCTGGAGTGCTGCGTGCGCGTCGCGCGCGCCGCAGCGCGCCGTGACGCTGCTCGACCGTTACATCGCCAGCACGCTGTTGGCCGCCGTCGGCATGGTTATGCTGGCACTGCTTCTGCTCGGCATGCTGTTTGTGTTCATCGGCGAGCAGGGCAACGTCGGCATCGGGCACTACGACATGCTGGACGCGCTGCAGTACTCGGTCCTGACGCTGCCGCAGTTTGCGCTCGAGTCGTTTCCGGCCGGCGCCCTGATCGGCTCGCTGCTCGGCATCGGCGTGCTGGCGCGCTCCCAGGAGCTGACCGTTATGCGCGCCGCGGGCATGTCGAAGCTGCGCTTGAGTGTCGGTGTGCTGCTGAGCGCCGCGTTGCTGGTAGCGGCCGCGCTGCTGATCGGCGAATTCCTGGCGCAACCGCTCGGCCAGCTGGCCGACGAGCAGAAGGCACTGGCGAAATACTCGAACATGAGTTTCGCCGGTGCCGGCGCCTGGATCCGCGACGGCAATGTCATCCTCAATGTGCAGGACCGCTCGAGCGCCGCCGAGTTCGGCGGCATGCTGATCTTCGATCTCACCGACGACAATCGCCTGGCAGCGGTCGCGCGCGCCGAGCGGGCGCGGGCCGCCGGCAAGCAGCTGTGGGAATTGCATAACTACGCCGAGTCGCGCTTTAACGACGATACGGTCACCAGCGACCGCATCGAGGAGCGACCGCTGCGCACCGCGGCCGGGGCGGATTTTCTACGGCTAGTCAACAGCGATTCCTCCGAGTTGTCGCTGCGCACGCTGCACGCGGCAATCCGCTATCTGCGCGCGAATAATCTCGGCACCGGCACCTACGAGATCGCTTTCTGGTCGCGCGTGGCCCGCACCGTGGGCATCCTGGTGGCGATGCTGTTCGCGCTGCCATTTGGCTTCGGCGCTCTGCGCGGCGCCTCGGTCAGCGCCCGGGCCACTTTCGGCGTCGCGCTCGGTATCGTGTACGTATTCTTGCAACGCCTGGTCGAGAGTGGCACGCAGGTGTTCAGCCTCAATCCAGTGCTGCTGGCCTGGGTGCCGACCGGCCTGCTGGCGCTGATCACGGCGATGATGTTCTGGCGCGTGCGCTGATAGCGTGAGCGCGCGGCCGGTACCGCAACGTGCATTTTGGCTGGCGCGCCTGCTGCAGGTCGCGGCGCCGATCCGGTCGCACGAGCGCAGGGCGGTGGCGCTGGCGTTTGCCTGCAACTTTGCACTGCTGGGCAGTTACTACATCCTGCGGCCGATCCGCGACACCGTCGCCACCGTAGTCGGCGTCGATCATCTGCAGACGCTGTTCACGGCGACGTTTGTGGGATCGCTGGCGGCCTCGCCGGTATACGCCTGGCTGGCGTCACGGCTGCGCTTGTCGCAGCTGCTGCCGGGGGTGTTCTGGTTCTGGTTCGCAAACGTGCTGCTGTTTCAGCTGCTGTTCCAGTTCGCAGCGCACAGCCGCTGGGTCGCAGCGAGCTATTACGTATGGTTCAGCGTCGCCAATCTATTCATGATTTCGGTGTTCTGGAGCCTGATGGTCGACTTGTTCACCGCCGCTCAGGCCACGCGGCTGTTCGCGCTGATCGCGGCCGGCGGCAGCATTGGCGCCATCGTCGGCCCGCTGCTGACGCGGCTGCTGGTGGATCGGCTGCGGCTTCCGGGCCTGCTGCTGGTGGCGGCCGGCGGCTTCGCAATCGTCATTGTCCTGGTATATCGCCTGATCGGCGAGAAGCAGCGGCTGCGCGATTCGCACCAAGAAGTGCAGGCGAGCTCGCTCGAGCACGGCCTGTCGGGCAATCCGTTCGAGGGCTTCAGCCGGCTGTTCAGTTCGCGCTACGTTCTGGCGCAGGCGGCGTTCATTTTGCTGATGAGCTGGGTCAATACGGTGGCGTATTTTCTGCAGACCGATCTGATCGCACATGCCTTCGGGGCGGTCGAGCAGCGCACCCAGGCGATCGCCGATATTGATCTGGTGGTCAACGTCGCCACCGCGTTCATTTTGGTATTCGGCCTCGGGCGGGTGGTGCGCCGATTCGGCGTGACCGCCGGCCTGGTGCTCAATCCGTTGATCATGCTGGCGGCATTCGTGCTGATCGCGTTCGCGCCGACCGTACTATTCATTCAGGGCCTGCAGGTGGTGCGGCGTGTGGCACAGTATGCGATCGCCCGTCCCAGCCGCGAGATCTGCTTTACCGTGGTGGAGCAGAACAGTCGCTACAAGGCCAAGAATGTTATCGATACCGTGGTCTATCGCCTGGGTGATGTGAGTTCGGCCTGGATGCAGAGCGGCCTGCGGGCGGCCGGGCTGGGAATGGGGGGCGCGGTCGCGCTCGGATTGGCGGCGAGCGGCCTGTGGGCGGTGCTGGCGCGTTCGGCCGGACGGCAGTACGAGCGCATTCGTCAGGAGCAGCAATGAAGTCGGCACTACGGCGGCTGCTCGGCGCGATCGCTGCGATCGAGCCCTACGAAGTCACGGCGGTGATTCTGAGCATGCTGTACTTCTTCTTTCTGTTCGGCAGCTACTCGATCGTCAAGCCGGTGCGCGATGCCATGGGGACGGTTTACGGCACGCGCCACTACCAGGAGCTGTTCTCGGCGACGCTGCTGGCGAGCCTGGTGTTCGCGCCGCTGTACGCGGCGCTCGCGGCCCGCATCCGGCTGACGAGCTTTCTGCCGTGGGTGTACGGTTTCGTGGCGCTGTCGATCGTCGGCTTCTACGCGCTGTTTGCCACGCTGGGCACCGAGAATCGCGCGCTCGCCGGGGCATTCTTCGTTTGGGTCAGCACGTTCAACCTACTGATCATCTCGGTGTTCTGGACGTTTATGGCCGATCTGTTTTCGCGTACCCAGGCCAAGCGGCTGTTCGGCTTCATCGCTGCCGGCGGCACGCTCGGCGGTATCGTCGGACCGGATATTGTCGCGGCGTTCGCCAAAAGGCTCGGCAACGGCAATCTGATGCTGATTTCGGCCGCGGGCTTTGCGGCCACCGCATTGCTGGTGGTGCTGCTGACCCGCGAGAAAGAGCGACTGCTGGCTTCGGGTGCACAGATGCAGCGCACGGAACTCGAGCACCGCCTGCCGGGCAATCCGTTCAGCGGCTTCGCGCTATTGCTGCGTTCGCGTTACCTGTTGCTGCTGGCGCTGTTCCTGCTGCTCATGACCTGGATATCGACCATCGTCTATTTCCAGCTCGGCGACCTGATCAGCCATGCGTACACCGATCCTGCGGCCCGCACCCAGATGTATGGGCGCATCGATCTGTACGTCAACAGCATCGCGCTCGTCATTCAGCTGTTTGGCTCCGGCCACCTGATCGCCCGCTTCGGAGTGCGCTTCGGCTTGCTGCTCAATCCGATCATCATGGTGATTGCATTTCTGGCGATCGCGTTTTCGCCGGTGCTGTTGATTCTGGGCGGCATACAGGTCATCCGCCGCGTGGCCGAGTACGCGCTCGCCAAACCCACCCGCGAGATGCTGTTCACGGTCGTGGATCAGCAAAGTCGCTACAAGGCAAAAAACGTGATCGATACCGTGATCTATCGGTTCGGCGATTTCAGCAACGCCTGGGTGAGCTCGCTGGTGCAGCCGCACGGCGTGGTCGGTCTGGCGATCTTCGGCGTCATCACCTCGGCACTGTGGTTTCCAGTGGCCTGGTTGCTGGCGCGTCGCTACGAGAGCGTGCGCGAGGGGCGCGTCTAGGGGAGGCGGCGCCGGATCGTCAATGCCAGCCGCTGCCGCGCGCCTTGGCCTCGGCCGGCGCGCTGAGCGGATCGCCGCTGATACGCTCGTTCACCGCCTGCAGCAACGCCGCCGGCAGACTGGATGAGGCGGTGCGCAAATTCTGGCCGTTGACGGCCGCACTGCTGCCGTCGGTGCTTACCAGATCGAGAATCCGCCAACGGTCCTGCTCGCGGCAGGCCAATCCCGCCATTGGACGAGTCGCTTCCAGCACAAAGGTGCGACAGTAGCTGCCGCTGTGCTGCTTGAATGTCAGGCCTACATGCACCTGAGCGGCACTAGCCGGGTTGGACGCGAGCTGCTCATTCAGCGCTTGCGCCAGCGCGCCGCGCGCCTGCAGCGAGCCGTCGCGAAACTCCGTCAAAGTGGCCGGTGTCGATATGCGCTGCAGCAGCGCGCCTAACGCCAGACCAACCACCAAGGTCGCGGCGACCGCGTAACGGCGTAGGTTGAAGCTGCGTGGGCTGTTGTTGCGGCGTGCACGCTCGGCGCGCACGCGTGCCAGATCGATCACCTGTGCCGGACCGGAATGCGCACGCACACGCGCTGCCTGCGCCAGCCGCTGCGGCACAGCCTCCTGCAGTACTCCATCGAAGGCACTGCGCAGGCGCGCGCGCAGCGCACGCTGCTGCGCGACCCGCTGCGCCAGTTGCTTGTCCCGGGCGATGGCCTGCTCGACCCGAGCAAGCTCAGCGCCGTCGAGTTCACCGTCGACGTAGGCAGCCAGCAGTTCATCTGAAATAGTCATGCACCGTCTCCCGACCCCGGCACCTGCTGCAGCGCTTGGCGCCTGCAAGCGAGCCGGCGGGCCAGTATCCCCCTCGCAACCCCGATGATCTGCGCGGCCTCCCGGTAGGGCAAGCCCTGGATTGATGATCAGGGCCACCGACGGGTCGGTGGCGGCCCGGGCATCGGACTGACAGGCGTCTTGGGGCTCGCCGCCCGCCCGGCAGGACCGGGACTTTCGCCCCCAATGGCTTTGCCAGGTGCGGGCACGGTCGAACCTGCCGTAGCATCGGCCCATGTCCGAGACTCGCGTCACCCCCAATGGCTCGGCCGCAGCGGCAGTGCGCGGCGCAGCCCTGAGTCAGGTGGCGGAAGCCGTGCGGGCGCTGCGTACCGCACGCCCATCGGCCGAGCAAGTTCACATCGCGCGCAAGGCAATCAAGAAGAGTCGAGCCGCCTTGCGGCTACTGCGTGCGACGCTGGCCAAGGTCACTTACCAGCGCGAGAATCAGGCGCTGCGCGCCGCCGCGCACGCGCTCGATCCGGTGCGCGATGCCACGGTGCTGCTGCGGGCGCTGACCGAATTGCGGGCCCGGCGCGCGACCCTGACGCGCGACCGCACCACCGCCACGCTGACGCGCAGCTTGCAACAGCGCCAGCGTCAGGCGCAGCACGATCTGCGCTCGCGCCCGGAGCGGCTGGCGGCGGCGCGCAGCACGCTGGACCAAGTGCAGGCGCGGGCACGGCGCTGGCACGTGGGCCACGACGGCTGGACCTCGCTCGGCCCGGCGTTTCGGCGGATCTATCGCCGTGGCCGACGCGCCGCCCAGCATGCCGAGCGGCGAGCCGACGCCCCGACCCTGCACGATTGGCGCAAGCAGATTCAGTACCTGCGCCATGCCTGGCAGATCCTCGAGCCGCTGCAGTCCAAGATACCGGCCAAGGCCGCGCATCGCGCCCGCCAGGTAGCCGAGTACCTGGGCGAGGACCACGATCTGGCACTGCTGCGAGCGGCTACCAGCGAATTCACCCGCCAGCACCACCTCAATGCGACCGCTTTGCTGGCAGCCATCGATCGCCGGCGCAAGCACCTGCAGACCAGGGCCATGCCGATCGGCCGGCACCTGTACGTGCGCCGGTCGCGCAGGGTGGCAGCCCGCCTGATCGAGGGCCGGTCATGAAAGCAGCGCGCCGTATCATCAGCCTGGCACTGCTCGCGGCCGTCACCATACTGCGGTTGTGGCTGTGCGTGCTGGGATGGGCGCTGCTGGTGGGCAATGTGGCGGCGGTCGCGATCACCGCCGCGTTGCTGCTGCTGCGAATGCTGCTGCCACTGCGGATTGCGCTGCTGGTAGGGGCAGTCGCAGTGTTGCATTGGTCGTACCTGCTGGCGGTGGTGCTGGCCGCACCGCGCCTGCTGCTGATGCTGCCCGGTCTGATCGCCGCGCTGCTGGCGCGCTGGCGTCACCCGCGGGCGCGCTGGCGGGCCCCGCAACCGGCGTAATGGCGCTATGGGTGGCGCTCCCTACGGGAGTCGAACCCGTGTTCCAGCCTTGAGAGGGCCGTGTCCTAGGCCTCTAGACGAAGGGAGCGGTGAGCACGGGAGGCCGTGATGAGGCGCGGTATTATAAGCGCCCCCTCTGATTGCTCAAGCGGACGCAAGATTTGAACGATTCTTCCCCAGTCATCGCAGCCGACGCTGCCCCACGCATCATCGCCCGCGCCGATCATGGCATCTCACGCTCCAACCTCTCCAATAATGCCTTGCGGGTCCTGTACCGCCTGAAGGATGCTGGCTACCAGGCGTTCCTGGTCGGTGGCTGCGTGCGCGATGTGATGCTGGGCCGTCACCCGAAGGATTTCGACGTCGCCACCAATGCCCTGCCAGACGAAGTGCGCTCCCTGTTCCGCAATTCGCGCCTGGTCGGACGCCGCTTCCGCCTGGCGCACGTGGTGTTCGGCCGTGAAGTCATCGAGGTAGCGACCTTTCGGGCCGCGACTGCCCCCTCGCCGAGCGAGGAGCCGGTGCCGGAGGCCGATCCGGAGGAGGGTGAGGCGCCGGAACTGGACGAGGAGTCGGAACTGGATTCGATCGACAACGAGCGCGTGCTGGACACGCACGGCCGCCTGCTAAGAGACAACATCTACGGCGGCATCGAGGACGACGTCTGGCGACGCGATTTCACGGTCAACGCTCTTTATTACAACATCGCCGACTTCTCGCTTTGGGATTACGTCGGCGGCGCCGAGGACCTGGCCGCACATCGGCTGCGGATGATCGGCGACCCGGAGACGCGTTTTCGCGAGGATCCGGTGCGCATGCTGCGTGCAGCGCGCTTCGAAGCCAAGCTGAGTTTTGCACTGGATCCGGCCACCGCGGCCCCGATCAGCGCGCTGCGACAGCTGCTGCGAGGCGTGCCGGCGGCGCGGCTATTCGATGAGACGTTGAAGCTGTTTCTGACCGGTCACGGCGAGACCAGCCTCGAGGTGTTGCGGCGGCGTGGCTTGCTCGAGGTACTGTTTCCGGCGCTCGAGCACTACCTGAGCGCGCACCCGGGCGGCTTGATCGAGCAACTGCTGCGCCAGGGCCTGCGCAACACCGATGAGCGAGTGGCGACTGACAAGCCGGTGTCACCGACCTTCCTGTTTGCGCTGCTGCTGTATGGACCGATCGCGCAGGCGATCGAATCGCTGCCGCAGCACCGCTGGCACGAGGTCAGCGCAATCACCGAAGCCTGCGATCGGGCGTTGCGGGACGCTGCGGCGCGCGTGACCATTCCGCGGCGCGTGGCGCTCGGTGTGCGCGAGATGTACGCGCTGCAGCCGCGACTGGAGCAGCCGCGCGGCAAGCGCGCACTGCGACTGCTGGAGCAGCCGCGTTTCCGTGCCGGCTTCGATCTGTTGATGCTGCGGGCGCAATTCGGCATGGCGCCGCCGGCGATCGCCGACTGGTGGACGCGGCTGCAGCAGCTGGCGCCCGATGAGCGTGGGCCGCTGCTGGACGATCTGCCGCGGCCGCGAGCCGCGGCAGTGCCCGATAGCAGCGCGCCGAGCGGCGGCGATGCCAGCGGCGATCCCAGCCCCGGCAATGACGGGGCGCCGCGTCGAACGCGGCGCCGTCGGCGCCGCCGGCGCAGCTTTCCGGGCAAGGCTTGAATGCTGTGGCATCCTGCCTACGTCGGCGTCGGCAGCAACCTCGATGAGCCATCCGATCAGGTTCGACGCGCACTGAGCGCCTTGTCGGCGCTGCCCGAAGTGCGCTGTGTCAGCGTCTCGTCCCTGTACGGTTCCCGGCCGCTGGGGCCGCAGGCACAGCCCGACTTCGTCAATGCCGCCGCCGGCTTGCTGACGCAGCTCGAGCCGTCGACGCTGCTGGCGCAGCTGCGCGCGCTGGAAGCGCGCCTGGGGCGCGAGCCGCCCGCCGTGCGTTGGGGCCCGCGCCGGATTGATCTGGACCTGCTGGTGTTCGCTCAGCAGCGGACCCAGGACCCGCAGTTGACTCTGCCGCACCCCGGGATAGTGCAGCGCAACTTCGTTCTGTATCCTCTGCTGGAAATTGCTCCCGAACTCAATGTGCCGGGCTGGGGCCGCGTCGCCGAGCTTGCCGCCCGCGCCGACCCGGCGGGAATCTGGCGTCTGGATGGCAAACCGATAATGCATGGCGCCTGAACATCTGCCGCACCGTTTTGTCGTGATCGAAGGACCGATCGGGGTCGGTAAGACCACGCTCGCCAGCAAACTGGCCGCGCGCGTCGGCGCCGAACTGGTGCTGGAGCGGGCCGACGACAATCCGTTCCTGGAGCGTTTCTATCGCAATCCACGCGCCGGCGCGCTGCCGGCGCAGCTGTACTTCCTGTTTCAGCGCGCGCAGCAGCTGGCGGCGCTCAAGCAGCAGGATCTGTTCGCGCCGCTGCGCGTGGCCGACTACCTGATCGACAAGGATCGGCTGTTTGCCCGCACCACGCTTGATGAAGAGGAGTACCGCCTGTACGAGCAGGTGTTTACCAAACTGGCCATCGAAGCGCCGCGGCCGGACCTGGTCATCTACCTGCAGGCGCCGGTGGACGTATTGCTGGCGCGCATTGGCCGGCGCGGCATTCGGCATGAGCAGTTCATCGACCGCGGCTACCTGGAGCGCCTGAACGACGCCTATGCGCGCTTTTTCCACGAGTACGATGCCGGTCCGTTGCTGATCGTGAACGCCGGCGCCATCGACCCGGTGGCCAGCGATGAGGACTTCGAGGAATTACTGGTGGCGGTGCGACGGCTACGCCGTGGCCGCCTGTACTACAACCCGATGCGGCACGCGGCGCTTTAGGAACACTGCATGTACACCCAGCTGCAATTGCGTGACTCGGACCGCCCGCCGGTCACACTCAGTACGCTCGATCAGATGAAGCAGCGCGGCGAGAAGATTGCCTGCCTGACTGCCTATGATGCCAGCTTCGCCGCACTGCTCGATGCCGGCGGCGTCGACGTGGTCCTGGTCGGAGATTCGCTTGGCATGGTGATTCAGGGTCATGCCACCACCGTGCCGGTCACGATGGACCACATGGTGTATCACAGCGCGGCGGTGGCGCGCGGGCTGCAGCGTCCGTTCCTGATCACCGACCTGCCGTTCATGAGCTACCCGTCGCGCGATCTGGCGCTGGCGAACTCGGTGCGCCTGATGCAGGAGGGCGGTGCGCGCATGGTCAAGCTGGAGAGCGGCAAGGAGCAGGTCGAGATCGTGCAGTTTCTGGCCGGTCACGACATTGCGGTGTGCGCCCACCTAGGTCTCAAGCCGCAGTCGGTGCACAAGACCGGCGGCTTTCGCGTCCAGGGCCGGGAGCAGGAGGCCGCCAGGCACATGCTCGAGGATGCGCGCGCACTGGAAGCGGCCGGCGCCGACATGGTGCTGTTGGAATGCATCCCGTCGGCACTGGGGCTGGAGATTGCCACCGCGCTGACGGTGCCGGTGATCGGCATCGGCGCCGGGCCCGGTACCGACGGCCAGATACTGGTGTCGTATGACATCCTGGATATGACGCCCGGGCGCAAGCCGCGCTTCGTGCGCAATTTCATGGACGGTGCGGGCTCGCCGCAGGCGGCGGTCGCGCGCTTTGTGCAGGCGGTGCGCTCGGGCGAGTACCCGGCGCCAGAACACTGTTTCTGAGGCGAGCGGCGGCGATGCAGACCGTCTCCACGGTGGCTGCGGTACGGGCCAGCGTGCAGCAGTGGCGCGCGTCGGGCCAGCGCATCGCGTTCGTGCCGACCATGGGCAATCTGCATGCCGGTCACATCAGCCTGCTGGCGGCGGCGCGCTATCGCGGCGACCGGGTGATCGCCAGCATCTTCGTCAACCCGCTGCAGTTTGGTCCCAGCGAGGATTACACCGCCTATCCGCGCACGCTCGCCGATGACCAGCAGCTGCTGCAGGAAGCCCATTGCGATCTACTATTCGCACCGCAAGTGGCGGATATGTACCCGCACGGCGGCGATCAGCGCACCCTGATCGTGGTGCGCGGACTGTCCGACATTCTGTGCGGCCGGTTTCGTCCCGGGCATTTCGACGGCGTCGCCACCGTGGTGGCGAAGCTATTCGGGATCGTCTCGCCGGACGTGGCCGTGTTCGGCGAGAAGGACTACCAGCAACTGCTGGTGGTACGTCATATGACCCTCGATCTGGCACTGCCGGTGGAAATCGTCGGTGCGCCCACGGTACGCGCGCCTGACGGACTGGCGTTGAGCTCGCGCAACCGCTACCTCAGTGTCGAAGAGCGCGCGCTTGCACCGCTGATCCACCAGACCCTGAGCCGCACGGCGCGCGCGCTCTACGGCGGCAGTACCGAGCACGCCGCGCTCGAGGCGGAGGGGAGCGCCACACTCGAGGCCGCCGGTATGAGCGTGGAGTATTTAGCCGTCAGGAATGCGGCCGATCTGAGCGAGCCCAGCGCGGCTTCAACTGAGCTGGTGGTGCTCACCGCGGTGCGGCTCGGGCGCGCACGCCTGATCGACAATCTGCGCAGCCACCGGCCCTAGGGCCGCGGGCGCGCCACTAGCGTGGCGCTGCAGCGCCCATTCCACATGTTCGCGCACCAGAGCGGAAGGATGAGCCCGTCGGCGCTCGAGTGCGGCCACGACCGCTGGCGTGCTCGGGGCGTTGCCGAGCGCGACCGCGATGTTGCGCAGCCAGCGCTCGTGGCCGATGCGGTGGATCGCCGAGCCGCGCATGCGCTGCTCGAAATCCTCGGCGCTCCAGCCGAACAGTTCGGTGAGCCGCGGGGCATCGAGCGCGTGACGCACGCGAAAGTCCGGATGCGCGGCATCGCGTGCGAACTTGTTCCACGGACACACCAGCTGGCAGTCGTCACAGCCATAGATGCGATTGCCGATGGCGGGGCGCAGCGGCGGCGGGATCGAGCCGCTCAGCTCGATCGTCAGGTATGAAATGCAGCGCCGTGCATCCAGTTGGTAGGGGGCGACGATCGCGCCGGTCGGGCAGGCCGGAATGCAGGCGCTGCAGCTGCCGCAATGGGCCTCGGCCGGGGCATCGGGCGGCAGCGGCAGATCGGTGAACACCTCGCCGATGAAAAACCAGGAGCCGGCATCGTGCGCCAGCAGATTGGTGTGCTTGCCGATCCAGCCGAGCCCGGCGTTGCGCGCCAGAGCCTTTTCCAGTACCGGCGCACTGTCGACGAACACGCGGTAGCCATGCGGTCCGGCCAGCGCCGCGACCGCATCGGCCAGCCGCTGCAGCGCCTTGCGCATCACCTTGTGATAATCGCGACCCAGCGCGTAGCGCGAGATGTAGGCCCGCTGCGGATCGCCCAGCACCGCCTCCGCCGCCTGGGCGTCAGCGGCGCGATAATTCATGCGCGCGGCGATCACCCGCAGTGTTCCGGGCACCAGCTCCGCCGGCCGGCTGCGCTTGCGGCCGTGACGGGCCATGTAGTGCATCTCTCCGTGCCAGCCGCGCTGCAGCCAGCGCTGCAGATGGCGTTCGTCCTGCGCCAGCTCGATCTGGCTGATGCCGATCGCGTCCAGACCACATTCGTGGGCCGCACGCTCGATGGCGGCGCGCAGCGCCGGCGCATCCGGCGGCAGCGTCGCGGCTTCGGCGCCGATCGGCGGCAGGGCGGATTTCATGGCGCCAGTATAATCGGCCGCATGTCTGCTCCCGGTCTGCTGTATTCCGCTGCGCAGGTGCGCGCGCTCGATGCCTATGCCATCGCGCAGGGCACCAGCGGCTACGCGCTGATGAAGCGTGCCGGCGAGGCGGCGCTGCGGGTGCTGCGCAGTCGCTGGCCCACCGCGATGGAGATCACCGTGGTGGCCGGTGGCGGCAACAACGGCGGCGATGGCTATGTGCTGGCGCGCTTCGCCCAGGCGGCCGGACTGTCGGCCGCCGTGCTGGCGGTCAGGCCGCCCGAGCAGCTGCAGGGCGATGCCGCCAATGCCTGTGGCGATTTTCGTTCCAGCGGCGGCCGGGTGCTGGCCTGGTCGGCCGCGCAGCTGCCCCGCACCGGCGTGGTGGTGGATGCATTGCTTGGTACTGGGCTGAGCAGCGCGGTGCGCGCACCGCTGACCGACGTGATCCAGTCGGTCAATGGTTGCGGTCGTCCGGTGCTGGCGCTCGATCTGCCGTCGGGATTGAACGCCGACAGCGGCGCGGTGATGGGTAGCGCCGTGCGCGCCGACTGCACCATCAGCTTCGTGGCGCTCAAGACCGGGCTTTTTCTGGGTGATGGGCCCGAGTACGCGGGTCGATTGCTGTTCGACGACCTGGGCGTCATGCCGCCGGAAGACGGGCGCTTCACGGCGGTGCTGGAACGGCTGGCAGAAGGCGAGATCAACAAAGCCTTGCCGTCGCGCCGGCGGCAGGCGAACAAGGGCGACTTCGGCCGGGTATTGATTATCGGCGGCGGACCGGGCATGCCCGGGGCGGTGCGCTTGGCCGGCGAGGCCTGCCTGCGCACCGGCGCCGGGCTGGTCATGATCGCGACCTGGCCCGAGAACCTGAGTGCCATCGTCGCCGGGCGGCCGGAGCTGATCGTGCACGCCGTGACGCAGCCCTCGGCGTTGCAGCCACTGCTGGAGTCGGCCGACGTGGTCGCGATCGGGCCGGGACTGGGGCGCAGCGACTGGGCCCGGGCGCTACTCGAGCATGCGCTGGCCTGCGGCCGGCCACTGGTGCTGGATGCCGACGCGCTCAACTTGTTGGCCGAGCAGCAGCGCGCCGCGCCCGCCGGCTCGGTGCTCACCCCGCACCCCGGGGAGGCGGCGCGCCTATTGCAGATCGACACCGCCGCCGTGCAGGCCGATCGACTGGCCGCCCTGCGCCAACTCACCGTGCGCCATCCGGGCGCGGTCGCGGTTCTCAAAGGCGCCGGTACCCTGATCGGCTGCTTCGATGAGCACGGCCTGAGCCCGGTGCCGGCCATCTGCGAGCGCGGTAACCCGGCCATGGCCGCAGCCGGTATGGGCGATGTTCTGACCGGTGCGATCACCGGCATTCTGGCCCAGTGCCGCGATCCGTGGCTGGCAGCGCGCGCGGGCGTCATGGCGCATGCACTGGCCGGAGATGAGCTGGCGCGCGATCGCGAACGCGGCATCCTCGCCTTGGAGCTGGCCGATGGTTTGAGTCACTGGGTCAACCTGCGCCGATGAAGGCGCAGTGGTGGTTGCCGGACGCGCGCGACACGCAAGGTCTGGGCGGCGCCCTGGCCCGATCACTGCACTGGGATGATGAGCGGCCGCGCCTGTTGTACCTGAGCGGTGAGCTCGGGGCGGGCAAGACCACGCTGGCCGCCGCGCTGCTGCACGAACTCGGGGTCGAAGAGGCGGTGCGCAGTCCGAGCTATGCTCTGATAGAGGCCTACCCGGTGCCGCACGGACAGGCGGTGCACGTTGATCTGTATCGTCTGCACGGGGCCAAGGAGCTGCAGCAGCTCGGGCTGACCGAGTACCTGAGCGCTCGTACCTTGTTACTGGTCGAGTGGCCGGAGCGGGCGGCCGCCGCTTTGCCGCCCCCCGACCTGGTGCTGGCGCTGACCACCGCCCCCGATCCTGCCGCCTTGGGCCGCCGGGCGCAGCTCGATGCCCGTTCCACGGCCGGCGAGCAGTGGCTGGCAGCGACCCTGCCCGCGATGCCTAAGCAGATATGAGTTGAGGTTAAGCTCGTATCTTTCTAATTATCATTGAAATGCGCTCGCAGTCGGCTTAGAGTCCTCGCGGTAACGACCGGGGGACGAGAGTTTGACCGACCGATTGGGTCTCTATGCCAGGGGTGGCCTGAGCGCCACGGCGCTGGCCCTTGCCTGGGCGGCCCTGGGCTCCCCGGCGGCGGCCGACGCCACTGAACTGCAGCAACTCGCACTCCAGAGCGATTCCCAGAGCGCGGTTCTGACCCTGACCTTGTCCGGTCCGGTCGCCCCGCACCTGTTTCGACTCAGCGGTCCGGAACGCCTGGTGATCGATCTGCCCTCGACCCATCGACAGGCTCGCCTGCCCAAGCCCTCGTCCAACGGCGTCATCACGATGCTGCGTTCCGGAGTGCGCGCTGGGCAGGAACTGCGCTTGGTGCTGGAACTGCGCTCGGCACTGGAACCGCAGATGCAGGCGCTGACGCGCGCCAATCACTACCAGTTACGCATCGCGCTGGGCGCGACCCCGGAGGGCGCCGGACCGGCCGCGATCACCGCCGAGGCGCCCGCCGCCGTGCCGGCAGACTCGCCAGCAGCCACTGCGACTACAGCCACGCTGACTCCCAGCACACCAGCGCAGGCGCCGGCACGGCCCACGCGCGCGGTGCGCGTCGCGCATGCGCCGCTGTCCGGCCACAGCATCATCGTGGCCGTGGACGCCGGCCACGGCGGCGATGATCCCGGAGCCACGGGCCTGACTGGAACCCATGAGAAAGTGGTGACCCTGGCGATCGCGCGGGCGCTGGCCGCACGCATCGATCGCGAACCCGGCATGCACGCGGTGCTGACACGCGACGGCGACTATTTCGTGGCGCTGCGCGGCCGCATGGATCGCGCTCAAAGCGCCCATGCCAACCTGTTCGTCTCGATCCACGCCGATGCGGTACGCGATCGCGGCGTCTCCGGCGCCTCGGTCTACATCCTGTCCGAGCGCGGCGCCTCCAGTGAGGCGGCGCGCACGCTGGCCGAACAGCAGAACGCGGTCGACCTCAAATCTGCCGGCTGGTTGACCGCCCAGCGCGCCGACGTGCGCTCGGTGGTGCTCGATGCGCAGCAGAACGCCAACATGGGCCAGAGTGTCGAGGTCGCCGACCGGGTACTCGGAGCGCTCGATCGCGTCGGTGCGGTGCGCAAGCGCGAAGTGCAGCAGGCGGCGTTCGTGGTGCTCAAATCCCCATTCATGCCGTCGCTGCTGGTCGAGACGGCCTACATCTCCAATGTCGGCGAAGAACGCAAGCTGCGCACACCCGCAGAGCAGCAGCGTCTGGCGGAAGCGATATTCGGCGGCATCGTCAGTTATTTTCGCAAATTCCCGCCCGACGGCACCGAATATGCGCGCAGTCACGAGGGCGGCACCGAGCCCGACGTCGAGCTGGCGCGCAGCGGCTTCTAGACCCGTCGGCGGCACTCCGGCCGGTGCGCTGCGCGCCGGTAGCAGATTCCAGTGTGTACACTGCGCCAGTTCCGGCCACCGGATCTGTGCCCTCGTTCCCAGCGCATGCCGATACGCGTCCTGTCAGCCAACCTGATCGATCAGATCGCGGCCGGCGAGGTCATCGAGCGCCCGGCCTCGGTGGTCAAAGAACTGATCGAGAACGCCTTCGATGCCGGCGCGCGCCACATCGAAATCGATATCGAGCGGGCCGGACTGGCACTGATCCGGGTGCGCGACGACGGCTGCGGCCTGGACGGCACCGATCTGCCACTGGCGATCGAGCGTCATGCCACCAGCAAGATCGCCACGCTGGACGACCTGGAGGGCATCGCCAGCTTCGGGTTTCGCGGCGAGGCCCTGCCGTCGATCGCGTCCGTGGCCCGCCTGCGCTTGCAGTCGCGCACCGCCACGGCCGAGGTGGCGCACGAATTACGGGTGGATGGGGGCACGCGCTCAGAGCTGCTGCCGACCGCGTATCCGGTCGGCACCAGCGTCGAGGTACGCGACCTGTTCTACAACGTGCCGGCGCGGCGGCGGTTTGTGCGCAGCGAGCCGACCGAGTTCGGTCATATCCTGCGTCAGGTCGAGCGCCTGGCATTGTCGACCCCGGCGGTGGCGCTGCGTCTGCGCCACAATGGCCGCGAAATCCTGGATCTGGCGCGCGCGCTCGAGCCGGCCGACATTGAGCGGCGGGTCGATCAGATCATCGGGCCGGAGTTTCGCGCCCAGGCCCTGGCCATCGAGCAGCAGGCCGGCCCGCTGCGACTTACCGGTTGGCTCGGCCTGCCGACCGCCGCGCGCGCCCAGACTGATCAGCAGTACTGGTTCGTCAATGCGCGTGCGGTGCGCGATCGGGTGCTGGCCAATGCAGTGCGCCTGGGGTACCGCGACGTCCTTTATCACGGCCGCCATCCCAGTTACCTGCTGTACCTGACGCTTGATCCGCGCCAGGTGGATGTCAACGCCCATCCGAGCAAGCTCGAATTGAGATTTCGCGACAGCCGGGCGGTGCACGACGGGATCTTTCGCAGCATCGAACGCGCGCTGGCCGGCACCGGCCCGCTATCGAACCTACGCCTGGTGGCAGCGCAGCCCGATTCGTCACCGACTGCGGTGCCATTGCCGTTGATGGTGCGCCAACCCTGGGTGGGCTCCGGGCCGGAGTACCTGTCGGCGCGCAGCAATCTGGCGGCGGCGCAGGCGCTCATGTCGGCTGCGCCGGAGGCCGATGCCCAGCCGCTCGGCATCGCGATCGCGCAGCTGCATGGCGTTTATATCCTGGCGCAAAACCGTGACGGCCTGATTCTGGTGGACACGCACGCGGCCCACGAGCGCGTGTTGTACGAGCAGCTCAAGGCCCAGTACGAGCGCGCTGAGCCGGCTTCGCAGCTGCTGCTCGAACCGGTCACGGTGGCCGCCGCCGAACACGAGATCGACGCTCTGTTGCACGAGAGCGCGGAGTTCGAGCGGATCGGATTGCAGCTCGAGCGCCACGGACCGCAGCGCATTGCGATCCGGCGGCTGCCGGTGCTGCTGGCGCACACCGATATCGCCGCGACCATCGCCCAACTGGCGCGCGAACTCACCGGCGAGGGCGGCGCGCATCACCTGGACGGTGCCGCGCATCGCATTCTCGGCAACATTGCCTGCCGTGCGGCGATCCGCGGTCAGCGCAGCTTGAGCTTGAGCGAGATGGATGCGCTGCTGCGCCAGATGGAGCAGACCGAGCGCTCCAGCCAGTGCAACCACGGCCGCCCGACCTGGCTGCAGCTGTCGTTGCGCGACATCGATCAATTGTTCCTGCGAGGACGATGAGTGACAGCGGCCGAGTCGCTGCCACCGGTGCTGGTGCTGACCGGGCCGACCGGCAGCGGCAAGAGCGCGCTGGCGCTGCAGCTGGCCGAGTCGCTGCAACCGGACCTGCCGGTCGAGATCATCAGCGTGGATTCGGTGCTGGTGTATCGCGGCATGGACATCGGCAGCGCCAAGCCGACTCGCGAGGCGCGTGCGCGTGTACCGCACCATCTGATCGACATCCGCGATCCGGCCCAGAGCTACTCGGCCGGCGAATTCGTACGCGATGCACGCGCCTTGATCACCGACCTGCGACGGCGCGGCCGGATGCCGCTGCTGGTCGGTGGAACGATGCTGTATCTGCGGGCTCTATATCAGGGCTTGGCCACGCTACCGGCAGCCTCGGCCGCCCTGCGGCGCGAGCTGGATGCGCGTGCCGCCAGCGTCGGTTGGCCGGCGCTGCACGCCGAATTGAGCCGCATCGACTCTGAGGCCGCGGCGCGCATCGACCCGAACGATGCGCAGCGTATCCAGCGCGCGCTCGAGGTGCATCGGCTAACGGGCGTGCCGATCTCGCGCTGGCACGCGCGTGGCCACGGCGCCCGGGAGGAATTTCGCTGGTTGCGCTACGCGCTGCTGCCGACCGATCGCGCGGCCTGGAAACGACAACTGGCGCAGCGCTTCGAGGCGATGTTGCAGGCGGGACTGGTTGAGGAGGTGCGGGCGCTGCATGCGCGTGCCGATCTGAACGACAACACACCGGCGCTGCGCGCGGTCGGCTACCGCCAGCTGTGGCAACACTGCGCCGGAAAATGCAGTCTCGACGAAGCGATACGACTGGCAGTGACGGCAACTTCGCAACTTGCGAAGCGACAACTCACCTGGTTGCGGCGCGAACCGGCTATGACGCTGCTGCCCGCGGGTGCTGTAGGACTTCCGGCAATTGTTGCACGTAGCATCCGCGAGACGCTGTTCGCATAACCGTCTCCCCGGCGCGGTGATAGAATGCAATTGACGACCACTGCCCCCCACGGAACCTTCAGATCGAGCGCTTGATCAGCGCCGGCGATTCATAGGCTTGACCCCACTGAGAAATAAAACTAGTTGAAAAATAAGGAGAATCCCATGGCCAAGGGCCAATCGCTACAAGACCCCTTCCTGAACGCACTTCGCAAGGAACACGTGCCGGTATCGATCTATCTGGTCAACGGCATCAAGCTCCAAGGTCAGATCGATTCGTTCGATCAGTTTGTCGTGCTGCTCAAAAACACCGTGAGCCAGATGGTCTATAAACACGCCATCTCCACCGTGGTGCCGGCGCGCGCCGTCCGGCTCGCGGTCGAAGAGACCGGCGTGACCGAAACCACGGCGGAATGACGCGCGCAAGCAGTCTGAGGCATGTTCGAACGCCCACGCGCTCCTGAGCGTGCTGTTCTGGTGCGCCTCGGGCTGGGCGCGCCGGTCAAGCACGAGGACCTGGAGGAGTTTGAACAGCTGGCTCGTTCCGCCGGCGCCCAGCCGGTAGCCACGGTCACAGGCCGACGTCAGCGTCCCGACTCGCGCTACTTCGTCGGCAGCGGCAAGGCCGAGCAGATCGCCGCCACGGTGCGCAGCGAGCAGGCCGAGATGATCCTGTTTGATCATCCACTCAGTCCCAGTCAGCAGCGCAATCTTGAGCGCCTGAGCGGTGTACGGGTACTGGATCGCAGCGGACTGATCCTCGATATCTTCGCGCGCCGCGCGCGCAGCTTCGAAGGCAAGCTCGAAGTCGAGCTGGCGCAACTCAAGCACCTGTCGAGCCGGCTGGTGCGCGGCTGGACCCATCTGGAACGCCAGAAGGGCGGTATCGGCGTGCGCGGCGGCCCGGGCGAGACCCAGCTCGAGACCGACCGCCGACTGCTCAATGCCCGGGTGCGATCCGTGACGCAGCGACTCGAGCGGCTCAAACAGCAGCGCGCCACCGGCCGCAACAACCGCGCCGAGATTCCGGTGCCCTCGGTGGCACTGGTCGGCTATACCAATGCCGGCAAGTCGACGCTGTTCAATGCCATGACCGGCAGCGACGTCTACGTTGCCGACCAGCTGTTCGCCACGCTCGATCCAACGGTGCGGCGGCTGCGTCTGCCCGGCGGGGCCGCGGTGGTGGCGGCTGACACCGTCGGATTCATTCGCGAACTGCCGCACGAGCTGGTGGCGGCGTTCCAGTCGACGTTGCAGGAGGCGCGCGAGGCGCAGCTGCTCGTGCATGTGGTCGATGCCAGCGATCCGCGGCGCGAAGAGCGGGTCGAGCAAGTCGACACGGTGCTGGCCGAGATCGGCGCGAGCGCCATTCCGCAGCTGCGCGTGTACAACAAGATTGACCGGCTTGAGCTCGACGCGCGACTCGAGCGCAACGTCGATGGTCAGCCGTGTGCGGTGTGGATCTGCGCGGCCACGGGCGCGGGCGTGCCGCTGCTGCGAGAAGCGATCGCCGAGCGGCTTGAACTGCACGTTCAGCGCCTGTGGATGCAGCTGCCGCCCCAGGCCGGCGCCCTGCGCGCGCGCCTGCACGCGGCCGATGTGGTTCGCGACGAGCGCGCGCTCGATGACGGCGCGATCGAGCTGCTGGTGGAGCTGCCGGCGAGCGAACTGGCCGGCTGGGCGGCGCTGCCCGGCGTGCGGCTGCTCGAGCCGCAGCCGCGGCCAGCCGCGAGCGCAGCCCCGAGCGCGGCGCGCAGTCTTGATCCGGCGCTGCCGCCGCGCCCGGCCTCGGCACGCTCCTGAAGCAACGTCTATGGCCTGGAATCAGCCGAACAACGACAAGCCCCGAGGGCCCAATCGTGGCGCGCCGGACGACGGTTCGCTCGATGAGATGCTGCGGCGCTGGCAACGGCGCGTGCAGCGGCTGTGGCAACCCGGCCGCGGCGCGGGCACCGCGGCCGCGGCGTTGGCGCTGCTGGCGATCCTGGTGTGGCTAGCGAGCGGCCTGTATCAGATTGATGCCTCCGAGCGCGGCGTGGTGCAGCGCTTCGGTCGTTATCTGGGAATTGAGCAGCCGGGTCACGGCTGGCACTGGCCATGGCCGATCGAGACCATGCAGAAGCTCAATGTCGGCAACATTCAGTCGATCGAGTCCAAGGGCCTGATGCTGACCGCTGATCAAAGCCTGATCGACATTGGTTGGTCGATCCAGTACCACATCGACGATCCGGTGCAGTACCTGTTCGATGTGCGTGAGCCGCAGCTGACGCTGGCGCAGACCGGCGCGATGATGCTGCGCCAGCTCGTGGCCCGGCATGATCTGGCCTCGCTGCTGTCCGGCGAGGCGCGTGGCCAGGTGACCGACGAGGCGCGCACGCGCATTCAGCAGGCGCTCGACAGCTATCGCGCCGGCGTGCGCGTCACCGCGGTCAACATGACCGATGTGCAGCTGCCCGATGCGGTGTTGTCCAGCCAGCGCGACGCCGAGAAGGCCACCGAGGATCGGCAGCGCGCGATCGCTGATGCCCAGGCCTTCGCCGATGACATTCTGCCGAAGGCCCAGGCCACAGCGCAGCATCAGCTGGCTGACGCGCAGGTGTACGCGGCGCAGACCGTGGCCAACGCCGAAGGCGACGCCGCGCGCTTCATCGATCAGGCCAACGCCTACGCGCAGGCGCCCGAGGTGACGCGCAACCGGCTCTACATCGACACCATGGAGAGCGTGCTGACGCGCTCGCGCAAGATCTTCATCGACGCCAAGAGCGGCAATGGCAGCATGCTTTACCTGCCGCTCGACAAGCTGGCCGAAGCGGTCCGCGCCACAGCGCCGAGCTCCGCTCCGAGCGCTGCTGCTCCGAGCACCGCCCCACCGGGCGGCGCCGCGCCGAGCGCGCCTGCATCGGCGCCGGCCGCCGGCACCAATACCGCGGCTCCGGCCGCTGCGGGCGGCAGCTCCAGTTCCGGCGCCGGCGGCAGCGAGCGCTCGGACGATCGCTCGCGCAGCCGCGAGCGGGTGGAGCGCTGATGCTGGCGCGGGTCGGGGTTGCGATTGGCGTCGCGGTGATCGCGATACTGCTGTGGCGTTCGGCCTACGTGCTCGAACCGGGCGAGAGTGCCTTGTGCACACGTTTCGGCAAGGTCGATGCGGTGCAGGAGGCCGCCGGGCTGCATTTCAAGCCGCCGCTGGATGAGCTGCACGTATTCGATCGGCGCATCCTGACACGCGTGTTTCCGGGCGAGAGTTTCCTGACCAGTGACCGGATGGCGCTGAGCGTGGATTTCTATTTGAAATGGCGCCTGGCGGACGTGCGCCAGTTTTTTCAGACCACCGGCGGCGACCAGGATCTGGCGGCATTGCGGCTCGCCGACGTGACCCGCGACCGCCTGAAGAGCGCGGTCGCCGGCCAGCCGCTGGTCAAGGTGATCGCCGCCCCGCGCGGTAGCCTCAGTGACGCCGCCTATGCCGACATTGCGGCCGCCGCCACACGCTTCGGCATCGAGCTGGTGGACGTGCGGCTGCAGCGCATCGATCTGACCGACGATGTCGCCAGCGCGGTGTACCAGCGTATGGAGCAGACCGAGACCGCTCAGGCGCAGCAGCTGCGCGCTGCCGGGGTCGCGGATGCGGAGAAGATCCGCGCCGACGCCGAGCTTAAGCGCGCCGAGGTGCTGGCCGACGCCACGCGCGATTCGCAGCGCATCCGCGGCGAAGCCGACGCGCGTGCCGGCGCGATCTACGCGCGGGCCTCGGCCCGCAACCCGGAATTCGCCGCCTTCTACCACAGCATGCAGGCCTACAAGAACACTTTGGGTCGCGACGGGGATATCCTGGTGATCACTCCGTCCGGCGACTTCTTCAAATATCTGCACAGCCCCGGCGGGCACTGACACACTTCGCGGGTGATTCGTGGCGTTGGATTGGACCGACCTGTTGGCTGCGCTCGCGATCGTGTGCATCATTGAAGGTATCCTGCCGTTCATCAATCCGGCCGGTATGAAACGCGTGCTGTCACGAATGGCGGCTGTGGAAGAGCGCGAGATGCGCATCATGGGTCTTGCTAGCATGCTGGTTGGTCTTCTGGTGCTATTTCTGGTGCGCTCCTGATGGGCCGCTTCGTCGTAATCATCGGTACCCAGTGGGGCGATGAGGGCAAAGGCAAGATCGTCGATCTGCTGACCGAGCGTGCGGCCGCCGTGGCGCGCTTCCAGGGCGGACACAATGCCGGCCATACCCTGGTGATCGCCGGACGCAAGACCATCCTGTCGCTAATTCCGTCGGGAATTCTGCGCGACAGCGTCCAGTGCTTCATCGGCAACGGCGTGGTGCTGTCGCTGCCGGCATTGTTCGCCGAGGCCCGTATGCTGCTCGATCAGGGCGTGCCGGTGTTCGAGCGCCTGCGCATCGCGCCGACCTGTCCGCTGATCCTGCCGTCGCACGCGGCGCTCGATCGGGCGCGCGAGTCGGCCCGCGGCGTCAATGCGATCGGTACCACCGGCCGTGGTATCGGCCCGGCCTACGAGGACAAGGTGGCGCGCCGCGCGGTACGCGTCGCTGATTTGTTTCAGCGCGATCGCTTCGCGGCCAAACTCGGCGAAGTGCTCGATTTCCACAACTTCGTGCTGCAACGCTATTTTGCGCAGCCGCCGATCGATTTTCAGCGCACCCTGGACGAACAGCTGGAGTACGCCGAGCGCCTGAAGCCGTTGCTGCTCGACGTGACCGAAGCACTCGCGCAGCTGCGCGCGCGCGGCGCCAACGTGCTGTTCGAGGGCGCGCAGGGCGCGATGCTGGATGTCGACGTCGGCACTTATCCGTTTGTCACCTCGTCCAATACCACCGCCGGCGGCGCGGCCACCGGCACCGGCATCGGCCCGCGCATGTTCGACTACGTGTTGGGCATCGTGAAGGCCTATACCACTCGCGTCGGCGCCGGACCGTTCCCGACCGAGTTGTTCGACCAGTACGGCGAACACCTGTCGCGCGTCGGCCACGAATTCGGATCGGTGACCGGCCGGCGACGGCGCTGCGGCTGGTTCGACGCCGTGGCTTTGCGCCGCGCCATCATTCATTCGAGCGTATCGGGCCTTTGCATGACCAAGCTGGACGTGCTCGATGGACTTGACGTCATCCGGGTGTGCGTGGGCTACCGCCTGCGTGGCCAGAGCACCTCCGACCCGGCGCTGATCGCCGACGCCTACGGCGATGTCGAGCCGGTATACGAAGAACTGCCGGGCTGGAACAGCAGCACCGTCGGGCTGACCTCGCATGCGGCGCTGCCCGAGAATGCGCGCCGCTACCTGGAGCGGATCGAAGCCCTGGTCGGTGTGCCGCTGGATCTGATTTCCACCGGTGCGGAGCGCGACGAGACCATCATTCTGCGCCATCCGTTCGACGCTTGAGCTCAAGGCTCGGCGCGCTGCATCCGATGCCCGGCCGGGCGTCGTACTATCGTTGGTATGCAGCCAATAGCAGTCGCAATCGCCGCGTTGATCACGCTGGCCCCGGCCGCCGCCTTGGCGGTGGAGCTCTACCAGGGCTATGCCTACGCCAGCGGCGGTGAGCGGCTGATATACCGCGAGTCGCACTGGCTGTACTCGCGCGACGGTGTGCCGCAGCGGCTGGTGATCTATCGCTGCCCGGATGGCAGCGCCTTCGTGCGCAAGCATGTCGATTCCGCTCCGGGCGAGACCACCCCTGATGTTGACCTGATCGATGGTCGGGCCGGCTATCGCGAGGGCGTGCAGAGCCTGAATGGCCGGCGCGAGGTATTCGCGCAGGCCGACGCCCAGGCACCGCTGCGACGCTCGTTACTGCCGAGGCCGCCGCCGCCGAACGCGGTGATCGACTCGGGCTTCGACGCGTTCGTGCGTGAACACTGGGATGTACTGAGCGGCCCGGGGATCTCGCCGGTGCCGTTCCTGGTACCCAGTCAACTGCGCTATGTGGACTTCAGCGCCCGGCTGCTGCGCGATGAGCACCGCCCCGACGGCGATCTGCGCTGGTTCCGGCTGGCACTGGCCAGTTGGTACGGCTTCGCGCTGCCGCACATCGATGTCGCCTACGATCGCAACTCGCATCAGTTGCGCCTCTACAGCGGACTGAGCAATATCCGCGATGGTGACGGGCGCAACCTGAACGTCACCATCCGGTTTCCGGCCACCGAACGCCGCGACAATGCCAGTCCGGCGGAGCTCGAACAGGCCGAGGCAATGCCATTGAACGGGCGTTGTACTTTCAGATGATGCGGGCACAACAACAAGACTATGCAGGGAAGCAACCATGGCAACCATGGCAACCATGACAGCGCTGCGCCGGACCGGTACCGCGTTGGCGCGCTGGCTCGATTCGAGCGCCGGCTCGCCGCTCGAGGATGACGATCAGCGCGTCGACTGGCTGCGCACGCTGCCATTCATTGCGCTGCACCTGTCCTGCCTGGCGGTGATATGGGTCGGCGTGTCGAAAGTCGCGCTGATGGCGGCGCTGGCGCTGTACGCGATCCGCATGTTCGCGATCACCGGCTTTTATCACCGCTACTTCTCGCATCGCGCATTTCGCGCCTCGCGCACGGTGCAGTTCGTATTCGCCGCGATCGGCGCGAGCGGCGTACAGCGCGGGCCGCTGTGGTGGGCAGCCCACCATCGCAATCACCACCGGCACGCCGATGAGGAACTCGATCCGCATTCACCATCGCGGCGCGGATTCTTTTGGAGCCACGTCGGCTGGTTTCTCACCCCGCACGGTTTTCGCACCGACTGGAGCGTGATCCGCGATCTGGCCCGCTATCCAGAGCTGCGGCTGCTCGACCGTTTCGACATTCTGATGCCGGTGCTGCTGGCCACGACGCTGTTTGTGCTCGGGCAGCACCTGAGTGCCAGCCGGCCGCAGCTCGGGACCGATGGCTTGCAATTGGTGGTATGGGGCTTCTGCATCTCGACCGTGGTGCTGTTCCACGCGACCTTCACCATCAATTCGCTGGCGCATCGCTTCGGCAGCCGCCGTTTCGGCACTCGCGACAACAGCCGCAACAACTGGCTGCTGGCGCTGATCACCTTCGGCGAGGGCTGGCACAACAATCATCACCGCTTTCCGGGCGCCGCGCGCCAGGGGCTGCGTTGGTGGGAGTACGATCTGACGTACTACGGCTTGAGCCTGCTGTCGTGGCTGGGGTTGGTCCATGACCTGAGGCCCTATCCGGCAAGCTTGCGCGGGCGCACGCCATGAACGAGGCCGGCGTAGTCGCGTGGGCGCAGGCCGGCGGCCGAGGCCGCTGGATCGAACGGGCGCTGCGCGCCCGCGTGCTGTCGCTGCTGCGCGAGCTGCAAGGCTGCTCGATATCCTTTCGCGAGGGCGGCGCGACCGTGACGCTGGGTCGGCCGGCGGCGGGCGGCGACACCCTGCGCTGTGCGCTGCGCATCCATGACGCGGCGTTCTATCGGCGCGCCGCACTGGGGGGCAGCGTCGGGGCGGGCGAAGCCTACATGGATGGCCTGTGGGATTGCGATGATCTGGTGGCGCTGGTGCGCATCCTGCTGCGAAATCGCGCGCGTCTGGATGCGCTCGAGCGTGGGCCAGCGCGCGCCGCCGGGCTGTTGCTGCGGGCCTGGGCGGGTCTGCGCCGCAATTCGCATCGTGGCAGCCGCCGCAACATCGCTGCGCACTACGATCTGGGCAATGAGTTCTTCCGCTTGTTCCTCGATGACAATCTGATGTATTCCTCGGCGCTGTACGCATCCGAGCAGGACACGCTCGAGAGCGCTTCGTGGCGCAAGCTGGAGCGCATCTGCCAGAAGCTGCAGCTGTCGGCGCGCTCGCGCGTGATCGAGATCGGCAGCGGCTGGGGCGGATTTGCGCTGCACGCTGCAGGCCGCTACGGCTGCCATGTGACCACGGCGACGATTTCACGCGAGCAATATCAGCTCGCGCGCGAACGCGTCGCTCGCGCCGGTCTGCAGGATCGCATCGAGGTCGTGCTCAAGGACTATCGCGAGCTTGACGGGCGCTACGACCGGCTGGTGTCGATCGAAATGATCGAGGCTATTGGACACCAGTATCTGGACACCTATTTCCGCAAGCTCGGCGAGCTGCTCGAACCCGACGGCATGGCCCTGATCCAGGCGATCACGATCGAGGATCATCGCTATGCGCAGGCGCTGCATTCGGTCGATTTCATCAAACGCCATGTGTTTCCCGGCAGCTTCATTCCCTCGATCAGCGCGATGCTCGACGCCATGGCGCGCACCGGCGACCTGAAGCTGTTTCACCTGGAGGACATCGGCCCGAGCTACGCGCTCACGCTGCGTGCCTGGCGCGAGCGCTTCCTCAAGCAGCGCGAGGCGGTGCGAGCGCTGGGATTTCCCGAGCGTTTCATCCGGCTGTGGGATTTCTATCTGGCCTACTGCCAGGGCGGGTTCATCGAGCGCACCACCGGTGATGTGCAGATGCTGCTGACCCGGCCGGCGGCGCGGCCCCCACAGTGCGTGCCATCGACGGCCGTCGGTGCCGCGGGCGGCGATCACAATTCTTGACACTGCGGCGGCTCGACGGTGCGATAGTCACGCCCCTCGTTTTTGTTGGATGTCGCAGCTTGCAGAGCCCGGCAGAGTTCGTCACAGGACTCCCGGCCCGCCGCATCGGCGTGGACGGGCGCGAACACGTGGACCAGCGCGCGGTACTGGCGCTGGCACTGCCGCTGATGGCCAACAGCGCGGTGCAGATCGTCCTGAATCTGACCGATATGTGGTTCGTCGGGCGGCTGTCGACCACCGCACTGGCGGCGGTCGGTGCCGTGCAATGGCTGGTGCTGGTGGTGGTGTTCGTACTGGGAGGCATCGGCTCGGCGGTGCAGACCCTGGTGTCGCAGGCCCAGGGCGCAGGTCAGTATCCGCGCGCGGCGCAGGCCACCTGGACGGCGCTCTGGGGCACGCTGATGGCCGCGCCGCTGTTCGTGCTGGCCGGCGGCGCCGGTCACCGGTTGCTCGATCCGCTCGGCTTTCAAGCACCGATCGGCCAGCTGGCTGCGCAGTTCTGGTTGCCGCGCGTGGGCGGTGCGTTCTTCGGCGCGGCGGTCTGGGCCATGTTTGGATTTTTCAATGGCGTCGGCCGTCCGCGCGCGACACTGCTGATCACCTGTTTCACGGCACTGGCCAATGCGCTGCTCAACCAGCTGTTCATCTTTCAGCTCGGCTGGGGCATCGCCGGTTCCGGCTGGGCGACCACAGTGGCGCAGGCGCTGGGCTTGCTGGTCGCCGTGATGATCTTTCTGCGTCCCGAATTCCGGCAGCGCTATCAGTCGCATCGAACCTGGCGACCCCGCGCCGGGCTGCTGCGCGAGCAGCTGCGTTTGGGAGTGCCGATGGGACTATTGCCGGCCGCGGACCTGTTCGGCTTCGCCGTGTTTCAGATGATGCAGGTCGGCCTGGGCACGCGCTCAGGCGCGGCCACGCAGTTGGTCATGATGCTGACTTCGGTGGCCTACACGCCCGGGTACGGAATCTCGCTGGCAGGCACGACCCTCGTGGGTCAATCGATTGGTGCCGGCAGTATTCGCTGGGCGCGCCGGGTAGGCACGCGTGTGATCGCACTGGCGGCAGCGTACATGGGCGGCATCGGTGTGGTGCTGGCGCTGGCAGGCCCGGCGATCCTGCCGCTGTTCACCGGCGCACACGACGCCGATGCCTCCGCGGCCGTCGCGTTGGGCTCGCAGCTGTTGTGGATTGCCGCCGGCTACCAGGTGTTCGACGGCATCAATCTGGGCAGCGCCATGTGCCTGCGGGGCGCCGGGGATGCGGCGGTACCCGCAAGCCTGGTGGTGCTGATGTCCTGGATACTGTTCGTGCCGCTGGCCTACGTGCTGACCTTCGCGCCGGGTGAGGGCTGGATCCATGGCGTGCCGCAGCTGGGATGGGGCGCCATCGGCGGCTGGCTGGCGGTGCTGATCTACATCATGGTGCTGGGCAGTGCGCTGTTGGCGCGCTGGCGCTCGCATGCCTGGTGGGCGCGGGCCTCGGTGCTGGCAGCTGCTCACTAGTTCAGAGCGCTGGTACGGCGCTCGATCCGCGCCGATCTTGAAATCCTCCACGCTCCCCCTTAATCTTTGGTGACAAAGATTGTGAGCGCTCCCAAATGCGAGCGCCGGTTTCATCCGATCCCAGGGGAGGGGCCAGCGTGGTCACGATGACTAAATCACAGAGAATCCTTGGCATCGCTGTGGCCGGTGCGGTGATCGCAGTTTCAACTGCCTGTGGTGGCGGTGGCGGCGGCAGCTCGGTGACGACGTATCAGGTCAGCAGCACCGCCGGTACCGGCGGGAGCATTGCACCGGCCAGCACGACGGTTAATGCCGGCAGTACTACGACACTCACCGTGACACCGAAAGCCGGCTACGTCGTCAGCGGCGTGACCGGTTGTGGCGGCAGCCTCACCGCCGCTACCTATACCACCGCGGCGGTCGCCGCCAACTGCACTGTGACCGCAAGCTTCGCGGCCGCCTTCACCTGGGTCGGCGGTTCCAACAGCGCGGATGCCACCGGCAGTTACGGGACGCTCGGCGTTGCCGCTGCCACCAACGTACCGGGAGCGCGTGACGATGGCGCCACTTGGACGGACGCGAGCGGCAACCTGTGGCTGTTCGGCGGCTTTGCAGGCTTCGTGCACAACCCCACCAACGGCGATTTCCTGAATGACCTGTGGAAATATTCGCCTTCGAGCGGCCAATGGACCTGGGTCAGCGGTTCCAACACCGTCGCTGCACAGGGGGTTTATGGCAGCAAGGGCGTGGCCGCGGCCACGAATGTTCCCGGCGCGCGCAGCAACGACATCAGTTGGATCGACGGTAGCGGCAACTTTTGGCTGTTCGGCGGCGGCGGCACCGATGCCACGGGCGCCTTTGTGGTCTTCAACGACCTTTGGATGTATTCGCCCTCAAGCGGCCAGTGGACCTGGGAAGGCGGTTCCAGCACCGTCAACGCCAGTGGCGTCTACGGCACCCAGGGCGTGGCCGCGGCCGCGAACGTGCCGGGCGCGCGCCTGGTCAGTAACACCGTTGTGACCGATCCCAGCGGCAACGTTTGGCTGTTCGGTGGCCACGGCTATGATGCCGGCGGCAACGGCGGCGATCTCAACGATCTTTGGGAGTACTCACCCTCCAGTGGTCAGTGGACCTGGGTCAGTGGTTCCAACACCGTCAACGCCCGCGGCGTTTACGGCGCCCAAGGCGTGGCGGCGACTTCGAATGTGCCTGGGGCGCGCTATATTCCCGTCATCTATTTCGATGCCAGCGGCAACCTGTGGCTATTCGGCGGCGACGGACTTGATTCCGTGGGCACGACCGGCGAGCTCAATGATCTGTGGGAGTTTTCCCCCGCAAGCGCCGAGTGGACCTGGGTCGGCGGCTTTGCCATCGCCAACACGGCGGGGATCTACGGCACACAAGGGGTCGCTGCGGCCACCAACGTGCCGGCGGGGCGCAACCAGGCGGTCGGCTGGACCGACGCCGGCGGCAACCTCTGGCTCTTTGGCGGCGAAGGCTTCAACACCTCGACCGGGTTTTTTCATCGGCTCAACGATCTGTGGAAGTATTCGCCCACAGGCGGCGAGGCAACCTGGGTCGCCGGTTCCAGCGGCGTCGACGCCGTCGGTGTCTACGGCACCGAGGGAGTGGCGGCGGCCGCGAACCTGCCGGGCGCACGGGCCGGGACCTCGAAATGGAAGGACGGCAGTGGCAACGTCTGGCTGTTCGGCGGCTACCAGTACGATGATTCGACCAACACGCGTTTCGAATACAACGATCTGTGGACGTACCCGACGCAGTAAGATGCGCTGATCGAGAACACCTTACCCCCTAGCGCGTCGAGTTGGACAGCCGGGCCGTCGGCCGGGCCAAATACCGTTACCCTGAAAGCCACCTATATTCATTCTGGGTCGGCACGAGACACTGTGGTCAGTGACGTGCCGGACCTTCTTATTAAATCAGCCGGTTATCGCCTTATCTTCGGCCGCCCGAGAGGTGTCGGGACGGGCTCGAAAGGATGGCTGGTGCCCAGGAGAGGACTCGAACCTCCACGGGTCGCCCCGCTAGTACCTGAAACTAGTGCGTCTACCAATTCCGCCACCTGGGCATACGGTGGGCGGCGCAATGTACGGAAGGGGTCGGAGGCTGTCAATTGAAGACCCGAGGCAGACAACGCGGCTCGGGCGCCGCCGGCAAGCGCCGCGCGGCTGGCCCGCAGCATCTTCGAACGCGCCGCGCCGTGCGCAAGGCACATGACTCGAAGGCGGCGTCCTTTCTGGTCGAGGGCATCGTCAGCGCCAATCGCGCCGGTTACGGCTTCGTGCGCAGCGATGCGTTGACCGAGTCGGTGTTTCTGCCGCCGCCGGAGATGCGCGAACTCATGCACGGTGATCGGGTACGCGTCGAAGCGCGCGGTGACGGTCAGGGCCGCTACGTCGGTCAGGTGGTGGCGGTGCTCGAGCGCGGCGTGCAGAGCTTTCTCGGCACGGTCGAAGGCGCCTATCGGGGCTTGGCGGTGCGCGCGGCCGACGCCCGCGTCGGCCTGCAGTGCGCCGTGGTCGACAATCCTGCCCAGGCGCAGTCCGGCGACTGGGTGATCGCGCGGGTGCTGCGCTATCCGCAGGCCGGTCTGACCGGGGAGGCGCGCATCGAGGAGCGCCTCGATCCGGAACGGCCGGTACACATGGCCACCGCCGCGGCGATCGCGCGTTTCGGTTTGCCGGTGGAGTTTAGCGCGGCGGCATTGCGCGAGGCGGCCCAGTGGGGCAAGAGCGTCGATCCGGCTGAGGCTGCGCGGCGCACCGATCTGCGCCAACTGCCGCTGGTGACGATCGACGGCGAGGATGCCCGTGATTTTGATGATGCGGTGTACGCCGAGCGGCTCGAGCATGGCTCGTTCCGGCTGCTGGTCGCGATCGCCGACGTCAGCCATTACGTGCGCCCCGGCAGCGCGCTCGACCAGGAAGCGCGCGCGCGCGGTACCTCGGTGTACTTTCCGACGCGCGTGCTGCCGATGCTGCCGACCGCGCTGTCAAACCATCTGTGCTCACTCGAACCGCAGGTCGACCGCCTTTGCATGGTGGCCGACATGCGTATCTCGCGCCGCGGCGCGCTTGAGCAAAGCCGCTTCTATCCAGCGGTCATGCGCTCGCACGCGCGCCTGACCTATACCCAGGCGCACGCGGCGTTATTCCTCGAAACTTCCGCCGCGCGCATCGCGCTCGGCGGCGTGCTGGAGGCGCTGGCGCCTCTGGTCGAGGTGTATCGCGCGCTCGCCGGCGCGCGCCGCCGGCGCGGGGCGCTGGATTTTGATGCCCCGGAAGCCGAGTTCGTGATCGAGAACGAGCGCGTGCGCGCGATCGAATTCAGCGCGCGCAACGAGGCCCATCGCTTGATCGAGGAATGCATGGTGGTGGCTAATGTCGCGGCGGCCGAGGAACTGCGCAAGGCGCGCCAGCCGGCGCTGCTGCGCGTGCATGCGCCGCCCGATCAGAAGAAGCTCGATCAGCTGCGCGCCACGCTGCGGGTGCTCGGCATCGAGTTGCAGTTGCCCGACCCGGTGCAGGCACGCGACCTCGGTGTCATTGCCCCGCGGGTGCGCGATCCGCAGAGCCGTCCGTTCGTCGAGTCGCTGGTGGTGCGTTCGATGGCACAGGCCATGTATCAGCCCGAGAACGTCGGCCACTTTGGCCTGGCACTCAAGGACTATGCGCATTTCACCTCGCCGATCCGCCGTTATCCGGACCTGATGATTCACCGCGCGCTGCGGGCGCGGCTGGGAGAGCTGGACGCCGCCACGCTGCCGCAGGGCGCGGCGCTGGCGGCCGATGGCGTCGATCTGTCGCGGCTCGAGCGGCGCGCCGATGAGGCGGATCGCTACGTCGGCACGTTTCTCAAGTGCGTGTACCTGCGCGATCGGGTCGGCCAGACCTTCGATGGCCTGATCACCACAGTGACCGAGTTCGGTTGCTTCGTGCAGCTGCTGGCGTTCGGCGTCGACGGCCTGCTGCCACTGGCATCGATGCGCGGTGATGACTATCAGATGGCGCGCGACGGCGGCCAGTGGGTTGGTCAGCGCAGCAAACGCCGTCTGGCGCCGGGGGCGCGCCTGCGGGTCGTGGTGGCGGCGGTCAAGCCGGTGGAAGGGATGATCGATCTTGAGCTCGCCGCGGACTGAGCCGGTCTACGGGCTGCACGCGGTGCGCTCGCTGCTGACGCGCCAGCCACAGCGGGTGCTGCGCGTGTGCCTGCAGCGCGATCGGCGCGACCCGCGGGCCGAGGAGATCGAGCGATTGGCGGCGGCGGCCGGGCGGCCGCTGGAACGGATCGATGCCCGCCAGCTGCGTGCGCGGCTGGGCGATGTGGTGCACCAGGGGGTCATGGCCGAGATCGCGCCGCTGGCGGCGTGGACCGAGGCCAATCTGCTGGCGGCCGTGAGCGAGGTGCCCGATGCGCTGGTGCTGGCGCTCGATGGCGTGCAGGACCCGCACAATCTGGGCGCCTGCCTGCGCACCGCCGATGCCTGCGGGGTGCTGGCACTGCTGGTGCCGCGTGACCGGGCCGCGCCGCTGAATGCCACCGCCCGCAAGGTCGCGGCCGGAGCGGCCGAAACCACCCCGGTGGCGGTCGTGACCAATCTGGCGCGCTCGCTCGGGCTGCTCAAGCAGGCCGGGCTGTGGATTGTTGGGGCCGATGCCGCCGGATCGCAGCCAGCGCACGGGCTCGATCTGACCGGTCCGCGGGTGCTGGTGCTCGGCGCGGAAGCAGCGGGGCTGCGGCAACTGACCCGCCGCCAGTGCGACTGGACCGCGCGCCTGCCCAGCCGCGGCGCTGTAGAGAGCCTGAATGTGTCGGTTGCCACCGGTATGTTGCTGTATGAGGCCTTGCGGCAGCGCGGTCTGAGCGGCTGAGGACCCGAAGCTGGCGCCCTGCGTTGCTTCGGGGGGTGGCTTTTTGTATCCTTGCGCGCCTTTTTCGACTGCCCGGCGGGTCCCTGAAGGGTTAATCTGTCGGCGCTCCTTGCCGCACTGCTCATTGAAACAGCCTCGGGCGGGCGGCATTTCCCATAAGGAGGATTCATGAGGCATTACGAGATCGTATTTCTGGTCCATCCGGACCAGAGCGAGCAGGTACCGGCCATGATCGACCGGTACAAGGGCATGATTGCCGCCGGCAGCGGGACGGTGCATCGGCTCGAGGACTGGGGCCGCCGTCAACTGGCCTATCCGATCGCCAAGGTCCACAAGGCGCACTACGTGCTGGTCAACGTCGAGTGCGACCAGAAAACGCTGGCTGATCTGATCGGTGCGTTTCGCTTCAGCGATGCGGTGCTGCGCCACCTGGTCACTCACGTCGAGACGGCGATCACCGAAGCCTCGCCGATGGCCAAGGCCGAAGAAGAGGGCGAGGCGGCACGACGCGAACGTGACGACGAGCTGGACGACGAACCTGCTGCGATGGGGGCCTGATGAGCGAACCGAGAGTCTCGCGCTTTACGCGCCGCAAGAAATTCTGCCGCTTCACTGCCGACGGCGTCACCACGATCGACTACAAGGATCTGGCAACTCTGAAGAACTACGTCAGTGAGACCGGCAAGATCGTACCCAGCCGCATCACCGGCACCAAGAGCTTCTATCAACGTCAGCTCGCCACAGCGATCAAGCGGGCGCGATTCCTGGCGCTGCTGCCGTACACTGACCAGCACTGAATCGATCAGCACGGAAGGTCAGCGCTATGGAACTCATTTTGCTGCAGAAGGTTGCCAATCTGGGCAACATCGGCGACCGCGTGCGGGTCAAGTCCGGCTACGGCCGCAACTTCCTGCTGCCGCAAGGCAAGGCAACGCTCGCCACCGCCGCCAACGTCGCGCGCTTTGAGGCGCGCCGCGCCGAGCTGGAGCGGGCCGCCAACGACGAACTGTCGCGCGCGCAGCAGCGTGCGGCCGCGATCAAAGACTTCAAACTCAGCATCATCGCCAAGGCTGGCTCCGAAGGTAAGCTGTTCGGATCGGTCGGAACCGCCGACATCGCCGAGGCGGCCACCGCCGCCGGCTATGCTGTGGCGCGCAGCGAGGTGCGGCTGCCGAGCGGACCGCTGCGCTCGGTTGGCGATCACAGCGTGAGTCTGCATCTGCACGCTGACGTGGAAGTGGAGCTTCCGGTCAGCATCGTCGCCGAAGAAGCGGCCTGAGCCCGGACCTGCTCCGGCACAAGCGGCGCGAATGGCGACGCGTCCAGACACCGGACCAAGTGCGTGAGCACGCCGCTGCGTTCGCGTGACGGCGGCGCGCCGGTTGCCGACGGGCTGAGCCCGCCTCCGCACTCGATCGAGGCCGAGCAGGCCGTGCTCGGCGCGCTGATGATCGAGAAGTCCGCCTGGGACCAGGTCGCCGACGTCGTTACCGCCGAGGATTTCTACCGACCCGATCACCGCCTAATCTTCGAAGCCGTCGGTGAGTTGACCGCGGCCGGGCAGCCGGCCGACGTGGTCACGGTGTCCGAGCATCTGGAGCGGCGCTCGCGTCTGGTCGACGCCGGCGGTCTGGCATACCTCGGTACCCTGGCCGCCGACACCCCGACCGCCGCCAACGCCCGCAGCTACGCGCTCATCGTGCGCGAGCGCGCAATGCTGCGACGACTGATCGCGGCCGGACGCGAGATCGCGTCGCTGGGATTCAGCGATGACGGTCGCTCACCGCGCGACCTGGTCGATCACGCCGAGGGGCTGGTATTTGAGATCGCGGAGCAGGGCGTGCGCAGCGGCGGCGGTGCCGTGCGCGTCAGCGCGCTGCTGCCGCCGCTGATCGACAAGATCGATGAATGGCACAGCAATCCGGACAAGCTGCGCGGCCTTGCGACCGGCTTCACCGATTTCGACCACAAGACCGGCGGTCTGCGCCCAGGGGACCTGATCATCGTGGCCGGCCGGCCGTCGATGGGCAAGACCACGCTGGCAGTGAACATGGCGGAATTCGCCGCCGTGAGCCCGGACACCAAGGGCTCGGTCGCGATTTTCAGCATGGAGATGCCGTCCGAGCAGCTGGTCACGCGCATGCTGGCCTCGATCGGACACGTGCCGCTCAATAGCATCCGCTCGGGACGCATCTCCGATGAAGATTGGGTGCGCATCACCGCGGCCACCAGCCAGCTGTCCGAGGCGCGCATCTTCATCGACGAGTCGCCCGCACTGACGCCGACCGATTTGCGCGCCCGCGCTCGACGACTGAAGCGCGAACACGGACTGGATCTGGTGGTGGTGGATTATCTGCAGCTGATGCAGGTGCCCGGCACCAAGGAGAACCGCGCCACCGAGATCGCCGAGATTTCACGCGGACTCAAGGCCCTGGCCAAGGAGCTCGCGGTACCAGTGATCGCGCTGTCGCAGCTCAATCGTAGCGTCGAGCAGCGCAACGAGAAGAAGCCGGTGATGTCGGACCTGCGCGAATCGGGTTCGCTAGAACAGGATGCTGACATGATCCTGCTGATCTATCGCGACGAGGTGTACGACAGGAATACCACCAAGAAGGGCATCGCCGAAATTGATCTGGCCAAGCATCGCAACGGCGAGACCGGCACCTTTCTGCTCACCTTCCAGGGTCAGTACACACGCTTCGTCAACTATGCGCCCGACACCTACGCCGAGGGCGTATTGCGGTGATGCGCCTGATTCGCGCGCGCATCGACGGCGCGTCGCTGCGGGCCAACCTTAAGGCAGTCCGAAAGCTCGCGCCGCACTCACGCGTGATGGCCGTGGTCAAGGCCAACGCCTACGGACACGGCCTGGTGCCCACGGCGCTGGCGCTGGCGGAGGCCGACGCCCTCGCGGTGGCGCGGTTGGAAGAAGCCGTGGCTTTGCGCGACGCGGGTCTGAAGCGGCCGATCCTGTTGCTGGAAGGCGTGTTCAACGCCGCCCAGCTGGCCGAGGCGGCGCAGCTTGACCTCGACCTCGTGGTGCACGAGGCCCAGCAGATCGCGCTGCTCGAGAGCTTCGGTCGACCACATGCCTGGTCGCTGTGGCTCAAGGTGGATACCGGCATGAACCGGCTTGGTTTTCGGCCGGAGGAGTTTCGCGGCGCCTGGCAACGCCTGCGCGGCCTGCGATCGCCAACGCCGCAGCTGCGGGTGCTCACCCACCTGGCGGCCGCACACGATGTTGACGGCCGTCAGACCGCCGAGCAGTTGGCGCGCTTTCGACCGCTGATCGACGGACTGGATGCCGAGTTGAGCATCGCCAATTCCGCCGGCGTCCTGGCGCATCCGAGTACCCACGCGCAGTGGGTACGACCGGGACTGGCGCTCTACGGCATCTCACCGATTCCAGGGCGGCCCGGCACACAGTTCGGACTGCGCCCGGTGATGACGCTCGAGAGCACCGTGATCGCGGTGCGCGATGTGCCGCCCGGTGAACACGTCGGCTATGGCGGTGAGTGGCGGGCCGAGCGGCGCTCGCGTATTGCGATCGTCGCGGCCGGCTATGGCGACGGACTGACGCGCAGCATTCCCAATGGCGCGCCGCTGCTGATCGGTGGCCGGCGCGCCAAGGTCGCCGGTCGACCGTCGATGGACATGATCGCGGTGGATATCACCGACCTGCCGCCGGTGGCGGTCAACGATCCGGTCGAGCTCTGGGGCGCGCATTTGGCGGTCGAGGAACTCGCCGCCGCTGCCGGCACCATTCCGTATGAATTGCTGTGCGGCGTGAGCCAGCGCGTGCCGATCGAGCTGGTCTGAGCGCACGGCGACGACCCGCGGCGCTGGTAACATTGCGACGTGGAGGCCATCGTTCAATTCGGCACGCGCGTCATCGATCGCGCCGAACGATTGCTGCGCGCCGCTCTGATCGCCGCCAAGCACGAGCAACTCGGCGGCATTGTCTTCTGGGCGGCGCTGATTGGCATCTGCGGCGCCTTCACCGGCGTCGCATTTCGCGCCAGCGTGCGTCTGGTGCAGCGCTTGCTGACCGGCTCATCGGCCGGTCTGGTCGAGACCGCGGAGTTGCTGCCCTGGTGGGCACGCATCGCGGTGCCCACGATCGGCGGAGTTTGCGCCGGGTCGCTGCTGTGGGCCGGCGATCGGGTGCTGCGCCCCGGGCGGCGCGTGGACTACATGGAGGCGGTGGCCGTGGGCAACGGCCAGCTCAGCGGGGCCGCGGCGCTGGTTCAGGCCGCCTCGGCATTCTTCACCATCGGCTCGGGCGGCTCCATCGGCCGCGAAGGACCGCTGGTGCAGCTGGCCGCCACGGCGGCCTCGAAGATCGGCCAGTGGACCCAGGCGCCAGTTCCGCGGCTGCGACTGTTGGTGGCCTGCGGCGCGGCCGCCGGCATCGCCGCGGCTTACAACGCGCCGATAGCCGGCGCGCTGTTCGTTGCCGAAGTGGTGCTCGGCTCGATCGCGATGGAGAGCTTTGGCCCCTTGATCGTCGCCTCGGTGGTGTCGGATGCGACCACGCGCCATTTCCTGGGCTACGGGCCGGTCTATCAGGTTCCGCACATTAATTTCGGTGCGCCGTGGGAACTGGCGCTGTACGCGCTGCTGGGCGTCATGCTCGGCCACGGAGCCGCACCGTATCTGGCGCTGCTCGATCGGGCCCGCAGCCTGTTCGCCCGGCTGCACTGGCCGTTGCCTGCGACCTTGGCGCTTGGCGGCCTGATGGTCGGCGTGATCTCGGTCGGCGTGCCGCAGGTTTGGGGTAACGGCTACAGCGTCGTCAACGACATGCTGAACGACAAGCTGGCGTTGCAGGCATTGGCACTGGCGCTGGCGGCGAAGTTGATCAGCACCGCCGCCTCGGTCGGTTCGGGTGCCAATGGCGGCATCCTGACGCCGACCTTGTTCATGGGGGCGGCCTTTGGCGCACTGTTCGCCGACGTGCTGCACCTGATCGATCCGCACCTGACCTCGCAAGTCGCCGCCTACGCAGTAGTCGGCATGGGTGCGTTCCTGGCGGCCACGACACACGCTCCGCTGACCTCGATCCTGTTGATCTTTGAAATGACGCTGGATTACGAGGTGGTGCTGCCGCTGATGCTGGCTTGCGTGACCGGGCATTACGTGGCCGGCATCTACCGGCGCGGCGAATCGGTGTACTCGCGCGCGCTGCGCGCCAGCGGGCCCGGCGACGAGCACGAATGGCGGCTGCGTCAGATCACCGCGCTGGTGCGCCCGCCCGGGCTGGTGCTGCAGCGGGACGCCGGATTGGGCGGCGTGCTGGAGCGCCTGTCACCGCGCGGGGATTATTCGGTCTACGTGGTGGACCCGCAGAACCAGCTGGTCGGCCAGGTGGCAGCGCGCGATCTGCGGCGCGCGGCGCGCGCCACGCCACCTGATCCGCAGCTGACCGTCGGGTCGCTGATGCAGCCGGCACCGCCGATGCTGGTGCCCGAGATGCTGCTCGGGGATGCGCTCGACGTCTTCATGGCGCACCGCTGCAAGCAGCTGCCGGTGGTGTCGGGTCACTGGAGCCCGGTGCTGCTCGGCGAGGTGCTGCGCCACGACCTGCTGCTGGCGCTGCAGGATCGGATGTCGGAGCGCGACGAGCCGGCGGCAACCTAGCCTTCGAAGAACCCCATCTTCACGCCAGCCAGCTGAATCACGTCGTTGTCGACCAGCTTGCGGGCCTGCTCGCCGATCGGGGCGCCATTCACCAGCGGTGGATTGTTGGACGAGTCCGAGTCGACGTGCACGATGAAGTAGCCTTCCGAGCGGCGCGTGATCGCGGCCACCTGCACGCCGGGCCGTCCGAGCGTGGTCAGTGCCTTGGTCAACTCCAGTTCGCGTCCGGCGAAGGCGCCAGACAGTACCTGCAGCTTGGCCTTCTTCAGCGCCGGGGCGCCGTTGCCGGCCAGCGCGCGCCGGCTCTGAGTGGTAACGGCGGTGTCCGGCGTGGTCGCGGCGCGTATCTTCTCGACCGGACGCTGCGACGGCTGGATCACCATGGTCTTTTCGAATTCGTCCTGGTGCGCATCGTCGTCCTCGACGAAGCGCAGCTGGTGGTGGCCGACCGTGACCACATCGCCATGCTGCAAGGCATGCTTTTTGATCAGCTTGCCATTGACGTAGGTGCCATTGGTGCTGTTCAGATCCTCAAGGAACGAGTCGTTGAGGATGTTGATGATCAGCGAGTGGTGCCCGCTGACCGCCGGATTGTCGATACGGATGTCGTTGTCCGGGAGGCGCCCGATGGTGTAGCGCTCCTTATTCATGTTGTACTCCGCCAGGACGGCGCCATCCAGACTCAGTATCAGCCTAGCCATGTGCGTATAGCCTCAGGTCGAGCTGAACCAGCCCAACATCTTGTCGAGTATTCCACGCGGCGCGGGGAACGATTCCACGATCTCCGCGGCGACCACCGAGATATTGTCCTTGCCACCGTTGTCGTTACCTAACTGAATCAGTTGCTTAGTGGCAGTCTCAAGGTTAGCACCAAAGGTGCTTATGGTTAAGTGAATGTCGTCATCCTCGACCATATCCGACAGCCCGTCGGAGCAGATGAGGTACAGGTCGCCCTTTTGCACAACATGTTCCTGGACCTCGACGTCGACGTTCGATTCCACCCCGAGCGCCCGGGTCACGTAATTCTTGTTGGCGGCACGCTGTGCCTCCTCCGGTGAGTAAAAGCCGCGATCCACCAGCTCCTGCAGCAGCGAATGATCCATCGTCAGCTGTTCCATGCCGGCCGCCCGCAGCCGATACAGGCGCGAGTCACCGACATGCGCAATCGAGACGCGATTGTCGAAGAACAGGGCGCCGACGACCGTAGTACCCATGCCTTCGCATTGCGGCTGCGTGCGCGCGGTCTGAAAGATGATCTTATTGGCGCGCAGGATGGCGTCGCGCAGGATGATCGAGGCGCGCGTCAGTCCTGCGGTCGAGTCGTTGATGCGCAGGTCCTCGCGCTCGACCGCATCCTTGACTAGCCCGACGATGGTCTTGACGGCGATGCCGCTGGCGACCTCACCGGCGTTGTAGCCGCCCATGCCATCGGCCAGCACCAGCAATCCGATATCGGCATCGTATGCTATGGTGTCTTCGTTGTGGTCGCGGACCCGACCCGTATCGGTCTGGCCTACACAACGCAGCTTGCCTTTGAGGCTTATGCGGCCTCGAGCACGGGCCATAGTTCCCTTTCTCGGAAAATCTTGAACTGCATCACACTTCTCGTCCCGCCGCTTTGGCGACCGATTCGCATCCAAGGCGGTCACCCACGACCGACGATCCGGGCGGCGAAGATCGGAAGCCTATAACTTAGCATCGTGGCAGTGCCAATGCGCGGCCCTGATCACAGTTGTTTGGGGGTAGACACCGCCGGTACTGGACCTTCGGCGCGGCATGCGACACGGCTTCGCCTGCCGGGGTGTAGCATGCCGCCAAGGCCGCCCGGGCGTGGAAGTTAGCCGTTGGCACGAAGTCAAACCCTGTATGTCTGCCGCTCCTGCGGCGGCGAGGCGCTCAAGTGGCAGGGTCAATGCGCGCACTGCCGGGCGTGGGACACGCTCGAGGTAGTGACTACCAGCCGCGGCGCCCGCGAGCGTACCGCCGCCGCCGCCTTCACCGGGCTGACTGAGGATGCCGCCCGCGCCAATGACAGCGAGCGGCTGTCCTTAGGGCTGTCGGAGCTGGACCGCGCGTTTGGCGGCGGACTGGTGCGCGGATCCGTGACATTGCTGGGCGGGGAGCCGGGGATCGGCAAATCCACCTTGCTGCTGCAGGTGGCCGCGATGCTGGCCGGGCAGCAGCTGGTGGTCTATGCCAGCGGCGAGGAGTCGGCGCCACAGATCGGCCTGCGCGCCCAGCGGCTCGGGCTCGCTGCCGAGCGGGTGTTGCTGGTCGCCGATGCCTCGCTCGACGCCATTCTCAGCCTGGCGAGCGAGCGCGCCCCGGCATTGCTGGTGATCGACTCGATCCAGACCATGCAGCTGGCGGCCAGCGACGCCAGTGCCGGCTCGGTGCCGCAGCTGCGCGACTGCACCGCCGCGCTGGTGCGGCATGCCAAGACCAGTGGCTGCGCGGTGATCATCGTCGGCCACGTCACCAAGGATGGCAGCATTGCCGGGCCGCGGCTGCTCGAGCACCTGGTCGACACGGTGCTGCACTTCGAGAGCGATGCTGGCAGCCGCTACCGCATGCTGCGTGCCACCAAGAATCGCTTCGGCCCGATCAATGAGCTGGGCTTCTTCGCGATGACCGAGACCGGGCTCAAGGAAGTGCGCAACCCATCGGCCATTTTTCTGGCGCGGCATCCGCAGCCGGTGGCCGGCAGCGTGGTGATGGTGGCCCGCGACGGCGGCCGACCGCTGCTGATTGAAGTGCAGGCGCTGGTCGACCGCAGTCACTTCGCCGCGCCGCGGCGGGTGGCGCAGGGCGTGGACATCAATCGGCTGTCGATGCTACTGGCAATCCTGAGCCGGCATGCCGAGGTGGCGCTCGCCGATCACGACGTGTTCGTCAATCTGGTCGGCGGCATCGATATTGCCGAGACCTCGACCGATCTGCCGCTGGCGCTGGCACTGGTGTCGAGCCTGCGAGCTCGGGCACTGCCGGGCTCACCGGTGGTGTTCGGCGAGCTCGGTCTCACCGGTGAGGTGCGGCCGGTGGCGCACGGCGAGGAGCGGGTACGCGAGGCGCTCAAGCTCGGCTACACCCGCATCCTGCTGCCGCGCGAGAACCTGCCGCGCCAGGCACCGGCCGAGGCCCGGTTGCAGCCGGTCGCCAGCCTGGCCGAGGCCATCGAGCTGGCGTTCGCCGCCGATTAGTCGATCAGATCGCGCTCGCCTTGGCCGGCGGATTGGCGCGCACCCGGACGGTGCGAATGGCATTGTCGGCGATCTGCAGCACCTCGAAATCGTAATTGCCGATGCGCAGTGCCGTGCCGGGTGTCGGGATGGTCTCGAGTTTCTCCAGCAGCAGGCCGTTGAGGGTACGCGGACCGAGCTCGGGCAGCTGCCAGCCCAGTGCGCGATTGAGCGCGCGAATGGTGGCACTGGCGTTGACCAGCCAGTTGCCGGCCGGATCGCGCTGCACGTCCTTGTGGGTCACGGTGGCCGGATCGTTGGTGAATTCACCGACGATCTCCTCGAGGATGTCCTCGAGCGTCACCAGTCCGGCGATGTCGCCGTATTCATTGACCACGAAGGCAAAGCGCCGGCGCATGCGCTGGAACTGCGCCAGCTGCTGCGTCAGCAGCGTGCCCTCCGGCACGAAGTACGGCTCGCGCCTGGAGCAGATCTCGATCAGCCGCTCGCGCGTCAGGCTGCCGCGCGCCAGTTCCTGGGCCACGCGCTTCATGTGCAGGATGCCGACCAGCTGGTCGAGTTCGCCGTCGTACACCGGCAGGCGTGAGTGCGGGGTCTGGCGCAGGCGGTCGAGGATGTCCTCCCAGCTCATCGAGATGTCGATCGATGAGATCTCCTGGCGTGGAATCATGATGTCGTTGACCGAGATGCGCTCCAGATCCAGGATCGACAGCAACATCTGCCGATGGCGCTGCGGAATCAGAGCGCCGGCCTCGGTGACCACGGTGCGCAGCTCGTCGGCCGACAGCGCGGTGCTGGAGCCGCCGCCGCGGCGCAGCCCGAACAGCCGCAGGAAGCCGCGGGCGATGCTGTTGGCGAGCGAGATGACCGGCGAGGTGATCCACAGCAGCAGCCGGTAGATGAAGGCGCTGGCCAGCGCCACGCTCTCGGCGCGCGCGGCGGCGAAGATTTTCGGCGCCAGCTCGCAGAACACGATCACGGTCAGCGTCAGCAGCACGATCATCACCGACAGTGCGTGCTGCTGGCCGGTACGCAGCGCCAGCAGCGTCGCCACGGTCGAGGCCGCGACACTGGCCAGTCCCAGGATCACCAGGTTTGCGCCCAGCCATCGGTCCGGCTGTGCCAGCAGCTTTTCCAGCAGGCGCGCACGGCGCTCGCCGTTGCTGGCGCGATGGCGGATGCGGTAGCGGTTCACCGACAGCATCGCCACTTCGGTGCCGGATGAAAACGCGATCACCAACAGCAGCAGCGCCAGAATCACGATCAGTAGCGGGGTCGGCGCCTTGTCCACGCTGTCTCTTATAATCGCTAGTCAGATAGCTGTATAGGGCGCCGCCGGCGCACTCGCCTCATGTTCGACAAGCTGACCGAACGGCTCGGCCACGCGGTGCAGACACTGCGCGGCCGCGGCCGCGTCACCGAAGAAAACGTCGCCGAGACGCTGCGCGAGGTGCGCATGGCGCTGCTCGAGGCGGACGTCGCGCTGCCGGTGGTCAAGAGCTTCATCGACAGCGTGCGCTCGCGGGCGCTGGGCGCCGAGGTGGCCACGAGCCTGACGCCGGGGCAGGCTTTCATCGGCATCCTGCACCGCGAGTTGACCGCGGTGCTCGGGCCGGCGCAGGCCGGATTTGCCTTCAACGTGCAACCACCGCAGGTGGTGCTGCTGGCGGGTCTGCAGGGCGCAGGCAAGACCACCACCGCCGCCAAGCTGGCGCGCTGGATGCTCGAAGCGCACCGCCGGCGGGTGCTGCTGGTCAGCACCGACGTGCGCCGCCCGGCCGCCATCTTGCAGCTGCAGCGCTTGGCCGAAAGCGTCGGCGCCGATTTCTTTCCCAGCGAGGTGGGCGAACAGCCCGCCGCGATCGCGCAGGCCGCGCTGGCGGCGGCGCGCAGCGGCGTCTACGACGCACTCATCATCGATACCGCCGGGCGCTTGCACGTCGATGCCGAGTTGATGCAGGAGATGCAGGCGATTGAGCAGGGCGTCAATGCGCATCAACGGCTGTTCGTGCTGGACGCCATGGCCGGACAGGACGCGATCAACGCGGCGCGCGCTTTCGGCGGCGCGCTGCAGCTGACCGGCATTATTCTGACCAAGGCCGACGGTGATGCGCGCGGCGGCGCGGCGCTGTCGGTGCGTCAGGTCACCGGCACCCCAATCGTGTTTCTGGGCGTGGGAGAGAAGGTCGACGCGCTGCAGCCGTTCGATCCCGAGCGCATGGCCTCGCGCATCCTCGGCATGGGCGACGTGGTGTCGCTGGTCGAGCAGGTGCAGCGCCAGGTCGATGTCGGGGAGGCCGAGAGGCTGGCCCGCAAAGTAGTGCAGGGCAAGGGCTTCAGCCTGCTCGACCTGCGCGCGCAGCTCGAGCAGGTGCGCAAGCTCGGCGGGCTGGGTGCGGTCATGGACAAGCTGCCGACCCAGATGGCCGGACGCGCCGCCATGAAGGGCGATCAGGCGGATCGGGAGCTCAAACGGCAGATGGCGATCATCGACTCGATGACCGCCCAGGAGCGCCGCCAGTCCGGCATCATCGATGGTTCACGCCGGCGGCGGATCGCGGCCGGCGCCGGTGTTCAGGTACAGGACGTCAACCGCCTGCTCAAGCAATTCATGGACATGCAGCGACTCATGAAGGGCATGAAGGGCGGCAAGCTCGGCCGGCTGATGGCGGGCCTGACCGGCGGCGCCCCGCCCGGACCGAAGCGTCGCCACTAAGCACGCTAAGCCTTTCTTCCAGCGACCAATTTGCGTAGAATCCGCGCTCTTTTTTGGGGCCTACCGAAGTTCGAACTATGGTAACGATCCGTCTGACGCGCCGTGGTGGCAAGAACCAACCCTTCTATCACGTGGTGGTGACCGACAGCCGCAAGCGGCAGGGCGGCTCGAGCCTCGAACAGGTGGGTTTCTTCAATCCGGTGGCGCGCGGCAAGGAAACGCGGCTCAAGCTCGATCTGGCCCGCATCGACCACTGGCGCAAGATCGGAGCGCATGAGTCCGACCGCGTGCGCCAGCTGGTCGCCAGCTACCGAAAGGAACCCGGCACCCAGGCCGCCACCGCCTGAACCGATATTTCGTCCTCGGTCGAATCCTCGCCCCGCACGGCATTCGCGGGGCACTGAAGGTCCGGTCGTATACCGATCCGCCGCAGTCGCTGCTGCAGCATCGCCACTGGCGAGTGCGCCGACCGGACGGCAATGAGCAGTCGTACCAGGTGGCAGGTACGCATTGGGATGGACACGCGATGCGCGTGGAGCTCGAAGGCGTAGTCGACCGCGATGCCGCAGCCGCTCTGCAGGACTGCGACATCCTGATCGAGCGTGCGCAGCGGCAGGCGCCGGCGCCCGGGGAATACTTCCGGGACGATCTGGTTGGATTTACGGTGCGCAATGTCGAGGGCGCGCTGCTGGGTACCGTGCAGCATTTCCTCGACGCACCGGCCGGTGCGCTGATGGTGGTGCGGGACGCGCAGCAGGCCGAGCGCTGGTTGCCGGCCAGCGCCCCGCGTCTGCGACGGGTCGATGTTGAACGGCGCGAGATCGAGCTCGACTGGCCGGCGGAGCTGTAGCGTGCGGATCGAGGTGGTCACGCTGTTCCCGGCCCTGATCGAGGCGGCGCTGGGCCATGGCGTGCTCGGACGGGCGCTCGAGCGCGGCTTGCTGCAGGTCGGTACGACCGATCCGCGCGCCTTCACGCACGACGCGCACCGCACGGTGGATGATCGGCCGTACGGTGGCGGCCCTGGAATGGTGCTGAAGGCGCAGCCGCTGTGCGCCGCGATCGACGCCGCCCGCGCGCGCTTGCCCGCCGGCAGTGCGCGCATCGCGCTGACGCCGCAGGGGCAGCTGTTGACGCAGGCGCGGGTGGCGGCGCTGGCGCGCCTGCCGGGATTGGTGCTGATCGCCGGACGCTACGAGGGCATCGACGAGCGCGTGCTGCAGCTGGCGGTCGACCAGGAGCTGTCGATTGGCGATTATGTGCTGTCGGGTGGCGAACTGCCGGCGCTGGTGCTGATTGATGCGCTGGCGCGGCTGCAGCCGGGCGCGCTTGGCGATCAATGCTCGAGCGTCGAGGAGTCGTTCGCCAGCGGCTTGCTCGAGTGGCCGCAGTACACGCGCCCCGATGTGTTCGAGGGCTGCGCGGTGCCGGCGGTGTTGAGCTCGGGCGATCATGCGGCGATCCGGCGCTGGCGCGCGGTGCAGAGCGTTGGCCGCACCTGGCTGAAGCGTCCGGAACTGATCGGGCGCGCGCCGCTGGACGCCGAGGGACGCAGTTTATTGGAAGAATTTTTACAGCAGCGGCGCGATGGCGCCGCCGCGACCTGAGGAGTAGAGCATGAACATCATCCGTACTCTCGAAGCCGAGCGCATGACGCGCAAGGTGCCGGCGTTCAAGCCGGGCGACACCGTCGTGGTGCAAATCAAGGTGGTGGAAGGCGATCGCGAGCGCGTGCAGGCCTACGAGGGCATCGTGATCGCGCGCAGCAACCGCGGTTTCAATTCCTCGTTCACGGTGCGCAAGATCTCGCACGGCGAGGGCGTGGAGCGCACCTTTCCGATCTACAGCCCGAGCATCACCGAGATCGCGGTTAAGCGCCGCGGCAGCGTGCGCCGCGCCAAGCTGTACTATCTGCGCGATCTGGCCGGCAAGGCCGCGCGCATCGAGGAGAAGGTCTGACGCCAGACCCGCGCTGACCTATGTATCACGTCGGCAGGTTTTTCTATGCTATCTGGCGCGGGCTGGATCTGCTGCGGCGCTGCCTGCAACTGCTACTGCTGCTGGCACTGCTGGGGGTGCTGATCGGCGCCCTGCACCAGTCCACGCCGCGCCTGCCGGAGAAGGCCGCGCTGGTGGTCAAGCCGTCCGGCGATATCGTCGAGCAGCTCAGTGGCGAGCCGATCGAGCGTGCGTTCAACGAGGCGCAGGGCCAGGGTCAGCCTGAAACGCTGCTGTGGGATCTGACCACGGCGATCCGAGCGGCTGCCAGCGATCCGCGCATCGCCGTGCTGGTCATCGACACCGACGACATGGACAGTGCCGGCCAGGCCAAGCTCGAAGAACTGGCCGCGGCGATCGCCGCCTTTCGCCACAGTGGCAAGAAGATCATTGCGCGCGGCACCTATTTCCTCAAGGGCCAGTATTACCTGGCGGCCCAGGCCGATGAGGTCAACCTGGATCCGATCGGATTCGTGATGCTCGACGGCTATAACAACTACCACATGTTCTTCAGGGATGCGCTCGACAAGCTCAGCATCGACATGCATCTGTTCCGGGCCGGCAAATTCAAGAGCGCGGGCGAGACCTTCACTCGCCGCGACATGTCGCCGGAGGATCGGGAGGAGAGCTCGGCTTATCTGCAGTCGCTGTGGCGCGGCTATCGCACCTCGGTGGCCAGCGCGCGCAACCTCAAGCCCGAGGTCATCGCGCAGTACGCCGACGGCTACACCGCCGCGGTCGGAGCCGCCGGCGGCGACACCGCCAAGGTCGCCAAGGATGCCGGCCTGGTCAGCGCACTCAAGACCCAGCAGGAGTTCGAAGAGGAACTGATCGACTTGGTGGGCGCCGACACCGCCGGCAAGTCCTACCGCCAGGTCAGCGTGAGTGACTACCTGCGCGCCACGCACGCCGAGGACAAGCAGCGCGGCAAGGGACCGGCGGTCGGTGTGGTCGTGGCCAGTGGCGAAATTCTGCACGGCCGCCAGCCGCCGGGCACGATTGGCGGCGAGACGACCACGGCGCTGCTGCGCAGTGCGCGCGAGGACCCGGATATTCGCGCCGTGGTGCTGCGGATCGACAGCCCCGGCGGCGTGATGCTGGACGCCGAGCAGATCTACCGCGAAGTGCTGGCGCTCAAGCACGATGGCAAGCCGGTGATTGCCTCGATGAGCGATGTCGCCGCCTCCGGCGGTTACTACATCGCCGCGGGCGCCGATCAGATCATCGCCAGTCCCAACAGCATCACTGGCTCGATCGGCGTGTTCGCCAGCGTCCCAACCTTCAACCGCACGCTGGCCAAACTCGGTGTCAACGTCGACGGCATCGGCACCACACCGCTGGCCGGAAGTTTTCGCCTCGACCGCCCGCTGTCGCCCGAGCTCGGACGCCAGCTGCAGGTGAGCGTCGATCACGACTACGAAGAGTTTCTGGCGCGCGTGGCCAAGAGCCGCGGCAAGTCGCGCGAAGCCATCGATGCGGTAGCGCAGGGCCGCGTATGGTCCGGGATCGACGCGCGCCAGCAGGGTTTGGTGGATCGCCTGGGCGGCTATGACGACGCTGTGGTCGAGGCCGCGACGCGTGCCGGGCTCAAGAGCGGCTATGGTGTGCGGCGCATCGAACCGGAGCTCAGCTGGGTGCAGCAGCTACTGTTCCAGATGCACGCGGACGGCCAACACATTCTGGCAGCGCTCGGGCTGGCGCGCAGCGGTGCGGCGCAGCTGATGCAGCGCCTGCAGCCACTGGATCGCGAACTGGCGCGCTGGGCGCGCCTGTCCTCGCCTAACTCGATCTACGCCTACTGCTTCTGCACCGCGCAGTAGCCTGAGTGCGCTCAGCGCAAGCGCGTGACCGCCAGCGCGGTGGCCGCACGCACCTGACTCCAGCAATCATTTTCAAATTCCAGCCGGCACAGGCCGGCCGGCGGCAGTTCCATCGGCCGGCCGTTGCCGCCGAGGCGCTGTGCCAGCGCGCTCATGGCCGGATTGTGGCCGACCATCAGCACGGTGCGAGCCGCTTCGCTATCGCAGCGCTGCACCCGCTCTAACAACGTCTCGGTTTCGCCCGGATACAGCGTCGGCTCGATCTGGAATTCGTCCGCCATGTCGAGCGCGGCGGCGAGGATCAGCGCGGTTTCGCGGGTGCGTCGCGCCGGGCTGACCAGCATCAGCTCGACGCGCAGATTCGCGCCGGCGATGCAGTCGGCGGCGTCGATGGCCTCGGTGCGCCCGCGGGCGCTCAGCGCGCGATCGATGTCGGGGTCGCCGGCCGTCGCGGTCTCGGCCTCGGCGTGACGCATCAGCAGCAGCGTCAGTTGCTTCATGCGCCGCAGCGGCTACCAGGTCATGCCGGTCTGAAGGCGCGCCGCCTCCGACATCATCGATTGGTTCCACGGCGGGTCGAAGGTCAGTTCGACCTGGACGTTGCCGACGGTCGGAATAGCCGAAAGCTTCTCCTTCACGTCCTGCACCAGCACGTCGCCCATGCCGCAGCCCGGCGCCGTCAGGGTCATGGTGACCGCGATGTCGCGCGTCTGGTCGGGCTTGGGTTGCACCTTGCACTCGTACACCAGGCCAAGATCGACAATGTTGATCGGGATCTCCGGATCGAAGCAGGCACGCATCTGCTCCCAGGCCAGGTCGCGCACGTCCTCCTCGGTGGCGTTCGGCGGCAGCTCGGGGCGGCGCGCCACATCCTTGCCGATGGCATCGGCCTGTTCGCCGGAGATGCGGTACAGATTGCCCTCGATATAGAGGGTAAAGCTGCCACCCAGCGCCTGGGTGATGTAGCCGGCGAGCCCGAGTTTGAGCGTGATAGCCTGACCCGAGGGCACCATGATGGCCTCGACGTCGCGCTGAATCACGACCGGTTCATTCTCGTAGGCGCGCATGCCTCACTCCGTCGACACCGATGTCGTGCTGCGTTCGAGCGCGGCGTTGAGAGTGTGCCAGCACAGGCTCGCGCACTTGACCCGCGCCGGGAATTCGGCAATGCCGCCCAGTGCCAAAAGCTTGCCGAGTTGCTCGGAGTGCTGCGCGCCAGCCCCGGTCAGCAGCGCGTGCACGTCGTGGTAGAGCTGCGTGATCTCGGCGCGGCTGCGACCCTTGACTGCTTCGGTCATGAGCGAGGCCGAGGCGGTGGAAATCGCGCAACCCTGACCCTCGAAGCGCAGTTCGCCGACCCGATCGCCTTGCAGACGCAGCGTCACGTCCAGCCGATCGCCGCACAGCGGGTTGTGACCTGAGGCCTGCGCGTCGGCCGGATCCAGTCGACCGAAATTTCGCGGACTGCGGTTGTGGTCGAGGATGACATCGCGGTACAGCTCTTTCAGGTCCATGCGCTTCTCATCGCCATCAGCCGAACAGCTTGCGCACCTTGATCAAGCCTTCGACCAGCCGCTCGACGTCGTCGGCATCGTTGTAGCAGCCGAACGATGCGCGCGCGGTGGCTGCAAGTCCGAAGGCTTGCATGATCGGCATGGCGCAGTGGTGGCCGGTGCGTATTGCGATGCCCTCGCTGTCGAGCACGGTGCCGATGTCATGCGGGTGCACGCCGTCCATCGTGAAGGAGACTACGGCCGCCTTGTGGCTGGCGGTGCCGACCAGCCGCAGGCCCGGCAGTGCGGCCAGCCGTTTGCTGGCAAGCTCAAGCAGGACGTGCTCGTGTTCGGCCACGGCCGCCAGGTCGAGCGATTGCAGAAACTCCAATGCCGCCCCCAGCCCGATCGCACCGGCGATGTTGGGCGTGCCGGCCTCGAAGCGAAACGGCAGCTCGTTGTAGGTGCTGGCATCGATGCCGACCGACAGAATCATGTCACCGCCGCCCTGCCATGGTGGCATCGCGGCCAGCAGCGACTCGCGCGCGTACAGCGCGCCGATGCCGGTCGGGCCATAGACCTTGTGACCCGAGAAGGCATAGAAGTCGCAGTCGAGCGCCTGCAGGTCCACGGCCTGATGCGGCACCGCCTGGGCCCCGTCCAGCAGCACCGGCACGCCGCGCGCGTGCGCCAACTGCACGATATCGTGTACCGGCAGAATCGTGCCGAGCGCGTTCGATACGTGCGCGACTGCGACCAGTTTGGTGCGCTCGGACAGCAGGCCGCGAAACGCCTCCAGATCGAGCTCGCCATTGGGCTTGACCGGCGCGGCGCGCAGGCGCGCGCCGGTCGCGGCGCAAATCATCTGCCACGGCACGATATTGGCGTGGTGCTCGAGCCAGCTGATCAGAATCTCATCGCCGGCGCGCAGATTGCTGCGGCCCCAGCTGTTGGCAACCAGGTTGATAGCCTCGGTGGTGCCGCGCACGAATACGATCTCGCGCGTGGAGCGCGCGTTCAGGTGTCGTCGCACGATCTCGCGCGCGTGCTCGTAGGCGTCGGTGGCCCATTGGCTTAAGGAGTGCACGCCGCGGTGCACGTTGGCGTGCAGCGTGGTCTCGTAGTGCTCTACCGCTCGCAGGACCGGCAGCGCTCGCTGCGATGAGGCTGCGCTGTCCAGGTATACCAGCGGCCGGCCGTTGATCTGGCGCGCCAGAATCGGAAACTCGGTGCGCACACGCGCGACATCGTAGGCCGGGGCGGCGGCGCTGGCGCGCGCCGTGCTGCCGCCGGCGCTCACGTCAGCGCTCCGATCACGGCCGCATCGGGCAGCTGGCCGGCGGCGCCGTGCTCGGCCGCGCGGCGCACGTCCGGCAGCTCGATGGCTCGCAGCACGTCGCCGAGGAACGCCCATTTCAGCAGCGCGCGCGCGGTGGCGCGGTCGATGCCCCGGGCCAGCAGGTAGAACATCAGATTGTCATCCAGCGCACCGGTGGTGGCACCGTGCTGGGCCCGCACCGCATCGGTATCGATCTGCAGACGCGGACGCAGGTCGATTTCGGCGCCGTCGCCCTCAATCAGGCCGCGCAGCGACTGGCGGCTGTCGGAACCCGGAGCGCTGGCGGCGATGTGAATGTGGCCGTTGAAGGCGATGCGCGCGCGCTCCTCGGCGATGCCGCGAAAGACCTCTTCGGTCTGCGTGTCGGGCGCCAGGTGCTCGACCTTCAGCGCCGTGTCCTGCACCTGCTGATGGCGACCGACCGCGATCGACTGCCAGCTGGTCGCAGCGCCGCGTCCCTGCAGTCGTATGTGCGCGCTGGTGCGCGCCGAGGCCGCGCCCAGCGCGATCTGGCGCACGCGATAGTGGGCGCCTTCGGCGAGGTGGGCGCTTAGGGTATCGGTGAACACGGTCTGCGGTCCGCATTGCTGCAGGCGATAGTGGGTCAATCGCGACTGTGCAGCGAGCCGGATCATCGCGGTCGGGCACACCAGCGCTGCTTGCGGCGCCGCGCCCAGATGCCGTTCCACCAGCTGCAGTTCGCTGCTGGGTTCCAGTTGCAGTTGCAGCCGCGGGTAGCTGGCCGTGGCCGCCTCACTGTTAAAGAACAGCAGCTCGATCCGGGCATCACCGCGGATCTTGAGCGTGGCGGTGTCGCTGGCGAACATGTCCCCCAGCAGTCCGAGCCGCTGCTCCGGCGGCCAGTGTTCGAGCCCGCCGGGCTCGCTGCCCAAGGCGCCACCCTGGCGCAGGCCATCGATGTACAGCATGCGCGTGAAGCCTGGCAGCGCCGGCGGCAGATCGGGCGGCGCAGCCGCTGCGCTGGTGCGCGCCGAGGCCGGCAGCGACGGGCGGAAACCGGGCACGGTGTCGAACGCGCGCAGATTCGCATAACGCCACTGCTCGTCGGTGACCTTAGGCCAACCCAGGCGTCGCAGCTCGCGCGCCGCCTGCTCACGCAGCGGTCGCGCCAGTGCGGCGTCGGGCAGCTGTGCGGCCACGGCCTCGTAGTCGCGCTCGATGCGCTCGAGAGTGGCGCTGCCGGCCGTGGTGGAATGGGTAGCCATGCGCAGTGTCAGGCGGCCGCCGGGGCGCTGATCCAATCGTAGCCGCGCCGCTCCAGCTCCAGCGCCAGCGTACGATCGCCGCTGCGCACGATGCGTCCGCGTGCCAGCACGTGCACCTGGTCGGGCACCACGTGCTCGAGCATGCGCTGGTAGTGGGTCACCAGCACGATCGCACGCTCGCTCGAGCGTAACGAGTTGATGCCGTCCGCGACCACCTTGAGTGCGTCGATATCCAATCCGGAATCGGTCTCATCGAGCAGCGCCAGCTTCGGCTCCAGTACCAGCATCTGCAGGATCTCGTTGCGCTTCTTCTCGCCGCCGGAGAAGCCCTCGTTGACGCCGCGGCCAAGGAAGCTCTCGTCGATCTGCATCAGCTTGATCTTGGCGCGTACCAGCGACAGGAACTCGAACGCGTCCAGCTCGGACTGGCCGCGCTCGCGGCGCGCGGCGTTGATCGCCGCCTTGAGCAGATAGGCGTTGTTAACCCCGGCGATCTCCACCGGATACTGAAAGCCGAGGAACAGCCCGGCGCGGGCGCGCTGTTCGGGCGCCAGCGACAGCAGATCGCGGCCCTCAAATTCGACCCCGCCGCCGACAATGTCGTAGCCGGGCCGGCCAGCCAGCACATGCGCCAGGGTGCTCTTGCCCGAGCCGTTTGGCCCCATGATCGCGTGCACCTCGCCGGCGCGAACGGTCAGCGACACTCCCTTCAGCACCTCCTGACCCGCCACCTTGACGCGCAGCCCGTTGATCGCCAGCAGCGGCGCGCGGCCTTCGTTGGCGGCGCTCATCCGACCGCGCCTTCCAGGCTGACCGCGAGCAGGTTCTGCGCTTCGACCGCGAACTCCATCGGCAGCTCCTTGAACACCGTGCGGCAGAAGCCGCTGACGATCATGTTGACCGCGTCCTCGCGGTCGATGCCGCGCTGCAGGCAGTAGAACAGCTGCTCCTCGCTAATGCGCGAGGTGCTGGCCTCGTGTTCCACCATCGCGCTCGGGTTGCGTACCTCGACGTACGGAAAGGTATGCGCGCCGCAGTTCGGGCCCATCAGCAGCGAATCGCACTGGGTGAAATTGCGCGCGCCGCGCGCGCTCGGCAGCATCTTCACCAGGCCGCGGTAGGCATTCTGGCCATGGCCGGCGGAGATGCCCTTGGAGACGATGGTGCTGCGGGTATTGGCGCCGATATGGATCATCTTGGTGCCGGTATCGGCCTGCTGATAATTGTTGGTGGTGGCCACCGAGTAGAACTCGCCGACCGAGTTGTCGCCGCGCAGGACGCAACTCGGATACTTCCAGGTGATCGCCGAGCCGGTCTCCACCTGGGTCCAGGAGATGCGGGCGTTACGGCCGCGGCACTCGCCACGCTTGGTGACGAAGTTATAGATGCCACCGCGACCCTGCTCATCGCCGGGGTACCAGTTCTGCACCGTCGAGTACTTGATCTGCGCATCCTCGAGCGCCACCAGCTCCACCACCGCCGCGTGCAGCTGGTTCTCGTCGCGCATCGGCGCGGTGCAGCCCTCCAGGTAACTGACGTAGCTGCCGGCATCGGCAATGATCAGGGTACGTTCGAACTGGCCGGTCTTGGCGGCATTGATGCGAAAGTAGGTCGACAGCTCCATCGGACAGCGCACGCCCGGCGGCACGTACACGAACGAGCCGTCGGTGAACACGGCCGAGTTGAGCGTGGCGTAGAAGTTATCGGTGTACGGCACCACCGAGCCGAGGTAGCGCTGTACCAGCTGCGGATGCTTTTGCACCGCCTCTGAGAACGGGCAGAAGATCACGCCGGCGGCGGCCAGGCGCTCCTTGAAGGTTGTGGCCACCGAGACGCTGTCAAATACCGCATCGACTGCGACGCCGGCGAGGCGGGCGCGTTCATGCAGCGGTACGCCGAGCTTGTCATAGGTGGCCAGCAGCTTCGGATCGACCTCCGCCAGGCTCTTGGGGGCGTTGGCCGACTGCTTTGGCGCCGAGTAATAAGAGATGGCCTCATAGTCGATCGGCTGATAGCGAAGATGCGCCCAGTGCGGTTCGCGCATGCCGCGCCAGTGGTGCAGCGCGCGCAGCCGCCAGTCGAGCAGAAACTGCGGTTCTTGCTTCTTGTGCGAGATCAGGCGCACGACGCTGTCGTCGAGCCCGGGGGGCACCGTGTCGGACTCGATGTCGGTGACAAAACCGTGGCGGTAGCTGCGATTGACCAGCGCGTCGATGTCGGGGGTGCTCACAGCGGCTCCCGCTTCGGCGCGCGCGTTGCAATACGGCCGAGCGCCACCGGAATGCCCCGGTCGAGCGGCGAGGGCTGATTGCCCGGGCCATTGAGCCCTGCCAGCTCCATCAGCGTGATCTCCTGCAGCGAGCGCCGGATGGCGTGATTGACCCGCTGCCAGGCCCGGCCGACCAGGCAGCTGCTCTCGATGCAGCAGTGACTCTCACTGCCGGCACACTCGGTCAGCGCCACCGGGCCTTCGAGTGCATCGAGAATCTGCGCGGCGTTGATCTGGGCAGCAGAACGCGCCAGCAGATAGCCGCCATGCAGCCCACGCGTGGAGCTGACCAGGCCGCGGCGGTGCAGCTGCTTGAGCAGCTTGGACACGGTCGGGCTGCTCAGATGGGTATCGGCGGCGATCTGGGCCGCAGTGAAGCGCCGCTCCGGCTCTGCAGCCAGACGCGCCAGGATCACCGTGGCGTAGTCGGTCAGTTTGCTGATTCGCAACATGGGCGCCTCTAAAGTAGGACTATTTTAGTACTATATGAGGCCCAAGAGAAGCGCGCCGCTGCGGCAGGGCGGCTTGCCGGCACACGGCTTTGGTATCCTGCGCAGTCCCATTTATTGAAGAGGATGGCGCATGAGTCGCAGTGATCTGGAAGCGGTGGCTACCGCGATGGTAGCCAAGGACAAGGGGCTGCTGGCGGCGGATGAGAGCACCTCAACCATTGCCAAGCGGCTGGACAAGATCGGCACCCAGAACACCGAGGAACACCGCCGCGCCTATCGCGAGCTGCTGTTCACGACCCCCGGCATCGGGCAGTGGATCAGTGGCGTCATCCTGTACGACGAGACCATCCGGCAGAAAACCCGCGACGGCGTGCCGTTTCCCGACTATCTGAGCAAGCTCGGGGTCATCCCGGGTATCAAGGTCGACACCGGCGCCAAGCCGCTGGCCGGCTTTGCCGGCGAGACGATTACCGAGGGTCTGGACGGACTGCGTGAGCGGCTGGTCAGCTACTACCAACTCGGGGCGCGATTCGCCAAATGGCGCGCGGTGATCGACATCGGCGAGGGTATGCCGACCCGCACGGCGATCGAGGCCAACGCCCAGGCCCTGGCCCGCTATGCCGGGCTGTGCCAGGAGCAGAACATCGTCCCGATCGTCGAGCCGGAAGTGCTGATGGACGGGGCGCACGATCTGGCGCGCTGCGATGCCGTCACCAGCGCGGTGCTGGCGGAGGTGTTCTCGCAGCTTGAGCGTCATCGCATCCACCTGGAAGGCATGATCCTGAAACCCAACATGATCATCGCCGGCAAGAAGTGCGCGACCCAGGCCACGCCCGAGCAGGTGGCTGAGGCCACGCTGCGCTGTCTGCGCCGCCACGTGCCCAGCGCGGTGCCGGGCATCATGTTCCTGTCGGGCGGGCAGAGCCCGGCCCAGGCGGCCTTGCATCTGTCGCTGATGAATCGGCACCGACCGCTGCCCTGGCAGCTGTCGTTCAGTTACGGCCGCGCGCTGCAGGACGCGGCGCTGAGCGCCTGGGGCGGCAAGAGTGCCAATGTCGGCGCTGGCCAGAAGGAATTTCAGAAGTGGTCGCGGCTCAATGGATTGGCCCGCAGCGGCGGCTACCAGGCCGGGATGGAGCAGCAGGCGGCGTGAACAATGACGACGCCGTGGTCGACGTGCGCGACGTGCACTACGCCATCGGCGGTCACGCGATCTTCACCGGCCTGAACGTGCACATGCGCCGCGGCGCCATCACCGCGGTGATGGGACCGAGCGGCACCGGCAAGACCACGCTGCTACGGCTGATCATGGGTCAGGTCATCGCCCAGAGCGGCCAGGTGCGGGTGTTCGGTCAGGAGGTCGCGCAGCTGCGCCGGCGCGAGCTATACCAGCTGCGCCAGCGCGTCGGTCTGCTGTTCCAGAACGGCGCGCTGCTGACCGATATGAGCGTGTTCGAGAACGTGGCGTTTCCGCTGCGCGAGCACACGCGCCTGCCCGAGCCGGTGCTGCGCGAACTGGTGCTGATGAAACTGCAGGCGGTCGGCCTGCGCGGCGCCGCCGAGCTGATGCCGGCTGAACTTTCAGGCGGCATGGCGCGGCGCGTGGCACTGGCACGCGCCATCGTCATGGATCCGGTAGTGCTGATCTACGATGAACCGTTCGTCGGCCTGGATCCGATCTCGATGGGCGTGATCGTGCGCCTGATCCAGTCGCTCAACCGGCTGCTGGGCATCACCAGCATCGTGGTGTCGCACGACGTGCGCGAGATCGCGGCGATCGCGCACTACAGCTACCTGCTGTCGGAGGGCAAAGTGGTCGCCGAGGGCAGTCCGGCCGAACTCAACGCCGAATCCAACGACGTGGTGCGCCAGTTCATGACCGGCACGCCCGACGGACCGGTGCCGTTTCACTACCCGGCGCCGGACTACTTCGAACAACTGCTGGCGCGCTCGCGCCGGGGCGCCTGAATGCGCATGCACAGTCTGGCGCGGCGGCGCTCGCTGGCACTCGGCTCGCTCGGCAAGATCGGCGCAGTGACGCTGTTCATGCTGCTGCTGGTGCGGCAGTGCATCCCGGCGCTGGCGCGTCCGCGGCTGGTGGTGCAGCAGATCTACAACGCCGGCGCCCGCTCGCTGGTAATCATCATGCTGTGCGGCCTGTTCGTCGGCATGGTGATGGGGCTGCTGGGCTACCAGGAGCTGCAGCGGTTCGGCTCGGAATCGGCGCTCGGAGTGTTGGCGGCGGTCGGCCTCATCAAGGAGCTCGGACCGGTGCTCACCGCGCTGCTATTCGCCGGTCGCGCCGGCACCGCACTGTGCTCCGAGATCGGCCTGATGGGCGCCACCGATCAGCTTGCGGCGATGGAGATGATGGCGGTCGATCCGGTACGTTACGTGGTGGCACCGCGCTTTCTGGGCGGGTTGATCTCGGTGCCGTTGCTGACCGTCATCTTCAACTGTGTCGGTATCTATGGCGCGCAGCTGGTCGGCTTGACCATGATGCGGGTCGAGCCCGGCACGTTCTGGTCGCAGATGCAGGATGCGGTCAGTCTGCACGATGTCAACGAAGGTCTGATCAAAAGCGTGGTGTTCGGAGCGGCCTGCAGTCTGATGGCGGTGTTCGAGGGCTACCACGCCGAACCGACCGCCGAGGGCGTCGGACTGGCCACCACGCGTACCGTGGTGACCTCGGCGGTGCTGGTGCTGCTGCTGGACTACATGTTGACCGCGGCGTTTTTATAGAACGAGGCAAAGGGGATTGCGTTATGGCTCAGGCTAATCGCTCGATTGAAATTGGTACCGGCCTGTTCGTACTGCTGGGCTTTGCCTCGCTGGGATTTCTGACTACACAACTACCCGGCAGCGGCTTACAGCTGTCGCGGGCGACACAAAACTACGCTGTCATCGCCAAGTTCGACGATATCGGCGGACTGAAGGTCGGCGCGCCGGTGACCATGGCCGGCGTACGCGTCGGCCAGGTGGTCTCGATTGGCTATGACAACTCGGTCTACAAGGCCGCGGTGAAGCTCGGTATTGATCGGCATTACGATCACATTCCGGATGACAGCGATGCCGCCATTCAAACCTCGGGACTGCTCGGCGCCCAGTACATCGCGATCTCGCCCGGCGGCTCGGAGACCTACCTGCACGCCGGCAGCGAGCTGCCCTTCACGCAATCGGCTATCGTGCTGGAGACGCTGATCAACAAGTTCTTCGCGAACTATTCGGGTAACAAGGATTCCAACGGCAACAAGGATTCCGGCGACGGCAAGGACTCCAACGACAACAAGGATGCTGGCAATGGCAACAAAGGCACTGACAAGAAATCGAAGTGACGCGCTGCTGCGCGCACTGGCCGCGGCGCTGCTGCTGTCGGGCGCATGCGTTGTAGCGGACGCGGCCGCGGCGCCGGCTAATGCTCCGGCTCCGGCGCCGGCCGCGGCGGCCGCCGCCGGCACCGACCAGACGGTTGATACCAGCGATCCGGGCAAGCTGATTCAGAGCTCGGCCAGCGCGATGCTGAAGGAACTGGACGCGCATCGCGCTGACTACCGCGCTCATCCTGACAAGGTGCACGCCCTGGTCGACAAGATCCTGCTGCCGCATTTCGACACCGAGTATTCGGCCCGGCTGGTACTCGGTCGCCACTGGACGGCCGCTTCCGCCGATCAGCGTCAACGCTTCATCCAGGCGTTCTACAAATCGCTGCTCAGCAACTATGGCGATGCGCTGGTGGACTTCACTGCCGACCGCCTGAAGGTATTCCCGTACACCGGCGACCCCAATGCGCAGTTCGCCACCGTGCGCACCCAGGTGCGCAAGGACGATGGCACACAGGTGGCGGTCAACTACGGTCTGCGGCGCACCGATCAGGGCTGGAAGGCCTGGGATGTGGTGATCGAGGGCATCAGTTACGTCAAGAGTTTCCGCGACGACTTCGGCGCCGAGATCGACCAAAAAGGTTTGGACGAAGTGATCTCGCGGCTCGAGGCGGGCGACAAGCCCAGCGCGATCAAGGGTGCGGCCAACAAGGTCAAGAACTGAAAGAGCCGGGAGTTTTGTCCATGAGCGTCGAGGCTGCAGGCGAGGGCGGCGGTACCTTCGTGGCGAGCGGCGCGGATACCTATCGGCTGGAATCCGCGCTGAGTTTCGCCACCGTGCCGGTCGTGCGCCCGCTCGGTCTGGCGCTGATCGCGGCCGCCCGTGGTCGTACGCTGACCTTTGATCTGGCCTTGGTCACGGCCGTGGACAGCGCCGGGCTGGCGCTGCTGATCGACTGGCTGGCGGTCGCGCGTGCCGGCGATTGTCAGTTGCGCTACAGCCAGCCGGCCGAGACGCTGCTCTCGCTAGCGCGCTTGAGCGAAGTCGAATCCCTGCTCAACGGTCATCACGCATGAACCAGCCGATGTCGCAGATTGAACCCGGGCTGGTGCGGGCGCTCGAGCACCTGCAGTCGGTGCTGATTCCGGGCGAGACGCTTGAGGCCTGGGCGGTTCAGCGTCGTGTGTTTGCGCTGAATCACCGGCGGCTGCTGGTGGCGGCGAGCAGCGGCCGTTTCATCTGCATCGCCCGCAAGCTGATCGGTGGTTTCGATCTGCACGACATCCGCTGGCAGGATCTGGAAGAGATCAAACTGCGCGTCGGCATCCTGTCGGCCGACCTGAGCGTGCGCAGCGGCCGGCCCTCGGACCTGGCCTCGCAGGGCGAGAGCGCCAGCCGTGTGCTCGAGGTCGGCGGCCTGCGCAAGGCGCAGGCCGAAGCCGTGTACCGCATCTGTCAGTCGCAGGATCAGCAGTGGCGGGAGAAGCGGCGTATCCGCGAACTCGAAGAGCTGCGCGCCCGCGCCGGCGGAATTCAGTTCAGTGCCGGCGGCGCCAGCGGCGCGGCCAGCGCTGGCGCCGCGGCCGCCGCCGGCGACGCCATGCATCGGCTGCAGGAAGCCAAGCAGATGCTCGACAGCAAGCTGATCACTGATTCGGAGTACGAGGCCATCAAGGCCCGCATCGTTGCCGGAACCTAAAGCGCCCCGGCGGCCTACTTCGGCGGCGACGCTGGCGGCGTGACCGCCGGCGTGGCGGCGGGTGACACCGGTGGCGCGCCCCCGGGTGCCGTTCCGGGCTCACCGGGTGCGGCCGGTGGCGTGGCCGAGTCTGAGCCCTCGTCCGGCGCGGCGTCGGGGAAATCCTCTTCCGGATTCTCCTGGCCATTGTTGATCAGGTAGTCACGACGCTGCAGATAGGCGCTGCGCAGCAGCGCGTAGGGATCGTAGGCACTGTCGAGCAGCTTGTCCTCGTCGAGCAGCTGCGCACGCAGATTCACCACCGAAACCACGAACAGGCTATAGGTCACGTAGTTGTTGTTCTGGAATAGCTTGATGGTTTCGATCTCGTGCAGCAGCAGCCAGTCCGGCAGCCGGCCGAAGCCGTCGCGCACCGTGGAGGGCCCGAGCAGCGGCAGCATCAGGTAGGGGCTTTTGCGAATGCCCCACTTGGCCAGCGTCAGCCCAAAGTCGGCGTCGTGTCGATCCAGTCCCATGTTGCTGGCCGGGTCGAACAGACCCCCAATGCCGATGGTGGTATTGACCACCAGCCGGGCGGTATCCGACACGCCGTCGCCGACTTTGCCCTCCAGAAAGCTGTTCACGATCGTGGTCGGGTAGTCGAGGTTGGTGACGAAATTATTGACGCTGGTGCGGATCGGCCGCGGTATCACTCGGACGTAGGCGCGTGCCACCGGCCGCAGCACCGCGTGATCCACCGCGGTATTGAATTTGTAGATCGAGCGGTTCATACGCTCGTACGGATCGCGCGCATCGGGCTTGCCGCTTGGCAGCGTTGCACAGCCGCCCAGCGTGCACAGCACTACCGCAGCGGCCAGCGCTGCGCGCAGCCGTTGGAACGGAGCGCTGCTTCGACACGACATGGAGGCAAGTGTAGCAGCTTGCAGCCGCTCGATATTGCAGCGCGACGAGGCGCGCTGCTGCTTGTGGCTAGGTCAGCTCCCGCTCATTCCGCGACGCGATTGCTGCTGTTCACGCAGCCAGCCGCGCACCTCATCCAGACGTGCGCGAAAGCGGGCGCGTTGTACGGTAGTGAGGTCGGGCGCAGCCAGTGCCAGCTCGAGCTGTTGATTGGCCAGCGCCAACTGGCCGCCGGCCAGATCGTATTCGGCCATGTAGGCGTAGGCGTCACCCGGATCACCGGCGGCACTGGCGGCCAGCGCGGTCAGGCGGATCTGCGCCGGTGACGGATTGACGTTGTTGAACAGATCCAGCAGCAGCTCATGGGCCTGCTTGGCCCGGCCGGCCTGCATCAGTGACTCCGAATAGCGCACCGTCAGCGGCACGTTGCGCGGAAACAGCCGCACCGAATGTTCGAACAACGCCAGCGAAGCATCGAGCTGCCCGGCGGCGGCCAAGGCCTGGCCGAGTCCGGCATACAGGATGGTCAGTTGCGGATACATCCCCTGCAACTCGCGCATGGTACGTACCGCGCTGCTGGCACTGCCGTGCTGCATCTGCACCAGCGCCTCACCATAGCGCTCGGCTGAGGTGAGCTCGCGCCGATCGCGGATCGCGCTGTAGTACTGCTCCAGGTGCGTCTCGGGTGGCGCGGTCAGGACGCGTACACGCTCCTTGAAAAAACCGAAGCTCGGCGACTCGGACTGCAATCGCGCCGCCGGAAAGGTCGCGGCGCGGTTGCGCGCGGCGGCGATGCGCTCGCTGGTGACCGGGTGGTCGACCAGCAGTGCCGGAATACCGGCCATCGACAATCCCTCGACCCGCGACATCGATTCGAAGAAAGTCGCCATCTCGTTCGGGTCGAAGCCGGCCCCCGACAGCAGCTCGATGCCGACCGCGTCGGCCTCGATTTCCTGGCCGCGGGTGTAGTTGATGCTCTGCTGCAGGGCGGTGGCCTGGCTCATCGCGATGGCGCCTTCCATGGCCTGGCCGCCGGCGCCGCTGGCCGCGCCGATCAGCACCGCGGCCAGCAAGGCCGCGGTCGATGCCAGTGACATGCGGCTTTGTGCCAGGTAGCCGCGGGCGATGTGACGCTGCACCACGTGGCCGGTTTCGTGCGCCATCACGGCGGCCAGCTGCGATTCGTTGTCGGTCAGCAGGATCAGGCCGCTGTTGATGCAGACAAAGCCGCCAAAGGTGGCAAAGGCATTGATGATCGGCTCGCGGAACACGGAATAGGTAAAATTCTGGCCTTCGTCGTTGGCCTGCGAAGCCAGGCGCATACCCAGCTGCTGGATGTAATCGGTGGCTTCCGGGTCCTCCAGGATCAGGTTCTGATCGCGCATTTCGCGCATCGCCATCTGCCCGACCTGGTACTCATCGCTCTTGCTGATCATGGCGTTGGCGGGCCCGCCCAGGTCCGGCAGCGCACTGCCGATGGAGGCGGTGTTGGGGGTGAAGTTCGCGGTGCTGCTGCCGGCATCGGCGGCAGCGGCCACATGAGCCAGCAGCGTCAGCAGGCAGCCGAGCAGGGCGGCGCAGTAGCGAGGCATAACTTCCTGAGACATCAAGACGTTGTAATGTACTTCGACCGCGCCGGGGACGCCAAGGTTCCGCCGCTTAAGGAGCGCAGCGGCGCCGACACTCACCGGCGGCAGTCCCTACAGGGCCTCGGAGGCGAAATCCGCCAGCCGCGAGCGCTCACCGCGTACCAAGGTGATATGGCCAGAGTACGGCCAACCCTGGAATCGGTTGACAACATAGGTCAGGCCGCAGGTGGTCTCGGTCAGATACGGGGTGTCGATCTGCGCGATGTTCCCCAGGCACACCAGCTTGCTGCCGGGTCCGGCCCGCGTCACCAGTGCCTTCATCTGCTTGGGGGTCAGGTTCTGCGCTTCGTCCAGGATGATAAAGCGGTTGAGAAAGGTGCGGCCGCGCATGAAATTGAGCGAGCGGATCTTGATGCGGTTGCGAAGCAGATCATTGGTGGCCGCCCGGCCCCAGTTGCCGCCCTCGTCGCTGCGCGTCAGGACCTCGAGGTTGTCCATCAGCGCCCCCATCCACGGCTCCATCTTTTCTTCTTCGGTGCCCGGAAGGAAGCCGATGTCCTCGCCCAGCGGCACGGTCACCCGCGTCATCACGATCTCGACGAAGCGGTTGCGCTCCAGCGTCTGCGACAGGCCGGCGGCCAGCGCCAGCAGCGTCTTGCCGCTGCCGGCCGGTCCCAGCAACGTCACGAAGTCGATCTCCGGATCCATCAGCAGATTGAGCGCGAAGTTCTGCTCGCGGTTGCGGGCGGTGATGCCCCAGACGCTGTGGCGGTCGCTGCGAAAATCGCGCGCCAGTTCCAGCGTCACCTCCGGGCCTTCGATCGAACGCACCACCGCCTCGATGCCCTGGGGACCGGAGTCGTACACGAACAGGTTCGGGCGCCAGGTGCTGGCCGACGGTCCCCGCACCCGGTACCAGGTGCGCTCACCGTCTTTCCACGAGCGCATGTCGTGGCCGTGCCGCTCCCAGAAGTCCGCCGGCAATGTCTCGACGCCGGTGTAGAGCACGTCGGCGTCTTCGATGGTCTTGTCGCTGTAGTAGTCCTCGGCGTGCACGCCGATCACGGCCGCCTTGATGCGCAGGTTGATGTCCTTGGACACCAGTACCACGCGCGATTTGGGCTCCTGCCGTTGCAGTGACAGCGTCTGGCCGAGGATCAGATTGTCGGCGCCGACTCCCGGCAGCGCAGCCGGCAGGCTGCTGGCGAGCTCGCGGGTCTGGAAGTAGAGCCGCCCGCTCGATGCCTTCTTGCCGTGATTGCCGCGGTAGCTCGACGGCAGTTCCAGCCCGGCATCGATCTGCTCCTTGGTCACCCCGCGCATCAGCTCGTCGAGGAAGCGACTGACCTGGCGGGCGTTGCGCGAGGCTTCCGACAGACCCTTCTTGTTCGCGTCCAGCTCCTCGAGCACCACCATCGGCAGATAGATATCGTGCTCCTCGAAGCGGAAGATCGCGGTCGGATCGTGCAGCAGCACGTTCGTGTCGAGCACGAACAGTCGGCGTGCGGGCGTCTTCACAGCGCCTGGGCCGCCTCGAGCACCGCGAGGGCGTGGCCATCGACCTTCAGCTTGCGCCATTGGCTGCGCAGTACACCGCGCTGGTCGATCAGGAATGTGCTGCGCTCGATGCCGATGACCTTGCGGCCGTACATGTTCTTCTCGCGGATGACATCGAAGCGCTGGCAGATCGCGCCGTCGGCGTCCGACAGCAGCACGAACGGGAAACCCATCTTGGCGCGAAACTTCTCGTGCGAGGCGACGCTGTCGCGCGAGATGCCGGCAATGATCACGCCGGCGCGCTCAAAGCGCGCTGCCAGCAGCGCGAACTGCTGACCTTCGAGCGTGCAGCCGGGCGTGTTGTCGCGCGGATAGAAGTACAGCACCAGCTTGTGGCCGCGGGCAGCGCGCAGCTGCCAGTCCTTGCCGCCGGTTGAAGGCAACGTGAAGTCCGGCACCGCGGCGCCGATCGGCGGCGGCGATTGTGCGCTCGACTTGACGGCGTTGCTCACGATTTCACCGGCTCGAGGATGGCGTCGAGGTTGAGTGAATCGCAGAAATCCATGAATTCCTCGCGCAGTTGCGCCACCTGCAGCTTGCCGGGAACGTTGATCACCAGCTGCACCGCAAACATCGGCGCGCCGGTGTGCGCGGCCGCATAGCTGCGGGTGGCCACCTCGCAGATGTCGATGCCGCGGCTGGCAAAGAAACCCGTCAGACCGGAGACGATGCCGGTCTGATCGAGGCTGACGATGTCGACCGAGTAGGGCAGCATGTCGGAGCGCACCGCGCGCGGCTCGGTGCGCTTGATGTGTACGCTCAGTGAACCGTTCTCCCCCAGCCGCGCCAGCTCGGATTCGATCCGCGCCAGCGTGTGCCAGTTGCCGCTGATCAGCAGCTGCATCGCAAACTCCGAGCCGAGCGCGGTCATGCGGCTTTCGGCGATGTTGCCGCCGCAGTCGCTGATCACCCGAGTCAATTCGTGGACCATCCCGGTGCGGTCGCTGCCGATCGCGGAGACGGCGAGATGCTGCTTCATTGGATCCGTGGTCGCAGAGTTGTCTTGGGCAGTGTACCGGTACTGCGCGGGCTTGCGAACGGTGAGCTTGCGTGCCGCAAGGCGGCACCCGTAACATCGCCGCCCCGTGTTTTGTTGGGCAGCAGCCTATGTTTTCGGGCAGTCTGGTCGCGATCGTGACGCCGATGCATGCCGACGGCAGCATCGACTGGCCGGCGTGGGAGCGGCTGCTCACGATGCATCTGGAAGCCGGCACCAGTGGCGTGGTGGTAGCCGGTACCACCGGAGAATCCGCGACCATCACCGATGCGGAGCTCAGTACGCTGCTGGAGCGGGCCAAGGCGCGGCTGCACGGACGCGTGGCGCTGCTGGCCGGCATCGGCAGCAGCAGTACCGCGATCACCGTGGAGCGTGCGCGCCGGCTGTCGAGCGCCGGCGTCGACGGATTGCTGGTGGTGACGCCGGCCTACAATCGTCCCACCCAGGAGGGTCTGTATCGGCATTTCGAGGCGATCGCTGCCGTGGCCAGCGTGCCCGTGGTGCTGTACAACGTCCCTTCACGTACCGCGGTCGATCTGCTGCCCGCCACGGTCGCGCGTCTGGCGAAACTGCCGCGCGTGGTCGCGGTCAAAGAGGCGGTGGCCTCGGTCGAGCGGGTACGCGAGCTGGTGGCCCTGACCGGCGCCAGCTTCAGCGTGCTGTCGGGCGATGATGCCAGCTGCGCGCAGGCAATGATGAACGGAGCGCGGGGAGTAATTTCTGTGACAGCAAACGTGGTGCCCCGGCAGCTCGCGGCGCTCAGCGCGGCCGCGCTGCGCGCTGATCGCGCCGCGGCCGAGCGCCTGGATGCGCCGCTGCGGCCGTTGCACGAGGTGTTGTTCGTCGAACCCAATCCCATTCCGGTGAAATGGGCGATGAGCGATCAGGGCTGGATCGAGCGCGGCATTCGCCTGCCATTGACCGAGCTGTCTGAATCGCTGCGTGCGCGTGTGCGTGCGGTACTGGCCGCGGCCCGTGACCCGGGGGCGGCGGTGGCGCGAGCGATATCGGCGTGAGCGGCTCGCGCTCGCAGGCGCGCACTGCCGTGGGTGCGCTGCTGATGTGTGCCGTGGCGCTGCCGCTGCTATCCGGCTGCACGCTGTGGAATCGCACCTTTCATCGCGGCAGGAGCGCCGCCAACTGCACCGAGAAGCCGTTCACCGGCAACACCGCTTCGGCGCCGCCGCTCAAGGTGCCGGAAGGTCTGAGCGCGCCGGACACGCGCAATGCGGTCAAGATTCCGGACCTGGGCCCGCAGGCGCGCGAGATGCCTAAACTGCAGCCCTGTCTGGCGCTGCCGCCGAATTTCTTCGCCAAGGCACCGGCCCCGGCCAACCGCGCGACCCACCCGGGCGCCGCGCCTGCCACTCCGGTGTCGCCGGCGCCCGCGCCAGCGACCACGCCGGCGCCGCCGCCCGCGGCGCCGCCAGCCCCGGCCGGCGGCGAGCCGGTGTATCCGCCCGGTACCTAGGCAGACGCGCGGGCGGCACGATTGCTAGAATGCCGCGCACTGCTGAAGTGATAAACCGTCTTAAGCTAGGTCGGTAAGTTATTGAATGGAGAGGTGGCCGAGCGGTCGAAGGCGCTGGACTGGAATTCCAGTAACATCTTCACGGGTGTTCGTGGGTTCGAATCCCACCCTCTCCGCCAAAGTTCTACGGTGATCCGCGCCGGTTCCTTCGCGACGACTTACCGTGAACCCCGTCAGGCCCGGAAGGGAGCAGCGGCAGCGGATCGGTCGGGTGCCGGAGTTCTACACTGGTGCGGATCACCTCCCAGTGTCGTCGAGAATCATTGAGATCGCATGAGCGCATACACCGCACTGGCACGTAAATGGCGGCCGCGCAGCTTTGCCGAGATGACCGGGCAGGAGCATGTCCTGCGCGCGCTCAGCAACGCGCTCGGCAGCGGCCGCGTGCACCATGCCTTCTTATTCGCCGGTACCCGCGGGGTCGGCAAGACCACGGTGGCGCGCATCCTGGCGAAGTGTCTGAACTGCGAATGCGGTGTCAGCGCGACGCCCTGCGGCCAATGCGCCAGCTGTCGTGAAATCGATGCCGGACGCAGCGTCGATCTGATCGAGGTCGACGCGGCCTCGCGCACCCGTGTGGACGACACCCGTGAATTACTCGACAACGTGCAATACGCGCCGACCCGCAGTCGCTTCAAGATCTACCTGATCGATGAAGTGCACATGCTGTCGGCGCATTCGTTCAATGCGTTGCTGAAGACGCTCGAGGAGCCGCCGCCGCACGTGAAATTTCTGCTGGCGACCACCGAGCCGCACAAGCTGCCGGTGACGGTGCTGTCGCGCTGCCTGCAGTTCAACCTCAAGCGCTTGTCGGTGGCGCTCATCAGCGCGCGCCTGACGCACATCCTGCAGACCGAGCAGATCGCGTTCGAGCCGGCCGCCGTGCAGCTGCTGGCCCAGGCCGGCGACGGCAGCCTGCGCGATGCTTTGTCGTTGCTGGATCAGCTGCTGGCATTCGGCAACGGCAAGGCGATGGAGGCCGATGCGCGCGCGATGCTCGGCACGCTCGAGCGTGAGCACGTGCTGCGCGTGCTTGAGCTGCTGGCCACGGGGGATGCCGCGGCACTGTACGAGTTCGCACGCGCGCTTGAGGAACGTGCGCCCGACTATGCGCAGCTGCTCGATCAGCTGGCATCGCTACTCGAGCGCGTGGTGCTCAAGCAGCTGGTGCCGGAGTTCGAGGGTGATGAGCTGCACCCGGGCGAGACGCTCGCGGCGCTGGCCAAGCGCATCAGCGCCGAGGATCTGCAGCTGTATTACCAGACCGCCATCCTCGGCCGGCGCGATCTGGATCTGGCGCCCGATGCGCGCACCGGTTTTCGGATGACGCTGATGCGCATGCTGGCCTTTCGGCCGGCCGGCGCCGGTACGGTGCTGCAGGTCCCGGCCGGCGCCAACGCCAGGCAGGACACCAAGCCTGCCGGCAGCGCCAGCCCCCCGGAGGCGCGCAGCGCCCCCATTGCCGCCGACACGCCGCGGGTTGCGGACGCTGACTGGTCGGCGATCGTGGCGCGCCTTGATCTGCAGGGGTTTCCATTGCAGCTGGCCAGCAACTGCGTGCTGCTCGGACAGGATGCCGGCACCGTGCGCCTGGCGCTGGATGCGCGTAGTGCCTCGCTGCATACGCGCGCCTTGGAGGACAAGCTGGCGCAGGCGCTGTCACGGCATTTCGGCCGCAACCTGCGACTGCAGATTGAGCTGCGCGATGACAGTCCAGCCACTCCGGCGCGCTCGGCCGAGCGGCTCGAAGCGCAGCGCCGCTCGCAGGCGCAGGCGGCATTCGAAGCCGACCCGCTGGTCGGCACGTTCAAGGAGCGCTTTGGCGCGCGCGTGCTGCCCGAGACCGTGCGCCCGGCCAAATCGAACGAGTGAGGTAAATCGTGGCCAACATGAATCAGTTCGTCAAACAGGCCCAGGCCCTGCAGGCCAATATGCAGAAGGCGCAGGCCGAAATCGCCAATCTGGAGGTCACCGGCGAGTCCGGTGGCGGCATGGTCAAGGTGCTGATGTCCGGGCGTCACGAGGTGAAGCGCGTACAGATCGAGCCCTCGGTGATCGGCGAGGATCGCGAGATGCTCGAGGATCTGATTGCGGCGGCGATCAACGACGCCGTTCATCGGCTGGAGAGCGCCACGCAGGCCAAGCTGTCGGCTGCCATGGGTGGCATGTCGCTGCCACCGGGCGTCAAACTGCCGTTCTGATGAAGCTATCGCCGGCGCTGATGGCACTGATCGAGGCGCTGCGCGCGCTGCCGGGCGTGGGACCCAAGAGCGCCCAGCGCATGGCCTTTCACCTGCTGCAACGTGGCCGCCCGGCCGCACAGGCGCTGGCTCTGAGCGTCAGCGCTGCACTCGATTCGGTCGGACGCTGCCGTCGCTGCCGCATGCTGACCGAGGGTGAGCTGTGTTCCATCTGTGCCAATGCGCAGCGCGATGCAACGCTGCTGTGCCTGGTCGAATCGCCGGCCGACGTGGTCGCCATCGAGCAGGCCGGCGGTTATCGCGGCCGCTACTTCGTGCTGATGGGGCACCTGTCGCCGCTCGATGGGGTCGGTCCGGACGAGCTCGGCGCGCGTGACTTCGAGGCGCTGCTGGAGGGCGGCGAGGTGACCGAAGTCATCCTCGCGACCAACCCGACCGTGGAAGGCGAGGCGACCGCACATTTCTTCTCCGAGCTGGTGCGCTCGCGCGGCGTGACGGCCAGCCGCATCGCCCATGGCGTGCCGGTCGGCGGCGAGCTCGAATACGTCGACGGCGGCACGCTGGCACACGCGATGGCCGGTCGGCACGCGCTCAGCTGAGCAAGCGCGGCCCCGAAACGATCAGCGTCGGCGCCGCGTCGCCGCCGGATGTTGCCCCTGCAGCCGCTGGTACAGGCGCCGCAGACGCCGATAACTCTCGTAGCGGCGTGCACTCCAGGATGCCCCGGCTGCCGCGCGCACCGCGCACTGCGGCTCGCGCAGATGGCGACAGTCGGCGAAGCGACAGTGGCCGGCGAGGGTCTGCACCTCCGGAAATCCAAGATCGGCCTCATCCAAGCGGTCGATCGCCGGGGCGAAGTCGCGCACGCCGGGCGAGTCGATCAGCTCGCCACCGCCGGGCAGGGCGTACAGCCGCGTGGCGCTGGTGGTGTGTCGGCCCTCGTCATCGCGCGCCAGCGCGCCAATCGCCGCCTCGCTGCCCGGCACCAGCCGGCCCAGCAGCGACGACTTGCCGACCCCGGACTGGCCCACCAGCATCCCGGTACCGTCGCGCACCGCCGCCACCAGCGGCTCCAGCCCCTGTGCATGCTGGGCCGAGACCCGCAGGCAATCAAAGCCGGCGCCGCTGTAGGCCGCCAGCTCCTGCTCGACGCCCGGCTCGAGCGGCAGTTCCGACTTGTTGAGCACCACCAGACCGGTGATGCCGGCACAGCGGGCCGCACACAGATACCGGTCGACGATAAAGAAGTCGGGTCGGGGTAGCGGCGCCACGACGACCAGCAGTCGCGACACGTTGGCGGCCACCAGCTCGCCGCCGCCGCGGGCGTTGGTACGGTAGAGCGCGGTGCTTCGCGCGGCCACCGCGCTGATCAGCAACTGTTCGTGTTGTGGGTCAGACTCACAGTGGACGAAATCGCCGCAGACAATCGACAGCTGCCGGCGCGCGGGCCGCGCCACGGCCACACGTCCGTCCTCGGCGCGTACGTGCAGCAGGCCGCGGTACGTGACGGTGACTCGGGCAAGCGACATTCCTTGCTATCATGCCTCAACTATCGCGATCTTTAAGCGCCATGGCGAACCATCAGTATCTGATCTGGATTGATCTGGAGATGACCGGGCTGCTGCCCGACTCCGACCAGATCATCGAGATCGCCACGGTGATCACCGACAATGAGCTCAACGTCGTGGCCGAGGGCCCCGACTTCGTGATTCACCAGCCGGAAGACATACTCGCGCGCATGGACTCGTGGAATCAGCATCAGCACGGCGGTTCCGGCTTGCTGTCGCGGGTGCGGTCCAGCCGTATGGACGCGGTCGAGGCCGAGCGGCAGACGTTGCTGTTTCTGACCACGCACGTGCCGCCGGGAGCCTCGCCGATGTGCGGCAACAGCATCTGCCAGGATCGACGCTTCCTTGCACGTTTGATGCCAGAGCTCGAGCGCTTCTTCCACTATCGTAATCTGGATGTGAGCACGCTCAAGGAACTGGCGCGGCGCTGGATGCCGAAGATCGCCTCAGGGTATTCCAAGGAGTCGGCGCATCTGGCGCGGGCCGACATCTACGAATCGATCGCCGAATTGCGCTACTACCGCGAGCACATGTTTCTGCAATCATAGACTGGCGGTTGCGAGAACCATGCCACTAAACCGCAGGCCGATGGCGGTGTCGGCGGCGCGCTGCATGCTATAGTCGATGCGTGCTGTGTGAAGCCGACATCAAGGTGTCATGGAACGCGCGTCCGCGCGGCTTCGTCGCGCTCATGGGTTTGTACGAGAGCAATTACCTGCGCTTCCTGCTGCTGGCGGGCGATCCGCTGCGGCTGCGTGGCACACTGGTGTCGCAGGTCGCGGGCGATTGTGAGCTGCGTCTCGAAGTCGTGGAACACATGCCGTACACGAGCACGCTGATGATGACGTATCAGTTGCCGTCGAACGTCGGCGACTTCGAGCGCTTGCCGGATCTCAGATTGCGCGCCTACCATGATGCGCGCCTGCTGGAGGCCGATCAGGTGCTGGCGCACGCGCCGCAGCGCAAGCCGCGGCAGCCGGATCCGCGCAAGAGGGAACGTGAACTGCATCAGCGTTGGAGCCGCAACATGATGCTAAATAAGTGGCTGGAATACTGCGTAGAGCGGGGCCACAGGTTCACGATTTAGGGCGTTTAATCAACGACTCGCGAACGGTGGCCCGCACGCATCTTGGCGCCACTCATGAAGCTGATCTCACAACTGAGTTTCCTGCGGATCGGTGCGAACACCAATAAGCTCGAGGTCGATGACGACCGCGTGCTGCACCTGTTTCGCAATCGCGCCGAGCTCAAAAAAACCCACATATCGCTGCAGGAAGAAGTGCAGCGGCTGAAGGATCGGGTCAAGCAGCAGGAAGGCGCCACCGCGCGCGTGCAGGAAATGCTGCAGGGTCTGGAGGCGCGGCTGTCGCAACAGGAACTGGCCTATCCGACGCTGGTGTTCTACCAGTTGCGCGAATTGTGGAACCTTGGCAGGACGCTGTTGACGCAGTTCGTGGCCGAGCTGAGCGCGCAGCAGGAGGAGCGCGAGCGCCGTGCGTTCTTCGCCGAATACAACCGCGAGCAGTTCGGGCGACGCCAGGCCATCGAGGCAAAATTGCGCGACGCGGAAAACAAGGCGGTCGCGGGTCGCGAGGCAGTCGCGCTACTGGATCAGGAGCTGGGTCGCTTGCGTCAGATCTGGCATTTCTTCAAACGCCGGGTGGTGCGCCAGCGGCTGCAGGCCGCCAGCCTGCAATCGATGTTGTGCGTGCAGGATCTGGAGAGCGCGCGTGCGGCCCGCGATGCGCTCGATGCCGAGCCGGCACCCGAGTTCGGCGGCCTGTCGATCGATGCGCGGCGCGCGATCAATATCGCGGCCATCGCCTACGGCCAAGTGCTGGTGGAGCGGCTATCGCGCACGCCGCTGATGGAGATGGCGCGCACCGCGTCCGGGCGGCGTGAGCCGCCGCGCGACGATTACGGCGATCGCGCGCGCTGCGAGGCCACCATGGCGGCGATCATCCAGGGACGCGGCTTGCTGCAGCATCGCGGCACGCTGCAGCAGGAAATCAAACAACGCTCCGACCAATTTCGCGAGCTGGCGAAGTATCGCAGCTCGGGCGAGACCGTGCCGACGGCCGAGAGCCTGTCAGGTCCGACCGATGGCTCGAAGGTTCTGGCCGACGATCTGTGGGAGATCTTCAGGGTGCTGCTGCGCTAAAGCAGCCTTAGGACCCCGACGCCGGCGGACCCTGCTGCGCCACCGCTGGCGGGCGGCTGACCCCACTGGCGACCGCATCGGCCATGATGTTGCTGGCCTGCGTCAGGATGACGTCTGGTTCATCCGGGATGCTGATGTCCTCGACCGATTTCCACGGCGGCATGCCGTCGGCGCCGCGGCGCGTATTCTCCTGGATCAAGCGCGCCTGATCCTGCGACTGGCGCTCCTGCTGACGCTTTTTGAGATTCAGCGACAGTGTCTTTTCCTTACGCGTGCTATCCAGCGTCGTCAGGCTCGCGAGCAACCACTGATAGTCGGCATTGTGGCTCTCGCGGTTGGATTCGTCGCCGGCCAGCGTCTGCATCAGCCCGGCCTCCGGCACCAGAGCATGAAACGGGACCGAGGCGATGCGGTCCCACGGCAGCGCGTGATCGAGCACGCTTTCGCCGACGTCGTCGGGGCTGATTGGCGAGGGCAGGCTGATGTCGGGGGTTACCCCGCGCAGCTGCGTGCTCTCGCCGGTGACGCGGTAGAACTTGCCGATGGTCACCGTCACCTGGCCCTCGGTTGGCCGCGATGACCAGCGATCGAGCGGTATGACGCTTTGCACCGTGCCCTTACCAAAGGTGGTCTGGCCGATGATCAGGCCGCGGTGAAAATCCTGAATCGCGCCCGAGAAGATCTCGGATGCCGAGGCGCTGGTACGATCCACCAGCACCGCCAGCGGTCCGGTGTAGCCCGCGCCCGGATCGGGCTCGTCGAGCACCTCGGTCTGACCGGTGGTGTCCTTGAGCTGCACGACCGGCCCGTGGTTGATGAACAGGTGCGTCAGCCCGATGGCCTCGGGCAGGTAACCGCCGCCGTCGCCGCGCAGATCGAGCACCAGCGCGTCGATGCCGCCGTTGGCGGTCAGCTGCTGCAGCAGGTGGCGCACGTCGTGAGTAGTGCTGCGATTGTTGGCGTCGCCACCGTTGGCCGCATCCATGTCGTTATAAAAGCTCGGTACCGTGATGATGCCGATGCGGTAGCTGTGGCCGTCGCGTTGAATCTGCCGCACCTCTTTCTTGGCCGCCTGGCTGTCGAGCGTCACCTTGTTGCGCGTGAGTTCCAGGGTGCGCTCGGCGGTACCGGGTGTGGCGCCGGCCGGCAGCACCTGCAAGCGCACCAGCGTGCCTTCCTTGCCGCGGATCTGCTGCACCACATCGTCGAGCCGCCAGCCGATGACATCGACCATCGGACCATCACCTTGGGCGACGCCGGTAATTCGATCGTTGGGCTTGAGACTGCCGTCGGCCGCCGCCGGTCCGCCGGGCAGGATGTTGGTGACGGTGATGTAGTCGTCGGTGAGCTGCAGCGAGGCGCCGATGCCCTCGTAGCTCAGGCTCATCTGGATTCGGTATTCCTCGGAGCTGCGCGGCGAGAAGTAGTTGCTATGCGGATCGTAGACGGCGCAGTAGGCATTCATCAGCGATTCAAACACATCCTCCGGCGAGATCTTGTCGAGTCGGGACAAAACGCGCTGGTAGCGTTTGCGCAGCAATTCCGCCGTCTCGCTCCAGCTCTTGCCGGTCAGCATCTGCGTGATCGCATCGTTCTTGACCCGCAGTCGCCACAGCTCATCCATCTCGGCCTGGCTCGCTGGCCAGGCGGCGTGCTCGCGATCGAAGGTGAAGCTCTCATCGACGGTCCAATCCGGCTCGGTGTCCAGCAGCTTGAGCGCGTAGTTGATGCGTTCACGATTGCGTTGCTGGAATACGCTGAAGATCAGGTAGGCCGGATCCATCTCGCCGGTGTGGATCATGTCGCCAAACTTGGTTCGCCAGCGTTCGAAGCCGGCCACGTCCGCAGCCAGGAAATAGCTGTGCTGGCCGTCGAGCGAGCTCAAGTAGCGCTCGAACACCTGCGGCGAGAGCTTGTCGTCGATTGCAATATGGCGATAGTGGTTCTGCTCCAGAATGCCGGCGATGCGCGGCGCCAGCGAACGCTGCTGCGCGGTCGGTGCAATCGCGCCCTGGGGCAGAAGGCCGCTCGAGGCCGGGACCCCGGTGGAGCCGGCGGCGCTGAGCGTCAGCAGGCCCAGACCCAGCAGTGCTATCGGGGCCAGAAGTTTGCGCCACGGACGGAGCGGTTGCGACATACTGCCTGCGGACCTTGCAACGGCTAAACTGGGGTCAAGTCTGACATCTTTGGCCACCGGATGGCAGTCAGATATGGAGAAGTGACATGCGTCCGCTGGCGGTACTGATCGCGATCATCACGGGCTCAGCGGTTGCGATGACTGCGTCACTGAGCATGAGCGCGATCGTGTTTTTCCTGCTGCCGGAATATTCGGCCAGGCTCGCGCCCGAACGCTTGCCACTGCTCAAAGGGCTGGCGTGGTCATGGGGTCTGACACTGGTCGGCGGCGCAAGTTTCATCGGTGAATTGCGCGATCGCCGCTGGCGCTATCCCGCACAGCTGCTGCTGGCCGCGATGCTGATCACACTGGGCGTGCTCTACTGGCCGTAGAGCCGCCCAGCGACTGCAGGGCGCTACGCGGGTCGCCGCTGTTTCCAGGCTCCGTTGCGGGTGGTGCCGAGGCGACTGTCGTAAGGATCGAATCCGCCACGCTGTCCGGCGTCGAGAGCGACGCCGATGGTCTGCGCCAGCGCCAGCGTGATGTCCTTGATTACATCATCACGGCGGCGGGAGCGTTGCTGCTTGGTGGCGGGAACTGACCCGTGGATCTCACGTGGATTCCCCATCTGAAACTTCCGATCGAGCGCTCAGTACACCTGAGCCTCCGGTCTGCAGAATGGCATGGCGGCCCCAGGCCGTGATCCGATCCCGCGCGATCTGTGACAGCAATCACGTGCCGATGATGCGCTGCCTCAGTTATGTAACAGGCGTCGTGCGCCACGCAGCAACCACACGAACAGGTACGGTCCGAGGGCGATGAACCAGGCCGCCTGCGAGCCGCTGATCAGCCCGGCCATGAAGTCGCGCCACATCGCAAACACATTGCCGTGCGCGTAAGCGCCCAGTGCCAGGCGCCCGACGGCGAAGATCAGGCATGGCATTACGATCACGCCGATGCCAAGGCAGGCCGCCAGCGTCAGCAGCTCGCTGCCCAGCCCGCGTGCGCCACGGGCGAACTGCCAGAATCCCCGCGTTTCCTCCTCCACGTCCATTCCTCCAGCGTGCTTTGGGCATAATAGCCGCCGCATGGAAAAAATCAGAGCGGCAGTCGTCGGGGTCGGCTATCTGGGGCGATTCCATGCCCAGAAGTACGCGCAGCTTGACGCTTGCAACCTGGTCGGCGTCGCCGACGTGGATGGCGTAACTGCGGCAGGCGTGGCCGAAGAGCTGCGCACGCGCGCGTTCGGCGACTATCGGCAACTGCTCGGGCAGGTCGACGCGGTCAGCGTCGTGACCCCGACCCCCACGCATTACCAGATCGCCGAGGCGTTTCTTGAGGCCGGTGCGCACGTGCTGGTCGAAAAGCCGATCACCGAGACCACGCAGCAGGCCGAACGCCTGATTGCGCGCGCCCGCGCCCAGCGTCGGGTGCTTCAGGTCGGACATCTTGAGCGTTTCAACCCGACCATCCTGGCCGCCGAGCCGCGCCTCAAGCGCCCGCGCTTTATCGAATGTCACCGGCTGGCGCCCTTCAAGGAGCGCGGCACCGACGTCAATGTGGTACTCGACCTGATGATCCACGACATCGACCTGGTGCAGATGATCATCGGCGGTGAGCTGACCGGGCTGGATGCGATCGGTACGCCGGTGTTCTCCTCCGAAATCGACATCGCCAATGCGCGCCTGGGTTTCGCCAACGGCTGCGTCGCCAATGTCACCGCCAGCCGCGTCAGTCTCAAGACCGAGCGCAAGCTGCGGGTGTTCTGCGACGATGCCTACCTGTCGATCGATCTGCAGCAAAAAATCCTGACGGTGATTCGCAAGCGTGAACCCTCGGTCGACCCCGGAGCGCTGCCGGTGAACATCGAAGAACAGTCATTCGAGCAGGGCGATGCGCTGCTGGCGGAGATCCAGGCCTTCGTTGCCGCGATTCGCGGCCACGGGCCGGTGATGGTCAGCGGCGAGGACGGCCTGCGCGCGCTGCGCACCGCGATCGCGATCACCGAGCGCGTGCAGGCGACGGCCGGGGTGCCGGCGTGAGCGGCGCCGAGCGGCGCGTCACGGTGGCGGCGACGCAGTTTGCCTGCGGCTGGGACCTGCCTGCCAACCTTGCGCACGCCGAGCAGCTGGTGCGCGCGGCCCATGCGCGCGGCGCGCAGGTGATCTTGCTGCAGGAACTGTTCGCGACCCCGTACTTTTGCATCGAGCAGGATGCCCGCTACCTGCAGTTGGCCGAGAGCGCCGACGACAGCGCGCTGCTGCGGCGCTTTGGCGCGCTGGCCGCGGAGCTGCAGGTGGTGCTGCCGATCAGCTTTTTCGAGCGCGCCGGCAACGTCTATTTCAATTCATTGGCGATGTTCGACGCTGATGGCCGGCGACTGGGGATCTACCGCAAATCGCATATTCCGAACGGGCCCGGCTACCAGGAGAAATTCTACTTCGCTCCCGGCGACACCGGCTTTCGGGTCTGGGACACGCGCTACGGCCGGCTCGGCGCCGCGATCTGCTGGGATCAGTGGTTTCCCGAGGCTGCCCGCATCATGGCGCTTCAAGGCGCCGAGCTGCTGCTGTATCCGACCGCCATCGGCAGCGAACCGCCGCCGGCGCCGCCGGTGGACTCGAGGCTGCACTGGCAGCGCACGCAGCAGGGTCACGCGGCCGCCAATCTGATGCCGCTGATCGCCAGCAACCGCATCGGCACCGAATATGCGCGCCAGGATCCGCAAGGCTTGCAGCTGCGATTCTATGGCTCGTCGTTCATCGCCGATGCCAGCGGCGCTCTGGTGGCCGAGGCCGGCCAGCAGGAGGAGGCGGTGATTACGGCCTGCTTCGAGCTCGAACAGCTGCGCCAGGCGCGCGACAACTGGTTCGTATTTCGCGACCGGCGGCCCGATCTGTACGCGCCGCTGGCTGGCCACGGCGCAGCGTGACGGCGCTGCCGTCTGCCGTGCGGCAATATGTAGCAACGCCCATCTATTTGCAGTACGAACAGTAATGAAAATATACTGGCTGGCATGGCGCTGACACCGCGGCCGAGCTTCTCATCGGGGTGCTTGTAGTGGAACAGACAGGTGGTAACAGCGCCCGGGCACGCGATAAGCGGCCGGCCCCGGCCAGGCGCGAGCGCCCCGCTGGCGCCAAAGTCGACCTCGGACCGCTACCACGCCTGCTGGGCTACAACCTGCGCCGGGCCCACCAGGCTTCGTGGCGTACCTACGTCAGCTTCATCGGTGAAAAGAAAATCCGTCCCGGCCTGTTCAGTCTGCTGTGCCTGGTGCGCTCCAATCCGGGGATCGCGCAGATCGAACTCGGAACTCATCTGGGCGTGGATAAGGCCAGCATAGTCGCGCTGCTCGATCGCCTGGAGCGCGCCGGCTTGATCGAACGTCGGCGCTCGACCCGCGACCGCCGCCGTCAGGGCATTTCTCTGACCGAGGGCGGCAGCTCGGAACTGGAAGCCCTGATGGGGCAGGTACGCCAGCTCGAGCGGCACATGGCGAGCCGTTTCAGCAAGGCCGAGCTGGATACGTTCCTGACGCTGCTGCAGCGCATGTACTCCGCCGCCTAACAGCGGCTACTTCGCCAGCAGTTCAGACAGAGCCGCTGTCAGCGGCTTCATGAACCAGCTGTCCTCCGGCATCGCCTCGACCGTCACGCCGTGTGCGGACAGCGCATCGCGCACCACCGGTCCGACCGCGGCAACGTTGGTGGCGGCAAGTGCCGCACGCACCTGATCGGCAGCGGCCGCTCGAAACAGGCGTTCGACCTGGGCCTTGCTGGTAAAGGCGATCGCATCCACGGCGCCGGCGCGCATCTGCTCGAGCAGTTGCCCGACGGCCGCGTCGTTGGCCGCGTCGGCATACAGGTAAGGCGCCACCGTCGCCACGCGCGCGCCTGCGCCCTGCAAGTACTCGATCAACGGCCGATTGGGCTCACCGCCGTACAGCTGCACGCCCACGCGCCGCTCGCGCATGTCGAGCGCCCGCAGCATGTCGATTACCCCGGCGGTTGTCGGCACCACTGCCGGCAGATCGCTCGCCAGACCGAGTTCGCGTAGCGCACGCGCGGGCTTGGGGCCGCGCGTGATCTTGCGCATGCGGCCCAGGGCCTCGAGAAATGGGCCCCGCAGGCTCGGTCGATGGCGCTCGATGCAGCTGAGCAGTCGCCGCAGTCCCTCGCCGGTGAGCAGTATCAGGTCGTCATACGGCTGTTTCGCGGCCACATCGATCCAGGCCAGTATCGGCTCGGGCTGCGGTGCATCGATGATCTTGACCAGCGGATAGCGCAAAACCCTGGCGCCGCGACGCTCGAGCAACGCTGCGAATACGTCCAGCTCGCGCGACTCGGCGATGGCGATAACCCGATTGGCGAGTGGCTCGGTCATGGGCTGCACAACGGTGGTGCGAGCAGGCGCAGTTCATTCGCCCGCCGCGCCCTGCTACTGTAGCTCGCATGCGGATTGCCTGGAATGATTATCCGGCGTCGGCGAGCTTCGACGAGCTGATCGGGCCCGGTGGTGCACCGCGGCCCGCAGCCAGCACCCTAATCGAATTTCTCTCGGTACTCGGGTCGGACGAACTGGCCACGCGCCAGAAAGCGGCCGACGTAGCCATCCGCAGCATGGGCATCACCTTCACGGTCTACCACGAGGAGGGCGGATCGATCGATCGGGCCTGGCCGCTGGACATCATTCCGCGCGTGATCGCGCTGGATGAATGGCGCCGGATCGAAGCCGGGCTGCAGCAGCGCTCGCAGGCGCTCAACCTGTTCATCGATGATATCTACCACGAGCAGCGCATCGTGCGCGACGGCGTGTTTCCGCGCGGTTATCTGGCCGATTCAGTCAACTTTCGTCCGCAGTGCGTCGGCGTCAGCCCACCGCAGCGCATCTGGGCGCACGTGTGCGGCTCGGACCTGGTGCGCGGCGCCGACGGCACCGTGTACGTGCTCGAGGACAACCTGCGGGTCCCCTCGGGCGTGTCGTACATGCTCGAGAACCGCCAGGTGGTCAAGCGCGTGTTCCCGGAGGTGTTCGCGGCGGCGGGCATCTTGCCGGTGGACGACTATCCGTCGCAGTTGTTCGACATGCTGTGCGCACTGGCACCGGCCGGCATCGAGCAGCCCGAAGTCGTGGTGCTGACCCCGGGCATCTATAACTCGGCCTATTTCGAGCACTCGTATCTGGCGCAGCAGATGGGCTGCGAACTGGTCGAGGGGCGCGACCTGGTGGTCGGTGCCGATGACATCGTCTACATGCGTACCATCATCGGCTGGCAGCGGGTCGACGTGATCTACCGCCGCGTCGACGATCTGTTTCTGGATCCGGAGGAATTTCGTGCCGACTCGACTTTGGGTGTGCCGGGCCTGATGCGTGCCTGGCGCGCCGGCAATGTGGCGCTGGCCAACGCGCCGGGCGCCGGTGTGGCCGACGACAAGCTGGTCTACACCTTCGTGCCGGCGATGATCCGCTACTACCTTGATCAGGACGCGATCCTGCCGAACGTGCCGTCGTTTCTTTGCGCTGAGGTGGGGCAGTGCCAGTACGTGCTGGCGAATCTGGCCAGCTTGGTGGTAAAGCCGGCCAACGAATCGGGCGGCTACGGCATGCTGATGGGACCAAGATCGAGCGCCGCCGAGCAGCGCGAATTCGCGCAGCTGATCCAGCGCAACCCGCGCAACTATATCGCCCAGCCGGTCATCAGCCTGTCGACGACGCCGACGCTGGTGGAAGGCGGCATCGAGCCGCGACACCTCGACTTGCGCCCGTTCATCCTGGCGGGCCGCGGCGTCCAGGTGACCACCGGCGGCCTGACGCGGGTGGCAATGCGCAAGGGCTCGCTGGTGGTCAATTCCTCGCAGGGCGGCGGCAGCAAGGACACCTGGATCGTCGATACCGGAGGCGAGCATGCTGTCGCGCGTCGCTGACCACCTCTATTGGATGGCGCGCTATCTGGAGCGCACCGAAAACGTGGCGCGGCTGGTGGACGTGAGCGCCGGATTGATGCTGGATCTGCCGCAGCGGCTGAGCCCCGGCTGGCAGCCGCTGGTGAAAATCACCGGCAATGAATCGATGTATGCCGAGCTGGAGCGCGACATCGACGAGAAGTCGGTGGTGCGCTTCATCGTCGCCAATGAGAATAATCCGGGCTCGATGCTCAGCTCGATCGCGCGGGCGCGCGAGATTGCCCGCACGGTACGCGACATCCTGCCGCGCGAGGTTTGGGAGCAAATCAACGAGCTGTTTCTGTATGTCAGCGAGCACGCGGCCGATGCCGCCAGGCGGCGCACGCGCTATGGCTTCCTGGGCCGCGTGACCAGCGCCACCCAGGCGCTGACCGGCATGTTCGAGGGCATTTTCAACGAGGGCGACGCGTCCTCGTTCCTGTCGCTGGGGCGCAATCTGGAGCGCGCCGACATGACCAGCCGCATCGTCGACGTGCGCGCCGCGGCGATGATGGGCGGCCCGAGTGCCGAGGAGCTGGGCGCATTCGAAACGGTGCTGTGGATGGGTGTGCTGCGCTCGTTGTCGGGCTACCAGATGTACCGTCTGAAGACCCGCGAGCGGGTCTATGGCGCCGGGGTAGTGCGCTTCCTGCTGGCCGACGAGCAGTTTCCTCGCGCCTGCGTTTGTTGCCTGCGCCGCGCCGAGGAGGTGCTGCGGCGGTTGCCCAACAGCCGTGCGCTGCAGCGGCGGGTCGCGCGCATGCGCCGCGCAATCCACCATACACGGCTCGAGGCGCTGGGCCAGGCGGAGCTGCACGGGTTCATCGACCGGCTGCAGCTGTCGCTGGCGCGCACCAGCGATGAACTGGCGCGGGTGTACTTCATGGGGCACAGTAGCGCGGTGGCGACGGGCTCGGGCCGGACGACGACCAAGGCCCAGAGTCGCAATCAGAATAAGCACATAACGGCCGAGCGGCTGCAGAATATATAGAGTCCGGCGGTGTCCAACCTCACGCATCTGGCACGCCTGGAAGCCGAGAGCATCCACATCCTGCGGGAGGTGGTGGCCGAGTGCGAGCGGCCGGTGATGCTGTACTCGATCGGCAAGGACAGCTCGGTCATGCTGCAGTTGGCGCTCAAGGCCTTCTACCCGGCCAAGCCGCCGTTTCCGCTGCTGCACGTCGATACCACCTGGAAGTTTCGCGAGATGATCCAATTCCGCGACGCTACCGTGCGCCGTCTGGGACTGGATCTGATCGTGCACGTCAACGCCGAGGGTGTGGCCATGGGCATCAACCCGTTCGTGCACGGTTCGGCCATGCATACCGATGTCATGAAAACCCAGGCGCTGCGCCAGGCGCTCGACCGCTACGGCTTTGACGCCGCCTTCGGCGGCGCGCGCCGCGACGAGGAGAAATCCCGCGCCAAGGAGCGCGTGGTGTCGATCCGCAGCGCCCAGCATCGCTGGGATCCGAAGCGGCAGCGCCCCGAGCTCTGGCGGCTGTACAACACGCGTAAGGTCAAAGGTGAGAGCCTGCGCGTGTTTCCGCTGTCCAACTGGACCGAGCTGGACGTGTGGCAGTACATCTACCAGGAGCGCATTCCGATCGTGCCGTTGTATCTGGCGGCCGAGCGGCCGGTGGTGGAGCGCGACGGCGCTCTGATCATGGTGGACGATGAGCGCATGCCGCTCAAGCCCGGCGAGCGGCCGCAGCTGCGCCGTGTGCGCTTTCGCACCCTGGGTTGCTATCCGCTGACCGGCGCGATCGAAAGTAATGCCGGCACGCTCGAGGCGGTGATCGAGGAGATGCTGGCCGCGCGCACCTCTGAACGGCAGGGCCGCGTGATCGATCACGACAGCGCCGGCTCGATGGAGAAGAAGAAGCAGGAGGGCTATTTCTGATGAGCGTGGTCGCGCCGTCGGCGCCGAGCGAGCTCGAGGCCTGGCTGAGCGCGCAGGCGCGCAAGGATCTGCTGCGCTTCATCACCTGCGGCAGTGTCGACGACGGCAAGAGCACGCTGATCGGACGGCTGCTCTATGAATCGCGGTTGCTGCTGCAGGACCAGCTCGAGGCGCTCGAAAGCGACTCGCGTCGGCTCGGCACGCAGGGTGACGAGCTGGATTTCGCGCTGCTGGTGGATGGGCTGGCGGCCGAGCGCGAGCAGGGCATCACGATCGATGTCGCCTACCGTTTCTTCGCCAGTGAGCGCCGCAAGTTCATCGTCGCCGATACGCCCGGACACGAGCAGTACACCCGCAATATGGTCACCGGCGCCTCGAGTGCCGACCTGGCGATCATCCTGGTAGATGCGCGCAAGGGCGTACTGACGCAGACCCGCCGGCACAGCTACCTGGTATCGCTGCTGGGTATTCGCCGCATCGTGCTGGCGATCAACAAGATGGATCTGGTCGGCTACGCCCACGGCGTGTTCCAGGACATCGAGCGCAGTTATCGGGAGTTCGCTGGCCGCATAGGTCTCAAGGACATCATCGCCATCCCGGTGTCGGCGCTGCGTGGCGACAATGTGCTCGAATCCTCCGCTGCGATGCCATGGTACGCGGGTCCGAGCCTGACGCAGCACCTCGACACCGTGCCGATCCGCAACGAAATCGCGGCGCAGCCGTTTCGAATGCCGGTGCAATGGGTCAACCGCCGCAATCAGGAATTCCGCGGTTTCGCCGGCCTCATAGTCTCGGGCAGCGTGCGCGCCGGCGATCCGGTTCGGATCCTGCCCGCGGGCGCCAACAGTCGCGTCGGGCGCATCGTCACCGCCGACGGCGACCTGCCGCAGGCGGTCGCCGGGCAGTCGGTCACGCTGACCTTGCAGGACGAGGTCGACGTGAGCCGCGGTGATCTGCTGGTATCGGCCGCAGCGCCAGCCGCGGTGGCCGACAAGTTCGAGGCCACGATCGTCTGGATGGGCGAGGAGCCGATGCTCCCGGGTCGTCCGTACCTGCTCAAGTGCGGTGCCCGCACCGTCTCGGCCTCGGTCGCGCCACTTAAATATAAGGTCAACGTCAACACGCTGGAGGAACTGGCGGCGCGCCAGCTGGAGCTCAACGAGATCGGTGTGGTCAATCTGAATCTGGATCAGCCACTGGCGTTCGACCCGTACACGGTCAACCGCGATACCGGCGGCTTCATCCTGATCGATCGAATCAACAACAACACGGTCGGCGCCGGCATGCTGCAGGCGGCGCTGCGACCGGCCGAGAACGTAGAATGGCAGGCGCTGGATGTCGACCGCGCCAATCGTTCGGTGCTGAAGAACCAGAAGGCCTGCGTGCTGTGGTTCACCGGCCTATCGGGCGCCGGCAAATCAACCATCGCCAACCTGGTGGAGAAGAAGCTGTTCGGCATGGGACGCCACACCTATTTGCTTGACGGCGACAACGTGCGCCATGGACTCAATCGCGATCTGGGCTTCACCGATGTCGATCGGGTCGAGAACATCCGGCGGGTCGCCGAAGTTGCCCGACTGATGACCGATGCCGGCTTGATCGTGCTGGTATCGTTCATCTCGCCGTTTCGTTCCGAGCGCCAGCTGGCGCGCTCGCTGCTCGGCACCGGCGAGTTCTTCGAGATCTTCATCGATACCGCGCTGGCGGTCGCCGAAGCGCGCGACCCGAAGGGACTTTATCGCAAGGCGCGCGCCGGCAAGATCCGGAATTTCACCGGCATCGATTCTCCGTACGAGCCGCCGGAGACACCCGAGATACGCATCGACACCGCGCGCATCAGCGCCGAGCAGGCCGCCGAACAGATCATCAGCCAGCTGCGCTACGCCGGGGTGATTGATCGGGACTGGGTGTTTATCCCGTAGTCGACTGTGTGACAATCGAGCCATGATCATCGACTGTCACGGCCACTACACCACCGCGCCGCCCGAGCTGCAGGCGTTTCGCGACGCGCAGTTGTCCGCGCTCAAGGGCGCAGGCAGCCTAAACTCAATCGCCGCGCCCCGCATCAGCGATGATGCGATCCGCGAGACGCTGGAGAAGGCGCAACTGAAGCTGCAGCGCGAGCGCGGCAGTGATCTGACGATCTTCTCACCGCGCGCCTCGGCCATGGCGCACCACATCGGCGACGAGGCGGTCAGCCTGCAGTGGAGCCGCGTCTGCAACGATCTGATCCACCGGGTTTGCCGGCTGTACCCGGAGAATTTCGCCGGTGTCTGCCAGCTGCCGCAATCCCCGGGCGTGCCACCTAAGCACAGCGCTGCCGAGCTGGAGCGCTGCGTGCGCGAGCTGGGTTTCATCGGCTGCAACCTCAATCCGGATCCTTCCGGCGGCCACTGGAATTCCCCGCCGCTGACCGACCGCCAGTGGTACCCGCTGTACGAGAAGATGGTGGAGCTGGACGTGCCGGCGATGGTGCACGTCAGTGCATCGTGCAACCCGAACTTCCATACCACCGGCGCGCACTATCTGAATGCCGACACCACGGCGTTCATGCAGTTTCTGACTGCCGATCTATTCACTGACTTCCCGACGCTGCGCATCATCATTCCGCACGGCGGCGGAGCGGTGCCGTATCACTGGGGCCGCTTTCGCGGGCTGGCGCAGGACCTGAAGCGCCCGCCGCTCGAACAGCTGCTGCAGAACGTGTTCTTCGATACCTGCGTCTACCACCTGCCCGGCATCGAGCTGCTGTTCGAGGTGGTGCCGGTGCAGAACATCCTGTTCGGCTCGGAGATGGTCGGCGCGGTGCGCGGCATCGATCCGCGCAGCGGCCATCATTACGATGACACCCGCCGCTACGTCGATGCGCTGGCGCTGGGCGATGCCGATCGCGAGCGTGTCTACAGCGGTAATGCGCGCCGCGTGTATCCGCGCCTCGATACGCTGCTGAAGTCGCTGGGCCGCTGAAGCGGCCGCGCAGGCGTCAGTCGCGCGGCCAGAGCGCGTGCGGCACCAGCGCTTCGCCGCGCATCAGGGCACGCGCGGTGCGCACGATGCCTGAGCGGCCGACGCTGAAGTCGGCGCCGCTGCCGGATACTTCCAGCGCCACGGTGAATTCGCCGCTGGGATGTTCCACCGACAGCAGGCGCGGCGAGCCGCTCGATGCCGTGGCGATGCCCTCGGCCACAGATCCTGGCATGACGCAGGCGCTAGCGACACTGACCGCGCCCAGCACGCCGATGGCGGCGTGGCAGCGATGCGGGATGAACGTGCGCGTGCACACCTGGCCGCTAGCGCGCGGCGCTGCGATCAGGGTGATCTTGGGTACGACCTTAGCGCTCACGTCGCCCAATCCCATCAGCACTCCGGCCGCGAGCCGCAATTTCTCCAGCCGTGCCTTGAAGTCTCGGTCGGCGTCGAGATCCTTGGGTGATTCATAGCCGCTCTTGCCGAGAGCGCTGGCTGCGAGCACCACCACCGGCATGCCGTTGTCGATGCAGGTGACCTCGATATCGCCGATGCGATCGCGCGCGCGCTTGGTTGGCAGCAGCGAATCACAGACCGAGCCGGCGGTATCGAGAAAGTCGATGTGGATCGCTGCTGCGCTCCCGGGTACCCCGGCAATCTCGGCCTCGCCGTCATAGCGAACCTGACCGCCGGGCGTGGGCACGCTCGCCACCGCGCGGTTGCCGGTGTTGACCATGTAGATCGACACCTGGGTCTGCGGATCGCGCGCCGCGACCAGCCCGCGCTCGATCGCGAACGGCCCCACGCCGGCCAGCATGTTGCCGCAGTTGGGGCTGACATCGACCATCGGCTTGTCGATCAGCACCTGCGCGAATAGGTAATCGACGTCGACGCCCGGGTGCTGCGAGGGCGAGACGATTGCCACCTTGCTGGTGAGTGGCTCGGCGCCGCCGAGCCCGTCGATCTGACGCGGGTCGGGCGAGCCCATGACGGCCAGCAGCACGCGGTCGCGCAGCGCCGGATCGGCCGGCAGATCGGAGGCCAGGAAGAACGGCCCCTTGGAGGTGCCGCCGCGCATCAGGGTGCAGGGGATCGCTGTCTGTCGGCCGCCCATGCGTGCTGGCGCTCTAGCGATACTCAAGTCCCAGGGCCTTGAGGCGCTCGCGCATCTGATAGATGTCGACACCCAGTTCGCCGGCCGCCAGGCGCTTGCGCTTGTCCTCTTCGGCAGCCATGCGCGCGGCTGATGCCTTTACCGTGGCTTTCACCTCAGCGCGCGGCACCACCACGACGCCGTCATCGTCGGCGACGATGGCATCACCGGGAGCGACCTGGGCGCCGGCGCACACCACCGGTACATTGACGGCACCGAGGGTTGCCTTGACGGTACCCTGGGCGTAAATCGCCTTGCTCCAGACCGGAAACGCCATCTGCGTCAGCGTGGCGACATCGCGCACACCGGCATCGATGATGAGGCCCTTGACGCCACGGGCGGCGCAGGAGGTTGCCAGCAGATCGCCGAAGTAGCCGTCCTCGCAGGCCGAGGTGGTGGCGACCACCAGCACATCGCCCGGGCTGCACACTTCGATGGCCACGTGCAGCATCCAGTTGTCCCCCGGCGGTACCAGCACCGTGACTGCGCTGCCGGCGATGCTGACCGGGCGGTAGATCGGCCGCATATAAGAGGCCAATAGACCGCTGCGTCCCTGCGCTTCATGCACCGTGGCAACGCCATAGCCGGCCAGCGCCTCGAGCTCGGCGGATTCCGGTCGCGCGATATCGCGCACCACGATGTGCTTGGCCATCGGCGTACTCCAGCCGTGAAACAAAAAGTATATCGGGGGGCCTGCACGCTCGCTACGGCGCTGCGTGCCCACCGCTGTGAACGCCGCGCGCGTTCGCGCTACGCCGCAGCCACGATCCGGTCGAGTTCGGCGGCGGTAGCCTTGAACTGCTCGCGTACCCAGGCCAGGCCCAGGTCCTGGTCGCGATGACTGTGCCAGGCGATGGCTTCACGGATCGGCGGGCACTTGAACGGCAGCGGCACAATCTTGAGCGGCAGGTGGCGCGCGTACAGCCGGGCCAGGCGGTGATGCATGGTGGCGACGCGGCTGGTGCCGAGCACGTACTGCGGCAGCACGTTGAACTCGCCGACCACCACGTCGATGTGACGCTCATGGCCAAGGCGCTCGAAATACAGCTCATCCACCGCCGGACGGCGTTGCGGGTGAGCACCGGGACGGGCCACCACGTGGCGCAGCTCCAGGTATTGCGCCTGGCTGAGCTGTCGACCCACGGTCGGATGTTGAGCCCAGGCAACGACGACGTAGTGTTCTTCAAACAACGCTTCGGACGGGTGTTCGCGCGGCAGGAATTCATCCGGCATCAGCAGCAGGTCGATGTCGCCGCTCTCGAGCGCGGTCTCGGGCGACAGACCGTGCGGCAGGATCTCGAAGGTCATGCCGGGCGCGACCCGCTCGGTGCGCCGGGCGACCTCGGCCATGAACACGGTCGATACGTAGTCGGACAGCATCACGCGGAACTTGCGGCGCGTGGTGCCGGGATCGAAATTCGGGCGGCTGTCGAGCGTGGCCTCGGTGCGCATTAGCAGCTCGCGTACCGGTTGCGCCAGGCTGGTGCCCAGCGGCGTGGCGACTAGGTTGCGGCCCACCTGGGTCAGGATCGGATCGTTGAAATAGCTGCGCAGTCGCGCCAGTGCACAGCTCATGGCCGGCTGGCTCAGGTTGATGCGCTTGCCCGCCCGGGTGGTATTTTTCTCGGTCAGCAGCGCATCCAGGGCGACCAGCAGATTGAGGTCGAAGCGGTTGAGTCGCATGCCTTTCCTATCTATACGATCAATCAATACAATTTAGAGTAATTATTTCCGCAAATCCACCGAGCCGCGTAACCTCCCTCAAACAGTGGCTGGCCGATGTTGCGAGACAGCAACAAGCACGTCGGCACAGCCGCCGGTGGCCTTCAGGCCAGAGTCGAAAGCGGGGGGATGCCAATGAAGACAATTCACGTGCGGCTGCCTGCTCGTGGTGCGATGGCGGTGTCGCTAGCGATGGTCCTGGCCGGCGTTGCGCCGTTGGCGCAGGCGCAGCAGTCGAGCGCGCCCGATGGTGCAAGCGCGAGCGAAGGCGCTCAGCTGCAGGAAGTGCTGATCACGGCGCAGAAGCGCACCGAGAAGCTCGAGGACGTTCCGGTCGCCGCCAGCGTGCTGTCCAGCGACGTGCTGGTGCAGCAGAACGTCAGCGATATTTCCGACATCAATAAGCTCGTGCCCTCGGTGCAGCTGAACGGCACCATCAATGGCCGCGTGCCGATGGGCATTCGCGGCATCTCGAGCGTCTCCAACGAAGGCACCGTGGGTATCTCCTCCGGCGTGGCCGTGCAGGTCGACGGCGTGCCGGTGCCGTCGGACTCCTACGACGGTAACGACATCATGGACGTGCAGAGCGTCGAGGTGCTCAAGGGGCCGCAGGCCACCCTCGGCGGACGCACCGCCGCCGCCGGCGTGATCAATCTGGTCACACGCGGGCCGTCAGCGACCCCAACCGCGAGCCTGAGCACCACGTTCACCGATGATGGCGAGTTTCGCGTCAATGCGTTCGCGTCTGGGCCGCTCAGTGACCGGGTGCAGGCCAGTGTGGCGGCCTACAAGACCGTGATCGACTATCCGATTACCAATCTTGCCAGCGGCAATCAGACCACGCAGGACATCAGCGGCTTTCGCGCCAAGCTCAAGTTCCTGCTGAGCGACAGCTTCGACCTGACCGTGATGGCGCACCAGGCGGAGGATCGCTCGACCGGTTTCAATTTCGTCTATCTGTATGTGCCGCCCGGCGCGGTACTGATCGGCTCGCCGCAATCGGTGGCGCTGCCCGGCATCACCCCGAGCTGGCACAACCTCGACTACAAGAGCCCGGTGACATCGGCCGGCGCCGTGCATCAGGATCAGGATGCTTCGGTGATCCTGAATTATCGCTTCGCCGACGGCACCACGCTGACCTCGACCAGCGCCTATCAGCGCGAGACCCAGCAGCAGGTGCAGGATATCTTTGCGGTCGACGTCTACTACTGGAACGTACTGACGCCGAGCGGGCCGCCGTTCGGGCCGCCGTTCTTCAACACCCAGAGTCAGAACGAGACGGTCACGCAGAGCAGCGAGGAGATCAAGCTGGCCTCGCCGGTCGATCAGCCGCTGAGCTATCTGGCCGGCCTGTTCTATTCCGACTCCAAGGTGGACGAGTTCTACGACCGCGCACTGCCGCCGGCGCAGTACGTGGTGCGGCCGATTCCGGACACCGTGACCTACGACGCGTACGCGCGCGCGACTTGGAAGGTACTGCCTAGCACCGCGGTGGTCGCCGGACTGCGCTTCAATCACGATGAGCTGAGCTACAAATACGCCGAAACCATCAACGTCGTGAACTTTCCGACCGCGATCTACGGCCCGCTCTATAGCACCGGCAGTAGTTCGTCCAACGCCCTGGTCGGCGATCTGAGTCTGCAGCAGCACTTCTCGGACAACTCGATGGCGTATTTCACTTACGCGCGCGGTTATTCGCCCGAGGTCTACAACACCTCGGCGGTGCTGTATCCGAGCCCGAGCAATCCGGCGGCGGCGATCCCGCTGCAGCCGGTGGGCCAGGAGCACATCGATCACTTTGAACTGGGCACCAAGGGCACGTACCTGGATCGCTCGCTGGTGCTCAACGCCGATGTGTTCGACACCATCTATCGCGATTACCAGATCCAGACTTACGCGGCCGTCGCCAACGTGCTGACGCCGCCGCTCAATCTGAGCTCGGCCGGCAAGGCCGAGACCCGCGGTGTTGAGTTTGACAGCCAGTGGGCGGCGACGCCGACCACGCGCCTGTCGCTCAGCGCCGCGTACATCGACGCGACCTTCAAGGATTACAGCAATGCACCGTGCTGGGGCCAGCCGGGTGGCATCGTGCAGTCGGCCGCGCAGGGCTGCGTGCCGGTGGTGATCAACGGCACCACCCAGGGGGTGCAGAACGTCGATGGCAAGACCTTGCCGAATTCGCCCAAGTTCAAGGGCATCTTCGACTTCGAGCAGCGCGTGCCGATGGGCAGCCACCCGTATGAGGCCGTGCTCGGTGCTGATTACACCTATCGCACTTCGGCGCAGATGCTGGTGGACCAGAATCCGTGGGCGGTGCAGGGTGCCTTCGGCATTCTCGACCTGCGCGCCGGCGTGCAGACCCGCGACGGCCGCTTCCAGGCGATGTTCTTTATCAACAATGTCACCGACAAGGTCTACTACACCGACGTCGAGGATTTCTGGACCGGACCATGGAGCGCACCGGCGGTGATCGGACAGCCGGCGCGGGATGCGCGGCGCTTTGCCGGCATGAGACTATCGGTCAGTCTCTAGACAGCTGACGCCGGGGGCTAATGACCGACGATCGATTGCACGTCGGAGTGCAGCAGCGCGCCGGCGCGCTGCAGGGATGGGTACTGGTCAGCTGCGGCTGGCTGTCGGTCATGGCGAGCGCCATGCTGTCGCCGGTGCTGCCGCGCATGACCGGCTATTTTCAGCAGCAGCCCGCGGTCGACCTGCTGATCTCGCTGGTCGCCGGCCTGCCGGCGTTGTTCGTGGCGCTGCTGGCGTGGCCGTTCGGCATGCTCGGCGATCGGGTCGGGCACAAGCGCGTGCTGTTCTGGTCGACGCTGGTATACGGCCTGTTCGGCACCGCACCGGTGTGGCTGTCGACCCTGCCGCAGATCGTGATCTCGCGCGGCTGTGTCGGCATCGCCGAAGCGGCCGTCATGACCTGCAGCACGACCCTGATCGGCGACTACTTTCGCGATCAGCGACGCGGCCGCTACCTGGCGCTGCAGACCGGGACCGCGCCGCTGATGGCGATCACCGTGATCGCCTTGGGCGGCGCGCTCGGTGAGTCCAGCTGGCGCCATCCATTCCTGGCCTACGCGTTTGCGTTCCTGCTGGTGCCGGCGACCGGCCTGCTACTGTGGGAGCCGCGACGCGCGCAGCTGCCGGCCGAGCCGGTGTCGGGCCGGCATGGGGCACCGGACGAGGCGTTTCGCTGGCGCCAGCTGCTGCTGATCTGCGGCGTCACCTTGTTTGCGATGACCGCATTTCTGGTCACGGTGATCCAGATGGGCTTCGTGCTGACCGAGCGCGGCTTGACCTCGCCGGCCCGTATTGGCCTGTGGTCGAGCCTGGCCTCGCTCGCCAACCCGCTGGGTGCGCTGACCTTCGGCTTGGTGCGATCGCGACCGCTGCCGAAGATTGCCTGGTGCTTTGCCCTCATGAGCACCGGTTTTTTCGTCATCGCGCTGCTGCCGGGTTGGCACGATGCGGTCATCGGCGCCGTCATCGCCAACTATGGCGCCGGCATGATTCTGCCAACGCTCATCACCTGGGCGGTCACCTCGCTGCCGGCCGCGCAGCGCGGCACCGGCACCGGCTTATGGATGACGGCGAGTTTTCTCGGGCAGTTCTTGAGTCCGCTGGTGGTGCTCGGGTTGCGGCATCTGAGCGGCAGCCTGTCCGGAGCGATACTGACCTACGCCGTGGCCTGCGCGCTGTCGGCGCTGATCGCGACGCTGTGTCTGTGGTCGAGATCGGCGCCGCTGGCGGCAGCCGACCGCGCTTAATCGCCCCGATCGATGGTGACCGGCACGCGCTCGCGCGCCGGTCCGCCCGAGCGCGGCTGCGAATCGCCGATCGCCACGTAGAACTGGCTCATGTGCTGGCGCGTCGGGTTGGAGATGATCGGCACGTACACCGTGATTTTGTCGCTGCCGGCGGGGATGGTGTCGATGCGGCGGCCCATCGCCGCATAGTCGACGTCGGGCTCGGCGGTCGCAGGCTCGGTCCACCAGCTGAAACTCAGATCGCTATCGCTGCTGCCGCCAATGCGCCGCAGCGTGATGCGCGCCGCCGGGTCGCTCGACAGCACCGCGTAGCTGGGCGCATCGAAGGCGGCGTGCGGCGGCTCTGAGGTTGCCTCGGCTGTTGCCGGCAGCGCGGCGGCGGCGATGCGCGACACCGCGCTGTCCTGCTCGTCGACGGAGGCAGCGCGGGCGCTGGGCGGCGTGCTGGCACCGTGGGCGACACGGGCCGCTCTTGGATGCGTCGACGGCGGCGGGTTGGCGCTGACTGCTGCCGGTGCCGGGTTGGCGGGCGCTGTGGCGGCAGGATGGCTGGCTGGCGCGGCGGTCGTGAGCGCGTCGTGCGGCGCGCTGCCGCTGGATTCGTTGGCGGTGGGCGGTAGCGTGGTCAGGGCGTCGAACTGCTGCCAGGCGCTGTTCCAGGCGTTGCCCAGACTGGCGCTGAGCGTGTGATCAAACTCGGTGCCGGCCAAGCGGTTGATGGCCAGCGCCGCGATGCCGACACTGCACAGCACGATCGCCGCGGTCGCCAGGCGCTGCGGCCACAGCCTCGGCGGCGGCGCGCCGGTTAGCCGCGTCAGCGGCGGCAGCGTGTCGACCGCCTCCGATACACCAAGCTGCTCGAGCCACTTTTCCATCGTCATGTTGCGCTGCTCGCGGCTCCACGACAGTCCGCGACGCAGCGCGCGCCAGTGGTCGCCACGCATGCTGGGCGGACGGCGCGGCCGCAGCCGGCGGCCTCGCGCCACCAGCGCCGAGCGCTGCTCGAACGGATGGCGGCCGGCGAGCAGCTGATAGGCCAGACAGGCCAGCGCGTAGATGTCGTCACGTGGGTCGGCGCACCAGCCCTGCAGCTGCTCGCAGCTGGCGTACGCCGGCGTCGCCTGGCGGTAGCTGCCGCCCGGTGACAGTTCGGCGATCCAGGGTTCTCCCGGGCGCACGATGCCGCTGCCGAAATCCAGCACGCGCACGTGGCCCTCGCGCGTGACCATGACATTGTTCGGCTTGACGTCGGAATGCACCACGCCACGCGAGTGCGCGTGCGCGATCGCTGCACCGACGTCGCGAATGATGGCGAGCGCGTAGCGACGCGGAAGGCGATCACCGGCGCGGGTCAGCAGCTGACCGAGCCGCTCGCCATCCAGGTACTCCATCGAATAAAAGCGCGCATCACCCTCGCGATCGATGTCGTAGACGTTGACCACATTCGGATGCGACAGCCGCTGGGCATTATGAAATTCACGCCCCAAGGCCTCGACGCTGCCTGGTCGCGAGGGGTGCGGCTGCACGATTTTGATGGCGACGAAGCAGTCCGCCACGCCCAGGCTGGTGCGATATTTGTCGCGCGCCTTGTAGACCGAGGCCATGCCGCCGCGGCCGAGCAATTGCAGCAGTTCATAGCGGCCTCGCAGCAGCGTGCCGATGCTGAACGGAACCGGAGCCGCAACTCCCCCTGCCGGTGCGGCGCCGGCCGCAGCTCGCGGCGGTGGCGCTGCAGCGGACGGTGGTGGCGGTGAAGGCGCGGCCGACGCTGCGACCTGCGGGCCGGATGTCGCGCCGTCATTTTTTGACGGCGCCGGTCTTAACGGGACCGGCGCTGCGGCGTCGCGCGGTGGCGGGCTCGGCACCGGTCGCAGCGAGGGGCGCGGGGAGCGGCGACGCTCCGGCTGCTTGGGCGCCGGCGGCTTGGCCACTGGCTCCTGCCGGGCGGTGAGCTCGCGGGTGACCAGCTCCTCGGGCTCGTCCTCGTCGGCGGCGTAGTCGCCACGATCGAGGTCCTCGTGCTCGAAGTCTTCTGCCGGCGGCCGCGTACCCATCGCCTGTTCGATCCTTTCCTTTATTTTCTGAAATTGATCATCCGGCATGCGGCCCAGACGATAACTACGATCGATCAGTCCCAGCAGGGTTGGTCCGGATTCCGGTTGATCGCGGCAAAGTTTATATACATACCTAAGGTACATGTCCTCGCGGTATAGACCGCTGAGCATGGAACTCACCAGCTCACTCAATGACTCCTCCGAGCCATCGGCAGCCAGCGGGTCGACTTCTGCGGCGGCAGTCATCCCGGCACAATAGCGGTGTCGTGCCGGAGCAATAACGGCATCGACGCCCACCGCCGTGTCGGGATCATCCTACCCCCGGCGCCGCCATGCGCACACTATCTCGACGCGGTCTGTCCTGCGAACGCCAATGGGTTGAATTTATGTAAAGAAGCGCGGTCGTCGTGGCCTGGTTACCTCGCGCGACGGGCACAATGACGCAGGTGCGTGCCTGAGCGGTGCCGACGGTACACGATTCGATCTACCCTGGGTACCGTCGTGGCGTCGTCGCCACGAGCGTGCTGCTCGAGTCACGCGGGAGGATATCCTGCCGCGGGTGCGAGTATAGTCGTGTTAGGGGAATTACCGACGGCATTGCCCAGATCAGAAGGCGAGCTCGTGGCAATCAGAGATCTTTTTTCTTGGATCACACGCAACCGCGCGGGCGCAAACCTCGCGGGCAACGGTGCGCGCGCGCGCGTTGAGCACGTGCAGGTCACCAATCCGTGGCACGCCGTCGGGATCAGCACCGGCGTGTCCTGCTGCCGCGCGTCAGTGTTTCTGCGTGAGACGCGCTTCCTGTCGACCCAGGCACCGCCAGTGCCACTGCAAGGCTGCACACAGCCCAAGACATGTCGCTGCCGCTACAAGCATTACAGCGACCGGCGCAGCGGACCACGGCGAGCGAGTGAGAGCGAGCTGTTTCAGGACGCGCTCGCGCGCCACACGCAGGCGCACTGGACTAACGAGCGCCGTGCGCAGCGCGGTCGGCGCGCCACCGACGGGCATTGACGGCCGGCTCGCCGCGCGCTCGCGCGGCACTGCACTATTAGGGCAGCGGCCGCTGCCCGTTGAACCAAAACAGTGCTGACATTCGACGGCGCCTACTGAGGCGCCGCGGTCCACGCACGCCTGCACCTCAGCGATGCGATCGCGCGAACGTCGCATCGCGGCAAGCGTAACTCAGACCAATTCAACCGATTAGCCCGCCAACCTAAAGAGTCTTCGGCGTCACGCTGCCTCTGGCTTCGCGCGCATCGGCGGCGCTGGCACATGCCGTGCATTCCCGATGTTCGCAAGAGTGATAACCAATGGACGTTGCGTTTTCGCGACGCCGGTTGAAAGCCGGTGTCAGCAGGCAGCCGGTCGTCATGGCAGCGACCGGCCGCCCTCGAAGGCGGCGCTCACTACATCAATTGCCTAAAGGGAGGCGCACGAATGCGCACATATCGGACCAGAGCGGGAGTCCTCGCAGTATCGATGTTGGCCGCGATGGCCGTGGCGGTGGCCGATGAGGCACCCCCGGCGGGGGCAGCCGCCGCTGCGGCTGCGGATGCGACACCGCCCAAATACACCGGGCCGATGATCGGGGACATCTTGACCGGCTCAGGGATCACCTTCACCGGCTATGTCGATGGTACCTACACGTACCAGCACGACAACACCGCCAGCAAGGACTACAACAGCTTCGCCTTGCAACAGGCGGCCTTCACGCTCGCCTCGCAGCCCACGTCCGGATTTGGCGCGCTGGTTAACGTTGTCGCCGGGCAAAATCCCTATGCGGCCACAGGATTCGCCAGCATCCCGCCCGGGCAGGGCGCCACCTCCACGCAGTTCTACCTGCTGCAGGCCTTCGTGCAGTACATCGGCGGTCCTCTCACGCTGCAGCTGGGCAAGATGGCAACGCTGGCCGGTGCTGAGGTGGCAGCCCCGATCGGTAACACCAACACCACGCGCTCGATCCTGTTCGCCTTTGAACCGGTGACGCACACCGGCATTCGGGCCACCTTTGCTGCCAATGATCAGCTCAGTTTCATTCTCGGACTGAACAACGGCTGGACCAACAGCCAGGACACCGCCGATGGCTCGGACAAGACAGTGGAGGCGGGCGTGGCCTTCACCCCATCCAAGGCACTGTCCTGGACGCTGCAGGGCTACTACGGGCGCGACAGCAGCAACTACGTCGGTGCCGCAGGTCCGATCAAGGCCAACATTGGCCTTCTTGACACGGTACTGACCTGGAATGCGAGCTCGGCGTTGAGTCTTGTCGCCAGTGTCGACTACGGCGATGTGCAGAGCACTTCGCAGTCACCTCATGCGGATTGGTGGGGAGTGGCCGCCTACGGCAACTACGCCCTGAGTGATCAATGGCGCACCTCGCTGCGGCTGGAGTACTTCGATGACTCTGACGGCTATCTGACCAAGAACTTTGACCCCAGCTTTGCCGGCGTGGATCAGAAGCTCAAGGAGATCACGCTGACCTTCGGCTACGACCCGATCAAGAACGTCGAGATCCGCCTTGAGGGCCGCTACGACGATCCGGATACGGCCGGCGGAGTGCAACTGGTGCCCAAGACCTATCAGGGCTGGGTCGAAGCGATCTACAAATTCTGAAGCTGCTGCGGGCACTCCAACAAATGCCGGGACAGGACCTTCTGTCCCCGGTTTGCGTAGAGACAGAGCGAGTTCGAGGGAGCGGGTATGAGTTCGAGCGATGTGGTGAAGCTGATCAAGGAGCGAGGGGTGAAGTGGGCGGATCTGCGCTTTACCGACACGCGGGGCAAGGAGCAGCACGTGACGATTCCGGCACGCTACGTGACGGAGGAGTTTTTTGTGGAA
>DASXDL010000047.1:0-144653 GCA_036490715.1 Steroidobacteraceae bacterium | reverse complement strand
TCAAGAGCGTCAATGTGCCGCTCGGCGCGACCGGCTTCGTGGCCTTGAGCTATTTCATGATTGTGGGCATGAGCAACGCGGTGAATCTCACCGACGGGCTGGATGGACTGGCGATCATGCCGTCGGCCATGGTGGCCGGAGCGCTGGGCATCTTCGCCTACGCCAGCGGCAATGCGATCTTCGCCAACTATCTGTCGATACCGCCGATTCCGCAGGCCGGCGAGCTGTTGATCTTCTGCAGCGCCATGGCCGGCGCCGGCCTGGGGTTCCTGTGGTTCAACTCCTACCCGGCGCAGGTGTTCATGGGCGACATCGGCGCGCTGGCGCTGGGCGCCGCGCTCGGCGCGGTGGCGATCATCGTGCGGCAGGAGATCGTGGCGCTGGTCATGGGCGGCATCTTCGTACTCGAAACCGCCTCGGTCATTCTGCAGGTCGCATCGTTCAAGCTCACCGGCCGGCGCATCTTCCGCATGGCGCCGATTCATCATCACTTCGAACTCAAGGGATGGGCCGAGCCCAAGGTCATCGTGCGCTTCTGGATCATCAGCTTCCTGCTGGTGCTCGCCGGCCTGTCGACCCTGAAGCTGCGATGAGCGCGCGCTCGGTCAATCCATTGCGCGCGGTAGTGGTCGGCCTGGGTCGCACCGGTCTGTCGGTGGCGCGTTTCCTGCTCGCGCAGGGTACGCGCGTGGCGGTGACCGACAGTCGCGCCGCGCCGCCGGAGCTCTCAGCCCTGCAGGCGCTGGGCGCGCCGGTGGTGGTGCGCACCGGCGGCTTTGATGCCGCGCTGCTGCAGCAGGCCGATCTGGTGGTGGTGTCGCCGGGGGTGCCATTGAGCGGCCCGTTCTTCGAGGCGGCGCGCGCACGCGGATTAAGCATTGTCGGGGATATCGAGCTATTCGCGCGCGCCGCGCGTGCGCCGGTAGTCGGGATCACCGGTACCAACGGCAAGAGTACCGTGACCAGTCTGCTGGCGCAGATGGCGGCGCGCTCGGGCGTCGAGATGCGCGCCGGCGGCAACTTGGGTCCGCCGGCTCTGGATCTGCTGGCCAGCGGCGTGAAGCTCTATATCCTCGAACTGTCGAGCTTTCAGCTCGAGACCACCGAGTCGCTGGCGCTGGCCGCCGCCGCGGTACTGAACGTCTCGTCCGATCACCTGGATCGCTACCCGAGTCTGCAGGCATACGCCGCCGCCAAGGCGCGCATCTATGCGCGCTGCGACGTCGCGGTCATCAATCTCGACGATCCGCTGGTGGCGGCGATGCCGGGCGCAGGCCAGCGCCAGCTGAGCTTCTCGCTGCGCGCCGACGTCGGCGCCGACTATGCACTGATGCGGCGCGCGCACGGTGATTGGTGGCTGACGCGGCGCGCCGAGCTCTTGCTGGCCTGTGCCGAGCTGCGGCTCAGCGGATTGCACAATGCCGCCAATGCACTGGCGGCGTTGGCGCTGGCCGAGGCGCTGGCGCTGCCGCGGGCCGCGTGCCTCGAGGTGCTGCGCGAATTCCCCGGGTTGCCGCACCGCACCCAGTGGGTGGCCGACATCGGCGGCGTGCGCTACATCAACGACTCCAAGGGCACCAACGTCGGTGCCACGCTGGCCGCGGTCGGCGGCATGCAGGGGCCGTTGATCGTCATCGCCGGCGGCGATGGCAAGGGTCAGGATTTCGCGCCGCTGCGCGCTGCGTTTGCCGACAAGGTGCGCGCCGTGGTGCTGATCGGGCGCGATGCCGGCGCGCTGGCGTCGGCGCTGCAGGGAGTGAGCGAGCTGCACTTTGCCGCTGATCTGGACGCGGCGGTAGAGCAGGCCGCGCGCCTGGCGCGCGCCGGCGACCGTGTGCTGCTGTCCCCGGCCTGCTCCAGCCTGGACATGTTTCGCGACTATGCGCAGCGCGGCGAGCTGTTCGCCGCAGCGGTGCAGAGGCGATCGGCATGAGCGAGCTCACCGGTCAGACCCTGCGCAGCGCGCGGGCCCAGCGCGGTCCGGCCATTGACGGGCCGACCGTGGTGCTGGCGGCCGCGATCCTGCTGCTCGGCCTGGTCATGGTGACCTCGGCCTCGATCACGATCGCCGGCCGGGACGGCAATCCGTTTGCCTTCCTCGAACGCCAGCTGTTGCTGGTTCTGATCGGTGGGGTCACGGCGGCGGTGACCTTCGCTATCCCGACCGAAGTGCTCGAGCGACTGGCGCTGCCGCTGCTGCTGCTCGGTGTGCTGTTGCTGCTGCTGGTGCTGGTTCCCGGTCTCGGCCACGTGGTCAACGGCAGTCGCCGCTGGCTGCACCTGGCCAGCCTGAATTTCCAGGTGTCCGAGGCGGCACGGGTGCTGGCGCTGATCTATATCGCCAGCTATGCGGTGCGCTATGAAGAGCAGCTGCGCGGCGGCCTGCCCGGGCTGGCCAAGCCGCTGGCGCTGCTGGCGATGATCGCACTGCTGCTGCTGATGGAGCCGGACTTCGGCGCCGCGAGCGTGCTGTTCATCACCGGCTTCGGCGTGCTGTTCCTGGCGGGCGCGCGCTGGCGCTGGATGCTCACCACGGTGCTGTGCGCCAGCGGCTGCATGACGCTGCTGGTGATGTTCTCCAGTTACCGCATGCGCCGCCTGACCACGTTTCTGGATCCGTGGGCCGACCCATTCAATAGCGGCTTTCAGCTCACGCAGTCGCTGATCGCAATCGGCCGCGGCGGCCTGTTCGGCGTCGGTCTGGGCGCCAGCGTGCAGAAGCTGTTCTATCTGCCCGAGGCGCACACCGACTTTCTGTTTGCCGTGCTGGCCGAGGAGCTCGGCCTGGTGGGTGTAGCGGTCACGCTCGGCCTGTTCCTGGCGCTGGCCTGGCGCGCGTTCATCATCGCGCGCCGTGCGCACGAGGCCGGGCTGAAATTTCAGTCGTATCTGGCCTCCGGTTTCGGCCTGTGGCTGGGCGTGCAGGCGTTCATCAACGTCGGCGTCAACATGGGCGTACTGCCGACCAAGGGACTGACGCTGCCATTCATGAGTTATGGCCGCAGCAGCCTGGTGGTGGCGCTGGCGTGGCTGGGGATTCTGCTGCGCGTGCATCACGAAACCGTCCATGGCAGCCGGCGGCTGCGGCCGGAGCGTCCGTGAGCGCGCCGTTGGCATTGATCATGGCCGGCGGCACCGGCGGCCACGTGTTTCCGGCGCTGGCACTGGCACGCGAACTGCGCGCGCGCTCCTGGGACGTGGTGTGGCTTGGCACCCGGCGCGGCATGGAGGCGCGACTGGTGCCGGCCGATAAGATTCCAATCGAATGGCTCAGCGTCGGCGGACTGCGCGGCAAAAGCCTGCGCAGCTGGTTGAGTGCGCCGCTAACCCTGGCGCGCGCGCTGCTGCAGGCGCTGGCGGTGATACGCCGCCGCCGGCCGGTCATCGTGGTCGGATTGGGCGGCTTCGTCGCCGGCCCGGGCGGGGTGGCGGCCTGGCTGCTGCGCCGGCCGCTGCTGATTCACGAGCAGAACGCGATCGCCGGCACCACCAATCGCTGCCTGGCGCGGCTCGCGCGCCGGGTGCTGACCGCCTTTCCCGGCAGCTTTGCGCCCGCGGTGCGGGCGCAAGTGGTCGGCAATCCGGTGCGGCCCGAGATCGCCGAGCTGCCGCCGCCCTCGCAACGCTTCGCATTACGCCAGGGACCCACGCGCGTGCTGGTGGTGGGCGGTAGCCAGGGCGCCACGCGCCTCAATGCGCTGGTGCCGTTTGCGCTGGCGCGCGCCGCCGCCACGCTCGCGTTCGAAGTGCAGCACCAGTCGGGCGAGCGCTGGATCGAGGCGGCGCGGCGTACCTATTCAGAAGCCGGCATGAGCGCACGGCTACAACCTTTCATCGAGGATATGGCCGGCGCCTACGGCTGGGCCGATCTGGTGATCTGCCGCGCCGGCGCGCTGACCGTATCGGAGCTGGCCGCGGCTGGCGTCGGTGCGATTCTGGTGCCGTTCGCCGCCGCCACCGACGATCACCAGACCCGCAACGCCGCGTTCTTGGTGGATGACGGCGCGGCGGTGATGATTGCCGAAGCCGATCTGAGCGCTGAGCGCTTGGCCGCCGAGCTGCAGCGCCTGTGCGATGGCCGTGGCCGGCTGCTGGCGATGGCCGAGCGCGCCCGGGCGCTGGCGCGTCCGCGGGCGTTGCAGGAGCTGGCCGACGCCTGCGTGCAGCTGGCCAGCAGTGCCGGAGCCAGGGCATGAGTTCGCGCCCCGGCTCGCTGCTCAAGCCGCGCACCCGCATGCGTCGCATCGACACCATCCACTTCGTCGGCATCGGTGGCGCCGGCATGGGTGGTATTGCCGAGGTGATGCTCAATCTTGGCTACAAGGTGCAAGGTTCGGACCTCAAGCCGAACCCGATGACCGAGCATCTGGCCAAGCTCGGCGCCACCATTCGTATCGGACACCGCGCCGAGCACGCCGATCGCGCCGATGTGGTGGTGGTATCAAGCGCGGTACGGCCCGACAACCCGGAAGTGCGCGCCGCGCTCGCACGCCGCGTGCCGGTGGTGCCGCGGGCCGAGATGCTGGGCGAGCTGATGCGCTTTCGCGAATCGATCGCGGTGGCCGGCACGCACGGCAAGACCACCACCACCAGCCTGATCGCCAGCGTGCTGGCCGAAGGCGGCGAGGATCCGACCTTCGTGATCGGCGGCCGCCTCAAGAGCGCCGCCAGCAATGCGCGCCTGGGCGCCGGGCGCTTCCTGGTGGCGGAGGCCGACGAGAGCGACGCCTCGTTCATGCATCTGCAGCCGGTGATCGCCGTGGTGACCAATATCGACAACGATCACCTCGGCACCCACGGCGGCGACTTCGAGCGCCTGAAACAGAGCTTCGTTGAGTTCCTGCACAATCTGCCGTTCTACGGCCTGGCGGTCCTGTGCGGCGATGACGAGCACGTGCACAGCATTCTGCCGCGCCTTAACCGGCCGTTCCTGACCTATGGTCTGCGTGACGGACTGGATGTGCGCGCCAGCGCGCTGGAGCGTGATCGCAGCGGTAGCCGCTTCCAGGTCGCATTGCCGGGCCGCAGCACGACGCTGTCGGTGATGCTGAACATCGCCGGCCTGCACAACGTGCGCAATGCGCTGGCGGCGATCGCGGTGGCGAGCGAGCTCGGCGTCGACGACGCCGACATCTGCCGCGCCCTGGCCAGTTTCCAGGGCATCGAGCGTCGCATGCAGCACGTCGGCGACGTCGATATCGCCGGTGGCAGCATCAGCATCGTTGATGACTACGGTCATCACCCGACCGAAATCGCCGCCACGCTCGAAGCACTGCGCCAGGCGTGGCCGGGACGACGACTGGTGCTGGTGTTCCAGCCGCATCGCTACTCGCGCACGCGCGACCTGCTGGACGACTTCGCCAACGTACTGAGCGGCGTCGACGTGCTGCTGGTGACCGAGGTCTACCCGGCGGGTGAAGCGCCGATCAAGGGCGCCGACAGCCGCGCCATCTGTCGCGCGGTGCGCAGTCGCGCCAAGGTCGAGCCGGTATTGGTCCACAAGCTGGCCGATATCCCGGCGGCGCTGCGCGCCGTGGTGCGCCCCGATGACGTCGTGGTGACCATGGGCGCCGGTCACATCGGCGCAGTGGCGCACGATCTGCTGTCGCGACTGGCCGCGGGAGGCGAGTCGTGACGGCCGCCATCCCGGCGCAGTTCAGTGCCCGCGTGCGCTACGACGAGCCGATGTCGCAGCACACCTCGTGGCATGCGGGCGGTCCGGCCGATGTGCTGTTCACACCGCGCGATGTCGACGACCTGGCGACGTTCCTGCGCGCACTGCCGCGCCAGACGCCGCTGTATTGGGTCGGACTGGGCAGCAATCTGCTGGTACGCGAAGGCGGAATTCGCGGCGTGGTGATCGCAACTCCGGGCGCCTTCACCCGCATCGAGCAGCGGCCCCCGCATGGGATCTACTGCGAGGCCGGCGTGCCGTGCGCGCGCATCGCCCGCCTGTGCGTCAACTGGGGCCTGGGCCAGGGCGAGTTCTTCAGCGGCATTCCCGGCACGCTCGGCGGCGCGCTGGCGATGAATGCCGGTGCGTTCGGCGATGAGACCTGGCGCCATGTGCTGTCGACCCAGACCATGGACCGGCAGGGCGAGCGGCGCACGCGCAGCGCGCGCGAGTTCAACGCCGGCTACCGTCAGCTCGAGTGGCCTGCCGGGGCCGCCGAGGAATGGTTCCTGTCGGCCGAGCTGGGCTTTGAACCGCAGGCGGCGTCGGCGCAGCCCAGCGTCCAGGCGCTGCTGGAACGGCGCCGCGCGACCCAGCCGCTGGGACTGTGGAGCTGCGGTTCGGTGTTCAAGAATCCGGCCGGCGATCACGCCGCGCGGCTGATCGAGGCGGCCGGTCTCAAGGGCTATCGCATTGGCGATGCCGTGGTGTCCGACAAGCACGCCAATTTCATCATCAATCTGGGCAAGGCCAGCGCCACTGAGCTTGAGCAACTGATCCGGCACGTGCAATCGACCGTGCAACGCAGCGCCGGGGTGCTGCTCGAGCCCGAGGTGCGCATCGTCGGCGAGCCGGCCGCAGCCGCGGCCGCCACGGTCAATGGCGGACGCCACTGATGCGATTGCGATACGAATCGCAGCGCGTCGAGCACGTCCAGAATCCGGCCGAGTTCGGCGTGGTCGCCGTGCTCTATGGCGGCAGCTCCTCCGAGCGCGAGATCTCGCTGCTCACCGGTAATGCGGTGCTGGCAGCGCTCAAGCGCCGCGGGGTCAATGCGCAGGGTTTCGATCCGGCCGAGCGCCCGCTGACCGATCTGCTGAAGCTCAAGATCGACCGCGCCTGGATTGCACTGCACGGACCGGGCGGCGAGGACGGCACGCTGCAGGGGGCGCTCGAATTTCTCGGCTTGCCCTACACCGGCAGTGGCGTGCTCGGTTCGGCCATCGGCATGGACAAGCTGCGCAGCAAGCGTCTGGCGCTGGCCGCCGGCGTACCGACGCCGGAGTTCGTGGTGCTGCAGGCGACCGAGGATCTGGACCTGGCACTCGAGCGGCTCGGTCTGCCGATGATCGTCAAGCCGGCCTCGCAGGGCTCGAGCGTCGCGATGACGCGGGTCGAGCGCGCGCAGGAACTGCCCGATGCCTGGAAGGCCGCGCGCCGAGTCGAGCCGACGGTGTTCGCCGAGCGCTGGGTCAGCGGCGCTGAGTACACCGTCGCCGTGTTGCAGGGCGAGGCGTTGCCGTCGATCCGGATCGAGACGCCACGTGCGTTCTACGACTACGAGGCCAAGTATTTCCGCGACGACACCCGTTACTTCTGTCCCTCGGGTCTTGCGAGCAGCGCCGAGCAGGAACTGGCGCGGCTGGCGCTGACTACGTTCGCCGCCTGCGGCGCCGAGGGCTGGGGTCGCGCCGATTTCATGATGGATCGCGACGGCAAGCCGCAGCTACTCGAGATCAACACCGTACCGGGCATGACCGACCACAGCCTGGTGCCGATGGCGGCGCGCGCGGTCGGCATCGATTTCGAGCAGCTGGCGTGGCGCGTGCTCGAGACCAGTCTGGCGCGCAGCAGGATCGAGAGCTGATGGGCATGCTCAAGCGCAAACGCAACAGCCGCCGCAGCGTCGCGCGCGCGCCGCGCCTGCGGCTGCCGGCGATCAACTGGCGGCGACTGGGACTATCGCTTGCCGGCCTGACGCTGATCGCGCTGGCGTTCTGGGGCTTGACGCTGCTGCTGGATCAGCCGATCGAGCGCATCACCGTGACCGGTCGGCTGCAGCGCGTGTCGGCGCTGGACGTGGAAAAGGTCGTGCGCGCGCGGCTGGCCGGAGCCGGCCTGGTGACGGTCGATCTGGAGTACGTCAGTAGCGGGCTGCGCACGCTGGCGTGGGTCGATCGTGCGGCCGTGAGCCGCAGCTGGCCGCGCGGACTGAAGATCGAGATCGTCGAGCAGAGCGCGGTCGCGCGCTGGAACAACGCTGGCCTGCTCAATGCGCGCGGTGAGCTGTTCCTGAGCGAGTCGCGCTTCATTCCGCCGGAGCTGCCGCAACTGAACGGGCCGGTCGGCAGCGAACAAGAAGTCACCGCGCGCTATCTGGCGATCCAGGGCCACCTGACCGAGCTCGGCATGCGACTGGCCGCACTGGGACTTGATGCACGCGGTGCCTGGAGCCTGACGCTCGATGATGGCGTGGTGGTGCGTCTGGGGCGACGCCAGTTCGACGAGCGCTTCGATCGCTTCATGCTCGCGGCAGCCAAGCTGGTGAGTCAGCGCGCCACCGACATCGCCTACATCGACATGCGCTACAGCAATGGTTTCGCGGTGGGCTGGAAGGGCGGGGCACCGCCGGCGGCGCCCGTGGCCGATAGGGCACAGAGCAATGGTTAGAAAAGCGGACAAGGATGTGATCGTCGGGCTCGACATCGGCACCTCCAAGGTGGTCGCGCTGGTGGGCACGGTAACCGCCGACGGCAGCATCGACGTCATCGGTCTTGGCAGTCAGCCGTCGCGCGGACTGAAAAAGGGCGTGGTGGTCAACATCGAGTCCACCGTGCAGTCGATCCAGCGCGCGGTCGAAGAGGCCGAACTGATGGCCGACTGCGAGATCAACGCGGTGTACGCCGGCATCGCCGGCAGTCACGTGCGCAGCCTCAATTCGCACGGTGTGGTCGCGATCCGCGACCGCGAGGTCACCCACGGCGACGTCGAGCATGTGATCGATGCCGCCAAGGCGGTCGCAATTCCGGCCGATCAACGCATCCTGCACGTGCTGCCGCAGGAATTCATCATCGACGGCCAGGAAGGCATCCGCGATCCGATCGGCATGTCGGGCGTGCGACTTGAGGCCAAGGTGCACATCGTCACCGGCGCCGACAGCGCCGCCCAGAACATCATCAAGTGCGTGCAGCGCTGCGGCCTTACGGTCGAGGACGTGGTGCTGGAGCAGCTCGCATCCAGCTTCGCGGTGCTCACCGACGATGAGAAGGAGCTGGGCGTGTGCCTGGTGGACGTCGGCGGCGGCACCACCGACATCGCCGTGTTCGGCGGCGGCGCGATCCGCCACACCGCGGTGATCCCGATCGCCGGTGATCAGGTCACCAACGACATCGCCGTGTCGATGCGCACCCCGACCCAGTACGCCGAGGACATCAAGATCCGCTATGCCTGCGCGCTGTCACAGCTGGCCAATCCGGACGAGAGCATCGAGGTGCCGAGCGTCGGTGACCGGCCGGCGCGGCGCCTGGCACGCCAGACCCTGGCCGAGGTGGTCGAGCCGCGCTACGAGGAGCTGTTCAACCTGATCCGCGAAGAGCTGCGCCGCAGCGGCTTCGAGGAAGTGGTCGCCGCCGGCATCGTGCTGACCGGCGGCAGCGCGCGCATGGAAGGGGCGATCGAGCTGGCCGAGGAGATCTTTCACGTGCCGGTGCGGCTCGGCCTGCCGGGCCAGGTCAAGGGCCTGAGCGATGTGGTGCGCAATCCAATCTATTCGACCGGTGTCGGACTGCTGCTGTACGCGCGCGACAACAGCGCGCCGAGCTCCGGTGCCGGCGCGCTCGGCGGCAACGTTGTCGGCATGTTTGAGCGCATGAAGAGCTGGTTCAAGGGCAATTTCTGATTCGACTTTGCAGGGGTAACCTGAAGGAGCTGACCGATGTTTGAACTCATGGATGCATACAGCCAAAGCGCTGTAATAAAAGTGATCGGGGTAGGGGGCGGCGGCGGCAACGCCGTGTCGCACATGGTGTCGGCCGGCATCGAGGGCGTGGATTTCATCTGCGTCAACACCGATGCCCAGGCACTCAAGGCCTCCAAGATCAAGACCTCGTTGCAGATCGGCTGCAACATCACCAAGGGACTGGGCGCTGGCGCCGATCCCGAAATCGGCCGCCAGGCCGCGATGGAGGACCGCGATCGCATCATCGAGGTGATCGAGGGTTGCGACATGCTGTTCATCACCGCCGGCATGGGCGGTGGTACCGGCACCGGCGCCGCGCCGGTGGTGGCATCAATCGCGCGCGAGCTTGGCATCCTGACGGTGGCGGTGGTCACCAAGCCGTTCCAGATGGAAGGCAACAAGCGCTCGATGGTGGCCGATCACGGCATCGCCGAGCTGACCAAGCACGTCGATTCGCTGATCACGATCCCGAACCAGAAACTGCTGACCGTGCTGGGCGCCAGCACCACGCTGCTGGATGCGTTCAAGGCGGCGAACCAGGTACTGCAGGGCGCGGTCCAGGGTATCGCCGAGCTGATCACGCGGCCGGGACTGATCAATGTCGACTTCGCCGACGTGCGCACGGTGATGAGCGAGACCGGCATGGCGATGATGGGCAGTGGCTCGGCCAGCGGCGAAGGTCGCGCGCGCCAGGCGGCCGAAGCGGCCGTGTCCTCGCCGCTGCTGGAGGACATCAATCTGGCCGGGGCGCATGGCATCCTGGTCAACGTCACCGCCGGACTGGACCTGTCGATCGGCGAGTTCGAAGAGGTGGGCAACATCGTCAAGGAGTACGCCTCCGAGGACGCCACGGTCGTGGTCGGCACGGTCATCGACCCGGACATGTCCGACCAGATCCGCGTGACGGTGGTGGCCACGGGCCTGAACCGGGGTGCTGCGGCGCAGCGCAGCCGCGCCGAGGCTGGCCGCGACAGCTTCATCGACCGCGCGGCGCTCGGCAGCCGTGACTCGGGAGCGGCGCGCGAAGCGGGGCTGGCACGCACCGGTGACACTGGCCATCACCGCGTCTTGAAGGGCCGCGGGCCGATGACCGCGAATGACTACTCGGCCCTCGACAAGCCCACCATCGTGCGTCAGCGGGCGGTCGGTGACGGACTGCCGTCGATGCCCGATGCGGAAGATATGCTGGATATACCGGCATTTTTGCGCCGACAGGCCGATTGACGCGCGCTTCACAGGCGGCGGCACGGTTAGCTCCCCGTCCGCCGCTGTGATACGGTAATGAACGATAGCTAGCGGAACGTTTCAATGCTGGGTCAGCGGACACTTCGTAACTCGATTCGCGCCACCGGAGTCGGGCTACATACGGGCAAAAAAGTCATGATGACGCTGCGGCCCGCGCCGGCCGACAGCGGCATCTGCTTCCGCAGGGTCGATCTGCCGCAGCCGGTCGATATCCCGGCGCGGGCGCAGAACGTCGGCGACACCACCCTCGGTACCACGCTGGTGCACGCCGATGCCCGCATCTCCACGGTCGAACACCTGCTGTCGGCATTCGCCGGCTTAGGCATCGACAACGCCTGCGTCGAAGTGACCGCGGGCGAGGTACCGATCATGGATGGCAGCGCCGGACCGTTCGTGTTCCTGCTGCAATCGGCCGGCATCGAGGAACAGGATGTCGCCAAGCGCTTCATCCGCGTCAAGAAGACCGTGCTGATCGAGGACGGCGACAAGTGGGCGCGCTTCGATCCGTTCGAAGGCTTCAAGGTGAACTTCGAGATCGAGTTCGATCACCCCATATTCAAGCGCCGGCTGCAGCGCGCCAGCATGGATTTCTCCACCACCTCGTTTCTCAAGGAGATCAGCCGCGCGCGTACCTTTGGCTTCATGCGCGACCTCGAGACCCTGCGGGCGCACAACCTGGCGCTCGGCGGCACGCTCGACAACGCCATCGTGCTGGACGATGACGGCGTGATGAACGAGGATGGACTGCGTTACGAGGATGAGTTCGTCAAGCACAAGATCCTGGACGCGATCGGCGATCTGTACCTGCTCGGCCACAGCCTGATCGGGGAGTTCTCCGGCCACAAGTCGGGCCACGGACTCAATAACCGCCTGCTGCGGGCGCTGCTGGCCGATCGCAGTGCCTGGGAAGAGGTGGTGTTCCAGGATGCCGCCAAGGCGCCGATCTCGTACGTACCGGCGCCGTCGGGCGAGAGCGCCGCGGCCGCGCTAGCGTCCTAATCCGCGATCTGCACCCGCACGCTGGTGCGCGTCAGGGCACTGTCGCGCTGATGAATTTGGCTCTGCAACGCCGGCAGCGCATAGCGCAGCCGGGTGGCCCAGGCGGCGTTATCGGCGAATACGATCAGCTCCGGAGCCTTGGGTAAGGCGCTGACCAGGTGCGCCGCCAGCTCCACCGGCAGCGCTGCGCGCAGCCAGTCGGCCCAGGAGCGGGCCCGCGGAATGGTGTCGGTGATCTGACGCAGGCCACGACGATTCGACAATAACTCGTTGATCGACTTCGGAGTCCGCGGGGGGCGAGGACGAGACGGACGGCCGAAGGTTATGGTCAAATCGCGATTTCGTGTACCAGTCTTCTTGTCAGGGCCAGACTTCTTGTGCATATTCAATCGCACCGATCAAGGGCAAACCCGCAGAAACGCGGGGACGCAAAGCTACCGGTCTCACAGCGATCAGTCGCTAGGACAGCGGGGCTGCCGAGGCAGAAGGTACTGCATTTGTAACAGGGTGGCACGCGGGGCATAGATGATCGGCCGCGAGCGAAGAAAAGGTCTCAAGGTGCAATGCACCACCTACCCCATGGCGGGAATCACGCCGTGAATGTCATATTTTTCTCTCGCAGTTTCGGCAAAGCCCGCCACGTCAATTTATCCCATCCGCTCACCCTGACCCTGGTGTCATTCGCCGCCCTGGCGCTGCTGGTCACGGTGTTTGCGCTCGGACTGCATATCGGCGAGCGCAGTATGGCGCGCATGGCGCTGCTGCATCCGGGGGCCGCGGTGCAGGCGCAGCAGGCCGAAGTGAGTGCGCTGAAGTCGCAGCTGCAGGACCGGATCGACGCGCTGGCGATGCGCCTGGGCGTGATGAATGCGCATGTGATCCGCCTCAACGCGCTCGGCAAGCGACTGGTGCAGATGGCGCACATCAACAGCCACGAATTCGACTTCGACGACGATCCGCCGCAGGGCGGATCGGACTCCGACAGCGTCGGCCGTGGCGCCCGGGTGCCGGATCTGACGCTGATGATCGACGATCTCGGGCGCCGCATCGACTCGCGCTCGGGTCAGTTTTCCGCGCTCGAGAACGTGATCCTCGGGCGCCAGCTGTCGATGGAGATCAAGCCCTCGGGCCGACCAGTGCGCGAGGGCTACATCTCGTCCTACTTCGGCGAGCGCATGGATCCGTTCAATGGCGAGGATGCCTTCCACAAGGGCGTGGATTTTGCCAGCGACGCCGGCAGCGACGTGTTGGCGGTCGCCTCCGGCATCGTCACCTGGGCCGGCCCGCGCGAGGGCTACGGCAACCTGGTCGAAGTCAATCACGGCAATGGCCTGGTCACACGCTACGCGCACGCCGCCCGGGTGCTGGTCACCGTCGGCGATGAAGTGGAGCGCGGTCAGGCGGTGGCGGTGGTGGGGTCCACCGGCCGCTCGACCGGACCGCACGTGCATTTCGAAGTGCTCAAGGACGGTCGTCAGATCGATCCGATGGCGTTCGTCGGCCACTGACGAGCGCTGGCTCCCCGCCCCGCGGGTTTGCCGCCCGAACGACTACATGGCGGCCCTGTCTACCCTTACAATCACCGATTTGACCCCGAGACTTTGAACTAAGTCTCTGAACCTGACCGGTTTTTTTTCCGAAGGATTGCTCGTGCTACAGGCGCTGACCCGCGTATTTGGCAGCCGCAACGATCGGCTCATCAAAGGCTATGGCCGCCAGGTGCGCGAGGCCCAAGCGCTCGAAGCCTCGCTGCAGGCGCTGCCCGATCTGGCGCTGCAGGGCAAGACGGCCGAACTTCGCGCCCGCCTGCAGCAGGGTCAGAGCCTCGACCAGCTGTTGCCCGAGGCCTTTGCCGTGGTGCGCGAGGCCTCACGCCGCACCCTCAAGCTGCGCCATTTCGACGTGCAGCTGGTTGGCGGCACGGCGCTGCACCAGGGCAAGATCGCCGAGATGCGCACCGGCGAGGGCAAGACGCTGATGTCGACGCTGTCGGCCTATCTGAATGCGCTGCCCGGCCAGGGCGTGCACGTGGTGACGGTGAACGAATACCTGGCGCAGCGTGATGCCGACTGGATGGGTCCGATCTACCATTTTCTCGGGCTGACCGTCGGCGTGATCAAGAACGCGCAGGACGCGGCCGAGAAGCGCGCCGCCTACGCCTGCGACATCACCTATGGCACCAACAACGAGTTCGGCTTCGACTACCTGCGCGACAACCTGGCCTACCGGCTCGAGGACCGCGTGCAGCGCTCGCTCAGCTACGCGATCGTCGATGAGGTCGATTCGATCCTGATCGACGAGGCGCGCACGCCGCTGATCATCTCCGGACCGGCCGAAGAGACCACCGAGGTCTACCTGCGCATCAACGAGCTGGTGCCGCGGCTGACGCGACAGCAGGTCGAGGATGGCCCGGGCGACTACTCGGTCGACGAGAAGACCAAGCAGGTGCATCTGGCCGAGGCCGGGCACGAGCACGTCGAGCAGCTGATGGCCGAGGCCGCGCTGCTGCGCGAGGGCGAAAGCCTGTACGACTCGGGCAACATCCGCCTGATGCACCACCTGAACGCCGCGCTGCGCGCGCACGCGCTCTACAAGCGCGACGTCGAGTACATCGTGCGCCAGGGCGAGGTGATCATCGTCGATGAATTCACCGGTCGCACCATGCCGGGCCGCCGCTGGTCGGACGGACTGCACCAGGCGGTGGAAGCCAAGGAAGGCGTGCGCGTGCGCGAGGAGAACCAGACGGTGGCCTCGATCACGTTTCAGAACTACTTCCGCCAGTACAAGAAGCTGGCCGGCATGACCGGCACCGCCGACACCGAGGCGCCCGAATTTCTGCAGATCTACGGTCTTGAAGTGGTGGTGATCCCGACTCACCGGCCGATGATCCGCCTCGATCAGCCGGACTTCGTCTACCTGACGCAGAAGGATAAGTACGAAGCGATCATCACCGACATCAAGGACTGCGTGCAGCGTGCCCAGCCGGTGCTGGTCGGCACTACCTCGATCGAGACCTCCGAGTTCCTGTCCGGGCTGCTGGCCAAGGACGGCATCCATCATCAGGTGCTCAATGCCAAGCAGCACGAGCGCGAAGCCCATATCGTCGCGCAGGCGGGCCGCCCCGCGACCGTGACCATCGCCACCAACATGGCCGGCCGCGGCACCGACATCGTGCTCGGCGGTAATCTTGAGGCCGAGCTGGCCGGATTGCCGGCCGACAGTCCCAGCTCGGCACGCGACAGTGCCCGTGAGGGCTGGCAGCAGCGCCACGACCAGGTCATCGCCGCCGGCGGTCTGCACATCGTCGGCACCGAGCGCCACGAGTCGCGCCGCATCGACAATCAGCTGCGCGGCCGTTCCGGGCGCCAGGGTGATCCTGGATCGAGCCGCTTCTATCTGTCGATGGAAGACAACCTGATGCGCATCTTCGGTGATCCGAATCGCACCAAGCGGTTGCTGCAGTTCGCCGGCATGAAAGAAGGCGAGGTCATCGAGAGCGGCATGCTGACGCGCCAGATCGAGAAGGCGCAGCGCAAGGTCGAATCGCACAACTTCGATATCCGCAAGCAGCTGCTGCTGTTCGACGACGTCGCCAACGATCAGCGCAAGGTCATCTACCAGCAGCGCACCGAGATCCTCGGCACCGCCGACATGAGCGGCGCGGTCGAGCAGATGTTCGACCAGGCCGCCATCAGCCTGATCGATCAGTTCGTCGTTCCGAATAGCGTGCCGGCCGACTGGAACATCGATGGCCTGCAAGAGGCCTTTCGCCGCGATCTGAACCTGTCGCTGGACGTGAAGGCGTGGCTGGCGCAGGAGCCGGAACTGGAGGAGGCGCCGCTGCGCGCGCGCATCCTGGAGACCGCGCGCCGCCACTATCAGAACAAGGTCGAGCGCTACGGCGCCGAGGTCATGCGTCACATCGAACGCGACGTGGTGCTGCAGCGCCTCGACGGCCACTGGCGCGAGCATCTGGCGGCGATGGATTATCTGCGCCAGGGGATCCATCTGCGCGGCTATGCGCAGAAGGACTACCGTTTCGAATTCAAGCGCGAGGCCTTCGAGCTGTTCTCAGCGATGCTCGACCGGGTGAAGTTCGACACCGTGTCGACGCTGATGAAGATCGAGATCCGCACTCAGGAGCAGATCGACCGCGAGGAGGCCGCGCGGCGCGAGCGGCTGATGAAGGCGCTGCGCGCGCAGCACGCCGAGATGCAGTCGGTGCTGGGCGGCGGCGAGCCCGAGCCGGCGGCGGCGGCGAGCCCGGCCGAGCCGCGCGCCGGCATCCCGGCCGAATCGGCGCTGGCGCCGTTCGTGCGCACCGACCGCAAGGTCGGGCGCAACGAACCGTGTCCGTGCGGCTCCGGCAAGAAATACAAGCACTGCCACGGCGCGCTGGTCCACGCGCAGTGAGCGTGGCGGTGCGCGTAGTAGCGGCGGTGCTGCAGGATGCCGCCGGACGGGTGCTGATCGCGCAGCGTCCCGCCGGCAAGCACATGGCCGGGTATTGGGAGTTTCCCGGCGGTAAGATCGGCCCTGGCGAGAGCAGCGAGCAGGCGCTGCAGCGCGAACTGTACGAAGAGCTCGGGGTGCGGATGCGCCGCTGTCACCAGCTGCTGCAGTTGCGGCATGATTACCCCGACCGCAAGGTCGAGCTCGAGGTGTTCGTGGTCGACGACTACTTGGGTGAACCCGAGGGTCTGGAGGCTCAGGCGCTGCAGTGGGTGCCGGTCAGCGCGCTGGCCGAGCAGAGTCTGCTGCCGGCCGACCAGCCGATCATCGAGGCGCTCGCGGCCGCGACCGGCAGCGGCGTAGATCATTCAGCGATGAGGTGATTGCGATGGCCCAGGACCCCCAAATGCCCGACATCCAGCTCGATAGCGCCGGGCTGTATCGCGAAGACATGTTTACCGATCGCAAGGCCGGCAGCATCCGCCGGCTGGTGCCGGTCAGCGCCGATGGACAGACCGATGCCTCACGCAGCGTGCTGTACTCCGGCCAGACGCAGCTGCTGACCCCGGGCGGGGTATTGCCGCTGGGCTTTGAGATCGAGGCCGATTCGCTCGAGGACGCGATCCGTAAATTTCCGGCGGCGGTGAAGGAAGCGCTCGATCAGGCGATCGAGGAGGCGCGCGAGTATCGGCGCGAATCCTCCTCGCGCATCGTGGTGCCGGACGTGGGCGGCCTGCCGGGCACCGGGCCGCTGCCCGGTGGCGGCAAGATCAAGCTCTAGAGCATCAGGGCAGCACGGCCGGCGACGCCAGGTAGGCGGAGCTGAGCGACTGGAACTGGCCGCCGTCGGTGGCGATGCTGGTCTGGAAGTCGTTGCCGGTGCCGAATACCACCGCTAGGCTGCCGACCGCCGTCAGTTCACTGGCGTGCGTCAAAAAGTAATGCACGTGGTTGTCGCGATAATGATTGGCGGTGCCGCCTGGGGTCGATGAGGGCACGCCCATCGGCGTCTGCCACCAGATCAGCGGCAGGCCGCCGATGCCGTCGTGATAACCCTGGGCATTGTCCATGGCCTGGGCGTAGTTCGGCGTGGTGGTGTTGGTCTCGTCCAGGTACCAGGTCTGCTGGTGGGCGACGGCGCAGCTCGAGGCGGCGGCATTGGCTTCAAAGCAGCCAGCGTCGCGATCCAGCGTCTGCATGGTGATGAAATCCGCATGCTGCGTGCCGAGCTTATTCATGTACGCGATCACCGCGTTCTGGTTCGTGCCGCCCCAGTCCGAGGGCGGAAAGCCGACGTAAGCCTGCGGCGCGTACTTGCGCGCCATCGCGATCAGGCAACCGGCCACACCGATGACGTTGTTGGACAGGCCGGCGCACTCCGAATTGCCGTTGACGTAGGCGAACACCGTGGTCGGATCGCCATTGGTCGAGTGCTGCTCGGCGTAGCCCCAGAAATCGGGTTCGAAATTGACCAGCGACGGCCGATTGAGCGCGCCGAGCTTCTGGAACAGCAGCCGGGCGTTGGCCCAGTACGCGGTCATGAAGGTGCTGTTGCTGAGGCCGGACAGATTGCCATCGCCGTTGGCGGCCATGCCGTACAAGGTGAACATCGGTACCGCGTGCAGCGACTGCGCCTCGTTGGCGGCCTGATCGATAAAGGCGCCGTTGGGCAGCCACGTGGTCCAGTCGCCCGAGCCGACGCCCACCAGGTAGTGCTCGTCGATGTCGACCGTCAGATTCTGCGACATCGCCTGCGAGGCGGTGCCGGCATTGGCCTGGGCTCCCAGGCCGAGCAGCAGTCGCGAGGGCAGGCCGAGCTTGGCGGCCAGCGCCGCGGCCGAGGAGCTGCCGGCCGAGGCGCTCGAAGCGCCACCGGAGCTGCTGCTGGAGCTGCTGCTGGAAGTGGAACCGGCGCCGGCCGGCGGGCTGCTGCCGCCGTTGCCGGTATCGCTCTGGGTGGTCCCGGTCGCCGAGGTGCCCTCGACGCTCGAGCCGCCTCCGCAGGCGCTCAAGCCCAGACAGGTAACCGCAGCGACGCTCAGCAACAGCTGTGAAAATCGGTGATTCATGATGACCGCAGGCCCGTGGTTAGAAGCAACGGGGCCAATAATTATGGTTTGCTATCCCTACCGCAAAATGTCGCGCACGCGCGACCTGTCTGCAAATGGCGACGAATTCATTGCCGATCGTTCGGCTCCTCGCGTGCGGACTCGGGCGAGTCGGCGGGCTCGGCCGCCAGCACGTGCTGCTCGCTCAGCCACGCCCCCAGATCGATCAGCCGGCAGCGATCGCTGCAGAACGGCCGCTGCGCAAAGCGCTCGCTCCACTCGATTTCGCGCTGGCAGGTCGGGCACCGTACGTGCTGCGCCATGGCCGTCCCATTCCCGGGTCAGCTGCAGCAGACCAGTTTGAAGGCCACGTCCTTGTCGGTCTGCGTGGCGCGCTGCTCCAGTCCGTTCCACTGCAAGAAGCGCATGCTGCAGCGATAGTGGCTGCCGCTGATCTCGGGGTACAGGTGGCTGTCGGCCGGCAGACAGATACGCAGTAGCTGGAACGGCGCATCGCGATCGAAGGTCACGTTAAACACCCCGCCGCTGGCCCGCTCATCGCGCGGCTTACCGTTCTGGCGCGTCAGCCACAGCAGCTCGGCGATCGCATCGCATAGCGGCCGCAGCAGCGACAGCCAGCGCGCGAACGCCTCGGTCCGCAGCTCGGCCGGCTGATTGAGCCAGAAGAAATAATCCGGCAGGTCGAACTCGCAGGTACCGCCCGGGATGGCGCTGCGCTGCTTGATCGCGGCCAGGAATTCCGATTCCTTCAACGGCTGCAGCCAGGCGCCGCCGACCGCGCTCAGCTCGCCGCGCAACCGCGACAGGTTGGACAACAGCGCGCGCAAGCGGTTGGTGTCGATGCCCTGGCGGTTCTGAAACTCGTTCAACAGCGCCAGATGCCGTTCCAGCTCCTTGACCACGTCGGTGCGGATGTCGGCGCGGGTCAGGATCGCGAGCATGTCGAGCAGGCTGTCGACCGCGGCCCGGCTGCCCCAGGGGGTGGCCTTTTCGTTGTGATAGACCGCCTGGCTGTAGAGGAAATCCAGCCGCAGGAAGGTGCGCATGCGCTCATTGAGCGGCTGCTCGAAGATCGCGAGCTCCGGTGCTGCCTCCGGCACGGTTGCTGGATCCGCCATGGATCTATTGTGCTTGAGCGGCTCGGCGCGCGTAAACGTCAGTTCAGGAACGCGACGACAACGGCGCCGCTGCGGCGGTGGCGAGCGACAGATATTTTTCGTGCAGGGCGGCCACCATGGGTGCCAGCGCCGCGCGTTCGCCATCATTGATGATCACATCATCGGCCACCGCCAGCCGCGCATCGCGGCTGGCCTGGGAATCGAGCATGGCACGCGCCTGCTGCGGGTCGCAGTCATCGCGGGCCTGCAGTCGCGACAGCTGCAGCGATTCGGGGCTGTCGACCACCAGCACCCGATCGACCTGCGAGCGCGAATTGGTCTCCACCAGCAGCGGAATCACCAGAATCTGATACGGACCGTCGAGTTCGGCGGCCAGGACCGCGGTGCGCATGCGGATCGCCGGGTGCAGCAGCCCTTCCAGTTCGCGCCGCTTGGCCGGATCCTCGAACACCAACCGCCGCAGCGCCGGCCGATCCAGGCTGCCGTCACTGCGGCGCAGCTGGGCGCCGAAGCGCTCGAACACCTGCTCCAGTAGCGCCGTGCCGGGCGTCACCACTTCGCGCGCGATCTGATCGGTGTCGATGATCGGAATGCCGCGCGCCCCAAACAGATCGGCCACCGTGCTCTTGCCGCTGGCGATGCCGCCGGTCAGTGCGACGCGCAGCGGACTCATTCGGAATAGGGGCGAAACAGCCCGAGGTAGCCTGCCACCATTTGCGGTCCCCATAGCATGACCAGCCAGCCAGCCGCGGCCAGAAACGGCCCGAACGGCATCGGCGCCCCGCGCTGCTGGCGCCGTGCGAGTATCAGGCCGATGCCCACCACCGCGCCAGCCAGCGCCGACACCAGCACGATCGGCAGCAGCATCTGCCAGCCGAGCCAGGCGCCCAGGGCGGCCAACAGCTTGAAGTCGCCGTAGCCCATGCCCTGCTTGCCGGTCAGCACGCGAAACAGGTGATAGATCGTCCACAGCACCAGATAGCCGATCGCGGCTCCGGCGATCGCCGATGAGGGCGTACTGGGCAGGCCCTGGGCGCTCGCGCCCCAGCCGCTCAGACTGGCCAGCAGGCCCAGCCACAGCAACGGCAGGGTCAGCGAGTCGGGCAGCAGCTGCGTATCAAGATCGATGAAGGTCAACGCAATCAGAAACCAGGTAACCACGATGGCGCAGGCAGCCGCAGCGCCATAACCGAAGCGCCAGGCGGCCACGCCGGTGGCGATGGCACACAACAGCTCGACCGCCGGGTAGCGCGCACTGATAGGCGCCCGGCAGGCAGCGCAGCGGCCACGCAGCCACAGGTAGCTCAACAGCGGAATATTGTGGATCGAGCGGATCGGCGCCTGACATGCCGGGCAGCGCGAGCGCGGCACCACCAGGTTGAACGGCTCGTGCGCGCTGTCAGTGGTGGAGTCCGCCCGCCACTGCCGCTCGAGCACGATCGGCAGGCGATAGATCACCACGTTGAGAAAGCTGCCCACCACCAAACCGACGACGGCGGCCGCCGCAACGAAGGCGGCGGGCGAGGCGCTCAGCGGTTCGAGCACGCTTAGCCGACGACGGAACCGAGCTTGAAGATCGGCAGGTACATCGCGATCACCAGGCCGCCGACCAGCACGCCCAGGATCGCCATGATCAGTGGCTCGAGCAGGCTCGACATGCTGTCGACCGCGGCGTCGACATCGTCCTCGTAAAAGGTCGCGACCTTGCCCGACATGGTGTCGAGTGCGCCCGATTCCTCACCCACCGCGATCATCTGCACCACCATATTGGGGAACAAGCCGGTGTTCTCCATCGCGCGCTGCAGGCGCTGGCCGGTGGCGACTTCGTCGCGCATCTTCATGACGCCGTCTTCATAAACGATGTTGCCGCAGGCCCCGGCCACCGATTCGAGCGCTTCCACCAGCGGCACGCCGGCGGCGAACATGGTCGACAGGGTGCGGGCGTAGCGCGCGATCGCGGCCTTGTTGAGGATCGGGCCGACGATCGGCAGTTTCAGCGACACCCGGTCAAGGAACTGGCGCATGCGCCGCGATCGTTTGTGAAAGTAGAAGAAGGTCCAGGCGCCGGCGCCCAGCGCGATCGCGATGAACAGACCGTTGTGCTGAATGAATCGCGACAGATTGATCACCATCTGCGTGAACGCCGGCAGATCGGCGCCGAAACCCTTGAACAGATCCTCGAACTGCGGAATGACGAACAGCAGCAGGATCACGGTCACGACCACGGCGACCACCAGCACGGCGGCCGGATAGAACAGCGCCTTCTTGACCTTCTTCTTGACCGCCTCGCTCTTTTCCTTGTACGTGGCGATCTTGTCGAGCAGGCCCTCGAGCGCGCCGGCCTGCTCGCCCGCCTCGACCAGGTTCACGAACAGGTCGTCGAAATACAGCGGATGCTTGCCCAGCGCCTCGTGCAGCGAGGTGCCGCCCTCGACCTCGGCCTTGATCTCGAGCACCAGCTTTTGCATCGCCGGCTTGTCATGCCCGGTACCGATGATCTCGAACGCCTGCACCAGCGGGATGCCGGCGCCGAGCATGGTGGCCAGCTGGCGGCTGAAAATCGCGATGTCCTCGGCTTTGACCCGGCCGGTGCTGCGAAACGCCTGCGACTGCTTGCGGATGCGTGTGGCGACGACGCCCTGGCGCCGCAGATCGGCCTTCAGCGATTGTTCATTCGCCGCGACCGCCCGGCCCTTGATGCGCTGACCTTTGCGATCCATCCCCTCCCAGTTGTAGGAGACGTCTCTTTTGATGCTGCGAATAGCAGTACTTGATTGCGCCATGGCTGATGGTTTCCGTGTGCTGGCCCGTTCACTCGATGGTGACGCTATTGACCTCTTCCAGGCTCGTCATGCCGGCCTTGACCTTTTCCAGTCCTGACCGGCGCAGATCCCAGACGCCTTCCTTGATCGCCTGGTCGTTGATGTCGATCGCATTGCCGCCGGCCATGATGATGCGGCCGATGTCCTCGGTGACTTCCATCACCTGGTAGATACCGACGCGCCCCTTGTAACCGTCGGTGCAGCTGTTGCAGCCCTTGGGCCCGTAGAGCTTGATGCCGGCACCGATATCGTTCTCCTGAAAGCCCTCGCGCCGCAACGCTTCGGCCGGCACGTCCAGCAGCTGCTTGCATTGCGAGCACAGCCGGCGCGCCAAGCGCTGGGCGATGATCAGGCTGACCGAGGTCGCGATCGCGTAGGGCTTGACGCCCATGTCGACCAGACGGGTGAGAGTCTGCGGCGCATCGTTGGTGTGCAGCGTAGAGAGCACCAGGTGGCCGGTCTGCGCCGCCTTGATCGCGATCTCCGCGGTCTCCAGGTCGCGCACCTCGCCGACCATGACGATGTCCGGATCCTGGCGCAGAAACGCGCGCAGTGCCGAGGCGAAGGTCAGGCCGACCTTGTTGTTGACGTTGACCTGGTTGACGCCGGGCAGGTTGATTTCGGCCGGATCCTCGGCGGTGGAGATGTTCAGATCCTCACGATTGAGGATGTTCAGACCGGTGTACAGCGATACGGTCTTGCCGCTGCCGGTCGGGCCGGTCACCAGAATCATGCCCTGCGGTTTGGCCAAGTGCTTGAGGTACAGCTCCTTCTGGAACGGTTCGTAGCCGAGCGCTTCGATCCCGAGCATGGCCTGCGAGGGGTCGAGGATACGCAGCACGATCTTCTCGCCGTACAGAGTCGGACAGGTGCTGACGCGAAAATCGATCGCACGGGTCTTGGACAGGCGCATCTTGATGCGACCGTCCTGCGGCACGCGGCGCTCGGCGATATCGAGCCGCGACATGACCTTGAGACGCGCGGCGATCTTGCCGGTCAACTGCACCGGCGGCTGCGCAATCTCCTTCAGCACGCCGTCCATGCGCAGACGCACGCGGAACATCTTCTCGTAGGGTTCGAAGTGCACGTCGGAGGCACCGCGGCGGATCGCATCCAGCAGCACCTTGTTGACGAAGCGCACGATCGGCGCGTCTTCGACATCATCGCGCGCCACCTCGGCCAGTTCATCATCGCCGCCGCTGACCTCGAGCGATTCCAGATCGACCGCATCGTCATCGCCCAGACTGGGCATCTGGGTATCGACCTGTTCGATCGCCTTGTCGAGCTTGCGCTGCAGCTTGTCGTCTTCGACGACGATCGCTTCGACCGCCAGGCTGGTCTGAAACTTGATCTCATCGATGGCGTGCAGGTTGGTCGGATCGGCGACGCCGAGGAACAGCCGCTTGCCACGCTTGAACAGCGGCAGCACCCGGTGCTTGGCCAGCAGTTTGTCGGACACCGTGCGGACCGCTTCCAGGTCGACGCTCAGCGCATCGAGGTCAAACAGCGGTACGCCGTACTCGGCCGCGGCGGTGATCGCAATGTCGCGCGCTTTGACGGCGCCGCCGGCGATCAGCTGGGTCACAAAGCTGGTCTTTTTCTCGGCCGCCGCCTGCAACGCGGCGTGCATTCCGGACTCATCGACAACCCCGTCCTGGACCAGCCTTTGCGGTAATCCGCCGAGGCTGGATCGCGGTGCGCTAAGCGCCAAAGAATCGTTGTCACTCATGGGCTTATGTGTGCAGGCGCTGCCGGAAACGCCTTAGTCTACTCAGTTGACCCGCGTGAGCAATGTCAAATATTCAAAGGATGTTTGCACATTACCCCCGCCTGCTGCGTGACTGGCATCCCAAAAGGGCCAAAGCCCCCACGGGCCCGGGCCTGCGCGTCGTTACGCGTGACAACTACCCGGCAAATACTTGGCCAACACCGAGGTCACACCGGCCGTTCCGGCCAGGGTCGCCCCGGTCGGCACGGCTGCGCTGCCGCACACCCAGATGATGTCGTTGTTGGTGTTGGTGTAGGCCGTCAGCGCCAGTGTCTTGGTGCCGATCGCCGTGGCATTGGCCTGATTGCCGTAGGTGATGGTGATCGCGCCGGCATTACTGGTCACGCTGGTGACGTACTTGCCGGTCGATGCCACCAGGCCGGCCGCGGTCAGATTGGCCGTGGTCGGAAACACGCCGTTCTGCGCGTAGTACTCGGCGATCGCGGTCTTCCAGCCGTCGGCCAGATTCAGACCTTCGGTCACCTGCGCACGCACGGTGTAGTTCTGATAGGCGGGAATCGCGATCGCCGCCAGGATGCCGATGATCGCAACCACGATCATCAACTCAATCAAGGTGAATCCCTGTTGTTGTGTTCGCATGTCATTGCCCTCTCAGTCGGATGTTCGCGCCGCGACACTGTCCCTGTGCCTGCTTGTGGTCTGACGCCCCGGCGCAGCGCCAAAATAACAGAAAAGGCCCCTTCGCAAGAGCGAAGGGGCCTTTATCTCGTCCCTAAACGTCAGTCGAGATTAGGCGTGACAGGTGCTCGGCAGGTACTGCGGCGCTACCGAGGTCACACCGGCTGTTCCAGCCAGCGTCGCGCCGGTCGGCACAGCCGCACCACCACACACCCAGATGATGTCATTGTTGGTGTTGGTGTAGGCAGTCAGCGCCAGCGTCTTGGTGCCGATCGCCGTGGCATTGGCCTGGTTGCCATAGGTCACGGTGATGGCGCCCGCGTTGCTGGTCACGCTGGTGACGTACTTACCGGTCGAGGCGATCAGGCCCGCCGCGGTCAGATTGGCGGTGGTCGGGAACGTACCGTTCTGCGCGTAGTACTCGGCCACGGCGGTCTTCCAGCCATCGGCCAGATTCAGACCTTCCGTCACCTGCGCACGCACGGTGTAGTTCTGGTAGGCGGGGATCGCGATCGCCGCCAAGATGCCGATGATCGCGACCACGATCATCAACTCGATCAGTGTGAAACCCTTCTGCATCGTCTTCATATCCAATAGCTCCGTATGACTTTGTGGCTGCGGCTAGCAGCCGCTGAGGCAGAGATTGCAATGCGCATGCCAACAATGACAGGCTTGTAACCTGTTGACCCGATGGGTGTTTATTGAGCCATCGGGACGATTTAACCTAAGCTCTGACCGCAGCTGACGACACCGCCTGTCCGACTTTGTCAGCTACTGACGCAAGCTGTCAGCTGCCCTGAAGGATGCCTCGCTACTCGATGCCGAGCTTCTTGACTCGATAGCGCAAGGCCCGAAAGCTCATGCCGAGAAGCTTGGCGGCCGCGGTCTTGTTGTAACGCGTCTGCTCCAGTGCCTTGACGATCGCCGCGCGCTCCATGTTCTCCAGCCGATCACCCAGGGCGGTGCCGCCGGCGCTGGCCGGCGCGCCGCCCTCAGCTGCGCCCAGTGCGCTGCCGTCGGTGTCGGCGCCGGCCGCGACCGCGGCCGGCGCCGTGGCGCGCAGCTGCAGATCGGCCACATCGATCATGCCGGAGACCGACAGCGCGATCGCCCGCTCGAGAATATTTTCCAGTTCGCGCACATTGCCGGGAAATGCATAGCGCTGCAGTGCAGCGCGCGCCGCGTGGGTCGCGGTCGGCGCCTGCAGGCCCACGCGGGTCGACAGGCGCTGCAGCATCGCATCGGCCAGCTCCGGAATATCCTCGGCGTGCTCACGCAGCGCCGGCACTCGCAGCTCGATGACATTGATGCGGTAATACAGGTCCTCGCGAAACCGTCCCTGCGCCACCAGCGCGGCAAGATTCTTGTGCGTGGCCGACAGCACGCGCACGTCGACCGGCACCTCGCGCTGTTCGCCGATCGGTCGCACGGTCTTCTCCTGGATGAGACGCAGCAACTTCACCTGCATGTGCAGCGGCAGGTCGGCCACCTCGTCCAGGAACAGCGTGCCGCCCTCGGCGCTCTGCACCAGGCCGCGATTGTCGGCGATCGCGCCGGTGAAACTGCCGCGCTTGTGGCCAAACAGCTCGCTCTCCATCAGCTCCGAGGGGATCGCGCCGCAGTTGACCGGCACGAACGGTGCGTCGGCGCGCGCGCCACTGTCGTGGATCAGGCGCGCGACCAGCTCCTTGCCGGTGCCGGATTCGCCGGTGATATGCACCGGCGCCTGGCTGCGCGCGACTCGGGCTACCAGATCGCGCAGTGCGCTCATCGCGGTCGAGTGTCCCAGCAGCCGCGGGCTCTGCGCTGAGGCGGCTGACGCCGTGTCGCGTCGGTCAGCGAGCTTGATGGCCTTGGCCACCAGCTTGCGCAGCACGCCCAGATCGAGCGGCTTGGAGACGAAATCGAATGCCCCGAGCTTGAGCGCGCGCACCGCTGACTCGACGTTGCCGTGCGCGGTGATCACGGCCACCGGTACGTCCGGGTGCACCTCCTGGATCCAGGCCACAAGGTCAAGACCATCGCCATCGGGCAGCCGCATGTCGGTCAGGCACAGGTCATAGCTGCGCTCGTTGAGCTTGACGCGCGCGCTGGCCAGATCGGCGGCCGAATCGGTCGCCAGGTTCATGCGGCTCAAGGTCAGCGACACCAGCTCGATCAGGTCGGGTTCGTCGTCGACGATCAACACCAGCGGGCTGGTTGCGCTTTTCATGCCGCTATCTCACTCGTGAGCATCGGACCATCGGCTCGGATCAGTGAACACCACCCGAAACAGGCTGCCGCCACCGTCGCGGGTCTCGTACAGCAGCGTGGCGCCGTTGGCCTGCGCCAGCTCGCGCGCCAGAAACAGCCCGAGCCCGGTGCCGTGGGCGGCGCGAGTGAAGAACGGCTCGAAGATCCGCTCCGCATCCGCCGGCGCGATTCCCAGACCGCGATCGGCGACCTGCAGGTACGGGCGGCCGACGCCGCCTAGCCGGCCAAAGCGAATTTCTATCGGCGATGCCCCGGCGTGCGGAAGGGCATGAGTCACACTGTTCTGACATAGATTCCAGAAGATCTGGTGCAGCTGACTGCCATCGATGCGCAGTTCGATGTCCTCGGAGGACGGATCGATGATGAGTCGCTGCCAAGACAGCTGCAAAGTGTCGCAAAATTCGTCGCGGAAGCGTCGCGTCCAGGCCGCCAGCCCCAGTCGCTCGGGTCGCGGCGCCTCGCGGCGCGACAGCTGCAGAATATTGTCGATGATGACGCTGACGCGCTTGGAGTTGTCGCGCATGATCTCGGTCAGACGGCGATCGTCGGTGCTCAGCGCCGGCGATTCGGCCAACAGCTGGGCGGCGTGACTCATCGCGCCGACCGGATTGCGGATCTCGTGCGCGATGCTGGCCGACAGGCGCCCCAGCGCCGCAAGCTTGGTCTGCTGCACCTTGGCCGCCAGCTCGCCGGTATCCTCGAGAAACACGATGATCGGCGAGGGATCGCTGCTGCCGAGCGGCGCGAAGTGCGGACGGATGACGCGTGCGCCGTCGGCCGCCACGAAGGTGCCGGCGCCGCCGCGCAGCACCACGGTGTCGTCCTGGCGCCAGGTCGTCAGCAGATACAACAGCCGCGGCGCCACCTCGCCCAGCAACGCACCGGGCACCGCGACGCTGTCGCCGAGCATGCGCGCCGCCGACTCGTTGATCAGACGGATGCACTCCGAGGTGTCCACGACCAGGATGCTCTCGCGCAGGCGCTGCACGATGTACTGCGACAGCTGCGCCAGATTCGCCAGATCGACCTCCTGGCGACGTACCAGCGCCTCGCTTTCGCGCAGGCGGTTGGATAAAGGCCAAGCCAGCAGCGCCACCAGGAATACGACCGCGCCGAGCATGCCGGCCAGCGAGTAGTCGTAGGTCTGGGCGTAACCGAAGATCACCACCAGGATCTGCTGCGTAAGCAGGCCCAGCGCGGCGAGGGCCGCCACGCCCAGGCTCATGCGTCCTTCGGCCAGCAACGCCATCGCGCCGACCGGAATCACCAGCAGGATTCCCAGCCCGCTCGATACGCCACCGCTGCAGAACAACAGGAAGCAGATCGCGCTGGTGTCGAGCAGCGTATGCACGTACACCAGCGCGAGCCGGCTGTGCCAGCGGCCGCGGCCGGCAAACACCATTAACCCACCGAGGAGCCAGTAGAGGGCACATACGAAGGTGAAGAGCGCCGGATCGCTGCCGCCGACCGCGGGCGTGGGGCGAGTGACCAGCAGCAGCGCGTACAGTACCGGGGGCAGCAGCAGCCGGTAGATGTTGGCCAGCCCGACCACGCGCCACGCCAGGTCACCGCCCGGGGCGGCTTGGCCGGCGGCGGCCGGGTCCGCGCCCCCGGCGATCAGCGGCGAGGCCGCGGCGGACACTGATCCGGTGGGCGCCGTCGCAGGCGCCGCCGGGGCGGCGCCGGGCGCGCTCATCGGCTCCGGCGGGGACATGTCTGACCGCAAGCTGGCATTGAAACTGTCGGCGCTGGCCTTACTCTAAGTCACTGATGGCGATGAAGGTTCAGGGCGCGTTCACGGCCCCCATGTCAACCTTTGAAAACCCAGGTCGTTACCATGCAGCATATGACTAATCAGCGACTTAAACTGCGAATCGGGTCGATTCTCGGCCTTGCCATACTGCTAGCAGCGTGTGAGGCGCCCCCGCCCCGACGCACCGTGGTGGCCGAGCAGCCCGTGGCTCCGCGCATCATGGTTTATCCCGCCCAGGGCCAGAGCCCGGAGCAGCTGGAACGCGATCGCTACGAGTGTCACGTATGGGCGGTGCAGCAAACTGGATTTGATCCCAGCCGGCCCGGAATCCCCCCCGGTGAACGCGTGATGGTCGAGCCGGCCAATCCGCCCGGAGCCGGCACCGCGGTCGGTGCGATTGCCGGAGCCATTCTGGGCGCGGCGATCGCCGGCCCGCGCGACGCCGGTATCGGCGCCGTGTTTGGCGGCATCACCGGCGCCGCGGTCGGTACCGCCAGCGATGCCAACGCGCAGGCGCAGGCCAATGCCGAACAGGCCCATCTGGATCGAAATTACGCGCAGAACGCGCAGGCGGCCGCCAATTATCGGCGCGCGATCAGCGCCTGCCTGGATGCGCGCGGCTACAAGACTGCCTGAGGTTCAATCCCCCATGACTCGCACCTCTAGATATTGGCTGGCGCTGGCTGCTGTCTCGGGCCTGACGCTCGCTCTGGCATCGCCCGGTTACGCCGATGATCGCCATCCGGTGGAGCGCGCGCGCGTCGCGCCGCGCGGCGAAGTGCTCGACGGCCGCTATAACCACGGTCATTACTATCCGCAACGCGGCGCGGTGGTGCGCACGCTGCCCGGCGGCTATCGGCCGTACTACTACCATGGCAGCCGCTTCTATTTCTCCGGCGGCATCTGGTACGCGCCCGGGCCGTACGGATTCGTGGTGACCGGACCGCCGGTCGGGCTCTATATCAATGCGCTGCCACCGTTCTACACCACGGTGTGGTTCGGCGGCGTGCCGTACTACTACGCCGACAACGTCTATTACCGCTGGGCGCCGGCCAACAGTGGCTATGAGGTGGTCGATGCGCCGGCCGGGGCCGATCAGCCGCCGGGCGCGCCGCCTGCCGCCAGCGCCAGCGACTTCTATATCTATCCGAAGAACGGCCAGACCAAGGAACAGCAGTCGGCTGACCAGTACGAGTGCCACGACTGGTCGAAGAATCAGACCGGCTTTGATCCGACCGAACAGGGCGGCGGTGTACCAGCGCCCGAGACCGGCTCGCGTCGCGAGCAGTACAAGCGCGCCATGACCGCGTGCCTTGAGGCCCGCGGCTACAGCGTGAAGTAACTTTCCCGGTAGCCTGTCGCGGCGCTTTCCGCGACAATCGCCAGCTTTTCGCAGCTGGGATGGTCGCGGATGAACCTGCACGAGTACCAAGCCAAGAAAATTCTGGCCGACTACGGCGTGCCGGTGCCCAACGGCCGGGTCGCCGCCAGCGTCGATGAGGCGGTGGCCGCGGCGCAGGCGCTAGGCGGACAGGTGTGGGTGGTCAAGGCGCAGGTGCACGCGGGCGGTCGCGGCAAGGCCGGCGGCGTGCGATTGACACGCGAGCTGGAGCAGGTGCGGGCCGCGGCAGCGGCGATGCTCGGTGAACGCCTGGTCACCAAGCAGACCGGCGCGGCCGGATTGCCGATCGAGCGCGTGTACGTCGAGTCCGGTTCCGACATCGAGCGCGAGCTGTACTTAAGTCTGACGCTCAATCGCGAGCGCTCGCGCATCGCCGTGGTGGCCTCGGCCGCCGGCGGCATGGACATCGAGCAGGTGGCGCACGACACGCCCGAGCGCATCCTGTCGGTGACGGTCCATCCGGCCACCGGCCTGCAGGGATTTCAGTGCCGGCAGCTGGCCTTCGCTCTGAAGCTAAAGGGCAAGCAGGTCGATCAGTTTCAGTCGATCGCCAGCGCGCTGTACCGGCTCTACATCGAGCGCGATGCCAGCCTGATCGAAATCAATCCGCTGATCGTGACCCGCGCCGGCACGCTGGTGGCGCTCGATGCCAAGCTCGATATCGAAGCCAACGCGCTGTTCCGGCAAAAGGACATGGCGGCGCTGCGCGACCCCGGGCAGGAAGACCCGATGGAGCGGCGCGCCAGCGAGCATGATCTGAATTACGTCTCGCTCGACGGCAATATCGCCTGCATGGTCAACGGCGCCGGACTGGCGATGGCGACCATGGACCTGATCAAGCTGCACGGCGGCCGGCCGGCGAACTTCCTCGACGTCGGCGGCGGCGCCACCAGCGAGCGCGTCACCGCGGCATTTCAGCTGATCCTGTCCAACCCGCAGGTGCGCGCGATCCTGGTGAACATCTTCGGCGGCATTGTCCGCTGCGATCTGATCGCCGACGGCGTCATCAATGCGGTCAAGAACGTCGGCGTGAATGTGCCGGTGGTGGTGCGGCTGGAGGGCACCAACGCGCGCGAGGCACGCGAGCGACTGGCGGCGAGCGGACTTTCGATCATCGCCGCCTCCGACCTGACCGATGCGGCCCGCAAGGTCATCGCTGCGACCCGCAACGCCGCCTAAGGCTGCAAGGACACCATGAGCATTCTCGTCAACCAGCGCACGCGCGTGATCTGCCAGGGCTTCACCGGCAAGCAGGGCACGTTTCACTCGCAGCAGTGCATCGCCTACGGCACCCAGCTGGTCGGTGGCGTGACCCCCGGCCGAGGCGGCGAGCGCCACCTGGAGCTGCCGGTGTTCGATACCGTGCACGACGCGGTGCGCTCCACTGGCGCCACCGCCAGCATGATCTACGTGCCGGCGCCATTCGCCGCCGACGCGATACTGGAAGCGGCCGATGCCGGCATCGAGCTGGTGGTGTGCATCACCGAGGGCCTGCCGGTCAACGACATGGTGCGCGTCAAGGCGGCGCTGTCCGGATCGGGCACGCGCCTGATCGGGCCCAACTGCCCGGGCATCATCACCCCCGGTGAATGCAAGATCGGCATCATGCCCGGGTTCATCCACCGCAAGGGCTGCGTCGGCATTGTGTCGCGCTCCGGCACGCTGACTTACGAGACCGTGTTCCAGACCACCAACAACGCGCTCGGCCAGAGCACCTGTGTCGGCATCGGTGGCGATCCGGTGCGCGGCATGAATTTCATCGACGTGATCGAGCTGTTCGAGCGTGACCCGCAGACCGAAGGGATCATCATGGTCGGTGAGATCGGCGGCTCGGACGAAGAGGCGACCGCCGAGCACATCCGCCGTTACGTGACCAAGCCGGTGGTGGCCTACATCGCCGGGGTCACCGCGCCACCCGGCAAGCGCATGGGGCATGCCGGGGCGGTGATCGCCGGCGGCAAGGGTACCGCGGCCGACAAGTACCGCGCGCTCGAGGCGGCGCGGGTGCGCACGGTGAAATCGCCGGCGGAGCTGGGCAGCGCGATGGCCGAACTGCTGGGTGCGCGCGGCGCGCCACGGCCGTCACGCGCGCCGGCGCGAGCGCCGGTACGCCCTGGCGCGCGAAAAGCCGCGGCGCGTCCCAGCAAGACTCGCAAGCGCGCCGCCGTCAAGCGCGCGGCGGCGAAGCGCCCGGCCTCAAAGCGTGCGGCCGCAAAGCGCGCGAGCCTGAGGCGCAGCCGGAGCGCGCGGCGGCGGCGTTGATCGCAGTGCACCGGTGGCTCGAAGCGACAAACTGAGGATCGCGCTGGCGCAGATCGATCTGCTGGTCGGCGACGTGCGCGGCAATCTGGAGCGGGTGATCGCCGAGTCGCGCCGCGCGCGCGATGCGCTGCGCGCCGATCTGGTGTTGTTCCCGGAGTTGACGCTGTGCGGCTATCCGCCCGAGGACCTGCTGTTTCATCGCGGCCTGCGACTGCAGATTCAGCGCGCGCTCACCGAGCTGAGCCAGGCGGTGCCGGAGATCGGCGTGATGGTGGGCTTCCCCGAGTACGCCGACGGCCTGATCTACAACTCGGCGGTGTTGCTGCGCGGCGGCCGCGAGCTGGCGCGACACCGCAAGGCGGTGCTGCCCAACTACAAGGTGTTCGACGAGAAGCGCTACTTCGCCCCCGGCAGTGAGGCGACCGTGGTGGAGTTTGATGGCTGGCGCCTGGGCCTCCTGATCTGCGAGGACGCGTGGGAACCGCAGCCGGCGCGCGCCGCCAAGGCACAGGGCGCCGAGGCGCTGCTGATCATCAACGCCTCACCGTACGAGATCCACAAGCAGCGCGAGCGCGAGCAGGTGCTGGGCGAGCGCATCGCCGATGTGCGGCTGCCGGCGGTGTACGTCAATCTGCTCGGCGGCCAGGACGAGCTGGTGTTCGACGGCAACTCATTCGCGATGGACGCGCACGGCGCGCTGGTCATGCGCGCCGAAAGCTTCAGTGATCGACTCTACGCCGTTGACTTTGAGCGCCGCGACGGCCAGCTGGTGCCGCTGCCCGGCAGCATCGCGCCCGAGCTGTCCGACGAGGAGAGCGTCTATCGCGCCCTGGTGCTCGGGGTGCGCGACTACGTGACCAAGCATGGCTTTCCGGGCGCGGTGATCGGGCTGTCGGGCGGGGTGGATTCGGCCCTGACGCTGGTGATCGCGGTGGATGCGCTCGGCGCCGAGCGCGTACAGGCGGTGATGATGCCGTCGCGCTATACCTCGGCCATGAGCCGCGAGGATGCCGCCGCGCAGGCGCGCACGCTCGGCGTGAAGCTGAGCTCGATCTCGATCGAAAACATGTTCTCGGCCACGCTCGAGGCGCTGGCGCCGGAGTTCGCCGGTCGCGAGCCCGACGCCACCGAGGAGAACATTCAGGCGCGCTGTCGCGGCGTGTTGCTGATGGCGATCTCAAACAAGACCGGCCGCATCCTGCTGACCACCGGCAACAAGAGCGAGATGGCGGTCGGCTATGCCACGCTGTACGGCGACATGGCTGGCGGCTTCGCGCCGATCAAGGACTGCAGCAAGATGCTGGTCTATCGGCTGGCGCGCTACCGCAACTCGGTGGCGCCGGTGATCCCAGAGCGCGTGATCGAGCGCGCGCCGAGCGCCGAGCTGCGGCACGAGCAGAAGGACACCGATTCGCTGCCGGCCTACGAGCTGCTCGATCCGATCCTGGAGGCGTTCATTGAGGATGACCTGTCGGTCGATGAGATCTGCGAGCGTGGTTTTCCGCGCGACGTGGTGTCGCGCGTGCTCGACATGGTCAAGCGGGCCGAATACAAGCGTCGCCAGGCGCCGCCGGGGGTGCGGGTGAGCGGTCGCGCCTTCGGCCGCGACTGGCGTTATCCGATCACCAACGGCTATCGACGCTGAACATCCGCGCCGTGGCGCGCTAATGGCGCCACACCTGCCACCAGTGCTTGCCCTTGCCCGGCGTCTTTTCGCTGCCGGCAGGATAGTTGGTCTGATACACACGCTCGACGTTGGCGGCCAGCTCGGTGTATCCCAGCCGCCGATAGCACTCGAGCATGATCGCCAGTGCCTCGCGCTCGGACGGGGCGCCGTCGTACTGCTCGACCACGCCCTCGGCGCGGCGCGCGGCGGCGATGTAGGCACCCCGGCGCACGTAATAGCGCGCCACGTTGATCTCGTACTCGGCCAGGCGGTTACGCAGATAGGTCATGCGCCGCAGCGCATCGGGCGCGTATTCGCTCTGCGGGTACTGCGTCACCACGGTGCTGAAGGCGGTGATTGATTTCTGCAGGTCGGTCGGCGGACGCTTGGCCATGTCGACGCCGAAGAAGCGCTCGACCGCCCAGGGCGTGCGCTCAAAATAGATCATGCCCTTCATGTACCAGGCGTAGTCGACCCGCGGATGGGTCGGGTTCTCGCGCAGGAACTGATCGGCGGCGTCGATCGCGGTTTCCTTCTCGCCCTTGCGATAGTAGGCGTAGATCAGATCGAGCCGCGCCTGACGGGCCTGGTTGGTGAATGGAAAGCGCGCAGTCAGCGCTTCATACTGCTTGATGGCATATTCGAAATCGTTGTTGTTCAATGCTTTGTGGGCATTGGCATACAGCGTCTCGGCGTTCGCGTTGCGCAGCTTCTTGGCCTGCAGATGGCAGCCGCTCAGCAACGTCAGCGCGGCCAGGAATACCGCGCCCATGAGCTGTCGCCGACCCAGGGCCGCGCGTGGTGATGAACTCAAGTAAGGAACCCCAAGAGGCTGGATTGTCCGTCGCTCCAGTATAGCTGACCGATCTGATGGCACCCGAGTTCCAGACCCATAGCCTGCAGCTGCCTGCGTCCGCGGCCGGTCTGCGTCTTGATCAGGCGCTGGCGGCTGCGTTGCCGCAGTATTCGCGCGCCCGCTTGCAACGCTGGATCAGGACCGGCGCCGTGCGTGTTCAGGGCCAGAGCGCGGTGGCGCGCGCGCGCATGCACGGCGGCGAGCAGATCGTGGTCGAGGCGCAGTTCGAGGCCGAGACCGGCGTGGCCGCGCAGCCGCTGCCGCTCGACATCGTCTACCAGGACCGCGCATTGCTGGTGCTGAACAAACCGCCTGGACTGGTGGTGCACCCGGGCGCCGGCAATCGCGCCCACACGCTGCAAAATGCGCTGCTGGCGCACGATCCGGCGCTGGCCCGCGTGCCGCGTGCCGGTCTGGTGCATCGGCTGGACAAGGACACCAGCGGACTTCTGATCGTGGCGCGAACGCCCGAGGCCCACACACGTCTGGTGGCGATGCTGGCCGAGCGCGCGATCGGGCGCGAGTACCTGGCGCTGGTGAACGGCGTGCCGACCGGCGGCGCGCGCATCGAGCAGCCGATCGGGCGTCATCGCAGCCAGCGCACGCGCATGGCGGTGCGCAGCGACGGCCGTGAGGCGCGCACCAGCTATCGGATCGAGGAGCGCTTCCGCCTGCACACACTGCTGCGGGTACAGCTCGAGACCGGTCGAACACACCAGATTCGTGTGCATCTGGCGCACGTCGGCTTGCCGGTGGTCGGCGATCCGGTGTATGGCGGGCGACCGCGATTGCCGGCGCGCGCCAGCGCGACGCTGATCGCATCGCTGCAGGGCCTGCATCGACAGGCGCTGCACGCCGAACGTCTGACGTTGAGCCATCCGCACAGTGAACGCGAGCTTAAGTTTCAGGCGCCGCTGCCGGCCGACCTGAGCGCGCTACTGGCAGCGCTGCGCGCGGACAGGTCCTGACATGAGCGCAGCGACGGTGCTGCGCGCCGACTGGCCGGCACCGCCCGGCGTGCAGGCGGTGTTCACACTGCGCGCGGGCGGCGTCAGTAATGGCGCGTACAGGTCGCTCAACCTCGGAGCGCACGTCGGCGATGAGGCGCGCGCGGTGCAGGAGAATCGCCGGCGCGTGATCGAAGCGCTGACGCTGCCGTCCGAACCGCTGTGGCTGGCGCAGGTACACGGCACCGAGGTGGTGCGCGCCGATGAGATCGGCGCAGGCGCGGCAGCGCCCAACACGAGTGCGCGCGGCGATGCCTCGGTCACCCAGCTGCCCGGACGGGTGCTGTCGGTGCTGGTCGCGGACTGCCTGCCGGTGCTGCTGGCGCGCACCGATGGCAGCGCCGTGGCGATCGCGCACGCCGGCTGGCGCGGGCTGGCGGGGGGCGTGATCGAGGCGGCGGTGCGCGCGCTCGGCGGCACGCCGCAGTCGCTGCTGGCGTGGCTGGGCCCGGCGATCGGCCCGGCGCATTTCGAAGTCGGCGAGGAGGTGCGCACCGCGTTCTGCCGCCACGACCCGCAGGCGCAGCGCGCCTTTGCGGCCAATGCGCGCGCTCGCTGGCAATGCGATCTGCATCAGCTCGCCGTGCAGCGGCTGGCGGCGCTGGGCGTGCAGTCGGTGCACGGCCGGCCACGTTGCACGTTCTCCGATGCCGACTCGTTCTATTCGTTCCGGCGCGATGGTGTCACCGGACGCGCGGCTGCCCTGATCTGGATCGATGCTAGAGTGAGCCCGACAGTGGAACAACAACGATGACCCTGGTCTGGATCCTGTCCGCCACCTTTCTGGGCGGTGTGCTCAGCGCGGCGCTGGCGAGCGTGTTCCTGCTGCTGTCCGAGCAGCGTCGTAACCGCCTGCTGCCGCATCTGATCAGCTTTGCCACCGGCGCGATGCTGGCCGCAGCCCTGATCGGTCTGCTGCCCGAGGCGATCGAAAGTGTCGGTCCGGGGCGCATCCAGGCGATCGGCGCGGCGGTGCTGGCCGGGATCGCGCTGTTCTTCATCCTGGAAAAGCTGGTGCTGTGGCGCCACTGTCATACCGAGAGCTGCGAGACCCACGCGCCGCAGCTGCACGCACCCGGTGCCAGCGAGCGCGATCGCGCCGCCGGCTGGATCGTGCTGTTCGGCGATGGCGTCCACAATGCCTTCGACGGCGTGCTGATCGCCGCGGCGTTCCTGACCGACGTGCGCCTGGGGATCGTGACCACGCTGGCGATCACCGCGCACGAGATTCCGCAGGAGCTGGGCGACCTGGCGGTGCTGCTGCACGCGGGCATGCGGCCGAGCCGGGCGCTGTGGTTCAACGCCGCCAGCAGCCTGACCTCGATCATCGGCGGCCTGGCAGGTTACCTGGCGCTGCGCCGCACGTTGGACGTGCTGCCCTACGCGATCTCGGTGGCCGCCGCCTCGCTGATCTACGTGGCGGTGGCCGACCTGATCCCGGGGCTGCACCGCCGGGTGGAGCTGCGGGCCGGCGCCGCCCAGGTACTGCTGATCGGCTGCGGCGTGGCGGTGATTGCGGTCGCCGAGCTGTGGCTGCCCTGAAGGGCTAAGAGCGCCTCGAGGTAGCGTCCAGGGTCTTGAATTTCTTAGTACTGGCCCCACACAAGATGAAGCGATCCCAAACCAATTTCCCTTAAAAATCACGGGTCAAGCCGCTATGCGCATGGACAAACTCACCAGCCGCTTTCAGGCCGCATTGGCCGATGCCCAGTCGCTCGCCGTCGGTCGCGACAATCAGTTCATTGAGCCTGCGCACCTGCTGCTGGCGATGCTCGACTCCGAGGGCGGCGGCGTGCGGCCGCTGCTGGTGAAGGCCGGGGTCGACATCAATCGTCTGCGCGCCTCGCTCACCCACATCATCGATCATCTGCCGAAGGTCGAGGGCCATGGCGGTGATGTGCAGGGATCGAACGACCTGGGGCGGCTGCTCAACGTCACCGACAAGCTGGCGCAGCAGCGCGGCGATCAGTTCATCCCGAGTGAGCTGTTCGTGCTGGCGGCACTCGAGGACCGCGGCGCGCTCGGCAAGGCCTTAAAGGATCTTAAGGCTTCCCGCGCAGCCATCGAGAAGGCGATCGACGAGGTGCGTGGCGGCGACAAGGTGGATGACCCAGCGGCCGAGGAGAAGCGCCAGGCGCTGGAGAAGTACACGGTCGATGTCACCGCGCGGGCGCGCTCCGGCAAGCTCGACCCGGTGATTGGGCGTGACGATGAAATCCGCCGCACAATCCAGGTGCTGCAGCGGCGCACCAAGAACAACCCGGTGTTGATCGGTGAGCCCGGTGTCGGCAAGACCGCGATCGTTGAGGGGCTGGCGCAGCGCATCGTCAACGGCGAGGTGCCCGAGGGCCTGAAGAACAAGCGCATCCTGGCTCTGGATATGGGCTCGCTGGTCGCCGGCGCAAAATTCCGCGGCGAATTTGAGGAGCGACTCAAAGCGGTGCTGAACGACCTGGCCAAGCAGGAAGGACAGATCATCGTCTTCATCGACGAGCTGCATACCATGGTCGGTGCCGGCCGCGCCGAAGGCTCGATGGATGCCAGCAACATGCTCAAGCCGGCGCTGGCGCGCGGCGAGCTGCACTGTGTGGGCGCCACCACACTGGACGAATATCGCAAGTACATCGAGAAGGACGCGGCACTGGAGCGGCGCTTCCAGACCGTGATGGTGGATGAGCCGAGCGTCGAGGACACGATCGCGATCCTGCGCGGACTGCAGGAGCGCTACGAGGTTCACCACAAGGTCGAGATCACCGATCCGGCGATCGTGGCCGCCGCCACGCTGTCGCATCGCTACATCACCAACCGGCAACTGCCCGACAAGGCGATCGACCTGATCGACGAGGCGGCCGCCCGCATCCGCATGGAGATCGACTCCAAGCCCGAGGTGCTGGACCGGCTCGAGCGACGCATCATCCAGCTCAAGATCGAGCAGGAAGCGCTCAAGAAAGAGGAGGACGCCGCCTCCAAGGCGCGCCTGGCGACGCTGCGCGGCACGCTCGGCGGCCTGGAGAAGGAGTACGCCGATCTGGAAGAGGTCTGGAAGGCCGAGAAGGCGACCCTGCAGGGCGCGGCCAAGATCAAGGAAGAACTCGAGCAGCTAAGGCTGGAGATGGAACAGGCGCGGCGCAAGGGCGATCTGTCGCGCATGGCCGAACTGCAATACGGCCGCATTCCCGAACTCGAAAAGCGACTGGCGCAGGCGCAGCGCGCCGAGCAGGCGCCGTCGCAGCTGGTGCGCAATAGCGTCACCGAGGAGGAGATCGCCGACGTGGTCTCCAAGTGGACCGGCATCCCGGTGTCGAAGATGCTCGAGGGCGAGAAGGAAAAGCTGCTGCGCATGGAGGAGGCGCTGGAGAAGCGCGTGGTCGGCCAGGACGAAGCCGTGCGCATCGTTTCCGACGCCATCCGGCGCTCGCGCGCCGGACTGTCGGATCCGCGGCGCCCGAACGGCTCGTTCATGTTTCTCGGACCCACCGGTGTCGGCAAGACCGAGCTGTGCAAGGCGCTGGCGGAGTTCCTGTTCGATACCGAAGAGGCGCTGGTGCGCATCGACATGTCCGAGTTCATGGAGAAGCACTCGGTCGCGCGCCTGATCGGCGCGCCTCCCGGCTACGTCGGCTACGAGGAGGGCGGCCACCTGACCGAGTCGATCCGCCGCCGTCCGTACGCGGTGGTGCTGCTCGATGAGATCGAGAAGGCGCATCCGGACGTGTTCAACGTGCTGCTGCAGGTGCTCGACGATGGCCGCCTGACCGACGGTCAGGGCCGAACCGTCGACTTTCGCAACACCGTGATCGTCATGACATCGAACCTGGGATCACAGCAGATCCAGGAGCTGGCCGGCGAACGCAACTACCAGCGCATGAAGACCGCGGTCATGGAGACCGTGCAGCAGCATTTCCGGCCCGAGTTCATCAACCGCGTCGACGATATCGTGGTATTTCATCCGCTCGGCGCCGAGCAGATTCGCGCCATCGTCGAGATCCAGATCGGCTATCTGCGCCGGCGGCTGCTCGAGCGCAACATCGAGCTCGACCTGGACGACAAGGCGCGCGACCTGATCGGCGAGGCCGGCTTCGACCCGGTGTACGGGGCCCGGCCGCTCAAGCGCGCGATCCAGCAGCAGATCGAGAACCCGCTGGCGCAGCGCATTTTGCGCAACGAGTTCGGCCCGGGCGACCGGGTGCGGGTCAGCGTCCGCGGCAGCGAGCTGGTATTCGAGCGTAAACGCGACATGCGAGCGGTCGGCTCCTGATAGCGGCGGCCGGCCCACGCGCCGGCGTTGAGAGCGATCGGACGATAGGGAATACTTTCGCCATGGACCGATCGCCCATCGACCTCAAGAGTCAGATTGTCGATGTGCCGGATTTCCCCAAGCCCGGCATTCTTTTTCGCGACATCACGCCGCTGCTGCGCAAGCATTTCCAGCCGGCGCTGGACGCGATGGAAGCCTTGTTCAGCGAGGCCGAGTGGCGCGACCTCGATGCGCTGGCCGGCATCGAGTCGCGCGGCTTCATCCTGGCGGCCGGACTGGCGGCGCGCCGGGGCAAGGGTTTCGTGCCGATCCGCAAGCAGGGCAAGCTGCCGCCGCCGGTGGTGTCGGCCGGCTACGCGCTCGAATACGGCAGCGCCGTGCTGGAGGTGCAGTCGGGTCACGGCCGGGTGGCGCTGATCGACGATGTGCTGGCCACCGGCGGCACCATGCGTGCCGCCGCCGAGCTGGCGCTGCTGGCGGGCTACCAGGTGGTCGGACTCGCGGCGCTGATCGATCTGTGCCTGGTGCCGCAATTCGTCTGGCACGAGCTGCCGCTGCGCTGCGTAATCCGCTATGGCTGAGGGTGCCGGCGTCTATAATCGATTCGCTACACGCTAGCTTAATCCCCGGGAAGATATGCCGTTTTACGAATACGAATGCAGCAATTGCCGCTACTACGCCGAGGTCATGCAGAAGATCAGCGATCGGCCGCTGAAGAAGTGCCCGTCGTGCGGCCGAAACACGTTCAAGAAACTGGTGTCGGCGCCGGTGTTCCGCCTCAAGGGATCGGGCTGGTACGAGACCGACTTCAAGTCTGACGCCGAGAACAAGCGCAACCTGGTAGCGGCCGACAAGGACGAAGCCCCGGCCAAGGACGCGGCCAAGCCGGACGCCAAGGCTGAAGCCCCCGCCGCCGCAGCTACCGACGCCAAGTCCGAAGGCAAACCCGACAGCAAGTCGGACAGCAAGTCCGAGTCCAAGGAGTCGGGTGCGGGTAAGGGCGGACGGCACGCGCCGGCATCCAAGACCCGCGCCAGCCGCAAGAGCGCGCGTGGCAAGAGCAGCCGGCCGGCGCGCCGCAAGAGCAGCCGGCGCCGGGGCGGCCGTTGACCGGGGAAACCGCACGGCGCTTTGTGCGTCGCTATCTGATCGCGGGGCTACTGGTCTGGATCCCGATTCTGGTCACCGTGCTGGTGCTGCGCTTCATTCTCGACCTGGTGGATGAACTGCTGCTGCTGCTGCCGCCGTCGCTGCGGCCGGATGTGCTGTTCGGGGTCCACATCCCGGGCTTCGGTGCGGTGCTGGCGCTGTTGGTGTTGCTGTGCACCGGGGTGCTGGTCGGCAACATCGTCGGCCGCAGCGTGGTGGGATGGTGGGAAGAGCTGATGAGCCACATCCCGTTCGTGCGCGCGGTCTATGGCGGCGTGAAGAGCTTCTCGACCACGATCCTGTCGAACAAGGGCAGCTCGTTCAAGAAGGTCATGCTGATCGAGTTTCCACGCGCCGGAATTTGGAGCATCGGCTTTCAGACCGCCGGCGATGTGCCGCAGGTCAGCTCCCTGACCGGCGGTGAGCCGCAGGTGTGCGTGTTCGTACCGACCACGCCGAATCCGACCTCCGGCTTCATCATGATGGTGCCGCGCTCGCAGGCCATCGAGCTCGACATGAGCATCGATGCGGCGCTGAAGATGATCGTGACGCTGGGTGTGGTGGTACCGCCGGCGCCAGCCTCGTTAACCGACGCGGCGGCACGCTGATGCGCAGCCATTACTGCGGACAGGTCAATGAGCAGCTGATCGGCGCCAGCGTTGCGGTCGCCGGCTGGGTGCACCGGCGCCGCGATCACGGCGGCGTGATCTTCGTCGACGTGCGCGACCGCGAGGGACTGGTGCAGGTGGTGTTCCACCCCGAGCAGCAGGCCATGTTCGTTAACGCCGAGAAGCTGCGCAACGAGTTCGTGGTGCGGGTGCGCGGCAGCGTGCGGATGCGCCCGGACGGCACCGTCAACCCCAATCTCGCCTCCGGCGGCATCGAGATCATCGCCAGCGAACTGGAGCTGCTGAATCGCTGCGAGCCATTGCCGTTCCAGCTCGACGAGGAGGTCAGCGAAGAGGTGCGGCTGCGCTATCGCTATCTCGACCTGCGGCGCGAGCAGATGAGTCAGCGGCTGCGGCTGCGGCACCGGATCACGCGCTCGATGCGCTCTTATCTGGACACGCAGGGCTTCGTCGACATCGAGACGCCGATGCTCACCAAGGCCACCCCCGAGGGCGCGCGCGACTATCTGGTGCCAAGTCGCACCCATCCGGGCAAATTCTTCGCGCTGCCGCAGTCGCCGCAGATCTTCAAGCAGCTGCTGATGATCGCCGGCTTCGAGCGCTACTACCAGATCGTGCGCTGTTTCCGCGACGAGGATCTGCGCGCCGAGCGCCAGCCGGAGTTCACCCAGCTCGACATCGAGACCTCGTTCCTGACTCAGGACCAGATCATGCAGCTGATGGAGGGCCTCGCGGCGACGCTGTTCCGCGAAGTGCTGGGCGTGGAACTGCCGCAGCCGTTCGTGCGCTTGAGCTATCACGAGGCCATGCGTCGCTACGGCTCGGACAAGCCCGATCTGCGGGTGGCGCTCGAGCTGGTGGACGTGGCGGACCTGGTGCGCGAGTGCGAGTTCAAGGTGTTCTCGGCACCGGCGCGCGATGCCGGCGGCCGGGTGGCGGCGCTGCGGGTGCCCGGCGGCGGCGCACTGACACGCAAGGAGATCGATGACTACACCGCCTTCGTGGCCCGCTACGGTGCCAAGGGGCTGGCCTACATCAAGGTCAACGAGCGCGCTCGCGGTCGCGACGGGCTGCAGTCGCCGATCATCAAATTCCTGAGTGATGCGGCGCTCAATGGCATCCTCGAGCGCACCGGTGCCGCCGACAATGACCTGGTGTTCTTTGGCGCCGACAGCGCCCGGGTCGTGGCCGATGCGCTCGGCGCGCTGCGGCTGAAGGTGGCGCAGGATCTGAAGCTGGTGGCGCCGGGCTTTCGGCTGCTGTGGGTGGTCGATTTCCCGATGTTCGAATGGGACGCGGACGCCAAGCGCTGGGCGGCGATGCACCACCCGTTCACTTCGCCGCAGACCGATGATCCGGCCGCGCTGCGCGCCGATCCGGGCGGCTGCCTGGCGCGCGCCTACGACCTGGTGATCAACGGCACCGAGGCCGGCGGCGGCTCGGTGCGTATCTTTCGCGAGGAGATGCAGTCGGAGGTATTCAGTCTGCTCGGCATCGGTGCCGAGGAAGCGCGCGCCAAGTTCGGCTTTTTGCTGGATGCCTTGCGCTACGGCGCGCCGCCGCACGGCGGCATTGCCTTCGGGCTCGACCGTCTGGCCATGCTGATGGCCGGCACCGACAGTATCCGCGACGTGATCGCCTTTCCGAAGACCCAGACGGCGGCTGATCTGATGACCGACGCGCCCACCGAGATCGCCGAGGCGCAGCTGCGCGAGCTGCACATCCGGCTGCGCACACCCCCTCCGACCTGAAGCGCAGCGAGCCGTCGGGAGCCGCCGATGACAGCCGCCGCCGTGGTCTACGTCCATGGGCTGTGGATGAACGGGGTGGAGTCCCTGGGCTTGCGGCACCGACTCGCGCGCCAGCGCGGCTTGCTGCCGCAGGTGTTTGCCTACTCATCGATGCAGCCACCGCTGGCCCAGATTCTCATCAAACTGCGCGATACCATCGCCGCCATCGAGGCACCGCAGGTGCACCTGCTCGGTCACAGCCTCGGGGGCCTGTTGATCCAGCGTTGTCTGGAGCGCTACCCGCCGGCACGACCCGGGCGGGTGGTGTTTATCGGCACGCCGGCCGCCGGTTCACGCGCCGCCCGCCATCTGGCGCAGCGACGCTGGGGGCGGCGGCTGCTGGGGGCGGCCTGCGCCGAAGAACTGCTGTCGGAGCATCCGCGGCGCTGGGATGTCGGGCGCGAACTTGGCATCATCGCCGGCACCATCCCGGTGGGCCTGGCGCGCCTGCTGCTGAGCTTCGGCGAGGCCAATGACGGGGTGGTGGCGGTGTCCGAGACGCATCTGAGCGGCGCCACCGAGTTTCTGACGGTGCCGAGCACGCATTCAGGCATGCTGTGGTCGGCACGGGTCGCCCGTGAGGCGGGGAGTTTTCTCGAATATGGATGTTTCGGACGGTAACGAGCCGGCCGACCGACCGCTGCGCTGGCTGCGCGCGCACCGGCTGGGCGTGGCCATCGTGGTCGGGCTGCTGCTGCTCTATACCTTGGCCGGATTCCTGCTGGTGCCGTACCTGGCCAGCACCCAGGCGATTCGCTACGTCCAGCGCAATCTGGGCCGACAACTGACGATCGGCGCTGTCAGCTTCAATCCGTTCACGTTCAAGACCGTCATTCGCGATCTGCGGCTGACCGAGGCCGACGGATCGCCGCTGGTCAGCTTCGCCTCGTTTCAGGTCGAGTTCAGCGCTGTGGCCTCGCTGCTGCATCGGGCCTGGACCTTGTCCGAGGTGCGGCTTGAGGCGCCGGTGGTGACCGCGCTGGTGGCTCGCGATGGCTCGCTCAATCTGACCAAGCTGGCGCCGCCGTCGGCGCCCAGTCCGAAACCGCCGCCGAAAGCCAACTCGGTGCCGGCGCTGCGCATCGGTGCGCTGTCGGTCAGCGCCGGCCAGGTCCATTTCCAGGATCGCAGCCGCGCCCAGCCGTTCAGCGCCACCTTGAGCCCGATCGAATTCTCGTTGAGCGACTTTCGCACCCAGCTGAATTTCGAGAATCGCTATCACTTCGCCGCCGCCACCGGCGCCGGCGAGCAGCTCGACTGGTCCGGGGAGTTCGCGGTGCAGCCGCTCGGATCCACTGGCGATTTCTCGCTCAGCAGCATCAAGGTCGCGACCATAGCGTCCTACCTCGGCGATGCACTGCCGTTCGCGTTGAGCAGCGGCAGCCTGGATCTCAAGGGCAGCTATCGGGTGGTCGCTTCAGGCGACAGCAGCCTGGCGCTGACGCTGCCGAGTCTGAAGGTGCACAGCCTGGCGATATCGCCCAAGGGGCCGGCCGCCGCCGGCGGCAGTTCGCCGTGGATTCAGCTGCCGGAACTGGACGTCGCCGATACCGTCATCGCGTTGCCGGCCCGGACCGTCAGCATCGCGCAGGTCAAGCTGGAAAAGCCGGTGTTGCAGCTGTGGCGCGAGGCCGATGGCAGTCTCAATCTGCTGCACCTGACCTCAGCTCAGGCGGCGGCGAGCCCGGCAACACCGGCCGCGGCACCGGCCGCTGCCGCCCCGGCCACCGACACCGCCTCGAGCGGGGCCGCCTTCAAGATCACGCTGGCACGGCTGTCGATCGACGCCGCCGACATCGAGGCCGAGGACCGCAGCGTCAAGCCGGTGCTGCAACTCAAGGTCGCACCCCTCAATCTTAGCGTCGAGAATTACTCCAGCGATGGCACACAGCCGCTGAAGTTCGCGCTCGACACCGGCCTCGGAACCACCGGCAAGCTGCACGGCGATGGCTCGCTGACGCTGTCGCCGCTGTCCGCGAGCGTCAACGCCGAGCTCAAGGAATTCGATCTGCCGCCGCTGCAGCCGTACCTGTCGCAGCAGACCGCCATGACGCTGTACCGCGGCCGCCTGGGCGCGAAACTGCAGCTGGCTTACAACGGCGCGCCGGCCAAGGGGCAGGCGCACCTCAAGCTCAGTGGCGGCGTTGATCTCAGCGACCTGGCAACGCGCGACAACGTCAGTAACGCCGACTTCATCACCTGGAAGGCGCTGCAGCTGGTCGGCATTAAATTTCAGCTCGATCCTAATGCACTGGATGTCGATCAGGTGCGCACCGTCGGTGCCTACGGCCGGGTGATCATCGGTGCCAACGGCAGCTTGAACGTGGCCGAGATTCTGCATCCAGCCGGGGCCAAGGCCGGCGCACTGCCGACCGAGACGCCACCGACCAAGCTGGCCGATACCAAACCGGACAAGCATTCCCGCAAGTCGAAGGCCGCAAACCCCGAGCCACCCGCCGCGGCCTCGACCAGCAGTGCACCGTCGATGCCGATCCGGATCCGCAGCGTCGAGATTCGCGACGGCGCGGCCGATTTCACCGATCACACGGTCGAGCCGAATTTTTCGGTGGCGATGCTCGGACTGCACGGGACGGTCACCGGACTGTCGTCTGATCCGAAGTCGCGCGCGCAGGTGTCGATCGACGGCAGTGTCGACCGCTACGCGCCGGTGCAGATCAAGGGGCAGCTGGCGCCGTTCGCGCCGACGGTGTTCACCGATATCGGCATGAGTTTCCACAACATCGAGCTGACCACGTTCAACCCGTATTCCGGCAAGTTTGCCGGCTACAGCATCGCCCAGGGCAAGCTGTCGACCGATATCCACTACCACATCGACAATCGCAAGCTGCAGGCCAGTCATCACGTGGTGATCGATCAGCTCGAATTCGGCCCGGCCACCGAGAGCAAGCAGGCGGTGTCATTGCCGGTCAAACTGGCGGTGGCGCTGCTGAAGGATCGCAACGGCGTCATCGACCTGGATCTGCCGGTCAATGGCAGCATCGATGATCCGCAGTTCAAGCTCGGGCCGATCATCTGGAAGGTGTTCGTCAATCTGATCACCAAGGTGGTGACCGCACCGTTTGCGGCGCTCGGCTCACTGTTCGGCGGCGGCCATGAGCTGTCGTACATCGATTTCCCGGCTGGCGCGGCGGTGGTTGCCGACAGCGAAGCGCAGAAGCTTGGCAAGCTGTCCAAGGCGCTGGTCGAGCGGCCGCAGCTCAAGCTCGACATTCCGCTGCATGCGGTCAATGCCTCGGACGACGCCGCACTGGCGCACGCGGCATTGGAGCAGGCGGTCAGCGCGCTCGGTGAGGCGGCGGCGCCCAACCCGCGTTCCGGCAGTGGCCGTGCAGCCAGTGGCGGCAAGCCTTCGGGCCCGGCCTCGCCGCGACTGCGTGCGCTGGCGACGATCTATAAACAGAAATTTCAGAGTGACCCGCAATACCCGGCGGACAGTGGCGGCGCCGACCCGGATGCGGCGCGCATCGCCTGGCTCGAGCAGGAGTTGCTGCCGCAGTTCAAGGCGACCGCCGATCAGCGCGCGACCCTCGGTCGCGCGCGCGCCGACGCCGTGCAGGCCGCGGTACTGGCCGACAAGGACCTGCCGCCGGAGCGGGTATTCCTCACCGATCGCGAATCCGGCGCCGGCAGCGACACCCAGGTGCGCATGGAGCTGAAGTTGCAGTAGCCATCGGCGCAGGCATTGACGCTAGCAATGGCACACATCAACAAGCTCCATCGCCGGAGCAGCGTGAGCACGGTACAGTCAGCGCATGCAAGCGCGCACGGTAATTTTCTCGATCGTAGCCGCCCTGGCGCTGGTCAGCGCGCAGGCGCAGGCGCCGCCGGATCTGAGCCACCCGGGTAACGCCAACGGACCGCCGCCGGGTCCGCTGCCGGGCATGCCGGGCGGACCGCCACCCGGAACGCCGCGTCCGCCGGATGTGGTGGCACGCAGCGTGCCGATCGATGTCGCGATCGACTTGGCGCGGGCCATCGTGCTCGCGTGCAAGGGCTTTCACGTCGGTGTCGATGTGCTGGATGCCGCCGGCACGCCCAAGCTGTATTACGTCGCTGACGACACCGGCGGCGCGCACGCCTACACTGCCTACCGCAAGGCCAACACCGCGCTCAAATTCAACATGCCTTCGGGCGAGGTGGCGGCGGCGATCAAGTCGGATCCGGCGCTCGCCGCGCGCTATGCCGCCGACTCGGGCAACTACGTGACCTGGGCCGGCGGCGTGCTGATCGTGGCCGGGCACGAGCTGCTCGGCGCGGTGGGTGTCAGCGGCGCCGAGCCTTCCGCCAAGGACGAGGAGTGCGCCCGAGCCGGCCTGCAGAAGGTTCAGACGCAACTGAAATGAGCGCGCGCCGCTAAGCGCGTTACGGCGCGTCGTACGGCGGCTGCACGTCGGTGTCGATGGCCTGACCGTCGCGCTTATAGACCACGCCGTCCTTCATCACGAAGCTGACATGTCGCATCACGCTGATGTCATCCAGCGGATTGGACGGTACCGCCACCAGGTCGGCGAATTTTCCTGCGGTCACACTGCCGATGTCCTTGTCATGCTTGAGTAGCTGCGCGGCATGCGTGGTCGCGGCCTGCAATACGAACAGCGGCGGCATGCCTGCCTTTACCATGAGCTCGAACTCGTGTGCGTTCTGGCCGTGCGGGTAGACCGAAGCATCGGTGCCAAAGGCGATGTTGAGGCCGGCCTTATAGGCGCGGCCGGCGGTGGCGATAAGCACCGGACCGACGGCAATCGCTTTGGCGGCCACCTGCGGCGGGTAATAGCCCGGAACCTGCGCTTTGTGCATCGTGAAATCGCCGGCGATGATCGTCGGCACGTACCAGGTGCCGTGCTGCTTCATCAACCGCATGTCTTCTTCGTTCATGAAGGTGCCGTGTTCGATCGAGTCGACACCGCCGAGCACCGCGCGGCGAATGGCTTCGGCGCCGTGCGCATGCGCCGCCACGGTGAAGCCGTAGTCGTGCGCGGTCGTCACGATGGCCTTGATCTCCTCCAGGGTCATCTGCGCATTGTCGGCGCTGGCGCTCTCATCCAGCACGCCGCCTGAGGGCATGATCTTGATCAGATCATCGCCGAGCTTGTAGTGCAGGCGCACCGCCTTGGCGGCATCCTCGGGGCCATTGATGATGCCCTGAAGCACGCCGGGATCGCCGGCCAGGTCCATCCGGTAGCCGTTGGTTTCGTCGGCATGTCCACCGGTGGTGCTGATTGGCTTGCCGGCGGTGAATATGCGCGGACCGGGCAGAAATCCGGCGTTGATGGCATTGCGCAGCGCCACCGATTCGTTGAAATGATCACCGACGTTGCGCACCGTGGTGAATCCGGCCAGCAGCGTGCGACGCGCGTAGGTCGGCGCTCGGACGACGTAGTCGGCCGGGTCCCAGTGGAACTTATCGAGGTATTCGCTCGGACTGGTCTGGTCGGTCAGGTGAGTGTGGCTGTCGATCAGTCCGGGCAGGCAGGTCTGGCTCGACAGGTCGATCGTCTCGGCGCCGGCGGGCGTCTGATCACCGGGCGTCACCGCGCGAATGCGTTTGCCGTCGATCACGACTGTGGTGGCACCGAGCATGACGCCGGCGACCGGATCGAGCAGATGCCCGCAATGCACGGCCAGCAACCGAACGGGCGGCGATGCGTCTGCCGCTATCGAGTGCGGGCCCGACAGGCACAAGGCGGTAGTCAGGGTAATTGAACTGATCAAGCCAAGGGCGCTGCGGTCGTGGCGCATGGTTGGACTCCTGAAATCCTATGGGCCTGAGGGCTGGGCCAGGCGTTGCAACTCGTACAGCAGTGCCAGCGCATCGCGCGGACTGAGCTGATCCGGATCGATTTGCGCCAGGCGCCGTCTTAAGTCATCCACCGGCATCGGCGCGGGCAGCGGTGGCGCGATCACGGGCGCGTCGCTAAACAGCGGCAAGTCCGGCTGCGGCCCGGTCGATGCGAGCGGCGCCGTCAGGCTGCCGGCCTCGAGCTGCGCCATGTAGCGGCGCGCCTCGCCGATGACGCTGCGCGGTACCCCGGCCAGCTGCGCCACCTGCAGCCCATAGCTGCGGCTGGCGGGACCTTCCTTGACGGCGTGCAGGAACACCAGCGTATCGCCGTGCTCGGTGGCATCAAGATGCACGTTGGCACAGCCATCGATGTCATCGCCGAGCGAGGTCAGTTCGAAGTAGTGGGTGGCGAACAGCGTGAAGGCGCGCAGCCGCTCGGCCATGTCGCGCGCGACCGCAAATGCCAGCGACAGGCCGTCGAAGGTGCTGGTGCCACGGCCGATCTCGTCCATCAGCACCAGGCTCTGGGCGCTGGCGTTGTGCAGAATGTTGGCGGTCTCGGTCATCTCGACCATGAACGTGGAGCGTCCACCAGCCAGATCGTCGGCCGCGCCGATCCGGGTGAAGATGCGGTCGATCGGGCCGATCTCGGCGCGCGCGGCCGGTACGAAGCTGCCCATATGCGCCAACACCACCAGCAGCGCGATCGAGCGCATGTAAGTGGACTTACCGCCCATGTTCGGCCCGGTGATGATCAGCATGCGCCGCTGCTCGTGCAGCGTCAGGTCGTTGGGCACGAACGGGCCGTCGATGCAGCTCTCGACCACCGGATGGCGCGCGGCCTCGATGAGCAGCCGCGATTCGGCGATCAGCGTCGGCTCGGACCATCCGAGCGTGGCGGCGCGCTGCGACAGCGTCGAGAGCGCATCCAGGCTGGCGAGCGCGTCCGCGCTTCGCTGCAGGCCCGGCAGCGCGTCGATCAGGCGCGTGAGCAGCAGCTCGTATAGCTCCTTCTCGCGCGCCAGCGCCCGCTCGCGCGCGCCGAGCACCTTGTCCTCGAAGCCCTTGAGTTCGGGCGTGATGAAGCGCTCGGCGTTCTTGACCGTTTGTCGGCGCAGGTAGTCGGCCGGCACGCGCTCGGCCTGCGCCCGTGACACCTCGATGTAGAAGCCCTGCACCCGGTTGAATCCCAATTTCAGATTCCCGATGCCGCTGCGCTCGCGTTCGCGTCGCTCCAGCTCGAGCAGGAACTCGTCGGTGTTGCCGGCGATCAGACGCAGCTCATCCAGTTGCGGGTCGTAACCGGCGGCGATGACGCCGCCGTCGCGCACCAGGTGCGAGGGCTCGGCCGCGATCGAGCGCGTCAGCAGCTGCTGTTCGTCCTGGTGCTCGCCGATGTGCGCGTGCAACGAGCGCAGTGCCGGGGAGTCGAACGCGGCGAGCGTCGTGCGCACGTCCGGGGCCGCCGCCAGCGCGGCCCGCAGCTGCACCAGGTCGCGCGGCCGGGCCGAGCGCAGTGCGATGCGCGCCAGGATGCGCTCCAGATCGCCGATGTCGGCGAGCCGCGTGCGCAGCGGCTCATAGCGGCGCGATTCGGCCAGCGCCCCGATCGCGTGATAGCGCTCGCGCAGCAGTGCCTGCGCGCGCACGGGGCGGTTGAGCCAGCGCCGCAGTGTGCGCGAACCCATCGGCGTGACGCTGGTGTCCAGCAGCGTGAACAGCGTGGCCGTCTCGTTGCCCGACAGGCTGGTGTCCAGCTCCAGGTTGCGACGCGTGGCCGCGTCCAGTCCCAAGGACTCGGAGCGCTCCTCGACCCGCATGGCACGGATGTGCGGCACGGCCGAGCGCTGCGTGTCGCGTACGTACTGCAGCAGCGCGCCGGCGGCCCGGATCGCCAGTGGCAGCTCGTCGACCCCGAAGCCCTTGAGATCCAGCGTGCCGAGCTGATCGGTCAGCAGCCGCGAGGCGCTGGCAAGCTCAAAATGCCACGGCGCGCGCGTGCGCACCACCGGGGGCGCCCGGCAGTGCGCCACAATATCGCGGGCCTGTTCTTCGGACAGCAGCAGTTCGGCCGGATGCAGCCGCTCGAGCTCGGCGTCGATGTCATCGCTGTCCTCGGACTGCAGCACGTTGAAGCGTCCCGAGGACAGCTCCAGCCACGCCAGGCCGAAGCGATCGCGCTCGGTCAGCAGCGCGGCCAGCAAGGTCTCGCGCCGCTGCTCCAGCAACGCCTCATCGGTCACGGTGCCGGGGGTGAGCACGCGCACCACCTGTCGTTCCATCGGGCCGCGGGATTTGGCCGGATCGCCCATCTGCTCGCAGATGGCCACCGATTGACCGCGGCGCACCAGACGCGCCAGATAGGTCTCGACACTGTGGACCGGTACCCCCGCCATCGGGATCGGCGCACCGGCCGACTGCCCGCGACTGGTCAGGGCGATGTCGAGCAGGGCCGCCGCCAGGCGGGCGTCGTCGTAGAACAGCTCGTAGAAATCGCCCATCCGGTAGAACAACAGAATGTCCGGATGCTGCGCTTTGATGCGCAGGTACTGCTGCATCATCGGCGTGTGAGCGCCGAAGACGTCGATGGAATCGGCGCTCACGGTGGGCGCAGTGTACGGCTTTTCCACGCGCTAAGATTGGAGGACTCAGACGGGATTGGAGCGATGTCGACCCACACAGCCGGCAATTTTGGTGATAACAGCGATCCGGTGCTGCGCACGCTGGCCGAGCAGGCTGGCGCACGGCTGTTGGCCGCGGGCTGGCGCGTCGCCTGCGCCGAATCCTGCACCGGCGGCTGGCTCGCCAAATGCCTGACTGACATCGCCGGCAGCTCGCAATGGTTCGAGCGCGGTTACGTGACTTACTCGAACGAGGCCAAGGAGCAGTCCCTCGGGGTGTCGGCGGAAGTGATCCGCACTTTCGGGGCGGTGAGCCGGCCCACCGCCGAGCAGATGGCTGCCGGCGCGCTGCACACCAGCGGCGCTGACTTGGCGCTGGCGATCACCGGCATCGCTGGCCCCGACGGCGGCAGCTCCGACAAGCCGGTGGGCCTGGTATGGCTGGCATTGGCGCGACGCGGCAGCGCCCCGCTGGCCGAGCAACAGCAATTTCCCGGTGATCGCGAGGCCGTCCGGCGCGCGGCGGTCGCCACGGCGTTGCGGCTGATCGCGCGCTGCGCCGGGCAGGATGCGGCATGAGCCGCTCGCGCCGACTGTTCTTTGCACTTTGGCCGGAGGAGACCTGGGCCGTGCGGCTGATCGAGGCGGCGGCGCTGCCGCTGCAGATGGCCGGCGGTCGCACGCTGTCGGCGGCTGATCTGCACGTCACGCTGTGCTTTCTGGGCGCGGTCGATCAAGGCCAGATCGGCGCGCTGCGAGCGAGCGCCGCCACGATCCGCGCGCGACCGTTCGACCTGCAGTTCGAGCGGCTGGAGTTCTGGCCCAAGGCGCGCATCATCGCGGCCACCGCCGCCCAGGTGCCGCGCGCCGGCAGCGCTCTGGCGCAGGATCTTGGCGAGATGGCGCGAGCCGCCGGCCTGCCGCCGGACGCGAAGATCTGGCGGCCGCACGTGACGCTGGTGCGAGGCACCGGCAAACCGCGCTGGCCGGACGCCACCGAGGGCGCCTGGCCGATGCTGTCGCTGCGACTGCCGGTCCGGCAGTTTTATCTGGCGCAAAGTCAGGGGCTTGGCGCGCACACCGAGGACCCGTCGCAGGGCGAGCGATACGACAAGCTGGCGCACTGGCCGCTGGGTGGCTGAAAGCGCGCGACGTTTTCACCGCTCCGCCATCATTTTTGCGTCCGCGCATCGCGGCCCGATGTGGGATAATTCGACATTACCCGCGCTCATCCCCTGGAGGATCGCCACGCATGGAACCGCGCATCGAGGACAACCGCAAGAAGGCCCTGGCCGCCGCACTCGGGCAGATCGAAAAGCAATTCGGCAAGGGCTCGGTCATGCGCCTGGGCGATGCCTCGGCGACCTATGACGTGGAATCGGTGTCCACCGGATCGCTGGGTCTGGACATTGCGCTGGGCATCGGCGGCCTGCCGCGCGGCCGCGTGGTCGAGATCTACGGTCCGGAGTCCTCGGGCAAGACCACGCTGACGCTGCAGGTGGTTGCAGAAATCCAGCGCCAGGGCGGCACTGCCGCGTTCGTCGATGCCGAGCACGCACTCGATCCGAGCTACGCCGGCAAGCTCGGCGTCAATGTGCAGGATCTGCTGGTATCGCAGCCGGATACCGGTGAACAGGCGTTGGAGATCACCGACATGCTGGTGCGCTCCGGGGCAGTCGACGTGGTGGTGGTCGACTCGGTCGCGGCACTGACGCCGAAGGCCGAGATCGAGGGCGAGATGGGCGAGCTGCAGCTCGGTCTGCACGCTCGTCTGATGTCGCAGGCGCTGCGCAAGCTGACGGGCAACATCAAGCGCTCCAACACGATCGTGATCTTCATCAACCAGATCCGCATGAAGATCGGGGTGATGTTCGGCAATCCAGAAACCACCACCGGCGGCAATGCGCTCAAGTTCTATGCCTCGGTGCGGCTGGACATTCGCCGCATCGGCGCGATCAAGAACGGCGAGGAAGTGGTCGGCAATCAGACCCGGGTCAAGGTAGTCAAAAACAAGGTCGCGCCGCCGTTTCGCGAAGCCGAGTTCGAGATCATGTACGGTTCGGGCATCTCACGCGAGGGCGAGATCATCGAGCTCGGGGCGGCTCACGGCATCATCGACAAGTCCGGTGCCTGGTACAGCTACAACGGCGAGCGCATCGGTCAGGGCAAGGACAACACTCGCGTGTATCTGCAGCAGCACAAGGATGTCGCGGCGGACATCGAGCAGAAAGTCCGTCTGAAGTTGCTGCCGCCCAAGCGTGCCGAGGAAAAGACAGCCTAGCGGCAGCGACCCCGGCGGCCCGCAAGCCGCGCTGGCCGCGGCGGCGGCGCTGCTGGCACGGCGCGATTACTGTTCGGTCGAACTGGGAGCGAAGCTCATGCAGCGCGGCTTCGAGCCCGAGGCCATACGCGCGGCGCTCGCCTCCCTGATCGAACAGCGCTATCTCGACGACGCCCGCTACGCTGAGCGCTTCGTCACGCTGCGCTCACAGCGCGGCCAGGGTCCGCTGCGCATCCGGCGTGATCTGGCGGACCTCGGGCTGCCATCATCGCTGGTCGACTCGCAGCTGCAGGCGCAGGGGCAATGGCCGCAGCTCGCGCGCCAGGTGCTGAGCCGCCGCTTCGGCTCGGGGCCGCCGGACGGCTGGCGCGACAAGGCGCGGCGAGCGCGGTTTTTGCAGTATCGGGGTTTCGGCGGCGATGATATTCGCTTCGCCTTAGGGATCGATGTCGACATGGAGCTGGAGAGCGACGCGGATCAGTGAGCAGCGCATGAAAGCCAAGCCCAAATACATGAGCGCGACCGAAGTTCGGCGTGCCTTTCTGGACTACTTCCGCGAGCACGGCCACACCATCGTGCCGTCCTCGTCGCTGGTGCCCGGCAACGACCCAACGCTGCTGTTCACCAACGCCGGCATGGTGCAATTCAAGGACGTGTTTCTCGGCAAGGAGCGGCGCGACTACGTGCGCGCGGCCTCGAGCCAGCGCTGCGTGCGTGCCGGCGGCAAACACAATGACCTGGAAAACGTCGGCTATACCACCCGCCATCACACTTTCTTCGAGATGCTCGGCAACTTTTCGTTCGGCGACTATTTCAAGCGCGAGGCGATCCGCTTCGCGTGGGAGTTCGTCACTACCCGGCTGCAGCTGGATCCGGCGCGTCTGTGGGTGACCGTGTACTGCGACGATGACGAGGCGGCCGAAATCTGGGCGCGCGAGATCGGCATTGATCCTGCACGCCTCAAGCGCATGGGCGAGGCGACCAATTTCTGGGCCATGGGAGATACCGGGCCGTGTGGTCCGTGTACCGAGATCTTCTACGACCACGGCCCGGAGGTCGCGGGCGGGCCGCCCGGATCGCCCGACGAGGAAGGCGATCGCTTCGTCGAGATCTGGAACCTGGTGTTCATGCAGTACGAGCGCGACGCCGCCGGCACGCTCACGCCGCTGCCCAAGCCCTCGGTCGATACCGGTGCCGGCCTTGAGCGGCTGGCGGCGGTCATGCAGGCGGTGCATTCCAACTACGACATCGATCTGTTCCGGGCGCTGATCGATGCGGCGGCAGCTGCCACCGGCGCGCGCGATCGCTCTTCACCGTCGCTGCGAGTGATCGCCGATCACATCCGCGCCTGCAGCTTTCTGATCGTCGACGGTGTGCGGCCCTCCAACGAAGGCCGCGGCTATGTGCTGCGCCGGATCATCCGGCGCGCGGTGCGGCACGGCTACCAGCTCGGCTGCACTGAGCCATTCTTCTATAAGCTCGTGCCCGCGCTGGTCGCCAGCATGGGCGAGGCTTTCCCGGAATTGCCGCGCGCGGCCGAGCAGGTGCCGCGGGTGTTGCGTGCTGAGGAGGAGCGCTTCGCCGAGACGCTGTCGGCCGGCATGCTGCAGTTCGATGCGCGCATGCTCGCGCAGGGCGGCGACACGGTGCCCGGGTCGCTGATATTCCTGCTGCATGACACCTACGGCTTTCCACCCGATCTGACCGCCGACATTGCGCGCGAGCGCTCGCTCAAAGTCGATCTGGCCGGCTACGAGCTTGAGATGGAGGCGCAGCGCGAGCGGGCGCGCGCCGCGAGCAAGTTTGGTGTCGACCAGCGCGGCGTGGCCGATCTGACGCTTCGCAGCGAGTTCAGCGGCTACGACGCGGCCGACGGCGAGGGACGCGTCATTGCGTTGCTGCGCGACGGCAAGCGCATCGATGCGCTCAACGCCGGTGAGCGTGGCGAGGTGATCTTGGATCGCACGCCGTTCTACGCCGAGTCTGGCGGTCAGGTCGGCGACACCGGCGAACTGCTGGCCGCCGGCGACAGTCGTTTTCAGGTCGAGGACACGCACAAACACGGCTCGGCTCACACGCACATCGGTCGACTGTTGTCCGGGCGACTGGCGGTGGGCAGCTCGGTGCAGGCACGCATCGACGCCGAGCGGCGCGAGTCGATCCGGCTGAATCACTCGGCGACGCACCTGCTGCACGCGGCGCTGCGCAAGGTACTTGGCGGTCACGTCACCCAGAAAGGTTCGCTGGTGGCGCCCGATCGCCTGCGATTCGACTACTCGCATTTTCAGCCGCTCACTATCGATAAGCGCGCCGAGGTCGAGCGACTGGTCAATGATGAAATTCGCGGCAACGCCGAGGCCGCAATTCGCACCATGGACTATGAGGACGCGATCGCCAGCGGCGCGATGGCGCTGTTCGGCGAGAAGTACGACAGCCATGTGCGGGTGCTGTCGATGGGCGAATTCTCGACCGAGCTGTGCGGCGGGACGCACGTGCGGCGCACCGGCGACATCGGCCTATTTCATATCGTCAGTGAGAGCGGGGTCGCGGCCGGGGTGCGCCGCATCGAGGCGGTCACCGGCCGGGCGGCGCTCGACTATGTCAACCGCGTGGATGCCCAGCTGGCCGATGTTGCCGCCCTGGTGCATGGCAGCCCCGACGACGTGTCCAAGAAGGTGCAGGAAGCGCTCGAGCGTATCCGCGCGTTGGAGAAGGAAAATCGCGGACTTAAGGACAAGCTGGCATTGGGCCAGGGGACCGATCTGGCCGCGGACGCGGTGGACATCGACGGGGTTAAGGTGCTCGCCAAGCGTGTCAACGGCGCCGACGCTGGCGCGTTACGTACTGCGGTCGACCAGCTCAAGAGCCGGCTGGGTTCGGCCGTAGTCGTGCTCGGCGCAGTGGAATCAGACTCCAAGGTGCTGCTGGTTGCCGGCGTCACTTCCGACCAGACGGCGCGCGTGCGCGCCGGTGACCTGGTCGGGGCAGTGGCCGCCCAAGTAGGTGGCAAGGGCGGTGGCAGGCCCGACTTCGCACAAGCCGGCGGCACCAAGCCGCAGGCGCTGGATGAGGCCCTAGCGAGTGTTACATCGTGGGTGCGCGCGCGACTGACTGCACATTGATGAACTTTAACGTGCGCTTTCGGTGCTGTCGGCCGAGACTATTTATCGCGGACGCCGGTGCACGCATTCGCAGCTGAAATATAGAGAGTCGGAGCGTAGCAAGCGGTGTAAGTTCGACATTCGCTCTGCATTGCAAAGTACACGGCAGTGTGGCGGCGGAGAGCAAGAGGAGGATCCCAGTGCTTATCCTGACGCGTCGAATCGGTGAGACCGTGATGATTGGCGATGATGTCAGCGTCACGGTGCTGCGCGTCAAGGGCAACCAGGTTCGGCTGGGAGTCAACGCTCCAAAGTCGGTCTCGGTGCAGCGCGAGGAGATCTTTCACCGCATCAAGCGCGAAGGCGTCGAAGCGCCACGGCCCGAAGAGATCACGCCCACCAACTGACGGCGCCGCGGGCGGGGCAAGCAGATCGCTTTTTGCCCTGATTCAACCGCTTGAGTATCATTGCGCCGCGACCCGGCGCCGCCGGCACTCGCTTCACGGAGAGATGGCCGAGTGGTCGAAGGCGCACCCCTGCTAAGGGTGTAAGGGTCAAAAGCCCTTCGAGGGTTCGAATCCCTCTCTCTCCGCCAATTCTCTGAAGTCGCTGAGGCCTCAAGGGGGGTGGATCGACAGGGCGGAGGGGCTGCTTGAGGGGCGTAGCCCTGGCAAAGCACGGCGATCTGGACGGCGCGGCAGCCAAGCTCAGCGAGGCCAATCGAAAGGGACCGCATTGGGCCGATCCACTCAAAGCATGGGGCGACGTTCTTGTGCAACAGGGAAAAACCAAGGCGGCGTTGGGGAAGTACGACGCCGCACTGAAATATGCACCGAATTGGCGGCAGCTGTTGGAAGCGCGTCAGGCCTTGGCTAAGCAGCGATCCTGATCATTTTAGATTGCGCGGCCGCGCGGATCGATCGCACCCTCTGGCGCTAGATGTACGCCACCATCGTTCTCATCGCTGCGTGTTCGGCGCCAGATAATCCCAGTCCGCCATCTTGCTGCATGGCATCCTATCGAGCGCGTGTCTCTCAGCCACCGAAATGAAAAAACTACAGACATCTGGTCACGTGGTCTGAACGTAACTGCGCCGTCCATCACGGCGGACGTTGACTCGGGCTCGATATCATCGGATCTCAGGTTGGTCGTCGTCTCCTTTGCGACTTTCCTGCTGTCTCGATCAAATCACCCGCAAGTCTCAGCGCAAATTAATGATGATCGATCGCTTCTCGACGCGCCTATCGCGCTGGTCATCTGCGGTATGGACGTGCGCCGGCGCAATGCTCTTATTGGGGCTTCTGACTTTGAGCGGCTGTGGCGGCGATGTTACGTCCCTGAGCCTGCAGTCGCTCGAGATCACGCCGGCCAACCCGAGCGCGGCTGCCGGTACCTCCGTGCGGCTGACCGCGACAGCGGTTCTTAGCGATCAAAGTCATAAAGACGTGACGACTCTGGTGGTCTGGAGTTCGTCCAACCCGCGCATCGCGACCACGGGGGCCAGCACCGGTGACACACAGGCCATCAGCGTCGGCTCTTCGACACTGACCGCGAGCCTGCAAGGTCTGCAGGCCTCGACCAACTTGACAGTGACCCCCGCGGCGCTGGTGTCGATTGCGATTACGCCGCCGACTCCGAGCATTGCGCTGGGCCTCACCCAACAGTTCAGCGCCACCGGCACCTACACCGACAAGTCGAGCCGCGATTTGAGCACTCAGGTCACCTGGGCCTCGACCGTGACCTCGGTGGCGATGATCAGCAATGCCGCCGGCTCCAATGGATTGGCCAGCTCAGTCGCGACCGGCACGAGCGACATTACCGCCGCCATGGCCGGCATCACTTCGGCGCCGGTCACCTTGACGGTGTCTTCCGCCGCACTCGCCTCGATCGTGGTCAGCTCGATCCGGCCCAAGATTCCGTTGGGCCTCACCCGCGCGCTGACTGCGACCGGCACTTATACCAATGGCTCAATCCAAGACCTAACGAATACTGCGACCTGGCTGTCCAGCGACCCCACGAAGCTCTCGATCAGCAACGCCGCCGGCTCCCGGGGCCACGCCACCGGGGTGGCTGCCGGCCCGGTCTCTGCCAGTGCGTCGATGGGCGCGGTGACATCGGCATTGCTGTCGTTGACCGTGAGCATCGCAAAATATGCCTACGTGGCGAACGGCGGTGACAACACCGTGTCGCAATACACCATTGACGCCAGCGGGGCGCTGAGCCCCATGTCGCCGGCCACGGTCGCTGCGAGGATGCGTCCAAATTCCGTGGCGGTGGATCCGACCGGCCGCTATGCCTATGTATCGAATTCCAACGAAAACACGGTGTCGCAGTACACGATTGATGCCAGCGGTGCGCTCACTCCGATGACACCGGCCTGGGTCATTGCCGGGACCGGCGCCATTTCCGTCACCGTCGATCCAACCGGTCGCTATGCCTATGTCGCCAATAACAGCGACAACGACGTGTCACAGTTCACGATCGGGGCGGGCGGTGCTCTCAGCGCGATGACACCGGCGAGCGTTGCTGCAGGTACGGGTCCCTACTGCGTCACGCTCGATCCGAGCGGCCGCTACGCCTATGTGTCGAATATTTTCAGCAACACCGTTTCGCAGTACACGGTCGGGGCAGGGGGTGCGCTCAGCCCGATGGCGCAAGCCAGCGTCGCTGCCGGGACAACGACCACTTCGGTCGCGGTGGATCCGACCGGCCGCTATGTCTACGTGACGAGCGCGGGCGATAACGACGTGTCGCAATTTACGATCGGGCCGGGCGGCGCGCTCAGCCCCATGACGCCGGCCACCGTGGGGACCGGGCTGGCTCCATACTCGCTCAGCATTGATCCGAGCGGCCGCTATGTCTATACGGCCAATACCAACAACGGCACCGTGTCGCAATTTACGATCGGGCCCGGCGGCGCGCTCGGCGCGCTGACGCCGGCCTCGATCGGTGCGGGGCTTTCGCCGTTGTCTATCACCATCGATCCGACCGGCCGCTACACCTACGTGGTGAACGCCGGCGATAACGACGTGTCGCAAGATATGATCGGGGCGGGCGGAGCGCTTGGAGCTCTGACGCCGGCCACGGTCGGTACCGGCGCAATCCCCTACGCCATTACCACCACCGACTGATCGGCGCGCACGATCCGCCTAGGACTTTGCCGGCGGATACGGGTCCTTCAGCACGATGGCGCCGGTCTCCAGCAGCGACTTCAGATTAGACAGGATCTTTGGCCAGCCGCCGGATACCGCGTCGATAAATTTCGACGGCTCGCGCTCGATGCTGTGAGTGATGGAAAGTTTGACCGCCGCACCGCTGGGTTCCAGCTCGATCGTGCAGCGCGATTCGCCTTCGGACTTGAGCTCGGGTTTGCTCTGGTGCTGCCAGCGGATCACCAAGCGCCTGGGTGGCGTCGCCTCGAGGATCTCGCCGTCATCACTGACGCTGCCATCGCCGTGCACCATCTTCCACGATGCTCCCGGCTGCCATTGGCTTTCGCAGTGCACACCGAACCAGTACTGCTTCATGAATTCGGCATCATCGGTCAGCGCCGACCACAGCTTCTGCGGCGTGGTGCGAATGTAGCTCACATAGACAAAGGTCGATCTAGCCATTGGATTTCTCCAGTCGTTTTTTTAGATCCGAAAGCGCCTTCAATCGCGGCTTTTCGAACTTGGCAATCCAGCGCTCGTAGATCTCCTGCAGCGGTACCGGATTTAGGAAGTGCAGCTTCTCGCGGCCGCGTCGCGCGGTGGCGACCAGGTTCGCCGCCTCCAGCAATTCGAGGTGCTGCGTCACCCCCTGCCGTGTCATATCCAGGTACTCGCACAGCTCGTTGAGGCTGCGGCCGTCGTGCGCGTGCAGCAGGTCGAGCAGCTTGCGGCGGCTCGGATCGGCCAGGGCCTTGAACAGCAGGTCCGTGTCATGACGCTCTGGCATCTGTTAAGTGCAAGTAATCACTTGCCTGTATGATAGGCAAGTGTTCACCTGCATGTCAAGCGGACGCTAGAGCATCGTCAATGCTCGGCGCCGGAGCGATTTATTTGTGCAGGTCGTCGATCCAGCGGATCAGCTCGGGATTGTCCACGGCATCGATATCGAGATTGACCACTAGACCCTGCTGCCCGCTGCGTGCCAGCACGCACTGCAGCTCGAACTCGTCGCTGGCATTGATCTCCTGATGCGGGACATAGGGCGGTACGTAGATGAAATCACCGGCCTCGGCCTCGGCGACGTATTGCAGAGTCTCGCCCCAGCGCAAGCGAGCGATGCCGCGGACCACATAGATCACGCTTTCCAGATCGCCGTGATGGTGTGCCCCGGTTCTGGCCTTGGGTTCGATCGTGACCGTACCGGCCCACAACTTGGTCGCGCCGGTGCGCGCCGTGGTCACGGCCGCACGCCGCCGCATCCCCGGCGTCTGCGCCGTATTGGAATCAAGCTCGCTGGCGCGAATGACATGCACGCCGTCGTGTCGCCATCGACTGGATGCCATGCCGGGTCTCCTGCGGGTGCCGTTGGCCTCGCCAACGATCCGTGATCGGTTCAGTATGGGCGCCCTCGCAAAATAGCAGAGAGCCGCCGTGGCGAGAACGTATCGCTGGATGATGTCAGCCCTGTGTGTGATCGTCGCCTCGAGCGCCGGTGCCGATACGGTCGCCGACTGGGCCGAGGCCACGACCGAGATCGCCACCGAGGGTCCCAATACCGTGCGCACGATGGCGTTGGCTCAGAACGCCGTGTACGAGGCGGTCAATGCCATCACCGGCCGCTACGCGCATGACCGCGTCGACCTTGGCGCCGCCAAGGGCGCATCGGTCGATGTTGCCATTGCGGCCGCCAGCCACGCGATCCTGGCGCACGAGGCACCGCTGCAGGCCCAGAAGATCGAAGCTGTCTACGCGCAGGCGATGGCGGCGATTCCGAATGATGCCGCCCGCGCGCTCGGCGTCAGCATCGGTGAGCAGGCCGCTAAAGACGTGCTCGGCAAGCACACTGACGATATTCCGCCGATTGAGCCGTATCGGCCGCTGACCACGCCTGGGGTATTCGTGCCGCCGACCTTTCCGCTCGGCTACGCGGTGGCTCAGCATCACCCCTGGTTCATGAAGAGCGCTGCGCAGTTTCGGGCGCCACCGCCGCCGGCCCTGACCAGCGCGCTGTGGGCGCGCGATTACAACGAGATCAAGGCGGTCGGCTCCGCGACCAGCACGGTACGCACCGCCGAGCAGACCGACATCGCGCGCTTCTGGGCGACTGCGTTGCCGGACGTGCACCTGCGACTGGTGCGGGTGGTGGATGAACTGCCCGGTCGCGATCTGACCCGCAACGCGCGCCTATATGCTGCCGTCGCCGCCGCACTCAACGACGGCGAGATCGCGATTCTGGACACCAAGTACCACTATCAGTTTTGGCGACCGATCACGGCCATCCGCAACGGTGATCGCGACGACAATCCGAACACCGAACGTGATGCGGACTGGACGCCGCTGATCGCCACGCCGATTCAGCCGGAATACCCGTGCGGCAACTGCGCGGTGGCGGCCACCGTCGTCACAGTGATGCAGGCGGATATGGGGCGCGAGCCGTTGCCGTTGCTGCGCACGACCAGCAACACGGCCCCCGGGGTGACGCGGGAATGGACCAGCGCCGCGGCGCTACTGAAGGAAATCGCCAACGGCCGGGTCTACGACGGCGTGCACTTTCGCAGTTCGACCGAGGTCGGCAACCACATGGGCGAGCAGGTCGGGAAACTGGTGGCCGCGGCCTACGGACTGCACTAGCAGCGCGCCACGGCGCCTTTACATCACCTTCGGGATGCCGCTCTCGTTGACCAGCGCGCTCCAGTGGCTGCGCTCGGCGCGGATGAACGCGGTGAAGGTGGCGGGCGTCGTGGCGCCGGCTTCTCCGCCCTCGTCGGTAATTTCCTTGCGAACGTCGGGCGTCTTGAGGATGTCCTGAATGCTGCGATTGAGCTTGGCCACGATCGCAGCTGGGGTGCCTGCGGGGGCCAGCACGCCGGTCCAGACGCGCAGCTCGTAGCGCGGCACGCCGATCTCCGCGAAGGTCGGAACCTGCGGCAGTTCCGCCAGGCGTTTCGGTGCCGCCACCGCCAGCGCCCGCTCCTGGCCGCTGCGCACGGCCGGCATGGCCGCCTTGCACACGTCGAACATCATCGCCGCCTGATGTGCCAGCACCGCCTTGCGCGCCGGACCGGCACCATCAAACGGAAGATGGCGAATATCGACGTCCAGTCGCCGTTTGAACACTTCGCCCGCGACCTGTTCGGGACTGCCGTTGCCGTTGGAGGCATAGGACAGCTGGCCCGGTTGCGATCGCGCCAGCCCGATCAGCTCGGCGGCCGAGGAGGCCTGCACGTCCAGCGACGTGACCAGCAGCAGCGGCGAGGATTCCAGCAGCGCAATCGGCACGAAATTCTTGTCCGGGTCGTACGGCAGCGAGCTGTAGGTGTACTGATGCACCGCCAGCGGGCCGATCGAACCGAGCAGCAGCGTGTAGCCGTCCGGCGCGGCGCCGGCAGCGGCGGCCGTGCCATTGTTGCCGCCCTTGCCGGGTATGTTGTCGACGATGACCTGCTGCCCGAGGGACTCGGACAGTTTCGCCGCCACCAGCCGTCCCCAGTGATCGGCTCCGCCACCCTGCGGATAGGGGACGATCAGGTGCAGCGGATGGTCGGGGTAGGGGGCGCCCGCGCCGCTGGAGGTGTTGGCGACAGCCAACCCACCGATGACCAGCATGGCCAGCGTGATCGACAGTCTGGAATACCGATGCTGCGCGTTCATCCCTGCAGATGCCCTCCCCGAAGGCCGCTAAGCGTCGGCTCGAATTCTAGCAGACGACGGTAGCTGCTGCGCCGCAGCAGGGACTCAGGGCTTGCCGGGCGGCTTGCGGGCCTCGAAGAAACGGGCAATGCGCTGGTCGGCGTCCGGCGCCACGCCTTCGTTCTTAAACAGCTCCAGCGCATGCGCGTCCCCGAGACTCAGGCCGTCGCTCTCGATCAGCGCGCGCTTGCTGACGCGATTGGCAAACCAGGAGTTGGCCAGAATGTCGGAGCTCAGTCGCGCCAGCTCGGCTTCGAAGCGCTCGTCGGCAAAGCAGTAATTGACCAGCTGCATGGCCTGTGCTTCCTCGCCCGAGTAGCTGCGGCAGCTGAACATCATCTCGCTGGCCTTGGCGTGGCCGACACGATGCGGCAGGCGCAGGCTCAGGCCCCAGATCGGCGTCAGACCCCAGCGCGCGTACACGTCCGAGAAGCGCGCGGATTCGCAGGCCACCACCAGGTCAGCCGCCAGTGCCAGCTCCAGCGCGCCGGTCGAGCAGTGGCCCTGCACCGCGGAGATGACCGGCTGCGGCAGGTTGGCGACCTTGTCGATGACCTCGGAGTGATAGTGCGGTTTGGCGCGCGCGCGCACGTAGGTTTGCACCTCCTCCATGTCATAGCCGGCGGAGAAGTTGCCGCCGGCGCCGCGCACGATCACCAAGCCGATGTTGCGGGTATCGCGGGCGATCGCATCGACCTGGATTTCCAGCGCCTCGAACAGGTCCTTGGTCAGCGCGTTGAGCTTGTCGGGGCGATTCAGTGTCAGCGTCGTGACGCCATGACTGTGATGGTGCAATACCAGCTCGTTCATTGAAGTGCTCCTGCCGCGCGATTCCACCAACCGCCGCCGAGTGCCTGAAAAAGCCCGGCGGTGTCGGCCAGGCGATTGGCCTGGACCTGTACCAGCGCCAGCTCGGACTGCTGATAGCTCTGCTCGGCCGTGAGCAGTCCGAGCACGCTGATCGTGCCCAGCTGGAGCTGCTGGCCTGCCAGCTCGAAGCTGCGGCCGGCGGCCTGTTCGGCCGCGGCACTGGCGGCGAGCGCGTCCGCATCGGCCTGCAGCGCGCGCAGCGTGTCGGCCACATTCTGGCAGGCCAGGATGACGGCGGCGCGGTACTGGGCGCCGGCTTCATCCAGGGCCGCGTCTGCGGCGCGATGCCGATGCAGCAGCGCACCGGCGTCAAACAGCGTCTGCGTCAGCGAGGCGCCGACGTTCCAGAACCCGGTATATGGGCTGAAGAGCTTATCGAGCTGCAGCGCCGAGGAGCCCGTGTCGGCCGTGATCGAGAACTGCGGCAGCATGTCGGCCAGTGCGATCCCGGCCTGGGCCGATGCGACGTGCATGTTCTCTTCGGCCTGGCGTACGTCGGGCCGCTGTTCGACCAGCTTCGACGGCACACTCATCGGCAGCTGCTGCGGCAGGGCCAGGTCTTGCAGCCGAAAGGTTTCCGGCGGCTCCGCTGAGGGCAGCCGGCCGAGCAGCGCGCTGAGCGCATCGCGGCTCTGTCCGAGCTGCTTCTGCAACGGCGGCAGCATTGCCACGGTCTGCGCCTCGGCGGCCTGCTGGCTGAGCAGATCGAGTTCACTCGCGGTCCCGAGCTGCCGCTGGCCGCGCACGATGTCGGTCGCGTGACCTTGAACTTCGATCAGGCGCTCGATCGCGGTGATCTGTCCGCGCAGCGCTGCCTCCTGAATCGCGGCTACCACCACATTGGTGCTCAGCGTCACGTAGGTCGCCTCGAGCTGGAAGCGGCTGACCTCGGCCTGGGCTCTGGCGGCTTCGAGCGTGCGACGCGCGGCCCCGAACACGTCCGGCATGTAGCTCAGGCTGAGCTGGGCGGTGTACAGGCTGTAATACGGATTGGTTTGCGGCAGGCTGGTGGGGTTGGCGATCGTTGCCAGCGGATTTTTGGCGCGCGTGGCATCGAAGTTGCCCTGCACGACCGGCAGCCAACTGGCGCGCTGGGCAATGTAGAGTTCGTGCGCCTGGCGCAGGGCGGCCTGCGCTGCGGCCAGATCCGGATTGCCAGCCAGAGCCTGCTGCACCAGATGGTCGATGGCGGGCGACTGAAACAACGTCCACCAGTCGGAGGGAATGTCCTGATCGACGTTGAAGTGCTGCGCGGCTCCGGCCGTCCCGGGCGCCGCAGCGGTGTCGCTTGTCGACGATGCCGTACCGTAACCGCTCGCCTGCGGTGCCGGCGGGTGCTTGAAATTGGGCCCGACGGCACAGGCCGCAAGACTCAGCGCCAGCAGATAGACCAGGCCGCGCGCCGCCATCACGAACCCCACCGCGCCGCACCCGAGCGATGTTCCGCCCAGTGCTCGATCACATGGTACATCGATGGCAGCACAAACAGCGTCAGCACCGTCGCGATCGCCAAGCCACCGACGACCACGGTGGCGATACCGCGCTGAACGTCGCTGCCGACGCCGGTGTGGATCGCCGCCGGCAGCATGCCTAAGGTGGCGACCGTGGCGGTCATCAGCACCGGACGCAGTCGCTCGGTGGCCCCCTTCATGATGGCTTCGTGCAGCTCCAGCCCCGACTTTCGCATCCGGTTCAGGTTCGCCACCATGATGATGCCGTTCTGAACCGCGACCCCGAACAGGGCGATGAAGCCGACGCCGCTGGCGACGTTGAGTGTCTGCCCGGTCAGATGCAGCGACACCAGGCCGCCCAGGGTTGCCAGCGGCACGACGCTCAGGATCAGTGCTGCCTGGCGGAACGAGCCGACACCCACCGTCAGCAGGATCAGCATCAGTCCCATCACCATCGCCAGGATCACCAGCAGGCGCGACTCGGCACGTCGCTGGTTTTCAAACTGGCCGCCCCATTCCAGGCGGATGCGACTGGGATCAAAGTGCACGCGCGCGCTGATTTTGGCCTGTGCTTCTTCGAGGAACGAGGTCAGGTCGCGATCGCGGTTGTCGATCCGGATGGTGAGGTTGCGCTGACCATTCTCGCGCGTAATGGTGCTCTCGCCGGCGCGCACCAGGATCTGCGAAAACTGCGACAGCGGCACCTGCTGGCCGCTGGAGGTGTGTACCAGCAGGTTGCCGAGAGCCGGCGCGTTGTTGCGCGCATCTTCGACGTAGCGCACGGTCAGCGGGTAGGTCTTCTCACCGACATAGACGCTCGATACCGGTGCCTGGCCGACTCCGGTCTGAATTACGTTCTGCACGTCGTTCATACTGATGCCGAAGCGCGCCGCCTGCTCGCGATCGGGCACGATGTTGATCTGCGGAATCGGCGGCTCCTGAAAGATCGAAGCGCTCGAGGTGCCCTGAATCGAGTACAGCACGGCGACGATCTGCTGGCCGATGTCGCGCAGCTCCTTCAGGTCGTCGCCGAAGATCTTGATCACCAGCGGACTGTGCGCACCGCCGATCATGTCGTTGACGCCATCGATGATCGGTTGGCTGATGCCGATGGAGTAGCCGGGCAGCTCGCGCCCCAGATCGGCGGCGAATCGATTCACGAACTGCTGCTTGCTCTCGCCGCCGGGCCAGCTGTCGTACGGCTTGAGACCCACCGGTGCTTCGATGTGCGACATGGTCCAGGGATCGGTACCGTCGTCGTTGCGGCCGGTCTGCGTCACCACGTAGGACACTTCCGGGTACTTGAGAATCGCACGCCGCAGGTCGCTGGCCATGTCGCTGGCCTTGTTGAGCGACAGGCCGGTGGGCATCTGTACCTGCAGCCACAGTGCGCCTTCATCCAGGTCGGGCAGAAAATCGCGACCGATCGTGGCGCCCAGACCGACCACCGCCAGCAAGGCGAAGGCGGCGACGCCGTAGACGATTCTGGGCTCGTGCAGGCAGGCATCGAGTGTGCGGTGATATTGCTGCGTGAGCCGCTCGAGCCAGCGGTTGTGGTAAACGCGGCCAGGCTGGCGGAAGGCGTAGTAGGCCAGGCCGGGCACCAACGCCAGGCTGGTGAGCAGCGCACCGAACAGCGCATACGCCATGGTATAGGCCATCGGTGTGAACAGCTTGGCCTCTGCGCGCTCGAACGAGAACAGCGGCAGATAAGTCGTGATGATGATCAGACTGGCGAAGAAGATCGGGCGCGTGACCTGCAGCGCCGCGGCCTTGACCTCACTCTCGCTGAGTTCCTCGGTGGGGGTGGCTTCGCGGCGCCGCAGGATGGCCTCGGTCACGACGATGGCGCCATCCACCAGGATGCCGAAGTCGATGGCACCGAGCGACAACAGGTTGGCCGACACCTTGGTCAGGTTCAGGAACGTGAACACCGCCACCAGCGCCATCGGTATCGAGACTGCGACCACGACCGCGCTGCGTGCACTGCCGAGGAAGATGATCAGCACCAGGAACACCAGCCCGATACCCTCGGCGATGGTGCGTCCGACCTTGCTGACCGTGGCGTGCACCAGATCGTCGCGGTCGATATAGGGCACGATGCGCACATCGTCCTTGGCCAACCGGCGGTTGAGTTCTTCGACCTTGGCGTGAATGCCATGCAAGGTGCGCGACGGATTCTGGTATTTGAGCATCAGCACGATGCCTTCGATCGTGTCCGGGTTGTTGTCCTTGCCCAAGATGCCTTCACGCTCCTGGTGGCTCAACGTGGTGCGGCCCAGATCACGTACCAGCACCGGCGTGCCATTCACCTGCGTGACCACGGTCGCGCCGATGTCGGCCAGGTTGCGGATCAGGCCGGCGCCGCGAATCACGTAGCTCTGATCACCGCGCGACACGCGGCCACCGCCTGAATTGGAGTTGTTGCTGTTGATCGCGTTGATCACATCGGTGATGCCCAGGCCGTAGTGCTCGAGTTGCCGCGGATCAAGATCGAGCTGGTATTCGGTGGTGAAGCCGCCGAAATTGGTGTCATCGACCACGCCGGCGACCGATTTCAGGGCCGGAATCACGGTCCAGCGCTGGATATCGGACAGCTCCTGCAGGTTGCGGGTCGAGGACTCGAGTGTGTAGCGGTAAATCTCGCCGCCGGGTCCGGCCACCGGATCCAGAGTCGGCGACGCGCCCGGCGGCAGCACCGCCTGACCGATGCGCTCGAGCAGGCGCTGACGCACCCAGTAGTCCTCGTAGCCGTCGCGAAACAGTACGGTAATCAGCGACAGGCCGAAGGTGCTCGACGAGCGCATCAACAGCAGTCCCGGCGTGCCGTTGATCTGGCGCTCCAGCGGCACGGTGATCAGTTGCTCGACTTCCTCGGCGGCCAGGCCGGGCATCTGCGTGCTGACCTGGGCGGCAACATCGCCCAGTTCCGGATAGGCCTCGACCGACAGCGTTTCCCAGGCATAGATCCCGAAGCCGAGCAGCAGCGCGGCCAGCACGATGACCGACTGGCGGTGTCGCAGGCAAAAGCCGACGAATTGGTCAATCATTGAGCAGAATTCCGCCCTTGATCACGACCTGCTCGCCGGCGGTGACGCCGGAGCGGATCGCGACGGTTGCGCCTTCTGCCAGTTCCGGCTCTATCACGCGGCGTTCGAAGGTCCAGGGCGCCGTGGCCACGAACACCACGGTGCGATCGTTGTTCATCAGCAGCGCTGAGGCGGGCAGTACCACCCGCGACTGCGGCGCTGCCAGCAGTGTCACGCTCGCGAACATGTTCGGCTTGAGGGCGTAGTGCGGGTTCGGAAAGGCAATGCGCAGCTTGTCGCGGCGTGAATCGGCCTCGAGCACGTCGCTCACGAACAGCACCTCCCCGTGCAGCACCTGGTCGGGGTAGGCCGCAAGTGTCACGTCGGCCTTTTGCCCCTTGGCGATGGCACCCAGGTCCTTCTCGGGCACCAGCGCCGTGACCCAGACCGTGCTCAGGTCGGCGATGCTCAGCAGCGGCTGGGTCAGATCATTGATCACACTGCCGGCGCTGACCGCCAGCGTCGTGACGCTGCCACTGATCGGAGCACGCAGCGCCAGTCGGGCCGAGGCTGCGTCCTCGGTCGTGGCCCCGATTGCCTTGAGGTGCGCCTGGGCGCGCGTGGACTCCGCGGCCGCCTGCTCACGATCATTGCGAACCTGATCCAGGTCGCGATCGGACAGCGCGCCGAGCTTGGCCTGAGCTTCCTGTCGCTGCAGGTTCTTCTGTGCAAGCCTCAGAGCATCGGTCGCCTTGGCATCGTCTGCCAGCGCCTGCGCCAGGTCGGCCGACTCGATCATCAACAGCACCTGGCCGCGCGTTACGCGATCCCCGAGGGCGACCTTGAGCTGCACTACGCGTCCGGCCACCGGTGTCACCACCGTGGCAGTCCGCGCCGGATCCGACTCGATGATCCCTGGCAGTATCAGCTTGCCGCTGACCTGCTCGGCGGCGGCCGGCGCCAGGCTCAGGCGCGCTCGCAGCGAGGAGGAATCCGGAACGACGATCTTGTCGCCCTGGTGCAGCAGTAACGGCGCCTCAGCGGCACTCGGGCGAGCGCCGAACAGTCCCAAGCCGTGGGTGAACACCACGACAAGCAGGATGAGGCCCAGCGCGATGCCGCCCCACAGGAACGCGCGGCCGCGCGCCGTGGGAGTGTGGTCGTAGGTTTCCATGTCTGGCCTGCCGTGCCTGACACTCTGCACAGATAATGTGACAGCGAAGTAAAAACCCTATAGCTACTATAGGGTCAAGGGCCGGTGGATCAGCTGGTGACGGCGCGCTCGAGCAATGCGTAACCGGCGAATTTGCGGCGCTCGCGGCGCTGCGAGGGCGACAGCCACAGGTGCGAGGCGATGTACAGCAGCCGCAGGTAGGGCGACAGCGGAATCGGCCGCCGCAGCCGCTCGGCTTCATCGGCGTAATAGCGCATGCGGTTGACGACCCAGCCGTACTGGCGAAAGAAGCCGAACCAGTCGCCCGGTGCGAACTTGAACGGCGCGTTTTGCATGGAGCGGCCGGTGCGCCCGCGTCGGCGCATCTTGAGCGCCAGTTCGGTGAAGAAGTCGACTACCCAGAACTGCAACTGCGCCATCGCGGCCAGATCTTCGGCCAGCGAGGCGACCTCGTCGTTGGCAAGATACGGGATCACGCCTTCGGTGATCACCAGCACCTTGCGCGCCTGCGCGTTCACGCGCTGCAACAGCGCCAGCCGCGCCGCCCGATCGGCCAGATCGATGCGCACGCGTTGCAGCCGGCAATGCAGCGCGTGGCCTTCGGACAAGCGCTCCTTGTAGTCGAGCAGGCGCGCGTAGTCGGCTTCGATCCACTGCAACGTCGCCGGCAGCGACATGCGGTACGGCCGCGCATCCAGTCCCGCCCCGAGATTGAGCACGGTGTCGACACCGGCGTCGATGGCAACGGCGATGTAGTCGTCGATGATGCGGGTGCGCAGCACCACGCTCCAGCCCACCACCCGCGTCGCGGGCATGGCCGCGGCGATCTTGCGACCGCGATCACCGGCAAAGCTGGCGGCCAGCGGGTCGCTGAACAGTGCGTCGGGGCGCTCGCTCTCCTGCGCGCGATAATGCGCGATCCAGTAGGCGGTATCCGAAACGTCCTTAATCGGTGAGTTCATCGGAGCAAATTCTAGCCCCGCGCCGCGCTGTTGTGAGCGCGCGCTGTTAGAGGCCGGCGCCGGCCCGGCCGCCGCGCATCAGCTCCAGGTCATTGTCGACCTTGATGACACCGGCCACCGACGCCGCATCACGCCGTGCCGTCCGATAGTCGTCGGTCTCCCAGACATAGCCGGTCAGGTCGACCACGCCATTGCGGACCGCGACGTCGATGTGTCGCGCGTAGATGTTTGGATCGGCAGTCAGCACGTGCTGGACCTGATCGGCAATCGAGGCATCCGCCTGCCGCTGGGCGGCGGTTCGCGCCGTGATGCAGCCGGCCAGACACAGGCACAGCGCCAGTGCAACCCAGTTGAATTTCATACCGGCTATTTTATGCCTGCTGTCAACGAGATGACTGACAGACAAGGCCGATACCTTGGGCGCAAGTAACGACAACTTGCCGCCCGGCGCAAATCAGCCGACTCCTACGTAACGGGACGGCAGGCTGTGACAGATGCCAATCGAGTCTGCGCACATTGTTCGCGCCAGAATCAAACGGTGACCGCCATGGAGGCGTCCCATGCTTCGTGAATCCATCAGTGCCGCCAACGTCGATATCCAGGCCCGCGAACCGGAGGCCGCCACATCGGCGGTATCCTGGGGAGCGATATTCGCCGGCGGCGTGGCCGCCGCAGCCTTGACGCTGATCCTGCTGGCGTTCGGTGCCGGCGTGGGATTCTCCGCGGTCTCCCCCTGGTCGGCCGCCAGCAGTTCGACCGCGTTTCATATCGGTGTCGGACTCTACTTTATAGTCACCGCGATGCTGGCCTCGGCCGTCGGCGGCTATCTTGCCGGGCGGCTGCGCAGCCGCTGGATCGGGGTTCATAGCCGCGAAGTATTCTTTCGTGATACCGCCCACGGCTTTCTGGCCTGGGCGCTGGCGACGTTGCTGAGCGCAGTGGCGCTGACCTCGGCCGCCGGCACTCTGGTCAATGGTGCATCGGCCGCGATTACGCGCGTGGGCGGGCAGACGCCCAGTCTGATCGACGGTTATGCCGACTCGCTGGTGCGCGCGGAACCGAGTTCGAGTGGTGGCACCGGCATGGGCGAGGCGACCAGCGCGCGCGCCGAAGCCGGCCGCATCTTTGCATCCGCATTCCAGAACGGCGGCGATTTTTCCGCTCTGGACCGGGCCTACCTGGCACAGCTGGTGTCGGTGCGAGCGGGCATCACCGGCGAGCAGGCCGAGCAGCGCGTATCGGCCACCATTGATCGCGCCAAGACCGCGGTCGATCAGGCGCGCAAGGCCGCGCGGCAGATGTCGCTGTGGCTGACGGCGTCGCTGCTGATCGGGGCCTTCGCGGCCAGTCTGGCGGCGCTCGAGGGCGGCGGACTGCGCGATGGCACCTGGCACTACAGCGTCTGAGACTCGAATTCTAAGGAGTGACAGCCCATGGGAAGGTCAATACTGCTTTGGCTGCTCGGCGTACCGATCCCGATCATCATTCTGATCGCGCTCATCTCGCGTTAGCGGAACGGGTCTTCGATCCGGCATAGAATCGGGCGCCCACACCCGGATGCGGCGGCTCGCGCCGCCGGACGGAGTCGCCCCTGTCTAGGTCCCGCTCGGCGCCAGTCGCCGTCCTGATCGTCACACTGGCCGTAGGCGCAGCGCGAGCTGCGCCGGGCTCAGGGCAGGTCGAGCAGTTGCTCGCGGCGATGACGCTGGACGAGAAGATCGCGCTGATCCACGGCGCTACCGAGCCGGCGTCGAGCTACCAGGGCCAGGCCGGCTATATGCCCGGCGTGCCGCGCCTGGGCATTGCGGCGCTGCGACTGGCCGATGGGCCGCCCGGTGTCTTGACCCGCCAGGTATCAAGCGCATTGCCCTCCACCCTGGCGCTGGCGGCAAGCTTCAGTCGCGCCGATGCGCTGGCCAACGGCGTAGTGATCGGTCGCGACGCGCGCGATCTGGGCATCGACGTGGTGCTCGAACCCTTTATCAACCTCTATCGCGATCCGGCCTTTAGCCGCAGCTACAACACCTACGGCGAGGATCCGCTGCTGACCGGCCAGATCGGCGCGGCCGTGATCCGCGGCATTCAAAGTCAGGGCGTGATGGCCGAGGCCAAGCATTTCGTCGCCTTCGATGGCGCCAACGATGTGCGGGTCGACGCTCAGACCCTGCACGAGATCTACGCCGCCCCGTTCGCCGATGCGGTGAGCGCTGGGGTCGCCTCGGTCATGTGTGCCTACAACAAAGTCAACGGCCAGTACGCCTGCGGCAGCGAGGCGCTGCTCAACGGTGTGCTGCGCGATCAGCTCGGATTCCGAGGCTTTGTCACTTCGGACTGGGGCGCGACGCATGCGCCCGAGTTCATCAACGCCGGCCTGGATCTGGAGATGCCCGGCGAGCTGCGTGTCGGGCCCACGCACGATCTGCTGATGGCCTCGTACTTTTCCGGTACCCAGAGCCTGCAACTGCCGCCCAAGAACCTGGCTGCGATGGGCTTTGATGATCGCGGCCGGATTCCGGAGGAGGAGATCGAGGCGCCGGTGCTGCCTGCCTCACCGCCGATGGCACCGGCAAAGGTGGATGCCACCACCGCAGCGCCGGCCGCCACCGAGGAATCCAATCTGCGCATGGCGCTGCGCGCCGGCCGCGTCAGCGATGCGGCGGTCACGCAGGCGGCGCGCAGGATCCTGCAGCAGATGCAGCGCTTCGGCCTGCTCACCGGGCACTCGGGCCACGCGCTGCGCGCCGAGCCGGTGGCCAAGGACGCACAGGTCGCCGAGCGCACCGCCGAAGACAGCGCAGTGCTGCTGAAGAACGATGGCGCATTGCCGCTGACACCGCGTGATCTGACCGACCTGCTGCTGGTCGGCCCGGGCGCGTTGCAAACGGTGGCGGTCGGCAAGGCCAACGAGCAGGCGCTCGGACGGCCCGAACGGCAGATCGGTGCACTGCCGGTGCTGCAGCGCCTATATCGCGCCGATCCATCGGTGCACATCCGTTTCTGCGTGGCCGACGACATGAACGGCCACACCATTCCGGCCGCGGCCTTGAGCCATGATGATCGGCCGGGGCTGGTGGATGAGGCAGCGGCATCACCGGCGCTCGCGATCGCCTCGCAGATCGACTTCACGCAGGCCAACGGCCACGCGCTGCCGGCGCGCTCCGCGCATCACTGGATCGGGCAGCTGCAGGTGCCGGCGACCGGTGCCTACGACATCAATCTGCAGCTGCTGGGCGCGAGCGGCGAGATTCACATCGACGGGCATCTGCTCGGACATGCCGCGCCGCCGCCGCAGCACGGCGATGTGCTGCAAGCGGGCCAGGACAATGTGTTGCCGACCCCGGATGGCCTGGACAATCTGCGCCGCCGCATCGAGCTGAGTGCCGGACGACACGCGCTGTCGGTGAGCGTGCGCGGCGATGACTCCGGCCAGCCGCTGCAGGTGCGGCTCAACTGGAGCAGCGCGCAGCAGCAGCGCGCCGACTATCAGGCGGCCATCGCGGCAGCGCAGTCGGCGCGCGCCGTGGTGGTATTCGCCTGGTCGCGCAATCAACCGGTCATGGCGCTGCCGGGTGAGCAGGATCAGCTCATTCGCGCGCTGGCCGAGCGCAATGCGAACACCATCGTGGTCCTTAACACCAGCGACCCGGTGGTCATGCCGTGGCTGAATCAGGTCAGGGCGGTGCTGCAGCTGTGGTACACGGGCGATGAGGGAGGCTGGGCGGCGGCGCGGCTGCTGACCGGCCGGGTCAGTCCTGCCGGACGGCTGCCGGTGAGCTGGCCGAAGCGCCTGCAGGACAGCGTGGCCCACGACCCGGCGCACCCGGAGCGATCCTCCGCGGGCGTGGACGGCCACACCGTGTATTCGGAAGGCTTGATGGTCGGCTACCGCTGGTTCGACCAGCAGCGCATCGAGCCGCTGTTCCCGTTCGGCTACGGCCTGTCCTATGCCCGTTTCGACTACCGAGCATTGCAGGTGCGGCCCGCCGCTGATGGCGGACTGAACGTTGCATTCACCGTTCGCAACACCAGCGATCGGCGCAGCGACGAGGTGCCGCAGGTCTACCTGTCGGGTCCGGCGAGGCCGCCGCCGGGCGCACAGTTTGCGCCGCGTTCACTGGTGGCGTTCACCCGCATCGGCCTGGCCGCGGGGCAGACGCGGCGCGTGAGCCTGCATGTGGCGCTACGGCAACTGCAGTACTGGGACCCCTCGGCAGATCGCTGGGCGCTGGCGCCTGGTGCGCGCGAGCTGGAAGTGGGTGCTTCCTCGCGCGACATACGACTCAGGTCGCGGACCGAGGCCGCCGTTGCCCCGCCGCCGGCCCTCGGCGATAGTGGCTGAAGCGGCCGGCAGGCCGCATAAGCACAATATTGGGAGCTCACCATGTTCAAATACGTTGCGACGCTGGTTATCACTCTCGGTCTGGTCACCGGCGCGATTGCCGATGAAAAGCCGTTCAAAGAGGGCCCGGTGACCTCGGTCACCTTCGTGCGGGTCAAGGACGGCAAATTTTTCGAGTACATGGCCTATCTGGGGGTGACCTACCGCCAGCAGATGGAAGCACTGAAGAAGGCCGGTCTGGTGCTGGACTACAAGATCTATCGGGCCACGCCGCAAAGCCCGAATGAAGCCAATCTGATTTTGACGGTGGTCTATCCGAACTACGCGGCGCTCGATCACAACGCCGAGTTCGATGCGATCGCCACCAAGACCCAGGGCAGCCTCAAGGCAGCGGACGAGGGTTTTGGCACCCGCGACAGCATGCGCGAAGTGCTCGGATCCAATCTGGTCCAGGAACTGACGCTGAAATAGCCGCCGCGGCGGCGCTCAGGTACCGGCGAATGCGGCCTCGCGGCCGTGTTCGCCGCGTGCCGCGGCCGCGAAGGCATCGTTGATGATCTTGTGCGCCGTCCACCAGCGGCGGTGCGAATCCAGCAGCACCAGCCAGACGCGATGGCCGGATTGCTCGGCCACCGCGATCAGGCAGTGGCCGGCCTGCTGGGTGTAGCCGGTCTTCAGTCCCAACACTCCGTCCACGCGCCCCAGCAGCTGATTGGTGTTGTGGAACGAGAGCTCGCGACCACTCTGCGTGGTGATGGTGGCCTGCTCCTGCGCCACGATCTGCGCGATGCGCGGGTTGGCGTGCGCGGCCCGCGCCAGCCGCAGCAGGTCGTTGACCGTGGAGTACTGGCCGTCGGCATCGAAGCCGCATGGATGCACGAAGTGCGAGTCATGCATGCCCAGTTCGGCGGCACGCTCGTTCATGCGCGTGGAGAAGGCGTCGAGGGTCCCGGCCGCGTGTTCGGCCAGCACCAGGCAGGCGTCGTTGGCCGAGTGCATCAGCATCGCGGTCAGGGCATCGTCGGCGCGGATGCTGTCACCGGTGTGCAGCCCGACCCGAGGGTGCTTGGTGTGCGAGGCGTCGTGGCTGACGCTCAGCAGCTCGTCCGGATTCCAGTCGCTGTCGAGCACCACCAGTGCGGTCAGCAGCTTGGTCAGCGACGCCGGTGCGCGGTGAACGTCGGTGTTGCTGCTCCAGAGCAGTTCGCCGTCGAGTACCGCAGCGTAGGCGGCAGCAGATTGGTGGTAGGGATCGTGGCTGTTGGCGCGCGGATGCGCTTGGGCGGCGGTGGTGGCGGCCAGCAGCAGCGCGCCGGTCAGGAAGGCCGTCGCCAGCCCGCGCAGCGGTGCAACCGCGAACCTCACCGGTGGATGTCGCCCCAGATCATCCAAGTCCTCATCTGCAGCCGGCGCAAGTCTAGCCGCGCGCGCGCCGCAACGGTAGTGCCTGAGTCACATCGCAGCGACCTTCCGGAACAGGTAATGCGACACCTGCCATTCGCTGCCACCGCGATAACCCCACAGCTCGGCGCAGGCCATGAAGAAGATGCGCCAGTAGCACCACCAGCGCCGCATCTGATCGGCGCCGTAGGTCGCGGCCAGCAGCGGCCGCGCGCGCAGCGCGTTGGCATCGAGGTTGCTGAGCCAGGCTTCCGCGGTGCGCTGATAGTGATGGCCATTCACCGACCAGCGATCGGCGAGTGCCAGATCACGCTGAAACTGCAGCAGCAGATCCTGGCTCGGCATGATGCCGCCGGTGAAAAAGTAGCGCGCCATCCAGTCCGAGGCGTCACGCGCGACGAAGTGATAGGCGAATTCGCGGTGACTGAAGATATGCACGAACAGCAGGCCGTCGTGCTTGAGCCAGCGGGCGATATTGCCCAGCAGCAGCTCGTAGTTCTTCATGTGCTCGAACATCTCGACCGACACCACGCGATCGAAGCGCGCCGGCGTATCGAAGCGATTCATGTCGCAGGTGATGATCTCGAGGTTGCTCAACCCGCGCCTGGCGCATTCGGCCTCGATGTGCGCGCGCTGCGTGGCAGAATTCGACACCCCGGTGATGCGCGCGTTGGGGTAATGCTCGGCCAGCCACAGTGACAGCGAGCCCCAGCCGCAACCGAGCTCCAGGATCTGCTGTCTGTCCTCGATGCGGGCGCGCTCGCAAGTGAGCCGCAGCATGGCCTCCTCGGCGGCATCCAGTGTGGTGACGCCGTCCGGCCACAAGCCACTGCTGTATTTCATGCGCGTACCCAGGCACAGCTGGAAAAATGCCGTCGGCACCTCATAGTGCTGCTGATTGGCGGCCGCGGTGTCGATCGCGATCGGACTGGCGCGCAGCTGCTCGACGAACGCGGCCTGCGCCTGTGGGTGCGCGGCTCCGTCGATGCGACGCTGCTCGCGCAGGCGGCTGCGCAGTAGCCGGCGGATGCCAACACGGATCAGCCAGTCGGGGATCAGGCCCGCGGCAATCAGCCGCTCGAGGCTCAGCGGCGCGCTCGCGGGCCGCGGCAGGCTGGCGAGCACCGCGCGCTCAGTGCGCATGGCGCGGCGACTCCGGTGTGTCGTCCCGGACGCGACGCAGCTGCCGGGACGGATCCAGCACCTCGCGCTGCAGGTCGGGCCGCTCGGCTTTGCGGTGCCACGGCACGCCCTTGAGGGCCAGCCGCAGCGCGTGCCAGTGGATCAGGCCGATGACCTTCAGCGTCACGGCCGGATACTTCACCGCGAAGCGCAGCAGCTGCCGGTCCGTCAGCGGCACGCGCATGCCGTGCAGATGACTGTCGAGCAGCTTGCCGTCCGCATCCCAGTCTTCGATGTGGACCTGCAAACGCGGGCCCGGCAGCAGCAGGTCGAAGTCGAAGGCCAGATCGAGGCTGGAGAACGGGGACACGTAGTAATGCTTGGGCACGTGCAGCCGGAAGCGGCCCGGGCTGCCACCCGAATCGCTTGGCGTGCTCGGCAGCACGAACAGCTTGCGTTCGCGGAAGGTGTTGCCGACCTCGGCGACCGAGCACAGCGGCGCTTCGGCCCGGTCGCTGCAGAAGTAGATCGAGATCGGATTGAAGATGTACCCGAGCACGCGCGGCAGCGTCAGCAGGCGGATGTGCGCGATTGGCGCGCTGGCGACCCCTTGCGCGCTCAGGAATGCCAGCAGCCGGGTCTTAAGGTCCCCGCCGGTGCCGGTCGGGCAATAGTCGCCGTCGCGAAAGCTGTACAGATTTGCGCGGCCCACACTCAGCAGTCGGCACTGGCGCTCGATGTCGGCCAGCTCGTCCAGATCGGCATACAGCATCAGGATGCGGTGCTCGAACGCATGCACCCGGGGGCGCAACCGCCGGTGCGACACGACGCACTCGTACAGGCAAGAGTTCAGTGCCACACGTGCTCCGCCAGCAGTCGGCTCAGCTGCAGCGCCGAGGTCAATGCATCTTCGTGGAAGCCATAGCGGAAGTAGCTGCCGCAGAAGTAGACGCCGGTACGTCGCTGGTTCAGATTCGGTAATTGCGCCTGGGCATTGATCGCTGCGTCGTTGAACAGCGGATGCTCGTAGCGGATGCGTTGCAGCACGCTCTCTGGCGCCAGCGTGTCCTCGCCGTTGATCGAGACGAAATAATTGCGGCGGCTGCCGATGCCCTGCAGCCGGTTGATCCAGTACACGGTCGACGGGGCGACGCGTTGCTGCTCGTCATAATCGACCCGATAGTTCCACGATGACCAGCACCGGCCAGTGCGCGGCATCACGCGCACGTCGGTGTGCAGCAGCGCGGTATTGTGCTGATACTGGAACTGGCCCAGCACGGCGCGCTCCTGGCTGTCGGCGTCCCGAAGCAGCGCCAGTGCCTGGTCGGCGTGGCAGGCGAGAATGACATGATCGTAGTGCTGTCTGCAGCCGGCCTCGTCGGTGACCGCGACCCGCTCGGGGCCGCGGCGCACGCACACGGCGCCGCGCCCCAAATGAATGCGGTCACGAAACGGCGCGGTCAGCTTGTCGACATAAGTCCGGGCGCCGCCCACCACGGTGCGCCATGGATGCTGCGTGTGCAGACCCAGAAAGCCGTGGTTATGGAAGAATCGCAATAACGTCATCGCCGGAAATTGCAGCATGCGATCGGGCGGGCTGGACCAGACCGCGCAGCTCATCGGCAACAGGTAATAGTTGAGAAAGTGATCGCCGTAATTGCGTTCGCGCACGTACTCGCCCAGGCTCATGGGCCGAGGGGCCGCCGGCGCGGGCTGGCGCGCGGAATCGATGGCTGCGGCAGCTTCCTGGTTGAAGCGCTTGATCTGCAGCAGCATGCGCCAGAATTCGGGCTTGAACAGGTTGCGTCGCTGCCCGAACAGATGGTTCAGGCTCGAACCGGAAAACTCCAGGCGCGCCGGGAGGTGCTGGACGCTGAATGACATCGAGCTTGAGCGCGAGGCCACGCCGAGCTCGCGAAACAGGCGGCTGAGGTTTGGATAGGTCACCTCGTTATAGGTCATGAAACCGGTGTCGATCGGCACCGGCGCGTGCTCGTCCTGCACCACCACGGTATTGGTGTGGCCGCCGATGTAGCGGGCCTTTTCGTACAGCGTTAACTGGTAGCGGTGCTGTAGAAAATGGGCGCAGCCGAGCCCGGAGACTCCGCTACCGATGATGGCGATCGTTTCCATGGCATTCGTGCTGGATATTCGCCCCGTCGCGGGGGCTATCCTGGCATATATCGTCCGTCGCGGCTTGGCGGATGCACCGGCCGCCAGCTCATTTCCACAGGCATCCATCTGCCGCCCGGGATCGTTATTCGTCATAGCTACAGTGACTTGTTACGGCGTGGCCGGTCTGATATGAATGAAAGTGCCTGTAAATCGGATAGCGTTCTCGCGGCGAGTGCTTGCCATGAGGGCGGACGCGGACGGAAACGTGGCGGAACAACATCAGGACGCGGCACTGATCGAACGCATTCGCGGCGGCGAGCGCGCGGCGTTCGTCAATTTCTACGACCGCTACTCGCCGCTGATGTTCTCGGTGGCGGCCCGCGTGCTCGGTGACCGCAAGGACGCCGAGGACGTATTGCAAGAAGTCATGCTGGTCATCTGGAACAAGTCCGGGGAATACGACCCGCAGCTCGGCACGCTGTCGAGCTGGGCGGTGGCGTTGACGCGTAACAAGGCGCTCGATCGGTTGCGCGCACGCACCCGCCGCCTGCGCCTGATCGAGGAGGCGGCGATCCTGGCCGAAGACCCGAGCGGCACTTCCTATCCCTCGGCCAACGAGATCGTGCACGGCCGTGAGCGCGCCGAGGTGTTGCGCGAGGCGATGAAGTCGCTGCCGGCCGATCAGCGCATGGCGATCGAACTGGCGTTCTTCACCGGGCTGAGTCAGAGCGACATCGCCCGCCGCCTGGAGCAGCCGCTCGGCACCGTGAAGGCGCGTATCCGGCGGGGCATGCTGCGACTGCGCGAGCAGCTCGGAGGTGTACTGTGATCGACGAAGGCATGCAGGAACAAGCTGCGGCCTACGCGCTCGGCGCTCTTGACGCCGATCAGGCCAACGCCTTCGAGGGCGCGCTGCGCGTCGATCCGGAATTGCGGGCGCTGGTGCGCGAACTGCGTCTGGTCACCGAGGCGCTGGCCGGAACCGTGCCGGCGCTCGAGCCGCCCGCGGCGGTCAAGGCGCGCCTGCTGCTTGACATCGATCAGCAGTGGGCCGGCGGTCCCAAGAGCACTGCCGCGCCGCCCGCCAGTGCGGCGCCGATCGGTGTTCATCCGGCTGCGCCCAAGGTTTGGATCCCGTGGGCGATCGCCGCGGCGCTGGCGGTGCTGTCGCTGGCATTCCTATGGCAGAGCAGCCATCTGCGCTCGCAACTTGCCAGTCAGGCGGGCCAGATCAATGAGCTGACGGCCCACGCCGAACTGGCGCGGGCCGAGAGCGTCGATCTGCGAGCGACCGTCGGGCGGCTGCGCGAGAGTAATCGCATCGCCAATTTCCGCATTGCGGTGCTGGACTCGCTGCTCGCGGCCGATCCCAAGGCAGTTGCCGTGAGCGTCTGGGACAACGATCGGCAAGACGGTGTCATTATCGTACGCAACCTCAAGCAACTGCCGGGTGACAAGGACTATCAGCTCTGGATCATCGATCCGAAGTATCCCTCACCGGTCAGTGCCGGGGTGTTCCGAGTCGATGCCAAGGGCAACGTGCGTGAAGACTTCCACGCCAAGCAGCAGATCCAGGCCGCGAACCAGTTTGCGGTCACGATCGAGAACAAGGGTGGCGCGGACGTGCCCAACATCAAGGCGATGGTGCTGGCGGGAAGCTAGCCGACAGCGAAGCGCCGAGCGCGCCGGATCAGTCCTTCTTGGCGTTCTTGGCCTTGTACAGCCGGACCTGCTCGTTGAAATGGTCGGCGACGCCCTGTAGCTGCGTGACCGCGGCGTTGTGCTTCTGCGCCTCGATATGGTCGAGCTCCAGTTTTTGCTTGTCCGTCAGCGAGTCGCCGCCCTTGGCCACCGCATCGTCGTGTTCCTTCTTGATGCAGTCGAGGTAGCTGCCGATGGCAGAGTCGTATTCGGTGACCTGCTTCTTGACCGCCATCATTTCGTCCAGGGTGGCGGTGTTGCCGTCGGGAATCTTTGCCGGCGCCGCCGGATACGGGCAGTCGGCTTGCGCCGCCGCTGCCGACAGGGCGGCCAGTGCTGCGATGGCCAGGATGGATTGCTTCATTATGTGATCCCGAAAGGCTGTTGCTGTAAATCCTATCTTAGTGCCGAGCCAAGGCTGCGGCCAGTGCAGGATGTCAGTATGGGGTGCCGTCCTTGTGCTGGAAGCCGCCGTTACCGGAACAGCGGCCGCTGCTGAACTTCAGATCGATGTCGGGGTATTCACCGTGATCATCATGGTGGCGGCTGCCGACGATGAGCAGCTGGGCGCCGGCCGCCGATCGATTCTGCAGATGGTGGCCATTGTGGTCACCGGCGCGAAAGCCGGCGCAATCGCCGGCGCGCATGATCTGCTCGCCCTCGTCAGTCACCAAGATGACTTCGCCCGAGATCACATAGACGAACTCGTCTTCGTGTGAATGCCAGTGACGCTGGCTCGACCAGCAGTCGGGCGGCAAATGCAGCAGATTGACACCAAACTGCGTCAATCCTGCGGCGTCGCCGAGCCGCCGCTGGCTGCGGTTACGGCAGGGCTGTTCGAAGGCTGCCGGATAACGGCTGCCCGATACCACGGTCGCCGCGGACGGGTCGATTTTCGGCATGCGTTGGTCTCCGTTTGTTCAGCGGGTATTTAACCAGCACGTGCTGCGAACAGCCAAAACTTTCAAAATAGTCGGAAATAACGCCACTGTAGGAGTCAACCGACGGTTGGTATCGAAGGCGGACGAAGTACAAAACCGTGGCGATGGCCGCATGCTGGAGTTGTCCCAGAACACAGCCAGGGAAGCAGAGGACCTCATCATGAAAGCCATACTGATTTCGCTCGCGGCCCTCGCCGCACTGTCGGGTTGCATCAGCAGCAGCAGCCCACCGGCCCCGCAGAAGAGCAGCACCACGGTCGTAGTACCGCCGGACTCCGGCACCGTCGTGGTCTGCGCGGACGGCAGTAAGCCGCCCTGCACCTGATCACTCAGCGCGAGGGCAGCGCAGAGTCGCTCGGCGCCAGAACGCCGCTCGGTTGTGCGCTCGCCCGACGGGCCAGCACTTGCGCCTGCCGCCACAGCTGGCCGGCAAACACCACGCCGCGACTGCGCACCGGCAGGTGCGCGGCACGCAGCACCTCGGCGGCCCAGGTGTTGCAGGTATGCGCAGCGGAATATTTGAGCGGCGTGGCGTAGAAAAAGCTGCCGTCATAGGGCCCGACCTGCAGCGGTTTCACCGTCCCATCCTCATCAGCCAGGCTGCGCCACACGAACTGCTGCGCATCGCGCAGCTGCTGTTCTGAGACCCCGATTTCGAGCACCTCATCGGCGCCGAAGGCCTGTTGCGGCGTGTTGCTCAGGCCCGTGACCAGCAGCAACCCACCCCCCGGCCACAGCGCGGCCAGCATTCCACCAGAGCCGTGATCATGGTCGAGCAGATAGTGACGATCGCCGAAACCAAATAGCAGATAGCGTAGTCCCGGGAACTGCGCTGCTACCGTGTTCAGGGGTGACTTGAGCTCGCCGGCCGACCAGCCGACATCGACGTGCCACGCGCGCCGGACCACCAACAGCGTGTAGGGCCCAGTCGCTTGCGCGGAGGTGCGTGACGGCAGATCGGCGCATGCGCCCAGCAACAAGGCGACGCCGATGACGGCTAGCAAGCAGGTCGAGCGCAGCACTCGCGGCATCGAGGAAGTATAACGAGCGAGTGCGCGGCGCGTGTCGACGCAAGGTAAGCTCGTGGCATGAGCGGCACACACACTCGCGCGATCCTGTACATGCTGGCGGCCGTCGCCGTGTTGTCAGTGCTCGATGTCATGCTCAAGCTTCTGACTCCGCACTATCCGGCGCTGCAGGTCAGCTCGTTGCGCGGCCTAGCGTCGCTACCGTTCCTGCTGCTGCCGCTGCTGCTGCGCGGGCGACTGTCGGCGCTCAGGGTGCGGCGCTGGGAATTGCATGTGGCGCGCGGCGTGCTTGCGATCCTGATGATGACGGGTTTCACCTTCGCGCTGCGCAACGGTTCGCTGTCGAATGTCTACACGCTGTACATGGTGGCGCCGCTGGTGGTGACCGCGCTGTCGGTGGTCATCCTGAAGGAACGGGTGACTGGTGGCAGCTGGATCGCGGTGTCGGTCGGGCTGCTGGGAGTGGTGTGTGTGCTGCGGCCCTCGGCCGCTGGGCTGCCGCTGGTCGCGGCACTGGCCGCGCTCGGATCGGCTGCGAGCTACTCTCTGAGCTACGTGCTGGCGCGCTTCATGACCGGCACCGAGACGCCGGAGAGCATGGTGTTCTGGTTCTTGGCGATGCTGGCCGTGTGTTGCGGCCTGATGGCCGCTCCGAGCTGGCATGCGATCGAGCGCGCTGACTGGCTGGTGATCTTCGGCTTGGGGCTGTCAGGCGCGATCGGCCAGCATTTCATCACCAAGGCGTTCGTACTCGCCCCGGCATCGGTGATCGCGCCATTCGATTACACCGCGCTGATCTGGGGTGCCACCTTCGACTGGCTCATCTGGTCGACACATGCCCCGGTGGCGACGATCGCTGGCGCGGTGCTGATCGTGGGCAGCGGCCTGTATGTGATGCTGCGCCCGCATCGGGATGGCGACTCCGTCACCGATAGCGTCCCGACCGCGCTGCCGGCCGATCCACCGCTGTAGCCAGGCGTGGGCCGATTCGGGCCGGTGGTTTGTTATCATCGATCGACAATGCTGCAGCAGCTCAATCGACGGACGGTGCTTCAGGGTGCCTTGGCGGCGGCGTTGCCGCTTGGTGCGCTGTCGTGTTCTGCGCAGCGCCAGGACAAAAACTCGCTGATCGTCGGCGGCTTGCCGGTGACCTGCAATCTGACGCTACCCGTGGCCTGCGTCGCCAAGCATGCCAGCAACCTGGCCGACAAGTCTGCGGCGGTGCACTTCAACTATGATTTCGGCAAGTACAACGGCTGGCCCGAGATTAAGGAATCACTGATGTCGGGCAACATCCAGGCGGCGTACATGCTGGCGCCGCTGATCATGGATCTGGCCGAGCGTAAGATCCCCGTCAAGGTCGTCTCGCTGGGTCATCGCTCCGGTGCGGTGATCATGGTGCGCACCGATTCGCCCTACCAGCATTTCACGCAGCTGCGCGGCAAGCGCATCGCGGTCCCGAGCCGCTTCGCAGTCGACTTTCTCTTCCTGCGGAAAATGCTGGCGCAGGAACAGATGACGCCGGCCGACGTTGAGGTGGTCGAGATGGCGCCGCCCGACATGCCGGCCGCGCTGTACGCCAACGCCGTCGACGCTTATTGCACCGGCGAGCCGTTCGGGGCCGTGGCCCAGCGCGCCGGCTACGCACGTCCGCTGCGCATGACCCGCGATGAATGGCGCAACTACATCTGCTGCGTACTGACGGTGCGCGAGGAACTGATCCGCGACAATCGGCCGATGGTGCAGGATTTGGTCGACCAGGTGCTGGGTGCTGGTCTGTGGCTCGATCAGAAGCAGGAGAACCGGGGCAAGGCCGTTCAGATCGCCTGCCGCCGCGAGTTTTTCAATCAGGATCCCAATATCATTGAGTTCGTGATGGAGAATCCCACCGATCGCGTGACCTACGGCGACCTGCGCATGATCCGATCGGAATTCGAGGAGTTGATGCAACTGTCATTGGCGGCCGGTACGCTCAAGCATCCGGTTGCGTTCGAGACCTATGTCGACGACTCGTTCGTCAATGCCGCCAAGGCGGCGACGATACCGCTGTAGCGGCGGAGGGAATGATATGCGTCGCACCTTAACGCTGGCTGTGTCGCTATCGGCGCTGCTGATCGCGGCGCTGGCTCAAGGCCAGAATACGACCGCGCTGATTGCCGGGGTGTTCACGCCGCAGCGTCTGGCGCCCGATTTCTCGATCGTCGGCTCGAACGGTGGCGAGCTTAAGCTCAGTCACTATCGCGGCAAGGTGGTGCTGCTGTCGTTTGGCTACAGCCACTGTACGGCGGTTTGCCCGGTCACGCTGGCGGTGCTGGCCAACGCGCGCAAAAAGCTCGGCAGCCTCGGCAATGACGTGCAGGTGGTCTATGTCACGGTGGATCCGGAACGCGACGATGCCGAGCGCATGCACGCGTTTTTGAACGCGTTCGATTCCAGCTTCGTGGGCGGTACCGGTACGCCGGCGCAGCTGGCGGGCGTGCGAGCAAGCTATGGCATCAGCGCCACCAAGGTGCCCACCCCGGACGGCTATATGATGTCGCACACCTCATACGTCTATCTGATCGATCGCAATGGTTACCTGTGCGGCCTGATGCCGTTTGGACATACCGCGGATGACTACGTCCACGACCTCAGCGTCCTGCTACGCAAATAGCGCGGCGCCAGCCATGGCCGCGCAGCCGCGCAGCCGTCGGCCGCGGGCGTGGCTGTTGGCGCTGCTCGCCGGCGCGGCTCTGGCGCTGCTGTGCTGGGGGACATGGGCGGCGCTGGCGCCTATTCGCAGCGCCTCTCCCGATCGCCTGTTCGAGATACCCAAGGGCACCTGGGCACGGCGCATGGCGGGCAGCAAGGTGGAAATACTGCCGGCCAAAATCCGCCTGACGCTCGGCATCCATGACGTCCTGGTGCTCAAGAATCTCGACGACGTACCGCAGGTTTTCGGCGCGATTCTGCTGATGCCCGGGCAGAGTTTCCGGCTGCCGTTCGCGATGGCTGCCAGTTACCAGTTTTCCTGTACGGCGCACCTGAGCGGTCAGATGACCATCGTCGTGTTGCCCCATCCCGACTCGGCCTGGGCACGGCTGACCTGGCGCGCAGCCGCTCTGTGGCGAGCGGCCTGATGTCCTCGCGCCGCTGACGATGCGTACGGTGCTTCCGTCGATCGCGGTCGGCGCGCTGCTGGTGGCCGCATGGTGGGTGGTTGTGATCGCCACCGGAAGCGTGATCTTTCCCACTCCCTGGCAGGTCGTCACCGGGCTGTGGCAGCTGAATCTCGACGGCTCGCTGTGGGCCGACATCGGTGCATCGCTGTTTCGCGTCGCGAGCGGCTTTCTGCTGGCGGTCGCGGTCGCGATCCCGCTGGGCCTGTGGATGGGCTGGGTACGCGGCGCCTATGTGACCCTCAATCCGATCTTTCAGATGTTGCGGCCGATATCGCCGATCGCCTGGATTCCGATCGCGATTCTTTGGTTCGGCGTCGGCAACCTGTCGCCGATCTATCTGATCTTCATCTCGTCAGTGTTTCCGATGATCGTACAGACCACGGCCGGGGTGCATGCCATTGAGCGACGCTATCTGCGCGCGGCGGCGAATTTCGGTGTGTCGCGCTCGACGCTGTTCAGGCAGGTGGTCATTCCGGCGGTGTTGCCGCAGGTTCTCGTCGGCATGCGCATCGGCCTGGGCGTGGCGTGGCTGGTGGTGGTGGCGGCCGAGATGATTGCGCTGCATTCCGGGCTTGGCTATCTGATCATCGATTCGCGCAACGCCGGCAATCGCTACGATCTGGTCATCGCCGGCATGATCGTCATCGGCCTGATCGGCTTAATGCTGGATGGCGCGATGCGGCTGCTGGAAGCTCACCGCCTGGTGCGATGGCGATATGCCGCCTAAGATCATCGTCGAGGACATCAGCAAGTCCTATCCGGTGGATGGCGGCACTCTGGCGGTGGTCGAGCGCGTGAGCTTCCAGGTCGCCGACGGCGAGCTGGTAGCGCTGATCGGCCCGTCAGGCTGCGGCAAGTCGACGCTGATGAGCATCATCGCGGGGTTCGATCGGCCCGATGCCGGCTCGGTAACGACCGACGGCGAGCGCCGCACCGCGCCCAGTCCCAAGGGAATTCTGATCTCGCAGCAAGGCTCGGTATTTCCGTGGCTCACCGTGCAGGAGAATCTGATGTTCGGCCTGAACGGGCGTTCGGCCGACGAGCGGCTGGCGCTCGCGGATCACTATGCAGCCATGGTCGGCCTAAAGGGCTTTGAAGCCAGCTATCCGCGCGAGCTGTCGGGCGGCATGCTCAAGCGCGCCGAGCTGGCGCGCGCGCTGGCGGTCAAGCCCGAGATTCTGTTTATGGACGAGCCGTTCTCGGCGCTCGATGCGCTGATGAATCTGCGCATGCGCCATGAATTACTGCGGGTGCTGGCGGAAGAGCGTCACACGGTACTGCTGATCACGCACGATGTCGAAGAGGCGGTGCACCTGGCAGACCGCATTTTGGTGCTGAGCGAGCGGCCGGCGAGAATCCGAGCGACCTTCGAGGTGCCGATGCCGCAACCGCGCCGGCTGTCGAGCCCGCAGGTGCAGGAACTGCGCGTGGCGATACTGCGCGAGCTCGGTCTGGAGGCGGATTAGCGCTCGAGCGCGGGCCGGTCCCAATGCGCCAGCGTCGCCGCCTGGCGGTAGGTGCTGTCGACGAAGGCGCGAATGGCATCGGCGGGCGAGCTGGCGCTGCGCGCGGCCTCATATGGCAGGATGAATTCACCCAGGCCGGTGTGGTAGCTGGCGGCCGCCGGCTGCACCGCTGCGGTCTTTAAGCCGGCCGGTTCCGGAACGCAGTAAGCGTAGAACGCCGCTTCGTGCACCGGGCCGCTGCCGGGCCAGAAACCGTGACTGATGACCTCGCGCGAGTAGGCGTCGCGCATCCAGTCCGGGCCCTCGCGCGACGGCGCCGGGCGGCCGGAAAAGCGCGATACCGCCAGGTCGAAGCTACCCCAGAAGAATTGCACCGGACTGCACTTGCCGACGAAGGCGCAGCGGCAGTCGGCGAGCACGCGCGCGACCTGCAGCAGGATGCGCCAGTAACGTTGCGCCTGCTCTGGGTCGTAACTGCGGTGAACGGTGTCATCCTCGAAGCGGATCGGATTCTCGATCTCGACCGGCATAGACCAGATCTTTACCGGCAGCCGCATGGCCAGCAGCGTGTCGGTGAACTCGCGATAGAAATCCGCCACGGTTCGGGGCTTGAGCGCCACGGCCCGCTCATCGCCGTCGCTGGTGCGAATCATCAACCGATGGGAGATGAAATCGAACTCCATGCTCACGAAGCGGACCCCGAGCGGCAGGCTCTGGGTGGCCAGGCCGCGTGTGGTCAGGCGCAGCGTCACCGCCCATGAGTGATTGATCGGCGGCGCCAGCGCCACCGCGACCTTGCCGACCATCTGCGTCCACATGTGCAGGGTCGCATAGGTGTCGCGCCACTCGTCGTACGGCAATGCCGGCCATAGATCGTCGCTTGCAGCAGCCATCGGCTTCCTCCTGCAGGCATCATACGCTGCCGGTAGAATCCGCAGGCCATGCAAGTTCAGGGAAAAGCCCATCGCTCCATCTGGCTGTCGGATGATCGCCAGTGCGTACGCGTGATCGATCAACGGCGGCTGCCGCATGAATTCGTCACCGCCGAGTTGCGTACGCTGGAGGATACGCTGGCGGCGATCAACGAGATGACGGTGCGCGGTGCACCGTTGATCGGCGCCACCGCGGGATTCGGTGTGGCGCTCGCGCTGCACGCCGACCCGTCCGATGGGGCGCTCGAATCGTGCGTCGCGCAGCTGATCCAGTGCCGGCCGACGGCCGTCAACCTGGGTTGGGCGGCACGCCGGGTCGCGGCCCGCGTCCGGCCGCTGGCGCCAGCGCAGCGATTCGAAGCGGCGCTGCGCGAGGCGCAGGCGATCTGCGACGACGATGTGCAAAGCTGCATGGCCATCGCGCGCCACGGCGCACAGCTGCTCGCTACGCTGGAGGTATCGGGCCGGCCACTGCAGATTCTGACCCACTGCAACGCCGGCTGGCTGGCAACGGTTGATTGGGGCACGGCGCTGGCACCGATCTACCGGGCGCACGAGCAGGGTGTGGCACTGCACGTCTGGGTCGATGAGACCCGGCCGCGTAACCAGGGCGCGGCCCTGACCGCGTGGGAACTGGGCCAGCAAGGCGTGCCGCACACGGTCATCACCGACAATGCCGGCGGCCACCTGATGCGTCAGGGCAAGGTCGACATCTGTCTGGTCGGCGCCGACCGCGTGGCTGCCAACGGTGATGTCTGCAACAAGATCGGTACTTATCTTAAGGCGCTGGCGGCCTGCGACAACGCCATTCCTTTTTATGTGGCGCTGCCGTACTCCACCATCGACTGGACCATCGCATCGGGCGAGCAGATTCCGATCGAAGAGCGCCATGCCGACGAGGTCCACAGCGTGGTGGGTCGCGACGCCAGCGGCGGTTGCACGCGGGTGCGACTTACTCCGGCGGACTCGCAGGCGGCCAACTTTTCCTTCGACGTGACACCGGCCCGTTTGATCAGCGGTCTGATAACTGAACGCGGCGTCAGCGCGGCATCGCGCGATGGGCTCGCGAGCCTGTACGGTCCGGGCGAGCAGGTCGTCAATCAATGAAGAGTCGGTGGGACCCGCAGCACGCGGCCGAGCTGGCGGCGCATTTCGCGCGCCGGGGGATCGCCGAGGACGTGGCGTTGCGGATCTACAGCAGTCGTCTGCTGGGGGCGGATGCCACGCTGGTGCAGCACGGTGGCGGCAACACTTCGCTCAAGACCCGTGCGCGCTTGGTGGATGGCGACGAGATCGATGTTATTCGCGTCAAGGGCAGCGGCTGGGATCTGGCGCAGATCGAGCCCGAGGGCATGCCGGCGCTGCGATTGCAGGCGCTACTGTCGCTGCAGCGGATCGAGCACATGAGCGATGAGGCCATGGTCAACGCGCAGCGCTCGGCGCTGCTGGACAGCTGCTCGCCCACGCCGTCAGTCGAGACCCTGTTGCATGCCTGGACGCCCCACCGCGTCATCGATCACACCCACGCCAACGCCGTGCTGGCGGTCGTGGATCAGGCCGACGGCGAGGCGCGGGCGAGCGCGCTGTATGGCGATGAGCTTGCCGTGTGTGACTACGTGATGCCCGGATTTGGCCTGGCGCAGCGTGTGCGCGCGGTGCTTCAGTCCCGACCGGGCGTTCACGGCGTAGTGCTGCTGCGTCATGGGATCTTCACCTGGGGCGAGGATGCGCGCGAAAGCTACGAGCGCATGATCGCAATGGTGACGCGTGCGGAGCGCTCGCTCGAGGCTGCTGCCCGTGCCAGGCAGCGCATGGCCACCGCCGCGGCGCCGCGTGTCGATCTGGTCGCGAGGTTCATGTCGGTATTGCGCGGTGTGCTGGCCGAAGACCGCGGCGAGGGCGCCTGGACGCGTGTAGTGCTCGAGCGACGCTGCTCGCCCCAGGTGCTGGAGTACCTGCAGCGGCCGCAGCTCGAACGCTTCACCCAGGCTGGTCCGGTCACCCCGGACCACGTGCTGCGTATCAAGCCCTGGCCGCTGCTGCTGCCGGCTGGCACTGCGCACGCCTCGGCCGAGGCCATGCGCACGGCGCTGCGCGCTGCGGTCGCGGACTACCGCCGCCGCTATCAGGACTATTTTGCCCGCCACAACGCGCGCGTCGGTGGCGATCGCCGCGCGCTCGATCCCGGCCCGCGCGTCGCGCTGGTGCCCGAGCTAGGCCTGATCGGGATTGGCAATAGCCATGCGGACGCGGCAATTGCGGCCGATATCGCCGAGACCAACGTCGTGGTGATCTCGGCCTCGGAAGCCTTGGGTCCTTTCACCAGTATCGATGAGGCCGACATTTTTGACGTCGAATACTGGTCGCTGGAACAGGCCAAGCTGGGCAAGACCCTTCGAAAGCGCCTGGCCGGGCAGATCGTCGTGATAACAGGCGGGGGTGGCACCATCGGCACCGCGATCGCGCAGGCCTTCAACGGGGAAGGCGCCAAGATCGTGGTGCTCGATCAAAACCGCGACGCGGCGCTTGGCTGCGCGCGGGCGGTCAACGGCCTGGGCCTGGAATGCGACGTGACCGATTCGAAGGCCGTGCAGCGCGCCTTGCAGGTGGTCTGCGGTAGCTACGGCGGCCTGGACATCCTGGTGTCCAATGCCGGCGCCGCCTGGACCGGCCCGATTGCGTCAGTCGAGGATGCCGAGCTGCGCGCCAGTTTTGAGTTGAATTTCTTTGGCCATCAGAACGTCGCTCGTGCCGCGGTACAGATCCTGCAGGACCAGGGAACCGGCGGCGTGCTGCTGTTCAACGCTTCGAAGCAGGCGCTCAATCCGGGTCCGAATTTCGGCCCCTATGGGATTCCAAAAGCGGCGCTGATCGCATTGGCGAAGCAGTATGCGATCGATTATGCCCCCGCCGGCATCCGCGCCAACGTTGTCAATGCCGACCGGATTCGGTCGGGATTGCTGACCGATGCGATGATTGTGCAGCGATCCACGGCGCGCGGTCTGAGCGAGCACGACTACATGCGCGGCAATCTGCTGGGCCTGGAGGTGCGCGCCTCGGACGTCGCCCAGGCCTTCGTTGCCCTGGCGCTGGCCGAGCGCACCACCGGCGCGATCATCACCGTCGATGGCGGCAATATCGCCGCCTCGGTGCGATGAGCGATCTTTGAAGGCAACGACATGAGTCAGTGGGTTCTGGGCGTGATCGGCGGTTCCGGGCTGTACGATATCGATGCGCTGCAGGATCGGCGCAGCCTCGAGATGACGACGCCGTGGGGTGCTCCTTCCGATCTGCTGCTGCAGGGCACGCTGGCTGGAACTCGAATTGTGTTTCTGCCCCGTCACGGCCGCGGACATCGCATCGCACCCTCGGATGTCAACTATCGCGCCAACATTGCCGCCTTGAAGATGGCCGGCTGCACCGACATCGTGTCGCTGTCAGCGGTGGGCTCGCTGCGCTTGGAACTGTCGCCGAGAACCTTCGTGATCGTCGACCAGTTCATCGACCGCAGCTATGCGCGCGCCAAGACCTTCTTCGAAACCGGCGTGGTCGGGCACGTGTCGCTGGCCGATCCGGTCTGCCCCCGTCTGGCATCGCTGCTGGGCGCCGCGGGGCGAAACGCCGGAGCGCGCGTGGTCGAAAAGGGCGTCTATATCGTGATCGAGGGCCCGCAGTTCTCGACCCGCGCCGAAAGCCTGCTGTACCGGTCGTGGGGTTGTGACGTCATCGGCATGACCAACATGCCGGAGGCCAAGCTGGCACGCGAAGCCGAACTGCCGTACGCGAGCGTTGCGATGGTGACCGATTTCGACTGCTGGCATCACGAGGAGAAGCCAGTCGAGGTCAGCCATATTCTGCAGTGCATGCACGACAACGTGGCTCAGGCCCGCCAATTGATCGAGCGACTGTGCCAGAGCTTGCCGGCGACGCGGGCGGCCTCGCCGATCGATACCGCGCTGGAGGGCGCCCTCATCACGGCCCCCCAATCACGCGACCCCAAGGTACTGCAGAAACTACGGGCGTTGTCGCCGCGCGCCGCCGCCGGCTAGGGTCCGGGCCGCGCGAACAGGGTGCGGGCAAGCGTCCGCCAATCAAGGACTTCCAGCGTTCCGCGACGCGCTGCGGTGCACGGGATTGGTTGCCAATAGTTGAGCCATCCGCGAACATGCAGTTCGACCAGGGAGGACAGCAGGGCATGCCGGATAACGGCGATTCGTCGACGACCCAAACCCGGCGATCGTTGCAGGATTCAGCGGTCGAAGCGAGCGTTGCTCGTGACGTATTCATCAGTTACGCATCGCAGGATGCGGCCGCGGCCCAAACCATCATCGCGGAGCTGGAACATGCGGCGGTGCGCTGCTGGATGGCGCCGCGCGACGTGCCACCCGGGGGCCTCTATGCCGATGCCATCATCCGCGCCATCAATGGCTCGAAGGTGGTCGTCGTGGTCCTGTCCGAGCACGCGGTAGGCTCATCGCATGTCGGCAAGGAGATCGAGCGCGCCTCTTCCAAGCAGCGTCCGATCATCGCGGTGCGCACCGATGCCACGCCGCTGACGCCCGCGCTCGAATACTTTCTGAGCGAATCGCAGTGGATCGACGTGGCTGACGGTGGACTCGAGGCCGCCATTGCGCGGCTGATCGAGGCCGTGCGACGACTGCACACACATCCAGGCTCGCATGCGCCGCGGGATTTCGAGTCCAAGGCCGGGACCGGCGCGGTGCCGGGGGCTCATTCCAAGCGATCCCTGAACTGGCCGGTCGTAGGGCTGATCGTGCTCGTGATCCTCGGCGTGGCGTACATCGCGCTCGACAAGCTCTGGCTGTCAAAGCGCACCGGCACGTCGGAACCGATTGCGCCGCAGGCTTCCAGCAGCGCGGGAGCCGGCGCGCCGCCGCACTCGGTGGCGGTGCTGCCGTTCGTCAACATGAGCGGCGATCCAAAACAGGACTACTTTTCGGATGGACTGTCAGAGGAACTGCTCAACTCCCTGGCATCCATCCCCGACCTGCAGGTTGCCGCTCGAACCTCGTCGTTCAGCTTCAAGGGTCACGATGTCAGCGTCAGCGACATCGGCCACAAGCTCAACGTCGGCGCGGTGCTCGAGGGCAGCGTCCGCAAGGACGGCAACGAGGTACGCATCACCGCCCAGCTGATCAACGCCAGCACCGGCTTTCACCTCTGGTCGCACACCTATGATCGGGACCTGAAGAACGTCCTGTCGCTGCAGACAGAGATTGCCACCTCGGTGAGCCAGGCGTTGCAGGCAACGCTGCTGGCCAATGCTGCAACAAAAATCGAAGTCGGCGGTACCCAAGTACCGGCAGCGTTCGATGCCTATCTGCGCGGCCAGAATTTAAAGCGCCAGACATTCGACAAAGCGCGGGTACTCGACAGGATCGAGACCTTCTCCGAGGCCGTACGTCTTGATCCCGGCTTCGCCAAAGCCTACGTCGGACTGGCCGATGCGCAGAACAGCTACTCCAACAACTATGCCGCCAACGGAACCGAAGTACACTCGTGGATCCAGCGGGCCCGAGAAAATGCAGAGAAAGCAGTGCAGCTGGCGCCCGATCTGGGCGTGGCGCACGCGTCACTAGGTAGCATCCTCGCGGGGGGCTTCCTCGAGTTTGGGCGGGCATTGTCCGAGTACGAGCGTGCGGTCGCGCTTTCACCCAACGACTTCGACGTGCTGCAGCGATCGGGTGACTTCTTTGCAACGATCGGCCGCTTCGATGCCGGCATCGACAACATTCGGCGTGCGATTGCATTGGACCAGTTGAATCCGGAGGTCTACGCGCGTTACGCAATCGCTCTCAGCAACGCTCACCGTCACCGCGAGTCGATCGAGGCCGCCAACCGCGCACTGCAGTTCAATCCCGACGACATGTCGATTCTGAACGCCCGGGGTCTGGACGAATTGATGCTGGGCGACCTGGACGCAGCGATGAAATCCTGCAACGTTCCAAAACGGGAATGGGCAGGACGACTGTGCCTGGCGATTCTGTTCGACCGACTGCACCGGCACCCAGAGGCGGAGGCCGAACTTACGGCGATGCAGAGCCTGCTCGCGGACAGCGCCTCGTACCAATACGCAGAAATCTACACCCAGTGGGGAGATTTCCCGAGGGCATTGCAGTGGCTCGAGAAGGCCTATCAGCTACCTGATCCGGGGATCAGTTCGATCCGCATCGATGAGTTCATGGATCCGCTGCGCAAGGATCCGCATTTCCAGGAGATCGAGCGCAAGGTCAACCTGCCGCAGTGACCGCGCGCGAAAGCGGCGTCTATTTTGACGGCGGCGTTTGGCTCATCGTGCGTTCAATCTGATTCATGGTTTCCTGACCGTGCTGGATGACGCTCTCTATCTGGGTGGGCGTGCCGCAGACTCTTGATGGCAGGCGCGATCCGGACATCACCTCGCTGCGGCAGTAGAACACGACGCCTTGGCGCGTCTCAGGCCGATAGCCCATGCTGCGCAGGTGCTTGTCCTCCAGTGGGTCGACCCCCGTGGCGGGAGCTGAGCTCGCGCTCGCAGCCGTAGGCGCCGAGGACGGCGCGGCCTTGGCGGCCGGGGTGCCCTCAGACTTGGGTGCCACGTCGGCTGGGGCGGGTGATGAAGCGGAAGTCGTTGTGGCGGGCTCATCGGTCAGCGCAGGCAGGCTCCAGGCCGCCAAGCTCACCAGAATCATTCCAGTCACGAATCGCAAGGCAGTCCCCCCGGTCGCACTCGCGGCGACGACGGCTTACTAGTTATGGCCGTATCTATAATCGCTCCCGCTCCGGCGTGCAAGCCGACCGCAGCGAAGTGCGCCGCGAGCATTCGTTCTGAAAATGTCTTACCCTTCTGCGACGATGAAAATACCAGCGAAACTGACCCTCGTTCTCGCGGCGATGTTGGCCTGGGCAGCGGCCCCATTGCATGCCCTGAACGCGGTGTCCAGCGTGCGCATGTACATCATGGACTGCGGTTTCATGCCGATCAGCAACATGGCGCTGTTCTCGGATACCGGCAAGTACGATGGCCAGAAGGGATCGGTCGTCGATCCGTGCTTTCTGATCCAGCATCCGAAGGGGCTGCTGCTCTGGGATAACGGGCTCGGTGATGCCTTCGTCGGCCACGACGTGCCAGCCAACCAGGATGGCGTGGCTATTCACGTCGAACGGCGGCTTATCGATCAACTGTCCCAGATCGGCGTATCGCCTGCAGATGTAACGTACCTGGCCTTCTCGCATTTTCATCGCGACCACACTGGCAACTCGAATGCCTTTACGTCCTCGACCTGGATCATTAACAAGACCGAACTTGACTGGGCACTGAGCACTCCGACCCCGCCGATCGTCGATCCGTCCACCATCAGCGCGTACAAGTCGGTCAAGACCATCATGATCACGGGTGACTACGACGTCTTCGGCGACGGGCTGGTGCGCATATTAAAGACGCCGGGTCACACGCCTGGCCATCAGGTGCTGTTGGTCAAGTTGACCAAGACCGGCAACGTGGTGCTTTCAGGCGATCTCTATCACTTGCAGGCAGATCGCCCCAAGCAGTCCGGGGGCGGCGCACAAGTGATGATCGTGAATGTCGATCGCGCCGAGACACTGGCCTCGATGGACCGAGTCGAAGATCTGGTGCGCAATCTGCATGCGCGCTTGATCGTCCAGCACGACCCGGCTGACTATAAGCGATTGCCAAAATCGCCGGCGTATCTGGACTAGCGCGAGCGGGCTCGTCTCAGGCGGCGCGGGTCTTGCGGCGCCGCAGCGCTGCGATGACCTCGTCCGAAGACATCACATCGGCGAACAGCGCGCACATGTTGTTGAGCGTGGCGTTGTGTTCCGCGTCGCTGAGAGCGGCGTTCGCATCGCTGACGAAGATCACCTTGTAGTTGAACTGCATGGCATCGCGCGCGGTGGATTCGCAGCAGCAATTGGTCAGCGTGCCGGTGATGATGACCGTATCGATGCCGCGCCCCTGCAGCGTCGCGTGCAGATCGCAGGTGCCTGGAATGAATGCCGCGAAGCGTCCCTTGTTGACCTTGAGGTCGTCGTCGCGCACGTCAAGCGTAGGCCAGAGCTGCCAATAATGCGCCCCGGGCGCGAACGCCGCCTGATGCGCCTGGCCGACTGCGGCCGGAAAGCGGGCGTAGAAACTGGACCATTGCTCGAATGCATCCGTCGGCGTGGTGAACCGGACGTAAATATTGACGCCGCCGGCTTCACGAACCGCCGCCGAGATGGCGTTCACAGTGGGGACTATTTCGCGCGCAATCGGCACCTCGACTGGGGCGCCGGCCTCCATGAAGCCATTCTGCATATCGATGATCAGATGCGCGGTGCGCGCAGGATCAAGATCATCGAAAATGTGCAGGCGACCGCCCCGTTCGGCGGTCAGCCGCTGAATCAATGCTGGATCAAGTGCGATGGTGTGCAAAGCTGTATCCCCGCGGTCAGTATGATCGCGAGGCGACGGGCGGGCAATGACCGACATCCTATCTGACACTGAGGTGACGAATGTTGCTTGAGAACAAGGTCGCCGTGATCACGGGGGCGGCCAACGGCATCGGCCGCGAGATTGCCGGCAGCTTCGCGCGCGCCGGCGCGAAGATCGCCGTCGCCGACGACGATGCCACGGGTGCACAGAGCGCTGCTGGGGAGCTGGAGCGGGCCGGGGCTACTGCGCTTGCGGTGCCGATGGATGTGACCAGCGAGTCGTCGGTCGAAGGCGGGTTCAGGCAAATCATCGAGGCCTGGGGTCGGGTGGATGTGCTGGTCAGTAACGCGGGCAACCAGGTCATTGGGCCGCTCGAGGAGTTGTCGTTTACGGACTGGAAGCGCGTGCTGGCGGTGCATCTGGACGGCGCGTTTCTGACGACGCGGGCGGTACTCCATCATATGTACCGCCAAGGTGGCGGCAGCATCATTTATATGGGATCGGTGCATTCAAAAGAGGCGTCGCGCCTCAAGGCTCCTTACGTCACCGCCAAGCACGGGCTGCTTGGACTGGCTCGGGCAGTCGCCAAAGAGGGCGCAGCGCACGGGGTGCGCACCAACGTGATCTGTCCGGGCTTCGTGCGCACTGCGCTGGTCGAGCGGCAGATACCGGAGCAGGCGAAGACCCTGGGAATTTCGGAACAGGCGGTGGTACGCGACGTGATGCTGCGCGATACCGTCGACGGTGAGTTCACCACGCTACAGGATGTGGCCGAGGCTGCACTGTTCTTCGCCGCGTTCGCCACCAGCGCGCTGACCGGGCAGTCGCTCAATGTCAGTCACGGGTGGAGCATGCAGTGAAAGACAACGCAGGCTTGGTCCCGCCGCAACGATGTCGATAGGATCTGAACATGAGATCTAGCATGCGTGTTATCGCCGGTCTGCTCATGCTGGTCGCCACGATCGCGCAGCCGGCGCAAGTTGGGCCGGGCTACGACATTGAGATGAGCCGCATGGTGCCGATGCGCGATGGGGTCGATCTGGAGGCGTGGGTTACCAAGCCGTCGAGTATCCAGGCCAAAGTTCCGACGATCCTGGAGCTCACTCAGTACGACATTGATGGCGGGCGCCGCGGCGAACCGACGTACTATGCGCTGCACGGCTATGCCTTCGTACAGGCTTACGTCCGCGGACGCGGGCGGTCCGGAGGCGACAAGAGCGACAACCTCGGGTCGCAGGTCGGGCGTGACGGCTACGATCTGGTCGAATGGATTGCCCGGCAGCCATGGAGTGACGGCCAGGTGGTCATGTACGGGGGATCGTATGTCGGAATGACGCAATGGCGGACCGCGACGCAGCGTCCGCCGCACCTGGCGGCGATCGCGCCATTCGTGCCGATCTATCCGGGCTGGGACGTTCCTAACACCAACGGCATTCCGCAGTCCTGGACCGCGGTGATCCTGAGCTATACGGCCGGGCGTTCGCTCAATACCAGCGTGATCAGCAATCCGGATTACTGGATGGGCAAGATGCTCGAACAGTATGCCGCCCAGCGACCCTTCACCGAGCTGGATCGGGCGGTGGGCATCGCGGCACTGGATGATTGGTGGGTGCTCGATGACAAAGGCCAGCGGGTGCCACTCATGACCCAGTGGCTCAACCACGTGGGGGATCAGGCTTTCAACCTGGCAGCCGAGCCGAAACCCGAAGACTACGCCGCGATGACGTTTCCGGTGCTCACCGCAACCGGCTTCTTTGACGATGATCAGCCTGGCGCGCTGCGCTACTACCGCAACCACGTGGCACACGCACGGCCGGACGTGGCCGAGAAGCACTTTCTGGTCATCGGTCCCTGGGACCACACTGGCACGCAACAGCCGGAGAAGGAAATCGAAGGTCTGCCGATTCCAGATGCCGCCGTGCTCGACATGCAGGCGCTGCACCGGGAATGGTACGACTGGGCTCTGGGCCGAGGATCGCTGCCGGCTTTACTGAAGGATAGGGTGAGCTACTTTATGATGGGCGCCAATGAATGGCGCTACTCGCACACGCTTGAGGGCGCATCGGCGGGCTCAAATGTAGCGCTCTATCTGTCGGACCCGGGCGGAACGCCGGCAGATGTCTATCACTCCGGTCGCCTGTCGCGGCAGTCGCCCCGCGCCGAACCTCCGGCGGTGCTGGTCAGCGATCCTCGGGAGCTTCCCGAACTAGACGTGGCGAAGTACCTGCGCGCCGAGGGATTGACCAGTCAGTTTCGGGCACTGCAGAAGCGTGCGATGGTCTTTCACTCCGATCCGTTTGAGCGAGACACGGAAATCGCCGGGCATATGCGACTGACCGTGCGTTGCACGGCAGATGCACCGGACTTCGATCTTTGGGCACAAGTGATGGTGGTGCTGCCGGACGGCTCAGCCGTGCAGCTCGGGCTGCCGGATATCCGCCGCGCACGTTTCAGGGATGGCTTCTTCAAACAGCAGCTGTTAAAAGCGGGCGAAGTCGTGTCGATTCCGTTCGAATTCGCGTGGACCGCCTGGCGCATTCCGGCCGGCGCGCGCTTGCGTCTAGTACTCATGCCACTTAACTCGCCTAACTACCAGAAGAACTACAACACCGGTGGCCGTATCGGTTACGAGGATCCCTCGCAGGGTCGCGTCGCTCATATAAAGATTTTTCACGATGCGCGCCGTAGCAGCGCTCTGCTGCTGCCCCTGGCCGCGCCCGTCCCGAGCCCATGACTGGTCGAAGTGGAGCATGAACATCGGCATTTCCCGGCGCGCCCTACTGCGAGGCCTTGTCGCCGCCGCACTAGCGTCACCGAGTATCTGCGAACGCGCCCTGGCGTTGGACAGGTCGGCTGGCTATCCGCAGCGCGTGCAGCGACTGCTGAAGGACTCACTGGTCATCGACATGCTCAACCAGTTCCTGTACCGGACGGACAAGCAGGATCTGCTCAACGAATGGCTGTCGAAGCCGCGCGCGTTTACGTCGACAGACTTCAAACAGTTTGCCGATTCCGGCGTCAATTCGATCAATTTCGGCCTGGGTGCAAACTCGCTGCGGGAAGCGATCGATTTGTTTGCACAATGGAATGGCTTTGTTCTGCAGTATCCCCAATGGCTGGCTCGCATCGACAGGGCCGAGGACTTTGCTCGGTGCAAGAGTTCCGGTCGCTATGGAATCATCTTTGGGCTGCAATCCAGCGCCCAGTTCGAAACGCTGGACGCAGTCGATACCTGTTACGCGGCAGGGCAGAGGATTTCGCAGTTATGCCACAACTTCCGTACCGCGGTCGCGGACGGGGCATTCGAGCCCAGGGACGCCGGAATCAGCGAATTCGGCGCAAAAGTGGTCGATAGAATGAACGCGGTTGGCATGGCCGTCGATCTCGGGCATGCGAGTGATCGCACCAAGCTGGAGGCATGCGAGCTATCTAAGGTGCCCGTCATCCTCTCGCACGGCAATTGCCGCGCGCTGAACCCCCAATCGATGCGCGCTTGCACCGACGAAGCTATCCGCGCAATTTCCCGCCGCGGAGGCGTGATGGGCATCGCCACCATCGCCTTCATGGTCAAAGATAGCGAACCGGTCACGGTCGACGATGTGATCGACCACGTCGACCACGTGCGTGATCTCGTCGGTATCGAGCATGTCGGCATCGGCTCGGACGCCGGCATCGAGAGTAATGATCTCGGGTCGCCGACGATACTCAAGGACATGCTGGAAAAAGGCGATCCGCGATATCACATTCACGGTACGCGGGAGGTTGTGGCGGGTCTGGAGGGACCAGACCGCATGTATGAACTGACGATGGCGATGGTCCGAAGAGGCTATTCGGACGACAACATAAAATTCGTTCTCGGTGGAAATTGGCGCCGTGTATTGGGCGAGATCTGGCGCGGCTGAGATTAGCGGCATTGACCTGATCGGGAACGCCGCCGGTCCGTGTCGCGTGGGACACGCCGCGGTCAGCGAACGAGGGACGCGGGCCAATGCCCGCGTCCCTGGCGCACTTCAGGTGACGCGCCGGCTTACTTGAGGTTGAGGGTCTGAATGGTCTCGGAGCCCAACACCCGGCGGAGTTTGCCGCGATCGGCTTCAGATTTATTGGCAGCCTGTACCGAGCCTTCAATCTGCTTGGCGACGGTATCGCCCTTGACGATCCAGTCGTCCAGTGCAGCGTAGTTCTTGTAGGTAATCATCAGATAGATATCGGCATCGTTCTCGGTGCGCGGTTCCGCCAAGAACACCTCGTAGCTGACGATATGGCCGGCCTTCTTCCCTGCTTCCTGCTCCTTCTTCCAGACGGAGTCGAGCCACGCCATGTACTCCTCGAAGTGCCCGTCAAGTGTTCGGATGGACGATACCTGCGAGACGGTTCCTTCGTTGAAGGGATGTTCGTCCGCCAGCACCGCATTGCTCGCCATAGACAGGCTAAGCGCAGCGGCGCCCGCAGCCAGTTTTAGCTTGATTGACATATCAGTTCCTTCGAAATGGTCGTTTGAGGTTGGTTGTTCTTGATGCACCAAGCGTTGCGACACTCTTGCGCAAGCGCCGCGTCTTGGTCCGTAAGTCGATGCTAGTCCGATTCAGCGCTTCGGTCACTCGGCGCCCTTTGTTCGACCAGGCGCTGATGGACGCCTAGTTCTAATCGGCAACTCTATAGAGCAAGGTACCGGCTCGGATTGCGGGAAATCCGTCCGCGGTATGGCGGCTACCGTCGTAGACCGGCACCTCGCGGAAATCGAACGGACTTACGCCTGCAAGACATGCGACATTGACGCCGTATTGCCGAGGATTCGAACGGCGCTGGTGATGAGTGTAAATGCCGCAACGCGAACAAAAGTAATGCTTGGCGGTGTTGGTATTAAATTGGTACAGGCTGAGCAGGCCGTCGCCCTGGGTGATAGTGATGTCGCCCACGTTCGCAGTGACGGCAATGGCCCCGCGCATGCGACAGTATGAACAGGTGCAACGCCGCACCGAACGCAGGCCATCTGCCAACCTGACGCTGAACCGCACAGCCGCGCAATGACAGGATCCCGCGAAGTCGATGGCGGCGTTCATCAATGGCTCCTCATTCGGCATTTTCAAGACCGACTATACGCGCGGTGCGCAACGCACGGTCGCGGCGAGCGCGGCTGTGAGCAACACGCGTCGAGCGCCGAATACAGCGATGGGTGTTCAGCCCAGCCCGGTCGGCCGTCAGGCCATGATGTAGTCCGGGTTATATAGGTAATGCGCTGGGCGCACGAGGGTCCAGATTGGGGGGGCAATCTGGACCCTCGTTTTCGTGCACCGTGTGGTTGCCGGGGAAAACTCTTCAGGCTGCCGGGCAACTAGCGCTGGCCCGAGGCAAGCATGCGCGGCAGCGGCGTGCTGTTTTTGGCGTTGTATGCCGCGACCAGCGCCGGCTGGTTGACCGCGATCACCGCGTCGGTAATGGCCTTGTGAACGCATGCATCCATGCGCTGCCGGGACGCCAGCTCGTAGCGCTCAAAGCGCGGGCACACGGTTTCGGCCGCCCAGCGGATGCGGCTGTAGAGTGCTGCGGCGCCCCGCGGGCTCGATACGTTGAGATCGCCATATTTTACGATCACATGCGGCTCGGCAGAGGCGTCGGCAGCGGCGGCGAGCGAGCTGAAACCTGCGGCAAGGGCGCCGATGGCGGCTGCCGCAATTAGATTGCGAAGGCGGGCGGAAGTGGTGACGGTATTCATGGTGGTCTCCAGGGTTGTCGATTAGGGCTGATTCGGTGAGGCAAATCGCGGCGGCCTGTTGTGGGTGCCTACGAATTCACTGCCTCAGCCATACAGACACCGACCGGCAGCCAAACCCGACATCCGACCTGCAAATATCCTTCGACCGATGCGGACCCCCCATTTGGGCGCTTTTGCTGTGACAGGGCGCTCGAGCGCTAGTGATCCGAGCCCCCCGTCGTCGTACGGGACTGGTGCTAAACCGCGTTCGAGCAATCCAGCCAGCGCTTATCGGCCAGCTTTGCCGTGGCGCAAGCCATACGGACGCGTTAAGTTGGGGGCGATCGGACTAGCGCTTGTGCCGAGGCACTCGATGACCCAACTCACCGAGCTACTGGGGCGTATTCAGGCGGGCGACACGGAGGCGCGCGATGCGCTGTTTGCCGCGGCCTATGCCGAGCTGCACCGCCTGGCGCGGGCCCGGCTGCGCGACGGCGGACGCAATACCGTGCTCGACACGACCTGCCTGGTGCATGAATCGTATCTGCGCTTTGTGAGCGCCGGAGAACTGCGGGCAGAGGATCGTCGCGCATTTTTTGCGTACGCCTCGCAGGTGATGCGGTCTGTGATTCTCAACAGCGTGCGCGAGCGAATCGCGCAGAAGCGCGGGGGCGATCAACAGCCGCTGACGTTATCCAACGGGCTGGGTGCCGCGATGCCCGCCGCCGAGGAGACGGTCCTGGCCGTGAACGAGGCGATTGAGGCGCTGGAAAAGGCCGAACCGCGTTTGGCCCAGGTCGCGCAGATGCGCTACTTCGGCGGCTACAGCGAGAAGGAAATCGCCGAGACGCTGGACATCACTGAGCGCACTGTGCAGCGCGACTGGGAGAAGGCGCGGCTGATTCTGGCAGCCGCGTTGTCCTAAGCCGATGCGAAGGCAGTCCTGTACTCCCAATTCGAGCCGGTGGTACCGGTGAGATTATCTATTCCGCAGATGGCGCGGATGAGTCGGCTGCTGGATGAGGCGCTGCCGCTGGATGCGCTCGCGCGCCGCGCCTGGCTGGAGAGTTTGCCCCCCGAGCATCAGGATTTGGCCGCCGCGCTGCGCGACGCGCTATTGCCGGGCGCGCTTCCGACGGCGAGCGCGCAAGCCGTGACGACGCTGCCGAAGCTCGGCGTCGCGGCTGCGGCGAACGCGCCGGCCGCAAGCGGTCTGCAGCCCGGGGCACAGGTAGGCGCGTACCAGCTGATTCGGCTGCTAGGCGCCGGTGGAATGGCGGAAGTTTGGCTGGCACGGCGAGCCGATGGCGCCCTGAAACGCGAAATAGCGTTGAAGCTGCCGATGCGCCACCGTGGGCAGGCGGGTCTTGAAGCAAGATTTGCGCGCGAGCGCGACATCCTCGCAAGTCTGGAGCATCCGCATATCGCGCGCCTGTATGACGCCGGGGTCGATCCGGAGGGCTTGCCGTTCCTGGCGATGGAGTATGTGAAGGGCGCGCCCGTGACCGACTGGTGCGACCTACAGGGACTTAAGGTTAGCGAACGTCTGACACTCTTCCTGCAGGTGCTCGAGGCTGTTCAATTCGCCCATGAAAGGCAAACCATCCACCGAGACCTTAAACCCTCGAACATCCTCGTGACCGAGTCCGGGCAGGTACGGCTGCTGGACTTTGGCATTGCCAAACTGATGGAAGGCGAGGAGACCGATCAGCCGGGGCTGACGGGTATCTACGGCCGGGCGCTGACCCCGGACTACGCCAGTCCAGAGGTATTGCGCGGCGATCCGATCGATGCCCGCAGCGATCTCTACTCCTTGGGTGTACTGCTGTATGAACTGCTGAGCGGTAGCCGTCCCTATAAGCTCAAAAGTGCGGCCTCGATCGGGGTGCTTGATCAGGCCATCGCTGCAATCGAGGTTGAGAAGCCCAGCATTCGCCTTGCGCCGGTGGCAGTCAGCACACGCACGGGCACGGTGGAGCGGTCTGCGCGGGAACTGCGCGGCGATCTGGATTCCATCGTGCTCAAAGCACTCGCCAAGGATCCGGCGCAGCGTTATCAGAGTGCCGCAGCGATGGCGGACGATCTGGGGCGCTATCTGGCTGGCCGACCGGTCCAGTCGCGTCGCGGCCGCATCTCATATCGTCTAGGCAAGTTCGCGTTGCGAAATAGAGCCTTGCTCGCGCTCAGCGTCGCAGCGCTGTGCGCGATTCTTGGCGCAGTGATCTATGCGCGCTACCGCGAGCGGCTCGTGCAGACAGCGGTTGCGACCGCATCGACGGTCACCGTCAGCGATCGGTCCATCGCCGTGCTGCCGTTCGTGGACATGAGCGAAAAGCAAGATCAAGAGTACTTTGGTGATGGCATGGCCGAGGAGATCCTTGATTTGCTGGCGACGATTCCCGGTCTTAGGGTCATCGGTCGGACATCCTCGTTTCAGTTCAAAGGAAAGAATGAGGATCTTCGAACGATCGGTGCGAAACTGAACGCGGCTTATCTACTTGAAGGCAGCGTGCGCAAGTCGGGCCATGGGGTCCGGGTTACCGCGCAGCTGATCAACTCCAGGACCGGCACGCAGGAGCTGTCGGAAACCTATGATCAACCGATCGGGGATGTGATCAGGCTCCAGGACGCGATTGCCGCCGCGGTCGTGCGGGAGTTGCAACTCACAGTGGCACCGGGGTATCTAAGCTCTAGAGCGTCAGTCAAGAACGCCGACGCCTACGATCTGATACTGCGCGGGCGCCATGCCTACGATCGCTACGACAGGGAAGGATTGGAGGAGGCCGTAGCGCTGTTCCAACAGGCGCTCGACCGCGACCCGACGCTCGCCGATGCCGCGCTCTGGCTCGCTTGGGCTTACGAGACGCAAGGGGAATTTGGCCTAGCGGCGCCGGCGGTCGCATTCGAGCAGGCCCGCGGCGCTGCCAGCAAGGCGCTCGATCTGGATCCGAGAAGCGCACTGGCTCACACCGTTTTGGGTGAGATTCACATTGTCTACGACTGGGACTGGGCCGCGGCGCAGCGGGAATTTCAGCTGGCAACCAGCCTGGCGCCTGCCAGCGTCTACACGCTCGAGGCCCAGGAGGAGCTATCCATCGCACTGGGCCATCTGGAGGACGCTCTGCGGCAGATTGATGCGGCGCTCGCCCAGGATCCGCTGGATCCAAGTGTCTTTCATATGCTGTCCAACCTGCAGGCCAGACGCGACCATCTACCCGAGGCCGAAGTGGCGATGCGCCGGTCACTGGACATACGCCCTAACTATAATACGGGGCACTACCGGCTCGGAATCCTGCTGCTCGAGAGCGGTGACCGCGATGGCGCATTGTCGCAGATGCAGCAGGAACCGCTCGACTCCGCCAAGCGCCGTGGCCTGGCCATGGTCTACTACGCCCTCGGAAGAAGGGCCGAGTCCGACGCTGAGCTTGCGCGTATGCTGAACGAACGGGCGGGCGACAGCGCCGTGGCGATTGCCGATGTGTATGCGTTTCGCCGCCAGCCAACCGAGGCAATGCATTGGCTCGAACGCGCATATGCTCAAAAAGATCCCGGCCTATATAGCGTCAAGTTTGAACCAGATCTGAAAAACCTCGAGGCCGATCCACGTTATCGAGCATTTCTTCGAAAATTGAATGTCGCGGACTAGCGCCGTGCCGCCGGACTTTGGCACCGTCCGCCAAGCGGTCAACGAAGGGCCGGATTTGCAGAGCGAACTATGAAAAAGCTAAAGCACGAAGCGGAACTATTCAAGGCAGCTTTGCTCGCCGGCGTTCAATATGCGGAAGGTCGCAAGGCGGTCGAATTCGAAGCCACCGACTCCGCCAGTGACAAGGCGCTCTATATCTATCGTCTGCTGGTGCACGACAAGCTGATCGCGCCGATGCCCGAGGACCAAATCGGCGAGAAGAGCATCCGGCACCGTCTCGCAACTTGGTACGCGCATCAACTGCCTCAGGGACATCCGCTGCTGCAGTAGTGACGGGTCAGGCATGGATCGAAGGCGCGGGCCGCGCTCGCAACGAACGAAGGATACGGAATCGATGTACAAGCATTCACTTAGTCGGCGTCGGTTCTGTTCGCAGTGTGCGGCAGTCGGTCTGTCGTTACCTGCCTTAGGCGCAGTGCTTGGGCTGCAACGAAGTGCCCGCGCAGTTGCCGGCACCGAGGCGGCATCGCCGTCCGCAGCGCGTACGGTACGATTTCCGCAGGGCGCGACGGTCCCGGCGCTCGGTCAAGGCGCATGGCATCTGGGCCAGGGAAGGCATCCGCCCGCGGTCGAACAAGAGGCGATCCGAACTGGCATTGCGCTCGGCATGACGCTGATCGATACCTCAGGAAATTACGGCAATGGCCGCTCCGAGCAATTCATCGGCGGCGCGATTGCCGGCCGGCGCGATCGAATTTTTCTGGTCTCCAAGGTGGAGGCCGATGAGATATCCGGCGATGGCATCGAGCGTGCTTGCAAAGCCAGCCTCGCACGTCTGGGCACCAACTATCTCGATCTGTATCTACTGCATTCACCGGTTCCCAGCACTCAATTCGCGGCGGTGGTCGCGTCGTTTGAGAAGCTACGCGCGGCCGGAAAGATTCGTGCCTGGGGCGTATCCAACTTTGATAGGGCCCAGATGGAAGATCTGTTCCGTGTCCCCGACGGCCACCGCTGCGCGACCAACCAAGTTGCTTACAGTCTCAACAACCGCCGCATTGAACGTGATGTCCTGCCATGGTGCGCGCAGCGCAATATGCCGGTCATGGCGTATTCCCCGCTGGGCGGTGATAACGGCCTGGTCATTGGGGACCGTACGCTGGCAGAGATCGGCGCTGCGCACGGGTGCTCAGCCGCCGCGGTTGCGCTGGCTTGGGTCATTCGCGGCGGCCAGGTCATCGCCATTCCAGAATCCGGTTCACCGGCGCATACCAAGGAAAACGCCGTGGCATTGTCACTCCAACTGACGCCGCAGGACATTCAGACTTTGGCAGCGGCCTATCCGGACCGTTAGGCGCAGAGCGACCTATCTAATGAGAGGATCGATGCGGCGCCACCCGCTACCAAATCGGCGCGTAGCGGGCGCGATCCGTGCTACCGCGCATTCTTAATCATTAAGAGCGCAAACAACGCGGCAGACGGCCGACCAGGCACGTAGTCCTGGAGCGTCTCAAAGTCAACCAAAAGTCGCCGTGGGCCGCTTACTCGCTGGCGGCGCGATGGGCGAGCGAGTGCCTCTCGCTACCGGAACTTAGTCCTGCGCCGCCGCTCTACTAGACCTGGGGCGGCAGGTCATGCCGCCGGGGGCGGCATTGCGGGGCATCGAATGGCGCTTTCGGGCGCTCTTTCGATGATGACCAAGAATTAATCGAGCGTAGGCCTGCGGTGGATCGCCGGAGCCTTACCGCCGCCACCGGGGAGGCATTAAGATAGGGACCACGCGCGGCAGGCGGTGCACTGAGGACATGGTCCTGAAGGCCGGGTTCGTGGCTCGCGCGGCTCAACAGATGCGGCTACCGCAAGGGCAGCCGGCACACCCCCGATGTTGAAGCCGTGAAGGATCGATCGCCTGCGCATTCAAGTTGTCGTATTCACCGAGACCCACATTGGTGCCATTGAGCATTTCGGGCCAGCTCGCTCTTGTAAAAAAGAGTGCGACCATCGATCGCCGCAATATTGAGCATTGGCTGCTCGATGTTTCGCGTGACCGCGACCATGGCCTTCACTTTCAGGACCCGCGCTTCAGGCGACGGGCCCGCCTGACGGGTTTTTCCATGCGCCATCTGCTCACACTGCTGTCCATCGGACTGGCCGCGACTTTATCGGGATGCCACAAAAGCTCGACGCCCGCCACGGTCATTCCCGTGCCGCTGACCTATTCCATCGGCGGCAGCGTCGTCGGTTTGTCCGGAACGATCGTGTTGCAGAACAATGCCGGCGACAATCTCTCGCTCTCAACCAATGGGGCATTCACTTTCAGTATCACGCTGCAACCGAACTCTCCGTATGCCGTGACCATCCTCACGCAGCCGAGCAATCAGGTCTGCACGCTGAGCAACGGCAGCGGTACCGCCACTGCCTCGGTCACCAATGTCACGGTCGTGTGCAGCCTGAGCTCGACGGCCATGAATATATGGACCTGGGTTGCCGGCGCAAACCACGTCAACGCCACCGGCGTCTATGGCACCGCGGGCACGCCGGCGCCCGCCAATACGCCCGGAGCGCGTCGGCAGCCGATCGCGTGGACCGACAGCGCTGGCAATTTCTGGCTGTTTGGTGGCAGCAGCGCCGGCAACGTCGCCATGCTGAATGATCTGTGGGAGTTCAGTGCCTCTGCACACCAGTGGGCATGGCAGGGCGGCTCGCAGGCCACCGGGGCCGCAGCCTCGTATGGTTCGATGGGCATGCCCGCAGCCGGCAACAATCCAGGAGCACGCGAGGGCGCGGCGGCGTGGGCCGATGCCGCGGGCAACCTATGGTTGTTCGGCGGCGATAATCTTGCCGGTCAGAACTGGGTGCAGTTCAACGATCTGTGGAGCTACAGCCCGAGTACCGGTTTGTGGACTTGGGTCGGTGGCTCAAACGTTGCGGGCAACGCCGGCAGCTATGGCACCGTTGGGGTAGCCGCTGCCGGCAATCTGCCGCCGGCGCGTACCGACCCCATCACCTGGGTCGACGCCGCAGGGATCTTCTGGCTGTTCGGCGGCGCACAGCTCAATTCGAACGGCAGCTACCACGCGGTGTTCAATGACCTGTGGAGCTACAACGCCAGCACCGGACTGTGGACCTGGGTCGGTGGCTCCAATACGCCTAACGCGGTGGGCACCTATGGCACGCAAGGAGTCGCCGCCGCCGGCAACGTGCCCAGTGCCCGAATGGGTGGCAGCGCGTGGCTGGATGCCAGCGGCAACGTCTGGCTGTTCGGTGGATTGGGACTGGGCTCGACCGGCATCACGCAGGAGTACAGCGATTTGTGGGAGCTCGGCTCGACCAGCGGCCAGTGGACCTGGGTCGCCGGCGCCCAGGGCCCCAATGCCCTCGGCGTCTATGGCACGCAGCGCGCCGGCGCTGCCGGCAACAACCCGGGCGCGCGCGTCGCGGCCGTATCGTGGAAAGACGCCGCTGGAAATTTCTGGCTGTTCGGCGGTTACGGTTGGGGCCAGGAGAGCAGCGTCGGCAATCTGAACGACCTGTGGGAATACAACATTGGCGTCGGTGTGTGGATCTGGATTGGCGGTTCGTCGTCGATCAGCGCTACGGGAATCTACGGTGCGCAGAGCACGCCCACCACCGGCAATGGTCCTGGCGCGCGCGAACAGGCCGTCGGTTGGGTCGACAGCAGTGGCAATTTCTGGCTGTTCGGTGGCTTCGGCTTCGGCTCGGGTTCATCCGACCTGGAAGGCGACCTGAATGATCTTTGGAGCTTCGCGCAGAATCCCTGAGACCCGCCCACTGCGATCGGGTCTAGTCATAGAGAGAAACCGCATGAACAGGAGATCGGGCCAGTCGCTGCTCACACCGCGTGCCACGCTGCGCGGCGTGTATCTGCTGGCAGTCGCAGTGGCACTGGCCGCCTGCGGTGGGGGTAGCAGCTCTTCGAACACAACCAGCTACACCGTGGGCGGCTCGATCAGCGGACTGAGCTCCGGTAGCGTCGTGCTGGTATTCAACGGCAGCACGACCGTCACGGTCACGGCGGGCGCGACCACCTGGGTATTTCCGGGTTCCTTCCCGGCAAACAGCAGCTACTCGGTGGGGGTCGAGAGTCAACCCGCCGGACAGCTGTGTGCGGTCACCGGCGATGCCAGCGGGGCATCGCTGGCCGGCAATTTGGACGATGTGACGGTGGTGTGCAGCGATTTTGGCGATTGGATTTGGGAAGGAGGTCTCAACAGCGTCAATGCCAGCGGCGCGTACGGCACCCAAGGGGCTAGCTCGGCCAACAATCTGCCGGGCGGACGCTATTCGGCGAGCTCCTGGACCGATTCGTCCGGCAACCTGTGGCTGTTCGGAGGCACTGGCTATGATTCCTCCGGCGCGGTCGGGTCGCTCAACGATCTGTGGCAATACAGCTCCAGCACCGGCCAGTGGACCTGGGTCAGCGGCGCCAGCGGCCACAACGCCGTGGGTGTCTACGGTACCGAAGGCTCGGCGGCGGCGAGCAATATCCCGGGGGCGCGCTATGGTGCGAGCTCCTGGATCGATTCGTCCGGCGACCTGTGGCTGTTTGGTGGCTATGGTTACGCCGCGACCGGCGGTGCCGGCGAGCTCAACGATCTGTGGCGCTACACGCCCAGCACCGGCCAGTGGACCTGGGTCAGCGGCGGCAACGCTGACAATGCCAGCGGCGTCTACGGCACTCAGGGCACCGGCTCGGTCAGCAACATTCCGGGCGCACGCTATGCAGCCAGCGCGTGGACCGACTCGGCCGGCAATCTGTGGTTGTTCGGCGGCTATGGCTTCGACACGGCGGGCAGCGTCGGCGAACTCAACGATCTGTGGCGCTACACGCCCAGCACCGGCCAGTGGACCTGGGTCAGCGGCGGTAGCGGCGAGAGTGCCGCCGGAGTCTATGGCACCCAGGCCACCGCGTCGGCGGCCAACGTGCCCGGCGCGCGTCAGGCGGCCAGTGCCTGGACCGACTCCTCCGGCAAGCTGTGGATGTTCGGAGGCTATGGCTACGGTGCTACCGGCGGTCTGGGATACCTCAACGATCTGTGGCAATACAGTACCAGCACCGGGGAGTGGACTTGGGTCAGTGGCGGCAGCGGCAACAACACCAGCGGGGTCTACGGCACCCAGGGAACCGCAGCGTCCGGCAACGTACCGGGATCACGCCAGGCGGCCAGCTCCTGGATCGATTCCTCCGGCCGACTGTGGCTGTTCGGCGGTTATGGCGATGACGCCACCGGCGGCTTGGGCTACCTCGACGATCTGTGGCAGTACAGTCCGAGCACCGGCCTTTGGACCGACGTAGCGGGCAGCACCGCCGACAATGCCGCCGGAGTCTACGGCACGCAGGCCACGATTTCCGACGGCGTGCCGGGCGGGCGCCAAGGCGCCACTTCCTGGATCGACTCGTCGGGCAAATTATGGCTGTTCGGCGGCACCGGCTATGGCGCCCTTGCCAATGGCTATCTCAACGACCTGTGGCAATTCGTGCTGCCGTAGTGTCGCGAACGACGATTCATTGTTCCGTGACAGCGATGCGCAAGCCCGCAGCTGCCAGCGTTCAACATCCTGGCGCTGTGCCGATCGGCACCATGGATCTGCCACAGTGCTTGTGATCAGGAGATACGTGATGTGTCCACGAGCCATGGGCGCGCTCACCAGGCGCGCGGCACTACAGCTTTTCTGCCTGGCGGGCATTTCATTGGCGCTGGTGGATTGCGGCGGTAGCAGCACGACGACCCCCGTTGCCACCACCAACTACACCATTGGCGGCACGATCAGTGGCTTGACGGTCAGTAGCGTGGTGCTGGCGAACGGCTCCGCCACGGCAACCGTCTTAGCGGGCGCGACCACCTGGTCGTTTCCGAACTCATTCACCGCCGGCAGCAGCTACACGATTACGGTGCAGACGCAGCCTAGTGGCGAGCACTGCGAAATCACCAGCGGTGGCAGTGGCAACGACACCGGCTTCGTCGGCAATGTGGTCGTCACGTGTGGATTTGGGCAGTGGAGCTGGCAACAAGGAGCCAACACGGTCAACGCCAGCGCGGTCTACGGCACACAGGGCACGCCTGCAGCCAGCAATCTGCCAGGAGCCAGCTATTCCGGATCTTCCTGGACGGATTCTTCCGGCAGCTTCTGGCTGTTTGGCGGGGTTGGATACGATTCGACCGGCGCGACCGGTTATCTCAATAGCCTGTGGCGATACATTCCGAGTAGCAAGCAATGGACCTGGATCAGCGGCGGCAGCATTGCCAATGCCAGCGGCATCTATGGCACGCAGGGCACGGTCGCAGCCAGCAATGCGCCCGGTGGGCGTTATCAATCGAGTTCCTGGATCGACGCCTCCGGCAACCTGTGGTTGTTCGGCGGCTTTGGCTACGATGGCGCCGCCCATGTGGGCGAGTTGAACGATCTGTGGCGCTGTGACTCGCACACCGGTCTGTGGACCTGGGTCAGTGGCGGCAGCGCGATCAATGCCAGCGGGGTCTACGGCACACTCGGTACCGCGGCGGCTGGCAACGTGCCGGGAGCGCGCTACGCCGCCAGCTCCTGGATCGACTCGTCCGGCAACCTGTGGCTATTCGGTGGCTTTGGCTACGATGCCAGTGGCGGCGTCGGCAAGCTCAACGATCTGTGGCGATTCAGTCCGAGCACCGGGCAATGGACCTGGATCGCGGGCGGCAGCGGCCTCAATGCCAGCGGGGTCTACGGCACACTCGCGACCGCGGCGGCCGGCAACGTGCCCGGAGCGCGCTATGCCGCCAGTACCTGGGCCGACTCGTCGGGCAACCTGTGGCTGTTCGGTGGCAACGGCTACGACTCGAGCGGTGCTGCCGGCAAGCTCAACGATCTGTGGCAATACAGCCCGAGTAGCGGACAGTGGACCTGGGTCAACGGCGAAGATGTGACTGATGCGCCGCCGATCTACGCTGCGGCTCTGGGAATCGCCTCGGCCGGTAGTGTTCCCGGCGCACGTTACCAATCCAGCTCCTGGATCGACTCTGCCGGCAATCTCTGGCTATTCGGCGGGGTTGGCTATGACCTGGGCGGTAATGTCGGAAATCTCAACGACCTGTGGGAGTACGTTCCGAGCCTTGGGGAGTGGACCTGGCGCAGCGGCGCCGACACAGAAAATGCCAGCGGTGCTTACGGCGCCCAGGGCGCCGCCTCAGTCAGCAATACGCCGGGCGGTCGCAATTCGACCGGCGCCTGGCTCGATTCCTCCGGCAACCTTTGGCTGTTCGGTGGTTACGGCTACGACGCCAGCGGCAACCTGGGCTACCTCAACGATCTGTGGCAATTCGATCCGAGCACCAGTTGAGCGCACTGCGACGGACGCAGATCGCGGCGCTCTAACTTCCGATCTGATAATCGCCTCGTCTATCTAACTACGGCGCGCCAGCTTTAGCTTCTGTCGACGGCTGGCGAGCGGCTCCGCTGCACGTCGGCGGGCGGCGCGACTGAGGCGAAACGGCATATTCCATGAGTGTTGAAAACCTCAGCGGACCTTCGAGTCCGCCGTTAAATCTCTGGCGGCACCGCCCGTTTCTACATTACTTCGCATCGCGCAGTGTTTCGGAATTCGCTTACCAAATCGCCGCGGTGGCGGTCGGCTGGCAGATCTATGCGCTCAGCCATAGTGCGCTCGATTTGGGTCTGGCAGGCTTGGTGCAGTTTGCCCCCAGCGCACTGCTCATGTTCCCCGCGGGCCATGCTGCGGATCGCTATGCCCGCAACCGCGTCGTACTCGTGTGTTCGACGCTGGAGGCCTTGGCTGCCGCCTACCTTGCCTGGGGCAGCTACACCGGGCATGTGACGGTGCGCACGATCTATGCCGCGTTAGCGCTCTTTGGCATCGCCAGCGCATTCGACAGTCCCGCGTCCGCAGCGATGCTACCGGCGGTGACGTCGGAAGAGCAGCTCCAGCACGGCACCGCGCTTTCGACCGGGGCGTGGCAAATTGCGGCAATCACCGGCCCCGCGGCGGGTGGCTTGCTGTACGCGGTCTCCGCGTGGGCTCCCTATCTCGTGATGTTCGGGTTGTCGTTGTCCTCCGCCGTCCTGATCGGCACCATGAGAATGCGGATCCTGGAACGTGTCAAAGAGCCGCCGACCCTCGCCACGCTGTTCGCGGGCGTGACTTTCGTACGCGCCAACTCGGCGATATTGGGCACCATTTCGTTGGATTTGTTTGCGGTGTTGCTGGGCGGTGCCACGGCGCTTTTGCCTATCTATGCCCGCGATATCCTGCATACCGGACCCTGGGGGCTCGGCGTCTTGCGCGGCGTGCCCTCGCTCGGCGCCTTGCTGATGGCCGCGGTGCTGGCTCGCCACGCTATCAACAAAGGCGCCGGCTTGAAAATGTTCCAGGCGGTTATCGTGTTCGGCCTCGCGACCGTGGTGTTTGGTATTTCCAGACTATGGTGGCTATCGATCGTCGCACTGGCCGTCATGGGCGCCGCCGACACAGTGAGTGTGGTGATTCGGTCCTCACTGGTGCAGTTGGCAACTCCGGATGCGATGCGCGGCCGGGTCAGCGCGGTCAATTACCTATTCATCAACGCCTCGAATCAGCTGGGGGCATTCGAGAGCGGTGTTACCGCCGCCATTGTGGGTACTGTGCCAGCGGTGGTGCTCGGGGGCATCGGCACAGTCGCAGTGGCGCTGCTGTGGATGAAATTGTTTCCGACCCTGGGCCGAGTCCAACGTCTCGACGGCGCAATCGGCTCTTAGGCGGGCGGCCGACACGCCATCGACATCCAGATCGACTACTGGCGCCAGGTTATCTTGGCGTAGACGCTGCGCGCGATCTCGATTCGTGCGGGGTCGGGAAAGCCATATTCAGGGTGGTGATCGTGCAGCAGGTTCTGCCCCGTGACCGACAATTCGACCCGGCGAGTCGCCTGCCACACCAATCGTGAATCGAGCTCAGCGTAACTGGGCACCGTACCTGGTGTAGAGCCGCTATTGGTCAGCAGGGAATCCACCCATCGCAGGCTCGCATCGAACTGCACTCGCCACGGCAGCTGCAGTGATGAGCGCAGTGAGAACTGGTGCTTCGGGTCGGCGGTCTCATTGAGCGCATCATTGATGTCCACTTGACCCGGCTTGATCTGTAGGTGTTCTCTGAGCAAGGTGTAGCCGCCGTGCAACGACCAGTTGTCCAGCACCTGGTAATCGCCGCTGAATTCCAAGCCATAGGTGTGTCCTTCCAGGTTGTTGGCAAAGAAAAACGGCAACAAGGTCCCGGGCGTGAAGCTGGTGCTGCGCAAATCGCTGTAGACGTTGTAGAAGCTCGAGACCGAACTGCTGAAGCGCGAGGTGAACTGCGCCCGGTAGCCCAGTTCGTAGGCAATGACCTTCTCAGAATCGAAACCCGATCCGCCTTTCAGCAGCAGTAGCCGTGGCGGCGGGGCCTCGTACAGATCGCGGTCGACCCGCGAGGGCGTACGCACGGCCCGCGACACGGCGGCCCACAGCGCTTGTCCCTGCGCCAGGGTCCAGCGCAAGCGCACATTGGGCTGCAGTTCCCAGCCCGTATAGTCATTGTGTTCGAGCTTGGTGCCGAGAGTGAAGGCCAGATTCGAGCGCAGCGCTATCTCATCCTGCACGAAACCGCTGTACAGTCTCTGATCCAGCAGCGCCGGCAGAAAGCCAATGCCCGGTGCGTTGTCGACGATGTCGTGCGTGAAGCGATATCCCAGTCCCCACACGATGCGGTTGCGAAGTCCGAGTGGGAAGCGATGTTGGAAGTCGATGTCGTAGGTCGTCAGATCATCCTGCAGTCCCCCGGCCGGAGCGAGCGGCAGGGCACCGAGCATCAAGGCCGGCTCTGGGTCCAGCAGATGCGTCCGATCGAGGTAGGACTGCAGGCTCATGTCCGAATCGTCGGAGAACTTGCGAGTCCAGCGGCCCAGCACGTTACCGCCGCTGGTCGTGGCTGTGCCTCCGGTCGGTTCGTCTTCATGGCCGTCATAGAAGTCGCCCTGCAAAGTCACGCTATCCCGGGCGAATGGAGCCAAATCCAGACGAAAGCCGCCGCGCCCCTGACGCCAGGCATCCGAACTCGACGCGCCGTCAGCCAGCACCTCATCGCCGCGATCGACATATTTTCCGTAGACGCGAAAGTAGCTGTCGGGTGAGATCGAACCGCCATAGCGGGCGCCGGCGATGCCGTCCGGGTCAGAGCCACCACCACCCTCAGCGTAGCCGCCCTGCGTATCTTTGGCGCTCTTGGTGATGATGTTGATCACGCCATTGACCGCGTTCGCTCCCCACAGCGTGCCGCCGGGGCCACTGATGACTTCGATGCGATCGATGTCTTCAAGCAGATAGTCCTGGATGTCCCAAAACACGCCCGAGAAGAGCGGCGTGTAAACGGTGCGCCCATCGATCATGACCAGCAGCTTGTTGGCCAGAGCGGTATTGAAGCCGCGCGCACTGATGGCCCAATCGTGAGAGTTCTTTTGCGCCACCTGCAGGTTGTCGGCCAGTCGAAGCACCTCGGCGATGCTAGTCGCTCCCGAGCGTCGGATGTCCTCCTGCGTGATGACCTGCACTGCGGAAGCGGCATCCAACAGCTTTTCCGGATGGCGCGCGACCGAGTTCACCGGGATATTCATCAGCTGCTCAACACTGAGCCCCTTGAGTTCGCCGAGCGTCGGAGCATCGCTGTCCGCATAGGCCGATAACGCGCTGAGGGTCAAGGGAACAAGAATCGAGAGCGCTCGAACACATCTCGATAAACCGGGCGCGCGCAGCTGCGCCGGTAAAATTTTCAAAGTGGAATCGAGACGCGCTGCCACAGTTGCTTCTTGGCTGCCTGATCAGCTTCTCGGGGCAGGCATCGTGCTCGCAAGGCATCGAGCTGCAAAGCGCGGGCTATAGATTTTGTGAGTAGCGTCTCAGGAACCCGGAGCACCGCGACACGTCACTTAGAATTGCGGGAGAACTGAGGATGCTCGCGATCTATCTCGGCAGAAGCTCGATGCATTTGCTACCGCCGAAGACGGCGATGGGCGGCTCGCGACAATGTTAAAAAGGGCGCGCGGCCGGCGGAGGCTGCATGACAGTTGGGTGAGGCTGCTCGTCGCCGGGCGCAGCGGCGAGCTTGGTGCCCGCGATTGGATTGAAATGAAAGCTTCCCAGGGATGACTCGCCAGGCTTTGGATCGACGGCGGGAGAGAACGGGCTGCCAAGCCGGGAGCCGATAGCGCAATTCCAGCTCGCCAACATGGGTCAGGCAGCGTGGCGCCTGCATCGGCTCTACAGCAACCAGGGCGTTCTATATGCGCTGCTGGCAAAGTGAGGACTCAGGGAGGCCGCTGAATGAGGTAGCGATTGAGCATACTTTTATACGTTTGATCTGCGAGAATCTGTGTCCGTGAGCGCTCCCCGCGCGTTTTACCGCCCCGAACTCGACATACTGCGTTTCTTCGCCTTTCTTGGCGTCTACATAATTCATATCGCGCCATACCCGGTCGAAGTTCTCGAACAGCACCGCGTACCGCACGCGATCGCCGAAATGGCAATGGCCATGGTCCATGGCGGTGTCTACGGTGTCGATTTGTTCTTTGTTCTCAGCGCGTATCTGATCACGGAACTGTTGCTGCGTGAAAAGGAGTCACGCGGACACTTGAACGTCCCGGCGTTTTATTTGCGTCGAGCATTGCGGATTTGGCCGTTGTACTACGTAGCGGTTCTGATCGCAGCGTACGTTCCCTTATTCAATCCGAGCCACGATTTCAGTGGGTTCTATCTAGCGGCGTTTCTATTATTCATCGGAAACTGGAGTTTCGTTTGGTTCGGCTGGATCAACACCGTGGCAGCGCCGCTCTGGAGCGTGTCGATTGAGGAACAGTTCTATATTTTCTGGCCGCCGCTCGTAGCGAGGATGTCGCGCCGAGGGATTGCCTATGCGGCAGTGATCATGATCGCGATTGCCAATGGCAGCCGGTTGCTGGGTGCCGCGATGAACGAGGGTAAGGAGCACCTCTGGGCCAATACGTTCGCGCACTTGGACTCAATCGCAGCGGGAATATTGGTCGCGCTTCTGTTGGGTGGAAAGGCTGTCCCACTCCGTGCTTCACAACGTATCTTGCTGATTATCTTCTGCGTGGGCTGCTTTTCGGTGCGCGGCTACTACCACGTCACTCCTGGGAACGACCGACTCTCGATGTCGGGGACTCTTATTGGATATCCGGCCGTCGTGGCCGGATGCGTTGCGATGTTGGTGGCGTTCATTGGCATGCCGTTTCGGTGTGCGCCGCTGCAGTACCTCGGAAAGATCTCCTATGGCCTGTATGTCTATCACGTGGGATGTCTGCTCATCACAGATGAATTGGTCACGACCAATCCAGGAGTCATGCACACGCTGATACGGACTTTTGCCGCTCTCGCGCTCACGGTCATGGTTTCCGCTGCGTCGTATGCCGTCGTCGAGAGGCCGTTTCTCATGTTGAAACGCCGCTTCACAGTGGTCGAGTCGCGACCGGTATAAAGTCATCGCGGCGCCACCGACCGAGCGGTACCCCTGCTACGGGTCGACCTCCGCCGATCTCGTCAGTGCGCCAGTCCGGACACGTTGGGCCTATTGTCATCGGTATCCAGAACGACTCTGAGCGCTGCAGCGATTGCTGAAGGTGTGTACTGCCGAGATGCCTTGATCTCGATCAGCGGTATGCCGGCTGCGGTGAGACATTCCCGTATGAGCTTATCCCGTTCCATCCGCTTCGGGTTCTGATGCGATGAGTCATTAAGTTCCACGGCACCCAAAACGGAGAGGCCGGTCCGCACGCAGAGTACGAAATCAACATGCTTGCGATTGACGCGATTGAGGTGAGACCAGAACTGGCGGTCTCGCTTCGGAAGAGTGACATCAATCAAGTCGCCCAAGCGGACCTTAGCAAGCACGTGCACATGTGGGGGCACGGCCGTCACCAGGGCATTGAAGAAGTCTCTCTCTCCTGGGCTTAGTAGAGCCCTGGCCCTGTATGGCCGCCCAAGTGGCACCATCGCCGATTTGCGCGCGAGAGCGAGAGCCAGCGCCACAAGGCCCGCTACCACCACGATAGGAATCAGCATGCGCATTTAAAAATGGTGCGCGCCGCCGCTCCGAACTGATGTGCCCTACTTATCAAAACGGCGGAAAGTTCTGTGTGGATCCGTTTGCCATCTCGCCAGTTCGCATTGACTTCTCTCACGGGTAGCTGAAGGGCCCTCCAACTCTCCAACTGACAGCGCTTGATGCACTATTCAACAAGTGCGGATCTATGGAAATGGAGCAAGGCCCTCCCCAGAGCAGACATTGACGACCGGCAGATAGGGGTCGCGTGCAGCCTGTGACTTTAATAATTCGCTTTTGATGACTTCTGGAGTGCTTCCGCCATGCGAGTCTGCCATCCTGGGCCGGTAGCTTTCCACCGCGCTAGGGTGTCGGTGGCAGGCCGCGGGAGATATGGCCCTCGAGATCACCAGGCAGGTTGAGATAGCCTTCCAGGGCGCCGACAAGGCGGATCTTCGGCTGGACGAATTCTTTGTGCGCGATCGCCTGGTTCGGATTCTGCGCGATCTCGGCAATTTCACCCAGGAGCAGCGTCGGGGCAACTTCGCGTTGGTCTCAGCCCTAGAATTTCAGCCGCGCCGGATGTACGGGGAGCCAATCTGGACATGTATTGGCAGCCCCTGAGCAGTGCCACAGACACATTGGGCAACGACCAGTTCTTGCCGGATGTGGCGATCGTGGATGCAGAGATCATCGAGCAGTGGTGCTCTCGCGCCCAGACGACGCGCCAACCGCTGCTGCGTGCCCGCTACGCTGATCTGGCTTGGGAGATTACGCGGTACCGCAAGGACCTCGCGCGACGCCCCGATGTTGCCATGGCGCGGAGCGCCATCGACGGCTACCTTGATGCCGTTGAGGGGACCCTATTCGTCGACGACGTCTACGCCTGGAACTACGTAGAACGCGCGATCGACCTCGCGGCGTCAATTGGCGATCGGGGGCGGGTCACCATCGGCATGCTGGTCGCCTTTCAGATGTTCGCCAGCCGTGTCTCGCAGCCACTGCTGCGCATCGTGGGTCTTTGGCAGCAATTCCAGCAAGCCAGTCTCTCGGTGGCGCGGCTGGGGGACATCATGGACGCCCCGCCCGAACCATACTCCTTGGTGCCCGGCCGCGTCCGTGCGGGCCACGGGTTGATTGAAATGGAGAACTTGAGTTTCCGCTATGGTCCGGATCTGCCACTGCTGCTCAAGGGACTGACGCTGCGCATCGACCCAGGCCGTGTGGTGGCCTTTATGGGTCCATCGGGTTGTGGCAAGAGCACGCTCGCCAAGCTGCTCCAGGGCATGTACCGGCCAAGCGAGGGGCGCATTCAGCTCGATGGCACGGACATCACCTATCTGGCGGCCAATGAGCTCCGACTCAATTTCGGGGTCGTGCCGCAGGATACCGTGCTCTTTTCGGGCACGGTGTACGAAAATCTGATCTCGGCTCATCCGCATGCGACCTTTCCGCAGGTCGTCAAAGCCTGCCAGGCGGCCGAGCTGCACGACACGATCGAACGCCTTCCCCGAGGCTACCAGACCGAGCTCGGTGAGCGCGGCGTCGGATTGTCGGGAGGGCAGAAGCAGCGCCTTGCGATTGCTCGAGCGCTGATCAAGAACCCTAAGATCCTCATCTTTGACGAAGCCACGAGCAGTCTTGACATAGCCACCGCCGAGCACTTCTGCGCGACCATAAATCAACTCAAGGGAAAGGTGACGATGCTCTTCATCACCGACGCACTGCCGAAGAATCTGCAGGTCGACGAAATTGTTCAGATCGGCGCTGCGAGGTCAGTTACGCCGGAGTCCATCCCTCCTTCTCTTGAAGCGGTAGGAGAGCTCGCGTGAGTCGGCCCCTGCTCACGTGGGATCTAGAGCTGAACCTGCGCCAACTGACGAGGGTGCTGTCTGTCGTACGTAAGTTCATCAATCATATGAGTCCTATGGTTATGAAGACTGATGCGCCTGTTCGCGATACGTTAGTTATCACGATACTTGCTGTGGTTGGAACCTTGCCTGCATGTTCTCGCTCCCAGTCTTCTGATATCACGGCCATTGTGCCTGGCGATACCGAATACCCAACAGTAAATCCAAATCCAGCTCAATCGATCGACATCACCGCATCCGTCGCACCTTCGCTATCGGTCACGCTTCTCGCGCGTTATGAGACTTCGACGCTGATTGGTAGCTGCCAGAAGTCTGTGGGCCTCGCCGTCACTGCGCCTTTCAGTGTGTCGAAGGTAATTCCTCTCAACGCTTCGCGAGGCGCTAGCGAAGGTCGCGTAATTGTCGACGCGTTTAGCCCTGGTCGATGTCAATGGCATTTTGTCGGAGTGCAATTCGTGATCAAGGATGGTTGGCCACCGATCGGCGCAATCGCCACGTATCGCGATGCCCCGAGTGGCATTGAGAATCTCACCCTAGAGAAATGGTGCCTACGCGACCACGTCACCTCCTCGCAAAACGATGTCGAAGAATGCGGTGCTCTCGCGGAGTTTCCTAAGACCTTGCTGGAACATCCCTCATTGAGCGCCGTTCCTGAATCGGCACGCGGCAGTCAATTTCCGTTGGAACTGGGACCAGCGTCTAAGCACATCGCAGTCACATTTAATGATCTCGATCTGTGGCTAAGAGAGCACCCATAACTTGACGAGTGCTAGTCCTTGAAAGTGCTTCCCCAGACAGAGCTCAGAGCCGTGTCCGCGCCGCCGAGTTCCAAATTCGTAGGAAAATAATATGAGTGGCAGTGCTGCATCGATGTTTGATCTGGCGTCTCTGGCTGACTATGTATATACGCCGGCACAAACCGGTTTAATTCCGGCCTCATGGACAGTGCTCCTATCGAGCCAGGTCGGTGGGAGGAATCCATATCAAAGTCAGCTCTACGGCTTCTACGCAGAAGCATTTAAGAACCCTAGCACTCAAGAAATTGTGGTCGCGATTCGCGGCACACAGCAAGTGCAGAACTATTTGAGCGACCTGACCCGTTCGGTAGGAGACTACGAGCTGCCGGCGTGAGTTTCGAGGATCGTCAGGACTTGCTCGGACACAAGAGCGGTCGAATTACGACGCACTACTCGCAGTCAGAGTTGACGAGCTTGATCGTGGCCGCGAACAAAGTGTGCTCGACAGAGTCCCGCAAAGGCCCCGCAACCACATGGCTTCGTCGCAGGATCGGCTAGCGAGTGACCGGCTAAATGATTGATCGTGATGAAAGTTCGTGGCGCGCCCGGAGAGATTCGAACTCCCGACCCCCTGGTTCGTAGCCAGGTACTCTATCCAGCTGAGCTACGGGCGCGCTGATTGTGGCGGCGACGGCGCTAGCGGTGGCGATTCTGCCCACGCTTGCCGAGGCTAAAGAGCGGCGAATTCTACGGGCCGAGGTGAAACTCGTCCAGAACTGCATTCCGGCCGCCGGTGACGTGCCACATCGCAGCTGAAGGTCGAGCGGTTATAGCCCGCCTAATTGGGCGCCATCTCTAGCGCCAAACTGTCCACGAAATGGGGCAACGTCAATGCCCGGAAAACTCTAAAGCGGCCCGCTACTCAAGGCGGGGGGACGTCGGGATCGGTTGTGGCAGGTGCGCACCGCCCGTGGTGGCCCAAGCGCGATCTTTAGTGCCAGCTGCGTTATCCTCTTAAGACACAGTCCAGTTCGCGGCTGTGGCGGCTTCACCATGAAATACAAAGACTATTACAGCATCCTTGGAGTCGAGCGCGGTGCTACCGACGAGCAGATCAAGAAGTCCTATCGTCGACTGGCGCGCAAGTACCATCCCGATGTGTCGAAAGAAGCCAACGCCGAGGAGAAATTCAAGGAAGTCGCCGAGGCGTACCAGACGCTAAAAGACGCTGACAAGCGCGCCGCCTACGATCAGCTCGGCAAGCATCAGGCAGGTCAGGACTTTCAACCGCCGCCGGACTGGCAGCAGCATTGGCAACCCTCGAGCGAGCAATCATTCTCGGCGGAAGGTTTCGACCTGTCCGATCTGTTCGAGCACCTACGCGGTGCGCGCGGCGGCGCTGGAACGCGCATGTCGATGCCCGGCCAGGATTACGAGATCGCGGTGCCGATCACGATCGAGCAGGCCTATCACGGTACCGAACTGGATCTGGACCTGAGCATGCCGGAGTACGACGAGCACGGTCAGTTGCGACGCGTGCCGCAGGCCTTCAAGGCGCGCATTCCCAAAGGCGCGACCGACGGCCAGCGATTACGCGTGCCCGGCAAGGGCGGCAAGGGATTCAACGGCGGGCGGCCCGGTGATCTGTACCTGAACATCAGCCTGCGTCCGCATGGGTTGTACCGCGCCAATGGCCACGATCTGTACCTGGATCTGCCATTGGCCCCATGGGAAGCGGTGCTGGGCACCAGCGTCGAAGTGCCCACACCTGGCGGCACCCTCCGGCTCAAAGTGCCTGCCGGTACCCAGGCGACGCGTCAGCTGCGTTTGCCACGCCGCGGGTTGCCGACGCCGAAGGGCGAACCCGGCGACTTGTACGCCGTGGTGCAAATTGTCGTACCCAGCGTCGTCAGCGAAGCGCAGCAGGCGCTGTATCGACAGCTAGCCGAGCAGTCCGCATTCGCGCCGCGCGCGCACTTCACCGAGGACACCAGTCATGCGAGTTGAGCTCACCGAAGTACTCTGGCTCGAGGAACACGCCGTGAGCTTGTCGGAGCTGTCCGAACTTAGCGGTCTGAGCCCCGAAGCGCTTGATGATCTGGTCGGCACCGGAGCCATCGAGCCGATCGCCACCTCGGGTACCGAGCAGCGCTATGGCGCTTCGGCCGTTATCGCGGCGCGTCACGCCCGCCGGCTATGCGATGCTTTTGATCTGGACCGCCAGGCGTTGCCGCTGGTGCTGGGTCTGCTGGAGCGCATCGACGGTCTGGAGCAACAGCTGCGTGCATTGCGCGCCAAGATGCCAGGGAGGTTGGGGTGAGTCAGCACTACCATGCGGTGGTCTGGATCGACCATCACGAAGCGCGAGTGTTTCATTTCAACACCGACGCGGTCGACCACGAGGTCGTGCATCCGACCCATCGCGTGCACCACAAGGGCAAATCAATCGGCGGCGGACACCCGGCCGCGGACCATGAGTTTCTGCAGGCGGTGGTCGGCGCGATAGGCAGTGCCGGAGCGGTACTAATCGGCGGCCCGGCCAATGCCAAGCACGAACTCTACAAGCACATTCAAGGACATGCGCCGCAGCTGCTGCCGCATATCACGGCGGTTGAGACCCTTGACCATCCGACCGACCGAGAACTGGTGGCCCATGCGCGGCGATTTTTTCGCGCCGCCGATCGCATGGCACCGCAGCGCACATAAGTAATAACGACCCCGCGGCCACCCTGGGCTGCGCCGGTCAGGCGGCAATTAGTTGCCGGTCTTCACCACGCCTAAAGTCAACGCCGTGTCGACTTCGGCTTCGGCACTGAGCCAGTCCTCGTTCTCATGGCCTGGCTCAAACCCGCGGCGCTCGGCGCGGTAATAGGCGATCTCGGCAATCAGCGTCCGGCGGCGCTCCGGATCGATCACCGCAGGAGTGACGTCGGCGCGCAACGGACGCATGGACTTGGAGGCCGGACGGCGGTTGCCCGTGGCGTGAGAACTCGTGGATGACATGGTTTCCTCGCAAAAATTGATCACACATCGACCACGCCCGATCTTCTCTCCAGTCGCTAAGAAGGATCCAACGGTCTGTGGTTGGCGACAGTTGCTGTCGCAGCTTGCCGCCGCGCTACTTTGTCGTTTGCACCCACTGCGATCAATGGATCAGCTCACAGTTTCGGCAGCGAGCGGTGCTGATCGCGGTAACGCCGGTGTCGGCGGCCGACCGTCGGTCCGGGTTATCCTGCGCTGATGCACCAACCGCTGCTCGTGATCAACGCCGGGTCTTCGAGCATTAAGTTCGCAGTGTTCAAGACCGGATCTAATGAAGACCTGTCGGCGGTGGCGCGCGGCCAGGTTGAGGACCTCAACGGTTCGCCGCAGATGCAGATCAGCGATGCGCACGGTCATAACCTGGTCAAGCAAGCAGTGAGCGGAGGCGGTCACGACGGCGCGATTCGGGTTATACATAACTGGTGCGTGCAGCAATTTGGCGGCGAGGCGGCCTTTGCCGGCGTCGGCCACCGCCTGGTGCATGGCGGCCGAGCCTACGCCGCCCCGACGCTCATCGATGAGGGCGTGCTGAAGCAGCTTGAAAGTCTTGTCCCACTGGCACCGCTGCACCAACCGACGCAGATAGCCGCCATACGGGCGGTCTCGAAAGTCGCACCGCAGCTGCGGCAGGTGGCCTGCTTCGATACCGCCTTTCATCGCTCCCAACCGGCTTTGGCGCAGGAATACGCCCTGCCGCGGGAACTCACCGGCCGCGGTATTCACGGTTATGGTTTTCACGGCCTGTCGTACGAGTACATCGTCGCGAGCCTGCCGAGGGTGGCTGCGGAATGCGCCGGCAAGCGCCTGGTGGTCGCGCATCTGGGCAACGGCGCGAGTCTTTGCGCCATTCATCAGAGCCGCAGCATCGCCACCACGATGGGCATGACGCCTCTCGATGGACTGCCGATGGGCACGCGCTGCGGCGCGCTCGACCCGGGGGTGCTTCTGTATCTGGCACAACATGAAAAGATGAGCGCCAAGGCGATCGAGCAATTGCTGTATGAACAGTCCGGGCTGCTGGGTGTTTCCGGTGTGTCCGGAGACATGCGCGAGCTCGAAGCTAGCAAGCAGCCGGACGCTCGCCATGCGATCGATCTGTTCGTCTACCGCATCGGCCGCGAATTAGGCTCGCTGGTCGCCGCGCTGGGCGGACTTGACGCTCTGATCTTCACCGGCGGAATCGGCGAACATTCAGCGCAGGTGCGCGCGCGCGTGTGCCACGATGCCGGCTGGCTCGGTGTATCGCTTGACGCGGACGCCAATAAAAAGAGCGGTCCGCGCATCTCGCTTCCCGAGCGCGCGCCTTCGACCTGGGTCATTCGGACCGACGAGAACCTAATGATCGCGCGCCACACGCGCACGCTGCTCGACGCCTAGGCGATCAGCTGCACCAGGTATTCCATCGCCAGACGGTAGCCGTCGATACCCAGTCCCGTGATGACGCCGGTGGTGGCCGCCGCCAGGATCGACTCGCGGCGCCAGTCCTCGCGTCGATAGATATTGCTGATGTGCACTTCGACGATCGGGCACTCGCAGATTTTCAGCGCATCGAGCACCGCCACCGAGTGGTAGCAAAACGCCGCCGGGTTCATCACGATGCCGGAGGAGCGTCGTGCTTCCTGCAACCACTCGACCATCTCATGCTCGGCATTGGTCTGACGCGCGACCAGTTCCAGTCCGTGCCGATCGGTCACGCTGCGACAGCGGGCCTCGATATCGGCCAGGGTGTGATGTCCGTAGAGCGTCGGTTCGCGCTCGCCCAGCAGATTCAGATTGGGCCCGTTCAGAAGATAAATGCGGCCCTTCATCGATTTATCATTGATGGCGCGCCCGCAAGATGGGGCGGGAGCTTAGCACATCCGGCCGTGCGCTAGACGCAGCGGGGTGAATGTACCAATATCGCCGGCCAAAACCACGATCCGGCCACCCATGTCATCGAACGAAATCTGGACCGGCACGCAGCGCAAGATTGTCGTTGCCAGCTTCCTCGGCTGGATGCTCGATGCATTCGACTTCTTCCTGGTGGTGTTCGTTCTTAAGCGCATCGCGTCCGACTTCGGTACCGATATAAAGAGCGTCACCTACGCGCTGCTGCTGACGCTCGCGATGCGTCCGATCGGCGCGTTCCTGTTCGGTCGCGTGGCCGACCACTTTGGGCGGCGCCCGGCCTTGATGGCGAGCGTGCTGCTGTATTCGGCGATGGAACTGGCGTCGGCCTTCGCACCGTCGCTGCGCGCGTTTCTGATCCTACGCGCACTGTACGGCATCGCCATGGGAGGCGAATGGGGCGTGGGTGCCTCGCTCGCCTTCGAAAGCATCCCGATCCGATCGCGCGGCCTGGTGTCAGGATTGCTGCAGGTCGGTTATCCGTGTGGTTATCTGCTGGCGTCAGTCGTATTCGGGCTGGCATTCGATCACATCGGCTGGCGCGGCATGTTCATGGTCGGCGCAGCACCGGCTCTGCTGGTGCTCTATATACGTAGCCATGTGCCCGAGTCAGCCACCTGGGAGGCGAGCCGATCGGCGCCTGTGGGCCGCAGCCTGCGGACGGCACTGTCCGGACACTGGCTGCTGGCCCTGTATGCGATTGCATTGATGACCTGCTTCAACTTCTACAGCCACGGCACGCAGGACCTGTATCCGACGTTTCTCGAGGTCCAGCGCGGATTCTCGACCGGCACCAAATCGATCATCGCGATTGTCTACAACATCGGCGCCATCTGCGGCGGTCTGGTCTTCGGCATGTGGTCGAGCCGCATCGGACGACGTAAGGCGATCGCCATCGCAGCTGCGCTGTCGTTAGTGGTGCTGCCGTTCTGGGCGTATGCGCTCACGCCGCTGGCGCTGGCGGCATCGGCATTCGTCATGCAGTTCATGGTTCAGGGTGCCTGGGGTGTGGTACCCGTGCACCTCAATGAGCTGTCGCCCGAGGGCGCGCGCGCGACCTTCCCCGGGGTCGTATATCAGCTCGGCAACCTGCTGGCGTCATACAATGCCACGCTGCAGACGACCATTGCCGAGAGCCATGGCGGCGCGGGACATCTGGATTATTCATTTGCTTTCGTCTGGGTAGTCGGGGCGGTTGGTGTCGCGCTTCTGGTATTGGCGCTGGCCGGACCCGAGCGACGCGACGTGCGCTTCGGCGCCGCGAGCTGATTGAAGACTGTTATGAAAGTGGGATGGTATGAGCAGGCCTGAACCCGTGCGCCGGACATCATCACAACACACGGTGGAAGCCGGGTTCACCACCGCGCTGCTGATGGAGTACTCGCAGCAGTTCCTGGTGCGCGCAGCCGAGAAGTCGGGCTCAGCTCAAGCGCAGCTGGCGCAGCGCATGCTGCGCGACAAGCCACTGCGGTACCGCTGGCAGCATCTGCACGAGCAGCTGATGCACGGCGTCGTGACGCCGCCGCCGGCCCGGCGCGCGATCGAATTGCGCAAGGTCGCGTTTCTGACCCTGCACCGCAAGGCACCGTTCGATTACCTGCGCCATCGGCATCTGGTCGGCCAGTCCCGGCGCCTGCTGGTCAACGCACTGTTTGGCGATCAGGACTACGTGAAGTGCCTGGTGCGCGAGCACAACGCATTTCTGAATTCGGCCTGCAGCTTTCTGTGCACCGAGGCGCTGTGTGGCGAGGTGCTGGGCGATGCCGCGTTCAGCCAGGCGCTGTCGCAGTACCAGAGCGCGTACACGGAATATTTTCAGGCCTACGGCGACAGTCTGCTCGAGCAGCAGGATGGTGAGCCTCCACCGGCGCCGTCGCTGCTGCCCTACCTGCGCTATCACCTCAAGCTCATCCGCGATCACATGCTCGCGGGCAATCCGCAACAAAGCGAGTTCACTGCGCTGCAGGCGCTGTATCAAGCCAGCGGCGATACGCATGTGCTGCCAATCGTTTCCCGGCACTGAATGCGGACTCGCGCGCCGCAGCACGACTAGAGCGGTTTTGAAAATTCTTCAGCGCTACTGGCAGACAATGCCGGCAAATCATTCAGAGCCCGCCTCAGTGCGCCGCTAACAGGCTGATTGAACTGGCGGCCACTGTGGCATAGCGATTGCAAGTGTCTGTCCTCCAGGAGGACCTTATTAGCAAGGATGCTTCACAGACCGCGCAAGGCGCGAGGAGAATCAGCATGCCGGACGATAATTTTGACCCCCATGATCACGAAGCCGGTAGCAAACAGGCGGTCCCGACCACGACGGATCCGCCATCGCGGCCCGCCAGTCCAAGGCGCGGTTTTGCGGCCATGGATGAGCAGCGGCAACGTGAGATCGCCAGGAAAGGCGGTCACAGCCAAGGCAAGGAAAATAATCTCGGCAACTTCTGGCACGATCGCGAACGCGCGCGTGCCGCTGGCCGCAAGGGCGGCGAGGCTCACGGGAAAAACCGGCGCCAGCCGGAGACGCCCAGCAGCGGAGCATAAATCGCAGCTTGGGGAAAACGCGACGGTCTTCAGCGCCTAAGGCTGAAGGCCGTTGGTCCGCTGGGGCGCGATTACTGAGCGGGCGCGATTGCCAGCAGTTCGCGACTGATGATGAGTTTGCGGATCTCGGTAGTTCCCGCACCGATTTCGAGCATCTTGATCGCCCGGTAGAGGCGATTCACTTCCGATTCCCAGATGTAGCCGATACCACCGTGGATCTGCAGCGCGTCGGCGACCACCTTGGCCATGGTCTCGGCCGCGTACATCACCGAGGCCGCGCTGAGTGCATGAATTTCGCCGCGACCGCCGCGCTCGGCGCCGACGCTGTCGACGGCGGCCAGAACCCGATAGACGAAGCAGCGCATGGTCTCGACCCACACATACATGTCGGCGATTTTGCCCTGAATCATTTCGAATTCGGCGATCGAGCGGCCGAACTGCTTGCGCGTCTTGGCGTGATCAATCGATAGCTGCAGCGCGCGCTCGGCGATTCCCAGACAGATCGGCGCGATCGTGGCGCGTTCCAGATCGAGTCCGGTCATCACCACGGCCACGCCGGAATTCTCGGCGCCGAGGCGGTTTTCGATCGGCACGCGGCAATTGTCGAATACCAGTTCACCGGTCTGGCTGCCGCGAAAGCCCATCTTGGTCAGCTTCTGCGCCACGCTGAAACCGGCAAAGCCTTTCTCGATGATAAAGGCGGTAATGCCGTGGGCACCCTTGTCAGGCGCGGTCTTGGCATAGGTCACCAGCACATCGGCGACCGGGCCGTTGGTAATGAAGATCTTGGTGCCATTGAGCACGTAGTGATCGCCATCGCGGCGCGCGGTCATGCGCATCGAGCCGAGCGCGTCCGAGCCGGCACCCGGCTCGGTCAGGGCCAACGCCCCCACCAGTTTGCCGCTGCACAGGCCGGGCAGGTAGCGCCGGCGCTGGGCTTCATTGCCGTGACGATAGAGATTGTTGGCGCACAGATTATCGTGCGCCAGCCAAGACAGGCCAAAGGCGTGATTCCAGCGCGAGAACGCCTGTGCGACCAGACCGGTGCTCACCAGGTCCAGCCCAGCGCCGCCATAGGCCTGCGGAATGGTGATGCCCAGATAGCCGTCGTCGCCCAGGCGCGAGAACGCTTCCGCCGGCCACCATTCTTCAGTGTCCATGCGCGGCGCGAGGGCGTGTAGCTGCTCGCGGCCGTACCGATCGGCGGCGTCGAGTACTTCGCGCTGCTCGGCGCTTAGATCGAACGCGCTGGCGACGGGCGTCTTGGTATGAATTGCCGCGGCACTCTCGGGCATGGCTTTGGACCTCGGTGTCGGTTGCGTCAAACACTAATGAATGCGACTCAGTAAGTATAGCAGCCACGGTCTCCGGCTGTCTCAGCAGCTGTGTTCTGACTCGTCGCATCGCAGCAGAATGCCATAAAAGGGCGACAGAATGGGTCTAACGATCCAGGGCCAATACTCAGAGCGCCGGCAAAATATGATGAGCGGCACTCACTTATGAGATAATCGCCGCATGAGCACCAAACGCCGGGCGCGGCTGCCGCGCGAGCGCCGCATGCGCGAGATCATGCAGGTCGCGGAACAGGTGTTTCGGGACAAGGGCTACAGTGAGGCGCTGACCGCCGAGATTGCGGCCCGCGCCGGGGTGGTCGAGGGCACCATCTATCGCTATTTCCCTGGCAAGCGCGAACTGCTGATCCGGGTGGTCGAGCAGTGGTACGAGCGCATTCTGGCCGATTACGACCAGCAGCTGCGCGTGCTGCAGGGGACGCGTGCGCGCCTGCGGTTTCTGATCTGGCGTCATCTGACGGTGATTCACAACGACCCGGGCATGTGCCGGCTGATCTTCAATCAGCTGCGCGTGTGGCCCGAGTACCGCCGCACCACGGTGTTCGATCTGACGCGCGAGTACACCCGCCGCACGCTTGAGATCGTGCAACAGGCGGTCGAGCGCGGTGAATTTCGCGCCGACCTGCCGCTGCGGATCGTGCGCGACATGATCTACGGTGGGGTGGAGCATCACACTTGGGTGTATCTGCGAGGCGAGGGCGATTTTTCTCCCGATGCCGCTGCCGATGCGATGACCGAACTCGTCTACCGCGGTCTTGCCGCCCCGGCGGCCGATCAATTGCTACCGACGAGCCGGGCCGCCGAGGCCTTTCCGGCGGAGGCGGCGCTGCAGCGCCTGGAGGCTGTCGCGCAGCGGCTGGAGCAGAGTGCCGGCGCTCGGACCGTCCACCGTGCCGAGTGAGCTCGCGGCGCTGCCGCAGCTTGCAGCGGCTCGGGCTGCGATCGAGCGCCACTGGCGCGTGGCCGAGAGTGACTGCGTACCGCCGCTGATCGCCGCGGCCACGCTCGATGCTGCCGCCGTCGCACGCGTTGATCAGCGCGCGCGTCAGCTGCTTCAGGGGATGCATCGTCACGAGCGCCAACGCGGCGTCGAGGCGCTGACACGCGCGTTTCCGCTGAACGGCCCGGCGGGCACCGCGTTGCTGTCGCTGGCCGAGGCATTGCTGCGGGTACCCGATGCCGGCAACGCCGATCGATTGCTGCACGATCGGCTCACTGGCGTGGACTGGGGCGCGCACCGCGGCGTCATCGCCCGAGTGTTGCAGTGGGCCACGGCGATTGTTTCCGGATCACCGGCCCAAGTGCTGCGACCGTTGGCGCATTCCTGGCGCTCGCTCGCCACGCCGATGGTGCGCGTAGCGATGCAGGCGTCGATCCGCGCGCTCAGTGACCAGTTCATCTTCGGTCAAAGCATCGAGTCGGCGCTGCTGCGCGCGCGGCGCGCGGGTGCGCAGCGCTATCGTTACTCGTTCGACATGCTGGGCGAGGCGGCGCTGACTGCGCAGGACGCACAGCGATATTTGTCGGCCTATCGGCACGCGGTCGAGTGCGTCGGGTCGGCGTATCGCGGCCACGGTCCGGCCGCCGCCAGCAGCGTGTCGGTCAAACTGTCGGCGCTGCACCCACGCTACGGCTACACGCAACACGGGCGGGTGATGCGCGAGCTGCTGCCGCGCCTGATGGAGCTGGCGCGTCTGGCGCAGCGCTACGACATCGCGCTGGTGATCGATGCGGAGGAGGCCGACCGACTCGAGCCCTCGCTCGATCTGATCGAGGCACTGATGAGCTCATCCGAGCTGTCCGACTGGGGCGGGCTCGGCGTGGCGGTGCAGGCCTATCAGAAGCGCGCCCCGGCGCTGCTCGACTATCTGCTGATGCTGGCGGCTCGGCGCCGCGCAAAGACGCTGCTGCGGCTGGTCAAGGGCGCCTACTGGGACGCGGAGATCAAGCTCGCCCAGATCGAAGGCCAGTCTGGCTACCCGGTGTACACGCGCAAGAGCCATACCGATGTGGCCTATCTGGCGTGTGCTCGCCGGCTGCTGGGCGCGCGCGACACGGTGCTGCCGCAGTTTGCCACGCACAACGCCCACAGCGTGGCCGCGATCAGCGAGATTGCTGCTGCTTCGGGCGACGGCGACTACGAATTCCAGTGTTTGTATGGCATGGGCGCAGCGCTCTATCAGGAACTGCTGGCGACCCCGGACATCGCCCGCCCGGTACGCATTTACGCGCCGGTAGGACGTCGCGCGACGCTGTTGGCGTATCTGATGCGCCGGTTGATCGAGAACGGCGCCTCATCCTCGTTCGTGCATCGTGCCGCTTCCACGTCGACGCCGCTCGAGCAGCTGTTGGCCGATCCGGTGGCGGCGGCGGCCGCGCAGGGCGCCGGCGCGCACCCGCGCATCCCGCTGCCGGGCGAGATTTTCCTGCCCGAGCGGCGCAACTCCGCCGGCGTCGATCTGGCCGATGGCACGGTTCGCGCGCAACTGGTGGCTGACATTCAGCGCAGCCGTGCGCAGCCGAGCGAGGTGCGAGCACTGATCGCCGTGCCGGCCAAAGGCCGCGGCAACAGTCGTGAGATCCGCAATCCGGCCGATCTTGGCGATCTGGTCGGGCAGGTCGAAGACGTCTCGGATGCCGACATCGATGCCGCAATCGCTGCCGCGGTCGACGCGGCGCCGGGCTGGGCGGAGGTTGAGATCGAGGAGCGCGCCGCACTGCTCGAGCGTGCCGCCGATGGGTACGAGCAGGACCTGCCGCGGCTGCTGGCGTTGATCGTGCGCGAGGCGGGCAAGACCATGGCCAACGCCGTCGGTGAAGTGCGCGAGGCGGTGGATTTTCTGCGTTACTACGCCGCGCAGATTCGCTCGCAGTTCGATCACGCCAGCCATCAGCCGCTCGGCGTCGTGGCCTGCATCAGTCCATGGAATTTTCCGCTGGCGATCTTCACCGGCCAGGTCGCGGCGGCATTGGCGGCGGGCAACGCGGTGCTGGCCAAGCCGGCCGAGCAGACCTGCGCCATCGCCGCGCGGGCGGTGAGCTTGCTGCATCAGGCCGGCATTCCGGTTGGGGCGCTGCAATTGCTGCCCGGCGATGGCGAACGCGTAGGGGCCCGCCTGGTCGCCGATAGCCGCATCGAGGGCGTGGTCTTCACCGGCTCGACCGATGCAGCGCGCACGATCGCACGCTCGCTCGCGCCACGGGGCGATGTGCCGCTGATCGCCGAGACCGGCGGGCAGAACGCGATGATCGTGGACTCGAGCGCGTTGCCCGAGCAGGTGGTGGTGGACGTGCTGCGCTCGGCGTTCGATTCGGCCGGCCAGCGTTGCTCGGCACTGCGCGTGCTGTGCCTGCAGCGCGAAATCGCTGACTCCACCTTGACGATGCTCGAAGGCGCGATGCGCGAACTGCGCATCGGCGACCCGGCCGATCCGGCCACCGACGTCGGACCGCTGATCGATCGGGCCGCGCGCGACCAGATCCAGACGCACATCGATGCGCTGTCGGGCAGCGTGCGCTGCCAAAGCGCGCTGGCCGACGAGTGCGACCGCGGCGTTTTTCTGCCACCGACGCTGATCGAGCTCGATCGCGTCGATCAGCTGTCACGCGAGGTGTTCGGACCGGTGCTGCATGTACTGCGGTTTGATCGCGAGCATCTGGGCGAGCTGCTGAATTCGATCAATGCCACCGGTTACGGCCTGACGCTCGGAATCGAGACGCGCATCGACGAGACGGTACGCGAGATCAGTGCGCGTGCCCGGGTCGGGAACGTTTACGTCAATCGCAGCATGATCGGCGCGGTGGTCGGGGTGCAGCCGTTTGGCGGGCAGGGACTGTCCGGCACCGGGCCGAAGGCCGGCGGTCCGCTGTATCTGCAGCGGCTGTTGCGCAGCGCGCCGGCCCCGCGCTGGCACGTGGGGCAGCGCGAACGCGTACCGCGCGCGCTGCGTGAATTCATCGCCTGGTTGCGCAGCGGCGCGCACGGCATCGCGCCGCTATCGGTCGAGGAGCGCGACGGGCTGTTAGCCCAGGCCTTGCGCTATGCCGACGTGACCTTGCTCGATGCGCGCATACCGTTGAACTCTTATGTCGGTGAGAGTAACGAACTACGGTTGCGTCCACGCGGCGTGCTGCGCGCGACGGCCAGATCGATCGGCGCGTTGCTTGGTCAGCTCGCGGCCGCGCTGGCGACCGGCAATCGTCTGCTCGCAGATCAGGAGTCCCTGGTAGCGCTCTTGCGCGAGACGCTACCGCGCCAGTTACGAACTGCTCTGACCGATCAGTCGATGCTCTGCGACGCCGTGCTGGTGGATGGCGCCGAGGCGCTTCTGCATCCGCACTGGCTGCGCGAGCTGTCGCAGCAGCTCGCAGCCGGTGACGGTCCGATCCGGGCGCTGGTCATCGCCGAGGGCGATTATCCGCTCGAGCGCCTGCTGGTCGAGCAGTCGATCAGCAACAACACCGCGGCAGTCGGCGGCGACACGCGCCTACTGGCGTTGGACGAAAATTAAAGGGAGCGGTCGGGCTCAGGTATCGAGTTTTTGCAGCCAGTTGTTCAGCGCTGCGGTCACCCGCTCGGCCTGTTCGAGCGCGGACACATGGCCGCACTCCGGTACCACGACCAGCTGCGCACCCCGAATCCCTGCCGCGATCTCGCGGGCGCGATCCGGCGGCGTGAGCTGATCGGAGTCCCCGACCAGCACCAGGGTCGGGCAGGCGATGGCCGCCAGCGTCGGGCGCGAATCGGGGCGATTGATGATGGCGGTTTGCTGGCGGATGAAGGCCTCAGGCCCGACCTCCGCCGCCATGCCCTTCACCACTGCACGTAACGCAGCGTCGTCAACGCGTCGCGGATGTACCAGATTCGGATAGAGCAAGTCCATGAGACCGGCAAATTGACCGGCGCGGGTCAGCTCGATCAGTTCGCGGCGCCGAGCGCTTTGCTCGGGCGTGTCGGGGCGGGCGGTAGTATCCATCAAGGCCAGACGCGCAATGCGTTCAGGTGCCTGGCGATACAGCTCCATCGCCACATAGCCGCCCATCGACAAGCCGAATAGGCTGAAGCGCGGCGGCGCATCGGCCAGGATGCGGCGCGCGATGGCGGCCAGACTGTCGTCGCTGCGATGGTCCGCGACCATCACCGCGCCGTAGCGCCATAGCGTCGGCAGCTGCTCGATATATAGCCGTGCGGTATTGAGCAGGCCCGGCACCAGCAGATTCGGTAGGGATCTGCTCATCAGGCCAGTGAGTGAAATACCCGCTGCACGTCTTCTTCCTGCTCGAGCTTGTCGATCAGCTCGAGCGCTTCGGTCGCGTGGCCTTCCGGCAATTCCACCGGCACGGTGCAGACGAAGTCGTGCTCGGCCGACAGCGGTACCACCCGCCGCGCCTCCAGTGCCTCCTGCAATTTGCCGAAGTTCTCAAACGCGCAGCGCAGCACCAGCTGAACTTCCCCCTTGTCGCCGGTGCTCTCGCCCATTTCCTCCAGACCGTGATCGATCATGTCGAGTTCGAGCTCATCCTGGTCGATCCCGGCCGGATCGAGCCGGAACACGCCCATCTTGTGAAACTGGAAGCTGACGCTGCCGGTCGTGCCCAGGTTGCCGCCATTCTTGCTCATGATGTTGCGTACATGCGCCACGGTGCGGGTTGGATTGTCGGTCGCGGTCTCGACCAGCAGTGCCACGCCGTGCGGCGCATAGCCCTCGTACAGCACCTGGTGATAGTTGGTTGCGTCGTGACCGCTGGCGCGCTTGATCGCCGCCTCGACTTTGTCCTTGGGCATGTTGATCGCGCGCGCGTTCTGCATGATGCGTCGCAGGGTCGGATTGGAAGCCGGATCCGGACCGCCTGCCTTGACCGCCATATTGATGTCCTTGGCGATGCGCGCGAAGCCTTTGGCCATGCGGTTCCAGCGCGCGAACATGGCGTGCTTGCGAACCTCGAAAATGCGGCCCATGGCTACTCCGGCAGGCGTGGCAGCTCGATTGGAATGAGAATCATGCCATTGTCGACGCGCACCGGCACCGGAATCAGGGACGCGCCGACGCACACGCCGGCGATGCAGCGACCGCTGTCGAGGGAGAAATGCGCCCCATGGGCGTAGCACACGATTTGACTGCCGTCGGCCGACAGGAACCGGTCCGGGGCATAGTCCAGCGGCCGCCAGTTATGTGGGCACGAGTTGAGGTAGGCGTACACTCGTTCGCCGCGCCGTATCACAAACACACGGTGCTCGCGGTTCACGGGCAGAAAGCCGCGCGCCTGCCCATCGGCGATCTCAGTCAGTGCACACAGCGCCTGCTCGGCCGGTCGCTCAATGTTTCTGATCGCCCGGCGCCCACTTTTCGGCGAACTGGAACAGGTAGATCTGCGAGGTCTGCGGGCCGGCGGTGATGTATCGCGGCTTCCAGGCATCATCGTGCAGATCCATGTCAGAGTCGTATTCCATCAGGCCGCCGAACGGGCTGTTGAAGTACCAGAAATTGTTCGAGCCCAGGATGTGCCGTCCCGGTCCCCAGAACGAGCGATAGCCTTTCTGCACGAAGTTCCAGCCGGCCTTGAGCATGTCGTTGAGGTCGGCAACGTGGAAGGTGAAATGCTGCAGTCCGGGCTTGGGGGCGCGGATCAGAAACAGCGTGTGATGCTCGCGCGTGCCCGCCGGACGCATGAACGGGCCCAGATTGGTGAACACGTCGGCGGTGCGAAACCCTAGGCGCTGCTCGTAGAACTTCTGCGCCTTGTCGATATCGGGCGCGAACAGCACCACGTGCGACAGGGTGTAGACCGGGATGGGACCCGCATCGACCGCCGCTACCACGTTGAGGGGGCGATGCACATCCATGCCCGGCACATTGATGTACCTGGGGGCGTTGATCGGACGCCGGCGGGTGACCTGGAAGGCAATCGGATAACCGCTATCGTCGATCGCGCGCAAAATGCCGTCGGCGCCGAGGCGCACCTCGCGATCGCGCGACAGCTCGGCGCCGATGGCTTCGAGCGTGGCTTTATCGGCGACGCCGTAGATCTGGTCACGAATGTTGGGCGCGGCGGCGATCGGTGGCGGCAGACCGGGATCCGAAGCCCGGCGCACCACCGCGGCGGTGCCGTCCAGGGCCTCAAATGTGGCGCCACTCGGGGCGCTGTCGGTCTTCTTCAGTCCGTAGTCGGACAAATAGCGATAGCACGCATCCAGATCATCGACGCCGAACACCAGCGCGTCGGGGCCGAGGATATTCAAACCTACCTCCCGCTCCTGAAATAATTCTCTAGGGCGGGAGTTATTATAGCATTGCGGGTCGGTCAGGCCGAGGTGACTGCGCGGCGGCGCGACGCCAGCCGTATGCGCAGGTAGGCCGGCGGATCGGCCACCATCGGCAGCGGTGAGCGCGACGGCACGGCGATCAGCGCGCCATCGTCGGGACGGGTTTCCACCCGGATTCCCTCAATCAACGGCACATCGGCCGGCGGGCTGCTGGCTGTGGCGCGTGCCGCGAGCGCCGCCGCCAGTTCCGGCGGCGGACTGGTTTCTTCCGGCGTCAGCCACCAGCCGTGCCGGCGCAGCGCGCTGCCCAGGTCGGCCCGACTGGTCAGGACCGTGAACGGCGTTGCCAGCAGCATGCCGGCGAGCACGGGTGACATCCACCAAATAAAGTGCGGCGCCAGCGCCAGGATGATGGCACCCCAGACCAGGCCGATAGTCGCGTGCCAGCGATGCCGCTGCCATGCCTCGCGCCAGGGGATGCCACGATCGCCACGCGCCTGCGCGTTCCAGGACACGCTGCGTCCGAGCAGCGCGCGCAGCACGAAGTCGGAATGAAACAGCATCATGGTCGGCGCCAGCAGCATGCTGAGCAGCTGTTCGAACAGGAACCCGGCGGCGATCATGCGGGTGCCCCCGAAGGCGCGGCGCGCCACCCGGTCCTTGAGCACCAGCGCCGTCGCCAGCATTTTCGGCACCAGCAGCACCACCACCGTCATGACCAGTAGCGCAGCGATCTCGCCGTCGCGGTACTGCGGCCAGGTTGGGAACAGCGAGTAGGCGCCCGGCCGGAAATAATGGTGCCCAGTCACGGCCTGGATGCAGGTGACGATCGAGCTCAGGATCAGCACCAGCGCCCACAGTGGCGATGTGGCATAGGACAGCACGCCGGTAAGAAGATGTATGCGGCTGAGCCAATGCAGTCCGCGCATCGGCATGACGCCGATGTGCTGCAGATTGCCCTGGGCCCAACGCCGGTCGCGGGCCGCATAATCGAGCACGTTCGACGGCACTTCCTCCCAGCTGCCGCCGATGTCCGGCACCAGCCATACCTTGTAGCCGGCGCGGCGCATGAACGCGGCCTCAACGATGTCGTGACTGAGGATCTCACCGCCAAACGGTACGTGACCGGGCAGCGGCGGCAGGCCGCAGTACTGCGCGAACGGGCGCATCCGCAGGATGGCGTTGTGGCCCCAGTAATTGCTTTCGCCGAGCTGCCAGAAGGCCAGGCCGTGCGCCAGCATCGGGCCGTTGATACGCACCGCGAACTGCAGCATGCGAGCAAACACCGTGTCGCGTCCGGCCAGCAGCGGCAGCGTCTGGATGATGCCCACCTCGGGGTGCGCGTCCATCATCTGCGCCATCGTCACCAGTGCCTGACCCGACATGATGCTGTCGGCATCCAGCACGATCATGTAATCGTAGGCGCCGCCCCAGTTGCGCACGAATTCGGCCAGATTGCCGGACTTGCGCTGAATATTGTCGCTGCGGCGGCGGTAGAAGAATCGTTGCGCGCCGCGCCGCGCCACCAGCGACCGCCAGGCCGCTTCCTCGGCGGCGGCGATCTCGGGCTTGCGCGTATCCGACAGAATGAAGAAGTCGAACGACTCGGCACTAGCCTGCTGCTGCAGCGAGCTCCAGATGGCATCGGCATTGGCGAATACGTGCTCGGTATCTTCGTTGTAGATCGGCGTGACAATCGCAGTACGTCCGCGCGGCGCCGGCGCGCCGGGCTGCGGATGCAGCACGGCCGGGTCGTGGCCCAGCAAACGCACGATGAATCCCGCCACCGCGGTCCAGAACGCGCCGGCGATCCAGATGAACAGGATCAGAAACAGCGGCAGCGCCAGGGCGTTGAGCACGGTCTGGCCGTTGACCTTGAGGATGTCGAACATCAGCAGGCCGGCCGCCAGCGCGGTGGCGAAGGTCAGGCCAAAGAACAGTCCGCGCCGCCACGACCCGTGTCGGTCCGAGCTCGGCGCCGTCAGCTCGAGCAGGTTGGCACTGTCGGTGGTGTTCAGGGTGTCCACAGGTAGGTCCAGGTCTCCGTCAGCGTCTCCCCGTACAGCGTCAGATAGCAGCGCATGTCGGTGCCCTGGCTGTTCTTGGGCAACACCCGGAAACTGACGCGCCACATGCCATTGTCGGCCAGCCGCTGCACCACCAGGTTGTCGATGTCACCATTATGGGCGCTGATCTGGGCTTTCACAGGTTGCGAAGCCTCAAGCGAGGCTAGGTCACCGCCGGCAAAGTCGATCAGTATCCGCCGGCCGTTCTCGCCGCCGCGCCCGCGCGCGGCGCTCGACGTGCGGGTGGCAATCGCGCGGCCGGCTGGCGACCACTGCGCCGATTTCGAATAAGCCGACATCAGATAGGAGAACGTGAATGCCTTGTGCGGCTGCACATGCAGCGCCGGTACCCAGAAGGACACGATGTTGTCGTGAATGTCCTCGTCCGTCGGTATCTCGACCAGCTCGACCGCGCCTTTGCCCCAGTCGCCCAATGGTGCAACCCAATAGCTCGGACGGCGCTGGTAGCGCGCATCCTCGTCCTGGTAGCTGGCAAAGTCGCGCTCGCGCTGTGTCAATCCAAAGCCTCGCGGATGTTCGTCAGAGAAACTTGAGACCCGCAATGCCTTGGGGTTGTTCAACGGCCGCCAGATCCAATCGCCACCGCCGGTCTGCAGCAGCAGTCCGTCGCTGTCGTGCACCTCGGGCCGATAATCATCGTAGGGGCGCGGTCGATCCTTGCCGTACAGAAACATCGAGGTCAGCGGTGCCAGCCCGAGCTTCTCGATGTCCTTGCGTGGATACAGCGTCGCCGTGACTTCCACCGTACTGGTCATGCCGGGCCGGATCTCGAAGCGGTACGCGCCGGCCACGCTCGGGCTGTCCAGTAACGCGTAGACAGTGAGCGTGCGCTGCTCGGGGGCCGGGCGCACCAGCCAGAAGTCGGTAAAGTAGGCGAACTCCTCACCGCCGGTGGTGGCGACGTTGATCGCCAGGCCGCGCGCCGAAGCGCCGTAATTCTGATCGCGGCCCAGCAGCCGGAAGTAGGACGCGCCCAGGAACGCGATGAGCTCGTCCTTGTAGTCGGGCGTAAGCAGCGGGAAGTGAACGCGCAGTCCGGCGTAGCCCAAGTTCCCGGCCAGGTCCTTGGGCGGCCCGTTCTTGCCAAAATCGAATTGCGACGGATCGTAGTTAACCGGGCGCAGCGCACCATCCTCTCCGACCTCGGTGACATTGACGCGCTTGTCATAGGCAAAGCCGCGGTGGAAGAACTGCACTTCGAACAGCGCCTGGTGACGCCACAGCGCCTGCTCAGGTCGGAACTGGATATTGCGATAGTCGTCGTAACTGATCTTCGACAAGCTGTCGGGCAGCTTACTGCTGCGGTCACGGTAATCGTCATTGGCGCGGGCCTGCGCCAGCCGCTGCACGCTCTCGAAACCAAACCTCGGTGCGGCTGCCGGCTGCGGCGGCTTGGGCCGCGGTGACAGCGCACTGGAATGCTGCACAATGACCGCGAACGCTGTCACTGTCAGCAGCAACCATCGTCGCGAGTCCACTCACTACTCCTGAGATTCGTGAAACTGGCGCACCGTTGGAGCCAGTCCGGCGGCGGTTTGGCCCCATCCAGGGGTCCGGCCAGCTCGGTTTGGCCGACATTCTGACCAAGGCCTCGACCACGGTCGAGTGGCAAATCGGCCGATGTCCGTGTCGGACGCCCATCGACACTCGATGCTGCCACAGCGGCATGTCCGCCATGCTAGAGGCGGCCGATGAATTGTCGCTGAACCACGTTATGGCGCGTAATTGTGGCGGCTGGCTGACACCGAACCGTGCTATGCGCCACAAAAAAGTGAATATAGATTCATTATTTTACCGGTCTGGAGTAGAGTTGGCGCGCGGTTACGCCCCATGAGCAATGTGATTCAGTCCAACCTGCGCTGCGATCAGCCGCAGTTTCTGGCCAATGCCGAGGCCATGCGCGCGCTGGTGTTGCAGTTGCGCGAGCGCACAGCGCAGGTTGCCCGCGGCGGCTCGGAAAGCGCGCGCGAGCGTCATCGCTCGCGCGGCAAGCTGCTGGTTCGCGATCGCATCGATCTGCTGCTCGATCCGGGCAGCCCGTTCCTTGAGATCGGCGCGTTGGCGGCCCACGACATGTACGGCGGCGAAGTGCCCGCGGCCGGCATGGTCGCCGGCATCGGCCGGGTCAGCGGGCGCGAGTGCGTGATCGTGGCCAACGATGCCACCGTCAAGGGCGGTACCTACTACCCGATCACCGTGAAGAAGCATCTGCGGGCGCAGGAGATCGCGGCGGAGAATCAGCTGCCGTGCATCTACCTGGTGGATTCGGGGGGCGCCTTCCTGCCGTTGCAGGACGAGGTGTTCCCGGATCGCGACCACTTCGGCCGCATCTTTTATAACCAGGCGCGCCTGTCGGAACGTGGTATCCCGCAGCTAGCGTGCGTCATGGGTTCGTGCACGGCCGGCGGCGCGTATGTGCCGGCGATGTCGGACGAGAGCATCATCGTCAAGGACACCGGCACGATCTTCCTCGGCGGTCCGCCGCTGGTGAAAGCGGCGACCGGCGAAGTGGTCAGTGCCGAAGAGCTCGGCGGCGCCGACGTGCACACCCGTATCTCCGGAGTGGCCGATCACTTTGCCGACAGCGACGCCCATGCGCTGGCGATCCTGCGACGCATCGTCGCCCAGCTGACGCGCACAGCGCCGCCGGGCGGCATGATTGCGCCGGTCAGTCCGGAGGAGCCGCGCTACGATCCGCAAGAGCTGTACGGGGTCATTCCGGTCGACACCCGCAAGCCCTACGACGTGCGCGAGGTAATCGCGCGCCTGGTCGACGGCTCGCGCCTGGACGAGTTCCGTCAGCGCTATGGCAGCACGCTGGTGACCGGGTTCGCGCATATCCACGGCTACCCGGTCGGGCTGCTGGCCAATAACGGCATCTTGTTCTCCGAGTCGGCTCTCAAGGGGGCGCAT
>DASXDL010000046.1:0-23117 GCA_036490715.1 Steroidobacteraceae bacterium | reverse complement strand
TGACATCCCGGGCGCCTTCTCGGCCAGCGCCCACAGCGCCCCGTAAGACTTCAAAGAGCTCCACAGGGTACGGTCCCGGAAATTCGCCTCTTCCGGGACCGACCCTCCAGGGGCCGGTAGATAAGAAGATCAAGACGGCGCTCTCTACGCCGCTAAGCGCACCCAGACTCTCTTATTAACTATTTCTTCGGCGCGCCCGGCTTGGATGCCGCAGGCTTGCCGGGCTCGAGCGATGCCCGCAGCTTCAGCAAGCCGCGCTCCCACAGCGAGCGCAGGCGCAGATACACCGGGTCCCAGGCGGTACCTTCCGGAATACCCGAGCCCAGCAGTCGCACGATGGTCTGCGCCGGAACCTTGTCACCCTTGGCCGGCTCGCTGTGTAACAGGAAATCATCGACGATGACCGCGTCATCGCTCGGCAGACCGGCCACCGGCATGTAGATCAGCCGCAGCCGCTTTGGCGGCAGGTAGACGTCGATGTGCGCCTCGCGCGTCAGGTTGGCGTCCACGCGCAACCAGTAGCTGCCGCCCTCGCGCGCATCCACGCGCGCCTGCGATGCCAGCCAGCGCGATAGCCGCTCTGGCTCTGTCAGCGAGCGCCACACCTCGTCGATGCCAGCTCGAATGTCGACCCGATGCGCGTAACCGCGTGTCTGCAGCGCCATGGTTTGCGCGAGCTACCCGCGACGATCGCTCAAGGCCACTATCAGCAGCGGCACCAGCGACACGCCGACCACGAGCAGCGTCACGACTCCAAAGTTGTTCTTGACCAGCGGTAGATTGCCGAAAGCAAAGCCGCCGAACAAGAACAATGCCACCCAGGCGGTGCCACCCAAGACGTTGAAGGCCTGGAAGCGCAGATAGGGCATGCGGCCGATGCCGGCCACGAACGGCGCGAAGGTACGCACGATCGGCGTGAACCTCGACAGCAGCACGGTCAGGCCGCCGTGGCGCCGAAAATAGACCTCGGTGCGCTGCAGGTATTCGAGCCGGAAGAAGCGGTATCGGCCGCTGAATGCGCGTTGCCCGAGGGCGCGGCCGATGGCGTAGTTGACCGAATTGCCGGCGATCGCAGCGATCGCCAGCAGTACGAACGCCCAACCGATATCGAGGCTGCCGCTGCGATCCACCGCGGCCAGCGCGCCGACGCCGAACAGCAGCGAGTCGCCCGGCAGGATCGGGGTGACCACCAGACCGGTCTCGGCGAAGATCACGACGAACAGGATTGCGTACAGCCAGCTGCCATATGCCATCAGCAGATCGATCAGGTGTCGATCCAGGTGCAGCACCAGATCAGCCGCGCTGTGCAGCACACTCATACTCGGAGCGGAATGATTATCGGCCCGCGACCAGGCCGGTGCGCAGACTCAGGTCGTGCAGCGCGGCTGCCACCTGCGGATCGCGGTCGGCCAGCGTCGGCCTGGTAGTGGCGGCATCGAGATCGCCCGGCGGCTGTTCCGGACCGTCGAGCACGGTGTCCGGCACGATGCCGACGCCGTTGATCGAGATGCCGGCGGGCGTGAAATAGCGCGAGGTGGTGATCTTGAGCGCCTGACCGTCGGGTAGCGGCATGATGGTCTGCACCGAACCCTTGCCGTAGGTGCGACGGCCGACCAGCGTGGCGCGATGATTATCGTGCAGCGCGGCTGCCAGAATCTCGGACGCCGAGGCCGAGCCGCCATTCACCAGCACCACCAGGCGCGCCCCGTGGGTGATATCGCCGGGCTTGGCCTCGATGCGGAAACGCGCATCATCGGTACGGCCCTCGGCACTGACGATGGTGCCGTGATCGAGGAAGTCGTCGGCGATCTGGATCGCCGCATCGAGCACTCCGCCCGGATCGTTGCGCAGGTCGATGACGAAGCCCTGAAGCTTGTCGCCGCGCAGACGCTGCAGGCTCGCCACCGCCTGCTCGACTTCGGTCGCGGTGGTGTCGGTGAAGCTGCTGATGCGCAGGTAGCCGTAGTCGGAGCTCAGCAGTTCGGCCGAAACACTCGACAGCTTGACGTGCGCACGGCGCACCTGGAACTCCAGCAGTGCCTCGTTACCCTCGCGCCGCACCGCCAGGTGCAGCGAGCTGCCCTCGGGTCCGCGCATGCGCTCGATCGCGGCATCGAGATCGGAGGCATCCACAGCCACGCCGTCGATGCGCACGATGATGTCGCCGTCCTTGATGCCGGCGCGCTGGGCGGGCGAGCCGGCCATGCGCCGCACCACGCTGACGCCGCCGTTGCCGGGCACGACCTCGACGCCGATGCCGGCGTAGGCGCCGCTGGTGCTGACCTTCATGTCATCGAATTCGTCCGGCGTCAGAAACGTGGAGTGTTCGTCCAGCGATTCGACCATGCCGCGGATGGCGTTCTGCATCAACTCGTGATCGTCGACCGGATCGACATAGTTCTGGTGCACCTGTCGCATGACCTCGGCCATCAGGCGAGCGTCCTTCCAGGGCAGCACGTCGACGGCGGCGGCGGGCGCCGCCGCGGTATCGGATGGGGTGTGCTCAGCCGCGACCCGCGAGGCTACCGAGAGCGATAACCCGAGCATCAGGCCGACCAGCAGTGCAAGTCCCAGGCGTGCACGGGGCGACATGAACGGAATAGTACAAGGCCGCGGCTTCGGACCCAAATCTCGGGCGCCGGCCGCTGCCCGCCGCCGCATCATGCGGCGTTGGCGCTGGCCGGCCAGACGCCGCTCGGATGAGCGGCGGCCGCATATAAAGGCAGCTCGCTGACAACGTCCTCGAGCGGAACCGGACGTCCAATCGCGAAGCCCTGGCCGTAGTCAACGCCCAGAGCGGTGATGCGGCTGCGAATCTCGTCGGTTTCGACGTACTCGGCCACCGTGGTCAGCGACATCGCCCGCGCCAGCTGCGCGATCGCCTGCACCATCGATTCCGCGCGCGTGTCCTTGAGCACGTCGCGCACGAAGCTGCCGTCGATCTTGAGCATGCCTATCGGCAGCGTGCGCAGGTAGGCGAGCGAGCTCAAGCCGGTGCCGAAGTCGTCGAGTGCGATGTTGCAGCCCAGCTTGCGCAGCCGCCGCATCAGCGTCTCGGCCCGCGCCAGGTTGCCGATCGCGGCGCTCTCGGTCAGCTCGAAGCACAGCAGCGCCGGGCTGATGCCGCTGCTCTCGATCATGCGCGCCACGTGCTCGGTGAAGTCAGCGTCCTGCAGCGACTGGCCGGAGAAGTTGATCGCAAATACGATCTTGCTGGCCTTCAGCAGTTCGCAATGCGGCTTGAGGATCTCGAGCGAATGCTTGATGACCCAGCGGTCCAGCGTCGGCATCAGCTGGTAGCGCTGCGCCGCCGACATGAAGTGGTCAGGTCCGACGATCTCGCCGTTCTCGCCGATCATGCGCAGCAGAATCTCGAAATGCGGCGGACCGGGATGATGGCCCAGCGGCACGATCAGCTGGGCGTTGAGTTCGAGGCGGTTCTCGGCGATCGCGGCACGCAGATCGGCGATCAGGTTGATGTCGGTGAAGCGCCGCACGATGCTTTCGTCGGCCTCCTGGTACACCTCGACACGGTTGCGGCCGCGATCGTTGGCCGCCTTGCAGGCGGTCTCGGCGGCGGCAAACGCGTGCGCAAATTCCTTCGAGTTCGGATCAACCTGGGACACACCGATGCTGACCGACACCGGCATCTTGCCGTCGCCGAATACCGCGGCCAGATCCTCGGCCCCGGCGCGCAGCGCCTCGGCGAACTTGGCGGCGTCCTGCAGCGCGGCGGGCAGCAAGATGGCGAAGCGATCGCCCGAGATGCGCGCGGCGATGGCGCCGGGTGGCAACCGAGTGCGAATCAGCTCGCCCAGCTGGGCGATCACCCGATCGCCCATGTGCATGCCGTAATTGTCATTGATCACGTGCATGCGGTTGATGTCGACCGACAGCGCGCTCCAGCAGCGCTGCGTGCCGGCGACCGGCTGCAGCAGTCCACTGACGCGCTGCTCGAACGCCGGCCGGGTCAAAAGGCTGGTGAGCGCGTCGTAGCTGTGGCCGATGATTGTGGTGACCCGATTGGCGAGCAGCTCGGTCAGCCGGGCGTAGTGCGGCGTGAATTCCGGTGAGCTTTCGTGGCGAAACAGCGCCAGCACGCCCATGGTGTTGCCGTCGGCGCGCAGCACCGGGCACACCAGCACGCGGTAGGTCTTCGACTCGGCGCCGGTGGTCAGCACCATGCTATTGACGATGGTGGCCTTCTTGCGCATCTGCGCCATCGACAGCAGGTGACGGTGGGCCTTGGCCAGCAGCGAGGTGTCGATCGGCGCATCGGTCGAGACCTGCACCAGCGCGATGCCCTTCTCCGGCACGATCAGCGCCGACAGTCCCACTTTCAGATGTTCGGTGGCACGCTGCACGATTGCCTTGAAATCGCCGGCGCTCTCCGGCTTGCTGTCGCTGCCGCCGGTGATCGACAGCAGCATCTCGAGGTCATTGTCCTGCTCGAGCAGCGAGCTGTTAAGGTTCATGATCTTGTCGCGCGCCAGCAGCTCGCGTCGCAGACACTCGACGCCGGGCTTGACCAGCGCGTGCACGAACGAGAACGCGCGCAGGTCGCTCTCGCCGTTGCCGGGCTTGAAACAGATCGCCACCACCGCGAACGGCGCCGGCGTGGCACCGTCATCACGCCGCAGCCAGAACAGATAGGTCGGCTCGCTGCCGGCCATGCACTGCTCGCCGTGTCCGGCCGGCTCGGCTTCCGCCTTGGTGATGGTGGCGCGCACCAGCGACATCAGCGCCGGCTCGACCACCATTTCCGTGGACCAATGCAGTTCGCCCAGAGCGTTGAAGACGCTCACGCTGTTCATGCGCGGCAGCAGCGCACGCAGCAGCTGTGCGTACGGCTCCAGCGAGGGATCGGCTGCCGCCGGGCGCTCGGGCGGGGGTATGTTCATGCGTGGTTTTAAAGTCCTGTGGCGTACAGCATCGCTGCCCAAGCGACCATAATCTTTGACGGACGTCGCTTTTCCCTCATCCAATCCGAGACCGGGCGCTCGCTGGCCCAGCGGTGGTTCGGACGCAGTGCGCCAGAGCCGCTCACCGGCAGCCGGGGCGGCGTCTTGAGTCAAAAAACCCGGTACTGGCGCACAGTTACGGAAGCGGACTGTGGCTACGGAACCAGGGCGTCGGATCCACGGGTTTGCCTTCGCGCCGCAGCTCGAAATACAGCTCGGGAGCAGCCCGGCCACCGGTATCGCCGGCCGCGGCGATGGCCTCCCCGGCCTGCACCGATTCGCCCACGCCCTTGAGCAGATGATCGTTGTGGCCATACAGGCTTAAGTAGCCTTCGCCATGATCGACGATCGCCAGCAGTCCCAAGCCCGGCAGCCAGTCGGCATACACCACCCGGCCGTCGGCCACCGCCCTGACCGGCGCGTCGCGCTCGGTTGCGATCACCACGCCCTCCCAGCGCACACCGCTGGCGCGCGTGTCGCCGAACTGCGCAGTCACGTGGCCGGCGACCGGCCACAGCAACCGACCACGCGAGCGTCCGAAAGCGCTCGAGATATCGGGCGGCGGGGCGGATTTGAGCGAGCGGTTGAGCTCGCGCAGCAGCCCCTCAAGCCCGGCCTGCTGGCTCTTGAGACGCGCCAGGCTCTGTTCGCGGGTGCGGGCCGCCGCGTTCAGGCTCGCAAGCACCTGCTGACGATCGTTGCGCGCGCGCTGCAGTTGCTGCAGCTGCTGCTGCTGCGACAGCTTCAGGCTGCCAAGCTCAGTTTGTTGCTGCGACAGCTCCTGATCAAGCGCATCGATCTGCTTCACCTGGGTCTGGATCTGGAGGATCTGGCCGGCGCGCGCGCGACTGAAATAGGCGTAATAGGCGAACATGCGGCCGCTGCGCAGCGGGTCCTGCTGGTTCAGCAGCAGTTTCAACGGCTCCTCGTGCCCGATCATGTAGGCCACGCGCAGCTGCGCGGCCAGCGTGGCGCGCTCGTTGCCGAGCGCCTGCTGCTGCTGGGCGCGTTCCTGTGTCAGGCTGGTGCGCCGCGCACTGCGCTCGGCGTACTGGCGGCTGACGCGTGCCAACTGGTCGCGGGCCTGGTTGAGCGACAGCTCGGCGCTGCGCAGATTGCCCGATAGCCGGTCGCGCTCGAGCGCATCCTGGCTGACCTGCTGGGTGACGCGATTGATCTTGTCGCGCAGCGCACGCAGCTCGGCCTCGGTCTTGGCCTGCGTTGCCGCCGGCGCCGGTGCGGCACACAGCAGCGCGGTCAACAGCGCCGCGGCGGCGAGGTAGCGGGTAGGCATGAATGTCAGGCGCAATGGTCGCGGTTGCCGCGAAGTATTCCACGGGCACCGGCGCGCGTCTGCATCCCTGGCCAGCACCCGCCTGAAGCCGGCGGCGCTCCCGGCTATAATCACGGGCTCGCCCCACTGAAGACACGCACACGGATGGATCGACTGCTCGAGTACTCCGGCCATCACTCATGGCTCGTCGCCTTCGCACTGGCCGCAGCGGCCGCGGTGTTGGCATACGAGCTGCGGCTGCGCGCGCAGAGTGTCGGCACGCTGGCGCCGCAGGATGTGATCCGGCTGATGAACCAGGGCGCCACGGTGCTGGACCTGCGCGCGGCCGAAGCCTTTCACGAGGGCCACATCAGCGGCGCGCGCCATTTCGATGGCGCGCAGATCGCCACCGCCGGCGATGCGCTCAAGAAATACAAGGAGCGGGCACTGATCGTGTATTGCGATCGCGGCGCCACCGCCGCCGCCAGCGTGCGGGCGCTCAGCCAGCAGGGTTTCACCAAGGTGTTCAACCTGCGCGGCGGCATCGCCGCCTGGCGCGCCGAGAACCTGCCGCTGGCGCGCGAATGACATCACCGGCCGACGACGCGGTCGTCCTGTATGCGACCTCGTGGTGCCCATACTGCGCCCGGGCGCGCGAACTGCTCGCCAGCAAAGGCGTGGCTTTTCGCGAGATCGATCTCGACGCGCGCCCCGAAGAACGTGAGGCTATGATCCGCCGCAGCGGCGGACGGCAGACCGTGCCGCAGATATTCATCGGCGAGCGTCACATTGGCGGCTCGGATGACCTGTACGATCTGGAGGCGGCGGGCGGCCTGGACCCGCTGCTGCCGCGGCGCTGACGCGCCGGCCAACGCTATTGCTGCAGAAGGTCGACGATTATGGCAAGCGAACAAGACTCCGTGCCGGCTGAAGCCGCGGCCGCCACCAACCTGACGCTACAGGGCGTCTATCTGAAGGATTGCTCGTTCGAATCCCCACAGGGGCCGCGCGGCAACGGTGAGTGGGCGCCGCAGATCTCGCTCGATCTCAACACCACAGTGCAGCCGCTCGGCGGCGACCTGCGCGAAGTGGTGCTGACGATCACGGTGGCTGCCAAGCAGGCCGAGCAGACCTTGTTTCTGGTCGAGGTCAAGCAGGCCGGCGCGTTCGTGATGCAGAACCTGTCGCCCGAGGAGCTCAAGCGCGCGGTCGGCAGCATTTGTCCCAACGTGCTGTTCCCGTACGCGCGCGCGGTGGTATCGCAGCTGGTGAGCCAGGGCGGTTTCCCGCAGCTGCTGCTGCCGCCAGTGAACTTCGACGCGCTGTACGCGAGTTCGCAGCAGGCCGACGGCGCCGGCGCCACCCGGAACTAGGAGCCAAGAGCGGTGTCCGCGGGCTCGCTGGTGCACGCCGACATTGCGGTGTTGGGCGCGGGCTCCTGGGGCACCGCGCTGGCCATCCAGTTCGCGCGCGCCGGCCGGCCGGCGCGGCTGTGGGGGCGCAATCGCGCCCACGTCGCCGCCATGTCGCAGGAGCGCAGCAACCGGCGCTACCTGCCGGATGTCGAGTTCCCCGAGGGCCTGCAGCTGATCGGCGAGCTCGAAGCCGCGATTGACGGCGTCAAGGATGTGCTGCTGGCGGTACCGAGCCACGCCTTTCGCGCGCTGCTGACCCAGCTCAAGCCGATGCTGCCGGCCGCCACGCGATTGTGCTGGGCCACCAAGGGTTTCGAGCTCGACAGCGGCAAGCTCCCCAACGAAGTAGCGCATCAGGTGCTCGGCAGCGGTCGCGCCGTGGCGGTGCTGTCGGGCCCGACCTTCGCCGCCGAGGTGGGCGCCGGTCTGCCGACCGCCATGACCATCGCCTCGCCGGACGCCGACTATGCCGAGACGCTGGCCCACGATCTGTCGTCGGCCAGCTTTCGCGCCTATACCTCCACCGACATCACCGGGGTCGAAGTCGGCGGCGCCGTCAAGAACGTGCTGGCGATCGGCGCCGGGCTGTCCGACGGCCTCGGCTTCGGCGCCAACACCCGCATCGCGCTGATCACGCGCGGACTGGTCGAGATGACGCGCCTGGGTGTGGCGCTGGGTGCGCGCCGCGAGACCTTCATGGGACTGGCGGGCCTGGGCGATCTGGTGCTGACCTGCACCGACGATCATTCGCGCAATCGGCGCTTCGGTCTGGCGCTGGCCGAGGGCAAGGGCGTGGAGCTGGCACTGTTCGACATCGGCCAGGTGGTCGAAGGCTTTCACGCCGCTGCGGCACTGCGCCGGGTCGCGGCGCGTGAGCGCGTGGTCATGCCGATCGCCGAAGGCATCTACGGCGTGCTGTACGAGAAACTGCCGGCCGAGCACGTGGTGCGCGGCCTGATGATGCGGCCGATCCGGCCGGAGTTCGACTAGCCGCTGGCAGCCGTGACCTGCAGCGGATACTGCGCGAATCCGCTCTGCCGCCAGGCCTCGTACACCACCACCGCCACCGCGTTGGCGAGGTTCAGGCTGCGATTGCCGCTGCGCATCGGAATGCTGATGCGCCGTTCGGGCGGCTGCCGCTGCAGCAGTTCGCGCGGCAGCCCGCAAGTCTCGGCACCGAACAGGAACGCATCGCCCGCCTGATAGCGCAGCTCGGAGTACGGCCGTGCCGCTCCGGTCTCGACCGCGAACACGCGCGAGCCGGACAGTTCGGCCAGGCAGTCTGGCAGACGAGCGTGGCGTCGCAGCACCGCCAGTTCCGCGTAGTCCAGTCCCGCGCGCCGCACCGAGGCTGCCGCCAGGTCAAAGCCCAGCGGCTCAATCAGATGCAATCTGCAGCCGGTGTTGGCGCACAGCCGGATGATATTGCCCGTATTGGGCGGAATTTCCGGCTGATGCAGGATGACGTGGTACATGGCTCTAGCCTAAGCGATCGCCGTGCCGATCGGCGATAATCGCCTGCCATGAGCGCCGATCCCGCCGTGCCTGCCCTGACCGCGCCGCCGGCGTCGCTGGCCGGGCGCTTCTGCGGTCTGCAATTCGCCTCGCCGATCGTGCTGCTGTCCGGCTGCGTCGGCTTCGGCGAGGAGTACACGCGGGTCGAGGGCTTCAGCAACCGCGACGCCGGTGCGATCGTACTCAAGGGCACCACCGGGGCGGCGCGCCTGGGCAACGCCCCGCACCGCATCTGCGAGACACCGTCAGGCATGCTGAACGCCATCGGGCTGCAAAACCCGGGCGTCGACTATGTCGTCAGCCGCATCCTGCCGACGCTCGACTTCAGCGAGACGCGCTTCATCGCCAACGTCTGCGGCTCCACGATCGAGGAGTACGTCGAGGTCACGCGCAAGTTCGACGACTCGCCGATCGATGCGATCGAGATCAACATCTCCTGCCCCAACATCAAGGAGGGCGGGGTGCAGTTCGGCAATGTTCCGGAGATGTCCGGCCGCGTGGTCGAGGCCTGCCGCAAGGTGACGCGCAAACCGCTGATCACCAAGCTGTCGCCCAATCAGGCCGACATCCGCGAGAACGCCCGCTACTGCATCGACGCCGGCAGCGATGCGCTGGCGGTGATCAACACCGTCACCGGCATGGCGATCGACGTCGCCACGCGCCGAGCGGTGCTGGGCAACGGCCAGGGAGGATTGTCAGGACCTGCCATCAAACCGATCGCGCTGCTTAAGGTGCGCGAGGTGTACGAGATCGCCGGTCCGCGCAACATTCCGATCATCGGTCAGGGCGGCATTGCCAGCGTGCAGGATGCGCTCGAGTTCCTGATCGCCGGTGCCAGCGCGATCGGCCTGGGCACGGCGCTGTTCTACGATCCACTCGTGTGCCGCAGCATCAATGCCGGCCTGGCGCAATACCTGAGCGCGCAGTCGCTCGACTCGATCGCGCAACTGGTCGGGGTGCTGCGCACCAGCGCCGCGGTCGCCGGCGCGGCCTGCTAGAAGGCCTGCGGCCGTGAGCATCGCCGACGAACTCGAACGGCTGCAGAGCCTGCACGATAAGGGCGCACTCAGCGATGAGGAGTACGTGCGCGCCAAGGCCGCGGCGCTCGAGGGTAGCGCCATCTCGCGCACCGGTAGCCATGGTTTCCTGCAGCAGCTGGCGCGCTCGCGCACCGATCGCGTGCTGGGCGGGGTGTGCGGCGGCCTGGGCAAGAATACCGATCTGCCGTCCTGGGCCTGGCGGCTGATTTTCTGTCTGACCTTGCTGTACTTCGGTGCCGGGCTGCTGATCTACGTGCTGCTGTGGATCTTCCTGCCGCAGGAGCGCTAGGGCTCCAGCACCGGCACCGGCAGTCCGATCGCGCGCTCGACGATGAAGCGCGGTCGGCGCTTGGTTTCCATGTAGATCTTGCCGATGTACTCGCCCAGCACCCCGATCGACAGGATCTGGACACCGCCGATGAAAGTAATCGGTAGCACCGTGGAGGCCCAGCCCGGCACCGCCGACGGCTTGGTCAGCGCCACGAACACCACCCAGATGCTGACCGCGAGCGCGAACACCGACGTCAGTAGCCCCAGCATCGAGATCACCCGCAGCGGCACCACCGAGAACGAGGTGATGCCGTCCATGGCCAGCGCCGACATGCGCGACCACGGATACTTGGTCGATCCGGCGACGCGCTCGCGGCGCTGGTAATACACCTGCGCCGACGGCAGCCCGATCAGGCGCACGATGCCGCGCAGGAATAGGTTCACCTCGCCGTACTGGCGCAGCATCTCGATGGCGCGGCGGCTCATCAGGCGAAAGTCGGCGTGATTGTCGATCACGTCGACCCCGAGACGGCGCAACAGCCGGTAGAACGCCGCCGCGGTCAGGCGCTTCATGCGGGTATCGGTGGCGCGCTGCGCGCGCACGCCGTAGACGATGTCGTGGCCGTTGCGGTAGTAGTCGAGCATCTGCGGGATTACCTCCAGGTCGTCCTGCAGGTCGGCATCGAGGCTGATCAGCACATCGCCGGGCGCCAGCGTCAGCCCGGCCAGCAGCGCATTTTGATGACCGACGTTGCGCGACAGGCGCAGGCCGGCGATATAGCCGGGGTGCGCGTGCGCCAGCTGCTCGATCAGCGTCCAGGTGGCATCGGTGCTGCCGTCATCGACGAACAGCACCAGGCTGCGCGCGCCGCAGCGGCCGGCCGCGCGCTGCTCGTCAAGCAGCTGCAGCAGCAGGCGCGCGGTGTGCATCACCACCGGTTCCTCGTTATGGCAGGGAACCACCAAGCTTAGGTCGGCGGCACGCTCGCTCATCGGCCCGCCAGCAGATACAGACCTGCGAGCACCAGCAGCACGCCGCCGCCGGCCCGCAATGTCAGCGATTCACCCAGTGTCAGCATCGCCCCCAGGTACACCAGCACGAAGGTCAACGCGGTAAAGGCGTAGACCGTCACCAGCTTTTCTCTCGACAGCACGTAGACCCACAGGATGGTACCGCACAGGTACAGCAGCAGGCCGATCCCAATCCGGACATTGAAGAACTCCAGCACCCGGGTGCGGTGCTCGGCGCCCAGCTTCAGCAGCAGCTGGCCGCCGGCGGCCGCGAGCGAGGCGGCCAGCAGCATGAACACCGACGGCCAGCTCATGACTGCGCGCGTTGCGCGCGTTCCTTCAGGCGCGCCAGCGCGGTCATCAGCTTCACCGGCAATCGCCGCACCAGCTGCTTGCGCAGCCGATAGGCCAGCGGCGCCAGATCCGGAATGGGCTGATCCTCCGGCAGCACACTGCCCTGTAACTCGGGCGACAGCGAGGCGATCAGCTCGCCGCGCAGGTACAGCAGCGTGTTGTATCGATACCAGGGGTCGATGGCCAGCTCGGTCAGGATTCTGGGCCTAAGATAATCGACCGCGCGATAGCCGCGCGCCCGCAGTAATTCACGCCAGTAGTCGTAGCTGCGCTCGTTGACATGGTCGTGGCCGCCTTGTCCGGGCGGAGCGGCGGAAAACACGATCACCTCGCCGTGGCGGGTCAAGCTGTCGATCAGTCCTTCGGCGGCGCGCGCCGGCAGATGCTCGGCCACCTCCAGACACTGCACCAGATCGAAGCGCCGTCCGAGGTCGAAGGGTTGCGCCAGATCATGTGGGTAAAAGCGCTCGGCTGCAAACGGCAGCCGGCTGCGATCGACGTAGTCGCCATCCACTCCGACCAGGTCATCGACACCCAGGCGCTGCCACACCCCAAGCCACGCGCCCGGTCCGCAACCGACGTCGAGCACCGAGTGCGGTGCGAACGCTTGCTGCAGCAACGGCACCATGCGCTCGGCCGCAGCGCCGGCACTGACCTCAACGTAGTCGAAGAAGCTGGCATCGTAGGAGGAGTCGGCGCGCGCGCTCGACGCCAGCGCCGGTGCCCGGCGGCGACAGCACATCACGATCGCCGCCGATACCAGCACCGGATCGATCGGCTTGCGGTAGCGGCCCTCGATAATGCCCTCGCGCTGCAGCGCCAGTGACACCAGCATGCCGAGCGCGCACACCGGCAACAGCCACTCGCGACCGCGAAACTTAAGGCGCACGCAGCCCCACGCGACCAGCAACATCAGCGGCGGCCAGGCCCAGCGCGTCCACACCGAGGCCAGGCCGCTGAGCGCATGCGGATCGTTGTCGGGCCAGCTCTGGCCGAACAGCAGATACAGCAGGTTCTCCCAGTACTGCCGCCGCCACGGAAAGCTGCGCTCGGCCGCCATGCGGTGCTGCTCGGCGATCCAGGTGCTGCGTCCCTGCGATACGTCGATGTTGATGGCGGCGGTGCCGGTGCGATCGGTGGTCCAGGTCGAGAACGGATAGAAGGTCGGGTTGTAGAAACTCGGCGTGCCGAAGCCCCAGCCGCCGAGCGGCCCGGCGTTGATGCTGATGTCGTGCTTGCCGCTGACGCTGTAGATCTGCGCCAGGTAGAAATTGCCGAGCGGCGCGAAGAAATGCAGCGTCGAGCGCACATGCAGTCCGGAGGGCACCGCCAGCGCGACCAAGGCAAGCGCTGCGACCAAGGCCTTGGCCAGCCGCTGCCGCTGCAGCAGCCAGATCGTCCCCAGGCACAGCACCGCCATCGGCAACGCGATGCTGCGGGTGAACAGCGCACACACCCACAACAGCGCAGCGAGCGCGAACGCCGCCAGCGTTTGTTTGCGCAGGCTGCGGAATGTGGCCCAGAACGCAAACCCGGTCAGCGTCAGCAGCAGCGTCTCGGTCATGAAGTAGGCATAGATGCCAAGAAACGCCGGAATCACGCCGATGATGATGCCGCCGGTGAGCGCCTGAGCGCGCGGCCGCAGCTCGCGCAGCGCCAGGTACCAGCCGTAGGGCATCGCTGCGCACAGCAGTGCGCAGCCGAGCAGCACGCTCGGTGGATCATCGCCGCTCAGAGCGCGCAGCAGGTAGATCCACAGCTGGTACAGGAACGGATCCCCGGCGCCGATCAGATCGGGACTTAAGAAACGCGCGCCGTTGGCCCAGTGTCGGGCCGGATCGGAGAACAGGTGCGACAGCGGTGAGTCGAAAAACGGAAACAGCAGCCGCCACAGCAGCACCGCACCGAACAACCAGCGTAACCAATGCTCACGTCGCGTCACCGCCGCTACGTTAGCAGAACGCTCTGGCACAATGGCGCCATGCCTCCCGATCGCACCGAGCGCAGCGCCCCCCCGCGGTCCGCGACCCACGCCGTGGTCGCCTGGATCGGCACCGTCAGCATGCTGCTGAGTGTCGCGGTGCTGAACTTCTGGCCGCCCTTCGAGCAGATCGCCTACCTGGCGCTGATCGTCATGGCCTGTGCGGCCCTGGGCGTATTCATTCCGGATCTGCTGTGGCAGCACGTGCAGCGCCGCGGGCTGAAGACGACGCCGGCCGCGATCGACTGGGGTCGGGTCGGCACCAAGTGCCTCGGGCTGATCGGCAGCGTCGGCTTCGTTGCGCTGCTGTACTGGTTGTTTCCGGAGTACTACGAGGGCGAGCAGTTCTACGGCAACTACTATCAGGCGCTGCGGCTACTGCTGCCGCTGTGGGCGCTGGTCGCAATCCCGTACCTGGTGTGGGTCGACCGGCGCATGCCGCAGCCGTACGACGGCTTGTGGCAGCTCGGCCGCTGGCTGCTGGGACGCTGGCGCGGTCTGTCGCCGTGGCTGATCGGCCAGCACCTGCTCGGCTGGCTGGTCAAGGGCTACTTCCTGCCGCTGATGTTCACCTACTTCTGCGACAACCTGAACAAGCTGCTGCACTACGACCTGACCCAGCTGCACCACTTCCAGGGGGTGTACGACTGGACGTACTTCTTCCTGTTCTTCATCGACGTGAGCCTGGTGTCGATGACCTATCTGATGGCGCTCAAGGCCACCGATACCCATATCCGCTCGACCGAGCCGAGCATGCTTGGCTGGGTCAGCGCCCTGGTGTGCTATCAGCCGTTCTGGTCGATGATCAGCCGCCAGTACATCGACTACGACACCGGCCTGGCCTGGGGCAATTGGTTCGTCCCCGACTCGTGGGCTTACGACCTGTGGGGCTGCCTGATCCTGGCGACCGTGGTGGTGTACGTCTGGGCCACGATCTCATTCGGGGCGCGATTCTCCAACCTGACCCACCGCGGCATCATCACCAACGGTCCGTATCGCTACACCAAGCATCCGGCCTACCTATCCAAGAATCTGTCGTGGTGGCTGATCTCGACGCCGTTCATGCTCACCGGCGGCGTCGAGGCCACGGTGCGCCGCTGCCTGCTGCTGCTGGCGCTGAACCTGATCTATTTCGTACGCGCCAAGACCGAGGAGCGGCATCTGTCGCTCGACCCGGTGTACCGCAGCTATGCCGAATGGATCGATGCGCGCGGCGTGCTGCGGTTCGTCAACCGCATCCCGCTGATCGGCGCACTGGCGCGCTGGCGGCCGGTGTTCGCGGCCTATACGCCACCGGCGCCGTTCGACGATCAGCCCGAGGCGTCCGGATCGCGCCCCGGTTCACGCAGCCACAAGGTGCGCGTCGGGTAGGCAAACTCGATGCCGAGGCTGGCGAATCCCTGCAGGATCTGCAGATTCACCTGGTCGAGCGCCTCGCTGACATTGCGCCGTGGCGTGTTCTCGACGAAGAAGCACACCTCGAACAGCAGCGCCGACTCGCCCAGCTCGCGCAGCATGCAGTGCACGAAGCGCGTGCCGGCATAGGTAGCGATGGCCTCGGTCACGATCTTCGGCACCCGTTGCAGTTTCTCCACCGCGGTGTTGTAGCCCACCGCCAGCGTGAACAGCACGCGCCGCTCGCTGGCGCGCCCGAGGTTGCGTACCCGGCTCTTGAGCAGATCGGCATTGGCGATGATGATCTGCTCGCCGGTGATGCTGCGCAGGCGCGTGCTCTTGATGCCGATCTGCTCGACCGTGCCCTCGAAGGCATCGACCCGCAGGCTGTCCCCGACCACGAACGGCTTGTCGAGCGCGATCGACAGCGAGGCGAACAGGTCGGCGAGAATCGCCTGCACCGCCAACGCGATCGCGATGCCGCCAACGCCGAGGCCGGCGATCAGCGGTCCGACGTTGATGCCGAGGTTCTGCATCGCCGCCAGCACGACCACGATCCAGATCACCATCGCCGCGACGAACAGCACCACGTCCATGGTGCCGCTGAGGCGCGTGTCACTCCCCCGATTTTCGTGCCGATGGACCGCGAAGCGCGACGCCGCGACCGCCCATAGCCCGAGCTGGAACCAGATCCCGATCACGATCGCGATCGCGAACACCGTGTCGACGCGTTTGGGCAGCGTCAGGATGTTTTCCGCCAGGTACAGCGCGACGATCCACAGCACCACGCGGCTGGTGTGCTCGGCCAGATTGCCGGTCAGCGCGGCGGCCATCGGCATCTCGCGGTGGGCGTAGCGCTGACGGCGGCGCGCGCGCAGGAAGCCGCGTACCAGAGGCAGCACCGAGAATGTCAGCAGGAACGCTGAGAACGCATACAGCCAGGCCGATGGGCTGTTATCCAGCAGGATCTGTCGCGCAGCTTGTGACCAGTTCGATAGGTTCATGTCAAGCGCACTATCTTACAGCCACCAGTTGCCGGTGCAGGGGGGTTTACCCGAAACTCCCGTTCGCCGCCTGCGAATAAAGAGCGAATAATTGGCAGGCACAGGGAGGATCTTTGAGCTCAGGAAGAGTGCCGCGCGGCGCCGCGATTCTGGCGTGCGCGCTCATGCTGGTGGGTTGCGGCGGCGGAGGCGGCGGTGCCGCGCCGCCGGCGAATGTCAGCATCTCGCTGCCGAGCAACCAGGTGGCCGTGTCGGCGTCGACCATCGAGTCGACCGGGCCCGCAGTGGGTCTTGGCTTCATCGTGAAGAATCTGCCGCCGGGCGGCCAGCTGTTCGTCGAAGGCAACTTCACCAAGAACGGCCTGGTCTCGGTCGGCACCGACCCGGCAAGCCAATCGATCACGTTCTCGTTTCAATCGCCGATGTCGCTGCCCCCCGGGGTCTACAACGACACGGTCAATATCAAGGTCTGTTACGACACCGCTTGCAGCTCGCAGGTGACTGGCAGTCCGCTCCTCATTCATTCCCAGTTCACCGTTACCGCCGGGGCCAACATCGTTCCGACGTTGAGTTCCATGAACCCGGGCGTCGCGATCGTCGGCGACTCTGCGTTCACATTGACTGTCAACGGCACGGCTTTCAAACCGACCTCGACGATCTTCTGGAACGGTACGGCGCTGACAACCAGCTATGTCAACGACACCCAGGTGACGGCGGCGGTGCCCGCAAGTGACCTTGCCAGCGCCGGCAGCATCTCGGTCACGGCGACCGACCAGCCGACCGGCGGGGTCAATTCCAACGCCTTGACCTTCACCGTGTTTGCAGTGCCGTTCGCGCTGAACAGCATCTCGCCGAGCTACGTCTACGCGGGCGCACCGGAGTTCGTCGTGACGGTCACCGGCATAGGGTTCACCGCGTCGTCGATGGTCGAGTGGAACGGCTTTGGGCGTTCCACCACCTTTGTCTCATCGACACAATTACAGGCGCAGATCCCGGCCAGCGACATCACGACGGCCGGAAGCGCCAATATCAACGTTCGCGATCCGTCGTATGCAACAGTGGCCGGTCCGCTGCCGCTGTCGATCCGCTCTCCTGCGGCGCAAGCGGTGGCCTTTCAGATCAATCCGGGCCACAGCGGCTCGACCACTTTCGCCAACGCCAGTCTGCCGAGCTCCAGTACCTGGTCGGTCACACTCGACGGCCCGCCCTCGTATGCGCTGATCGCCAACGCCAACGTGTTCGTCACCGTCAGCACGTCGAATGGCAACTCCGAGGTGATTGCACTTAACGAATCCACCGGCGCCGTCGTCTGGGGACCCACGACGATCCAGGGGCCGGCCGCGGCGGCCTACGATTCGGGCACGCTGTTCGTGCTCAGCGGGTTGTTTCCGGGATTCGGCCCGGATGACCTGGTGGCCTTCGACGCCGCGACCGGCACGGTGAAATGGGTCACGCAGCTGTCCACCATGCTGCAGTACGGGTTCTCATCCGCACCGACGGCGCTCAATGGCATGGTCTATACCACCAGCAGCGGGATCGGCGGCGACGCGTACGGGGTCGATGAGAGTAGCGGCTCCATCCTCTGGACACAGAGCGTGGCCAACGGCGATGACAGCACACCGGCGGTCACGGCCGATGGTGTCTATCTGTCGTTTCCGTGCCAGACCTACGATCTGGCACCCGGCAACGGTCAGGTCAACTGGCGCGACAGCGTCGGCTGCGTCGGCGGCGGCGGCGGTACCACGGTGGTCGCCAACGGGGTGGTCTATTCCCCCAATGCCGCCGGCAGTTCGTACAACGGTGATACGTTCGATACGCAGAGCGGCGCGCAGATCGGCAGCTACGTCGCCGACTATCCGCCGGCGATCGGCAGCACCATGGGCTACTTCCTGCAAACCGGAACCCTGCGCGGCATCACGCTGAGCTCGAACGCCGCCGCCTGGAGCTTCACCGGCGATGGCACGCTGGTGACCTCGCCGATACTGGTCGATCAATGGGTATTCATCGGCGGATCGTCCGGCAACCTCTACGCCCTGAACGCCAGCACCGGTCAGCAGGTCTGGAGCAAGAATCTTGGCGCGGCGATTCCGACCGGTGCCGGCTGGGCCGCGGGCATTCCACTGTCGGGTCTATCCGCCGGCGACGGACTACTGATCGTGCCGGCAGGAAATACCCTGACGGCCTACACGCTGTCGACCAATCCCTGAGTGATGGGCGCGCGGCGCCGTCTACTCCGGGTCGTCGATGTCGCTCATGCCTAGTTCCTTGAGCTTGCGCGTGAGCGTGTTGCGGCCCCAGCCCAGGAGTTTGGCGGCCTCCTGCCGATGACCCTGGGTGTGGCGCAATGCCACGCGGATCAATGTGCGCTCGAACGCCGGCAGCGCATCGTCCAGCAACGGCCGCGGCGGGGCCTGCGACTGCCGGTCGGCCCAGGTCGCCAGGGCGCCGGTCCAGTCCTGATCCCCGGGGCTCGCCGTCTCACCGATGATCTCGGTCGGCAGGTCCTCGGCGCGAATCTCGTTGCCTGGCGCCAGTACCGTGAGCCGCCGGCACAGATTCACCAGCTCACGCACGTTGCCCGGCCAGGTGTAGGCACTCAGGCGCGCGATCGTATCGTCGGTCAGCGTCTTGGGTTCGACGCCCAGTTCCTGGGCGGCAATGCGCAGGTAATGCGCCAGCAGATCCGGCACGTCCTCGCGCCGCGCGCGCAGCGGCGGCAGCTCGATGCGGATCACGTTGAGCCGGTGGAACAGGTCCTCGCGAAATAGACCCTGGCGCACGCGCTCCTCCAGATTCTGGTGCGTGGCGGCGATCACCCGCACGTCGACCCGGATCGGCGTCTGGCCGCCAACTCGATAGAACTCCCCTTCCGCCAGCACCCGCAGCAGTCGCGTCTGCAGCGAGGTCGACATGTCGCCGATCTCGTCCAGGAACAGCGAACCGCCATCGGCCTGCTCGAAGCGACCACGGCGCAGGCTGTCGGCGCCGGTGAACGAACCCTTCTCGTGTCCGAACAGCTCCGACTCGAGCAGCTCGGCCGGAATCGCCGAAGTGTTGAGTGCGATGAACGGCTTGTTCGCGCGCGGACTGTGCTCGTGCAGCGCGCGCGCCGCGAGTTCCTTGCCGGTGCCCGAATCCCCGGTGATCAGCACGTTGACACTGGAGCGTGACAGCCGGCCGATGGCGCGAAACACCTGCTGCATCGCTGGCGCACGCCCCAGCAGATCGGGGATCGGCGGCGTCACGCCGGCCGCATCGGCCGCGCTGCGCACGCCAGCGGCCGCGGCGCGCTTCACCAGGTCCACGGCCTGATCGATATCAAACGGCTTGGCCAGATACTCGAACGCGCCGCTCTCGTAGGCCGAGACCGCGCTGCCCAAGTCCGAATAGGCCGTCATGACGATCACCGGCAGCTCCGGATGGACATCGTGTACCCGGCGCAGCAGGTCCAGTCCTGACTGGCCCGACATGCGGATGTCGGTGATCAGCACGTCCGGAGCGTCGTTGCGCAGCGCCGCCAGCGCCGGTTCAGCCGCGTCGAACGCCTTGGGCAGCATGCCGCCATTCTTCAGCGCCCGTTCCAGCACCCACCGGATCGAGGTGTCGTCATCGACCAGCCAAACACGCAGAGGTTGTGCATTCATTCGCTGCCCTCGAGCGGCAATAACAGGGAGAAGATGGTGCAGCCCGGGCGGCTGTCGAATTCGACAATGCCGCGATGCCGGGTGACAAGATCCTGGGCCACCGCCAATCCCAGGCCGGTGCCGTTGGGCCGGCCGGTGACCAGTGGATAGAACACGCTGCGATACAGCTCCGGCGGCACGCCGTGGCCGTTGTCTTCGATCTGCAGATTGGCCACCAGCCGATGACGCTCGGTGCCGATGTTGAAGTTCGACAGTGCGCGCGTGCGCAGCGTGATGCGGCCGCCGTCGGCGGCCACCGCCTGCAGCGCGTTGCGCGCGACGTTGAGCAGCGCCTGGATGATTTCGTTGCGATCGAAGCGGCCGTTGGGCAGGCTCGGATCGTAGTCGCGATCGATCAGCACGCCCGCTGGCGCTTCGCTGCGCAGCAGATGAAACACGTGCTCGCACAGTTCGTGAATGTTGACCGCCGCCAGCTGCGGCGGTCGCGACGGCCCGAGCATGCTGTCGACCAGCGCTCGCAGCCGGTCGGCCTCGTTGATGATGACGGTGGTGTATTCCTTCAGCGCGCCGTCGTGCAGCTCGCGATCGAGCAGCTGCGCGGCACCGCGCAGACCCCCGAGCGGATTCTTGATCTCGTGGCCGAGCTGCCGAATCATCAGACGGCTGCCGTCCAGCCGCGACAGCATCTCGCTCTCGCGCGTGATGCGCTGGCGAGTACGGGCGTCGGCCAGCTCGAGCAGCAGATGCGTGCCGGTGACCTGACCTTCGAGCGGCGTAGCGGTAATGTCGATCACCACCGGATCGCGTTTGCCGGCCAAGGTCACCGGCGTGAGCCGAATCTCGTGCTCGGAACAGATCTCGTTGTGCTCGAGCGAGCGCCGCAGAATGGCATCCAACCCTTCCGGATCGGCGAACAGCTCGGCGATCGGGCGGCCGCGCGCCTTGTTGAGTCCGGCGGCCAGCAGGTCCTGCGCACCGACGTTGGCGTAGACCACGCACAGCTGACTGTCGAGCACCACCACGCCGGTGGCCAGCACATCGAGCAGGTCGGCCGGGTCGAAGTGCGACAGCGGCGAGGGCGAGAAATATTCAATCGCCACCGCGCGCCTCCGCCGGGGCGCGCCATGGCCGTGGCTGTGCCGTTCGCGTTAGTGCGGGCGCAGCGGCGACTGCGGCGAGAGCAGCGAGGTGCGCTGCACGCTGAAGGTCACTGCCGCTGCCTGGCACACCGCCTTGCCATCGGCGTCGCGCACCGCGGCGGTAACCGTGTGGGCACCGCGATCGGGAGCGGTGAGCTGGTACTGCAGGCCGCCGCCGGTCGGTTGCAGCGCGGCACCATCCACCGTCACCTCGAGCTGATCGCCCTGCCGCAGGGCCGGACTGACCCGCACCGAGATCGGTACGTTCTCGGGATTGGCGAAGGTGGATTCCTGTCCGGGTTCGACGATGGCGCAGGACTGATACGGCGAGGGCTCGAGCGGGCGCTCCGATGCCTTCGAGGTGTCGGTCTTGGGCAGCGCCGGCGCACTGTAGGTCTGCGCGCCCTGGATATGGATGATCTGCGCGCCCGGCTGCGGGCGGTCGGAATAGTGCACGATGCCGTCGGAATCGACCCAGCGATACAACGTCGTGGTCGTGGTCTGCGCCACGGCGCCGCTTGCCCACGCGACCAGCAGCAGCACGCTCAAGGCGGCGAGCGCCGATGTCACCATCGGCGCCGCCGATCTGCGAAGGTCGGTGCGCTTCATCGATCGCAAGCATAGCCCTCGCGGGCTCGCCTGACATCCGAAAATGTCGCTCGGCGCTGACCGCGATTGCCGCGCGACGCTGCACACCCGGCCCTAGACGCTGTAGTACATGTCAAACTCGACCGGATGGGTGGTCATGCGCAAGCGCGTGACCTCCTGCATCTTCAGTGCGATGTAGGCATCGATCACATCATCGGTGAACACCCCGCCGCGCTTTAAGAAGTCCCGGTCCCGATCCAGGTGCTCAAGGGCCATGTCCAGCGAGTGACACACCGTGGGGATGTGCTTGGCCTCCTCGGGCTCAAGGTCGTACAGGTCCTTGTCCGCCGGGTCCCCGGGATGGATCTTGTTCTGGATCCCATCAAGACCGGCCATCAGCATCGCGGCAAAGGCGAAGTACGGGTTGGCACTGGAATCAGGAAATCTCACCTCGATGCGACGTGCCTTAGGAGAGGATACCCAGGGCACCCGGATCGAGGCGGAGCGGTTTCTTGCCGAGTAGGCCAGCATCACCGGGGCTTCAAAGCCGGGCACCAGTCTCTTATAGGAGTTGGTGGTGGCATTGGTCAGCGCGTTGATCGCCTTGGCGTGCTTGATGATGCCGCCGATGTAGTACAGGCAGGTCTCGGAGAGCCCCGCGTACTTGTCCCCGGCAAAGACATTCTTGCCATCCTTGGATAAGGACTGGTGCACGTGCATGCCCGAGCCGTTATCCCCGACTAAGGGCTTGGGCATGAAGGTCACGCTCTTGCCGTAGTTGGCCCCGACATTCATCAGCGCGTACTTCAGGATCTGCACCTCATCGGCCTTCTTCACCAGCGTATTGGCCCCTACGCCGATCTCGGCTTGGCCCCCGGTGGCCACCTCGTGGTGGTGCACCTCCACCACAAGTCCCATCTCCTCGCAGGCCTTGCACATCGCGGCGCGAATGTCCTGGTAGGCATCCACCGGGGGGACGGGGAAATAGCCCCCCTTCACTCCAGGGCGATGCCCCTTGTTGCCCTCTTCGAACCCCTGGTTGGAGTTCCAAGAGCCCTGGATGGAGTCCACCTCGTAGCTGGCGCTCTTTAGGTCCGCATTCCAGCGCACCGCATCGAAGATGAAAAACTCATTCTCCGGCCCAAACAGCGCCGAGTCGGCAATCCCGGTGGACTTCAAATACGCTTCGGCCCGCTTGCCCAGGGATCTAGGATCCCTCTCATAGCCCTGCATCGTGGCCGGCTCGATCACATCGCAGCGGATGTCCACCGTGGAGTCTTCAAAGAACGGATCCAGCACCGCGGTACTCGCATCGGGCAGCAAAATCATGTCCGACTCATTGATCCCCTTCCACCCGGCAATCGATGAGCCGTCAAACATCTTGCCTTCCACAAAAAACTCCTCCGTCACGTAGCGTGCCGGAATCGTCACGTGCTGCTCCTTGCCCCGCGTGTCGGTAAAGCGCAGATCCGCCCACTTCACCCCTCGCTCCTTGATCAGCTTCACCACATCGCTCGAACTCATACC
>DASXDL010000045.1:0-4340 GCA_036490715.1 Steroidobacteraceae bacterium | reverse complement strand
CGTCGGAGCAGTCGCTGTGGGTATGCAGATCGACCAGGGCGGCGCTGGGCATCACGGCAGCTACAGGCCCGCCAGCAGCGAGATCCAATCGCGCGTCGGATCGCCGTAGGCAATGAATGACGGATTGGTGAGCTGCTCGCGCAGGTTGTAGCGCAGCGGGCGTCCGGACAGATCAAGCACGCTGCCACCGGCCTCGATGACGACTGCCTGTCCGGCGGCGGTATCCCACTCCGAGGTCGGACCGCGGCGCACGTACAGATCGGCGCCACCCTCCGCCAGCGTACCGAACTTCAAGGCGCTGCCCAGGCTGATGCGCTGCTGTGGTCCGAGCAGCTCGAGCTTGCGATCGAGCTTGGCGTCGCCGAACGAGCGACTGCCGAGCACTCGCAGCGGCGTGGCGGCGCTGCGCTGCACGTGGATCGGTTCGAGCTCACCGCGCGCGCTGCGGCGGAACGCCCCGGCGCCGCGGGCCGCGGCGTACAGCACCGAGCGCGCCGGCGCCGACACCACCCCGAGCACCGGTTCGCCGTCCTGCACCAGCGCGATGTTGACGCAGAATTCGCCGTTGCGCTTGACGAACTCGCGCGTGCCGTCGAGCGGATCCACCAGCCACAGGGTGTTCCAGGCGCGTCGCTGCGCGAAGGTTTCGGGGGCCGACTCCTCGCCAAGCATTGGCCAGCGCGGCGTCAGGCGATCCAGTCCGGCGCCGATCACCCGTTGCGAGGCAAGGTCGGCCTCGGTGAGCGGTGAGCGGTCATCCTTCAGCGTGACGTTGAATCCGCCGTGATAGATCCGCATGATCTCCTCGCCGGCCGCATCGGCGATCTCCATCACCGCCGGCAGCAATGCTTGGAATTCGTGCATGACTCTATGATATCCGAGCACATCGATCGCTCCGACCACGGCGTCGGCGCCGAGGCCTGGCGCGGCATCGACACGGTATTACTGGACCTGGACGGCACGCTGCTCGACCTGGCGTTCGACAATCGCTTCTGGCGACAGCGCGTGCCGCAGGCCTGGGCGCAAGCGCGGGCCATCAGCCACGAGGATGCGATCGCCGAGCTGCAGCCGCGGTTTCGCGCCCGCGAAGGCACGCTCGACTGGTACTGCATCGACTACTGGAGCCGCGAGCTGTCGCTCGACATTGCCGCGCTCAAGCAGCTCGATGCACACCAGATCCGCTGGTTGCCTGGCGCGCGCGAGTTCCTCGGCCGGGTGCGCGCGCTGGGCAAGCGCCTGCTGCTGGTGACCAACGCGCATCCGACCACGCTGGCGATCAAGGACGCACGCACCCAGGTGATCAGCCATTTCGATGCCGGTTTCAGCTCGCACGCGTTTGGCGCTCCCAAGGAGCAGCCGCAGTTCTGGCGCGAGCTGTCCAGGGTCGAGCAGCTGCAGCCGGCACGCTGCCTGTTCGTCGACGACAGTCTGCCGGTGCTGCGGGCCGCGCGCGCGGCCGGCATTGGATTGATCTACGCGGTTCGGCGTCCCGACAGCAGCGAGCCGCCGCGCGAGCAGTCGGAATTTCCAGCGGTGGATGCGGTCGCCGAGCTGCTGCCCGCCGAGGCGTCGCGCTAGCGGCCCTGTCGGCGGCGATGATTCGAGCCACCGGGTCGGCTGCCGCGATTGGCGCCGGGCGGCCGGCCGCCGCCACGTCGCATCGGAGCCGCGTGCGCCTGCGGCCGCGGAACGTGCGTGGCGGCGTCGAGCGTTGCCAGCAACTGCCGATCGACCGCGGCTACCGGAATCTTGTGGCCAATGAAGGCCTCGATGTCCGGCAGGCCAATGGCGTATTCCTCGCAGCCGAAACTGATGGCGTCGCCATCGGCGCCGGCACGCGCGGTGCGGCCGATGCGGTGCACGTAGTCGGGCGCGTCCTGCGGCAGATCGTAGTTGAATATATGGCTGACGTCGGGAATGTGCAGGCCGCGCGAGGCCACGTCGGTGGCGATCAGGATCGCAAGCTCACCCTCGTGAAACTGGCGCAGGAACTGCAGCCGCTTCTTCTGCGGTACGTCGCCCGACAGCGCCTGGGCATTGAAGCCGTTGGCGCGCAGCGCGCTCTCGAGCTTCTCCGCCAGCCGTCGGGTATTGACGAACACCATGGTACGGTGTGCCTCGGTCTGGCGCAGCAGTCCGATCAGCAGCGGCAGCTTCTCCTCCATCGATGGAAAGTAGATCACCTGGCGGATGCGCTCGATCGTGACCTTGTCGGGCTCGATGCGCACCAGCTCGGGATTGTTCATGTGCTCGTAGGCCAGTTCCAGCACCCGGTGCGACAGCGTGGCGGAGAACAGCATCGACTGGCGCACTTCCGGCCGCGGCAGGCGCCGCAGGATGTAGCGGATGTCGGCGATGAAGCCGAGATCGAACATGCGGTCGGCCTCGTCCAGCACCAGCACCTGAACATGCCGCAGGTCGTACACCTGCTGCTTGTAGTAGTCGATCAGCCGGCCCGGCGTGCCGATCAGCACATCGACCCCGTCGGCGAGCGTGCGCCGCTGCTGCTCGTAGTCAGTGCCACCGAATACCACCGCGACCTTCAGTCCGGCGTGTTTGCCCAGCACCAACGCGTCCTTGTGGATTTGCACCGCCAGCTCGCGCGTCGGCGCGACGATCAGCGCGCGGGCCGAGCTGCGGCTGCGGCCCGGTCCAGGCGGCTTGGTCAGCAGCAGCTGATACATCGCCACCAGAAACGCGGCGGTCTTGCCGGTGCCGGTCTGCGCTTGCCCGGCAACGTCGCGACCTTGCAACGCAATCGGCAAAGTCTGCGCCTGAATCGGGGTGCAGTGGCTGAAGCCGGCGTCAGCGATGCCTTGCGCTAGCGCGCTCACCAGCGGCAGCGATGCGAATGTCATTGAAGTGAGATGTTCGTCACTCATTTGTCGATGTGTCGATTGGCTGATCCGGTGCGCGCTGCCCTACAAGACTTGCAAAGCGACCCGGAAAGGGCTAAAAATATCATCAATCGGCGGCTCTTCTGCCCGCACCTGCCAAGCCATTCAGACGCAAGCAACTCAGGGCTCATCCGTAAGCTAGTAGTGTAACCGTTAGACGGCTTCCCGGGGCGCGACACCAGCCCTGCCGTGCAAAATCACTTCGGTCAATTCCCAGGCATTCATCTGGCAAATTCGTTTTTCGGCCCCATTATGAAGGTTTATCCCGTCAACGGAGGCTTAACCGCGTGAGTAACAAGCACATAGTGCACACCTCGGACGGCAACTTCGATCAAGACGTCCTTAAAGCCGAGAAACCGGTGCTGTTGGACTTCTGGGCCGAGTGGTGCGGCCCGTGCAAGATGATTGCGCCGATCCTTGATGAGATCGCCAACGAATATAAGGACCGGCTGCAGATCGCCAAGCTCAACATCGATGAGAACCCGCAGACGCCGCCAAAGTACGGCATCCGCGGCATCCCGACGCTGATCCTGTTCAAGAACGGCACCGTCGAAGCGCAGAAAGTCGGTGCTCTATCTAAATCGCAACTAGCAACATTCCTGGATCAACACCTGTGAGAGATCAACACCTGTGAGAGGCTACCTCGGTAATCAGGGCCGCAACCGGCCCAATAACAAAGGCCCGCGTCACGGCAACCGCGATGGCAATCGCGGCAACGGCCGTCCCGACGAGATGATGGCCGAGCTGGAGCCACTGGCAGACGACGACGCCGAGATCATCAGCCCAGCCGAGCTTGAGCGCTCGCGCAGCTCGATGAATCTGACCGAGCTGAAGTCCAAGCCGATCCACGAGCTGGTGAAGATGGCCGAGTCGATGGGACTCGAGAATCTGGCCCGCTCGCGCAAGCAGGACATCATCTTCTCGATCCTCAAGGCGCACGCCCGCAACGGCGAAGACATCTACGGCGACGGCGTGCTGGAAATCCTGCAGGACGGCTTCGGTTTCCTGCGTTCATCGGATGGTTCCTATCTGGCCGGCCCGGACGACATCTACGTCAGCCCGAGCCAAATCCGGCGCTTCAATCTGCGCACCGGCGACACGGTCTCCGGTCTGATCCGGCCGCCCAAGGACGGCGAGCGCTATTTCGCACTGCTGAAGGTCGGCGAGATCAATTTTGATTCGCCCGAGAGTTCGCGCAACAAGGTGTTGTTCGAGAATCTCACCCCGTTTCATCCGACCCGCCGCCTCAAACTGGAGCGCGGCAATGGCAGCACCGAGGACCTGACCGCGCGCACCATCGACCTGGTGGCGCCGATCGGCCGCGGACAGCGCGGCCTGATCGTGTCGCCGCCCAAGGCCGGCAAGACCATGCTGCTGCAGAACATCGCCACCTCGATCACCGCCAATCATCCGGAGGTGTATCTGATCGTGCTGCTGATCGAC
>DASXDL010000044.1:0-110368 GCA_036490715.1 Steroidobacteraceae bacterium | reverse complement strand
ACGAGCTCGACCGGCAACAGCGCCACGATTCCGAACGCCACCGCGCCCGAGGAACTCAGCACCCCGATCAGATTCCAGCAGCCCGACCACACCACCGCCACCGCTGGTCGCAGGGTGTGGGTGTAGATCACGGTCGCGACCGCGTTGGCGGTATCGTGAAAGCCGTTGACGAACTCAAAGCTCAGTGCCAGCGCCAGGGCCAGACACAATAGGATGGCGGTCGGGATATCGATCCCTAAGCTGGTCAACACTGTGAAGCTCTCCCTTGTCGCTGGGTCGTCGATCGTTAGTCTTATGGGTGCCGGCTGGGAGAATATGAAGGACGCATGACGGCTTTGTGACAGCATGAGCGTGGAACGACTCCGATTGGAACGCGCCGACTGCGCGCGCTACTACGCCCCGGTCGCCATTTGCGGCTACCTGGCCGCGCTGTGCGTGGCGCTGGTGGTCACCGCGGCGTTCCTGCCCAACCGGCACGAGGCGCTGGCCGTGACCGCCGCCGCGCTGTTCGGCCTGGTCCTCTCGGGCGCCCTCGGCCTGGGGATGCTCACCGTGCAGTTGCGCGAGCTGCGCTACCTGGCCGTGACCACCGGCACCGACGCCAAGGCCAATTTCGAGCGCGTGGCGCACCTGGCGCACAGCCAGGGCTGGCTGCTGGCGCGCGAGGAGCCCGGCCGCCGGCTGGATGCCCGCACTGCCGACACCATGGTCCAGCGCGGTGAGCTGATCGTGGTGCTGTTTCGCGACCGGCAGGTGCTGGTGGCCTGCATCTGCGATCCCGACGTGGGCTTCTCGCTGGTCGGACGGCGTCGCTGCCAGCAGCACCGCGAGCTGGTGAGCCAGGCCGTGGAGGCGGCGGCCGCCTAGCGCCGCATCGACCAGCGCCGCGGGAGCCCCCGGGTGGTCGCTGACGTATTATTGCCGCATGAATTCCACTACACGCCTGTACCCGGTGCCGTCGGCCATGGCGGCTCATGCCCACATCAACGAGGCGCGGTATCGCGCCGACTATGAGCGCAGCATCGCCGACCCGAACGGATTCTGGGGCGAGGTGGGGCGCCGCCTGCAGTGGATCCGCCCCTACACCAAGGTCAAGGACGTCTCGTACCGGCTGGAAGACTTCCATATCCGCTGGTACGAGGACGGCACGCTGAACCTGTCGCAGAACTGTCTGGACCGGCACCTCGCCAAGCGCGCCGATCAGGTCGCCATCATCTGGGAACCGGACCGGCCGGGGCCGGCGCGCAAGCTCACCTACCGCGAGCTGCATGCCGACGTTTGCCGCTTTGCCAATGTGCTGCGCGACCTGGGCGTGAAAAAAGGCGATCGCGTGACGATCTATCTGCCGATGATCCCCGAGGCGGCGGTGGCGATGCTGGCCTGCGCGCGCATCGGCGCCATCCATTCGGTCATTTTCGCGGGATTCTCGCCCGAGTCGATTGCCAGCCGGATCGAGGACTGCGAGTCGCGCATCGTGATTACCGCCGACGAGACCTGGCGCGGCGGCAATACCATCGCGCTCAAGCGCAAAGTCGACGATGCCATCAAGCTGCGGCCCGACAGCCCGGTGACGACCGTGGTGCTGGTGCGCCATACCGGCGCCGACGTGCCCATCACGCCCGGCCGCGACGTGTCGTACGAAGAGCTGATGGCCAAGGCATCGACCGACTGCGCGCCGCAGGAGATGGGCGCCGAGGACCCGCTGTTCATTCTTTACACGTCCGGCTCCACCGGCCGACCCAAGGGCGTGCTGCACACCACCGGCGGCTACCTGGTGTACGTGTCCTATACGTTCGAGAACGTATTCGATTACCAGCCGCAAGACATCTACTGGTGCACCGCCGATGTCGGCTGGGTCACCGGGCACAGCTACGTGCTGTACGGTCCGCTCGCCACCGGCGCAACCACGGTAATGTTCGAGGGCACGCCGAAGTATCCGGATCCGGGCCGCTTCTGGGAGGTGTGCGACAAGCACGGCGTTACCATTCTGTATACGGCGCCGACCGCGATTCGCGCGCTGATGGCTGACGGCGACCAGTGGGTCAAGCAGCATCAACGCCGCTCGCTGCGGCTGCTCGGCAGCGTCGGTGAACCGATCAATCCGGAAGCCTGGGAGTGGTATCACCGCGTGGTCGGTGATGGCCGCTGCCCGGTGGTCGATACCTGGTGGCAGACCGAGACCGGCGGCATCATGATTACGCCGCTACCGGGGGCCACCGCGCTCAAGCCCGGTTCTGCGACCCGACCGTTTTTCGGGGTGGTCCCCGCCATCGTCGATGCCAGCGGCCAGGTGCTGGACGGGGTCTGCAGCGGCAACCTGGTACTGCGCGACAGCTGGCCAGGACAGATGCGCACCGTGTATCGCGATCATGCGCGCTTCATCGATACCTACTTCAAGACCTATCCTGGCAGCTATTTCACCGGCGATGGCGCGCGGCGCGATCAGGACGGGTATTACTGGATCACCGGCCGAGTCGACGATGTCATCAACGTGTCCGGTCATCGCATCGGAACCGCCGAAGTCGAGAGCGCTCTGGGCACGCACCCGGCCGTGGCGGAATCTGCCGTGGTCGGCTATCCGCACGACATCAAGGGCCAGGGAATCTACTGCTACGTCACGCTGACGGCCGGTCAGCAGCCTTCGGAAGAGATGCGCCGCGCGCTGATCGGCGTGGTGCGCGAGAAGATCGGGCCATTCGCCACGCCCGACGTGATCCAGTGGGCGCCCGGTCTGCCCAAGACCCGCAGCGGCAAGATCATGCGGCGCATCCTGCGCAAGATCGCCGCCAACGAGACCGATCAGCTGGGCGACACCTCGACCTTGGCCGATCCCGGGGTCGTGAGCCAGCTGGTGAGCAACCGACCGCAGCCGGCACGCTCCCCCTGACAGCAAACCGCCGGAAGGGATTCACCCTTCCGGCGGCTGCATTCACTCTGCGGCGTGCGAACGGCTGGCTGTCAGCCGCCCTCGAGCATCTTCTTCAGGTTGGAAAGGCCGCCCTGATAGACACCGGTGACCAGCTTCACGGCGGCGTCATCGTTCTCAGCGTCGGGCGGATTGTCCGACGTATTCTTGCGGGTGAAGGTGCCGGACCAGCGCACCAGCGAGGTGCCGTCCTTCTTGGCCGTCACCTTGATCGTCGACATATAGTGGTTCAGCGGCAGCGGCGACTCGATGATTTTGTAGGTATAGAAGCGGCCGGTATCACTGTGGACCAGCAGCTGCTCTTTGAGCTGTGGGCCATCCTTGATGGTCAGCTGACGGACCGCACCGGGCTTGTTGTTCTCACCCTTGACGATCTCATCCTTGGCAATCCCGGGGTGCCAGCGGTCGATCGCGTTGAAGTCCTTGATCGTGTCCCAGACCTTGTCGGGCGATGCCTTGATGGTCGTGGTTTCATTGACCTTGAGTTTCTTTAGCGGAGCCGCCGACGCCAGGCACGGAATGGCCAGCGCCGCGAATGCCATCACGGCAAGAACCCTTTTCATTTGGATATCCCCTGTTAAGGTTTAGTGTGGATCGGAGCCGATAACTATACCGCAGGCTGCCGCGAGACGTCGATTTACCCCTCAGGGCTTGCGTAGCACGATGAACAGGCGCCGGAACGGGAATAGCGTGCTGCCGTCGGCGCGCGGCGGATAAGCGCTACGCAGCCGCTGCGCATAATCGGCCTCGAAAGCGGCGCTCTCGGCGCTATCCAGACGTTGCAGAAACTGTGTCAGCCAGGTTCCCTTGGTCCATTCCTTGACCGGGTCCTGCCCGGTCAGCACCTGCAAGTACTCGCTCTCCCAGATGTCGAGACTCGCCGCCAGCGACGCCAGATAGCCGTAGTAGGCGCTCGGTTCGGCCACCGGAGCTGCGCGCAGCAACGGCTCGAGCTTGCTGCGCCAGGGACCGGCTCGCACCGTGGTCGCAATCAGCAGGTGCGACGGCGCGGCGAAATTGCGCGGCATCTGCAGCGCCAGCACCCCGCCGCTCGCCAGCTTGCGCACCAGCGCGGGTAGCAGCTGCGCGTGATCGGGCAGCCAGTGCAACGCGGCGTTCGAGAAAATCACGTCCGCGGGCGCATCCGGTTGCCAGTCGGCGAGGTTCTGCTGCAGCCAGCGCACCTGCGGCAACGACTTGGCGGCCTGCGCCAGCATCGCGGCCGAGTCATCCACGCCGACCAGGGCGGCACGCGGCCAGCGCTTTGCCAGAATGGCGGTGACATTGCCGGTGCCACAGCCCAGGTCGTAGACACTGCGCGGATCATCGGCCGCGACTCGAGCCAGCAGATCCAGTGCCGGGCGCAAGCGCGGCTGCGAGAATTTCAGGTACTGTTCGGGGTTCCAGCTCATGCCCCAGTGTGACGGAGCGGTAACGCGGGTTAAAGACCTACAGACGCGGGCCGGCGGTCGTGTCGAGACTGCGGCCGGACATGGTTCGAGGATCAGACGTGGCGCGCAATAAGCTGTCGGCGTATCACTCCAAGCGCGATTTCAATCGCACCCGCGAGCCTGTGGGCTCGGTGGCTCGGGGCAACGGCAACGCATTGCGCTACGTCATCCAGAAACATGCGGCCCGGCGGCTGCATTACGACCTGCGCCTGGAACTCGATGGCGTGTTCAAATCCTGGGCGGTGACGCGCGGCCCGTCGCTCAATCCGGCTGACAAGCGCCTGGCGGTCGAGGTCGAGGATCATCCGCTCGACTATGGCGACTTCGAGGGCACCATTCCCGCCGGGCAGTACGGCGGCGGCACGGTACAGCTGTGGGATCGTGGCTACTGGCAGCCGGCCAACGGCGTGGCGCCCGCCAAGGCCCTCAAGTCGGGCGAGCTGAAGTTTGACCTTGAGGGGCAGCGCCTGCACGGTGGCTGGGTGCTGGTACGCATGCGCCACGACCGCAACGGCGGCAAGCGCAACAACTGGCTGCTGATCAAGCATCGCGATGCGGCCGCCGTGGCCGGCGACGCCGACACAGTGCTGCAGGATGATCGCTCGGTGGCCTCCGGGCGCGCGATGGCGCAGATTGCCGCCGGTCGCGGCAAGGCGCCGACACCTTTTATGCGCGCCCGCCACGCCGCGGTGCGCGCCGATGCCGTCTGGCAATCCGCCGGCGCGCCGCGCCGCGCCGCAGGCAAGTCCGCGCCGTCCTCGGCCATGCCGCAGTTCATCGAGCCGCAGCTGGCCACGCTGGTGTCGCAGCCACCCTCCTCGGCGCAGTGGGTGCACGAGGTCAAGCTCGATGGCTACCGCATCCAGTTGCGGGTGCAATCCGCTCGTGCGCAGCTGCGCACCCGCAAGGGCCTGGACTGGAGCGATAAGTTTCCCGAGATCGTGCGCGCCGGCGAGCGTCTGCCCGACTGCATCCTCGATGGGGAAATCGTCGCGCTCAATTCCGCTCATGTGCCGGACTTCGCCGCGCTGCAGGCCGCGTTGTCCGAGCGCAAGACCGACAAGCTGGAGTATTTCGCCTTCGACCTGCTGTATCTGGACGGCAAGGATCTGCGGGCCGAGCCGCTGTCGCAGCGCAAGCCGCGTCTGCGAGCGCTGCTGCGCGGCAAGTCCTCCGGCGCCATCCGCTACGTCGAGGACTTCGCCGGCAAGGCCGACGCGGTGCTGAACTCCGCCTGCCGCATGGCGCTCGAGGGTATCGTCTCCAAGCGACTAGATGCGCCCTACAGCTCCGGCCGCGTTGGCAGCTGGAGCAAGAGCAAGTGCCGCGCCGGACACGAGGTGGTCATCGGTGGCTACACCTTTCGCGACGGCGCGCCGCGATCGCTGCTGGTCGGCGTCTACCGCGACGAGCGCCTGGTTTACGTCGGCCGCGTCGGCACCGGCTTTGGCCAGCAGAGCGCGCGCCTGCTGTGGGCACGCCTCAAGACCGTCACCGCCAAGCGCAGCCCGTTTGCGCCCGGCGTGGAGGCACCGCGCGATGAGCCCGCGGTGCGCTGGGTGCGCCCGACACTGGTGGCCGAGATTGAGTTTGCCGGCTGGACCGGATCGGGCATGGTGCGCCAGGCGGCCTTCAAGGGATTGCGTGCCGATAAGCCGGCGCGCGAGGTACAGGCCGAGCGACCCTCGAAGCTGGTGCGCGATGAAGTGCCGTCGCTGCGGCCGCGCGGCGAGCGCCCACAGAAGACGCGCAGAAGCGCGCGTCCCGGCCCCACTTCAGGCGCCGGCGCCGATGCGGCTGCCGACGAGGTGTTGAAGGTGCGTATCTCCCAACCGGACAAGCCGCTGTGGCCCGACGCCGGCGACCGGCGACCGGTCACCAAACTGGACCTGGCGCAGTATTACGCCGAGGTAGGAGCGTGGCTGATGCCGCACATCGAAGGCCGGCCCTGTTCGCTGGTGCGCGCGCCCGACGGCATCGATGGCCAGCGTTTCTTCCAGCGCCATGCCTCGCGCGGCATGTCGAACCTGTTCGAGTCGATCAAGGTGCGCGGCGAGCGCGAGCCGTATGTCGGCATCGACCGCATCGAGGCACTGATCGCCGCGGTACAGATTGCGGCGCTCGAACTGCACCCCTGGAACTGCGTTGCGGGCCGGCCGGAGGTGCCCGGGCGGCTGGTATTCGATCTGGATCCCGCCCCCGACGTGTCGTTCGATGCGGTGGTGCGCGCGGCCAATGAATTACACGAGCGGCTCGAGCACCTGGGACTACCGGCCTTCTGCAAGACCACCGGCGGCAAAGGTCTACACGTCGTTACGCCGCTGGCGCCTCAGCGCAAGCCGCTGGACTGGGCTACCGGCAAGGCCGGCGCGCGCGCGATCTGCGAGCAGATGGCCGCTGATAGTCCGGACCGCTTCGTGATGACGATGTCCAAAAAGGAGCGCACCGGGCGCATCTTTCTTGATTATTTGCGCAATGACCGCACCGCCACAGCGGTCGCGCCGCTGTCGACCCGCGCCCGGCCGGGCGCGACGGTATCGATGCCGTTGTCGTGGAGCCAGGTGCGCGCCGGGCTGAAGCCGGAGCGCTTCACGTTGCGCACTGCCCCGGCGCTGATCAAGCGCGACCGTCCCTGGACCGACTACGCCAAAGCGGAGGGCTCGCTGCGTAGCGCGCTCGAACGTCTCAACCAATCCGGCGGCGCACGCGCCCGTCCCAGCTCGGGGCGGCGACGGCGCGCCTAGACAGCAACGATCAGGCGCGGCTGGCGCCGTGGGAGATACGATATGGCACGACCTGTATGGAACGGCATGATCTCTTTTGGACTGCTCAACGTCCCGGTGCAGATCTATTCCGGCGAGCGCACCGTCGACCTGCATTTTCGGCTGCTGGACAGCCGCGACCAGAAGCCGATCCGCTACGAGCGGGTCAATTCGGACACCGGCGAGGAAGTCGCCTGGAAGGACATCGTCAAGGCGTTCGAGTACGAGAAGGGCAACTACGTCGTGATTCCGGAGCAGGAGCTGCGCGCGGCCGCACCGGAGCTGACCGAGACGGTCGAGATCGAGACTTTCGTCGCGCGCGATGCCATCAGCCCGGCTTATTTCGAGAAGCCGTACTTTCTGGTGCCGCGCAAGAAGGCTGAAAAGGGCTACGTATTGCTGCGCGAGACGCTTCGCAAGACGCAGCGCATCGGCATCGGCAAGGTCGTAATCCGCACGCGCCAGTACCTGTCGGCGCTGATGCCGCAGGGCGACGCACTGCTGTTGAACCTGATGCGCTTCCCGCAAGAACTGGTCTCGGCCGATGAGTTCGAGTTGCCCGGCGGCAAGCTCTCGGACTATCACATCGCCCCGCGCGAGCTGGAGATGGCCGCGCAGCTGATCGAGTCGATGAGCACCGACTGGGCGCCGTCACAATACCGCGACGATTTTCGCGACAAGCTGCACAAGTTCGTGCAGCGCCGCGTCGCCCGCGCTTCTGGTGGCAAGGTGCGTGAGGTCGAGGAACACGCGCCGGTGCCGAAAGACGCCAGCAACGTGGTGGACTTCATGTCGCTGCTGAAGAAGAGCATTCAGGCCAAGGGCCGTTCGGGCGGCCGCGGCTCGCACAGTGCGGCGCGCGCCGCTCCGGCCGCGCGCCGGCGGGCGCGCAGCGCGCCGCGGCACTAGAGCAAGTTGTGGCGCATGGCCAGCAGCACCAGCTCGACGTCGCTGGCGCTATGGAGCTTCTGCTTGATCAGCGTGTGATAGTTCGCCACGGTCTTGGCGCTCAGGTTGAGGATACGGGCAATGTCGGCCGCCGGCCGACCGCTGACCAGTAGCCGGAAAATCTCGAACTCGCGCGCGCTCAGCGCCTTGACCGGATTGTCATCGCCGGTGAGTTTTAATATGGCAATCGACTTGGCGACATCATCGCTGACGTACAGCTTGCCGGCCGCCACCTCCGCCACCGCGGTCGCCAGCACCTCCGGCGCATTGCTCTTGGTGACATAGCCACGGGCGCCCAGCTGAATCGCGCGCACCGCCAGCGAGGCGTCCTCGTGCATGCTGAACACCAGGATCTTGGAATCCGGCCGGCGCTCGATGATGCGCCGGATGATCTCAAAGCCGCTCACGCCCGGCATCGACAGATCCAGCACCACCACGTCGGGTGTGTGCTCGAGATACTGGGCGTAGCCGCGCTCGCCGCAGTCGGCTTCGGCGATCACGCGGATCGCTGGTTCCTGTTCCAGCAGCCGGCGAAATCCGGCCCGCACCACCGCGTGGTCATCGATCAGCATGATGCGGATCGGTGCGGCGTTCATGCCGCGCACTCCTGCGCGCCGGCCACCGGGATGCGCACGCTGACGCGGGTACCACGCGCCGGGGCGCTATCGATCCGGCAGTCGCCATCGAGCACTTTGACGCGCTCGCGCATGCCCATGAGGCCAAAGCCGCGCGGCGCCACCCCGGTGTCGAATCCCTGACCGTCGTCCTGGACCGAAACGCGCAGCGCAGCGCCGCCAGCCGCTCGCAGGCCCGGATCCGCGACCGCGTCGTTCGCGGCGGCACTGAGTTCGACCTCGATGTCGACCCGACGCGCGTGCGCATGGCGGGCGATGTTGGTCAGGCATTCCTGCACCACGCGGTAAGCCGCGGTGCTGAGCTCGGGCTGCAGATCACCCAGTCCGGCGCGCACCTGCAGACTGCAGACCATGTCAGGATTTCGCTGCTCGAACGCTGCCAGCATTTCGCGCAGCGCCGCCTCCAGCCCAACGCCCTCGATCTCCGCCGGCCGCAGCCGCTGCAGCATGCCGCGCACCATGTCCTTGATCTGGGCGGTCACGGCGACGATGGCCTCGGCGCTCTCGCGCACCGCAGCGCCACCGCGGTTGCGGATGGCGGCGGCATCGGCGTGAATCGCACTCACGCATTGGCCAATCTCGTCGTGCAGCTCGCGCGCCAGGCTGCGACGCTCATCCTCCTGCATCTGCAGCAGCCGGCGTGTCAGTCGCTGGTTTTCGGCCACGCTTTGCTCGAGCGTCTCGGCCATATGGTTGAAGCCGACACTGATGCGCGACATTTCCGGCAAGCCGAAGCGCGGCAGGCGCGTGCCCAGATGTCCGCGTTCGACTTCTCCCAAGGCATCCAGAATGCGCTCGATCGGCCGCAGCGCATGCGCTACTGCCCACCACACCAGTACATTGACCAGTACGAAAAACAGCAGCAGCAGTTCCAGAAGTCCGCGCGAGGTCGCCCAGATTTCATCCATCTCGTAGGTCGGATCGGCGGCGATGACCAGCCGGCCCACGGCAACCCCATTGAAATTCACAACGCGGATGGCCGGCGGTATCGGGGTTGACGCGGCCCGCACAGCGCGCACGAACCAGCGCGGCGCCTGGGGCGCTCGATCGTGGCTGCCCTCGTTGCTGTCGATCAGGAGTCCGGCGTCGTCATAGAAGCGCACCGACAGGTGGCGCACGTCACCGAGCTCGCGCAGCTGGAACAGCGGCACCACCCTGCCCGACTCCTGCCACCGGTCGCGCATCAGTGCGAGTTGCGCGTCGAGAAAGTGACCGCTCAGATTGAGGGTCGACAGCACCTCATCGCGCGTGTCGTCGCGGGCCTGACGCACCACCCAGGCCCCGCCTGCCAGCGTCAGCAGCGCAATCAGCGCTGTGATCAGCAGGCTAAGCCGCAGTTTGAGCGTGCCGCCAACGGGGCGATCGGTATGGGCCAAAATGGTACTACTATCAACCAACTATAAACGTCAAAGCATGTCAGTTCTTCGGTAGGGCGCGCAAGGGCCCCGCTCCGGCCAAAGCTCGGGAAAAATTCCCGAGAAAGCCGGGACTATTTCCCTTACACGCCGCCGGGGCCGACCTCGACACTGACCGGATCGTCGTAGTTTCAGGGAGCATGGCGATTTTGCGCGCAATTCGGCCTTTTGCCGCCCTAGCTGTCGCGGCGATGGGGGCACTACTGCTGCCTCTGACGGCCAGCGCTGCGGATGCCCCATATGTCGCAGCCGGCTCGGCCAATCCGGCCGCCGCCCTCGAATTGCCGCAGGTCGTCGTGGTCGGCAACGCGCCGCTGCCTGGACTGGGACTGCCCATGAATCAGGTGCCCTCGAATGTCCAGACGGCCAACAGCCAGGACCTCGAACGACAGCAGGCGACCGAGGTCGCCGATTACCTGAATATGAATTTCAGCGGCGTCAATGTCAGCGAAAGCGCCGATAACCCTTTTCAGCTCGACATTATCTATCACGGTTTCACCGCCTCACCGCTACTGGGCACGCCCGAGGGCCTGTCGGTCTATGTGGACGGCGTGCGGGTCAATGAATCCTTCGGCGATACCGTCAACTGGGACCTGATTCCAGAGTCGGCGATTTCCACCGTGTCGCTGATCTCGGGCTCCAATCCTGTGTTCGGCCTCAATACTCTGGGCGGAGCACTGTCGATTCAGACCAAGAGTGGACACGATGATCCGGGCAGCGAGATCGAGGCCTACGGCGGCTCGTTCGGACGCCACTCGTTCCAGGGGCAAACCGGGGGCGAGATGGGGCCATTCGACTACTTTCTCACCGGCAATTACTTCGCCGAGACCGGCTGGCGCGATCTTTCTCCGACCCGCGTGTGGCAGGGCTTTGGCAAGGTCGGCTGGCAGACAGAGCGCACCGATCTCGACCTGAGCTACACCTACACCGACACCAGCCTGTACGGCAACGGTGCCATCCCGCTGAGCATGCTTTATTACCGGCGCGAGCAGAGCTATACCCCGGACTTCACGCAGGACCTGCTGCACTTCATCAATCTGACCGGCACCCAGTTCCTGTCCGAGCACTGGCTGCTGTCGGGGAATGTCTACTACCGGCACCTCATCACCGGCAGCAATAATGGCAGCAACAACGATAATTTCCTGGACCAGGACTACGGCGGACCGCCGATCGATTGCAGCGTCCAGCCGGGCGACCGCGCCTCACTGGCCTACTGCTCCAACGCCGCCAGCCAGGTGTCCCGCCTGGTGCAGCGCACGGTAGGGGCTGGCGTTCAGCTGACTAACACGCAGGACCTGTTCGGCTGGAAAAGCCAGGCCATCATCGGCATCGACTACAGCGACGCGCGGGACACGTTCGATCAGGCATTCCAGTACGGCAGCTTCGCTCCGAACCACACGCTGATCTACGACGACAATGCGCTCAATGATGAGACTGTGATCTCCCTGAGCGGCAGCAACAAGATCTTTGGCGCCTATGTCACCGATACCGTATCCCCCAATTCGAAGCTGCACTTCACGATCTCGGCGCGCTACAACCGCAATACCGAATCGCTGGGTGGCTACAGCGTCGATACCGACGTCGGCGACTTTGGCAGCGGTTTCGACGGCGCCAGTCCCCTGAGCGGCAATCACACCTTCACGCGCGTCAACCCGGCCGTCGGTGCGACCTACACGCCGACCAACGCCCTGACCTGGTATGCCAACTACAACGAGGCCAGCCGCGCGCCCACCGTGGTCGAACTGGGCTGCTCCAATCCGGCCCAGCCCTGCGGGTTGCCGAATGACTTCGCCAGCGACCCGGACTTGAAGCAGGTGGTGGCGCGTACCTTCGAGATTGGCGTGCGCGGCAACCTGCCCGATCAGAGTCTGAGCTGGAGCGCCGATCTGTTCCACACTATGAATAGCGATGATCTGCAGTTCATTGCGACCACTACCAACTCCGGATACTTCGGCAACGTCGGCAGTACCCGCCGGCAGGGCGCCGACCTGTCGTTGGGCGGTAAATACAGAGGCTTCAAATGGCGCCTTGCCTACAGCTACGTCGAAGCGACGTTCCAGTCTAGCTTCGTGGTCAGCGCCGAATCCAACAGCAGCGCGGATGCGGACGGCAATATCCTGGTTCGGCCGGGCGATCGGATTCCGCTGATCCCTAGGCACACCGGTCGGCTGGTGCTCGACTACGACTTTAACGAGCGCTGGAATCTCGGGGCGACGCTGATCATCTCATCCGGCTCGTACCTGCACGGGGATGAGAACAACGCCAACGTGGCCGGTGGCACTAACGGCGAGGGGGCGCTGATCTCGCCCGACGGCACCGGCTGGATCCCGGGCTACGCCGCGCTCAATCTGCATGGCTCCTATCACCTGACCGAGAAGATCGAATTATTCGCGCGCATGGCCAACGTACTGAACCGCGACTATGCCACCGGCGGGTTCTTGACCAGCAACACCTTCAATCCGAACGGCACTTTTCGCCCCGATCCGGACACCTATACCAACGAAAACGCGGTGTCGCCGTCGGCGCCCCGGGCCATCTGGGCCGGGGTGCGCGTGCGCTTCTAGCCGCCGTTCGCGCTCGATTCCGCCACGAGGCCCCACGGACTGCCGCCGACGTGAATATGCTTCACGACTTTTCCGGCGGCCAGATCCACCACCGAGATGTCACCGCCCGGGCCGTTGGCCGTATAGGCCCGGTCGCCGTCGCGGCTGAGAGCCACCCCCCAAGGTCGCTGGCCGACGTCACTGATCGTGCGCACGATGGCGCCGCTGTCGGTATTAATCTCAAGCAGCGCGCCCGCGCGGCCGGTGGTGACGTACAGCAGGTGCCCGTCGGCCGAGGCGGCCAGACCCATGGGCCGCACCTTCTTCGGATCGCCCAGAGAAATGGTCCTGATCACCTGGTAATTGTCGGTAGTGAACTCGGTCAGGCTGGCGCCGAATTCGTCGCTGGCAAAGCCGATCGCGCTGTGCGGCGACAGCCAAATCGAGCGCGGCCGCGGCTGGGTCGGTATCGTACCGACGACCTTCATGCTCTGCGCGTTGATCACATAGACCTTGTTCGAGGTCTCGCAAGCGGTGTAGACGAAGCGGTCGTCCTGGCTGACCGCCACACCCTCCGGCTCCGAGCCGACGGTGACCGCAGAGCGAATCTTGCCGTGCACCAGATCGATGGCCGATAGCATGCCGGTGTCCTCATTCGAGGCATACAGGGTCTTGCCATCGTGCGAAATCGCAAAGGTCTCCGGATCGGCGTTGCTTGGATAGGTCTTGATCAGCTTTTGAGCCTTGAGGTCGACGACGCCGATGCCGTCAAAGCGATGATCGGGTGGCGGCAGCTTGGATTCATCGACGTTCGGGCCGCCCTGGGGCGATCCGGACAGCGCCACATAGACTCGCGTGTGGTCATCGGACACGGCGATGCCGCGCGGGCGCCGACCCACCGGGATAGTCGCGACGACTTTACTGTCCGCCGGGTCGACGATGACCACGTTGCCGCCGGTCTCGTCGGACACGTAAACGCGCTCAGTGCCGGAAGCGGCAGCGCCGGCAGCGGCGCTTAGCAGCATGCCGAGCAGGCCGATCGCCGGCATGGCTGACGAAGCAATCTTCATGCAGTTCTCTGGATTTTTTGACCGCGCCGGAACTTAGTAGTTCAGCCGCGCTGCGCGCACGCGCGCGCCAGCCCCGTTATCCAGGGACTGGCGGCGCTTGCTCGCTTCTTTCAGTAGACGACGACGCTGCGAATCGACTCGCCGGAATGCATCAGATCGAACGCATCGTTGATCTTGTCGAGCGGCATCTTGTGGGTGATCAACGGGTCGATTTGGATCTTCTTATCCATATACCAGTCGACGATCTTGGGCACGTCGGTGCGGCCACGGGCGCCGCCAAACGCGGTGCCCTTCCACACTCGCCCGGTCACCAGCTGGAACGGGCGGGTCGAAATTTCCTGGCCGGAGCCGGCCACACCGATGACCACCGACACGCCCCAGCCGCGGTGGCAACACTCCAGCGCCTGGCGCATCAGCTTGACGTTGCCGACGCACTCGAAGCTGTAGTCGGCGCCGCCATCGGTGATGTTGACCAGGTGCGCGACCAGATCGCCTTCGACTTCCTTCGGATTGACGAAGTGCGTGAGTCCGAACTTCTCCGCCAAGGCCTTGCGCTTGGGGTTGAGATCGACGCCGACGATCTTGTTGGCGCCGGCCAGTCGCGCGCCCTGGATCACGTTAAGGCCGATGCCGCCGAGGCCGAACACCACGACATTGGCACCGGGCTCGACCTTGGCGGTATTAATGACCGCACCGACGCCGGTGGTTACGCCGCAGCCGATGTAGCAGACCTTGTCGAACGGCGCATCCTCGCGGATCTTGGCCAGCGCGATCTCCGGCAGCACGGTGAAGTTCGAAAACGTCGAGCAGCCCATGTAGTGATAGACCTTCTCGCCACCGATCGAGAAGCGGCTGGTGCCGTCGGGCATGACGCCCTTGCCCTGGGTGGCGCGAATCGCGGTGCACAGATTGGTCTTGCGCGACAGGCAGCTCTTGCACTGACGGCATTCGGGCGTGTAGAGCGGGATCACGTGATCGCCCTTCTTGAGCGTGGTGACGCCCGGACCGACGTCAACCACGATGCCCGCGCCCTCGTGACCGAAGATGGCCGGAAACAAGCCTTCCGGATCGGCGCCGGAGCGGGTGAACTCGTCGGTATGACAGATGCCGGTGGCCTTGAGCTCGACCAGGACCTCACCGGCCTTTGGCCCCTCCAGGTCGAGCGTGACGATCTCCAGCGGCTTACCGGGAGCGTAGGCAATGGCTGCGCGTGTTTTCATGACTGACAAGTTCCTTGATTCGGACAACAATAATCGTGCGGGCGCGGCTGGCTGCCACTCGCGCGACGATGCCAATGAACAATGCGCCCGGCCCGCGGCACACCCGCGGTGGACGAGCGCCGCTCCTTCTCAAAGCGGCAGCCAGGCCCCTACCAATGTGGGGGCCCGGCCAGCCATCTTCAATGCCCTTTAGGCAGCCAGTACGCCCTTCTGCTTGGCTGTATGGGTCGCGATCAGATCCATCAGGTCCGGCGTCAGACAGTCGTATGGCTCGAGGCCGAGCTCTTTCAGACGCCCACGAATGGCCTTCATCTGATCCGGCTTGGTGCCGGACTCGATGATGGACGAGACGAACGCGGCGAACTTGGGCTCTTCCCAACCGGCATCCTTCGACAGTTCGACATGGATGAAGTCGAAGCCATACAGCGGGTGATTCTTGTTCTCGATGCGGCCGTACATATGCACGCCGCAGCTGCTGCAGGCGTGGCGCTGAATGGCCGCGCTCTGATCAACCACCTTGAGTTTCTGGGCATTGGCAGTGACGCTGAGCTTGTCGCGCGGCACCACACCGACGATCGAGAACGTGGCGCCCTGGGGCTTCCAGCACTTGGTGCAGCCGCACGCATGATTGAAAGCGACATTGCCGGAGATCTTGACGGTCACCGGTTGCTGCGTGCATTTGCAGGTCAGCGTCCCGCCGGCGAAGTTGGGACTGCCGTGCTTTACTCCGTTGTCAACGGATGGGTGAATCGACACTGTAGCCATGATTTTATTGCCTCACTTCTGATTTAAAACACGACGACCATCTTCTCAAACAAGCTCGCGACTGCCCGGCGCGCCGTTAATACCGTGGCGTACGAGTCCGTGTCGATGCATCTTGCGATACATCGTCCGGCGACTGATATGCAGACGCGCCGCAGCGGCGCTGACGTTCCAGCGACAGGCCTCGAGCGTGCGTCGCATCGCATCGCGCTCGGCCCCGCTCAGCACGCCCTCGCCGTCGGCATCGAGTTCCGGACCAGGAACGCTGGCCGCAACAGCCGGCACTGTCGCGCCGCCGGCCAGCCAATCTTCATTGAAGTCGGCCAGCCCAAGGCGGTCGTTGCAGCGTAGCGCCAGCATGGTGCGCACCACATTGCGCACCTGGCGCACGTTGCCGGGCCAGGAATGGCGCACCAACCGCTCGAGCAGCGCCGAATCAATTTCCACCGCCGGACCCGAGGCGGTCTCGTCGCGCAACAGCCGGCGGATCAGATCGGCACGATCGCTGCGCTGTCGCAGCGGTGGCATGCGTACCGTGATGCCATTCAGCCGATAGTATAGATCCTCGCGGAATTGACCCTTGGCGATCAAGTCCACTGGATCGCGCTGCGTGGCGCTCAGGATGCGCACGTCGACGCTGACCATCTTGCTGCCGCCCAACGGCATGACTTCACGATCCTCGATCACGTTGAGCAGACGCGCCTGCAGTGGCAGCGGCATATCGCCGATCTCATCCAGGAACAGGGTGCCGCCGTTGGCCTGCAGGATGCGCCCCATGCTGCCATCGCGGGTCGCGCCGGTGAAAGCGCCGGGCTTGTGCCCGAACAGTTCGCTCTCGATCAGCGTCTCCGGAATGGCGGCGCAGTTGACGGCGACAAATGGCTTGTCGGCACGGCGGCTGGCCGCATGAATGGCGCGCGCGCAGTAGCCCTTACCGGTGCCGGTTTCCCCGAGCAACAGCACCGAGATGTCGCGATCGACCACGCGACGCAGGATCTCGACGTTCTGCAGCATCGTCGGATCAGAGGACGCCAGGCAATCCAGCGCGGCGTGATTCTCGGTCGCCGCCGTGACGATCGCACTGGCCAGTGTCGCGAAGCCCGCAGGGGCCGGGCGGCGCGACTCCGCCGGTGCGTGCACGGTGGCGAACCAGCGCCGCTGACCGAGCGTTGCCATCAGCGCATCGGGGCGAAATCCGGGCCGCGCCGACAGCTGCATCAAGCCGCCGAGGCTGGTGTCCAGCACGCGATCGACGCGTTGCCCGCACAGCGACTCGTGATCGCGCAGGCCGAGCAGCTTGAGCGCGCCGCGATTGGCGCCGCGAATGGTGCCCTGGTCATCGAACGCCAGCACCCCTTCGCCAGGCGTGCTGACGAATTCCGCGCAGCGATGGAAGCGCAGCACGTGATAGTCCTTGCTCGCACCCAGGAACGCGCGGTTCTCGACGTTCTGCGCCGCCATGTCGACCAGCGCCAGTGTGTGAGTTTGCGTGTGCTCCGAAGCCCCGGAGATATCGAGCGCCGCGATCAGCTGGCCGCGCATGTCGAAAATCGGCGCCGCCGAGCAGGTCAGCTGGGTGTTCTGATCGAGGAAGTGATCGGTACGGTGGATCACGACCGAGCGCTGGGTAGTCAGGCACGTGCCCATGCCATTGGTGCCCATTTCGCGCTCGCTCCAGAGCACGCCCTCGCGAAATCCGCAGCGGCGTGCCGTGGCGGCAAAGCCCGGATCGCCGACATAGCTGACAATCACGCCGTCGCGATCGGTCAGCATAATGCTGTACTCGGAGTGCTCCATCAGCTTGCCGAGACCCTCCATCTCGATGCGGGCGATCGACAGCACCACGCCCAGCCGCTCGCGCCGTGCCTGCAGGTCAGCGCCCTCGACCGCGGTGGGCCGCTTGGTTTCCTGCGGATCGAGCGAGTAATTGTTGATGCAGCGGTTCCACGAGGCCCGAACCACTTCATCCACCGGCGGACCCGATCCATGTCTGCGAAGCAAGGTGCTCAGGGGTTCCGCGTGACCCTGCCCTGCCGGCCGTGCTCGCATCATCGTGCCTTCCCCCCGATTTGGCGCCTGTCTTTCTTTTAATGGATGGTCGTGACCATCTTATAGCGGCGGGCAACCCATCTTGCACTCGGGCGCACCGTGATAATTGGAGCGCACGAAGGCCAGTATCTTCCACAGATTATCGTCGGTGCCGACGATCGTTCCCATCGGCGGCATCGGGCCGACGACGTTTTCGTGCCCCTTGCGGGTATAGCCCTTCGCTTGCAACGCATCGGATCCCAGCGTCACCAACCGGAACAGCGTGTCGTCGTCGCCGCCGTAAACCCAGGTGTCGTTGGTGAGCGGCGGACACATGCCGCCGCCGCCGTTGCCGCCGTGACAGCCATTGCAACCGGAGCTGAAGTAGACCTTGCGGCCCGCCTCCACGGCGTCGGCGTTGTCGTCCTTGTAGGGGTTCTTAAGCTGGCCTTTGGGGGTCGAATCGACTCGTTGGGTCGTGGTCATCGCAGCGCCGCCGGCGGCAGCCGCCGGCGCGGGGGCGTCTCCAGCGCAGGCAACGCCCGAGACCGCCAGAACCCCTAGACACGCCATAAAAGATGCCTTGAATACCAACGAGTTGAACACTATTTCACCCCTAGATTCTTATTTAGATGGCAGTTCTCAGTGCGGCATTCTACACCCAGCCACCTCTATCCCCCCGAATGCGCCGGATTTGACGCAGCCGGCCCGGCATCCCGGTCGAGGACCCGAACCACGCCGTCGTGGTGCCTGTCGCGCGCAATCGACAGCGCGGTGTCGCCGCGCTCATTCTGAGCCGAGACATTGGCTCCGGAACTAACCAGCAACTGGGCCAGCTCCGGCTGCCCGTCCGCCGCGGCGATCATCAGCGCGGTCACACCGCCGGAGTTGGAAGCATTGACGTCGGCGCCCTTCTTGATCAGGGCCTGAGCAGAACTCTGCGAATGGCCGGCGATGGCCAGCATCAGCGGCGTATAGCCGGCATCCCCGATCGGGTGCACATAGTCGGCCCCGGCATCGATCAGCGCCAGAGCGGCCGCATCCTTGCGGTACTGAAGCGCGATCCGCAGCGGCGTCATGCTCGCCGGCCCGACAAAGTTCGCATCGGCATGGTGGGCCACCAGCAGCTTCACCGCATCGCCGTTATCGCTCCAGGCCGCGCTCATGATTGGGGTCCAGCCATCGCGGTCGGTAGCCGACACACTGGCGCCGCGCTTGAGCAGATACTTCACCATCGGCATCGAGCGAATCTCAAGCGCGTGCTGTAGCGGCGTCTCGCCCTGCGGATCCTGCGCATCGATATTTGCGTGCTTCTTGTCCAGCAAATAGGCGACCCGCGCCTGATCATCGGCAATTACGGCATTATTGAGTTCGACATCGACATTGCCGCCATGCGCCAGCCAGTTATCGAGCATCGCAATCGTGACCACCGGCTTGCCGGGAGGCTCCGGTTTCTGCTCCACCGGCTTGTAGGGTCCGTGTGAGGGCAGATCGCCACTGATCAGGCAGGTGTCGCACTGAACCAGCGGCACCCCGAACCCGGTCAGAATGTCGTGAATCGCATCGCGCTGCTCGTGCAGCGCCTGCTCGAGTTTGCCTTGCAGATAGCTGTCGGTGCGTCGCACCGCCAGCGCCATGTCGAATTCCATCGGCACCGCATCTTCCATCAGATTGACCGGCTGAATGGTGATCGGCGCGTTCTTCATGGCCTTGTACCAGCCGGCAAATGGGCCCCAGGCTGCCGCGACGTCGAGCTTGCCATCGACCACCTGCTGGATCTGGTAACTCGGCGCATCCTCCGGCACCAGGTCGGAGTCGTGGCTCAAATAGTGAATGAACACGTTTTCGATCACGTCGTGTTCCAGCAGCGCCTCGCGGATCGCGGAGGTCTGGTAGACGCCGACCTTGAGCTTCTTGAGCCGCGGATCATCGAGGTTCTTGAACTGCAGATGCCGATCGCTGCGCGAGGCCAGCACGAAGGTAGTGCGATAGACCGGCGTCGTGTTCAGCACGCCCTCTGAGTCCGTCGGCATGTCCATCATGACGTCGCAATTGTCGGCATCGAGCGTATTGCGAGTCATGCCGCGCTCGATCGTGGGACGGTAGTAGTACGTCACGGTGGTGCCCATGGCCTTGGCGAGCACCGCGCCCATCTTGTTCTCGATCCCATCCCCCGCTTCGTCGGAGAACGGCATGTTGCCGGGGTCGGCGCACACGCGAAGCGGTGCGGCAGCGTGTGCGTTGCCTGTCAAACCAAGGGCGCCACTCAACCCGAGCGCGGCCGTGAACACGATCGATCGAATACGCATGTCGGTAACTCCCGCTCGCACGGACGGTGCGTCGCAGCAACTCAATAGATGTGGAAAACCGTAGCCCTAAAAAGGACGCGCCCGGTAAAGACCGGGCGCGTCCCCCAAACCTCAGCCTTAGGTCATTCCTATTCGACTCGGAACGTATACATAGTTCCGCCCATCGGAATCTTGTCGAGGTTTGCCGCCTTGGTCATGGCGGTGGCGCCGATGGCGCCGAACTTATCGCTCAGATCCAGGCCCGCGGTGACCGGCAGGCCGATCCAGCCGCCGATGCCGCTCCACACGGAGATGTACTGCTTGCCGGCGAGCTTATAGGTAACCGGGTTTCCGATGATTCCCGATCCCAGACGCACCTGCCACAGCACTTTGCCGTCCTTGCGATCAACCGCACGGAAGTCGCCGTTCAGGCTGCCATAGAAGGCCAGCCCGCCGTCGGTTACCAGAGCGCCGCCCCAATTCGGGTACGGGTCCGGAATCTCCCACACAGTCTCGCCCGTCAGGACGTTGAACTTCTTGAACTTGCCCGTGATGCCCGGCTTCTCCGGATACATGAAGACGTTGGCAAACACGTACACCGTGCCCTGCTGGGTGTGTGAACGCGATTGCGGCTCGTCTTCCATGCACCAGTTATTGGTCGGGCAGTACGCCATGCCAGGCTCGCTCGGATCAATCGCACAAGGCTGCTGATCCTTGCCGCCCATCGCTGACGGGCAGGCCTGGGTGTTGCCGTTTACGGCGAACGGAGAATGCTCCTTCACCTTGATCGGCCGGCCGGTCTTCATGTCGACCTTCTCGGCCCAGTTGGTGGTCACGTACTTGTTGGCGCGCAGCAGCGTGCCGTCGGTACGATCGAGCACGTAGGCAAAGCCGTTACGATCGAAATGGATCAGGATCTTGCGCATCTTGCCATCGACCGTCGCGTCTTCGAGCATGTTCTCGTTGATGCCGTCATAGTCCCACTGATCGAACGGCGTCATCTGATAGACCCAGACGACCTCGCCGGTGTCGACATTGCGGGCGAAGATGCTCATCGAGAACTTGTTGTCCTGCGTGCCGTTGTTGCACTCTTCATGCGTCTTGTACTTGCAACGATACGACGGGCTCCACAGGCCGGGGTTGCCGCTCGAGGTGTACACCAGCTTCAGCTCCGGATCGAAGCTGTAGAAGCCCCACTGGGCGCCACCGCCACGCTTCCACTCGTCGCCCGGATAGCTGGAAATGCCGATGTCTTTACCGGCAGTGCCATATTCCGGATGCTTCTTGTTGGTCTCCTTGGTCAGACCGATGTCTTGGTCAGTGCCGGTGCTGTAGAACTCCCACACCTTCTTGCCATCAGCCAGATTGTAGGCAGTCAAGCGGCCGCGCGCGGCAAACTCATCGCCGCCGAAGCCAATGATCACCTTGCCGTCCGCAATCAGCGGCGCCGGCGTGATGGTCTCACCCTTGTCCGGATAGGCGTGCTTGACGACCCAGAGCTCCTTGCCGGTCTTCGCATCCAAAGCGATCACGAAGCCGTCCAGGGTGCCGAACACGAGCTTGCCGTCCGCATAGGACATGCCACGGTTGACGGTGTCGCAGCAGGCGCGCGGCACTGCCGAGTCATCGCGATTGGTGGTCTTCTTGTAGTTCCAGATCTCCTTCGGATGATCCGGGTCGCTCAGGTCCAGTGCCTGGACGATGTTCGGCCAGCCGCTCTCCATGTAGAACATGGGAACGCCGCCGACATCCACCACCAGGGGCTGGCCCTCATGGCCGCGCAGGGTGCCGCTCGACTGTGACCACACCATCGTCAGCTTGCTGGCGTTGCTGGTGTTGATGTCCTTCAGACGGCTATGCCGCGTGAGGGACTGGTCTCCACCTGGCGCCGCCCACAGATCGGGATTTTTGGCGCGATCGGCGACCTCATCTCCGATTGCAGCGGCACAGGACCCTCCGAGTGCCAGGATGGCACAAAACGTCCATAGCCTTCCCTCACGTTCAAATAGCATACGCAGTTCTCCTCAATTCGCGTTGTATCGTTCTATACGTTCTAACGGTGAGCACTGCCACCACCCCGCTCATCTGCACTAAAGAGCGCAGACGCGGTCACGTGCATGGCATCGCGACCGTTTGTCCCCTAGCAGGCTTCGTGCCAGTTCCTGACCGCCTGCTTGTAATTTCCTAAACCTCACTTGTTATCATAGTCCTAAGTCCGGTCTGTTGGTAGGACTCTTTCCCGACGACCCGAGACTCCCAGCGACGCGTTCGCTACAAACTTGCGTCAGAAATGGCACAAGCGCGGGGCCTTGTGGCGCGACTCAAGAGATGCCCAAATGACGCTGCGCGACCGATGCTCTGCAGCACGCTGCGCGCGCTATCTCTGACGCTCGCTGCCACGCAATCCCAAGGCAAAAAAAAGCGCGGGCGCCTTGAGAGCGCCCGCGCCACGATCGTCCGGCCCGGTGATCCGGGTCCGCGTATCGATCTCTTTAGAACGCCACGAAGGCGCCGACGTTGAACGTGTTGGCCTTGTCGCTGTCACCGTTCTGCGCTTCGCTGCGCGTGTTGCTGAACTCAGCCAGCAAGGTGAGGTTCTTCGTCACAGAGTAGTAAGCGCCCGCAGTGGCCTTGCGGTTGCTACGGATCAGGAAAGGACCACCGGCATCGAGTGCGCCGGCATTATCCAGTCGGCTGTCGCCGTAGTTCACGCCGAGCTTAACCGGCCCAAACTTGTACGTGGCCTGCGCCAGGTAGCCGTCCGAGTTGCGCTTGTGGCCCAGCCCGTCATCGGCCAGCAGGAACAATCCGATCGTGCCCAGTCCGTTGCCATGGTAGTAGTAGCCGAACACCTCGAAGTTCTGCACATCGAATTTGAGGAAGATATCCTCGCCGGTGCTGGTGTAGCCGACGTGGCCCACCACCGGTGACTCGTAGTCCTGGTCCTGGCTGATGAACGCCGCCGACGCATAGAACGAGGTGCCGTCAGCGATCGGCAACTTCCAAGCGGCCTTGGCGTGGAAACCCGGTGCCTTCTTCGTGTCCGCGGTGGCTTGATTGCTGAGCGGATTGAAAACGCCGCCGGTCACAGTGAAGCCGGAGAAGTCCGGGGTCGTGTAGTCGATCTGCGCCAGCCAGTCGGTGTAAACGTAACCCCAGCCGATACCACCTAAGGTGGTGTTGCCTGGAGCCGCCGAGGCCGCGCCGCCTGGAGCGCCGACGCCCAGCAGCGTCATGTCGTTCAGAATGACGTCCGCTCCGAACAGACCGATCTGTCGGCCAATCAGCACGGTGCCCCAGTCCTTGTTGCCGAAGGTGGCGTACACCTGGCGAACGTCCAGTCCGGCGGTACCGAGCGCCGCGTTGCTGCCGCCGCCATTGGGGTTGCCGCCGGTGTGGGTGTCGATGCCCGGATACACGCCCAGGTGCGCGGCGATGTCGATGCCGTCCTGCGTGGTCGCGACGCCAAACACGAAGGCCGCAGGCAACAGGCCGTTGTCGATGCTCGAGACGCTATTGCCGTTAGCACCGCCCACGCAGGTCAGGCCGCCGCCCGCCGCGACCGCGGCCGAAGTGGCGTTGGGGCTTTCGCAACTCGAATAGACGTAGTCCGCGTTGACGTTGCCATCGATCGAAAAGGTCCAGGAGCCATCGGCGGTGGCCAGGTCGACGGCCATCGCCGGGGCTATCAGTGAAGGCAATAGGGCGCCAGCGACCCACAGCCCTCGGTAAGAGTGAGATGCAAAAATGTTCTTCATTAGGTAACTCCAAATTGTTGTCTTCTCGCGACGCCGGCTGGCAGCGGTGCTGCAACCAGGCAACCTGCTTGGGTGCAGGAACCCCACGCAAGCAATCAGCAAGCGACGTGCCAACCGATGTTGTACGTTGGCAACATCGTTGCTGTTATCAAACAAAGGCTTATCGCGGCAATTCCGCGCGATCATTGTAAGGAGTGCCATAAAGGCTACAGACTGGCGCGTAAGTGTTACCAAACCGCCGCAGTCCCTTAATTGACCGCGCGAAGCGGCCCGTAGCGCAGCCACCGACCTGCCAGGGGCGGCACCAGCACCAGGCTCACCAGCGTCGAGGACACCAGTCCGCCCAGAATGACCACCGCCATGGGACCTTCGATCTCGTGTCCGGGCTGATGCGACTGGATGGCCACCGGCAGCAGCGCCAGTCCGGTCAGCAGCGCTGTCAACAGCACCGGCGTCAAGCGCTCTTCGGCTCCGCGCAGTGCCGTAGCCGCACTCCATGACTGCTGCTCGGCGTTAACCAGATGATCGTAGTGCGAGATCAGCAAAATGGTGTTGCGCGCGGCCATGCCGAACAGCGCCACGAAGCCCACCATCGCCCCGAGCGACAGCGAGCCGCCCGTGAGCGCCACCGCGATGACTCCACCGAGCAAGGTGCTGGGCAACGCCACCAGCACCAAAGCCACGTGCCGGCTCTGCCCAAAGCACAGCGCCAGCAGCAGCACGATCAGCACCAACGCCGCGCTTGAATGCAGCAGCAGTTCTCGGGCCGCGGCGGACTGCGCCGGCGCGGTGCCACCGTAGCGCAGGTACACGTCCGGTGGCAGCTTGACGTGCTCGGCAATGGTCGCGCGCGCAGCGCGCGCGTAGCCTGCCTGGTCGGTGGTCTGCGGATTGGCGATCACCACCTGCCGACGCAGACCGGCTTCGTGACTGATCAGGCTGCGCGCCGATACCATCTGCAGCTCGGCGACCGCCGATAGCGGCACCAGCGCTCCTTCGCGCCCATGCAGCACCAGATCGCGCACCGTCTGCGGGGTGCTGTCCACGCCGGCGACGCGAACCACGATCGGCACGCTGCGATCGGATTGATTGAGCTGCGCGACCTCGGTGCCGTGGAACGCAGCGTTCACGGTCTTGAGCACATCGGCCGCCTGCAGGCCGTACAGCGCCAGTTGCTCGGACCGCAACTCGATACGAAGTTCCGGCTGACGCGGCGGCACCTCGAGCCGGACGGTGCCGCTCTGCGGCCAGGCTCGCAGCAGCTCGGCGATCTCGCCGGCCACCTGATCATCGGTATCCAGATCCGGGCCAAATACGCTGACGAAGAATGGCGCACCCTCGCCCGAGAGCGTCTCGCCGATGCGCTCGGCCAGCACCGAGTAGATCTCGACCAACTGGTTGGGATAGTTGTCGAACACAGCGCGGATCTTGGCTTCGACCTGTTCGGCTTCTGCGCCCTGCGCGCGATCGAGCTGGATCTCGAACTCGCTCTTGTTCGGCGCATCCGGATCCTGGCCGTTCTCCGCGCGGCCGATCTGCTCGGCCACGCTCTTGATACCAGGAATCGCGGCCAAACGTTGGGCGATGCGCTGGCCGACGCGCGAGGTCTCCTGCAGCGAAATGCCGGGTCGCAGCGCGGCGTGCGCGATCAGATAGTCCTCGCGAAAATCCGGTAGCAGGCGCGAGCCCAGCAACGGCAGCAGCGCCACACCAGCGGCGCCGCACAGCAGTACGATCGCCAGCACCAAGCCCGGGTGCGGCTGCAGGCGTGTGATCGCCCACTGCTGCGCCTGCTTGCAGCGATGCAGCCACGCCGCCTCGGGTCGCGGCGTATAGGAGTTCATCAGCAGCGCGCACAGCGCCGGCGTGGCGCTCATCGCCACCAGCAGCGACAGGCCAACTGCCAGCAGAAACGCCGTCGACAGCGGCTGGAAGAACGAACCCTGGATTCCGGTCAGCATCAGGATCGGCAGGAACGCGACCGCGACCGCGGCGGTGGCGTAAAACACCGGGCGCCGCACCTCGAGCGAGGCATTCAGCAGCAGCGATCGCACATCGACATTCTCACCGGCGGCGCGCCGGCGGCGGGTGATGTTCTCGACGTCAATCACCGCGTCATCCACCACCACACCGAGTGCCACGACCAGGCCGCCCAGCGTCATCGTATTGAGTGTGATTCCGCGGCTGGTCAGGATCCAGATGGTCGCCAGCAGCGACACCGGAATCGAGCTGAACGAGACGAACGCGCCGCGCCAGTCGCGAAACGTCAGCAGCAACAGCACGACCACCAGTGCCGCACCGATCAGCAGCGAATTGCCCAGCTTGGCGATCGCGCTTTCGATGAAGCTTGCCGGCCGCAGCAGCGCCGGATGGTATTGAACCCCCTGGCGCGCCAGTGCCGGCGCGATCGTGTCCAGGCGCTGTTCCAGCTCGCGAGTCACATCGAGCGTGTTGGCGCCGTACTGCGAGGAGGTCTCGACCAGGATGCCGGGCTTGCCGCCGATGATCGCATCGCCGAAGCGCGGCGCGGCACCGTCGCGCACGGTGGCGACATCGCCGATGCGCACCGGCGTGTTGCCCGACGTCGGTAGCACCGCCTGTGCCAGTGAGGCCAGCGAATCGCCGGGTGATTGCGCCTGCAGCACGATGCGCTGCGACGGTGTCTCCAGATAGCCGCCGCCAATCAGCTGGGTGCCGCGCCGCACAGCCTCGTCGAGCTCATCGAGCGTGACCCCGGCGGCCTGCAGCTTGAGCGGATCGGCCAGCAGCTGGCGTTCGCGCGAGTCGCCGCCGAAGATCTGCACCTGCGATACGCCGGGCACGGCCAGAATCTGTGGCTTGACGAACCAGCGTATCAAATCGCGAAGTTCGATCGATGACAAGCGATCGCTGGTGAATCCGAAATGGACCAGATACTCCATCGACGAGCTCAACGGCGATAGCAACGGCGGACCCACTCCTGCGGGCAGCAGCGAGGCCGAGTCGCCCAGCCGCTCGGTGATCACCTGGCGCTGCCGATACGGATCGCCCTCGCGGGTGAATACCACCTGGATCGCCGATAATCCCTGACTCGAAGTCGAGCGCACTGCCTCGACGTTTTCAGCACCCTCGAGCAATCCCTCCAGCGGCCGTGTCACCAGCGATTCCACCTGGGTGGCGTCCAGGCCGGGAGCTTCCGCCTGTACCAGCACGTGCGGCGGCGCGAAGTCGGGAAACACGTCCAGGCGCGCATTGAGCAGCGCGTAGCCACCGAGCATGGCGATCAGCAGGGACAGCGCGGTGACGATTTTTGGATACGCAAGCGACGCGCGAACGATAGTGGCAAGCATGATCGCTAGTCGTGTTCCTCTTCCGCGGCCGAGAACGAGCTGAGGCCCTCGAGCGACCACAGCACGCCGGCCCCCTGCACCACGATGCTGTCGTCGTCATCCAGCCCGTCGACCAGCCAGCCCTCGCCGATTCGCAGCAGCAGCTTGACTGGCACCGCTGCGTACTGCGCCTTGTCGCCCTGCTCTCGAGTCTGCCGGAACACGTATGCGCCCTGATCGCTGTACAGCAGCGCCGCCGCCGGCACCATCACGCCGTTCGAACGCGTCGCCTGCAGTCGCACGTGAGTGCGGGCGCCCGGCCCCAGCCCCTCGGGGCGGCGTTCGAGCTCCAGCAACCAGCCGCTGCTTTGCGACTGCAAATCGGTGCGCGGCAGCGGTCCAAGGACCCGCGCCGTCAGGCTGACCTGATCAATAACAACCAGCGCCCGCGGCGCGAGCGTGCCGAGGATCGCCTGTCCGGGCACGTCGGCACGCACCAGTAGACGCTGCCCGTCGGCGAGCTGCCCGATCAACTGCTTGCGGGCGGCCGCATCCATGGTCGCAATCGGGCCCCACTGCAGCCGGAAAGTCGCGGCCGCGGTCTGCGCCTGGGCGGCGGCCTCGGCCTGCTGGGCGCGCGCGCTCTGCAGCGCCTTGAGCGAGGCGTCGGCATTGTTGCGGTACAAACTGTCGACTCGCGCAGCATCGGCAGCGGCCGCTTCAGCGGCTGCCGCAGTGCTGTCGACGTGGCCGGCATCGCTGATCAAGGCCACCGGATCGAGTACCAAGCCGTAAGCGTCGACCTGCTGCGGTCCGGACATCTGCGTCGGATGATCAATACGGATCCCCACCGCTTGCTGCTGCGAGGTGCTGAGCTCAAACACGCCGGAGTTGTTTGGCGCTGCGGCCGGACGCGCTTCATCATCGTCGTCGGCGTGCGTTGCCGCCGCCGCCAGCAGCAGGCACAGCACCGGCAGCGCGCCTTTCATGACTGCGGCACCTGCGGCGGGGACAGCTCGCCCTCGCTGCCTTGGAGCGGGCGGCGGAAGGCATCCTCCAGGGCACCGAAAGCCGACTGGGCGTCGTAGGCGGCCGCCAGTCGCAGCAGCTGCGCTTCGGTGGCGGCCAACTGCGCGCCGGTCACAGCGGCGCGATCCCCGGCACCGGCTTCGAGTGCGCGCTGCTCGGCGGCCTGTTGCCTGTCGGCGATGGCGCTCATGCCGACGGCGTCGTCCCAGGCCGCGCGCGCGCGCGGCCAAGCGAGCTCGGCCCGATCGATCTGCTCGAACAGCTGCGCCTGCACCGCAATCAAATGCTGGCCGGCGGCATTGCGGCGCGCCAGCGCCTCCCCGATCGGACCCTGATGCTGATTGAACAATGGCAATTCGAAATTGACGCCCAGAGCAGTCTCCTGCGAGAAGTCGTTCAACGGATCCTCGCGTACGCCTTGGTCTCCCCAGGCGTAGCCCGGCGTCAGGTGCACTTCGGGCCAGCGCTTGGCGATCTCATTCTGCAGGCCAATCTCGGCAAGGTCGTACTCGCGCAATGCCTGCACCATCTCCGGCCGGCCGATCAGCGCGGCGCTGCGCGGCTGGTCGAGCGAACTGGTGTGAAGCGCATCGACGTCAGCCCACTCGTCCCAGTGCGCCGGTGGCGAATCAAGCGTCGATTGCGGTACGCCGACGGCGGCGGCGAGGCGCGAGACTGCGTCGACGCCGCGTGCCTGCTCGTGCCGCAGGCGCTGCTGCGCGCGCGCCAACTCCAGTTCATCCGACAGCAGCTGGGTGCGGGCGATGTCGCCTGCCGCGGCGCGGGCTCGATCCGAGTCCAGCAGCGTCTGCCGCTCGGCGATCAGGGTCGCCAGCAACGCCGCCTCATCGCGCGACGATGCGACATCAAGCAACGCCTGACGCAGGCTGGCGCGCACCGACCAGATCGAGTCGGCCAGGCTGGATTTGGCCAGTGCCGTCTGCACCGCGGCCGAGTGGCGAGCGCGAGCGCGCTCGCCCGGGCGCCGCAACAGAAAGTCCAGCGACAGGCCGTACAGCCAGTTCGCGCTGTGGGCCGCGCCACCGACGTATTCGGTGAAAAGGTTCAGCGTCGGATTGGGATGCTCAGCCGCGGTGCGCTCGCCGGCGACCGCGGCCGCAACCTGCGCGCGTGCCTCGGCGAGCTGCGGATTGAGCAGCAGCGCGGCTTGCAGCCACTGCGCGCGGTCCCAGGAGGAGGAAGGCGTCGGCAACTCTGGCGCCAGCTGTTCCAGCCGTCGCGCGCTGAAGGCCGCGGCGGTCCCCGCAGGATCAATCGGCGCCGGCGGTGGTGCGCTGGCACAAGCCGACAGCGCGCTGACCAGCAGACACCCAAGATGTCGGCAGTGTATTTGCGTTCTCATGAAAAGCCGGGCGCTCGTCAGGTGTCGCCCGTGCTGTGATCGGCAGTATAGAGGTCCGCGCGCGAACTGCGAAGCAGTGCGGCCGGATCGGCCGCCTGCCGGTGGTCAGTGGCCGGCGCGCTCGGCCTGCCACATCCGGCGCCACTCGAGCAGCTGGCGCAATTGAATGCGTGACCGGCTCGGTGCATTGACCTGCGGCCGCCAGCCCTCGGTGCGCGCCAAAGAAGGCCCCACTGCGATCACATCGTCGACCGCGCCGTCGGGAAAATAGAGACTGCGTACCACCAGCACCGCGATACCGGCGGCGCGTGCGGCGCTGACGCCTGCCGGGGCGTCCTCGATCGCGAGCACCTCGTGACCGGCGCGATTCAAAGTCCGCAGCGCGCACTGGTAAACCTGAGGATCGGGCTTCTTACGCGGCGCCTGCTCGGCGCACACGACGGCGTCAAAACCTGCGCGCCACTCCGGGCCGAGCTGCGCACCCAGCAGCGCCGCAACGTTAGCCTGGCTGGTGGTGGTCGCAATGCCAATCTGCAGCCCGGCCTGACGACACTCCTGCAGCAGCTCGGCCACGCCGCCTCGCAGCGGCAACGCGCCAGTGACGACGATGCGCGCATACAGCTCGTTCTTCAGGCGGTGGATGCGCTCGACTAGCGCAGCGCGCTCAACCGCATCGCCGGTTGCCGCGGGCTGCGACTCTAGGTCGTGCGCCAGCCGTTCGCGTCCGCCGCTGATCTGCAGCAACTCGCCGTAGCGCGCCTGGCTCCAGCGCCACGGCAGGCCCAGTTCTGCAAAGGCTTGATTGAAGGCGACCAGGTGGCCGTCACGTTCGGTTTCTGCCAGGGTGCCGTCGACATCCCACAGCACGGCCTTCAGCGAGTGTGTAGCGCCCATTCGTTGGCTAGCAGTCCGGGCACCTCGGCCAGCGTCTCCACCAGCCGGTCGCACGGCAACTCACGCGGATCATTGCCCTCATTGTACCCGTACGGTACGCACAGCACCGGCATGCCGGCGGCGCGCGCCGCCTGCACGTCATTGATCGAATCACCGACCATGAGCGCCTCGCCACAGTTCACTTGCAATAGCTGACACGCCAGCAACAATGGCTGCGGGTCCGGCTTGCGCCGCTCGCAGCTGTCGCCGCCGATCACCGCACGGATCCATGCGCTCAGGCCGACTCTGGCCAGCAGTGCGGCGCTGATCTGCTGCGACTTGTTGGTGACAACTGCTAGGCGCAGTCCCATGGCATCGAGCGCACGCAGGCACTCGGACACGCCGTCATAGAGCGCGTCACTTGCCTGAGCTCCGGATTCGATGTCGTGATAATGCTGCAGATAACGTTGCAGCAGTTGCGCCTGACCAGCGGCATCGAGCTCCACGTTCAGATGGGCAAGCGCGCGCGCGATCAGCAGTGGCGCACCGCGCCCGATCATCCGGCGCACCTGTGCCACCGCCACGGCTCGCAGGTCGCGCTCGGTCAACGCCCGGTTCAGCGCCGCGGCAATCGCCTCCACCGTGTCCAGCAGCGTGCCGTCCAGATCAAACAGCACCGCGCGCAGCGGCCGGTCACGCCAGCGCGGGCGAGCCGATGCCACGCCCGAATCTATGACTGCACTCCCCGCAGCGCCAGGGCGCCGGCGCGCTCTACGATCGTCGCGACCGTTAGTCCGAGCGCTTCGGCCACGTGCGCCGCCGGCGCCGATTCGCCGAAGCGATCGATACCGATGACATCGCCGTCGAAGCCGCAGTAACTGCGCCAGAAACGCGTGACGCCGGCCTCGATCGCCAGCACAAGCGCATACAGCAGCATCGAGCCGTGGCCGTTGGACAGCACGAAGCGGTCCCGATCGACCCAGCCGGGATCGGACGGATTGTGTGTCAGATGATCGCGCCACAGCACCTCGGCGATCTCTGCCATGCCCATCGGCATTCCTGGATGACCGCTGCTGGCGGCCTCGACCGCGTCGATCGCCAGAAATCGCAGCGCATGGGCCAGTGCAGTCGAATCGGGCACAGTCGGCATTGCAGTGGCCGCGCGGCTCATCTGAGGGTCCATCAGGCCGCGCGTCGCTTCAGGTCGATCAGACGCAGGATCATCGGCGTGAAGATGAACTGCATCGCCAGCCCCATCTGCCCACCGGGCACGACGATGTTGTTGGGCCGGCTCATCCATGAGTTGTGCAGCATCGACAGCAGATAAGGAAAGTCGATGCCCTTCGGATTGGCAAAGCGAATGATCACCATCGATTCGTCGGCGGTCGGAATGTCGCGCGCAATGAACGGATTGCTGGTGTCCACGGTCGGCACGCGCTGGAAGTTCACGTGCGTGCGACTGAACTGCGGGCAGATGTAGTTCACGTAGTCGGGCATGCGCCGCAGGATCGTCTCGACCACCGCGTCCTGGCTGTAGCCGCGCTGATTGCGGTCGCGATGCAGTTTCTGGATCCATTCCAGGTTGACGATGGGCACCACGCCGACCAGCAGATCGACGTGCTTGCCGACATCGACATCGCCGGCGACATAACCGCCGTGCAGTCCCTCGTAGAACAGCAGATCGCTGTTGGGCTGCATGGCCTGCCACGGCGTGAACGTGCCGGGTTCGCCGCCGAGCTGCTTGGCCTCGATGGCATCATGGACGTAGTGGCGCGACCTGCCGCCGCCGGTCGCGCCGTACTCCTCGAAGGTATCGGCCAGCTCTGCCAGCAGGTTGGCCTCCGGACCGAAGTGGCTGATCTGCGGGCCGCGGCCGCTGTCGGCCGCCGCCACGCGCTCGCGCATCTCTACCCGGTTATAGCGGTGAAATGAATCGCCTTCGATGACCTCGGCATTGATGCCTTCGCGCCGGAAGATGTGCGCGAAGGCGTTCATGACCGTGGTCGTTCCGGCACCGGAGGAACCGGTGACGGCGATGATCGGATGCGCTACTGACATGGTGCAGGTCTACTACTGCTTCAGGCGCGGGATTCGGGCCGGAACAACGAGCGCTCGTTGAACAGCGGTGAGGTGTAGGGTCGGTCGGCGCCGCGGTCATAGTCAGCGTGGTAGCGCTCGATGCGCTCAACTTCGTTACGCGAGCCCAAAATCACCGGCACGCGGTGGTGCAGAGTCTCGGGCGGCACCTCCAGCAGCCGGCGCCGGCCGGTGCTGGCGCGACCGCCGGCCTGTTCGATCAGCAGGCTGATCGGGTTGACCTCGAAGATCTGCCGCGGACGCTGCGGCCGCTTCGGATCCTTGGTATCGCGTGGATACATGAATACGCCGCCGCGCATCAGGATGTGATGCACCTCAGCCACCTTGGAGGCGATCCAGCGCAGGTTGAAGTCGCGCGCCCGCTCGCCGGTCTTTCCGGCCTGGCACTCGGTCACATAGCGGTGCACCGGCGGCTCCCAGAAGCGCGCGTTGCTGGTGTTGATCGCGATCTCGCTGGTGTCAGCCGGAATCTGCAGATTCTCGTGCGTCAGGATGAAGTTGCCGATCTCGCGATCGAGCGTGAACCCGTGCGTGCCCCTGCCGACCGTGATCACCAGCATGGTGGCCGGTCCGTACAGGGCGTAACCGGCCGCCACCTGCTGCACACCAGGCTGCAGGTAATCGGCGACGGTTGGCGGCTCGGCCCGCTCGTGCCGCAGCACCGAAAAGATCGTCCCGACCGGGCAGTTCACATCGGTGTTCGACGAGCCGTCGAGCGGATCGAATACCAGCAGGTGGCGGCCGCGGGGAAATTCTTCCGGCATCTGGTACGGCTGTTCGAGTTCCTCGGAGGCCATGCCGGCCACCAGCCCGCCCCACTCGCAGCTGCGCAGCATTTCATCATTCGCCATCAGATCGAGCTTGATGACCTGGGTGTCGTCGTGCGCTGCTGCACTACCGACGCGACCAAGCACGCCGCCGAGCGCGCCCTTGGCGGTCATCGCAGAGATCGCCTTTACCGCAGCGGCCACGTCGATCAGCAGTGCCGCCAGGTCGCTGGCGTCCTGGGTGCGATCGGACTGCTGGATCAGAAACTTCGACAGTGTGGTGCGTCCCAGATGCATGTGCGGCTCCTTATTACTTGTTTACCAATCAGCTCTGGTTCTGTCCGGCCGCGATCTGGAACACGCGACTAGCTCGGATATCCGACTCGGCAATCGTGATCAGATCCTCGGGAGTAAATTGGCGCTCGCGATCGGCAAACAGGCGGCTCGCCTGGCGCAGGCGGGCGCGATCGAGTGCGTTGCGCACACTGCGCGCATTGGCAAAATGCTCCTGGCCGATGCGGTGTTCGATGTACTCCAAAAATGCCGCGCGCGCGCCGGCGCCGAAGCGGTAATTCTGCTGCGACAGCATGCTGTCGGCGATGCGCGCCAGGTCGCCGGCGGTGTAGTCGGGAAAATCCAGGTGATGCGCGATGCGTGAGCTCATGCCCGGATTGGAGCGAAAGAAGGTATTCATCCGGTCCTTGTATCCGGCCAGGATCACGACCAGGTCGTCGCGCTGACTCTCCATCACCTGCAGCAGGATCTCGATCGCCTCCTGGCCATAGTCGCGCTCGTTCTCGGGGCGATAGAGGTAATAGGCCTCATCGATGAACAGCACCCCACCCATCGCCTTCTTGACCACTTCCTTGGTCTTGGGAGCGGTGTGGCCGATGTATTGACCGACCAGGTCGTCGCGCGTGACGGCGACCAGATGACCTTTGCGCACGTAGCCCAGGCGATACAGGATCTGCGCCATGCGCATGGCCACCGTAGTCTTGCCGGTGCCCGGATTGCCGGTGAAAGACATATGCAGACTCGGTGCCTGCGCCTGCAGCCCAAGATTGATGCGTAGCTTGTCGATCACCAGCAGCGCGGCGATATCGCGAATGCGCGCCTTGACCGGCGCTAACCCGACCAGGTCGCGCTCCAGCTCATCGATCACGGTATCGGCGTGACTCTGCGCCAGCACTTCGCTCACCGTGCGCGGGATCGGCTGCGGCGCATCCGCGGCCGGCGGCAGTGGCGCGGCGGCTGGCGCCGTGGCGCCCGGGATGGTGTAGAGCGGCGTACTCATCAGGCCACCTGACTGGCCGGCACCCGGCATTGAAGCTCGCGCCGCATCGAGCCGATCACGCTGACGTAGTCGTCGGCGCCAAAGATCGCACTGCCGGCGACGAAGGTGTCGGCACCGGCATCGGCCACGCGCCGGATGTTGTCAACCTTGATGCCGCCGTCGACTTCGAGCCGCAGGTCGCGGCCGCTGGCGTCGATCAAGGCGCGCGCCCGCTCGGTCTTGCGCAGCGCCGATTCAATGAAACTCTGGCCGCCAAAGCCGGGGTTGACGCTCATGATGAGCACCAGGTCAAGCTTGTCGAGCAGGTACTCGAGCACCTCGAGCGAGGTGGCCGGATTGAACGCCAGCCCGGCCTTGCAGCCGAACGATCGGATCAATTGCAGCGTGCGATCCACGTGCGCCGAGGCCTCGGGATGAAAACTGATGCAGTCGGCGCCGGCAGCGGCAAATGCCTGCGCCAGCGCATCCACCGGTTCGACCATCAGGTGCACGTCGAGCAGCGCGCGGCTGCCGTCGCGGCGCAGACAATGCGGCTTGAGCGCCTGCGCCACCATCGGCCCGATGCTCAGGTTGGGCACGTAATGGTTGTCCATTACGTCGAAATGGATCCAGTCGGCGCCGGCGGCGAGCACCGCGCGCACCTCCTCGCCCAGACGAGCGAAGTCGGCCGACAGGATCGAGGGGGCGATGCGGTACATGCGCGCTTCAGCCACCGCCGCGCTCGCCTTCGGGGCGCTCGGTGCCATAGCCGTGCACGCTGTAACGCAGCGTGCGTCCGTGCGATTCCTGGCGCAGCAGAGTGAATCCCGGCTCGCTCTTGGGCCGATTGACGATGAAGCTCATCGCGATGCTCTCCACGCCGCGGCTGGCATCGAATGCCATCAGGCGAATGTAGTGCTGCGGGAACGTCTGGCGGCACTGCTGCAGTTCGAGTAGCACGCCGGCGGCATCCTTCAGATCGAACATCGGCATGCCGAACATCTCCCAGTAGGTGTTGCGCGGATGCGGATCGTCGGTGTATTCCACGCTCCAGGCGTAGCCGCGCTTAAGGCCGTAGTCGATCTGCAATGCGATCTCGGCATCGCTCAGATCGGGCAGGAAGCTGAACTGTCCCTGGGTAATGCGGCCGGCCGGATTAGTCATCATGATCGCTGCTCCTCAGGTCAACGCTCAGACCGCGGCCGCCGCGGTCGGCAGGTAGTCGGACGTGTCGGTGGAGGCGTAGTTGAAGGTGATCTCGCCCCAGGTATCGAGTGCCTGCTGTAGCGGGCCGCAGAAGCGCGCCGCCCGTCGCAGGATCTCCGGACCCTCGTTGCGGATGTCGCGGCCTTCGTTGCGCGCCTTCACCATGCACTCGAGCGCGACACGATTGGCGACCGCCCCGGCCTGGATGCCGGCCGGATGGCCGATGGTGCCGCCGCCAAACTGCAACACCACATCATCGCCGAACAGATCCAGCAGCTGATGCATCTGGCCGGCGTGAATGCCGCCCGAGGCCACCGGCATCACTTTGCGCAGGTCGGCCCAGTCCTGATCGAAGTACAGTCCGCGCGGCAGATCCTGGCGCGTGTAGCGGTCGCGACAGACGTTGTAGAAACCCTGCACGGTGAGCGGATCACCCTCAAGCTTGCCGACCGCGGTGCCGGCGTGCAGATGGTCGACACCGGCCAGGCGCAGCCACTTGGCGATCACGCGAAAGCTCACGCCATGGTTCTTCTGTCGGGTGTAGGTACCGTGCCCGGCGCGGTGCATGTGCAGAATCATGTCGTTGCGGCGCGCCCAGCTCGACATGCTCTGGATCGCGGTCCAGCCGATCACCAGATCGATCATCACGACGACCGAACCGAGCTCCTTGGCGAATTCGGCGCGCTCATACATGTCTTCCATCGTTCCAGCGGTCACGTTCAGGTACGAACCCTTGACCTCGCCGGTGGCCGCACTGGCGCGGTTGACCGCGTCCATCACGTACAGGAAGCGGTCGCGCCAGTGCATGAACGGCTGCGAATTGATGTTCTCGTCGTCCTTGAGGAAATCCAGGCCGCCCTTGAGGCCCTCGTACACCACCCGACCGTAATTGCGTCCGGACAGGCCGAGCTTGGGCTTGGTGGTCGCACCCAGCAGCGGCCGGCCGAATTTATCGAGGCGCTCGCGCTCGACGATCAGTCCGGTCGGCGGTCCCTTGAAGGTCTTGACGTAGGCCACCGGGATGCGGATGTCTTCCAGCCGCAGCGCCTTGAGCGGTTTGAAGCTGAACACATTGCCGATCAGGCTCGCCGTCATGTTGGCGATCGAACCTTCCTCGAACAGGATGATGTCGTAGGCCACCCAGGCGAAATACTGGCCTTCAACATTGGGCACTGGCTCGGTCCTGAAGGCCTTGGCGCGGTAGTTATCGCAGGCGGTCAGCCGGTCGGTCCACACCACGGTCCAGGTGGCGGTGCTGGACTCGCCGGCGACGGCGGCCGCGGCTTCGATCGCATCGACCCCGTCCTGGGGGGTGATGCGGAACAGGCAGATGACATCGGTTTCCTGGGGCACGTAGTCGGCATCCCAGTAACCCATCTGCCGGTATTTCAGGACGCCGGCCGTATAACGCTTGCGGGCGTCCTTGATCGCTGTTTGACCTGCCTTTTCAATCGCTTGTGCCATTATGTCGTCTCGGGTACCTGCGTAATGGATTCACTCTAAGGGCGATTTATTATTCAGGTACAGTCATTTATTATTATCTCGATGTTAAGTATTTCTTAATGAAGAACGCGAGCCTCCGGCAGCTGCGGGTATTTGCCTCGGTGGCTCGCCACCTGAGCTTCGCGCGCGCGGCCGAGGAGCTCGGCCTGACCGCCCCGGCCGTCTCGATGCAGATCAAGGAGCTGGAGCTGGAAGTCGGACTGCCGCTGTTCGACCGATCCAGCCGCAAGGTCTCGCTCACCATGGTCGGGGAATACGTGCTGGCCCACACCCGCCGCGTACTGGCGGCGATGCGCGACGCCGAAGACATGGTGGCGCGCTTCCGCGGCCTGCAGACCGGCGTGCTCGATGTCGGCATGGTCAGCACCGCGAAGTACTTCGTGCCGCGCATGCTGGCGCTGTTTCGCGACGAGCATCCCGGCATCGAGGTGCGCCTGCAGGTGTGCAACAACCGCGAGCAGGTGGTGACCTTGATGCAGCAGGGCAGCGTCGAGCTGGCGATCATGGGCCGCCCGCCCAAGGATTGGCCCACGCGCGCCGAACCCTTTGCGATGCACCCGCACGTGCTGGTGACCGGACTGGATCATCCCTTCACCCGCGCCGAGAAGGTCGCGGCCAGCGCCCTCACCGGCGAGGGCTTTATCGTGCGCGAGCCGGGCTCGGGCACGCGGGCGGCGCTGGATGAATTCATGGCCGCGCACCAGGTCAGGCCGCGCGTGGTCATGCAGATGTCGAGCAACGAGTCGATCAAGCAGGCGGTCATGGCGGGCATGGGGGTGGCACTGCTGTCGCTGCACACCATCGGGCTGGAGCTGGATCATCGTCTGATCGCCACCCCCGAGTGCGAGGGCTTGCCGGTGATGCGCCGCTGGCACGTGGTCAACACCCAGGCCAAGACGCTGTCGCCGGCGGCCGAAGCGTTTCGCTACTTCATTCTGGAGCGTGGCGAGGCCTTTCTCGCCAAGCACTTCGCGCACCACCGGGGTTTCCTGCCCGGGCACTGACTGCGCCGTGTTCGCCGCTAGGTTTCGATCAGTCCGTGGCGCACCGCGATCAGTGTCAGTTCCGCCTGGTTCGAGGCCGCGAGCTTCTGCTTGATGTTGTAGAGATGCGTTCCGACGGTGCTCGGGCTTAGGTGCAGCGTCTCGGCGATCTGATTGACCGAGACCCCTTGCGCCAGCAGCACGAACACCTCGAACTCGCGTGGCGACAACTGCTCGGTGGGATTGTGATCGCCGGTGACGTCCTGGACCGCCATCAGCTGCGCGATCGAGGCGTCGATGTAGCGCTTGCCAGCTGCGACCGTGCGAATGGCCTCGATCAGGGTCTCGGGAGCGCTGCGCTTGGATAGGTAGCCGAGTGCGCCGGCCTGCAGCACGCGCTTGGGGTGACTGGCATCGGCATGCGCCGACAGCGCCAGAATCCTGGCACTGGCATCGCGCGCTACGATGCGTTTGACCGCCTCGATGCCGCCGATACCGGCCATCGCCAGATCCATCACCACCACATCAGGTCGGGCCTCAAGGTACTTGCTGCAGGCCGCTTCACCACTGTCGGCTTCGGCCACCACCTTCATGTCCTCGGCGGCCTGCAGCAGCAGCCGGAAACCGGTGCGCACCACCGAGTGATCATCCACCAGCATCACGGTGGTCGGCTTCATGGGTGCTCGCTCAGCGGCAGGCGCGCGGTCACATGCGTGCCGCCGTCGGTGCCGGCGCCGACCGCGAAGCTTCCGCCCAGCGCCAGTGAGCGCTCGCGCATCCCACGCACGCCGTGATGCCCGGTCTCGTCCCAGCCCGGCGACAGTCCGACGCCATCATCTTCCACCCGCACGACCAGCTCCTGGACTTGCGGGCCGACCGACACCACGATGTGTCGGGCCGAGGCGTGGCGCAGCGAGTTGGTCAACGCCTCCTGCACGATCCGGTAGGCGCAGGTGGTCACGGCATCGCTCAGCGGCGGCAGCGGATCGGCCACCTCGAGCCGCAGTTCCACTTCCGGGTGACGCGCGCGCCAGGCGCCGGCCATGTCGCTGAGCGCATCCGGCAATCCGAAGCTGTCCAGAGCGAACGGCCGCAGCCTCGGGATCATCTCGTGCACTGCATCGTACATGCGCCCGGCGGTGTCCACGATCAGGCGCGCGGCTTCGTTGAGCCCCGGGTCGCGCCCCTCGGTGCGCTGCGCGATCGACAGGCCGATGCTCTTGACCGCGGTGATCGACTGGCCGAGCTCGTCGTGCAGCTCGCGCGCGATGCTGCGCCGTTCCTCTTCGATGTGCGACTGGATCATCTGGTTGAGCTCACGATTCTCCTGCAGGCGTTGCCGGGCTTCGGTCGCGAGCTTCTGCGCCGCGACGCTGTCGGCCACGGCCTGCGCGGTGCGATTGAACGCCTGGCTCATCAGCCGGCCTTCCTTGCCACTGAGCAGCGGCAGGCGCGCCTCATAGTCGCCCTGCTCCATGCGCTGCAGGCCGCGCACCACGGTGCGCAGCGGCTTGAGCACCCGCCCGGCGACCCAGAACACCACCACGTTGATCACCACCAGCGCGCACAGGCCATACCACAGCAGACGCGACAGGTCGTCCCAGCCATCCAGCACCGCGCGCGTCGAGTTGGCGCGGATCACCAGGTGGCCATCGCCGATGCTGATCTCCTGCTGCGTCGTTGCTGGAGACACCAGGTGCGCAAACCAGCGCGGCGCGTCGCGTCCGCTCTTGTAAGTCGATGGCGGCGAGGTATACACCAGCTCGCCCGCCGGGCCGTAGAGGTACACATCGTTGGCTCGGATCCGGCCGAGCTGATCCAGAAAACTCATCATGCCCTGCAGCCCGGACACCTGGTAGACGAACGACACTCGGGTCAGAAACTGCGTGGCGACCTGGTTGGAGCCCTCGATCTCCTCGCGCACGCTGCTGCGGGTATCCTGGATCTCCTCATAGACCATGGCGCCGATGAACAGGCTCATCAACGCCGCGATGATCAGATTGATCTGTAACCGCAGACTCATGCTGCCGCTCGGGGCTTCATCGCTGCGGATGCTACCGCACTATGTTCACTGCAGCCCCAGGGGCCCGGGTGGCCCGGGGGCCCCGATTCATGAAAATCATGAGGTCCGATTCAAGGATCCCTGGGGGGGTCGGAGGCCGGTCTGCAGGCACAATCGATCCGGCATCGGTTCGCCGGTGCGTGTCGACGGATCAACCAAAGGAACTTGCATATGAAGTGGGTAACTCCAGCGGCCAAAGTGTTGCGTTTCGGAATGGAAATCAACTCCTACGTCGCCAATCGTTGATCGGGTTCCGCCCCGGTAATCCCGGGGCGGTCTCCACCTCGCGGACCGGCTGCTGTCCGTGCTGATACGAGTTTTGGGTTCTGCGGCCGGCGGCGGTTTCCCGCAGTGGAACTGCAACTGTGGCAATTGCAGTGGCCTGCGCGCCGGAACCCTCAAAGCGCGCCGCCGCACCCAGTCCTCCGTAGCCGTCTCGGTCGATGGCCGCCAGTGGGTGCTGTGCAACGCCTCGCCCGACATTCACCAGCAGATCGCCCAGAATGCCGACCTGCAGCCACACCAGGGCGTGCGCGGCAGCGGTATCGCTGCGGTCTTGTTGGTGGACGGACAGATCGACCATTCGACCGGCCTGCTGTTGTTGCGCGAGCATGGCGCGCCGCTCGAACTTTGGACTACCGAACCGGTGCGCGAGGATCTGAGCACCGGTTTGCCGATCCTGAAGGTGCTGGACTACTTCTGTGGCGTGCACTGGCACCGGGTGCCGGTGGACGGCACCAGTTTCGAGATCCCGGCGTTGCCGGGCGTGCAGGTTACGGCGCTGCCGGTGGCTGGCAAGCCGGGGCCGTATTCGGCCTACCGCGACAAGCCGCGCGTTGGCGACAACGTCGGCCTGATCTTCAAGGATCGAGCCAGCGGTCGGCAGCTGTTTTATTCACCGGGCCTGGCGGCCGTTCCCGCCACCGTGGCGCAGGTGTTCGAGTCCAGCGATTGCGTGCTGGTGGATGGCACGTTCTGGAGTGACGACGAGATGATTCGGGCCGGCGTATCGCACAAACGCGCTGCCGATCTGGGGCACCTGCCGCAGAGCGGATCGGGCGGCATGATCGAACAGCTCTCACGCCTGCCGGCGCGTACCCGCCGCATTTTGATCCACATCAACAATACCAATCCGATTTTGGACGAAGCCGGACCGGAACGGGTGCAACTGAAGGCCGCCGGTGTCGAAGTTGCGCACGACGGCCTGGAGATCGCGCTGTGAACGAGCCGGCACGAGCCACCTCCTCGCCGGTCGCGGCCGCCGGCACCGAGCCAGCTTGGACGCCGGCCGAGTTCGAGCACGAACTGCGCGCCAAGGGTCAGGCCTATCACATTCATCATCCCTTCAACGTCATGCTCAATAGCGGGCGTGCCAGTCGCGACCAGATCCGCGGCTGGGTCGCGAACCGGTTCTATTACCAGGTCAACATCCCGCGCAAGGACGCCGCCATCCTCGCCAATTGCCCGGATCGGGAGCAGCGCCGCCTGTGGGTGCAGCGCATTTTGGATCACGACGGTTACGGCGAGGATGCCGGCGGCATCGAGGCCTGGCTGCGGCTCGGTCAGGCGGTCGGACTATCGCGTGAGGAACTGTGGTCGCAGCAGCACGCGGTGCCGGGGGTGCGCTTCGCGGTCGATGAGTACGTCAATTTCGCTCGCCAGCAGCCCTGGCAGGAAGCCGTGTGCGCGTCGCTGACCGAACTGTTCGCGCCGCAGATCCACCGTCAGCGTCTGGCCACCTGGCCCGAACATTATCCGTGGATCGATTCGGCCGGATTGCACTACTTTCGCTCGCGTCTGCCGCTCGCCACACGCGATGTCGAGCACGGCCTCAAGGTCACGCTGGAGTACTTCCTGACGCGTCCCGCGCAGCAGCGCGCGCTCGAGATTCTGCAGCTGAAGCTCGATATCCTGTGGTCGATGCTGGATGCGATCCAGCTGCGCTATGGGATCAACGATGGCTGAGCCGGCAGCAGTTTCACGCGCCGCCTTCCCGCGCATTGCGTCGCTGTATCGCTTCCAATGGGAAGCGGCGCAGAACGGCTACGTACTGCTGTTCCCGGAAGGCATGGTGCAGCTCAACGGCGCTGCCGGCGAAATCCTGCGCCGCTGCGATGGCAAGCGTTCGGCCGCCGACATCATTGCCGACCTGCAGCGGGAGTTTCAGTCGCAGCAGATCGACGCCGACGTGGTGGCATTCCTGCAGACCGCGACCCAGGACGGCTGGGTCGAGTGGCGCGACAGCGGGGCGCCATGAACGCGGTGGCCGAGAGCATTTCCGCTACCCCCGGCGTGCCGCTGTGGATGGTCGCCGAGCTGACCTATCGCTGCCCACTGCACTGCGCGTTCTGCTCCAATCCGGTCGACTTCGCCAAGATTCAGAGCGAGTTGAGCACCGAAGAGTGGTTCCGGGTACTGGCCGAGGCGCGCGCGCTGGGCGCGGTGCAGCTCGGCTTCACCGGCGGCGAGCCTCTGAGTCGCCCGGACCTGGAACAGCTGGTGGCCGAGGCGCATCGGCTGGGCTTCTATACCAATCTGATCACCTCGGGCGTCGGACTGAACGAAACCCGGATGCGCGATCTGAAGCTTGCCGGGCTGGATCACGTGCAGCTGTCGTTCCAGGACTCGACCCGCGAGCTTAACGACTTCCTGTCCAGCACCCGCACCTTCGAGCTCAAGCGCAAGGTCGCCACGCTGATCAAGTCACAGGGCTTCCCGATGGTGATGAACTGCGTCATCCATCGGCTCAACATCGATCACGTCGACCGTATCATCGACCTGGCGCTGGAGATCGGCGCCGAGTTCCTGGAACTGGCCAACACCCAGTTTTACGGCTGGGCGGAACTCAATCGCGCGCAGTTGCTACCGACGCGCGAGCAGCTGCAGCGCTCGGAGGCGGTGGTCGCCGACTATCGAGCGCGCATCGGCAAGCGGCTGCGCATCCTGCACGTGATCTCGGACCTGTACGAGAACCGCCCGAAGCGCTGCATGAATGGCTGGGGCACCACCTTCATGGTGGTGGCGCCCGACGGGCTGGTGATGCCCTGCCACGCGGCCCGCATGCTGCCCGGCATCAACCTGCCGTCGGCCCGCACTTTAAGCCTGAAGGACATCTGGCTCGATTCTCCGGCCTTCAATCGCTTTCGCGGCGATGCCTGGATGCCCGAGCCGTGCCGCAGCTGCCCGGAGAAAGCCAAGGATCTGGGCGGCTGCCGCTGTCAGGCGTTCCTGTTGACCGGTGATGTCGGCGCCACCGATCCGGTGTGCGACAAATCGCCCCAGCACGCCCGGGTGCTGCAGATCGTAGAGTCGGCACAGACGGCGCGCCCGGTGGTCGAGCGTCCGCTGGTGTTTCGCACACCGGACAACTCCGAGCGGCTGCTGGCTGAAACCGTCCACTCTTAACTAACATTCCGGGCTTAGCGCCCGCTCGACAGGGAACCTCAATGGCGCTGGTTGAACTGGTCACACTGCTGGCACTGCTGCAATTCGTCTATTTCGCCACGCTGGTTGGCCGCAGCCGCGAGCGACTGGGGATCCGCGCACCGGCGGTGTCGGGCCACGAGACCTTCGAACGCTACTACCGCGTGCAGATGAACACGCTGGAACTGCTGGTGGTGCTGCTGCCGGCGCTTTGGATTGCCGCCACCGTGGTCGAGGGCTACTGGGCGGGGCTGCTGGGGGCGATCTACCTGGTCGGCCGGTTCGTGTACCTGCGCGCCTACGTCGCCGAACCGTCGCGTCGCAGCCTCGGGTTCGCGCTCAGCATGCTGCCGATCCTGGCATTGCTGCTGATCGATCTGATCGGGGTGCTGCGGCGGCTGACCTAGCCCTGGGCGCCCTGCAGACTCGCCAGCGCCTCGCGCGGCAGCTCCTCGAGCCCATCGCCGCCGTTCTGCAGGTGCGTCATGATTTTGCGCAGCATGCGCGGATCCCAGAAGCGCTGGATGTGATTGGCGATGCCAGCCACCGCGTCAGCCCGCTTGGTTTCGGACGCGAAAAAATGGCCAATGTCGTTGGCCATCTCCACCAGGTGCTCGACGCTCATCAGCCGGGAGCGGTGGCCTTGGCCGGCTGCTTGGGATGCGTCGCCTCGTTGAGCAGCTCCTGCTGCTGACGATCGAACTCGTGGAAGCGCTTCTGCCACTCTGACGGCTGGTTCACGCGCGTGACCTGCACCGCCGTGACCTTGTACTCGGGGCAATTGGTCGCCCAGTCCGAGTTCTCAGTGGTGATGACGTTGGCGCCCGACTCCGGGAAATGGAACGTGGTGTAGATCACGCCCGGCTGCACCCGATCGGTCACTTTCGCGCGCAGCACGGTCTCGCCGGCGCGGCTCTTGATCCCGACCCAGTCCTCGTTGTCGACGCCCAGCGTCTCGGCATCGCTCGGATGGATCTCGACCCGATCCTCGTCGTGCCAGGACGAATTTTCGGTGCGGCGGGTCTGCGCGCCGACGTTGTACTGCGACAGGATGCGTCCGGTGGTGAGAATGAACGGATACTTGGCGTTGACCTTCTCGCGCGTCGGGATGAACTCGGTCACCATGAAGCGGCCCAGGCCGCGCACGAACGTGCCCACGTGCATGGTCGGCGTGCCTTCCGGATGCTCGTCGTTGCACGGCCACTGGATGCTGCCCAACCGGTTGATCTTGTCGTAGCTGACGCCGGTGAAAGTGGGCGTCAGACGCGCGATCTCGTCCATGATCTCGGACGGATGGCTGTAGTTCATGTCCATGCCCATCTTGCGGGCCAGCAGCTGGGTGATCTCCCAGTCCGAGTAGCCCGACTTCGAGTGCATCGCCTTGCGTACCATCGAGATGCGCCGCTCGGCATTGATGAAGGTGCCGTCCTTCTCCAGGAACGAGGAGCCGGGGAAGAAAATGTGAGCGAACTTCGCGGTCTCGTTCAGGAACAGATCCTGCGCGATGATGCACTCCATGGAAGAGAGCGCCGCGGTCACGTGCTGCGTGTTCGGGTCCGACTGGGCAATGTCCTCGCCCTGGATGTAGAGCGCCTTGAACTCGCCGTCGAGCGCCGCCTCGAACATGTTGGGGATGCGCAGCCCAGGCTCAACCCGCAGCTTGACCTTCCAGTCGGCCTCGAACTGCTTGCGCGTGGCCTCATCGGCCACGTGCCGGTAGCCCGGGTACTCGTGCGGAAACGAGCCCATGTCGCACGAGCCCTGGACGTTGTTCTGGCCGCGCAGCGGATTGACGCCGACGCCGGGGCGGCCGATGTTCTCGGTGGCCATCGCCAGGTTGGCGATGCCCATCACCGCGGTCGAACCCTGGCTGTGCTCGGTCACGCCCAGTCCGTAGAAGATGGCGCCGTTGCCGCCGGTGGCGTACAAGCGCGCCGCCGCGCGTACATCGGCCGCCGGCACGCCGGTGACCGATTCCATCGCTTCCGGTGAATTGCGCTCCTCGGCCACGAAGCTGCGCCATTTCTCGAACGCATCGATCTCGCAGCGCGCGCGCACGAACTCCTCGTGCACCAGTCCATCGGTGACGATCACGTGCGACAGAGAGTTGAGCAGCGCGACATTGGTGCCGGGCCGAAGCTGCAGATGATAGGCGGCTTCAATGTGCGGCGTGCGCACCAGGTCAATGCGGCGCGGGTCAGCCACGATCAGCTTGGCGCCCTGGCGCAGCCGGCGCTTCATCTGCGAGGCGAACACCGGGTGACCGTCGGTCGGATTGGCACCGATCACGAAGATGACATCCGCCTGCATCACCGAATCGAAGTCCTGGGTGCCGGCCGATTCGCCGATGGTGGTCTTCAAACCGTAGCCGGTGGGCGAATGGCACACACGCGCACAGGTGTCGACGTTGTTGTTGCCGAAGCCGGCTCGCACCAGCTTCTGCATCAGATAGGTTTCCTCATTGGTGCAGCGGCTGGAGGTGATCGCGCCGATGCTGTCGCGCCCATACTTGGTCTGGATGCGGCGCAGCTCCGAGGCGGCGTACGACAGCGCCTCCTCCCAGCTGACCTCGCGCCACGGATCGGAAATGCTGGCGCGAATCATCGGCTTGGTGATGCGATCCGGATGGGTGGTGTAACCGATGGCGAAGCGCCCCTTGACGCAGCTGTGGCCGTGATTGGCGTGGCCGTCCTTATTGGGCACCATGCGCACCACTTCCTCGCCCCGCATCTCAGCGCGAAACGAGCAGCCCACGCCGCAGTAGGCACAGGTCGTGACGATGCTGTGCTCGGCCTGTCCCATCTTGATCAGCGACTTCTCCGACAAGGTGGCGGTCGGACAAGCCTGCACGCAGGCGCCGCACGACACACACTCGGAATCGAAGAACGACTCGGCCTGGCTGGCGGACACCTTGGAGTCGAAACCGCGGTTCTCGATCGTCAGCGCCAACGTGCCCTGCTGCTCATCGCAGGCACGCACGCAGCGCGAGCAGACGATGCACTTGCTCGGATCGAAGGTGAAATACGGATTGGATTCGTCTTTCTTCAAATCCAGGTGGTTGGCGCCGTTGTAACCGTAGCGCACTTCGCGCAATCCGACCGCGCCGGCCACGTCCTGCAGTTCGCAGTGGCCGTTCGCCGGGCAGGTCAGACAGTCGAGCGGATGATCCGAGATGTACAGTTCCATGACCCCGCGGCGCAGCGCCGCGAGCTTGTTGTTCTGGGTGGTGACCTTCATGCCCTCGCCCACCGGCGTGGTGCAGGAGGCCGGATAGCCCTTCATTCCCTCGATCTGCACCAGGCACATGCGGCAGGAGCCGAAGGCATCCAGCTGGTCGGTCGCGCACAGTTTCGGGATCGACACGCCGAGCTCGGCAGCCGCGCGCAGCACCGACGTGCCGGCCGGCACCGTCACCGACTGGTTGTCGATGGTGAGGGTAACCTTCTGGGTCGACAGCCTCTTAGGGGTACCGAAATCCTTCTCTGCGATTGATTGCATTGGCTCGACTCTTAATTAACGCTGCGCCGCACGGGCGGCCACCGGCTTTGAAAAATCTTCAGGAAAATGATCGAGAGCGGAGAGTACCGGATAAGGGGTTAGACCTCCGAGGGCGCACAATGATCCATTGAGCATTGTGTCACATAAATCGCGCAGCAGAGTTTGCTGCATCGCCGCACGATCGCCGGCCACCAGCCGATCAATCACTTCCACCCCTCGGGTCGAACCCAAGCGGCACGGCGTGCACTTGCCGCAGGATTCGATCGCGCAGAACTCCATCGCGTAACGCGCCTGCGCCGCCATATCCACGGTGTCGTCAAACACCACGATACCGCCGTGGCCCAACATTCCTCCACCGGCAGCGAACGCCTCATAGTCGAGCGGGGTATCGAATTTGGACTCCGGCCAGTAGGCCCCGAGCGGGCCGCCAACCTGCACCGCCCGGATCGGCCGGCCGCTGCGACTTCCGCCGCCGTAGTCGTACAGCATCTCGCGCAAGCTCACGCCGAATGCGCGCTCCACCAATCCGCCGCGGGCGATGTTACCGGTGAGCTGGATCGGCAACGTGCCGCGCGAGCGCCCGACGCCGAAGTCGCGGTAATAGCCGGCGCCCTTCTGCAGGATGATCGGCACGCTGGCAAAGGAGATGACGTTGTTGACCACGGTGGGTCGACCGAACAGTCCCTTGAGTGCCGGCAGCGGCGGCTTGAAGCGGATCTGGCCGCGCCGGCCCTCGAGCGATTCCAGCAGCGAGGTTTCTTCGCCGCAGATATAGGCGCCGGCGCCCAGTCGCACCTGCAGTTCGAAGCTGCGACCGGATCCAGCCACGTCGCTGCCGAGATAACCGTTGTCGAAGGCGGTGGCGATGGCCTGCTTGAGCGTCGCGTGCGCATGCGGGTATTCGCAGCGCAGATAGATATAGCCGCGGGTCGCACCGACGGCCAGACCGGCGATCGTCATGCCCTCGATCAGACAATAGGGATCGCCTTCCATCAGCAGGCGATCGGAAAAGGTCCCCGAATCGCCCTCGTCGGCATTGCAGACGATGTACTTCTGATCGCCGGCAGCATCCAGCACGGTCTTCCACTTGATGCCAGTCGGAAATGCCGCGCCACCGCGGCCACGCAGGCCGGAGTCGGTCACCGCCTTGACGATCTCGGCCGGCTGCATCGTCAGCGCGGCCTTCAGGCCCTCGTAACCGCCGTGGGCGCGATAGTCCTCGAGGCTCACCGGATCGATGAGCCCCAAGCGGGCGCAGGTCAGGCGCTGCTGATTCTTGAGATACGGTATCGACTCGACCGCGCCCAGACCCAGGGCGTGCTTGCCGCCGCTGAGAAATCCGGCGGCGAACAGGCCCGCCACATCCGCGACCTGAACCGGCCCGTAGGCCACGCGGCCATCGACGGTCTGAACTTCCACCAGCGGCTCGAGCCAGAACAGTCCGCGCGAACCGGTGCGCACGATGCGCACCGGCTTGTTGCTGCGCGCCGCCTGCGCCGCGATCGCCTCGGCCACCGCCTGCGCCCCGAGCGACAGCGCGGTCGCTTCGCGCGGAATATAGATCGTGGTGGTCATTTGCCGTCCGCCGCGATCAGTGCGTCAAAGCGCTCCGGAGTCATGCGTCCATGCAGCTGACCATCGACCAGCAACGACGGACCACTGGCGCAGTTGCCCAGGCAGTACACCGGCTCGAGTGTGTAACGACCATCGCCGCTGGTGCCATGGAATTCGACTCCCAGCGCGCGCTTGGCATGTGCTTCCAGCGCCACCGCCCCGACCGACTGGCAGGCCTCGGCGCGGCACAGATACATCACGTGCTGGCCGGGCGGGTGCTGGCGGAAATAGTGATAGAAGGTGACCACCCCGTGCACGTCGGCCCGCGACAGGTTGAGCTCGAAGGCGATCAGCGCAATGGCGCGCGGCGGAATCCAGCCGAGCCGGTCCTGGATGCCGTGCAGGATCGGCAGCAGATTGCCTTCGAGCGCGCGATTCTCCCGCACCGAATCAAGCACCGCGCGGCGCTCGGCTTCGGGCAGATCGGAACCGGGCTCGGGCCGTACCGGTATCACCACGCGTTTGCGGGCGCTCATCGCAGCTCCCCGCAGTACACGGTCAGGCGCGGCGGACGAGTCCAGCCGATCAGCGTGACCCCGGCCTCCTGTGCCAGGCGCAGCGCCAGCGCGGTCGGGGCGGAAATGGCCGCCACCATCCGGCAGCCGGCTTCCGCCGCCTTGTGCACCACTTCGTACGAAGCGCGCGAGGTCACCAACAGCGTATGCGGCGTAAGGCCGGCGCGCATTACCGCGCCGACCGCCTTGTCGATGGCGTTGTGGCGACCGACATCCTCGCGCACAGTGAAACCGCCGTCGCTGGTCAGCAGCGCGGCGGCGTGCACCGCCCCGCTGGCATCATTGAGCGGTTGCAGCGCTGCCAGGCGTTGCATGCCTTCACGCAGCGCGGTGGCGTCGGCGCGCGGGCCATTCGGGTCGACCTTGCGCACCGGGCGGATCGCCGCTTCCAGCGTCGCCGTGCCGCACAACCCGCAGCCGGTGCGACCGGTCAGATTGCGCTCGCGGGTCTGCAGCGCCAAAAAGCGCTGCTGCGGAATGAGCATCTCCAGCGCCACGCCGTGTTCGGTCCAGAGGATATCGGCCAAGGTTAGCTCAGTGGCGGCGGCGACGATGCGTTCCGTCAACGCAAAGCCGACCGCAAAGTCCTCAAGATAAGTGGGCGTGGCCATCATCACAGCGTGCGGGCGGGTGTTGTACTGCATCGCCACCGGTACTTCGGCCGCCAGTGTCTCGCGCACCTCCTGGGTGGTGGCGCCGTCGCGGCGCTGCGCCGATACCGCCAGCAGCGGCTCGCGTACCATGGGCTCCCGCGGCTGCGGCACCTCCGCGCCGGCCGGCGCGCGCTGCGCCGGGGGCTGCTGCGTCCCGGGTTCCACCGGGGTGGAAATCGCCACTGTGCTGCTCCTTCCGCGCGGCTGCCGGATGTGAAGCAGTGCCGGGCCGCTGTGGATGCGACCTATTCTACTCCTTCGTATTACCCCCACCCGTGCCGGGGTCACGACGCCGCGCCAAGCGCGGCCGCGTGGAACTGCAGGTGATCGTTCACGAAGGTGGATATGAAATAGTAGCCGTGATCGTAGCCCTCATGCCGCCGCAGGCGCAGCGGCTGGCCGACCGCCTGGCAGGCGGCCTCGAGCTGCTCGGGCAGCAGCTGCGACTGCTGCAGGAATTTGTCGGCCAAGCCCTGATCAACCAGGATTTCCGGAAAGGCCCGCTTGCCGCGCCGCTTCAGCAGCTCGACCGCGTCGTATTGCGCCCAGCTGGCGCGGTCCTGCCCCAGGTACCGTGGCAGAGCTTTGTTACCCCAGGCACAGCGCGTCGGTGAGCAGATTGGCGCGAAAGCGGACACCGAGCGATACAGGTCGGTGTTGCGCAACGCCAGCACCAGCGCGCCATGGCCACCCATCGAGTGCCCAAAGATCCCGACCCGGTCGGCCTGGGCCGGAAAGTTCTGCAGCACCAGACTGCGCAGTTCGTCGCGCACGTAGTCGTACATGCGAAAGTTGCGTGACCAGGGCTCCTGGGTGGCATTCAGGTAGAAGCCCGCCCCGGCGCCGAATTCCCAGTCGTCGGCCTCGCCCGGGATGCCGGTATTGCGCGGACTGGTGTCGCAGGTGATCAGCATCAGGCCGAGCTCGGCGGCGCGCCGCTGGGCTCCGGCCTTGATCGCGAAGGTCTCTTCCGTGCAGGTCAGACCGGCCAGGTAGAACAGCACCGGCACTGCGCCGCGCTCGGCCTGCGGCGGCCGATAGACCGCAAAGCGCATCGGCAGACCGATCACGCGCGAGTCGTGGCGATAGAAACCCTGGACGCCTTCGAAGCAACGGTGTTCGCTGAGTGTTTCCACTGTTAGTCCATCAGGGCCGCGGATCCGCGCGGCATATTAAGAGATCCGGTGAGCAGCGCCGATACCCTGTGTCACTACTGACTCAGTTCCGCATCAGTCGATGCGTGCATTCCAGGCCGAGTAGCGCCGCATGCCGTGGGTTTTGAGCTTGCGATGCAGCGTGCGCCGGCTGATGTTGAGCTGCGCGGCCGCGCGGCTCACGTTCCAGCCGCAGCCTTCCAGTACCTCGCGCAGCACCTTGCGCTCGGCCTGCGCCAGCGCATTGCCAGCCTCGAGCGCGCTGGCTGCGGCGGGTAGCGCCCGCGCGCTGATGCCGACCGCGTGCGGCGGCTGGATGATGCCGTAGCACAACGAGCCGCGATCGCGCTGGGGCAGCGGCTCGGCTGAGGCCGGATCGCGCCGCAGGGTCTCGAGCGTGGACAGGTCCAGACCGAAGATCCGCTCGACGAAATGTCCGCACAGATTATGGTGCGAGGGTACCCCGAGCCATTCCAAGGCGGCGACGTTGGCGCCAACGACGCGCCCGTCGAGGTCGATCGCCAGTATCCCCTCGCCGGCGGTCGCAATGAATTCACGATGGGGATGGAAGCGCAGCAGATGGTGGCGCCGGTGCTGCGCCAGCAGCGCACGGTTCTCGATGTTCTGCACCGCCAGGCGCACCAGCGCCAGCGTCGGGGCCGGCGACAGGCGCAGGTGCCCGGAGATATTGAGCGCCCCGACCAGATTGCCGCTGCCATCCAGGATCGGCGCGCCACAACAGGTCAAGGCCGCATTCTTGGCCAGGAAATGCTGGTCGGCCTGGATCAGCACCGGCTCGCGCAGCGCCAGGCAGGTGCCCATGCCGTTGGTGCCCTGCGCCGCCTCGCTCCAGATCGCGCCCTCGCGCAGTCCGGCGCGGCGCGCGATCTCGGCGAAATTCGCGGCCCCGGTGTAGCCGAGGATCACGCCGTCGTGGTCGGTCAGCATCACGCCGACTGGCGCGTTCAACAACCGCGCCAGCGCCGCCATCTCCACCCGCGCAATCGAGCACAGCGGATCGGCACGCTCGCGCCGCTGGCGCAGCTGCGCCACCGACACCATCGAGGGGTGCTGGGTCTGGTCGGGATTGAGGCGGTAGTCCGACAGGCAACGCCGCCAGGAGTCACGCACCTGAATGTCGACCGGCAGCGCCGAGCGGCGACCGGCGACCACCTCTTCAACGAACCGGGCATGCCCGACGATGCTGGACGCGATGCGCATGAATTTTCGCATTCTACTGCATAATGACCGCATGAATATCGAGTTGTCTGCCAACGAGGCGCGTGTGATTGGCTGCCTGATCGAGAAGCAGGTCACGACGCCCGAGCAGTATCCGATGTCGATCAATGCCCTCACCAACGCCTGCAACCAGAAGAGCAATCGCGATCCGGTGCTGCAGCTGTCGGAGGCCGAGGTGCAGGCGGCGGTGGATGCACTGTCGCGCCGACATCTGCTGCTGGAGCGATCCGGCTTCGGCAGCCGGGTGCAGAAATACCAGCAGCGCTTCTGCAACACCGAGTTCAGCGTATTCCAGTTCACCCCGCAGGAGCGCGCCATCCTCTGCGAGCTGCTGCTGCGCGGGCCGCAGACCGCCGGCGAGCTGCGCAGTCGCGCGGCTCGGATGGCGGAGTTCACCGACGCCGAGCAGGTCGCCGCGCTGCTCGAGGCACTGGCCCAGCGTGAGGCCGGTGCACTGGTCGTACGGCTGGCGCGCGAGCCGGGCCGGCGCGAAGCACGCTACGCGCACCTGTTCGCCGGCGGCGCTGCGGCAGCCGACGCGGCCGGTACCGCAGCGAGCGCAGCGGCCAGTCCGGTCGCAGCCGAGCCCGAGTCGGCTGCGCCGTCGTACGAGTATCGGCTGAAGGCCCTAGAAGCGCAGGTTCGGCTGCTGCGCGAAGAGATCGATCACCTCAAGGGCGGCCGCTAGGTTTACCGTCGGCGCGCCGGCATGCATCCGCCGGCGCAGCCTCGAGCGTATTACCTGAGCGAACACGCCAGCCCGCATCAGAGGATCCGCCAGCTTGCTGCCCCACTTTGCACGCACGCTCGGGCTCGCGGGGGTTGTGCTGGCCGCGGCGGCGCAGGCCGACGACCCCAGCGCCCTGCTCAATGCCTCGCTGTCCGAGGTGACGGTGTCGGCCGTGCGCGTGGAACTGCTAGGCGAAGCCGCGGCCGCGAGCGAGGGCGTGGTGGCCGAGCAGGAACTGCAGCTCACGCCCGCCTACCGCCCAGGCCAGCTGCTGGAGACAGTGCCGGGCCTGATCGTGACGCTGCACAGCGGCGAGGGCAAAGCCAATCAGTTTCTGATGCGTGGCTACAATCTCGACCACGGTACCGATCTGGCAACCTTCGTCGACGGCATGCCGGTGAATGAGCCGACCCCGCACATGGTCAGGGCTACACCGACCTGAACTTCATCATTCCTGAGCTGGCCGCGGGACTGGCGTACACCAAGGGACCGTACTACGCCGACGTCGGTGATTTCGGCTCGGTCGGCAGCGTACGGCTGGCCTATCGCAATTCGACGCCGACCGAGCTCAGCGTGAGCGCCGGATCATTCGACTATCAGCGCTACCTGGCGCTCGCATCCACGACGCTGGATCACGGCACGCTGCTGGCGGCCGCCGAGAATCAGCATTACGACGGCCCGTTCAGCAATCCGGATGATGCCCGCAAGCAGAACCTGGTGCTGCGCTACAGCCGCGGCGATCAGCACGACGGCTGGACGCTGACCGGCATGTACTACCACCAGCTCTGGACCAACACCACCGACATTCCGTTGCGGGCGATCGCCACCGGCCTGGTGGTCGATCGATTCGGCACGCTCGATCCCAGCGATGGCGGACGCGCGCAGCGAGCCAGTGCCTCGGCGCAGTATTTTCGCGCGCTGGGCGGCGGACAGCTGTCGATGTCGGGATACTTCATCGACAACCAGCTGCACATGTACAGCGATTTCACCCACTTCCTGGTCGACCCGGTGCACGGCGATCAGGAAGAACAGTTTGAAAATCGTCACACCGTCGGCGGCAGCAGCGACTTTAGCCTGCCGTGGCACTGCGCCGGACTGGATTGTGAACTGTCGGTCGGTGCCGTGACCCGCTACGATGCGCTCGCGGTTGGCCGCTTGCCGACGCAGGCGCGCGCCCCGCTACCGCCCGCAGATGACCCGGCGTCGTTCTCCGATTTGGACCAGGTGAACCTGTTCGCCGCGGCCGGCTACCTGCAGGCGAGCATCCGTTGGAGCTCGCGGCTGCGCAGCCTGCTGGGTATTCGCGACGACTTTCAGCGCGGCAGCGACGCGGATGAGCTTCAGGCCCTGCATCAAGCCGCCGGTTACAGCAACGCCGGTCGCCCCGCACAGTCACTGCTGCAGCCCAAGGCGAGTCTGATCTACCGCGCTTCCGAGCAACTCGAGTTCTATCTCGATGCCGGCCGCGGGTTTCACAGCGCCGACATCCGCGGTGTTGATCAGGACCGAAGTGTCGGTCTGGGTCTGCCGGGCACACCGCTGCTGGCGCGCCAGGAAGGCCAGGAGATCGGCCTGCGCGCGCAGCCGCGGGCCGATCTCGCCTTCACGCTGGCGCTCTACAATCTGTGGCAGCAGTCGGAAACCATCATCGATCCGGATATCGGCCAGGACGTAGCCGGGCCGCCCAGCCGCCGCTACGGTGCCGAGCTCAATGTCACCTGGCAGCTTCGACGCAATCTGGAGCTCTATGGCAGCTTTTCCGCCAATCACACTCGCTTCACGCGCGACTTCGATGACGGCACCGGCCACCTGGGCCGCTATATCACCGACGCGCCGGTGGCGAGCGGATCGGTGGCGCTGTACTTGAGCGACGCGGGACCCTGGAGCGGCGGCCTGAGCTTCCGCTACCTCGGTCACTATGCGCTGTCCTCCGGTCCGTGCGTTAACGCCGCGGCCATTCACGACTTTCCCGGCGTCGCCGGCTGCGTCAATGCACCGACGCTGCCCGGCCAGGTCGACGGCCGCGGCTTCGGCGAGCTCAACCTCGACGCGCATTACGCCCTGCACTCGGGTTGGACGGCTTCGCTCGGCCTCTACAATCTTCTGAATACTCACGCGCCGGCGGCACAGTTCTGGTATGTGGATCGGCTGCGCTCCGAGATCGATAGCTTCCCGAGCGGACGCGCCGACATCCATCAGCATCCGCTCGAGCCGCTGATGGCGCGGCTGTCAATCTCGCGGCGGTTCGGATCGTGAGCCGAGCGCAGTTGCGATAGAGTTGCGGCCATGCCGGCCGCGCTGTCGATCTCCAATCTGACCAAGACCTATGCGTCCGGACTGCAGGCGCTCAAGAACGTCAACCTCGAGATACGCAAGGGCGAGATCTTCGCGCTGCTCGGCCCGAACGGTGCCGGCAAGACCACCCTGATCAGCATCGTCTGCGGCATCGTCACCGCCAGCTCCGGCACGGTGACGGTCGACGGCTACGACGCGGTGCGCCAGTATCGCGCCGCGCGCCGCAAGATCGGGTTAGTGCCGCAGGAACTGACCGCGATCACCTTCGAGAAGTTGCTGCCGACGGTGCAATTCAGCCGCGAACTGTTCGGGCGCAGACCGGACGCGGCCTACCTTGAGCGGCTGCTGCGTGACCTGTCGCTGTGGGAAAAGCGTAATGATCGCATTGTGACCCTGTCGGGCGGCATGAAACGTCGCGTCGTGATCGCCAAAGCGCTGTCACACCAACCTGAAATCCTGTTCCTCGACGAGCCAACCGCCGGCGTCGACGTCGAGCTACGTCGTGATATGTGGAAGCTGGTGCGTGCGTTGCGCGACAGCGGCGTGACCATCGTGCTGACGACGCACTACATCGAAGAGGCCGAGGAGATGGCCGATCGCATCGGCGTGATCAGCAACGGCGAGCTGATCCTGGTCGAGGACAAGATTACGCTGATGAAGAAACTGGGCAAGAAGGAGCTCACGCTGCATCTGCAGGACCGTATGAGCGCCATTCCCGCCGAACTGAGCGACTGGCATCTGCAGCTGGGCGCCGACGGCACCGAGTTGCACTACAGCTTCGATGCCAACGCCGGGCGCACCGGCATCTCCGCACTGCTGCGCCGGCTGGGCGATCTGGGCGTTGGCTATAAGGACCTGAACACGCACCAAAGCTCGCTCGAGGAGATCTTCGTCAGCCTGGTGAGCGAGCGCGGACAGGCATCGCCGTGATGGCACTGAGCTTCAACGGCCGCGGCGTGTGGGCGATCTTTAAATTCGAGATGGCGCGCTTCCGCCGCACCTGGATGCAAAGCCTGGTGACGCCGGTGATCACCACGGCGCTGTACTTCGTGGTGTTCGGCTCCGCGATCGGCTCGCGCATCTCGCAGGTCAACGGCGTGCCGTACGGCGCCTTCATCGTGCCGGGGCTGATCATGCTGTCGCTCTTCACCGAGAGCCTGTCCAATGCCTCGTTCGGAATCTATTTCCCGAAATTCACCGGCACCATCTATGAGATTCTGTCCGCGCCGGTGTCTTCGCTCGAGATCGTGCTCGGCTATGTCGGGGCCGCGGCCAGCAAGTCCATCATTCTGGGACTGGTAATTCTGCTGACCGCGTCGCTGTTCGTGCCGCTGCAGATCCTGCATCCGCTATGGATGGCCTCGTTCCTGGTGCTGACCGCCGCCAGCTTCAGCCTGTTCGGCTTCATCATCGGCGTCTGGGCCAATGGCTTCGAGCAGCTGCAGTTCATTCCGATGCTGATACTCACGCCGCTGACCTTTCTCGGCGGCGCGTTCTATTCGATCAGCATGTTGCCGCCCGCCTGGCGCACGCTGACACTGTTCAACCCCGTGGTCTACCTGATCAATGGCTTTCGCTGGAGTTTCTATGGCACCGCGGATGTCAGTGTCGCGGTCAGCCTCGGCATGACGCTAACGTTCCTGTGCCTGTGCCTTGCGATCGTGGTGTGGATTTTCAAGACCGGCTACCGGCTCAAACCCTGAGCCATCAGCCCTCCGGTGTACGGCGCACGATGCTCGTGGCCATGGTGACCACCGAGGCCAGGTCGCTCAGGTTGCCCGGCACAATCAGTGTGGTGCTGTCCTTGGCGATCTTGCCGAACTGTCGCACGTACTCCTCGCCGATCCGCAGCTGCATCGCCTCGATGCCGCCACGCTCGCTCAAGGCACCGCCAACAGCGCGCAGCCCGGCCGCCGTCGCCGTCGCGACCGCAAGAATCGCCGAGGCCTGACCCTCGGCCTCGTTGATCTGCTGCTGCTTGTTGGCCTCCGACGCCTTGATTACGCGCTGCTTGTCGCCTTCAGCCTGATTGATCTTTGCGTCGCGTTCGCCTTCCGAGGCCAGGATGACGGCGCGCTTTTCACGTTCGGCGCGCATCTGCTTTTCCATGGCCGACAACACATCCCGCGGCGGCGCGATATTCTTGATCTCATAGCGCATCACCTTCACGCCCCAGGCGACCGAGGCTTTATCCAGCTCGGCGACGACATTGGCGTTGATGATGCCACGGGCTTCGAAGGTGCGATCGAGCTCGATCTTGCCGATCTCGCTGCGCAGCGTCGTCTGCGCCAGCTGCGCGATCGCAAAGTTGTAATTAGTGATGCCATAGGAGGCCAGGTGCGGATCGAGCACCTGCATGTACAGCACCGCATCAACCCCGACCTGCACATTGTCGCGCGTAATGCAGATCTGCTCGGGCACGTCCAGCGCCTGCTCCTTGAGGCTGTGGCGATAGGCCACGCGCTCGGCGAATGGAATCAAAATATGAAACCCGGCATGCAGCGTGCGACTGTACTTGCCGAGCGACTCGATCACGTAGGCGCTTTGCTGCGGGACCACGATCGCGGTGCGCACGATCACGATCACCACGACGATGGCGACGATGATGAACACGGTTGAGGTAGGCATGCGAGTTTCCTTCAGGCCTGCGGCTGCGGGTCCGGCCGGACCAACAGCGTCAGGCCCTGTACGCTGATGATACGGGCCGAGGCGCCCGGGGCGATCACCGTAGCGCCCTCGTTGCGCACGGTCCAGAATGTGCCGGCGTGCTCGACCTGGCAGCTGTGGCCCGGCGCCAGCGCATCGGGCAGCGTCAGGACTCCGCCGGCAGGCCCGCTCGGCATCGAAGGCAGGCGCAGGTGCAGCCGCCGGGACAGCGGACCACGAAACATCACCATCGATAAGACGGCCAGAAGTGCAAACAAGGCCCACTGCCATTCCGGTGCCAGACCCAGCGTGGCATCGAGCAGGCCGACGATGATCGCGGCGCTGCCGATGAATACCAGGTAGAACTGGGCATTGACGAATCCGAGCTCGGCGCCGAGCAGGATCGCTCCACCAATCATCCAGCCCCACCAGTTCATGCGCCAATTATAGACCGCGTGCCGGCAGGCGCGGGGCGCCTCTTGAACTGCGGAATCGCGCTACCATAGCCATTGAATGGCACAGAAAAAAACCCAGATTGTGGTGGTTGGCGGCGGTGCGGGCGGTCTTGAGCTGGTGACCCGGTTGGGTGCCCGCTACGGCGACCGCGAGCACGACGTGTTGCTGGTGGAAAAGAACCTGACCCACATCTGGAAGCCGCTGCTGCACGAAGTCGCAGCCGGCTCGCTCGATGCCAACCTGGATGAGGTCGGCTACCGTAGCCACTGTCACAAATGGGGTTACCGTTTCTTCTATGGTGCGATGGAGAGCATTGATCGCAGCTCACGCCAGATCGTGGTCGCGCCGTTGATCGATGAAGATGGTCGCGAGCTCATCGGCCGGCATCGCACCAGCTACGACTACCTGGTGATTGCGATCGGCTCGGTCACCAACGACTTTGGCACCCCGGGCGCAGCCGAGCACTGTCTGTTTCTCGACGATCGCGCCCAAGCCGACCGCTTCCGCAACAAGCTGCTGAATCATTGCCTGCGAGCATCGCGCGCCGCGAGCCAGAATCCGGCCGCCGAAAACTTCGTGCGGGTCGCGATCGTGGGCGCCGGTGCTACCGGCGTCGAGCTGGCCGCGGAGCTGTACAACGCCGCCTCCGCGCTGCGCTACTACGGACTGGAGGACTTCGACGAGTCGCACCTCAAGGTCACGTTGATCGAGGCCAGCGGCCGCATCCTGCCGGCGCTGCCTGAACGGCTGGCCGACGCGGCGCGCGCCGAACTCGAGGCTCTCGGGGTTCGAGTCCTGACCGGAACGCGCGTCACGAGCGTTACCGCCGAGCAGATCATGACTCAGTCGGGCGAGGCGATCGCCGCCGACGTCAAGATCTGGGCGGCCGGTGTGCGCGGCCCCGACATCCTGCGGCAGTTCGACGATCTGGAGACCACGCCGTCGTGCCAGCTGGTGGTGCGCCCGACACTGCAGACCACGCGCGACGAGCGCATCTTCGCCATGGGAGACTGCTGCTATTGCCTGCTGCCCGGCTCTGAACGGCCGGTGCCACCGCGCGCGCAGGCCGCCCACCAGATGGCCGGCACGATTCTGACCAATCTCGACCGGCTGATGCGCGGCCGGCCGCTCAAAAATTATGTCTACGTTGATCGCGGCTCGCTGGTGTCGCTAAGCCGTTACTCGACGGTCGGCAGCCTGATGGGAAATCTGGTCGGCGGCCGCATGGCGATCGAGGGCCGGCTGGCGCGCTTCGTCTACATGTCGCTCTACCGCATGCACCTGCTCGCAATCCACGGCTGGCTGCGCGGTGCGGCGATGATTGTCGTCGGCCACGTAGCGCGCATCCTTCGGCCACGTCTCAAGCTGCACTGACTGGGGAGCAGACTGAAACATCGGTACGGAGTAACTCGCCTGCAGGTAGTGCCAACCGGCGAGTTGCCTCAACGCCGACGGCGCGAGAGTTTTCCGGCCTACATCATTCGCAGTTAAACTTTCGTGCGCCACGCAGGCACTCACAGCGCAATTCACCACAGCCAAGGAGGGCTGGGTCATGGCCATCAGCGAAGATAAACTGAATGCGTTTTTAGGCAAGGCGGTCGCAGATCTTGGCGCCGCGATCAGCGCGGTATTGATACTGCTGGGTGACGAGCTGGGGCTATACCGGGCGCTGGCCAAAGGCGTCGTCACGGCCGACGAACTGGCGGCGCGCACCAGCACTCATGAGCGTTACGTTCGCGAGTGGCTGGCCAATCAGGCCGCCGGCGGCTACGTCCAGTACGACGCCAGCAGCGGAAAATATTCCCTCAGCGAAGAGCAGGCGCTTTGCCTTGCGAACCCCAATGGGCCAGTTGATCTGGCCGGAGCCTATTCGATCGTCGAGGATCTATTTCATATCAAACAGCGCGCGCTCGACAATTTCCGATCGGGCAAAGGCATGGAATGGGGCGAGCATCACCCGTGCCTTTTTCACGGCACGGAGCGGTTCTTCCGCGCCGGCTACAACGCTCACCTGCTCGAGGCTTGGTTGCCGTCTCTGGACGGAATCACGCACAAGCTGGCGCGCGGAGCACGAGCAGCCGACGTCGGCTGTGGCCATGGCGCAAGCACGCTGCTGATGGCCAAGGCCTTTCCGCAGTCGCAGTTCGTCGGCATTGACTATCACGATGCGTCAATCCAGACCGCGTGCGCACGGGCCGCGGATGCCGGCCTAAGCAACGTGCGGTTCGAAGTCGCCGATGCGGTTTCGTATGAAGCCAAGGATCTGGATTTCATTGCCTTCTTCGACTGCCTACACGACATGGCCGACCCTGCCGGCGCCGCCCGCCACGCCCGCCAGGCTCTGAAGTCCGATGGCACCTGCATGATTGTCGAGCCAATGGCCGGCGACCAGGTACAGGACAATCTCAATCCAGTCGGTCGAGTCTATTACGGTGCATCCTCGCTGATCTGCGTACCCGTGTCGCTGGCCCGGCGCGGGCCGGCGCTCGGGGCGCAGGCGGGCGAGGCACGTCTTCGCCAGGTAGTCGTTGAAGGCGGCGGCTTCACGCGCTTTCGGCGCGCCGCCGAGACGCCATTCAATATCATTCTAGAGGCCCGCCCCTGATCCGACGCCGTCGGTTCACGGTCGGTGCCGCGGCGTCATTGTGTCGGCGACGCAGCTACGACGCGCGACCGCTAGCGCGCGCTGGATTTGCCGCGCGCGGCAGGCTCGGCGGTGTCGATCTTTACCGATTGCAGGCTCAGCAGCGCCAGCAACTTCGCCCCGTCGAGCAGCTGGATACGGCCGAATCCGGCAAAACGACTGGCCTCGAGCGTAATGCTGCCGCAGGTGATCAGTATGCCGGCCTCGGCTTCCTGTGCCGCCATCATGCCAAATAGCTCACGCACCGCCACCTCGGTGATCTTGCGCGCCTTGCAGTGCTTGCACTGAAGCAGCACCCGCTGCTTGCCGTGCGTCATGAGCACTCCGTCCTCGGCGCCGCCCGACGCCGCCAACGACGCGGGCAGCTGAAAGCCCAGGCGTCGATAGGCGGCGCTGACGCGCTGCTCGAGTTCCTGGCGTGACAGGTTAGTCAGCGCCAGCAGCTGCTCGGTCGCCTTGGGACTCAGCATTGCCCTGAGCTCGCGCAACGAGCATTGTCAAAGCTGCGTCGCACTGGAATCATCGAAAGATGAAATACGTCGACTATGGCCCACCGGGCACGCCGGAGACGCTGCGCGTGGTTGAAGGTCCGCGCCCCGCGCCAGCCGCGGGCGAAATTCTGATTGAAGTGCAGTACGCCGGCGTCAACCGCCCGGACATCGCGCAGCGCATGGGGCGCTACCCGCCGCCCGCGGGAGCCTCCCCGGTGCTGGGCCTGGAGGTCGCCGGCCGCGTGGCGGCGCTGGGCGCCGGCAGCAGCGAATGGCGCATCGGCGATCGGGTGTGCGCGCTGGTGCCCGGGGGTGGCTACGCCGAATACTGCGTCACCCCGGCGCGCCATGCGCTGCCGATTCCCTCCGGGCTGAAGCTCGCCGAGGCGGCGGGCCTGCCGGAGAACTGGTTCACGGTGTGGGCGAATCTGATGGACCTCGCCGGTATGTGCCGCGATGAGCGCGTTCTGGTGCACGGTGGCTCGAGTGGCATTGGGCTTGCCGCCATCCAGCTGGCGCGCCACGTCGGCGCGCGGCCCATTGTCACGGTTGGCAGCGATGACAAGGCGCGCTTCTGTCGCGACTTCGGCGCCGCCGAGGCCATCAACTACCGCAGCGAGGATTTCGTGCAGCGGGTGCAGGCCTTCACCGGCGGCCAGGGTGTCGATGTGGTGCTCGACATGGTGGGCGGTGACTACAGCGCCAAGAATATCGGGCTGTTGCGTCGCGACGGCCGGCTGGTGTGCATCGCCTTCCTTAAGGGCAGTCGCATCGAGCTGGATCTGTTGCCGGTCATGCTCAAGCGCCTGCGTATCACCGGCTCGACCATGCGGCCGCGCTCGATCGAGGACAAGGCCGCGATCCGCGATGCGCTGGCGCATGAGGTGTGGCCGGCCTTCAGTGCCGGGACCATCCGCACCCACTTGCATGCGACCTTTCCGCTGCAGCAGGTCGCCGACGCGCATCGTTTGATGGAAAGCAGCCGCCACATCGGTAAGATCGTGTTGCAGATGCCAAGTTCCACCGCCGGAGTCGAGCCATGAGGACTAATGAGCGCGCGTGAAAGTCCCGAGCGGCGGGCGCTGTTGCAGCGGCTGGCGCTGGGACTGTCGCTCGGAGCGGTGCTGGCCGAGCAACGCGTGGCACCTGCGGCGGCCCCGGCGCTGCTCAGCGAGCAGGATCCGGCCGCCAAGGCGGTGCAGTACGTGGAAGATGCCAAGCGCGCCAAGGGCGCCGAGTCGGGTGCCGACTGTTCCAGCTGCTCGCTCTACGGCTCAACCGGTCCCGATCGGGGCAGCTGCACGTTGTTCCCGGGCAAACTGGTCAAGTCGGCCGGCTGGTGCAGCAAATGGAGCGGCCTGTGATCTGGTTGTTGCGCGCGACCTTCACCGGCGTGCTGATCGCGATGCTGTGCGTGACCGGCTGGGCCAGTGCGCTGGTGCCGTTGTGGCAAACCCCGCAGGCGCTGGTGACCCATCCGTGGTTCATCGCCACGCTGTTTGACTGCTATTTCGCCTTTCTGACCTTTTATCTGTGGGTGGCCTACCGCGAGCGCGCCTGGTCGGCGCGCATCCTGTGGCTGATCGCGATTTTGGCACTGGGCAATATCGCCATGGCCAGCTACATGCTGCGGCTCCTGTGGCGCCTGCCGCCGGACGCGCCGATGGCGCGTCTGCTGTTGCGGCCCGGTGCGTGAGGGCACCGACCGCCGCTGAGCAGCAGCGCGCGGCGCGCCCGGGGTGGCGACGGCGCATACGCGAGCTGCTGCTGGTGCAGCTGAGTCAGGGCATCACTGCGGAGAAGATATCGCTCACGGTCGCGCTCGGTTTGATCCTGAGCACGTTCCCGATTCTTGGCACCACCACCGCGCTGTGCCTGCTGGTCGGTGTGTGCCTGGGGCTCAATCAGCCCGTCATGCAACTGGTCAACTGGGTGGCCTTTCCGCTGCAATTGCCTGGAATCTACCTGTACGTGCGCGTCGGTGAGCGGCTCACCGGCAGTGCGCCGGTGGCGTTCTCGATCACCGGCATGCTGCAGCTGTTTCGCGCCGCACCGCTGCAGTTTCTGCGGCAATTCGGCATGACTGGTTTACGCGCCGTGCTGGCGTGGCTGCTGATCGCGCCGCTGATCGCCGCCGTGGTGTATCTGGCGTTGTTGCCGCCGCTGCGTCGTCTGGCGCGAGCGCGCAGTGCCAGCGCGGCCGATGTTCGCTGAAGCGCTGCACCTGTGGCTGTGGGCGCTGCTGTTTGCGCTCGTGCTGATGGCACTGGTCTGGGCGGTGGCGGTGCGCATCGGCAATGCCGGGATCGTGGATATCGCCTGGGCAACCGGCTTTGCTCCGGTGGTTCTCTTCTATGCGCTGGCGGGCAACGGCGCGCCCGCTCGCCGCGTGCTGATGGCGGCGATGGTGATGCTGTGGAGTCTGCGGCTTGGGATCTATCTGTTTTGGCGCGTGAGCGCGCATCACCCGCACGAGGATCGCCGCTATGCGCGCCTGCGAGCGCAATGGGGGCGACAGGTCAATCGGCGCATGTTCGGATTCTTTCAGCTGCAGGCGCTACTGCTGGCGGTGCTGTCGCTGCCGTGGCTGCTGGTGTGCATGAATCCGGCCCCGCAGCTGCAGCCGATCGAGCTGGCGGCCGCTGGCTTGTGGCTGCTGGCGCTCGGCGGTGAGAGCCTGGCGGACGGCGAGCTTAAGCGCTTCAAGGCCGACCCGGCGCGGCGCTCCGGCGTGTGCCAGATCGGTCTGTGGCGCTACTCGCGTCACCCGAACTACTTCTTCGAATGGTTGGTATGGGTGGCCTACTGGGTATTCGCCTTGGGCTCGCCCTGGGGCTGGGTGTCGCTGTACTGCCCGGCGCTGATGCTGTACTTCCTGCTGCGCGTCACCGGCATTCCGCTCACCGAAGAGCTGTCGCTGCAAAGCAAAGGGGCGCAGTACGCCGCCTATCAGCGGCGCACCAGCGCCTTCGTACCGTGGTTTCCGCGGCGTGACTGACACGACGCTGCTGCTGCTGGATGACATCGACAAGCGCTATCGCCCGGACGGCACGGCGGTGCTCGAGCGACTGTCGCTGCAGCTCGCAGACGCGGAGTACCTCGCCATCATGGGCGAATCGGGCTCCGGCAAGTCGACCCTGTTGAATCTGATCGCCGGCCTGGACCGACCCGATCGCGGCCATATACTTTTCGACGGCCTGGACCTGAGCGCCCTGCCGGAGGATGCGATCACGCTCTGGCGCCGGGCCAACGTCGGCTTCATCTATCAGGCGTTCCACGTTCTGCCCTACCTGAGTGTGCTGCAGAACGTGGCGCTGCCGCTTGACCTGTTGGGCGTGCGTGACCCGGAACGACGCGAGCGCGCCATGCAGGTGCTGGCTGGCTGTGGCATCGACACGCTGGCCGAGCGCTACGCGCGCGAACTGTCGGGCGGTGAGCTGCAGCGGGTGGCGATTGCGCGCGCACTGGTGCACCGGCCGCGCCTGCTGCTGGCCGATGAGCCGACCGGCAACCTGGACGCCGCTTCGGCCCGGCTGATCCTGGCACTGCTGCGAGCGCAGCAGCGCGATAGCGGCTGCGCCGCGATCCTGATCACGCACTCGGCCGCGGCTGCCGCCACGGCCGACCGGGTGTTGCAGCTCAGCGCCGGTCGGCTGCTGATGTCGGGCGGCGGCGCAAGCCGGTGACGCACCGCGCCGCGGTCGGCGCCGTGCGGCTGGCATGGCGGATATTGACCCAGGCGCAATGGCGCGAGCGCCCGCTGCATCTGCTGGCCGCGGTGGGCGCCATCGCGCTGGGCGTCGCGCTGGGCAGCGCGGTGTTTCTTATCAACGCCGCGGCGCTGGCGGAATTCGATCAGGCGGCGCGACGTCTGACTGGCAGCGCCGATGTGATCGTGCGCGGCCCGAGCGAAGGCTTCGACGAAGCCCTGTACGTCCAGCTCGCGCACGATCCGCAGGTCGCGGTAGCCAGCCCGATGCTGGAGCTGGGACTGACGCTGCCTGGCGGTCAGGCGCCGCTCAAGCTGATCGCGCTGGATGCGTTTCGCGCCGGCGCCATGCAACCGGCGCTGACCGGCGAGCTCGGTGCGCAGGTCAGGAATCTATTCGCGCCCGACACCATTGCGCTGAGCCATGCGGCCGCACAGCGGCTGAAATTGCAGCGCGCCGATACCCTCACGGTGCTGGTCGGTGCCGCGAGCGTGCCGCTGCGGGTAGTGCAGATTCTTCCCGACAGCGCCGATTCCGAACCGCTCGGCATCATGGACATCGCCACCGCGCAGTGGAGCCTAGGACGCCTCGGCCGCGTCAATCGCATCGACCTGCAGCTGCGTGCGGGCGTGGCTCCGGATGCGTTCCGATCGCAACTTGCGCAGCGCCTGCCGCCCGGCGTCGTCGCCGTCAGTGCACCGATCGAGCTGGCGCGCGCCGTCACCGCCACACGCGCCTACCGCGTCAACCTCGACATGCTGGCGTTGGTGGCGCTGCTGACCGGGGCGTTCCTGGTGTTCTCGACGCAATCACTGGCGGTGCTGCATCGGCGCCAGGCGCTGGGACTGCTGCGCGCGCTGGGCGTCACGCGCGCTCAGCTGCGACACGCGCTGCTCGCCGAGGGCGCCGTGCTCGGGCTGGCCGGTGCCGCGATCGGCTGCCTGCTCGGGGTGCTGCTGGCCGAGGGCGCGCTGCACCTTCTGGGCGCCGGCCTCGGTAATCGCACGGTGAGCGCCGGCCGCGTGGCCGTGGCCGCCGGCCCGCTGCAATTTATCGGCTTTGTGGCCATCGGCACCGTCACGGCCGCCGTGGGCGCGTGGCTGCCGGCGCGCGAGGCGGCGGCGCGCTCACCGGCTCTGGCGCTCAAGGCCGGCGATGTAGAACCGGCGCTGCAGGCCCTGTCCACTCCCCGTCCGGGCGTGGTGCTGCTGATCCTCGGGGCGCTGCTCGCCACGCTGCCGTCGGTGCGCGACCTGCCGCTGGCCGGCTACCTGTCAGTGGCCGCATTGCTTGCCGGCGCGGTGCTGTTGCTGCCGTACATTCTGCGACGGCTATTGCGGGGCGCGGTGCGTAGCGGGCACGCGACGCTGGACACCGCGATCGCGCAGCTGCGAGGCAGCGCCGCGCTCTCCAGTATCAGTCTGGGCGCGATTGTCGTCAGCTTCAGCCTGATGGTCGCGATGGCCATCATGGTGCATTCGTTTCGCAGCTCGTTCGATCTGTGGCTGGCAAAGCTGCTGCCGGCCGATGTGCAGCTGCTGCGCAGTATCGACAGCGACACCGGGATTTTGTCGCTCGAGCAGCAACAACGCATGGTGCAGTTACCGGACGTGGCGCGCGCGCAGTTTCGTCGGCTGCGCCAGCTATGGCTGCGCGCCGACCGCCCGCCGGTGGTCCTGATCGCACGCGAGCTCGATGTTCTGAAGCCGGGCGACTCGCTGCCGCTGGTCAGTTCGATCGCAGCGCCGGCCGATCCGAGCGCGCAGCCGGTGTGGATTTCTGAGGCTTTGCAGGACCGCTACCACTATCGGCTCGGCGAGCATCTGCAGCTGCCGATCGACGGGCAGCTGCGGCCGGTGTGGGTGGCCGGAGTTTGGCGCGACTATGTGCGCACCGACGGCGCCATCGTCATCTCGCGCCGCGACTACATCAGCGATACCGGCGATAGCACCGCCAACGAAGCCTCGATCTGGGCCCGGCCTCCGGTCAGCGCGGCAATGCTCGCGGCCGAGATTCGCGCCGCGCTGCATCTGGGGGACGGGCTTGAGCTGATTGGCAGCGATCAGCTGCGCGCGCGCTCGCTGCGGCTGTTCGACCGGACTTTTGCCGTGACCTACGCACTGGAGGGTGTCGCGGTGCTGATCGGCATGATCGGCGTCGCCGTGGCCACCAGCGCCGGCGCGCTGGCTCGGCGGGCGCAGTTCGGCATGCTGCGTCAGATTGGCATGCTGCGGCAGCAGATCGTGTCGATGCTGGCGATGGAAGGCCTGCTGATGAGCGCCCTGTCGGTGTGCTACGGCCTGCTGCTGGGCGCGGCACTGAGCATGATCCTGGTGTATGTCGTCAATCGGCAGTCGTTTCACTGGAGCATCGATCTGGTCATCCCCTGGAAACAGCTGGGGGCACTGAGTCTGGGCCTGATGGCGGCCGGCGCGCTGAGCGCAGCGTGGAGCGCGCGCGCTGCCACCCGCCAGAGCGCGCTGCGCGCGCTGCGCGAGGACTGGTGATGTCACGGCGGCGCTCGATTCTGGCCTTGGTGCTGCCGCTACTGCTGGCGGCCGGCGTGGACCCTCCGGCACCGCCGTCGGAGCCGTCGTTGGCGCCGGTGGTTGCTGGCCACGCACTGCAATTTCCGCGCGATCACGGCAGCCATCCCGATTTTGGCATCGAATGGTGGTATCTCACCGGCTGGCTCAGCACCGCTGGCCACGAATCACTGGGGTTCCAGGTGACGTTCTTTCGCGCCCGCCAGACGGCGGCCGATGCCAATCCGAGCGCGTTCGCTGCGCACCAGCTGCTGATCGCCCACTGCGATATCAGCGATCCGACTCTCGGTCATCTGTGGCAGGACCAGCGCATTCGACGCGCCGGTCTTGGGCTGGCCGAGGCCCGCGCATCGGACACCGAGGTGTGGATCGACGACTGGCGGCTGCAACGCGATGCGTCCGGCTATCACACCCACGTCGTCGCCCAGGACTTCTCGATCGAGCTGGACCTGCAGCCGACCCAGCCGGTGCTGGCGCAGGGGGACGCGGGTTTCAGCCGCAAGGGTCCGGCAAGCACCGCGGCCAGTTATTACTACAGCGAGCCGCATCTGCGCGTCAGCGGCCACATCAGCCGCGGTGCACGCCGCGACGCTGTCAGCGGCGAGGCGTGGCTGGATCACGAATGGTCGAGCCAGTATCTGGATCCCACAGCGGTCGGCTGGGACTGGGTCGGCTTGAACCTGCAGGATGGCGGTGCACTGATGGCGTTTCGGATCCGCGATGCGGCCGGCGGCTCGTACTGGGCGTCGGCCACGACCCGCGATGCCGCGGGGAAGACGCGCAGCTTCGCGCCGGCCGAGGTGCAGTTTGTTGCCGCTCGACGTTGGCGATCACCCCGCAGCGGCGTTATCTACCCGCTGAGCTGGCAGCTGCGCGTGGGCGAGCGGCTTTTCGATCTTGAGCCGCTGCTCGATGACCAGGAGAACGACACGCGCGCCTCCAGCGGCACGCTCTACTGGGAGGGGGCGGTACGCGCGCGCGAGGGCGATCAGGCTGTGGGGCGTGGCTACCTCGAACTGACCGGTTACGATCGGCCGTTGACGCTGCCTTAGCGCACGTGGCGGCGCCAGTCCGCGATAATGCGCTCCGGAGGGGAAAGTGATCGACATGCTCGAGCGCATGGCACCGATCGATGAAGCCGGCCGGCTGGGGCTGGCAGTGGCAATGGCTGTCTTCATGGGACTGGCCTTCGAGGGCGTGTACAAGCGCGCGCTGCACAGCAACCCGGGCGGAATTCGCACCTTTCCGCTGCTGGCGGTGCTCGGCGCTCTGCTGTACCTGCTGGATGATCACTATCTGGTGGCGTTCGTGGCCGGACTGCTCGCGGTCGCGCTGTGGCTGCAGGCCCATATCCGGCGTCTGGATACCACCGACAGCGAGCGCCCGAGCCTGATGATCCCAACCGCCAATCTGCTGGCCTACAGCTTCGGCCCGATCGCGCTGACCCAGGCGCCCTGGATCGTGGTCGGCGCGGCGGTGATCGCGGTGCTGCTACTCGAGGGCCGCGAACGCCTGCATGGCCTGGTGCAGACGGTCGCTCCGACGGAAGTGCTGACGCTGGGAAAGTTCCTGATCCTGATCGGCATCGTACTGCCGTTGCTGCCGAACCATCCGATCGTGCCCTGGACACCGATCTCGCCGTTCCAGGTGTGGCTGGCCCTGGTGGCCATCTCGACCGTGTCCTACGCCAGCTACCTGCTGCAGCGCTACCTGCCGCTGCGCTCCGGTGCCCTGCTGCCGGCGCTGCTGGGCGGCATTTACTCGTCGACTGCGACCACCGTCACTCTGGCACGGCAACAGCGCCAAGCGGGCGCGTCACGCGCCGACCTTGCGGCCGGCATCGTGCTCGCCACCGCGGTGATGTATCTGCGCATCGATGCGCTGGTCGCCATCTTCGATGCAGCGCTGGCCTGGACGGTGCTCAAGCCCCTGCTGATGCTGTGTGCGCTGGCGCTGCTACTGGCGGCCTGGGAGTGGTGGCGCGCACCGCCGGCATCGCCGGCAAACCCGCTACCGCCGCCGGCCAACCCACTGCAACTGGGTACCGCGCTGGCCTTCGCGGCGCTGTTCGTGGCGGTGGCATTGGCCGCGGCCTGGGTCGCCGGCAGCTACGGCCAACGGGGCGTGTACCTGCTCGCCGGCGTCACGGGACTCACGGATATCAATCCGTTCGTGCTCAGTCTGGCTCAAGGTGGCGTGGGCAGCATGCCAGTGACCGCGCTCGCCACCGCCATCGTGATCGCGGTGGCATCCAACAACCTGCTGAACGCCTGCTACGCGCTGTCCTTCGGTGGGATGCGCGCCTGCCTGCGGCCCGCGCTGGCACTCATACTGTTGGGTCTGGCAGGTCTTGCGATCGCGCTGCTGCGCCTGCACGTCGGCCTCGGTCAATGAACGATTGGCAGCAGCATACGCAGCGCCTGACCGGGATTATCCTGGCCGGTGCTCTTCACGTCATTGAGGCTGACGCTCTGGATCGGCGTTGCGGTTTCCGGCGCGCCGGTGCGAGGATCCACCGGCGTGGCCAGACGCGAGCCGGTGACGTAGACAGATTGCGCGGCCGCCGGCTTAACGGTCGCAGCCCGCGGCGGTGCGCTGGCGCAGGCGCCCAGTGCCAACACAGTCAACAAGGTCGCTAGAAGCCGGTATGGTGTGGTCATGGCAATCTCCAACCGAAATCCACGGGTCGACTTTCTATTCTACTCCGACCGTGGAATGGTGCCGATCCGCAGCCTAGCGGGCCGACCGTGACCATAACCGGGACTTGTCTTTGTCGTGCGGTGCACTACCAGATCGACGCCGAGCCGCTCACCAGCCGCACCTGCTGGTGCCGCCTGTGCCAGCGCATCGGTGCCGGCAGCGCGACCGTGAACGTGTGCTTCCGGCGTGCCGCGGTCCGCATTGACGGCGAGCTGCGCGACTATGCCAGCGTCGCCGACAGCGGCAATACCATGCACCGGCGCTTCTGTCCGGTGTGCGGCGTGCACCTGTTCAGCGAATCCGAAGCGCGACCCCATCTGATCTTCGTGCGCGCCGGCACGCTCGATGATCCGGAACTGGCAAAGCCGCTTGCCAGCATCTGGGTGGGGCAAGCCCCCAGCTGGGCCTGCCTGGATGCGTCGCTGCCGAAGTTCGAAGCGCAACCACCCCCGACCTGACCGGCACCCTGGCAGCGTGCCTAGACATCCTGGGCGCGACCCTTCCAGCGGCCGCCTCGACCGCGGGCATACTGCCAAGCCGAATGCACGCTGGCCGCGGCATAGAAGAGCGCCACCGCTGGCAGCGTCGCGGCCCACCAGGCCGGCACCTTATAGAAGCGCACCATCGGCAGATAGCTCAGGCTCATCATGCTCAGCGCCACGACCGCCAGCGCAGCGGCCAGCGTATTGCCCGAGAACAGCAGCAGCAGCGGCAGCAGATAGGTCAGAAACAGGCCCGCGAGCGTCGCCAGCAGCAGCAGGTACGAGTGCCGCAGCTGATTGAAGGCGGAACGCGAGATCATCTGGCCGATGGCCGCGGCCGAGCCATACGGGCGCAGGCTGCTCGACCACGGCGTGAGGCCCAGCCACACGCTGCCGCCCGCGGCCTTCAGTGCCCGTGCCAGCGCACAGTCGTCGATGATCTGCGAGCGAATGGCCTGCAGGCCACCGATGCGCTCCAGGCCGGCCGGTCGCATCAACATGCAGCCGCCGGCGGCCGCCGCCGTGGATCGGCGCGCCGAGCCAACCCAGGCCGGCGGATACAGCATGAAGAAGAAGAATACGAAGGCGGGAATCAGCCAGCGCTCGGCCGGCGAGCGCGCCTGCAGCTGCACCATGCACGACAGCAGCTCGCAGCGCCCTCGCTCGGCGTTGCCCACCAACTGCGCCAGTGCGCGCGGGGCATGCTGAATGTCAGCGTCCGTGAACAGCAGAAAATCGGGCGCCAGCGTGCCAGCGGCCACAACGCCCTGGGCCATCGCCCAGGGCTTGCCGCGCCAGTCCGCAGGCGGCGGCTTACCATCGATAACCGTGAGGCGGTCCTGGGCGTCGAGCGCGCGCGCCGCCTCGCGTGCCCGGCCGGAAGTGCCGTCGCTGCTGCCGTCATCGACCACGATGACGTGCAGACGTGCAGGAAAATCCTGCTGCAGCAATGAGCCCACGGCCGCGCCGATCACGTCGGCCTCGTTGCGCGCCGGAACAATTGCCACCACGCTGCCGGCCGCAGCGTCGGCCGCGCACCACGGCAGCAGCTGGCGGGTCGAGCGCCAGAATCCGCCGCGCCAGGTCAGCAGGTACAGCCAGGTCAGGACTGGCAGCAGCGCAATCAGTGGCAGCATCAACCGCCGTTCAGATGAACGCGCGCACCGGCTCGGTGCCATCCCAGCCGATGCTGGCGCGATAGAAACGACTGAATACCGACTCGAAGGCGCCGCCGAGCTCGATCAGTTCGACGAAGCCGGCCAGGGCGGCGGTAGTGTCCAGGTAGGCCACCCGGCCACCGCTGGGCACGCGGCAGATGAACCCAAGCTCATGTCCCGCCGAGCGGTAGCTCGCCAGGTCAGCATCGAACTGTGCCGTGGCCTTGCCCCAGTGATGAAAGCCATAGCCGCGCCGTTCAATCACCTCGCGATAGACCGACGGCGCATCATTGCTGGGCTGAATCAGCTCGATGTTCATGTGGCCGGCAAACGCCATCGCCAGCTTGACCTCGGCGCGCGACGGCTGGCCGCGATACATCGGCTGCTCGCCGGTGAAGCGATCGAGCAGGAACCACGGACCCACCTTGAGCTTGTCGACCCAGGCGGCCATGGACGCGTGAATGTCCTCGACCACGTACGCCATCTGGATGATGCCGTCGTCGGGCTGACCAAATCCGACCAGTGCCATGCGCTCCCCTCCGCTGTAGCTGCGCTGCTGCGCGAGCATACAACCGTACTGCAGCGGCTCTCGACTGCCAGTGAAATGCGCCTCTAGGGCGATGACGCCTGCTCGAGCTCGCGCAAGCGCGGCCCCTCGAGCTGGCCGATGCGATTGGAGGCGTCGTACAGGGCCACCGCAAAGATCGTCACGGCGCCCAGCAGCGCGATCGATGCGATCACGTGCCGCGACTCGAAGCGCCGGAACGAAGGCGCATAGGCAATCAGTCCCAGCAGCGCCGCCACCACCACGATCGCATCGACGCTGGCGCGCTGCCAATAGCTGCCGCCCAGATGCAGCCACATCCCGAACTCGTCAAACGTCAGGGCCATCGCGATGCCGTAGACCAACGCAGTCACGCGCAGTGCCGTGCCAACGGGCAGTGCGAACAGCAGGTAGGCACCGACCGCGGCCAGCAGGAAGATGCCGTAGTTAAGGTGGTGGACGTGGGTACCGTGCAGGAAGAAATAGAGATTCGGCATACGCTGCGCCATGATCAAGAACACCACGGTGCGCGCCGCAATGAAGGTGAGTAGAAATCCGAACAGCGTGCGGCGCGCGAGCTGCGCGGAGGTGGATTGACTGCGCTCGGTGCTCACTCGGTCGATCCATGGCGGGGCTTCAGTATGCAATGGCGCAAGAGGCGGCGTCAGCCTCATCAGGCCAGTTCTTGGTAGCAGCTACAACTTTATGATATTTATAAAGAACGATGGCTGAATCCAGCGATGAAACGTCCGAGCCGGACGATCCGGCTCAAATCGCGGCGTTGACGCTCGGTCACTACAACCGCAGCGCCGAGCAGTTTCGCGAGCGTACCTGGGATCACGATGTCAGCCAGAACATCGATGCGCTGCTGCGACACATCCGTGGGCCAGCGCCGTACCGAATCCTGGATTTTGGCTGCGGTCCCGGACGCGATCTGTGCGCGATCCGCGACCGCGGGCATATCGCAGTGGGATTGGAGGGCGCCGAGGAATTCGTCCGGATGGCGCGCATCGCCAGCGGCTGCGAGGTGTGGCACCAGGACTTTTTGCAGCTGGCGCTGCCGCCGCAGCATTTCGATGGCATCTTTGCCAATGCGTCGCTCTTCCACGTGCCCGGTTGCGAGCTGCCGCGGGTGCTGTCGGAGCTGCGCGCCACGCTCAAACCGGGCGGCGTGCTGTTCAGCTCCAATCCGCGTGGCGACAACGATGAAGGCTGGAATCGCGGCCGCTACGGCGCCTTCCACGATCTGGCGGGCTGGCAGGGCTACTTGACGCGCGCCGCTTTTGTCGAGCGGGAACACTATTTCCGGCCCGAAGGATTGCCGCGCGAGCAGCAACCGTGGCTCGCCAGTGTGTGGGTGAAGTAGCGACCCACGGATACCGCCAGCGCCTGTGTCATCCGACGCCTACGTCGGGGCGCGCCTCGGAGCAGCCACGACCCTGCTATACCGGGTGCTAAGGCGCCGCTTGGCGCGAGACATCCTGACACGGAGTGGACCCCATGATTCGAGTACTCATTGCCGATGATCATCCGCTGGTACGTGCCGGCCTGCGCCAACTCCTGGGCGAGGACCCCAGCATCACCGCGATCGGCGAGGCCAGCTCCGGCAATGAGACGCTCAACAAATTGAGGTCCGGTGGCTGGAACCTGCTGTTGCTCGACATCAACATGCCCGACCGCAACGGGCTGGACATTCTTCGCAACGTCACCAGCAGCTATCCCGAGACCAAGGTGCTGGTCCTGAGTGGACTGTCCGAGCGGCTGTACGCGCTGAATGTGCTACGCGCCGGCGCCAGTGGCTACCTGGCGAAGGAATGCGCACCGCCGGAGCTGCTGGCCGCCATTCGCACGGTGTCCTCGGGACGTCGCTACGTCGGTGCGAAGCTGTCAGAACTGCTGGCCGCCGGCTTTGACGCCGCGCCCGAGCAACCCGCGCACGCCTGTCTCACGGAGCGCGAGTTCCAGGTGTTCTACAAGATTGCCGGCGGCCAATCGGTCTCCTGCATCGGTGATGAGCTGTGCCTGTCGGTGAAGACCGTGAGCACCTATCGCAGCAGAATCCTCGAGAAGATGCATTTCAGCAGTAACGCCGATATCACGACCTACGCCCTTAAAAACGAGCTCATTCACTAGCCGCAGGACGCTGCTGCCTGCCAAGCCGAAGGTCGCCCTACTCGCTGAGGGCGAACAGCAGTAACGAGCGGCCGGTCACGGCGTACTGCCGGCCGGTGGCGACCGACTCGCTGGTCTGTGTATCGGGAATATTGGTGTCCAGGACCACACTCCAAGTCTCGCCCCCGGGCGAGGACGGCAGCGTGAATTGCACCAGGTCGTGGTGCGCGTTCAACACCAACAACATCGTGGCTTCGGTGCCGCGCTGACGTACGCCGGTGGGTCGTGCGCGCCCATCCATCAGCATTCCGAAGCAGTGCATGTTGGTGTCGCCCCAATCTTCACTGCGCATCTCGGCGCCCGAGGCGTTGATCCAGGTCAGATCCTTGACCTCGAGTTCCTCATCGTAGGCGCCAGTGAGGAACCGGTTGCGTCGCAGAATCGCGTACTTGTGACGCAGCCTGGTCAGTTTCTGCACCAGCGCCACAAGTGATTTGCCCTTGTCGGCAAGATCCCAGTCGAGCCAGCTGATCTCGTTGTCCTGGCAATAGGCGTTGTTATTGCCCAGCTGCGTGCGCCCGAATTCATCGCCGGCGAGCAGCATCGGCGTGCCTTGCGACAGCAGTAGGGTCGAAAGCATGTTGCGGATCTGTCGCTCGCGCAGCGCATTGATGGCAGGATCAGGCGTTGGCCCCTCCACGCCGCAATTCCACGAGCGGTTGTCGTTGCTGCCGTCACGATTGTCCTCGCCATTGGCGTCGTTGTGCTTGTCGTTGTATGACACCAGGTCGTTGAGCGTGAAGCCGTCGTGCGCGGTGATGAAGTTCACGCACGAGGATGGGCGGCGGCCCAGATGATTGAACACGTCGGCCGACGCGCACAGGCGCTGCGCGATCGCACTGGCGGGAGCCGCGCCTTTCCAGAAGTCGCGCACCACGTCCCGATAGCGATCGTTCCACTCGGCCCAACCCGGCGGGAAGCCCCCGACCTGATAGCCGCCCGGCCCGCAGTCCCAGGGTTCGGCGATCAGTTTGACCGATCGCAGGACGGGATCCTGATGGCAGGCTTTGAGAAATCCACTTTGATTGTCGAAGCCGTTGGGCTCGCGCGCCAGAATCGTACCCAGGTCGAAACGAAAGCCATCCACGTGCAACTCGTTCACCCAGTAGCGCAGACTGTCGGTCACCATCTGGATCACGGCCGGATGCGATAGGTTCACCGTGTTGCCGGTGCCGGTATCGTTGATGTAATAACGCTTGTTGTCCGGCAGCAGCCGGTAATACGAGACGTTGTCGATGCCCTTGAACGACAGCGTCGGACCGCGCTCGTTGCCTTCGGCAGTGTGGTTGTAGACCACGTCCAATATCACCTCGAGGCCAGCGTCGTGGAAGCGCGCCACCATTTCCTTGAATTCCCGCAGGCACTGCTCCGGTTCCGATGCATAACGCGGGTCCGGCGCGAAGAAGCCAATGCTGTTGTAGCCCCAGTAGTTGGTGAGGCTCTTTTCCAGCAGGTAGCTGTCATTGATGAAGGCGTGGATCGGCAGCAGTTCGATCGAGGTCACGCCGAGCGAGCGGACGTAGTCGACAACCTCCTTAGTTCCCATACCGGCATAGGTGCCGCGCTGTTTTGGCGGCACTCGAGGATGCAGTTTGGTAAAGCCGCGCACGTGCGCTTCGTAGATGATGGTCTGGTCCCAAGCAATGCCGCGCGAGCGCGGCTGCCCTTTCCAATCGAAGTTGGGGTCGACGACCACGCATTTGGGCATGAACGGCGCGCTGTCGCGTTCGTCATAGGTCAGATCGTCGTCCTCGGCACCGATGGTGTAGCCGAAACAGGCCGGATCCCATTTCAGCTCGCCGATGTGGGCACGGGCATAGGGGTCGAGCAGCAGCTTGTTGGGATTAAACCGATGTCCGGCCTGCGGCTCATACGGACCGTGCACCCGAAAGCCGTAGACGTCGCTGGGGCCGACGTCCGGAACGTAGCCGTGCCAGATCTCGTCGGTATATTCAGGCAGCACCAATCGTTCGAGTTCGCGGACTCCCGCTGAATCGAACAGGCATACCTCAACCTTGGTGGCATGCGCGGAAAACAGTGTGAAGTTGGTGCCTTTGCCATCCCATAGCGCGCCGTGCGCCATCGAGGTGCCCTCCTTGACCCTGGCGCTGCTAGATGATGACACGCGTGTTCTCGCTACCCATCATGGCCACGATAACAGCTACGAAATCCCGCACGGCCGAACTCGCTGTCAGTGTCTGGACGACACGTGCTCAAGCGAGGCGCCTTCGACGCATGCGCGACCCTATGTCAGGATAAGCCGACGATGAGTGCCATTGCCGTTGATTTGATTTCGCCTGAAGCGAGGCGCGCGGCGTTGAGCGCCCGGCAATCGCTGAAAATGGCTCGTTCCGCGCATGCCTATGTTCGAGGCAATACACTGAAATTCTATCAATGGCTGCAGCAGCGCGGCGCTCGCGGCATTCCCAAAGGTCCCGCCGTGTGGATATGCGGCGACTGCCACCTGGGCAATCTGGGGCCGGTGGCAAACGCCGACGGGCAGGTTGAAGTTCAAATTCGAGACCTGGATCAGAGCGTGATCGGCAATCCGGCGCACGATCTGATCCGACTGGCGCTGTCTTTGGCCACCGCGGCGCGCGGCTCAGACCTGCCGGGCCTGACCACCGCCAACATGCTCGAGCAAATGATGGCCGGATATCAGCAGGCGCTGTCGCATCGCCGTTCCGCCGCCGCTCTCGGGCCCAAGCCCGAGTCGGTCCGCATCGTGATGAAACAGGCGATGAATCGGACCTGGAAGCACCTAGCCCGCGAACGCATCGAGGATGTCACTCCCACGATTCCTCTGGGCGAGCGCTTCTGGCCGCTTTCGAAACCCGAAAAGAAGGAAATCAGGCAGCTGTTTGGTGAACCGGCCGTGCGTGCCCTGGTCACGTCGCTGAGATCGCGTAAGAGCGGCGCCAAGATACAGGTGCTCGATGCGGCCTACTGGATGAAGGGCTGCAGTTCGCTGGGACGTCTGCGTTACGCGGTGCTGCTGGGAATCGGCAAGGCATCTAAACCGCAGGATTTCTGCCTCATCGACATCAAGGAAGCCGTGGCGGCGGCGGCACCCCGTTTTGCGCGCAGCCCGATGCCGCGCGATCACGGCCAGCGCGTGGTGCAAGGGGCTCGGGCACTGTCGCCTTATTTGGGCGAGCGGATGCTGCCGGTCAAATTCATGGGACGATCCGCATTCATTCGCGAGCTGATGCCGCAAGACCTCAAGCTCGAGATCGACCAATTGACGCGGCAGGAGGCGGTGATGGCAGCGCGCTACTTGGCGGCTGTGGTCGGTACCGCACACGCGCGCCAGATGACCAGCGCCGCGCGCAGCCGTTGGCGACGTACACTGAATCGCAATCGCTCCAAGCGACTGGATGCGCCGTCGTGGCTATGGAGCAGCGTGGTTGACCTCATGGTCAGCCACGAGGCAGCGTATCTTGAACACTGTCGCCGCTACGCGCTGCTGCTGGACTAGCTCCCGCTTGGCGCTACTTCACCACCACCGTGGCCACCATCTGTGGATGGATCGAGCAGACATATTTATAAGTGCCGGGTTTCTCGAACCTGAACGCAAAGCTGTCGTTCTGATCGAGCGCGCCGGAGCGAAAGGTGTCATCGACGCTGCGGATCGTATGCGGCTCGGGATCAAGGTTGGTCCAGGTGACCGTGGTACCGGCCGCGATCGCTAGCAACATCGGCGAGAACATGAAGTCGTGAATGGAGATGGTGGCGGAGGCAGCGGTTGGCGCCGCCGCCTCACCCGCGTACCCCGACGGCCACGCCGCCAGCGCCAGCAGCGCAATCAGACCCAAACGGAAGCTTGGCATGAGGACTCCTTCAGGCCAGGGTGCGATCGGTGATGGACAACGCACTGGGATGACGCTGCCGCGTTACGCTGCTGACCCCCAGCATCGAGGCCAGCCGGTCCGGTGGCACCGTCAGCGGGCCCGGCCCCGGGCCCTCCCCGGCCAGGGGTTGCGGATACGCGGAGGACCGCGCGGTGTGATAGGTAATGTTGCCTTCGACCTTCTGCACGATCTGGTGGATGTGACCATTGAGTACGGTCACCGACCCGAATCGGCGCAGATAGCCGATGGCCTGCTCCGCATCCGAGGTGCCCCAGCCCCACGGCTGGTAGATGTTCCACAGCGGCATGTGCGCAAACACCACGATCGGCGTACTGGCAGAACGGCGCTTGAGATCGGCCTCCAGCCACTCCAGCTGCGCCTGGCCGAGGGCGCCGAGCCCGTTGGCCTTGAAATTGAGCACATTGATCAGCGCCACGAAATGCACGCCGCGGTGATCGAAGCTGTAGTAGCCGCGCTGCGCCGACGGCTTGCCGTAGCGGTTGAAGTACTCGCTGGCGGTGGCATCGGCGACATCGTGCTCACCAGGTGTGGTGTGCAGTTCGGTGACCCGCAACTGCGCCAGCAGCTGCGCCGCGGTGTCGAATTCCTCGGCGCGCGACAGATGAGTAATGTCCCCGGTATGCAGCACCAGCGCCGGCTGCGCCGGCAGCGCATTCACCAGATTGATCGCCGCCCGCATCGTCCCGCCGACGTCGGGATTGGCGTCCTTGTTGAAGCCGATATGCGAATCGCTGATCTGAACGAACAGCGGCACCCCGACGGCGGGCGCGCCTTCGGCTGCTGCCAGATCGAACGGCGTGAACACGCCGCCTGAGAGAACGAACAGCGTGCCGGCCCCGCCGTAGGCGAGACACTGAAGCGCGCGGCGGCGCGATACGACTTCGGTTTCGGGTGCGGACATAGCGGTCTCCTCGATGAAAGTCACTGCTTGCAGACGAAGACCGCGGCGCCCGCGACTTTATTCCCGGCGGGTACGGATTCACTTAGGCTTGGCGCTCGGCCGGAATAAACCGGCTCGCGGGGCGGTCTACTTACTTTAGGAGCCTGGATCGATGCCGGAAGGCGATGCCGCGCGCACACGACGGTTCGAAGCTGTGGCCTTGCCACAGCTGGCAGCTGCCTACAATCTGGCGCGCTGGATTTGCCGCAACGAGGCAGACGCCGCGGACGTGGTGCAGGAGGCGGTGATGCGCGCTCTGCAGTATTTCGACAGCTATCGTGGCGGTGATGCCCGCGCCTGGCTGCTGCAGATCGTGCGCAACGCCGCGCATAGCTGGATCGAGCGCAACCGGGCCGCCGGGATGGTGCGGGTGACCGATGCCGAGCTCGAGCAGGTAGCGGCAGCCGACGACCCGATGGCGGCGGTCGCGGCTGACTCCGCCGCCGCGCGCTTGCGACAGGCGATCGGGCAACTGCCGCTGGAGCAGCGCGAGGTACTGATTCTGCGCGAATTCGAGCAGCTCTCGTACCGCCAGATTGCCAGCATTCTTGACAGCCCGATCGGCACCGTGATGTCGCGGCTGTCGCGGGCGCGCGATCAGTTGGCGATCATCCTGCGGCCCGACATGGAGGTGCCGACGTGAATCACGAGCAGGCGTACGCGCTGCGGGATGCCTATCTGGACCACGAGCTTGATGCCGCCGCCACGCTGGCACTGGAGGCGCACGTTCGCGAATGCGAGCAATGCGCTGCCGCGCTGGGCGCGCGGCGTGCCCTGCTGGTGCAGCTCCGGGACGCGGCCCAACCCTCTCCGGTGCCCCCCATGCTGAGGGCGCGCATCGTTCGGCAACTGCGGTCACATCGCCACTTGGCCCGGATGCGCTCGCCGTGGCTTGGGGCGCTGGCCGCCGGTGTGGTGCTCGTGGTGGCAGGATTCCTGTTAGGGCGCAATCTGGCGCGGGCACCGGATCTGGACACCGAACTGGTCGACGCCTCGGTCCGCGCGCTGCTCAGTGCGCACCCGATCGATGTGGCCTCCTCGGATCATCACACGGTCAAGCCATGGCTGTCCGGTCAGCTGCCGTTCTCACCGCCCGTGCCGGAACTGGGCACGCAAGGTGATGCGCTGCTGGGCGGGCGCGTCGACTTCGTGGCCCGCACGCCGGTGGCCGCGCTGCTCTATCAGCACGGCAACCACCGCATCAATGTCTATCTGTGGCCACACCGCACCGCAGGCATCAGGCCGGCGCACGATCGCAGCCTCGACGGCTATCACGTGCTGACAACCGAGGCCGGGGACTTCACGGCGGTGATGGTGTCGGATCTGAGCCGCGAGGAGCTGGCAGCGTTTCGGACGCGCTGGAGCGCAGCGGCAGCAGCGATCACTGCCACCGCGCCCGCCGATTGATCGGGGCTGGCGCGCCGGTCATGATGGGCCATGACCGTGAGCGAGTTGACCGTCGATGAATCGCGCTTCAGCGACGGCACGCGAGCACCTGCCGCCGGGCGACGCGAAGCGGTGGCCCACGCGCTGCGCGCGCTGCTGCCGGCCGATGCGCTGCTGACCCGCGACGAGGACCTGCGGCCCTACGAATGCGATGGCTTGGCGGTATTTCGTCAGCCGCCGCTGCTGGTGGCGTTGCCGCGCACCGAGGCGGAGGTCAGCGCGATCTTGCGCGAATGTCATCGGCTCGAGGTGCCGGTGGTGGCACGCGGTGCCGGCACCGGTCTGTCCGGCGGTGCGATGCCGCACGCCGCCGGCGTGGTGCTGTCGCTGGCGCGCTTCGACCGCATTCTGGAGATCGACGTCGCCGCGCGCGTGGCGCGGGTGCAGCCGGGCGTGCGCAATCTGCGCGTGTCGGAAGCGGCCGCCGTACACGGCTTGTTCTACGCGCCCGATCCGTCCTCGCAGATCGCCTGCAGCATCGGTGGCAACGTGGCCGAGAATTCCGGTGGCGTGCACTGCCTGAAGTATGGCCTGACGGTGCACAACGTACTGGGCGTACGCGGTTACACCATCGACGGCGAGCGCATCGAGCTGGGCGGCCCCGTGCTGGACACGCCAGGCCTGGACCTGCTGGCGCTCAGCGTCGGCTCCGAGGGCCTGCTGCTGGTGGTGACGGAGGTCATTCTCAAGCTGCTGCCCAAGCCGCAGCTGGCGCGCGTCGTCATGGCCTCGTTCGACGACGTCGGTAAGGCCGGCGATGCGGTCGCCGCCATCATTGCCGCCGGCATCATCCCGGCCGGACTGGAAATGATGGACCGCAAGGCGACCGAGGCGGTCGAACCGTTCGTCAAGGCCGGCTATGACCTGGGCGCCGAGGCGATCCTGCTGGCCGAGTCCGACGGTACCACTGAGGAAGTCGCCGAAGAAATCGCCGCCACCCAGGCGGTGCTCAAATCCTCCGGCGCCACCGCCATCGCCGTCTCCGGTTCCGAGGCGGAGCGACTGCGCTTCTGGTCCGGGCGCAAGAATGCGTTTCCGGCCGCCGGCCGCATCTCACCGGACTACTACTGCATGGACGGCACCATCCCGCGCAAGAGCCTGGGCCACATGCTCAAGGCGATCGAGCAGATGGAGCAGCGTCACGGCCTCAAGTGCATGAACGTGTTTCACGCCGGCGACGGCAATCTGCACCCGCTGGTGCTGTTCGATGCCAACCGCGCGGGCGAATGGGAGCGCGCCGACCGCTTTGGCGCCGACATCCTCGAGCTGTGCGTGCAGCTTGGCGGTACGATCACCGGCGAGCATGGCGTCGGCGTCGAGAAGCTCAACTCGATGTGCGTGCAGTTCTCAGCGGCCGAGCGCGCCGCCTTCTTCGCCGTCAAACGTGCCTTCGATCCGCCCGGACTGCTCAATCCCGGCAAGGGCATCCCGACGCTGGCGCGCTGTGCCGAATACGGCCGTATGCATGTGCGGCACGGCCAGCTGGCGCATGCCGAGATCCCGCGCTTCTGAATGGACGCCGCGCTGCAGGAACTGCGCCAACGCATCGTCGAGGCGCATGCCGCAAAATCGCCGCTGCGGCTGCGTGGCGCGGGTACCAAGGATTTCTATGGCGAAGCGCTGGCGGGTACCACGCTCGACATGCGCGGCTATCGCGGGGTGGTCGACTATGAGCCCTCGGAGCTGGTGCTGACCGCGCGCTGCGGCACGCCGCTGTCCGAGGTCGAGCAATTGCTGGGGAGCAAGCGTCAATTCCTGGCATTCGAGCCGCCCGGATTTGGCGCTGATCCCACCGTCGGCGGGGTCGTGGCCAGCGGTCTGTCCGGTCCGCGGCGCGCTCAGGCCGGCGCGGTGCGCGATTTCGTGCTCGGCGCGGTGCTGCTGCCGGCCCAGGGTGAGCCGCTGCACCTGGGTGGCAAAGTCATCAAGAACGTGGCCGGTTTCGACATCGCGCGCCTGCTGTGCGGTTCGCTCGGAATACTCGGCGCGATCCTCGAAGTCTCGCTCAAGGTGCTGCCGCTGCCTGCCGCCCAAGCCACGCTGCGATTCGAGTTGCCGTTGTCCAAAGCGCTGGACTGCTTCAATCGCTGGGGCGGCCAACCGTTGCCGATTTCCGCCAGCGTGTGGTGGCGCGACCAGGCCTGGCTGCGGCTGTCGGGTGCGCAGGCGGCAGTCGGCGCCGCCCGTACTCGCCTGGGTGGTGAGCTGCTCGAGCCACAGGCCGCGGATGCACTGTGGCGCAGCCTGCGCGAGCAGACGCACGAATTCTTTCGCGGCAGCGCCGCGCTGTGGCGGCTGTCGTTGCCGTCCACGGCACCGGCGTTGGCCGACGAGACCACGCAGCTGATCGAATGGGGCGGCGCGCTGCGCTGGTGCGCAAGCGCGCAGCCACCCGCGCACTGGCGCGCACTCGCGGCTGGCGCCGGAGGCACCGCGCTGCACTGGCGTGGCGGTGAGGCTGGCCAGCGCTTTCATCCGCTCTCGAGCGCCGTGCTGCAACTGCATCGGCGCCTCAAGGCGCGGCTTGATCCGCACGGGATCTTCAATCCCGGCCGGCTGGTCGCAGGCCTGTAGCGCGCGATGGAGACCCGACTCGCATCCTGGATCAAGGGCAGTGCTCAGGGCGATGAGGCCGAGGCCGTGCTGCGCGCCTGTGTTCACTGCGGCTTCTGCAACGCCACCTGCCCCACCTACCAGCTGCTCGGCGATGAGCTCGATGGCCCGCGCGGGCGCATCTACCAGATCAAGCAACTGCTCGAGGGCACCGCCGCCACCCGCAGCACGCAGCTGCACCTGGACCGCTGCCTGACCTGCCGCAACTGCGAGACCACCTGTCCCTCGGGTGTCGAATACGGGCGCCTGGTCGATATCGGGCGCGCCGTGGTGGCGGCACAGGTGCGCCGGCCGCTGCACCAGCGCCTGCTGCACGGCCTGCTGCGCGAAGGCTTGAGCCGCCGTCGCGTGTTCGGCGCAGCGTACGCCACCGGCCTTGCACTGCGCTGGGCGTTGCCACGCTCGCTACGCGCCAAGCTGGCCGCGCCGCGCGCCCCGGGGCCCTGGCCGCAGCGGGCGCATCTGCGCCACGTGTTGTTGTTCGAGGGCTGTACCCAACCGGCGATGGCGCCATCGATCGATGCTGCCAGTGCGCGCGTGCTCGATGCCATCGGCGTGCAGGCGCTGCGCGTGACAGCCGCGGGCTGTTGTGGCGCGATCCGACATCATTTGGACGATCAGCCCGGGGCGCTGGCCAATGCCCGGCGCAATATCGACGCCTGGTGGCCGCTGCTGCAGTCCGGCCAGATCGAAGCCATCGTGATCAATGCCTCCGGCTGCGCGTTGATGGTGCGCGAATACGCCCGGCTGCTGCGCACCGACGCCGCCTACGCCGCCAAGGCGCAACGCGTGAGCGCCGCGACGCGCGACCTGTGCGAATTTCTTGAGCCCGAGCTGCCGGCGCTGGTAGCACGCGCGCGCCCACCGGGGTTGTCCAGGATCGCCTTGCAGAAACCGTGCACGCTGCAGCACGGCCTGAAGATCCGTGATCGGGTCGAAGCGCTGCTCTCGGGCCTGGGAGCGCAGCTGCAGCACACCGAAGAGGCTCATCTGTGCTGCGGCTCGGCCGGCACTTACTCGTTGCTGCAAACGCGTCTGTCGCAGCAGCTGCGCGACCGCAAACTCGCGCAACTGCTGAGCGGTGAGCCGGCGCTGATCTTGAGTTCCAACATTGGCTGCCTGTCGCATCTGGCCACCGGGACGTCGGTGCCGGTATGGCACTGGATAGAATGGATCGATAAACTCGTTGTAAGTGACTGATAGTGAAAAGATGAGAGCCGCTGCACCGCGGCCTTGGATCCCCGGAGTAGAATCCGGGCACGAGGAGACATTGTGATTGCATCTGTATTTCCTGGTAGGTCCGGTACGCGCCGCCCGTGCGGCTTTGCGCTGCTGCTGATCCCGGTCATGGCCCTGGCCGACTCGCAGACGCCATCGGTCGGCGCCTGGCAGTACCTGCAGCCGCATTTCTATGCCGCGCGCCCGATCGGTCAGGTCGATGAGGCCTACATGAGCCTGGATGCGCCGCAGAACACGCCGGATCCGGCGGCCACGCCGCTGACACTGCGCTTCGGACCTGAGGCGCTCGGTCACATCAAGCAGATTCGCCTGATCATCGATAACAATCCCTCGCCGCTGGCAGCCACCTTCGACGTGGCCGATGGCGCTCGTGTGGCGGAGATCGGCATGCGCGTACGCGTGGACCGTCTTACCTCGATTCGTGCGATCGCCGAATCCACTGACGGCCGGCTCGAGATGCGCAGTGCCTGGGTCAATGCCAGCGGCGGCTGTTCCGCGCCGCCGAGCCCGACCACCGCCGGCACCCTCGGCGACATACGTTTTCGCGCCTCGCCCGATGCCCACGCGCTGACGCTGAGCATTCGGCATCCGAATAATTCGGGCTTCCAGATCGATCCGCGCAGCGGCGAGCCGATTCCGGCGCACTATGTTTCGCACATTCGCTTCAGCAGCGGCGGCCGCACGCTGCTTGAGGCCGACACCGGCATCTCGCTAAGCGAAAATCCGACGCTGCGCATTGCCTCCGACCAACCGCTGGCCAGTCCGGTCGTGGTCGATGCGGTGGATTCCAGCGACGCGCATTTCAACGCGAGCTGGAACGGGACGCTCGCCGACAGCGCGCCCGCTTCGGTGCACGGAGCCGGCGGCACGCGTTGAGCCGCTCGGGACCGGCGCCGCGGCGCTCTGCCCTGATTTCCATGGCCGCGAGCCTGCTGCTGGCGGGCCGGGCGACCCACGCCCACAGCAACGATTTCAGCGTGCAGTCGTTGGCGCCCGGTGTGTACGTGCACCTGGGTCGAGCGCTGCCGCTGGATGCGCCCGGTCACGACGACATCGCCAACATTGGCTTTATCATCGGCCAGCGCTGCGTTGCGGTGATCGATACCGGCGGCTCGGTACGCACCGGGCGCGCCTTGCGCGCCAGCGTTGTCGAGCACACCAAACTGCCGGTGTGCTACGTGATCAACACCCACGTGCACGTGGATCACGTGCTCGGCAATGCCGCCTTCCAGGCCGATCACCCGCACTTCGTCGGGCATATCAACCTCGCCGCGGCGCTGGCGCGCAGCCGTGATTTCTTCCTGCAGCAGTATGGCGCGGACCTGGATCCGCCGCCTTCCGCCGCGCAGATCGTGGCGCCCGATGTGCCGGTGGCCTCCGGCCTGGAGCTGGATCTGGGCGGCCGGCGGCTGCAGCTGAAGGCCTGGCCGATCGCCCATACCGATTGCGACCTGACGGTGTTCGATGAGCAGACTGGAACGCTATGGACCGGCGATCTGCTGTTCCGGGGCCGGCTGCCGGCGCTCGACGGCAGCGCCGACGGCTGGCTCGGTGTGATCGCGCAGCTGCGACGACAGACGGCCGAGCATGTGGTTCCGGGTCACGGTGAGCCGACGACGGATCTGGCCGCGGCTCTGACGCCCGAACAGCGCTACCTGCAGGCGCTGCTCGATGGCGTGCGCGCGCAGCTCGCACGCGGCGGCTCGATGCAGGATGCGATCGCGCAGGTGGCCGCTGATCAACGGCCGCACTGGCTGTTGTGGGACAGCACGCACCCGCACAACGTGGCACGCGTGTTCCAGCAGCTCGAATGGGAATGATCAATCGGCGGCGATGCCTGGCGCTGGCTGCCAGCGCCCTGGGCTGCTCCCGCAGCACTCTGAGCGCAGCGCGACGCCGATCCTCGCGCGCGCGCGTGGTCGTGGTCGGCGCAGGCTTCGCCGGCTCGGCCTGCGCGCTGCGCCTGCGTCAGCTCGACGCCTCGATCGAGGTGAGCTTGCTCGACCCGGTGGAGCGCTATGTCACCTGCCCGATGAGCAATGAGGTCATCGCGGCGATGCGCCCGCTCGACTCGCTGGTCGTGACCGAGGCCGGCGTGCGCCGCGCCGGTGTGGTGCGTGTGCACGAGCGCGTACTGGGCCTCGACTCGGGCGGCACGCGGCTGCGGCTCGAGCACGGCCGGGCATTGCCGTTCGATCGGCTGGTGATCGCGCCCGGCATTCGCTTGCTATGGGATCGGATCGAGGGCTACGACCCGGCCGCCGCGCGGCTCATGCCGCATGCCTGGCAGGCCGGCGAGCAGACGCGAGTGCTCGCACAGCAGCTGCAGTCGATGCCGGACGGCGGAGTGGTGGCGATCTGCGTGCCGTCGGGCCTGATGCGCTGCCCGCCGGCCCCGTTCGAGCGCGCCAGCCTTATCGCTCAGTACCTGTCGCTGCACAAGCCACGCTCCAAGATCCTGATCTTCGATGCCAACAATCACTTTCCGCGCCAGGACCTGTTCAGCGCCGCCTGGAACACGATGTACCCGGGCATGCTCGAGTGGATTGCCTCAACCGAAGGCGGCGAGCTGCAGCGCGTGGATGGCGCATCGATGACCCTGTACACGGGCAGCGGCGCGCACGTGGTTGCGGTCGCCAACGTGATTCCGCCCCAGGCGCCGGGACAGCTTGCGCTCGATCTGGGGCTGGCTTCCGGACACGGCTGGTGTCCGGTCGATCCCAGCAGCTTCCAGTCGACGCTGCTCGAGCGCGTGCATGTGATCGGCGACGCCTGCATCGCCGATGCCATGCCGAAGTCGGCCTCAGCCGGCGTCAGCCAGGCCCGCCAGTGTGCCGCCGCCATTGCTGCGTTGCTGGCGCAGCGCGAGATCCCCGCGGCCGCCTTCGACAGCGTCTGCTACAGCCACCTGTCCAGTGATCGGGCGCTGTCGATTCCCGGTCGCTTCGGCGTGCGCGATGGGCAGATCGTTTCTACGGCGCCAGCCGCGTCCACCGAGCAGGCCGAAGCGGCCCAGGCCGACACTCAGAGCGCCGAATCGCGCCGCGCCGAGGACTGGTACCGAAGGATTCGCGCCGAGGCCTTTGGCGCCTAGAGCAACTAGGGCTTCAGGCCCAGGCGCTCGCGCAGCTCCTTCGCCGTCAGCAGCTGCACGTACACCGGCGAGCCGACATCGAACGACTTGGCGCTCGACAGCGGCCCGACGACGACCGGCTCGAAGCCTGCATCGCGCACCAGCTGCGAGGCCACGGTGAGTGCCGCTGCGTCATCGCCAGCCAGCGGGATGGCAATTGGATCGCCGGAACGATGCGCCTCGCTGGCCAGACTCTTGTAATTGATGGCGTTGAAGGCACGTACCAGCCGCACGCCGGGCAGGAACTGCGCCGAGGCGACGCCGGTGCCCTGGCGCCGCGCTTCGTTCGCCATGTCGCCATCGCGCTCAGGGTAAGGGTTGCCGGTGTCGAGCACGATCTTGCCGGCCAGTTCGTGCTGCAGCTCTTTGCCGAGCTGCGGCAGCGCGCCGTACGGAATCGAGATCAGCACCACGTTGCTGTACAAGGCGGCCTCGCGCGGCGTGCCGACATGCGCCTTGGGGCCGAGCGAGGCCGCCAGCGGCTTGAGCTCGTCGGGATGGCGCGAGGAGATCAGCACTTCGTGTCCGGCCTTCACCCACAGCGTCGCCAGCGTGCCGCCGATGTGGCCGGCGCCGATGATGCCGATCTTCACCGGCGCGTCGGCCGCCCGCGCGGCACCGATGCCGTTGACCAGCGTCGCCGCCAGCAGCGCAACCATTGAAATTCGTCGAATCATAGATGCGCACATACATCACCCCACGAGCGAAGCCACGTTTCAGTATAGTACCGGGCCTTCCAACGGCAGCAACGTCCGCACGCGCCTGAACGGTCCACGCCGCATCGTCTGTCTCACCGAGGAGACCACCGAGACGCTGTACCTGCTGGGCGAGCAGGACCGGATCGCGGGCATCTCGGGTTTCAGCGTGCGACCGGCGCGCGCGCGCCGCGAGAAACCCCGCGTCTCGGGTTTCACCACCGCCCGGATCGATCGTATCGTCGCCCTCGAGCCAGACCTGGTACTTGGATTCTCCGATCTGCAGGCCGACATTGCCGCCGAGCTGATCCGGGCCGGCATCGAAGTGCACGTATTCAATCAGCGCAGCGTGCCGCAGATCCTGGAGTTCGTGCGCCAGCTCGGCCGCATGGTGGACGCGGCAGCGCGCGCCGACGCGCTTGCGGCACAGTTGCAGCAGGGTCTGGAGCAGGCGCGCGCGGCGGCGGCCGAGCTGCCGCGCCGACCCCGGGTCTATTTCGAGGAGTGGGATCAGCCGCTGATCTGCGGCATCCGCTGGGTCGCCGAGTTGATTGAGATCGCCGGCGGCCAGGACTGCTTCCCGGAACTCTCAGTTCAGGCACACGCCCGTGGCCGCATCATCGCCGACCCGCTCGAGGTCGTGCGCCGCGCCCCCGACATCATGATCGCCTCCTGGTGCGGCAAGCGTTTTAATTCGGCGCGGGTGCTCGAGCGCGCGGGTTGGGAGTCGCTGCCGGCAGTGCGCAATCAGCAGCTGCGGGAAATCAAGTCCTGCGACATCCTGCAGCCCGGTCCGGCAGCGCTGACCGACGGCCTGCGGCAACTACAGCAGATCATTGCGGCGTGGGCCCGGCAGCCGGAGTCGACCGCGACTCGAACAACCGATTGAGCTCGCGCCCATCGGCGGCCTCGGCAAAACCGGCAACGCTGCCCTGCTCGGCCAGCAATCGGGCGGCCCGCATCAAGCCGCCCCAGGCGACCCGTGCCAGCGCTCCGCCGACGCTGATGCGTCGAACACCCAGGGCCGCCGCCTGGGCGACATTCAGGCCGGTGGCCGACGCCAGCAGAACGTTCACCGGCTTGGGCGCCGCAGCGCGCACCACCGCCTCGATCTGCTCGCGCGTTTTAAGGCCGGGCGCGTACAGGCAGTCCGCCCCCGCATCGGCATAGGCCTTGAGGCGCGCAATGGTCTCATCCAGGCTCGGGCGGCTGAACAGGAAGCATTCGGCGCGGCCCACCAGCTGCGTATCGCCGCCATGGCGATCAATCGCCCGCCGCGCCGCGCGCATGCGCTGGGTCGCGGTGTCCAGATCGTACAACGGCCGCTCGGAGTCGCCGGTGGAGTCCTCGATCGACAGGCCCGCGACCCCGGTCTCGACCGCCAGGGTGACGCTGGCGCCCACGCCGTCCGGGTCGTGGGCGAAACCGGCCTGAAAGTCGGCGTTGATCGGCACATCGGTGGCTTCGACCAGCGTGTGCAGATGCGACAGCAGTTGCTCGCGTGTCGGACCACCGTCGGGCTGTCCGCACGACCAGGCAAATCCGGCGCTGCTGCTGGCCAGCGCGCGAAATCCCAGGGATTGCAGCGCCAGCGCGCTGCCCACATCCCAGGGGTTGGGGATCACAAAGCAGCCGCTGGCATGCAGTTCGTGAAAGATCCGGCGCTTGTCGGCTATACTCGGACGGTTCATGGGCGGCAGCTCCGGTGAAAAATCAAAAGGATAATGCCCCAACAATGCCCTCGGCGCAGCGCCCCACGTAACCGGCGAGGGGGCTCGAGCGAATAACAGCTTTGTCGATCACCTAACTTTCAGAGGGAACTACACATGTTCATGTCACGATCACTGCGGCGCACGGCCCTGCTGGCGGCCTGTGCGTTTGCCATCGCTTATTCGGCCGCCGCGTCCAGCGCCGATGACATGGTGTCGTTTGCGACCGCGGGCTACGCCAGCGGGCTGCACTCGATGAAGTTGATGCACAAGATCGACACCGACGGTGACGGCACGGTGTCTAAGGAAGAGTGGCTGGCCTTTCACGACAAGGTCTTTGCGATGCTCGACAAAGACAAAGAAGGTCAGGTCGACGCCAAGGAATTCATCAGCGCGGATGGCGGTGAAATCTCAGGCATCGCCACCGGCGGATTTGCCCGCGGCCTGCGCACCAAGGCGATGATGCACAAGATCGACACCGACGGTGACGGCAAGGTCTCGCACGATGAGTACATCGCCTATCAGACCAAGGTGTTCGACATGATGGACACCGGTCATACCGGCAAGCTGACCAAGGAAGAGTTTGCCACCGGCGGCGCCGCCGGCGGAGCTCACTGAGGTTTGACGATTGCCGCCGGGCTGGGCGAGTCCTCAGCCCGGCGGATAGATCTCGTCCCCGCCCGGCGAGCCGGGAACCGGGGGCGCGGCCGGCCGGTAGGGCGCTGCGCTCGGGGATGCGGGCGCCGCGCTTGGAGTCTGCGGCATCGGCGGCGGCTCGGACGCAGCACGGCTGCCCATTGATAGCACGCGCTGCTGCGCGCTGACCACGTAGGTGCGATCGGCGCCGTCGTAGACCGCCGGCGGCGAGCGGCTACCCGCCTCGCACTTCGAGAAATTCAGGCATTGCACCACCTGGTAGCTCACGCCGATCCGAAACCGGTGCGACTGCGCAGCGCTTGCGTCCCAGCTCGCGGGCAACTCGAATCGCAGATTTTTGACCAGGCGCTCGGAGCTGCGGTCGAACTCGCGTGCCGGCTCGGACTGGATCACGCTGACGTCGGTCGGCACACCGCGGTCGTTGAGCGAGAATTCCACCAGCGAGCGCCCCTGCAGATAATGGCTGCGGGCATCCGCCGGGTAGTAGTCATCCTGGAGCGTGCCGCGATACGGCGGCAATTCGACGTGCGCGCTCGAGAGCGGGGCCGCCGCTCTAGCCGACCCGGCGGCGAGCACGGCGAGCATGGCGGCACTGGCGATCGGCAGGCGGCGATAGCTGGTCATGAAACTTACCTTCTCCCCGTGGCCACTTATGTCACCCATGCGCCGATCCGATGGCGCCCTCGCCTTCACGGTCGCAGACGACGCGGTATCCCGGTCAGCTGCAGGATCCTGCTCGATATCTCTTCCACCGAGCAGTGGGTGGCGTCGATATGCGGTACGCCGAAGCGTACGTACATGCGCTCGGCGGCGCGTAGCTCGTATTGTACCTGTTGCGCGGAAGCATAGCGGCTCTCCGGCCTGCGCACCTCGCGGATTTGCTGCAGCCGCGCCGGCTCGATGGTCAGGCCGAACAGCTTGCGCGCGTGCGCTCTGAGGGCCACGGGCAGCTCGCCGCTCTCCAGGTCTTCCTCCATCAGCGGATAGTTGGCAGCATAAATGCCGTACTGCAGAGCCAGGTACAGGCAGGTCGGCGTCTTGCCGGAGCGCGACACACCGATCAGCACCACGTCGGCGCGCTCATATTCGCGATTCTGGCCGCCATCATCGTTGGCCAGCGCGAAGTTGGTGGCGTCGATGCGGGTCATATAGCCGGCCAGATCGATCATGCCGTGGGCGCGACCGAGCGCGTGCGAGCTCTTGTGTTCGAGTGCGGCTTCCAGCGGCGCCAGGAACGCATCGAAGAAATCCAGAAACAGGCCGTTGGCGCTCTTGACCAGCTCGCGCTCGTCATCGCGCACCAGGGTACTGAAGATGATCGGTGGTGCACCGTCGGCGGCGCCGGTGGCGTTGATCCGGTCGCGCGCCTCCACCGCGCGCTCCATGCTGCTGATGAACGGCAGCGTGACCGCCTTGAACGACAGCCCCTCGAACTGACTGAGCAGGCTGTGGCCGAGCGTCTCGGCGGTCACGCCGGAATGGTCCGAGATGAAAAATACCGTCCGTGCCGGGGAATCGTTACCTGCCACGCGCCAGCTCCTAAGCGGTTGCAGCGACCGATCGCTAGTGTTTCACTTAACTGCCGGCGTCGGCAATAACAAGCGCTGCAGAGGAGACTGCGTGACCGAATTCGTGGTGGCGTTTTCCGAACTTGGTATGAAGGATGTCGAACGCGTCGGCGGCAAGAACGCCTCGCTCGGCGAAATGATCAGCCACCTGGCGCCGCTCGGCGTGCACGTGCCGACCGGTTTTGCCACCACGGCGCAGGCCTATCGGGAGTTCCTCGCCCACCAGGGCCTGGCACAGCGCATCGACGCCGAGCTGGCGCGCCTGAATGTCGATGACATCGGCCAGCTGGCCCGCACCGGCCAGACCATCCGCCGCTGGCTGTTGGCTGCGCCGCTGCCGCCGGGACTGGAGCGCGCGCTGGTGGCGGCCTGGGAGAAACTCGGCGGCAACGATGTCGCGGTCGCAGTGCGATCTTCGGCCACCGCCGAAGACCTGCCGGACGCCTCGTTCGCCGGCCAGCAGGAGACGCTGCTCAACGTGCGCGGGCGCGAACAACTGTTGAGCGCTACCCGCGAGGTGTTTGCCTCGCTGTTCAACGACCGCGCCATCGCCTATCGCGTGCATCACGGCTACGCCCACTCGCAGGTGGCGTTGTCGGTCGGCGTGCAGCTCATGGTGCGCAGCGACCTGGGATCGAGTGGCGTCATGTTCACACTGGACACCGAATCGGGCTTTCGCGACGTCGTATTGGTGACGGCTTCCTACGGACTGGGAGAGACCGTGGTGCAAGGCGCGGTCAATCCCGACGAGTTCTACGTCTACAAGCCCGCGCTGCGCGCCGGGCGGCTGTCGATTGTGCGCCGTACCCGCGGCAGCAAGGCGGTCAAGATGGTCTATGCCGACGATGTCGACAGCGGCCAGCGCGTTCACACTGTGCCGGTGCCGCCGGCAGAGCGCGAGCGCTTCTGCATCAGTGACGGCGATGTGGTGAAGCTGGCGCAACAGGCGCTGATCATCGAGCAGCACTATGGCCGGCCGATGGACATCGAGTGGGGCCGCGATGGCGACAGCGGCCAGATCTACATCCTGCAGGCCCGCCCGGAGACGGTGCAGAGCCGCTCGGGAAGCGATCTGCAGCGCTATCGGCTGCAGGATCGATCGCGCGTGATCGTGAGCGGCCGCGCCATCGGCTCGCTGATCGGGGCCGGAGCGGCACGCGTGGTGCGCTCGGCTAACGAGATGGATCGGGTGCGGGCCGGCGATGTGCTGGTGGCGGACATGACCGATCCGGACTGGGAGCCGGTGATGAAGCGCGCCGCAGCCATCGTTACCAATCGCGGTGGACGCACCTGTCACGCTGCCATCATCGCGCGCGAGCTCGGCATCCCGGCGGTGGTCGGCTGCGGCGATGCCACCCAGAAGATTGCCGAGAATGCGCCGGTCACGGTGTCGTGCGCCGAAGGCGACACCGGCAACGTCTACGAAGGCGTGCTCAAGTTCGAGCGCCAGGTGGTGCAGCTGGATGCCATGCCGCCGCTGCCGGTGAAGATCATGATGAACGTCGCCAATCCGGACCGCGCGTTTGCGTTCGCGGCGCTGCCACACCGGGGCGTCGGGCTGGCGCGACTGGAGTTCATCATCAATCGCACCATCGGCATCCACCCGCGGGCACTGCTCGAGTTCGCGCGCCAGCAGCCGGCGTTGCAGGCCACCATCCGCCAGCATATCGGCGCCGACACCGACCCGGTCGAATTCTTCGTGGCGCGGCTGGCCGAGGGCATCGCCACCATCGCCTGCGCGTTTGCGCCCGAGCCGGTGATCGTGCGGCTGTCGGATTTCAAGAGCAACGAGTACGCCAACCTGATCGGTGGCGGCCAGTACGAGCCGCACGAAGAAAACCCGATGCTCGGGTTTCGCGGCGCCGCGCGCTTCATCGATCCGAGTTTCCGGGCCTGCTTCGAGCTTGAGTGCCGCGCCCTGCGCCGGGTGCGCGAACAGATGGGACTGGCCAACGTGCAGATCATGGTGCCGTTCGTGCGCACGCTGGAAGAGGCGCGGCAGGTGTGCGAGCTACTGGCCGACAACGGCCTCAAGCGCGCCACCGACGGCCTGAAGCTGATCATGATGTGCGAGCTGCCGACCAATGCGCTGCTCGCCGAGCAGTACCTGGAATATTTCGACGGCATGTCGATCGGCTCCAACGATATGACCCAGCTGACCTTGGGTCTGGACCGCGACTCCGGCGTCATCGCGCATCTGTTCGATGAGCGTGACCCGGCGGTAAAGTCGATGATGGCGATGGCGATCAAGGCCTGTCGCAAGGCCGGCAAGTACGCTGGCATCTGCGGCCAGGGGCCATCCGATCACCCCGACCTGGCACAGTGGCTGCTGGCGCAGGGCATTGAATCGATGTCGCTGAACCCGGATACCGTGGTGGAGACCTGGCTGCGCTTGGCGGAGCAACGCCCGAAGATCTGAAACGTCGCTGCCCGATGTCGCGGCTCAGCGCTGCCAGGGCGCGGCCTGCTCCGCGTCCACGCCGTAGCGCTCGATCGCCTGCGCCGCGCTGTCGGCCGGCAGCTGCCCGAGCTGCGCCAGTGTACTCAAGGTGGCGATCACGATCGAATGCCGGTCGACCTCGAAGAATCGGCGCAGCTCCGGCCGATTGTCGCTGCGACCGAAACCGTCGGTGCCCAGCGCCACGAACTGACCCGACAGGTACGCTGCAATCAGCTGCGGATAGGCACGCACGTAGTCGGTGGCCGCGATCACCGGCCGCTCATCGCCCAGCAGTCGCGCGACCTGGCTGCGTCGCGGCATGGCGCGCGGATGCAGCCGGTTCCAGCGCTCCACCTCGGCCGCCTCGCGCGCCAGCTCGCTGAAGCTGGTGACGCTGTAGACCTCGCTGCCGACACTCCAGTCCTGTTGCAGCAGCTGCGCGGCTGCCTGGACCTCGCGCAGGATCGCACCCGAACCAAGCAGGCGTACCGGCGCGCGCTCGGATCCCGACAATCGATACAGGCCACGCACGATGTCGGCTTCGCAGCCCGGCGGCATCGACGGCTGTGGATAGTTTTCGTTCATCACGGTGATGTAATAGAACTCGTCCTGCTGCTGCTCGAGCATGCGGCGCATGCCGTGATCCAGAATCACCGCCAGCTCGTAGGCAAAGGCCGGATCGTAGGCACGACAGTTGGGGACCGTGGCGGCGGCCACGTGACTGCTGCCATCCTGGTGCTGCAGGCCCTCGCCGCCGAGCGTGGTACGCCCGGCGGTCGCGCCGAGCAGCACCCCGCGGGTGCGCTGATCGGCGGCGGCCCAGATCAGATCCCCGACCCGCTGGAACCCGAACATCGAGTAATAGATATAGAACGGCAGCAGCGCCACGCCGTTCACGCTATAGGACGTACCGGCGGCAACCCAGGATGACAGCGCTCCGGCCTCGGTGATGCCCTCCTCGAGCAACTGCCCGTCGGTGGCTTCCTTGTAATAGAGCATCGTGCCGGCATCCTCCGGCTCATACAGCTGCCCGACCGGCGAGTAGATGCCAATCTGCCGGAACAGATTGTCCATGCCGAAGGTGCGGGCCTCATCGGCGACGATCGGCACAATCCGCGGCCCCAATTCGCGATCGCGCAGCAGCCCGCCGAGCATGCGCACCGCCGCCATGGTGGTCGACATCGCCTTGCCGTCGGCCGCCAGCGCGAACTGGGCGTAGCTGGACAGCGACGGCACCGGCACCGATGCGACCTGGCGGCGGCGCACCGGCAGCGGCCCACCGAGCGCGCTACGCCGTTCGCGCAGGTAGCGCAGCTCGCGGCTGTCGCTGGGCGGGCGGTAGAAGCGCAGCGCGGCCACGTCCTCGTCCGACAGCGGCAGGTGGAAGCGGTCGCGAAACGCCTTGAGCGCCTCGACGTCCAGCTTCTTGGCCTGGTGCGCGGTCATGCGCGATTCGCCCACCCCGCGCAGTCCGAAGCCCTTCTTGGTCTTGGCCAGGATCACGCTCGGTTGGCCGCGATGCGCGACCGCGGCGGCATACGCGGCGTGCAGCTTGCGCATGTCGTGACCACCGCGGCGCAGCGAGTCGATCTCGGCGTCGCTCATGTGCGCCACCAGCGCCTGGATGTCGGCATCCTTCTTGAAGAAATGCTCGATGTTATAGGCGGCGTCCTTGGCACCGAGATTCTGGTATTCGCCATCCACGGTCGCGGCCAGCCGCCGCAGCAGCGCGTGCTGCGTGTCGCGCGCAAACAGGGCGTCCCAGTCCGAACCCCACAGCACCTTGATGACGTTCCAGCCGGCGCCGGCGAACAGCGACTCCAGTTCCTGAATGATCTGACCGTTGCCGCGCACCGGCCCATCCAGGCGCTGCAGATTGCAGTTGATCACGAAGGTCAGATTGTCGAGCCGCTCGCGCGCCGCCAGGCTCAGCGCGCCGGTGGATTCGGGCTCGTCCATCTCGCCATCGCCGAATACGCCCCACACGCGCCGCTCGGCGGTGTCGGCCAGACCGCGGTTGGCCAGATAGCGCAGGAAACGCGCCTGGTAGATGGCGCTGATGGGACCCAGGCCCATCGATCCGGTCGGAAATTGCCAGAACTCGGGCATCAGCCACGGATGCGGGTAGGAGCACAGGCCATCGCCCTGGAGTTCCTGGCGGAAGTTGCCGAGCTGCTGCTCGCTCAGGCGCTCTTCCAGGTAGGCGCGCGCATAGACGCCGGGCGCCGAGTGCGGCTGGAAATACACCAGGTCACCGCCGAAGCCGTCCTGCGCGGCGCGAAAGAAGTGATGGAAACCGACCTCGAATATCTCGGCGGCCGATGCGTAGCTGGCGATGTGGCCGCCCAGCTCGCCGTAGGCCTGATTGGCGCGCACCACCATCGCCAGCGCATTCCAGCGCATGATCGCGGTGAGCCGCTCTTCCAGCGCCAGGTCACCCGGATAGGTGCCCTGGCGCTCGAGCGGGATGGTGTTCTGGTAGGCGGAGAACGGCGTCGCGGCCGCCAGCAGCCCCTGCTCCTTGGCATGCTCGTCCAGCTGCCGCAACAGGAACAGCGCGCGCGCCGGATCCGCGGCGCGTACCACCGAATCGAAGGCCGCGATCCAGTCGCGGGTCTCTTCCGGATCGGTATCGGGCGGTGCAGCGCCCCCCATGGTCAAGCTCCACAGCGGCAGGACAGTGCGCATCCTCTGGCATGCGGGCGGCCAATGCCAGACGCGGTGCGACAGCGCCGCCGTGTGAACCGTGGGGTGCAACGCCCCCCAAGTCGCCAGGCTGGGCTGACGACTAAGGGGGAGTCGCTTCAGGCAGGTGCGCCCTGCTGGCTATTTCTTTGCCAGCGCTCCGGACAGCTTGTTCGACAGCACGCCGAAGATCGCGCCGAGGATCAACGATACGATTAACAGGATCAATGGGTTGGCGAGTGAACCCGCGGTCAGGTTCTTCAGCGGCCCAATGTTGGGTTCGGCCGAGGCCTGATGCAGCGAGTAGGCGACGATGGCCGCATACCCGTACACGTTAGCCGGCACCACCGACAGCAGGTCGATCGATGCGACGATTACCAGGAAGAACACCGTGACACCGACCAGGATCGCCGGCCACGCCACGCCCAGCGCCGGCATGGAGGTGTTGACGATCAGCAGCAGCGCGATCCAGCCAATGATCGCTCCGTAGCAGGTGCCGGCGACGGTCTTCTTGAAGGCGTTGCCGTCAGCACCACTGTGGAAGTAGCACCCCCAGGAAATAAATCCGGCCCAAACCAGCGCATAGCCGCTGATCGGCCCGAGGCACAACCAGGCCCACACAGCCCCCAGGATTCCGATACTGAGCGATAAGGCCACCAGAGGTTTCATTGTCTTCGTCTCCTTAAGGCGAGGAGTTTCTGATTAGTTGTCGCACGGCACTGCGGTCGAAGTGCTGCCCCCCCGCCGATATTGTTTTGACCGCAACTGATACTAGCATGCGCTTGATGGGGCTCCTATTTCGAGCCATCCAGCGCACGCGTCGGCCGGCCAGACCCGGTACTTATGTAGCACGCGCTCATGCGCCGGCCGCGACCCGCGCCAGCCATTGACAAATGGTAAGTTTTTACTTACGGTAAGTAACAACTTACCAATTGAGACGGCCCGCCTGATGACCCACACCATCCACATCGCGCCGGTGCGAAAGAGCATCCTCGCCAACGTCGACGCACGACGCGCCTTCGAGGTATTCACCGCCGGTATCGACCGCTGGTGGCCCAAGTCGCACTCAATCGCCTCGGCACCCAAGCAAACGGTGATTGAGCCGTTCGTCGGTGGCCGCTGGTTCGTACGCTGCGAGGATGGCTCCGAAGTCATCAACGGCCACGTGCTGGTGTGGGAGCCCGGCCGCCGCCTGCTGTTGAGCTGGGAGATCAGCGCCGACTGGAAACCCGACAGCAGCGTGAGTTCCGAGGTCGAGGTCAATTTCGTGACGTTGACCGCCCGCTCCACCCGAGTTGAGCTGGAGCACCGGAACCTGGAACGCCTTGGCCCCGAGGGCGGCGAAAAAATGCGCAACGCGGTCGATGGTGGCTGGCCAATGCTGCTGCAGCTGTTCGTGGCGGAAGCACAGCGAGCAGCGGGCTGATGAGCTACCGCGAGGTTCTGGACTGCCTCGGCGATCCGACCCGCCGGCGCGTGTTCGAGAAGCTGCGCGCCGGGCCGGCCTCCGTGGGTACCCTGGCCAGGGGTATGCCGGTCAGCCGGCCGGCGGTATCGCAGCACCTGCAGATCCTCAAGGCCGCCGGGCTGGTGCTGGATCGCGCCGAAGGTACCCGGCGCGTGTATTACGTCGACCCGGCCGGCCTGGGTCCGCTGCGAGCCTGGCTCGATCAGTTCTGGGAACGGGCGCTGGCCGCATTCAAGTCCGAGGCCGAAGACTCCTGATGATTCTGCGCCTGCGCTCGCGCCCAGCGCCGAGCGCCGTGACTGGAACCCATAACAGCCAGGCCCCGGTATCCGACCTGGCATTCCCAGCTGCAGCGGCGCTCTGATTGATATCCGCGCATCTCGGTCGAACGTCTGTTCGCGCTCGACCCCTTAGCTTAAATGCTGATCGGAAGCTTTGACGCGCCCTGCGATCGGATGCACGACCACGCTGAGGAGTATCGTATCGGTTGCGAGTGAGGTCCTTGAGCTTGCGGCCGACCGGCGGCAGCGACGGGCTTGACGCGCGCGTGGCATCTTCCGGAGGATCGCATGTGTCTCGAGCATTCGACCCGTCGTGGGTTCGTCGCCGGCGGCGCGGCAGCGCTGTGCGGTGCAGCCTTCAACAGTTCCGCCATTGGCACGATCATGCGGCCCGGCGATGACAGCGCCCACCCGGCCGGCGCGGCCGGTCGACTCACGATCGGCGGCGACCTGAGCGTCAATCGCGTCGGTTATGGCGCCATGCGCATCACCGGTGAGGACATCTGGGGGCAGCCCGCCGACCCGAACGAAGCGCGCGCGGTACTGCGGCGCGCGCTCGAGCTGGGCGTCAATTTCATCGACACCGCCGACGCCTACGGTCCTGATGTCAGCGAGCAACTGATCTGCGATGCGCTGCATCCATATCCGAACGGGCTGGTGATTGCGACCAAGGGTGGACTTACGCGTCCCAGCCGCGATCAATGGGTTTCGGACGCGCGCCCCGAGCACCTGCGACAGGCCTGTGAAGCGAGTCTGAGGCGCCTGAAACTCGAACGCATCGATCTATATCAGTTGCACCGCCCGGACCCCAAGGTGCCACTGGAGGATTCGATCGGTGAACTCGCGCGTCTGCAGCAGCAGGGCAAGATCCGTCACATCGGCGTCTCGAACGTAAACCCGGCTCAGCTGGCGCAGGCGCAGGGTCTGGTGAAGATCGTCTCGGTGCAGAACCGCTACAACGTCGCCGACCGGTCCTCCGACGAGGTGCTGGCACTGTGCCAGCGCCAGCACATCGCGTTTCTGCCATGGGCACCACTGGCGCAGCGGGCGCAGGCCGGCGGCGCGCCCGACGCACGCCTGCAAGCTCTCGAGAGCATTGCCCAGCAGCGCCACATCGACATGCCGCAGGCGACGCTGGCATGGTTGCTGGCGCGCTCGCCGGTGATGCTGCCGATTCCAGGCACCTCGCGGGTCGAGCATCTGCAGGACAACGTTGCCGCCGCCAGCGTCCGGCTCAGTCGCCAGGAGATGGAACGGGTCGGTTAGGCGTGAGCGCCGATCACTTCTGCGCCAGGCTGTGCGTGCTGCTCGCATGCTCGTCGGCTCGTTGCTGGGCGGCCGAGCCATTGCCGGACCCGGCGGCGTTGGTATCGGGAATCGAAAGCCAATACTTTGATGCCAGCGTGCGTCCGCAGGACAATTTTTATCTGTACGTGAATGGCAAGTGGCTCGAGACCACAGATATTCCCGCCGGCATGGGAGCGTACGGAACCGGCCCGAAGCTATACGCCGATGCACAGACGCAATTGCGCGCGCTGATCGAGGCCGCGGTGGGTGCTCCCGGTGCCACGTCCGGCACCGACGGCGCGAAGATCGCCGATCTGTACAGCAGTTTCATGGACGAGGCCGCGGTCGAGCACGCCGGTACCGGCGCGCTCACGGCCGAGTTCGCCCGCATTAACGCTGTTGAGCGAAAACAGGACATTCCGGCGCTGATCGCCCATCTGCAACAGATCGGAGTGACCGTGCCCTACAGCCAGGGCGTGCACCTCGATCCTGCCGATGCGACCCACTACGCCTTCATGATCGCTCAGGACGGCCTGGGACTGCCGGACCGCGATTACTATCTCAAAGACGACAACACCACACTGCGGCTGATGCGCCGGCAATACCAGGAATACATCGCCGCCGGCCTCAAGCAGCTGGGCGACAGCAATGCCGAGCAGCTCGCCGCGCAGATCGTAACTCTCGAGACCGCCCTGGCGCGCGCGCAATGGAGCCAGGCGGACAGCCGCGACAAAAAAAAGACCCGCAACCGGATCGAGGTCGGCGCGCTCTCACGGATGGCTCCCGGATATGACTGGTCGAGCTACCTGGCGGCCGCCGGCGTCAGCGGTAAAGTCCGCTACCTGATCGTCGCGCAGCCAAGCTACCTGCAGGGCTTCGCTCAGTTGGTCGAGCAGACACCGCTGGCTGTCTGGCGCGCGTACTTTCGCTGGCATCTGCTGTCCGATTACAGCCCGTACCTGCCGCGAGCACTCTCCGACGCGCACTTCGCGTTCTACGGCAGCACGCTGCAGGGCATTGAACAGGACGTCCCGCGCTGGCGGCGCGGCGTGGAACTGGTGGACCAGTTCATCGGCCAGGGGCTCGGCCAGCTGTACGTGGCCGCGAATTTTCCGCCGTCGGCGAAGCTTCGGGCCGAGGCGCTGGTCGATCATCTGCTGCACGCGTTCCGCGACGACATCGGCACGCTGGACTGGATGGGTGCGGATACCCGCCGTCAGGCCATCGCCAAGCTCGACAAGATGGCCATCAAGATCGGCTATCCGGCCCACTGGCGCGACTATTCGGCGCTGAGCTTGCGGCGCGACGACCTGGCCGGCAACGTCATGCGGGCCTACAGCTTCGAGGCCCACCGCAGCATCGAGCTGCTCGGCAAGCCGGTGGATCGCAGCGACTGGGACTCGACTCCGCAGTCGGTGAATGCGTTCTACAATCCGGAGCGCAATGAAATCGTATTTCCCGCCGCCATTTTGCAGGCGCCATTCTTCAATGAAGCCGCCGATGACGCCGTCAATTACGGTGCCATTGGCATGGTGATCGGACACGAGATCAGCCACGCCTTCGACGATCAGGGTTCACACTATGACGGCGACGGCAACCTGCGCGACTGGTGGACCCCGGACGATCACGCGCGCTTCGAGGCGCGCACACGGCCGCTGATCGCCGAATACAACGCCTTCGTGCCGATACCGCGCCACCATCTGGATGGCGAACGCACGCTCGACGAAAACATCGCCGACAACGCCGGCCTGGCGATCGCCTACAAGGCCTACCGGCTATCGCTGGACGGCAAGCCGGCGCCGGTGATCGACGCTCTGAGCGGTGATCAGCGATTTTTCATCGGTTTCGCACAGGCCTGGCGTGAAAAGGTGCGCGACAGCTACGCCGTGCAGCTGCTGCAGTCCGATCCGCACGCGCCATCGGCTGACCGGGTGCTCGGCACGCTGATCAACCAGAGCGCGTTCGACGAGACTTTCAACGTCAAGCCCGGCGATCACATGTATCTGCCGCCCGATGAACGCGTGAGCGTGTGGTGACACGCGCGCACGCGGCGGTGAGCTGCTAGCCCCAGCGTTTGGCCAAATCGTCGATCTGCGACTTGCCCAGGTCGGCCGGCGTCATGCAGATGCGAAAGCGGCATTGCGCGTTCAAGCCGAGGAAGAACGGCTCCGCCAGCGCCGGTATACGCGATGGATCGCCCACCTCGACCACCAGAATGGCCCCGCGGGTCCCGTCCTGTTCGGTGAAGTAGGCGGCCTCGGGCTTGATGTCGTCCATGATCTTTTTCATCAACGGGGCGAACTTGCCGGACCTGATGAGCGCGCTGCACGGCTCATTGGGAATCGTGACAGTCAGCAGCATGCGCATGATGCTTCCCTCCTGGCATCGAATTGTTTGGCTCGAGGCCCAAATATACGCCAGCGTCAGGCAAAGCCGGCCGGCTCGCTGGCCGAAGCGGCCAGCTGCGCCTGGGCGAAGCGCTGGGCCAGCCGGGCCACGAGCGTCGAGCGCAGCGTATCGCGCTTGCCCAGATCGGGCACCCGAAAGCGCAGTTCCAGCACCGCCAGCGTCGCCTCCATGCGCATCAGGAAGCAGCCGGCCACGGCCTCGCGGCCGACCGACTCGGCGGCGACCTCGATGGCGAGCTTGCAGGCGGCGTCCAGGTCGGCGTCGCGACTGACGCGAATGCTGATCGACATCTGGCCGGGTGTGAAGGTGCGGCTCAGATTGATGAGCACCTGGCTGGCGGCGATGCTATTGGGCAGTACCACCAGGCGCCCGTCGGGTGTGCGCATGGTGGTATAACCGAGTGAAATCATCTCGACCGTGCCGATCTCGGTGCCGGTGGGCGCGGCCAGTTGCAGCGTGTCGCCGAGCCGGAATGGGCGGTAGATCGTCATCGCGATGCCGGCCACCAAATTGCCGAGGGTACTTTGGGCCGCCAGGCCAATGATGACCGACGCGATGCTGGCCCCGGCCAGCAGCGCGGTACCCATGGCGCGCAGCACCGGAATCAGATGCGCGTACAGGATCAGCATCACCACCCAGATGCACCCCGAACCGAACTGCTGCGCGAAGCTGATGGTGGTGCGATCGATGTGCGCCTGGCGCGACATGGCGGCATGCACCGCGGCGCGCAAGCCGCGCGACAACACCAGCGCCAGTACGATGAACAACACCAGGTACACCAGCGCGCCGAGCGGGCTGTCGGGCCGCAGCCGCGACAGCAGGTCGTGCTCACCAGAGGTCAGCTCATTCATGCCCGAATCTCCTTGATGGCGCCCACTGTGCCGCACGCCTATGGCGCCCGCCGCCAGCCCAGCGCTGCCGACGCTGTCGGACTGCGCCGGCCCTGGTCGTGCCTGCTTGTGCATTGATTTGCGCCGCGCGATCCTTGCCGCCCCGGGGCTTGCGGAGTACTCGCGATGCATCCGATCGAATGGCTGTCAACCGAAGGCCATGGTCAGACCGGCCTGCAACTGGCGCAGCTGGCGCTGGCGCTGCTGCTGTCCTCCCTCATCGGACTGGAGCGAGAATTTCGCGTCAGGAGCGCCGGGCTGCGTACCCATACGTTGGTCGGCGTCGCGGCCGCGCTGATCATGCTGGTATCCAAATACGGCTTTAATAACGTGCTGCAGACCCAGCTCGTGGTGCTCGATCCTTCGCGCATCGCGGCGCAGATCGTGTCGGGAATCGGTTTCATCGGCGGCGGCCTGATTTTCGTTCAGCGCGACGTGGTGCGCGGTCTGACCACGGCCGCAACCATCTGGCTCACCGCCGCCGTCGGCATGGCCTGCGGCGCAGGCCTGCCGGTGTTGGCGCTGTTCGTCACCGGAGCGCATTTTCTGATCATGTATGGCTACACCGGCCTTACCCATCGGATACTGTCGGTGCAGGCCGAGCTGCTGATCCGCTATCGGGCTGGGAAGGGTGCGGTGCATGAGATCACGCGGCTTTGTACCGGCAGCGGCTTTAGCGTCCATCAATTCATGGTGAACCACGACGATGCGTCTGAGGATCCGGAGCACCCGGCGCTGCGCCTGAGGCTGCGGGGGCGCGGCAACATGGAATCGCTGGTGACCGCCATCGGCGATCTCAAGGGCGTGGTATCCGCGCAGTTGACCACCATGCAGCCGCCCAGGGACTGAGCCTTCATGCCATCCGGCCACGGTGCTGCCCGATGAGGCCGCGCGCAACGTTCGATCACGTCAGCTGGCTGATCGCGCTGATGACGGCGTTGCTGTTGGTCAACTACGTCGATCGCGGCAATCTGGCCACGGTCGGTCCGCTGCTGATCGATCATCTGGGACTGTCGAATGCGCAGCTCGGACTGCTGCTGTCGGCGTTCTACTTCACCTATGCGCCGGCGCAGCTGCTGGCCGGCTGGCTGTGCGAGCGCGGCAATGTCTATTGGCTGCTGGCCGTGGGCGTGGCGGTTTGGTCGCTGACCACCGCGGCGACCGCGCTGGCCACCGGTTTCGCGTCGTTGCTGCTGCTGCGATTGGTGCTGGGATTGGGCGAAAGCGTGATCTTCCCGGGCAGTTCGCGCCTGTTCGCGCAGCAGGTGCCTGAGCAGCGGCGCGGCGCGGCCAACGGCTGGATGGCGGTGGGACTGACGATCGGGCCGGCGATCGGTACCTTCGCCGGCTCGCTGATTGCCGCCCGCTTTGGCTGGCAGGCCTCGTTCCTGGTGTTTGGCATGCTGTCGCTGCTGTGGTTGTGGCCGTGGATGCGATTTGCCTCGGCCGCTGCCGCTCCGGTGTCGCGACCGGCACCGCCGCCGTACCGGGAGATGCTGCGGCGGCGGGCCGCCTGGGGCGCGTTCCTGGGCCACTTCTCCTCGAACTACTCGTTCTACTTCCTGATCAGCTGGCTGCCCACCTATCTGGTCAAGGTGCGCGGCCTGTCGATCGGCCAGATGGGGATCGTCGGCGGGCTGCTGTTCTACACCATCGCGGCAGTCAGCTGCGTTGGCGGCGGCTGGTACTCGGATCGCATGATCGCGCGCGGCGCCGCGGTAAATTTCGTGCGCAAGGCTTTCGTGGTCTACGGACAGATCGGCGTCGGCCTGTGTCTGATCGTGTGCGCCCTGTCACCCACGCTGGCGATCCCGAGCCTGCTGTTGTCGGCGCTGTTTGTCGGTATCGAGTCCGGGCCGGTCTACAACATCGCGCAAACGCTGGCCGGTCCGCGCGCCGCCAGTCAGTGGGTCGGCGTGCAGAACTTCTTCGGCAACCTCGCCGGCATCGTCGCCCCGTATGCCACCGGCCTGATAGTCGATCGATTCGGCCGCTACGACTGGGCGTTCCTGGTCGCCGGGGCCATCACCTTTGCCGGCGCGGCCGCCTGGGGCCTGCTGATTCCGAAGGTCGAGCCGCTGGTGTGGAGCGAATGAGAACCCTGGGTCGCTATCTGGTGCAGGCGCTGGAGTCGGCCGGGGTTCGCCACGTGTTCGGCATTCCAGGCATGCACAACCTCGAGCTCTACCGCGGCCTTCACGGCGCATCGCTGCGGCATGTCACCGGCCGCCACGAGCAGGGTCTGGGCTTCATGGCCGATGGCTACGCGCGCGTTTCGGGCCGGCCCGGCGTGTGCTTCACCATCAGCGGCCCTGGCGTCAGCAATATCGCCACCGCGATCGGCCAGGCCTATGGCGATTCGATTCCGATACTGGTCATCGCCAGCCAGAACCGTCCAGGCGAAGCCGGCAGTGGCCGTGGCTTCCTGCACGAGCTGCTCGATCAGCGTGGCTTGGCCGCCGCGCTCACCGGCGCCAGCTACGCCATCGCCGACCCGGATGAGCTGCCGGGCGCGCTGACGCAAGCATTCTCGCTGTTTGCCGCCGCGCGGCCGCGGCCGGTGTACATCGAGATTCCGCTGAACCTTCTGGCGGCCGATGCTGCGGCGCTCGCGTTACCCGGCCGCCCGGCTAAGGCCCCGACCGCAGACCCAATAGCGCTCACGGCCGCAGCGCAGCAGCTGCGTGCGGCCGCGCGGCCGGTGGTGCTGGCCGGAGGCGGCGCGGTGCGCGCGGCGACCGAACTTAGGCAGCTGGTGGAACTTCTGGGTGCGCCGCTGGTGATGACCAGCAATGGCCGCGGGCTGCTGCCGCCGGAGCACCCGCTGGCGGTACCGATGAGTCCGTCGCTCGCGCCGGTGCGCGCGCTGATCGCCGGCGCCGACCTGGTGCTCGCGGTCGGCACCGAGATTGGCCCTACCGATTTCGACATGTATGGGCTGAGCGAATTTCCGCCGCCGCCGAATCTGATCCGGATCGACATCGACGCCGCGCAACTGCGGCGCAACGCGCCCGCGCGCCTCGGCCTGCAAGGCGATTCGGCGGCGACCTTGCGCGCACTGCTGCGCCTGGACCTGGAGACGCCGCGGCCGCAGCGCGGCGAGGCCGCGGCCGCCGCCGCGCGCACCGGCGCGCTGGCCACGCTCGCGCCGGCGATGCGCACGCAGCTGCAACTGCTGGAGCTGATTCGCGACGCGCTGCCACGCGCGCTGCTGGTCGGCGATTCGACCCAGATGGTCTACGCCGGCCTGCTGGCCTTTGCCGCCGCCACGCCCGGATCCTGGTTCAACTCGGCGACCGGCTATGGAACGCTCGGCTACGCGTTGCCGGCCTCCACCGGCGCCGGGCTGGCGGCGCCGGATCGGCCGGTGGTGTGCCTGGTCGGTGACGGCGGCCTGCAGTTCTCGCTCGGCGAGCTGGCGGTGCTGCGCGAGGTGGATGCATGGACCGCCATCATCATCTGGAACAATCGCGGCTTCGGAGAAATCCGCAGCGCCATGCTGGCCGCGCAGATCCAGCCCGAGGGCGTCGATGTGCAGCCGCCGGATTTTGCGTTGCTGGCGGCCGCCTATGGCTACCGCCACCAACTGATCGAAACTGCCGATGCGCTCGAGCTCGCGCTGCGTGAATTTGCCAGCCGGCGCCAGGTGCTGGTGCTTGAGCTGGCGTCCGATTAGCGCATGCTCGGCGCGCACGACATTGACGAGTTTCGCCGCGACGGTGCGGTGTGCCTGCGCGGGCTGTTCGCTGACTGGGTCGATATTATCGCCGCCGGCATCGAGCGCAATCTGCGCGAGCCCGGGCCGTATGCGGCCCAGAGCGTGCAGAACGGCGAAGCGGGCAGCTTCTTCGACGACTACTGCAACTGGCAGCGCATCCCTGAATTTCGTCGGCTGATCGAGCACTCGCCGGCGGCAGCGGCCGCCGCCCAGATCATGCGCTCGGACACCGCGCAGTTTTTCCACGATCACGTGCTGGTGAAGGAGCCGGGAACGCAGAAGCCCACCCCCTGGCACCAGGACACGCCCTACTACTTCGTCGAGGGCAGCCAGACGGTCAGTTTCTGGATTCCGGTCGACCCGGTGCGCGAAGCCACGCTGCGCCTGGTGGCCGGCTCGCATCGCTGGGAGTCGATGATCCTGCCGGTACGGTGGCTGGATCAGAGCGATTTCTATGCCGCGACCGGCAGCTATCGTCCGGTGCCTGACCCGGACAACGATCCTTCACTGCGGGTGCTGGAATGGACGCTGCAACCCGGCGACGCGGTGCTGTTCGACTTTCGTACCGCGCATGGGGCCCGCGGCAATCCGGCGGCGCAGCGCCGTCGGGTACTGTCACTGCGCTGGGTCGGTGATGATGCACGCTACGTCGAGCGACCGGGCCGGACCTCGCCGCCCTACCCCGGTCACGGCATGAAGGCCGGTGAGCGACTGCGCAGCGACTGGTTCCCGATCGTCTACGATCGGCGCGCGCGCGGATGAAGGATCAGACGCAGGTCGCCGCTCAGCACGCTGGCGGTCATCAGCTGCGAGAACAGCTGCGCCTGTGCGAGTTGCTCGCGATGCAGATCCTGCTGGGAATCGGGCGGCAACGGCTGGCCTGACTCGCCCGCTGGCGCCTCGGCCTTGTTCTTCGGTTGCTCCCGATCGCGTGCTTCGTGCACTGCTGCGTAATCAACCTATCCCCGGTAAGCGACAGTGTAGCAGCGCGCGCCTCAGGCCATAAGGCCCTGGCAGAGCTCAGTGACCGCCCTGGACCCGCAGGCCCTCCAGGCGCAGCGCCTCGGCCAGCTGCTGTTCGATGTCGGCCGCCTGGGCGCGGGCGATTCGCTGCAGATGCAAGGTGGGACCGGTGAGCACTTCCAGACCACGCTTGAGCACGCTACCCGCGGCCCGGATGCCGGCCTTGTGCTGGTCGAATCGCCGCGCCGGGGCGTAACTGCTCATGCCCACGTACAGCCCGTAGGGTTCGCCCTGGCGGTCGGCGTAGTCGAGCAGCACCAGATAGATATTGCTGCGGCCGCGGTCGGCCTTAAAGCGCGCGCTCACCTGATACGCCAGTGGCAGCCACTCGATGTAGCGCATTGGCAGCCACTCCGGGATGGAGGCCGAGGCCTGCGCCCACAGCTGTCCGAGCGCGGCCTCAATCTGCGCCGGCGGTTCATGCCGCATCCACAGCTCATGGATGCAGTGGGCGCCGGCCGGTCCGTCGGCGCGCGCCAGCGCCGACTTGAACAGCGCGCCGATGGTCAGGCGCGATTCGCGGCGCAGCGGCCGCGCGGCCGGCGGCACCTGCTCCATTCACAGCACCCGGTGCAGAAACTCCGCAATCGCCGCCAGTTCCTCCGCGCACACCGCGTGCGCCATCGGATAGCTGTGCCACTCGACCGCATAACCCTCGGCCTCGAGTCGCCCCCGGGTTTGCTCGCCGAGTCGCGGGCTCACCACCGTGTCCTGAGTACCATGCGCCATGAAGATGGGCGTCGTTTGATTGGCGCTGCTGCGCTCCGCCGACAGCTGCTCGGCCAGCAACAGATAGCACGACAGTCCAATGATGCCGCCGAGGCGGTCGGGCAGCCGCGTGCCGGTGTATAGCGCCATGGCTCCGCCCTGGGAAAAGCCCGCCAGCACGATGCGCTCGGTCGCAATGCCGCGCTCGTTTTCGCGCGCGATCAGGGCGCGAACCGCCCGATCGGATGCGCGTATACCGGCCTCATCCTGGGCCGCGTGGCGATCGAAACCCAGAATGTCGTACCAGGCGCGCATGCGCGCGCCGTTATTGAGCGTCACCGCACGCAGCGGCGCGTGCGGAAACACGAAGCGCAGCGCGGCGCCGCCGCGCCCGACCAGTGCCGGCACCGCCGGCTCGAAGTCGTGGCCGTCGGCCCCCAGGCCGTGCAGCCAGATCACGCTGGCGGCAGGATCGGGTCCGGTCTGCACCTCTACAGTGGGCAGCAGTTGCACCGTCATGGCGGCACGCGCGCGCAGCTCATGATCTCAACTACATTCTCGGTGTTCACTATAACTTTATGACAGAATTCAGTTTTAGCAGTGCCTGCTCGGCCGCAAAGAAGCATCGCCATCAGCCACGACTCCGAT
>DASXDL010000043.1:0-25908 GCA_036490715.1 Steroidobacteraceae bacterium | reverse complement strand
CGGCACCGAGCACCCGAAGATTCTTCGAGCCATCGAGCATTGCCTGCCGTGGGAGCGCACCAAGCAGATCCTGGATGAGCTGCTGGTCGCGCTGGCAAACTTCGATTGTCCGCGCAGCATCACGCTGCTGTCGGATGCGGTCGCCGAGTACCCGCGCCGACGCAATATTCGCGACTACGTGTGGACCTGCAAGACTCCGGCTGCGTTTGCCGACGATGACCGCAAGGTCACCGAGCTGGCCAGGCGCCGGCTGCCGGAAGGCAGCGTGCGCGCGTCCGAAAGCAACCCGCGGATTTGAACTGCCCGTTCGTGCCCGGCCGGCGTGGCGCCGCCGAGCGGCATGCTGCGTCGCAGCATGCCTCCGGGAACGATGTATGATGGCGCCCGTGGGGCCGTCAACGGGGAGCTCACGTCGGCATGATCGGGATCAGACAGCGGCTGGAGCAATCCCGGATTCTCGTCGTCGGCGATGCCATGCTCGATCGTTATCTGTACGGCCACGTCGAGCGCATTTCGCCTGAAGCCCCGGTGCCGGTGGTGCGCGTGACGCGCCAGGAGGAGCGCCTGGGCGGCGCCGCCAACGTCGCACTGAACGTCAAATCGCTGGGCGCCCAGGCCACGCTCATTACCGTGGTCGGCGCCGATGAACCGGCGCAGCGCCTGTCGCAGCTGCTGCAGGCGCAGGGCGTAGAGGTGCGGCTGGGCCGCGACCCCAAGCTGCAGACCAGCGTCAAGCTGCGCGTCATCGGACGGGCGCAGCAGCTGCTGCGGGTCGACTTCGAAAATCCGCCCGACCACGAAGTGCTGTCGGAAATGCTGGCCGATTTTGAGCGTGCGCTCGCTAGCCACAGCGTGGTGCTGTTCTCCGACTACGGCAAGGGCGGCCTGACGCACGTCGAGCGCATGATTGGCCGCGCGCGCGACGACGGCAAGATCGTGCTGGTGGATCCCAAGGGCAGCGACTACAGCCGCTACGCCGGCGCCAGCTTGCTGACGCCCAATCTGGCCGAGCTGGCTGAAGTCGTCGGACGCTGGAACAGCGAGCAGCAATTGCTGGAGCGGGCGCAGGGGCTGCGTACCGACTTGAAGATCGATACGCTGGTGCTGACGCGCAGCGAGCAGGGTATGTCGCTGTACGATGCCGCCGGCCACCTGCACGTGCCGGCGCAGGCGCGCGAAGTATTCGATGTGACCGGCGCCGGCGACACGGTGATCGCGACGCTGGCGACGCTGCTCGCCGCTGGCTTCACGGCGCGCGAGGCGCTGCCGCTGGCAAATCGCGCCGGCGGCATCGTGGTTGGCAGGTTCGGCACCGCGAGCGTCAGCTACGAGGAGCTGTTCGGATGAGAGTGGTGGTCACCGGCGCCGCCGGCATGATCGGCAGCAACATCGCGCTCGGCCTGAACGCGGCCGGAATCGACGACATCGTCGCGGTGGACGACCTGCGCGACGGCTCGAAGTTTCGCAACCTGCTGGGCGCTGCGATCAGCGACTACTTCGACCAGGAGGAGTTCTACGGCCGCTTCGCGCGGCGCGAGCTGGGCAAGATCGCGGCCGTATTTCACCAAGGTGCGTGTTCGGACACGATGCAGCACGACGGGCGCCTGATGCTGCAAAACAATTACCGCTGCTCCAAGGACCTGCTGGACGCCTGTCAGTCTCAAGGCGTGCGGCTACTGTACGCGTCGTCGGCCGCCATCTACGGCGCTGGCCGTAGCTTCCGCGAGCAACCGCAGTACGAGCGGCCTCTCAACGTCTACGGTTACTCCAAGCTGCTCTTCGATCAGGTGGTGCGGCGGGCGTTGCCGAGTGCCTCGGCGCAGATCGTCGGGCTGCGCTACTTCAATGTCTACGGACCGCGCGAGCAGCACAAGGGCCGCATGGCCTCGGTCGCGTTCCACCATTTCAATCAGTATCGCGACGCCGGCAAAGTGCGCCTGTTCGGCGAATACGGCGGCTTCGGCGCCGGCGAACAGTCGCGCGATTTCGTGCACGTGGACGACGTGGTGGCGGTCAACCTGTGGTTCCTTGGCCACCCGGATCGCAGTGGCATCTTCAATGTCGGCAGCGGTCGAGCGCAGACATTCAACGAAGTTGCGCACGCCACCGTCAATGGCGTGCGCGCGCAGCGCAACGAGCCACCGCTGGCGCTCGCCGAACAGCTGCGGCAGGGGCTGGTGGAATATTTCCCCATTCCGGAATCGCTGGTGGGCAAATATCAGAGCTTCACCCAGGCCGACCTCGCCGGCCTGCGCAGCGCCGGTTGCGATCTGCCGTTCATCGATGTCGCCACCGGCGTGCGCCGTTACGTCGACTGGCTCGGCGCCGACGCGTCCGCCTGAATGCCGGCACCGCCCCTGGCCGCAGACATCCCGCAGGTGCTGCAGCAGAAAATCATTGCGCGCCAGCAGGTCGTCGCGCGTGACTGGGCTTCGATGCGACCGCTGGTGTTCACCAACGGCGTGTTCGACCTGCTGCACGCCGGTCATGTCGCCTACCTGGCGGCCGCTCGCTCGCTCGGGCAGACGTTGCTGGTGGCAGTCAACACCGATGCCTCGGCGCGACGGCTGGACAAGGGGCCGGGACGGCCGCTGAACGATGAGCGCGATCGCGCACTGGTGGTGGCGGCGCTCGAAAGCGTGTCGCTGGTCACCTGGTTCGACGAGGACACGCCGTGCGAGCTGATCGCCCGTTGCCGTCCCGACGTGTACGTCAAAGGCGGCGACTACGACATTGAGACGCTGGCGGAGACCCGGCTGGTGCGCGGCTGGGGCGGGCGTTCGGTGGCGATCCCGCTGCTGCCCGGTCGCTCGACCAGCTCGCTGGTGCAGCGGATCCGTGGCGGCGACTGAGCACGCCACGCGCTCTGCGCGTGCGGCATTCATCGATCGCGACGGCGTGATCAATGCCGACAGCGGCTTTCTCTACCGGATCGAGGACTGGAGTCCACTGCCCGGTGCGCTCGACGGGCTGCTGCGGCTGCAACGGGCCGGATTCCAGCTGGTGGTGATCACCAACCAGTCGGGCATCGCACGCGGTCTGTACACCGAGGATGACTTCCTGCGACTGACGCAGCACATGCGGAGCACGCTGGCCGCCGCCGGCGTCGAACTCAGCGCGGTCGAGTACTGCCCGCACCTGCCGGATGCGCCGCTGGCGCAATATCGAGCCGACTGCGACTGCCGCAAGCCGCAGCCGGGCATGCTGCGCAGGGCGGCTGCGGCGCTCGGCGCGGACCTGGGCGCCTCGATCCTGATCGGCGATCGCGCCAGCGACATCGCTGCCGGGCGCAGCGCCGGGGTCGGCCGCTGCTGGCTGGTGCGCAGCGGGGCGGCGCTGTCGGTCGCCGATATCGCACTTGCGGACGGGGTGTTCGACGACCTCGCAGCCTGTGCGCGCCACACGGCATAATCGCCTGACTGCCGATCCCGGCTAGTCGAACTTACGGGGACTTCGTGGCCAAGTGCGCTTTGATCACCGGTATAACCGGTCAGGACGGGGCCTATCTGGCCGAGTTCTTGCTCGCCAAGGGCTATGAGGTACACGGCGTCAAGCGGCGCGCGTCCTCGTTCAATACCGACCGCATCGATCACCTGTACCACGATCCGCACGCGAGCGGCATCAAGCTGACGCTGCATTACGGTGACCTGACCGATGCCACGAACCTGATCCGCATCGTGCAGCAGATCCAGCCCGACGAGATCTACAACCTAGCCGCGCAGAGTCACGTGGCGGTATCGTTCGAGACCGCCGAGTACACCGCCAATGCCGATGCCCTGGGCACGCTGCGTATCCTGGAAGCCGTGCACCTGCTGGGGCTGAAGCACAAGACGCGCTTCTACCAGGCATCGACCTCAGAGATGTTCGGCAAGGTGCAGGAGACCCCGCAGCGCGAGACCACGCCGTTCTATCCGCGCTCGCCCTACGGCGCCGCCAAGGTCTACGCCTACTGGATCACGGTCAACTATCGCGAGGCCTACGGCCTGTACGCCTGCAACGGCATCCTGTTCAATCACGAATCACCGGTTCGGGGCGAGACGTTCGTGACGCGCAAGATCACGCGCGGGCTGGCGCGTATTCGCGCCGGGCTGGAGGACTGTGTCTACCTGGGCAATCTGGATGCGGCGCGCGACTGGGGCCACGCCCGCGACTATGTGCGCGCGCAGTGGCTGATGCTGCAGCAGGACCAAGCCGAAGACTACGTGATCGCCACCGGCGAACAGCACACCGTGCGCGAATTCGTCGAGCGCGCCGCCGCCCATATGGAGATGAAGATCGAATGGCGCGGCCGCGGCAGCGACGAGCACGGTATCGACACCACCAGCGGCCGCGCCGTGGTCAGAATCGATCCGCGTTATTTCCGGCCGACCGAGGTCGACAGCCTGCTCGGGGATTCGACCAAGGCACGGCAGCGACTCGGGTGGAAGCCGGAGATCTCATTCGATCGCCTGATCCAGGAGATGGCCGAATCGGATCAGGAACTGGCACGGCGCGATGCGCTGGTCGCGCGCGAGGGCTTCAAGGTTTACAGCCACCACGAATGAAAAAGCCCGGCACGGGGCCGGGCTTTCTCACGCGTGCTTACTGGACTGCGTTACCAGCGACCGCCGCCGCCGCCACCGGAGTTGCCGCGATAGCCACCGCCACCGCCGCCGCCGCCCGGGCGACCACCGCCGCCGCCGCGCGGCTTGTCCTGGGCCTCGTTCACCCGCAGCGGGCGACCGCCCATTTCCTGCCCATTGAGGTTCTGGATCGCGCGTGACGCGTCCGCCTGACTCATCTCGACGAAGCCGAAGCCGCGTGGGCGGCCGGTTTCGCGATCGGTCGGCAGCGATACCGACTCGACCGTACCGTGCTGCGAGAACAGGGTACGAACGTCGGCCTCGCTGGCCGTGAAGGGCAGGTTTCCAACATAGATCTTCGCCATAATTGACTCTCTCGAAATTTCTAAAGGACGCTGTGGGCCTAAAATTACAGTGATGCCCTAAGCGTTCCACTCGGCAGGCACGTTCACCAGGTCTAGAGAGAGGGAAGTCTCGCCGGCCATCGAACGGAGTCCTGTCACCTGATCGCAGGCAGTTCGGCTCGGACTCATCGCGCCTGGGTTGGCGCACGGGGCGAAACGGACGTTGACGATCGGCGCGTAGCCTACCATGTGGCCGGCCGCCGGGGGTAGGCGGGACGGGCGGCAAAATGAAGAGCGGTAACATTTGGGGGCGGGGAAGGCTGGAATGAGCGCTAAACACGCGGGCAGGATTGCGGCCGTAACCGGGGGGGCCAGCGGCATCGGCCAGGCGATCGTATGCCGCCTGGCGGCCGAAGGGGCCCGGGTGGCCATCGCCGATCGGGCCGATTGCGCTGAGACTTTGGAACGAGTCCAACAAGCGGGGGGCGATGCCAGCGGCTTTCGAGTCGACATCGGCAGCCCCGAACAGGTGCAAGACTTCGCCGACCAGGTGCGCCGGCGCTATGGGGAGGCGCAGATCGCGGTTCACTGTGCCGCCCTGCAGTTCATGCGCGCCTTCGAGGATCTTGAACCGGCCGACTGGCGTGCGACCTTCGATGTCAATGTGCTCGGCGGCGTGCACCTGGTGCGGGCGCTGCTGCCGGCGATGAAGCGCACGCGCTGGGGTCGGGTGGTGATGGTGGCCTCGTCGAGCTTTTTTGCCCCACCGCCGCAGATGACGCATTACATCGCCAGCAAGGGGGCCCTGCATGGCCTGGTGCGTGGGCTGGCCGCCGAGATCGGCGAGTTCGGAATCACCGTGAATGCGCTGGCGCCGGGCCTGACCCGCACCCGCAACGCGCTCGCCGGCGTGCCGGCCGAGCATTTCGAGTACGTCAGGAACCATCAGGCGATCAAGCGTAGCGGCGAGCCTGAGGACCAGGCGGCGGCGGTGTCGTACCTGGTGTCGGAAGAGGCCGGGTTCATGAGCGGCCAGACGCTGCTGGTGGATGGCGGCGAAGGCCACGTCTAGCCAGCGCTGCAGCCACCGGGATACTTGCTGTGCCTTATGGTGGCCCCCGGCGGCCGACTCCTATAATTACCCGCCTCGCTAATTAGCACGCGGCCGCCGGATCGCGTACGGGACCCGCTGGCTTCGATGGCAAGCAATTTCAGATTGGGCACATTTTCCGCGGCCGGAGGCCTGCCGTTCGGCGGCCTTGCGGTGGGCGAGCAGGTGGTCGGCTTGCGCGAACTGCACGAGTACGCGCAGCGCGAGCAGCTGGAGTTTCATTGCCACGGCGACACGCTGTCGCTGCTCGAGCAGTGGCCGCGCAACCTGCCGGCGCTGCGCCGCGCCGCCGACGCCCTCGGCGATGGTCGCGATCCGCGCCTGCAGCGTTCGGCAATGCCGCTCGCCGCTCTGCAGCTGCACGCGCCGGTGCGCGCGCGCAACGTGATCTGCGCTGGCGCCAACTATTTCAAGCACGTGGTGGACATCGTGGTGGCGCAGACCCGGCCCGAGACCGAGGCCATGAGCGCGGAGCAGCGGCGCGAATTCGGCGTGCGCAAGATGACCGAGCGGCGAGCGCACGGCACGCCGTTCTTTTTCATCAAGGCCAACTCGAGCATGATCGGTCCGACCGATACGGTATTGCTGCCGCCGGATGTCAGCACCATGGACTGGGAGCTGGAGCTGGGCGTGGTGATCGGCCGGCGGGCGCGCTTCGTCACGCGCGCAGCGGCACTGGACTACGTGGCCGGCTACATGGTGGTCAACGATCTGACCATTCGCGAGCGCGTCAACCGTGCCGACATGCAGGAGCTGGGCATGGACTGGGTGGGCTCGAAGTGCGCGCCGACCGCGCTGCCCACCGGGCCATACCTGGTACCGGCGGAGTTCGTCGGCGATCCACAGCAGCTGTGGATCACGCTCAAGCACAATGGCCGCGTCATGCAGGACGAGGGCACGGCGGACATGATCTTCCCGTGCGCGCGCCTGATCGAGTCGCTGTCGAAATTCATGGCGCTGCTGCCGGGCGACCTCATCTGCACCGGCTCGCCCTCCGGCAACGGCGTTCATCACGGCGTGCTGCTCAAGCCCGGCGATCTGATCGAGGGCACCGTGACCGGGCCGCTGGGCAGTCTCGGCACGCAGCGCAATCGGTGTGCGGCCGAGCTGCCGGCATGAGCGGCCTGCCATGAGCGCCAATCCGCTGCTTAACTGGCGGCTCGATCGCGCCAGCGTGCGCACCATCGGGCACGATCTGCAGCGCCCGGAGTGCATCCTGGCGGAGCGCGACGGCACCCTGTGGGCCGCCGACGCGCGCGGTGGCGTGATGCGCATCAATGCCGACGGCAGCCAGCAGCTCATCGCCCCGCAGGCCGACAGCCGCTTCAGCAGCGCCGCGCCCACGACCGAGCGCTACATGCTGCAGGGCACACTGCCCAACGGCCTGGCGTTCGCCGACAACGGCGACCTGCTGGTCGCCAACTTCGGCACCGATGCGCTCGAGCGCATGACGCGAGCCGGCGCGAGCCGCACGCTCTACACGCACATCGACGGCCAGCCGCTGGGCAAGGTGAACTTCGTGCTGCGCGATTCACGCGGCCGCCTGTGGCTCACGATCACCACTCGCGCCGTCCCATGGACGCGCTCGATCAACGACAAACTGGCCGACGGCTATGTGGCGCTGATCGATGAGCGCGGCATCCGCATCGCCGCCGATGGCTTCATCGGCACCAACGAGATTCGGCTGGACGCGCACGAGCAATGGTTGTACGTGGTCGAAAGCAATGCGCGGCGCATTTCCCGGCTGCGGGTGCACTCGGACGGGCGGCTCAGCGGGCGCGAGATCTATGGCCCGGCGCGACTGCAGGGCGTTCCCGATGGTTTTGCCTTCGACAGCATCGGCAACCTGTGGATCACCTATGTAATTTCGGACAAGATCGCCGCGATCACGCCAAGCGGTGATGAGCTGATCCTGTTCGAAGACTCCGACCCGGAGCAGGTGCGGCTGTTCGACCAGCATTTTTTCGCCGGCACGGTCACGCCCGAGGTCATGATGGGCTGTGGCGGTACGCTGGCGCCGTGGACCGCGAGCGTCACCTTCGGCGGCCCGGACCTGCGCACGCTCTACATCGGCAGTCTGCGCGGCACATCGATCCCGTACCTGCAGTCCCCGGTAGCCGGGCTGCCGATGGTGCACTGGCGCGAGAACTACTGAAGGCGAGGCAGCACATGATTCTGGAAGTGGCGATTATCTCGATCGATCCGCAGCACAAGCCGCAGTTCGAGGCGGCGTTCAAGCAAGCGCGTGAGCTCATCTGCTCGATGCCCGGTTTCGTCTCGCACCAGCTGCATCGCTGCATCGAGACTGACGGCCGCTACCTGCTGCTGGTGCAGTGGCTGAGCGTCGAGCATCACATGGTGGGATTCCGCCAGTCGCCGCAGTTCCAGCAGTGGCGGGCACTGCTGGGACCGTACTTCGCGTCCGCGCCCGTGGTTGAACATTACGATGCCATCAGCAAAGGTGACAAAGCATGATCCGATTTCTCAAGAGCGGTCAGAGCGCACAGGCCAAGGCCGATCGGCAGGCCGAGGTGCGCAAGACCGTGGAGGCAATCCTCGAGAACGTGGAGCGCAACGGCGAGCGCGCGGTGCGCGAGTACTCGGAAAAATTCGACCAGTGGTCGCCGCCGAGCTTTCGCTTAAGCGACCGGCAGATCCAGCAGTGCGTCGATGCGGTGCCGGCGGCGACCAAGCGCGACATCGAATTCGCCCAGGCGCAGATCCGCAATTTCGCCCTGGCGCAGAAGGCGGCGCTGCGTGACATCGAGGTGCAGGCGCTGCCGGGCGTGGTGCTCGGACACCGCAACATCCCGGTCGACAGTGTCGGCTGTTATGTCCCCGGCGGCCGCTACCCGATGGTCGCGAGCGCGCACATGAGCGTGGTGACCGCGAAGGCGGCCGGCGTGCGGCGCGTGATCGCGAGCGCGCCACCGTTCGCCGGAGCGCCGCACCCAGCTATCGTGACCGCGATGCACCTGGGCGGCGCTGACGAGATCTATGCCTTCGGCGGCGTGCAGGCGGTGGCCGCGATGGCGCTCGGCACCGAGACCATCGCCGCGGTCGACATGCTTGTCGGCCCGGGTAACGCCTACGTGGCTGAAGCCAAGCGCCAGCTGTTCGGCCGGGTAGGTATCGATCTGCTGGCCGGACCGACCGAGACGCTAATCATTGCCGATGATTCGTGCGATGCGCAGATGGCGGCGGTGGATCTGCTGGGGCAGGCCGAGCACGGACCAGGAAGTCCGGCAGTGCTGCTGACGAACTCGGAGCGCCTGGCGCAGGAGGTGCCGGCCGCAATCGAACAGGAACTGTCGTGGCTGCCGACCGCGGACGTGGCGGGCATCGCCTGGCAGAACTGCGGTGAGATCATCCTGACGGATACGCTCGACGAAATGGTGAGCCAGGCGCAGCGCATCGCCAGCGAGCACGTGCAGGTGCTGACACGCGATCCGGACTACTTCCTCGAGCGGCTGAGCAACTACGGCGCGCTGTTTCTCGGGGCGCGCACCAATGTCGCCTACGGCGACAAGGTCATCGGTACCAATCACACGCTGCCAACCATGAAGGCGGCGCGCTACACCGGTGGCCTGTGGGTCGGCAAGTTCATCAAGACCTGCACCTACCAGCGCGTGCTGACCGACGAGGCCAGTGCCCTGATCGGCAGCTACTGCTCGCGACTGTGCGAGCTGGAGGGCTTCGCCGGCCACAAGGAGCAGGCCGACCTGCGGGTGCGCCGCTACGGCAGCCACCGGGCGGCCTGAGCGTGCCGGCGCCCGGCTCGCCGCTGGCGTTCATTACCGGGGCGGCCGGCGGACTGGGTACGCCGATCTGCACGGCGCTGGCGGCGGCGGGCTTTCGCGTGGCGCTGGGCTATCACCGCTCGGCCGACGCGGCCGAGCGGCTGGCGGCAGCACTGCCCGGCGGCGGACACTTCGCGCTCTGCGCACCGGTTACCGACAGCAGCGCGCTCAAGGCGGTGGCCGGCGAGATTGAGCGGCGCTGCGGCCGCTGCGATGTGCTGGTCAACGCCGCCGGCACGACGCGCTTCGTCGCGCATGCGGATCTGGACGGGCTCGATGACGCGCTGTTCGATGCCATCCTGGCGGTCAATGTGCGCGGCGCGTTCGCGGCCGTGCGGGCGCTGGCGCGGCTGCTTGGGCGTAGCGAGCAGGCCGGCGGCGGGGTGGTGATCAATCTGTCATCGATCGCGGCCGTGACCGCGATGGGCAGCAACGTTGCCTACTGCGCCTCCAAGGCCGCTGTGGACAACATGACGCGCTCGCTGGCGCGCGCCCTGGCGCCGCAGGTTCGGGTGCTGTCGGTGTCGCCCGGGCTGGTGGACACCGCGTTCGTGCAATCGCTGGATCGCGCCTGGCGCGACCAGCAGGCCGAGCGCACGCCACTGCGGCGTCTGGCATCGCCGCAGGAGGTGGCCGGCGCGGTGCTGGCGGCTGTGACGCAGCTGACCTTCAGCACCGGTTCGGTGATCGCGGTGGACGGCGGCCGACCGCTCGGATGATTTCTGCAAGGAGAGGGTGAGTGAAACTGGCAACTCTTCAAGGTGGCGGCGTCGATGGCAAGCTGCTGGTGGTATCGCGCGACTTGTCGCACGCGGTGGTAGCGGCCGCGGTTGCCCCGACGCTGCAGCAGGTGCTCGAGTCCTGGGACGCCTGCGAGCCGAAACTGGCCTCGCTGTATGCCAACCTGAACGAGGGTCGCGCGGCCGGTGCCTTCCCGCTCGATCCGGCGCTGCTGGGCGCGCCGCTGCCGCGCGCCTGGCAGTGGCTCGATGCCTCGGCCTTTCACAGCCACGGCGATCTGATGGAGAAGGTGTTCAATCTGACCCCGCCGCCCGACAAGCACACGCGGCCGCTGATGTATCAGGGCGCCGGGGACGATTTTCTCGGTCCGGCGACCGACGTGCCGCTGCCCTCGGAACAGGATGGCATCGACTTCGAGGCCGAGATCGGGGTGATCGTCGACCGTGTGCCACTGGGCACGAGGGCGGCGCAGGCCGCCGCTCACATCCGGCTGCTGGTGCTGATCAACGACTGGAGCCTGCGGGTACTGGCAGGCACCGACATCAAGACCGGCTTCGGCTTCCTGCAATCCAAGTCGGCCACCAGCTTCGGCCCGGTCGCGGTCACGCCCGATGAGCTCGGCGATGCCTGGCACGATGGCCGCGTGCGCCTGCCGATCCGGGTGTCGTGGAACGGTACCGAATTCGGTCACCCGGATTGCGGCGCCATGGGCTTCAGCTTCCAACAGCTGATCGAACATGCGGCGCGCACCCGCAACCTTGCCGCCGGAACCGTGATTGGTTCGGGCACGATCTCCAACACCGACTGCCGCCAGGTCGGCTCGGCCTGCATCGCCGAGCGCCGTGGGCTGGAGCTGCTCGATCTGGGCAAGCCGCGCACCGATTACATGAAATTCGGCGACCGCGTTCGCATCGAGCTGCTCGATCGGCAGCAACGATCGATCTTCGGCGCGATCGACCAGCGAGTGGTGCAGGCGAAGTCACCATGAGGGTGCTGATCGTCGGTGGCGGTGGCTTCATTGGCCAGGCCCTTGTGGCGCGACTGCGCCTGAATGGTCACCTCGACGGCCAACGCTGTTCCCGCGTCACGGTGCTTGATCAGCACATTTCCGGACAAATCGATGATCCGCTGCTGCGCTACGTCGAGGCCGACATCGGCGTGCGCTCGGTACTCGAGCAGTGCATCGCCGACGGCGCCGACTGCGTGTTTCACCTCGCCAGCGTGACCGGCGGCGCCGCCGAGCGCGACTTTGAACTGGGCATGAAGGTGAATCTGCATTCGATGCTCGGACTGCTGGAGGCGCTGCGCGCGGCCGGCAGCAGGCCGAAGCTGGTATTCGCCAGCAGCATCGCCGTGTACGGCGTGCCGCTGCCGCAGCTGGTAGATGAACAGACGCTGCCGCTGCCGACCTTGAGCTACGGCGTGCAGAAACTGATCGGCGAGCAGCTGGTGGCGGACTACAGCCGGCGCGGGTTCATCGATGGCTGTTCACTGCGCATTCCGGGCATCGTGGCGCGGCCACCGTCTGCCGGAATGCTGTCGGGGTTCCTGAGCGATCTGATCCGCGAGCTGTCGGCCGGGCGCGAGTTCGTCTGCCCGGTCGCCGCCTCGGGCCAGAGCTGGCTGATGTCGCGGTCCGGCATCATCGACAACCTGCTGCATGCGGCCAGCCTGTCTGACGCGCAGCGTGCCGAGCGCCGCACCTGGCTGCTGCCGGTGCTGCACCTGTCGATGAGCGCGCTGGTGCAAGCCATTGCGCGCCAGCATGGCGCGCAGGTGCTGCAGCGGGTGAGCTACCGGCCACAGTCCGAGTTGCAGGCGCAGTTTGCCAACTACCCGCCGCTGCACTGTCCGGCCTCCCTGGCCGCCGGTTTTCGCCACGACGGCGACGCCGAGCGGCTGATCGCGCGCGCGCTGGAGCCGATTTGAATCCGACGCCGGTGTACGCCTGTGGGGCAGCAGTGCACGCGGCGCACGAACCGCTGCGTGCCAGCGGCACGCTGGGCGGACGCCAGCGCAGCCTGACGGTCGACCTGCACTGCCACGTTCTGACCCCGGCCGCCGAGCAGTTGGTCGCGGCGGCGCCGCAGAAGTCCGCGGAGCGCGCACTGCAGATCCGCATGCTGGGAGCCGAGAGTTACGCCTACACCCACGAGGTCATGCTCAAGGCCGCGGCCCCCAAGCTGACCGACCTGGCGGTGCGCCTCAAGGACATGGACGCGATGGGCGTGGACATGCAATTGCTCAGCCCGGCGCCCAACCAGTACTACTACTGGGCCGATCCGGATCTGGCGCTGCAGCTTTGCCGTTCGATCAACGAGCACATCGCGGCCCTGGTAGCTTCGCATCCGGATCGGCTGCTGGGTCTGGGCAGCGTCGCCCTGCAGCACCCGCAGCTCGCGCTCGAGCAGCTCGAGTACGCGGTGCGCACTCTCGACTTGCGCGGCGTGCAGGTGTCATCGCTGGTCAATGGGCTGGAACTGGCCGATCCGCAGTTCGAGCGCTTCTGGGCACGCGCCGAGGAGCTCGGCTGCCTGGTGTTTCTGCATCCGCTCGGAACTACGCTCGGTGAGCGACTCAACCGGCACTATCTGTCGAACATCATCGGCCAGCCACTGGAGACGGCGGTCGCGCTGTCGTATCTGATCTTCGGCGGCACGCTCGATCGTCATCCGGGTCTGAAGATCCTGGCCGCGCACGGCGGCGGCTATGCGGCCGCCTACATCGGCCGCGCCGATCACGCCTGGCACGCGCGGCCGGATGCGCGCGGCTGCCGTGAGCCGCCCAGCAGCTATCTGCGGCGGATCTATTTCGACAGCATCGTCTATCGGCCCGAGCAGCTGCGGCATTTGATCGCCGAGGTCGGCGCGCAGCAGGTCGTCGTCGGCACCGACTACCCGTACGACATGGCCGACTACGACCTGCACGCGCTGCTCGCGGCGGTGCCGGACTTGAGCGAATCCGAGCGCGCGGCGATCCTGGGCGGCAACGCCGCCAGACTGCTTCAGCTAAAGCCGGCGTAGCCGGCGGCGCCGGAAATCCTTCAGCACCTCGTGGGCGGCGTTGTGTCCGGGCGCGCCGGTGACACCGCCGCCGGGATGGGTGCCGGCGCCGCACATGTACAGGCCCGGCAGCGGCCCGCGATAGTCGCCGTGACCCAGCACCGGGCGCGCCGAGAACAACTGGTCCAGGCTGAGCGCGCCGTGAAAGATGTCGCCGCCGATCAGGCCAAAGGTGCGCTCCAGATCAAGCGGACTCATGATCTGTCGGCCGAGCACCGCGGCCCTGAAGTTGGGCGCGTGCGCGTTGACAGTGTCTATCATGAGATCTGCCACGGCCTCGCGATGCTCATCCCAGCTGGCGCCATCGGGCAACTGCGGCGCCACGTGCTGGCAGAACAGGCTGGCGACGTGCCGCCCGGGCGGCGCCAGGCTGTCATCGAGCGTCGATGGGATCAGCATTTCGATGATCGGCTGGCGCGACCAGCCGTGCAGGCGTGCATCGAAATAGGCGCGCTCCATGTACGCCAAGGTCGGGGCGATGATGATGCCGGCGGTGTGGTGATCGGCGGGCGCGGTGCCCGGCAGGCAACGAAAATCCGGCAGCTCCGCCAGTGCGACATTCATCCGGAATGTTCCCGAGCCGCAGCGCCAGCCGTCGATGCGGCGGCGAAAATCCACCGGCAGCACCCCGGGATCGATCAGTGTCTGGTACAGCAGCTTCGGGTTGAGATTGGAGATCACCGCGGCGGCGCGAAACACCTCACCGCTCTCGGTCACCGCGCCGGCGGCGCGGCCGTGTTCCACCAGCAGTTCGCGCACCGGCGCACCCACGCGGATATCGGCGCCGCGCTCGGCGGCCGAGCGCGCCATCGCCTGCGTGATCGCGCCCATGCCGCCGATGGCGTGGCCCCAGGCGCCTCGCTTGCCGTTGACTTCGCCGAACACGTGGTGCAGCAGCACGTAGGCCGATCCGGGCGCGTACGGGCTGGCGTAGTTGCCGACGATGCCGTCGAAACCATAGACGGCCTTGATCGGCGCACTTTCGAACCAGTCGTCGAGGTACTCGCCGGCCGAGACCGCCAGCAGTCGCAGCAACTCGCGCCGCGAGCTCATGTCGAGCTGGCCCAGGCGCCGCCCGAGACCGGCCACCTGCAGCAGCTGCGGCAGCGCGTGGCGCCAGCTCCCTGTCACCACGTTGGGCGGAGTGCGCAGCAGCAGCTCGCGCAGCACGTCGGCGACGCGGTCCAGGCGCTGCGTGTAAGTCTCCAGGCGCGCGGCATCGGCGCTGGAGAAGCGCGCCACCTGTTCGGCGGTGCGGCCGGCGCCGACCGCAAGATAGCGTCCGTCCTCGGTCGGCAGGAAATTGGCCAGCCGACGTTCCACCACTCGCAGTCCGTGGGCATCGAGCTGCAGATCGCGAATGATGCGCGGATGCAGCAGCGACACGGTGTAGGCGGCCACCGAGTTGCGAAATCCAGGCACGAACTCTTCGGTGACCGCCGCGCCGCCGACCACGCTGCGGCGCTCGAGCAGCGTTACCTTGAGGCCGCCCGCAGCCAGATAGGCGGCACACACCAGGCCGTTGTGGCCGCCGCCGATGATCAGAACGTCGCTGCGATGTGCGCTCAAACTTTGGAATCTGCGCTAATCTTGCCGGCGTTGGCCGCAAAAGATCGTACGGCAGCACTGCCGGAGCGACAAGGGAGCTGAGGTATTCGCAATCGCAAGGTAGGCCCGGTGCTGGCAACCGCCCTGGTGGCCAGCAACATGGTGGGCTCGGGCATCTTTCTGCTGCCGGCGACCCTGGCGGCGGTCGGCAGCATCACCGTGATCGGCTGGCTGATCGGCACCGCCGGGGCGCTGCTGATCGCCGTGGTGCTGGCGAAGCTCGGGCAGGTGTCACCGCAGCCGGGCGGCCCCTGCGCCTATGCCGATGAGGCGCTCGGTCCGTACTTCGGCTTTCAGACCAATGCGCTTTACTGGATGTCCTGCTGGACCGGCAACATCGCGGTCGCCGTGGCCGTGACCGGATATCTTGCGAGCTTTGTGCCGGCGCTGGCGCCGCCGGTCCCGGCGGCGATCGCCACGGCCGGCGTCATCTGGCTGCTGACCGCGGTCAATATCTTCGGTCCACGGCTGGTGTGTCAGGCGGAATCGGTCGCCATCGTCATCGGGCTGGTGCCGATCGTGCTGGTGGCGACCGGCGGCTGGTGGTACTTCGATGGCCGGCTGTTCGCGGCCTCCTGGAATGTGCAGCACGCGCCGGCGCTGCGGGTCGTGCCCGAGTCGCTGGTGCTGCTGTTCTGGGCATTCACCGGCATGGAGAGCGCCTCGATCGCCAGTGCGGTGGTCGACAATCCGCGCCGCAACGTGCCCCTGGCGACGATCGGCGGGGTGCTGATCGCTGCCCTGATCTACGTCACCTCGTGCACCGTCATCATGGGCCTGATACCGGCCGCGACCCTGGCGCAATCGACGGCCCCATTTGCCGATGCGGTGCGCGGCGTGCTCGGCCCGCTGGCGGGCGCTCTGGTGGCCCTGGCCGCCCTGATCAAGGCCGCCGGCACGCTGGGTGGCTGGGTGTTGTTGACCGCGCAGACCGGCAAGGCCGGCGCCGACCGCGGATTGTTTCCGAAGGTGTTCGGGCGCGTCGACCGTCACGGCATCCCGGTACCGAACCTGCTGCTGATGGCGGTGCTGATGACGGTGGTGGTGTTCGCGACCGTCTCGCCCACGCTCGGCCAGCAATTCGGCGAGCTGATCGAGGTGTCGGTACTGTTCTGCATGATGCTATATGCCTATGCCTGCATCGCGTTGCTGCTGTATCGGCGCTGGATCCCGGCGGCAAGCTCGCTCGAACGCTATCGGCCGGTGGCCGCCGCGGCGTTGATCTTTTGTGCGATCGTGATCGGCTATGCCGAGCTCAAGCTGCTGCTGCTGACCGCGGTGATCGCGCTCGCGACCGTGCCGCTGTATCTGCTGCTGGCGCGTGGCTGGCAAAGGAGCACCGGATGAGCGCGCGCCTGCGCTCCGCAGCGCTGCACGGCAAGGACGTGCAGCTGCAGTTCGACGACGGCCGAGAAGGCCTGACGCTGTCGCTGTTCTGGCTGCGCGATCACGACACCGGTGCCGATGCCATGCATCCGGACACCTTGCAGCGCCTGATCGACACGGCCGCGATCCCGCCCGATATCGGCGCGCGCTCGGTCAGCCTGGCGGAGGCCGGCGGCGCGCTGCGGGTGCAGTGGCAGGCCGACGGCCGCGACAGCTTCTACCCGGCGCAGTTTCTGGCCGCGCTGCGTGCCGATCCCGAGGCGCTGCCGGTCGAGCGCACGCTGTGGGATCGCGACAGCATCGCCACGCAAGTGCCGCAGCTCGCCTACGCGTCCGTCATGACCGAGGATGCGGCGCTGAAGGAGTTCCTCGAGCGGCTCGCGCGCTTCGGTTTCTGTTTCGTCAACGACGTGCCGGCCACCCCGGAGGCGACCTGTGCCGTGGCCGAGCGCGTGGCCTATATCCGCAGCACGATCTTTGGCGGCTATTACGATTTCACGGCCAACCTGGAGCACAAGGACACCGCCTACACCTCGATGGCGATCGGGCCGCACACCGACGGTACCTACAGCCTGGATGCGCCGGGCTATCAATTGTTTCACTGTTTGGCCGCGGACTGCAGCGGCGGGGAGAACCTGCTGATCGACGGCTTCAAGCTTGCCGCGATGCTGCAGGCGCAACAGCCCGAAGACTACGACGTGCTACGGCAAGTGCAGATTCCGGGGCGCTACCTGGATCACGAGCGCGGCATCCAGCTGATGGCGCGCCGTCCGCTGTTTCGGCACGACGCGTCCGGACAGCTGCAGCAGGTCAGCTACAACAACCACGACCGCGCGCCGTTCGTGCTGCCGGCCGAGCAGCAACGGCGCTTCTATCAGGCCTTGACTCGATTCGCGCGCCTGTGCGAGCAGCCGGCGCTGCAGTATCGACGCCGGCTGCTGCCGGGCACGGTGCTGCTATTTGATAATTGGCGACTGCTGCACGCGCGCGACGCCTACGTCGGCTATCGCCGCCTGGCCGGCGCCTACCTCAACCGCGAGGACGTCGACAGCCGCCTGCGGGTGTTGAGAATCCGCGCCGGCGAGCCGGTGTGATCAGTTCTGCTGCAGCCAGTTGATCGTGCCGTCGGTCGAGATGTCGCCGAACGTCATCACGTCGATCTTGGTCGGCGACACGAGGTACAGGGCCGCCGAGGAATTGGTGATACCGCTCAGCGACAGCGAGCCGAATCCGCGCCCGCTGGTGGCATCGACCGCAAACTGGCCGGTGGTAAAGGTACTCGACAGCACACCGAAAGCCAGCGTGATGGTCGGTACCAGCACGATCGGGCCCGGGGACTGGACGAACTGCGTGCCGCCGACGAAGTAACCAAGCAGCGTGTCCGGGTAGTTGCCCGCGGGCGGTTGGAATTGCGTTTCGAGCGTGCCGGCATTGCCGGACGGGCTGCCCAGCTCGATCAGGTAGCCGTCGCCGATGCCATCCAGATACAGCACGAACTGGCGCGTGCCGCCGTTGTAGGTCAGCGACAGCGTCGCGCGCCCCGACGCTTGCACCTGATAGGGCTGCGCAACGTAAATGGTGTTGGCAATGCCAGTGTCGCGATACGACACATCGACTATGGCGTCGACGGTACCGGCCGTGGCGACGCCGTTGGACAGGCGCCCCAGCGTCATGACGCTGATCGGTTCGATGCCGGTGCCGATCGCTCCCCACAGGCTCATGATCGACGAGCCCGAGGCCAGCGCGCCGTTGTCGAAGCTGGTGCCGCCGGCGACATTGCCGACCTGGGGACTCAAGTAGCCGCTGGCGCGCAACGAGCCGACCGTCGAATCCATGTTCACCAAGTACGACTTGGCCGAATTGGTCAGGTAGTAGGTATAGCTCGAGCTGCCGCCACCGGCAACGAAGGTCGCGGTGCCGCGTCCGTGCGCATCCGGCGCGGAGATGCTGCCGGTGACAGGGGCTGAGGTGAGCGCCGGCGAGGCGTTGGAGTCGGTGAGCCCGAGACTGATATTGCCCAACGCATCGCTGGTGAATCGTCCGGCACTGCCGGTGTGCACCGTGTAGGGCTCCTGATTGGCGACCGTGATCAATCCGAAGGCATAGTTGCCCACCGGCGGCGCCGGCGTAATGGTGCTGGTGTCGAGCCGGCGCATTTCACCCGAGGCCGAATCGTCGCCCGAGCCGATCAGCTGCAGGCGCGCATAGTTCAGATTGCCCTGGCTATCGGGCGGGGTGAGCGAGAAGTTGTACTGGATCTGCGCGCTGGCGGAGTTCAGAAACACCGTGCCGGAATTGGTTTGCCGGTTGGTACACACGCTGGTGGTATCCAGCACCTCGCCCGGGGTGGTGCGGTGGCCATCCTTGTAGTCGGTCTCGCCGGTGACGTTGCCGCTGTTGTCGACGGTGATGCTGCCGGCATGCGTCATCGGACCGCCGCCGCGAAATCCGGACACGACAAAGGTGTAGGTGCCAGTCAGCAGGCAAGTGGACTGCGAGTTCACCAGCATGGTGATGGTCTGCGAGGCGGCACGGCCCAGAGCATCGCTGGCCGAGACCGTAAAGGTGTAGCTGCCGGCGGTGGTCGGGGTTCCGGACAGCGCCGTGATCGAAGTGGTGCTGCCGCTGAGAACGATGCCGGGTGGCAACGTGCCGGTGCTGGTCCAGGTGAAGTTTGCCTCGCCGCCGTCGACCGCGATCGGTGCGGCGTAGGCGACGTTGACATTGCCCGGAAACAGCTGCACCGGTTCCATCACCGGCGTGCCCAGCACGATCAAGGTGACCGAGGCGACGGTGGCGGTATTGGCGACCGCGGTGGCGGTAATGGTGGCATCGACCGCGCCGGTGGCGGTGGCCGGGGCATTGTAGGTGACCGTGCTGGAGGTGATGTCGGTGAGGCTGCCGGCCCCGATCAGCGACCAGGTGACGCCGGCATTGTTGACGTCGGAAGTCACACTGGCACCCACCGCCAGCGTCGTTCCGACCTGTAACTGGGTCACGCTGCCGGGCGTGGTCAGCGTCACGCCGGTGCCCACGCCGACGCTGCCCTGTACGCTGCGGTTGGTGCTTTGGCAGGCCGTGAGCGCCAGCGCCAGGCTGAGCGGCAGCAGCAGGAATCTGGCCAGGACGCCCACGCGCCCCGGCGATCCAGGTCGAATCAAGGTCAAAGACTTCTCCTCAAATCACGGGTGCGCTCATAGCCCCCGAACTCGTTATCCGGCGCACATAGCATAGCGACCGTCCCGGCCCGATTTTAGTTCAACGCGGTGCGGCGCAGCGCGCGCGCCGCCGGTGCAGCTGCCAGGCCACCATCGCCGCCAGCAGCGCAATCCACATCGGCATCAAGCTGCCGGCGCCGGTGGTCTCGGCCAGCGCCGATTTGATCGTGACGCTGCCGCTGGCGGTGCGGCCGACGTTGTCGGTGATCGTCAGGATGGCGGTTATCGACCGGAACGAGGGAATCACCAACGTCGCAATGGCCTGGTTGGGATCGATCAGCTGGTCGCTGGTGGACGGGTCGGTGGTCCACTGATAGCTGGCGATGGTGAAGCCGGCGGCGGCGGTGCTGCCGCTGCCATCGAGCCGTACCTTGTCGCCGGGTGAGGCACTGGTGCGAGACGGCGTGATCTGCACGAACATGCCGATCGCCTGCAGCACCGCGGCGGCTGCATTCACCATGCCCGCCCCGCAGGTGGCGGTGGTGCAGACGCACTCGGCCGGCGTGCCCGGCTCGGAGAAGTTACCGTTGCTGTCGGCGGTGGCGGAGGCGAGCTGGCACTGCGTGTTGGATGTCGATGAAGAAGTCGGGAAGGCCAGCGCACTCGACTGCAAGCGGGCGATGACCTGCGCCGAGGTCAGACTCGTGTTAGCCGACAGCATCAACGCTGCGGTACCCGCGACCATGGGTGCCGCAAAGCTGGTGCCGACATTGGCGGCATTGGCGGAGTTGCCGCCCGAGTTCAAAAAGGCCGGGCTGAGCTGCGAATAGGTGTAAAAGCCGGGCGTCGGCGCGGGCGTGGTGCTGCCGGCATCGGTGGTGGTCTCGATGTCGTACAGGCAGGGCTGGCCCGCCTGGCTGTTGACGCAGTTGCCGCCGGGTGCGGCGATCGTGGCCGCGCTCGAGCTGCTGCTGAGATTGCTGAACGGCACCTTGGTGCCGGTCTCGCGCAGGCCGACCACCGAGACCACGCCGGTGCAGTTGGCGGGCGCATCAATGGCGCCGCCCTCGTTGCCGGCAGCGGCCACCACCAGGATGCCGGCGTTGGTCGCGGCGGTGATGGCGTTCTGCTCGGTGGTCGAGCAGCTGGTGTTGTTGCCCAGGCTGAGGTTGATGATCTTGGCCGGCGTGCTGGCGGTGATCGAGCCGGCATCCACCGTGACCGGCTGGCCGGCGGCCCACATGATGGCCGCGGCGATATCCGATACGCGGCCCGAGCACTTGCCGATGGCGCGCACCGGCAGGATGCGCGCGTTCGGGGCGACGCCGGCGATGCCGATGCCGTTGTTGGTCGCCGCCGCGATCACCCCGGCCACCTTGGTACCGTGCCAGGAACTGGGCTCGACGCTGGTACAGCCGGCATTGATGAAGAGCGTATTGGTGGTATCGGCAGTAGCGATCCAGTCACCCGGATCATCCGCGCCCGCCTGCCAGCCGTGGCCGTTGTTGGCGAACAGGTAGCTGGCGGCAGAGCCTGTGGCGCTGCAATCCGCCGTGGTCTGGCCGCCGCTGTTGGCGGTGAGGTTGCCCTGATCGCAGCTGACGAAGTCATACCCGGGCAGCAGCTGGCCTGCCAGATCGGGCTGCGCCGTGATGACGCCGGTATCGATCACCGCCACCACCACGTTGGTTCCGAGCGCATTGGAGTTGGCCCAGGCCGAGATCGCACCCAGCGCCGAGGGCGTGGTCGAGGAGCTGGGCTGCAGGTACCACTGGCCCTGCCAGCTGCCATTGCCATCCGAACCGGCGATGAAGTGCGGGTCGTTGGGGGGGTCTTGAGGGAAGGCCTGGATGAAACGGTAGCCATCCGGCTCGGCATACTCGACCCCCGGATCGGCATTGAGCCGCGCCAGGATGGTCTGCATCTCATCGCGTGTGGGCGTGTGATCGAGCTGCATCACGTCAGTGCTGCCGAACAGGTTGCGCACCGGACGCAGTGGGATACCGTTACTCTGGCTCAGTCGCGTGGCCCGATCCTGCACGGCCTCGATCTGCACGGCGGCGACCCCGGCTGTGCGCCACTTGACGATGATCCGGTCGGTCCGGGAGGCGTCCTGCATCGGCTGGCGGTAAGCCACGCTGTCGGCCGCATCGACAGGCAGCGGCAGCCAGCAGCTGATCAGCAGACCAAAGGCGGCGACGGCGGCAGAGACCCTGGCCAATTCGAAGTGCTCCGGCGGGCGGATTTCGGTCATTAGACCATACCGACCGCTGGAGTTCGCCCGCGAGCAGCCCTCCGGTCCGTGTGAAATACTGGATCCGGGCAGCGATGCTGAGGCGAGGGAAGGGTAGTGTTGCAGCGCTCATTGGCTGTCCTGCTGCTGGGCGTGCTGCCGTGGCCCTCGATCGCCCTGGCGTGGGGCGATGAGGGCCACGAGGTCGTGGCGCTGATCGCCGAGCACTACCTCGATCCCGCGGCGAGGACACACATAGAAGCCCTGCTGGCCACTGATCGCAGCGGTCTGGTCGCCGACACGTCAATGGCCGGCGAGTCCGTCTGGGCCGATCGCTATCGCGATTCCGACCGCGACGCCGGCGCCGAGCGTTACCAGCGCACTCGGCGCTGGCACTACGTCGACCTGGAGCTTGGCGCACCGGATCTGAGCGCCGCCTGCTTCGGCCACGAGCCATTGCCGGCCGGCGTGCCGGCCGCATCCGGTCCGGCGCGCAGCTGCGTGGTCGACAAGATCGGGCAGTTCGCCGACGAGCTGGCGCGGCCCGCCAGCAGTGCACCAGAACGGCTGCTGGCACTGCAATTCCTGCTGCATCTGATCGGCGATGTGCACCAGCCACTGCACGCCGCCGACGACCACGACCAGGGCGGCAATCTTGAGCAGGTGGCGGCAGGACACCGCCGGCGCGCCAGCCTGCATCACTACTGGGACCAGGAGTTCGTGCGCCGCCTGGGGGCGCAGCCCGACGCGGTTTCGCGCCGGCTGCTGGCACAGATCGATGCGAAGCAGCTGGCGGACTGGCAGCGCGGCGATGCCGCGGACTGGGCGCGCGAGTCGTTCGAGCTGGCGCGACGCGTGGCCTATGGGCCGCTGCTGCCGGTTCGGGCGCACGGCCGCTATCGGCTATCGGCGGCCTACGTGGACGCAGCCGTGGCCACGGTGCAGCTGCAGCTGTGTCGCGCCGGTGTCCGATTGGCGTGGGTGCTGAACCGGAGCCTGCGGTGACGGCCCGGCGCACCGCCGCGGCACGCGGTAACGGCCGCGATGCCCGCCGATGGTGCACCTGGCGCGCGCCCGGGGCCTGCCCGCCGTGCACGATTCTTGCAGCCGGCCCACAGCCATGAACTCCGTGTCAACGCAGCTGGCCGAGCAGCGCCTGGCGCAGGACGACCGCGTGGCGCTCACGCACGAGGCGCTGAAGCGCTCGTTCCTCGACAACCTGTTCTACATGCAGGGCAAGTTTCCGGCGCTGGCCACCGGCTACGATTACTACATGGCGCTGGCGTTCGCGGTGCGCGATCGCATGCTGCAACGCTGGAACAGCACCGCCGCCGCCTACACCCAGCAGGGCTCGCGCACCGTGGCCTACCTGTCGGCCGAGTTTCTGATGGGGCCGCACCTGGGCAACAACCTGATCAATCTTGGCATCTACGACACCGCCCGTGAGGTCGTGGCCGAGCTCGGAATGGATCTGGACGACCTGCTGCGTCAGGAGGATGAGCCGGGACTGGGCAACGGCGGTCTGGGGCGTCTGGCGGCCTGCTTCATCGACTCGCTGGCGACGCTGCAGGTGCCGTCGGTGGGGTACGGCATCCGCTACGAGTTCGGGATCTTCCAGCAGGAAATCGTCGACGGCTGGCAGCTCGAGCGCACCGACAAGTGGCTGCGCTTCGGCAACCCGTGGGAGATCGTGCGTCCCGAATGGGCGGTGGAGGTCAAATACGGGGGTCACACCGAACGCTACCTCGATGCGCAGGGGCGCACCCGGGTACGCTGGGTTCCGGCACGCGTGGTCAGCGGCGTGCCGTACGACACCCCAATCCTCGGCTATCGGGTCGACAACGCCAACACGCTGCGCCTGTGGCGCGCCGAGGCGCCCGAGTCGTTCGATTTCTCGGTATTCAACAGCGGCGACTACTGGGGCGCGGTCAACCAGAAGGTGATCTCCGAGAACATCACCAAGGTGCTGTATCCCAACGACGAGCAGGTCAAGGGCAAGGAGCTGCGGCTCGAGCAGCAGTATTTCTTCGTCGCCTGCTCGCTGCAGGACATGCTGCGCATCACCGGCGTGCAGAAAATCCCGCCACAGCAGTTCCACGAGAAGTTCGCCATTCAGCTCAACGATACTCACCCGTCGATCGCGGTCGCAGAGCTGATGCGCTTGCTGGTCGAGGAGCTGGCGGTGGACTGGGTCGTGGCCTGGGACATCACCCGCAACACCTTCGCCTACACCAATCACACGCTGCTGCCCGAAGCGCTCGAGCGCTGGCCGCTGGATCTTTTCGGTCGCATGCTGCCGCGCCACCTGGAGATCATCTACGAGATCAACGCGCGCTTCCTGGACGAGGTGCGCTGCGCATTCTTCGGCGACGATGCGCGCCTGGCGCGCATGTCACTGATCGATGAGAGCGGGCCGCGCTACGTGCGCATGGCACATCTGGCGACGGTCGGCAGCCATGCGGTCAACGGCGTGGCGCAACTGCACACCGACCTCATTAAGGGCGATCTGCTGCGCGACTTTTACGACTTGTGGCCGCACAAGTTCAGCAACATGACCAACGGCGTGACCCCGCGGCGCTGGCTGGTGCTGTGCAATCCGCGGCTGTCGCAATTCATCTCGCGCCACATCGGCGAGGCCTGGATCCGCAATCTGCACGAGCTGCGCGCACTCGAGCCGCTGATCGAGGACGCTCAGTTTCGCTCCCAGTGGCGCGCGATCAAACGCAGCAACAAGGTGGCATTGGCCGGCGTCATCCGCGAGCGCACCGGTGTGGTGGTCGATCCTGATGCCATGTTCGACATTCAGGTCAAGCGCATTCACGAGTACAAGCGCCAGCATCTGAACATCCTGCACGTGATCGGGCTGTATCACCGGCTCAAGACCGAGCCGACGCTCGAGATCCAGCCGCGCGTGTTCATCTTCGGCGGCAAGGCGGCGCCCGGCTATCACCTGGCCAAACTGATGATCCGGCTCATCACGGCGGTCGGCGAGATCATCAACCGCGATCCGGGCGTGCGCGATCTCATCAAGGTGGTATTCCTGCCGAACTTCAACGTCACCAATGCGCAGCGCATATACCCGGCAGCCGACCTGTCCGAGCAGATCTCCACGGCCGGCAAAGAAGCCTCCGGCACCGGCAACATGAAGTTCCAGATGAACGGCGCGCTGACCATCGGCACGCTCGACGGCGCCAACATCGAAATCCGCGAAGAAGTGGGCGCCGAGAATTTCTTCCTGTTTGGCATGAACGCGCAGCAGGTGCACTGGCTGCGGGAGAGCGGCTACCGGCCCATGGACCTGTACCGCAGTCAGCCGGAGCTGCGGCAGGTCCTCGACATGATCCGAGAGGGCTTCTTCTCGCGCGGCAACAGCGAACAGTTCCGCGACCTGGTGGGCAATCTCATGCACCACGATCCCTACATGGTGCTGGCGGACTATCGCGCCTACGCCGAGTGCCAGCAGCAAGTGGACGACACGTTCCGCGACTACGAACGCTGGACGCGCATGGCGATCCTCAATACGGCTCGCTCGGGCAAGTTCTCGTCGGACCGCACGATCCGCGAGTACTGCGTCGAGATCTGGCACGCCAAGGGTGTGCCGGTGCCGCTGGTGGCGCAGAGCCAGGCGCCCACGGCAACGGCGCCATGAGCCGGCTGCTGCCGGTCGTGCTGTGTGCGCTGTTGCTCGCCGGCTGCGGCGGTGGCTCGAGCGGCTTCTCCCCGAGCGGCGGGGGCAGCAGCAGCTCATCCGGCTCGTCGACGAGTTCTTCGAGCAGCTCCAGCAGTTCGAGCAGTTCCGGTAGCTCCTCGGGCGCGGCGGCAGCATTCTGGATGCCGTACACCGCCACGCCGGTGTCGGGCAGCGGCCAGAGCGGTGTGTTCGTCGTGCCATCCAACTCGCCG
>DASXDL010000042.1:0-70933 GCA_036490715.1 Steroidobacteraceae bacterium | reverse complement strand
CACTGCTGCCTCCCGTAGGAGTCTGGGCCGTGTCTCAGTCCCAGTGTGGCTGGTCGTCCTCTCAGACCAGCTACGGATTGTCGCCTTGGTAGGCCGTTACCCTACCAACTAGCTAATCCGACTTCGGCTCATCCAATAGCGAAAGGTCTTACGATCCCCTCCTTTCACCCGTAGGTCGTATGCGGCATTAGCTAACCTTTCGGTTAGTTATTCCCCACTACTGGGCAGATTCCGAAGCGTTACTCACCCGTTCGCCGCTCGTCAGCATGTATTGCTACACCTGTTACCGCTCGACTTGCATGTGTTAGGCACGCCGCCAGCGTTCAATCTGAGCCAGGATCAAACTCTTCACTTAAATGTCTTGAGCTTAAGTGATGAATGAATCCAAATGCCCATCGCTGGACTTTTGGTCACTCGGTCAATGGCATCCAAAGGACGTACCGACGCGAGTTCCCACACAAGTTACCTGCCAAATTTTTAAACAGCAGCTGCGGCGCTAACGGCCGCAGCAAACCACGACCCTCATGGGCCGCAGAAAGGGCCGGGAAGTATAGCCCTGCGGCTCTTCCCGTCAACATAACCAACCAGCAACGATCCGCCGCCGTGCCCGCAGTGCGCGCACGTCGGGGAGCTACTGAGTTGAGGGGGCGCATTATAGGGGTCGGCGCCACGCTGTCAACGTATTGTCATGCGGACGGCGCCCCGCCTGGAAACCGCTGAAGCTCCTAGGCTTTTTCGAGGACCACGCGGGCGAAGCGGCGCGGTCCGATCTGCAGGATGTGGGTTTCTCCCACATTAAGGCGCAGCGCAACATCGGTGACCTTCTCGCCGTCGATGCGCACCGCCCCTTCGGCGATTTTCCGGCGCGCTTCCGAGCCGCTGGCCGCCAGTCCGGCCGCTGTCAGGGCGGCTGCCAGCGTGAGCTGGCCGTCAGGGGCGCGAAGCTGCGTCAGGGGTAGATCCGAGGGCAGCGTCTTTTGGGCAAACCGGGCCTGAAAGTTGCTCTGCGCCTGGGCCGCGGCCGCCTCGTCATGAAACCGCGCCACGATCTCAGCCGCCAGCTCGAACTTCACGTCGCGCGGATTGCGGCCGTCATCGACCGCCTTCCTGAGGGCGGCGATGTCGGACAGCGGCCGAAAGCTCAGCAGCTCGAAGTAGCGCCACATCAGCTCATCCGAGATCGACATCAGCTTGCCGAACATGTCATCGGCGGCATCGTTGATGCCGATGAAGTTGCCGAGCGACTTGGACATCTTGTTGACGCCATCCAGTCCCTCGAGCAGCGGCATCGTCAGCACCACCTGCGGTTCCTGGCCGTAGTGCTGCTGCAGCTGACGCCCGACCAGCAGATTGAACTTCTGATCCGTGCCGCCAAGCTCCACATCCGCCTGCAGCGCCACCGAGTCGTAGCCCTGCACCAGCGGATACAGAAACTCGTGTACCGCGATCGGCTGATTGCTCTGGTAACGCTTGGAGAAATCGTCGCGCTCGAGCATGCGCGCCACGGTGTGCTGGGCGGCAATCTCGATCAGGCCTGCAGCGCTCATCGGACCGAACCAGCGCGAATTGAAATCGATCCGGGTGCGCTCCGGATCCAGGATCCGATAGATCTGCTGCTCGTAGGTACGGGCGTTGGACTTGATTTCCTCGGGCGTAAGCCGCGGCCGCGTGGCGTTGCGCCCACTCGGATCACCGATCATGCCGGTGAAGTCACCGATCAGGAAGATGACCTCATGCCCAAACTGCTGGAACTGCCGCATCTTATTGATCAGCACCGTGTGCCCCAGGTGCAGATCGGGCGCGGTCGGATCAAAGCCGGCCTTGATCTTCAGCCGCCGGCCGCTCTTGAGCTTGGTCTCGAGTTCCGCGGGCAGCAATACCTCCGACGCGCCACGCGCCAACTCGGCCATCTGCTCCCGGATTTTTTCCTGTGGGACGCTCATACGGATTGAACGTAACTCTAGCAGGATGCGCGCCGCGCGCCGCCACGATAATTTCTTGGCGTACACTGGGTTCCATGACGCTGTACGTAGGCCTGATTTCCGGAACCAGCATGGACGGCATCGATGCCGCGCTGCTGGACATCAATGGCAACGGCATGCAACTGCGCGCGGCCGGACACCACGAATGGCCGAGCCCGCTGCAGCAGCGCCTGCGGCGACTGGCCAGCGATCCCCAGCACATCGGCCTGATCGAGCTCGGTCAGCTCGACACCATCGCGGCCGCCGAGTTCGCCACCGCGGCCGAGCGGCTGCTGCAGGCGAACAAACTCCCGCCCAGTGCAGTGCGCGCCTTGGGCAGCCATGGTCAGACCGTGTGGCATCACCCGCAGGGTGATGCGCCTTTCACGCTGCAGATCGGCGATCCGAACATCATCGCCGAGCGTCTCGGCATCGACGTGGTGGCGGATTTTCGCCGCCGTGACCTGGCGGCCGGCGGTGAGGGCGCGCCACTGATGCCGGCATTTCATGCGGCAGCGTTCGCGCGCGCCGGCGACAAGACCGCCGTGGTCAACATCGGTGGCATCGCCAACGTCACGCTGATCGCCGCCGACGGCAGTGTCATCGGCTTTGACACCGGTCCGGGCAACAATCGCATGGACGATTGGGCGCGCCGCCATCTGAACCGCTCGTACGACGCCGATGGCGCGTGGGCGGCGAGCGGCCAGGTGCAAAGCGCACTGCTGGCGCGGATCATGACCGATCCTTACTTTGGCCGGCCGGCGCCCAAGAGCACCGGGCCGGAGCATTTCAGCGACCAGTGGCTCGACTCATTCCTGGCCGGTCAGACATTCGAGCCGGTCGACGTCCAGGCCACCCTGAGTGAGCTCACCGCCGGCACCATCGCCGCCGGCCTGCGCTGTGGACCGGGCGACCAGCCGAAACGCGTGCTGATCTGCGGCGGCGGCGCCTTCAATGCCGATCTGATGGCGCGTCTGCGCCGCCTGTTGCCCGGGTCGCAGGTGGACACCACCGCGGCTGCCGGCATTGCGCCCGAGCACGTCGAGGCCGCCGGCTTCGCCTGGCTGGCGCATCGCTATGTGGCCGGTCTGCCGGGCAATTTGCCCTCGGTCACCGGCGCCCGGCACCCGGTTCCGCTGGGCGCGCTCTACCGCGGTAGCACGATGTAATCGTTTCTTCATCTTGGCGTTCGGCCCACGGCCGCTAGAATGGCCGTCGTATGGCCACAAAACGCGCGCCGCGCGCCCGCAAGAAGGTTCACGCCCGCAGCATGGATCAGCCGGCACTTCGCTCACCGCAGCACTTCATCAACCGCGAGCTGTCGTCGCTCGAATTCAATCAGCGGGTGCTGGCCCAGAGCCTGGACCCGCGCGTGCCGCTGCTGGAGCGGCTGAAGTTCCTGTGCATCTCCTCCAGCAACCTGGACGAGTTCTTCGAGATCCGCGTCGCCGGCCTGAAGCAGTTGCTCGAGCTCGGTCCGACGCAGGTCGGCCCGGATGAACTGGCGATCGCCGATCAGCTCGCCGCCATTCACCAGCGCGCGACCGCGCTGGTGCGCGACCAGTACGCGTGCCTGAACGACGTGCTGTTACCGGCGCTGGCGGCCGTCGGCATCGACGTGCAGGACGAAGCCGACTGGGACGCGGATACGCGTGCCTGGGTCGAGCATCACTTTCTGGCGGAGGTCGAGCCGGTGTTAAGCCCGCTCGGGCTGGATCCGGCGCGACCGTTTCCACGCATCCAGAACAAGAGCCTGAACTTTATCGTGCGCCTGTCGGGCAAGGACGCCTACGGCCGCGACAGCGAACTTGCGATCGTGCAGGCACCGCGCTCGTTGCCGCGCATCGTGGCATTGCCGGACAGCAGCCCGCAACGCCGCTTCGTCGCGCTGTCGACCATCGTCGAGGCATTCGTCGCGCACCTGTTCGAGGGCGTGCAGGTGCTGGGCTGCTATCAGTTCCGGCTCACGCGCAACAGTGACCTGTTCGTCGACGACGAAGAAGTCGACGATCTGCGGCGCGCGCTCGAGGGCGAGCTGGCGCAGCGCCGTTACGGCGCCGAGGTACGGCTCGAGACCGCGGCCAATTGTCCGAACGACGTGGTGGAATTCCTGCTGCGGCAGTTCGCGCTTACCCAGCTGGACTGCTATCAGGTCCCTGGCCCGGTCAACCTCAACCGCTTTTCCGCGATCTACGATCTGGCGCAGCGCGCCGACCTCAAGTACGCGCCGTTCACACCCGGCCTGCCGGCGCGCCTGGTCGGCGCCACCGATCTATTCGCCGCGATCCGGCAGCGCGATGTGCTGCTGCATCATCCGTACCGCAGCTTCGGTCCGGTGATGGATCTGCTGCGCCAGGCGGCCACCGATCCCGGAGTGCTGGCCATCAAGCAGACCCTGTATCGCACCGGCGACAACTCGCCGATCGTCGACTCGCTGGTCGCAGCCGCGATGGCCGACAAGGATGTGACCGTCATCATCGAGCTGCGCGCGCGCTTCGACGAGGAGGCCAACATCGAGCTGTCGACGCGCCTGCAGGAGGCCGGAGCGCACGTGATGTACGGCGTGGTCGGTTACAAGACTCACGCCAAGATGACGCTGGTGGTGCGGCGCGAGGCTGACGGCATCCGCCGCTACTGCCACCTCGGCACCGGCAACTATCACCCGCGCACCGCCCGCGCCTACACCGACTACGGCCTTTTTACCTGCGATGAAGACATCGGCTCGGACGTGCATGAGATCTTTCTGCAGCTCACCAGCCTGACGCGCACCTCGAAGCTGCGGCGGCTGCTGCAATCACCCTTCAATCTGCACGAATCGGTGCAGGCGCTGATCGAGCGCGAAAGCGCGTATGCGCAGGCTGGCAAGAGCGCCCGCATCATCGTCAAGCTGAACGCGCTGGTGGATCCGCAGACCATCGAGACGCTGTATCGCGCCTCCCGCAGCGGCGTGCGCATCGATCTGATCGTGCGCGGCGTGTGCGCGGTGCGACCCGGCGTGCCGGGCGTGTCCGACAACATTCGCGTGGTGTCGATCGTCGGGCGCTTCCTCGAGCACTCGCGCGCCTACTGGTTCGAGAATGGCGGCTCACCCGAGCTGTATCTGTCGAGCGCCGACTGGATGGAGCGAAATTTCTTCCGTCGCGTGGAGATTGCATTTCCCGTGCTGCACTCGGAGCACCGCAAGCGCATCCTCAAGGACCTGGAGACGATGCTGACCGACAATATCAACGCCTGGGAACTCAATGCCGACGGCGCCTACACTCGACTGACTGCCGGTCAGTCGCCGCCGGTGGACGCGCAGTCGGAACTGCTCGAGCGCTACGCCGGCGTGCCGGCGCCGCCGCCGCAGTAGCGTTCAGCCCGGGCGATTGCCGGAGAACACCCGCAGCCGGACGCCGTGCGGGCGCAGAAACTCGATCTCGAGCTGCAGATCAGCCACGGTCAGCGGATGTTCCTTGAGCCAGCGTGACGGAAAGCGCAGCTCGAGGGTCGAGCCGCGCGCACTGAGCTCGATGTTCGGCAGCGCCACGCCGCTGCGGCCGCGATGCAGCAGCACCGCCAGTCGCAGCAGCACGATCAGATGCATCGCGCGCCGGTCCCAGGGCGGGATCAGATCTTCCAGTCCCTGCGCGGTGAGCTTGCGCCGATGCGCGCCGACCAGGCGCGCCAGCAGCTGCTGTTCCTCACGCGCAAATCCCGGCATGTCGGCGTTGTCCAGCAGGTAGGCGCCGTGGCGGTGATAACCACTGTGGGCGACGTCCAGCCCGATCTCATGCAGGCGCGCGGCCCACTTCAGGCTCAGCTCCGCCAGCGGATCATCCAGTCCCCAGGGCTCGCGCACCGGTTCCAGGAATTTCAGCGCCGTTGCCTCGACGCGCGCGGCCTGCTCGGCATCCACGTGATAACGCCGCTCCATCGAGCTTACGGTGCGCTCGCGCGCATCCGAGCGCGTCATGCGGCCGATCATGTCGTACAGCAGACCGTCGCGCAGTGCGCCCTCGACGAAACGCAGCTGCTGGATGCCGAGCGCATCGATGATCTCGGTCATGATGACGACGCCGCCCGCGAATACCGGCCGGCGCTCGTCAGCGACGGCATCCAGATCGAGCTCGCGCGTGTTGCCGACCTCGGCCAGACGCTGCAGCAATAGCTCATTGCCGGCCGGCGTGATCGCGGTTGCGGCCGGATCCAGTTCACGAATGCTGTCGGCGATCGCGCGCACCGTGCCGGAACTGCCGAACGCACGCGCCCAGCCGCGGCGCAGGAACGCCGCCTGGATCGGTTCCAGTTCCAGACGCGCCGCCACCCGAGCGCGCTCGATGCGTTTGGGTGACAGCCGGCCATCGCCGAAGAATTTCTGGCTGACCGACACGCAGCCCATCTGCAGGCTCTCGAGATCCAGCGGCTCGAAGCGCTCGCCGATGATCAGCTCGGTACTGCCACCGCCGATGTCGACCACCAGCCGGCGCTCCTGCTCCATCGGCAGATTGTTGGCGACGCCTGAATAGATCAGCCGCGCCTCTTCCATGCCCGACACGATTTCGATCGGGAAGCCGAGCGCCTCGCGCGCGCGCTCCAGGAATGCCTGCTTGCGCCGCGCCACGCGCAGCGCGTTGGTGCCGACCACGCGCACGTTGGCGGCATGCATATCGCGCAGCCGCTGGCCGAAGCGCTGCAGACAGGCCAGTGCGCGCGCGGCCACATCCTTGTCGAGGCGCCCATCCTCGCCCAGTCCGGCCGCCAGGCGCACCATCTCGCGCAGCCGGTCGATGATGACCAGCTGGCCGTGCGAGTAGCGCGCAACCACCATGTGAAAGCTGTTGGATCCCAGATCGACCGCGGCGATGACTTCGTCGGTCGCCGGAGTGCTGCGACTCATCGCCATGCGGGTCGTCGGGGTCGGTCGTCGTCCCGGCTCATGTCGCGGGTGGTGGTAGGAGCGAAGGGCGGCGGTCCGGCTCATCGCAACGCGTGTGACGCGCGCCGCCGGACAAAGATCAGACGCTGAACGATGACCCGCATCCGCAGGTGGTCTGGGCGCTCGGATTTCGAATCACGAACTGCGCGCCATCGAGGTTGTCGCGAAAATCGATCTCGGCACCACCCAGGTACTGAAAGCTCATGGGGTCGATCAGGAGCTTGACGCCGTGGTTCTCCACGCAGGTGTCGCCATCCTGGACCTGCTCGTCGAACTCAAAGCCGTATTGCAGGCCGGAGCAGCCGCCGCCCTGCACGAACACGCGCAGCATCAGGTTCGGGTTGCCCTCCCCGGCGATGAGCTCACTGACCTTGCGGGCCGCGGCGTCGGTAAATAGCAGCGGCGGCGGCTCGGTCGTGGGGGCAGATTCAAGAGCGGTGTCGTTCATAATCAATATTTTAGGCGCGTCGGCTCACTACGTCCAGTATGGGGCCGCAAGCGCGGCGATCAACCGCTAAAAGTGCGACTTAAGACGGGGACCTCGGCGGTCTGGCTGCCGCCCTCGATCGGAATCACCAGGGTCGGGGAGTCATCCTCGGGCGATTTGCCGGCGCCGTGGCCGGGGCTCGTCAGTCGGGTGGCACTCGGCTCGGCCCGGCCGCTCGCTGCGGCCGGCGTGGACGAGCGCTTCGGCGGCGCCTCGCCGCGCAGATAACTCAGCGCCACTTCGGCCGCGACCGGCTCGCTGTAGAACAGGCCCTGGCCGTATTCGCAGCCCATCTTGCGCAGGCCATCGGCGGCCTCCTCGGTCTCGACGATCTCGGCAATCGCGGTCAGACCCATGCTCGATGCCATCTGCAGCATGGCCGGCGTCAGACCGCTGTTGACGCGGCCGCTGAAAGTGCGATCGACATTGGGTCGGTCGATCTTGACGTAGTCAATCGGAAACAGCTGCAGATAGTTGAGCGATGAAAACCCGGTGCCGAAGTCATCCAGCATCAGCTGGACGCCCAGCGCATGCAGCCGCTCGAGCGCTTCGCGCGCCACGCCGACATTGCTGATCAGCGACAGCTCGCTGACCTCGAGTTTCAGCACGTCGGGCGGCAGGCCGGCTTCGCGCAAGGTGTTGGAAACGAAATCCACCAGCTGCGGATCGCGTAGCGACGAGGCCGACAGGTTGACGCTCATGTAGAAGGGTGTGCGCGGCACAATCTGCCGCCACTGCACAGCCAGCCTGCAGACCCGCGCGATGATCTGACGCGTGACGGTCACCATCAATCCGGCTTCCTCCGCGATTGACAAGAAACGCTCGGGCAGCAGCAGGCCCTCGACCGGATGGCGCCAGCGCAGCAACGCCTCGGCCCCGACCATGCGGTAGTGCTGCAGCTCGACGATCGGCTGGAACAGCAACCGCAGATCGTTCTGCCGCAGCGCCATATGCAAATCGGCCTCCAGGCTCACCAGACTGGCGGCCGCACCGCCCATGCCGGGCGAGTACATCAGCACCCGCCGGGCGTCGCTCTTCTTTGCCATCGACAGCGCCACATCGGCCTCGCGCACCACGTCTTCGGCGCGCGCCGCGCCGCCCTCCACGCAGGTGACCCCCATGCTCGCGGCCACGCTGATGCGATGCCGGCGCAGCTCGAACGGCGCCTCCAGGGCATCCTGCAAGACGCCGGCGAACGCCAGCGCCGCGTCCGGAAACGCCACGTCCAGAATCAGCAGCGCGAACTGATCGCCACCCCAGCGCGCCAGCACGCTCTCGATCTCGGCAGCCGCCTTCTCGAAGCGGCGCGCCGCCTGCACCATCAACTCATCGCCAACCGTGTGGCCGAGCGAGTCGTTGATGAGCTTGAAGCGCGAGATATCGATCAGGATCACCCCCAGGCGTTCGCGCTGGCGGCCGCGGACCTCACGCAGCGCCCGATCGAGCTGATCGACGAAGTAACGCCGATTGGGTAGCCCGGTGAAGCTGTCGTGATAGCGGGCGTAATCGATGCTCTTCTGCAGCTCGCGGCGCCGGTCGGTCTCGGCGGCGAGCTGCACCCGCATGCCGCCGAGGCGGCTGCGGTAGATCGACAACCCGGTTCGCAGCCGCTGCAGGCTATGGGTCAGGTCGTAGGCGCCGAAACCGAGCAGCCACGCGAGTACCGCCAGAATCCCGATCTCGGTGGCGATCTGCGTGACCGGATACCAGCCGGCGCGTGGCCGGACCGCGACCTGCAGATAGCTGCCCGGCGATGCCGGCGCATAGCGCTCCGGCAGTCGCACCGGCAGCACCACCGGCGCCGACAGCGGCGCGGTCGCGGTGCTGACGAACTGTCGCGGCTGCGTGATATTCGGATCCAGCTGCGTGAGCGCAAAGTCGTAACCGGCGGCCTTGATCCGATTCACGTGGATCGCCAGCAGCAGCTGGTCCAGATCGGTATACACCGCGGCCCACGCGACCGGTTGCGCCGGCGCCGCCTGGCTCGGCTGCGCGCGAATCGGCGCCAGTGCTGCGATCAGCCACTGACTACCCTGGCGCGTGGGTCCGAGCACACTCGGTGTCGCATCGGCGTGCTGCGATCCATTCCACTCCGCCAGAATGCCGTTGGTCGCGGTCGAGGCGGCGGGGTCGGCCGTCACGGCGATGCCGTCGGCCGAGATCCAGAACGCGCTGTGTATGGGAACCAGCGAGCTGAGCACCTCGGCGGCGTCGACGCCCGGATGGGCGTTGGCGGCGCGCGCGGCCTGAGCGTCGGCCTGCGCGGTCAAGGCCTGCAGCTGCGCTTCGATCGCGCGGGCGGTCTGACTGGCTTCCACCACGGCCGAGCGGTGCGCGTCAGCGGCATGGCGCTGCAAGCTCAACGCGATCAGGCGCCAGCCGGCCACCAGCACCACCGCCAGCACCACTGCGGCCGGCAACCAGCCGCTGCCGCGCTGGAAGATCGCCGGTCTCATCGGCGCGCCCCGCTCGATCCGATCGGCACGATGTAGCTCAACGTCACGGTGGTGCGGCGAAAGCCGGCCAGATCGAGGTAATCGGCCACCAGAGTGAGCTTGCCGCGCGCGACCGGCAGCACCAGGCCGGCGTAGCCTTCGTTGAGGCGCTTGCTCGGCTCGACGAATCCGGTTTCGAGATTGACGACGGCCGGAGAGGCGGTGCCGAAGGCCGCACCGGCCAGCCAGTTGATGCGCCGCGCTGCGGCGTCGAAGCGCACTGACAGCAGGTTGGTGCCCAGATTGCCGCCCGCGGTGTAGGCATAGGCGAGCGTGGTAGTGAAGCGTGGCGACGGCGACAACGCGATACCGAGCTTGGGCAGATTGCCGTGCGAGGTGTCGATGTCGAACTGCCGGTCCTCGAGCTGCACCGCTAGATACTTACCCAGGGACTGCACGCCGCCGGCGGCGACCACCTGGTAATCAAACGGATGATGCGGCCCGATGTCGCCACGGCCTTCATGGCCTTCGGCATACAGGCTGGTCTTCTCGCCCGGATCTCCAAAGGTGGTGGAGGCGGTCAGCGAACCGAACTCCCAGTGCGAGTTCACCAGCGCCTCGTACTCACCGGCGACGTCGATCAGAGTCGAGGGTGTGAAATTGTGCAGCCAGGCCAGCGAGCCGCCGCCGCCGCCGTGATTGCCGGTGAGTTCCGAGGCGTTGCCACTGACGGCCAGCTGATCGCTGCTCGGGCCCTGATCCGCCCATGCCGAAGCGATCGATGCCGTTGCGGCCAACGGTAGCAGCCATGCTCGCCGCGCGCGCGCTGTCATCGGATACCTCCAAGGATGCGGGTGCCCATGGTCGAATCCGCGGCGCCCTGGTCGGCCAGTTCCGCCTTGGCGATCGGCAGGAAGGCGATCACGTAGATCGACTCCTCCTCGCCGCTGAGCGCGACCGCGCTGCTGGTCACCTGATAGATCCGGGGCGCGATCTCAAGGTGCATGCGGCGCCGACCGGATACTCCCGGATGCCACCACGGGCCGGTGGACGCCGGCTGCGTAATCAGGTCGGCGGCGCTGATGCCCGCGGCGATCCCCGGAAACAGTCCCGCCGCAGGGCGGTTGAAGCTCAGCAGCTTGCCGCGCGCATCGAGCACCAGCGCTGCGTGCTCGGCCGCGTCCAGCCCGGCCTTGACCGCGAACGCCTCGGTCGTATCCTCGATCAGGATGAGCGCGAAGCGGCGCCCGCGTTGCGACACATGATGCACCTGCACCTGCGCAATGCGGATGTCGCTGCCCACGCGAATGACGGCCTGAGGCACCAGTCCGTCCTCGCCGCCGATCAGCTCCTGCACAACTTCGGGATACGACAGACGAATGGAGTCGAACACCGGCCGTCCGGCAACGGTCGCGCCCGGGGCGCAATAACGCTGCAGCGCCAGTTCGCTGGCGCACACGGTATTGAGCGTGTCGGTATCGACCAGCACCGCCGGCAACGGCAGTTGTTCGATCAGCATCGCCCACAGCTCTTGGCCGCGCGCCGCCTCCTCGCGCGCGACCCGCACGTGCAGGTACAGGCGCTCGAATACCGTGCCGAGGTACTCGGCGGCCACCGCGCATGCCAGCAGCAGCACCGCGAACACCTCCAGTACCACCAGGAAGAAGCCGGCCGGCGCGTAGAAACCGGCGAACGGTACGCTCAGCGAGCTGCCCGGGTGATCAAATTGCGCGGCGAGCCAGGCGCCGGCAGGCCCCAGGCCACTGACGTACCAGCGCAGCTCCGGGATCTCCGCGTACGCCCCGGCCAGCACGCCGACCAGCGCCACCAGCCCGGTCAGGTACGGCTGCCAGCGCGACAGGAAAATCGCGCCGATCACCGGCAATGCGAACACCGTCAGGAACGCCGGATTTTGCAGGCCGCCGGCACGCTGCCAGATGAAGGCGATGACCAGCACGCCGAGCAGGTGCAGCAGCGACAGGCAGCGATGGCGCCAGGGCCCGGCCGGCCGGGCCGGCTCGGCCAACGAGGTGAACACCATGTGAATCGCGCCCAGTGCCAGCAGCCCACAGGCGACCGGCAGCACCTGCACGGCAAATCCGCTCAGGAACCAGGGCAGAGCGACCGCGACCAGCACCGCGAAAATCGACAGTAGCCAGATGTCGTCCAGCAGGTGCACGCGCGGGTCGTCCCAGGTCAGTCGCGGCAGCAGTTGCGTGGCGTCGCTGGTTCTCATGTGCCAGCGCTCTCGGCCGCGGTGCCGAAGCTGTTGTTGTCCAGGAACGGGTGCGCCTGAATACGCGCTCCACCCGCCGGCTGAAAGCCGTCGACCCGCAGCGCCAGCGCGTGCGGCCGCAGCACCTGGTTGTGACGCAGGATCGGCGAATCGCCGACCACGTCGATGCCGTCGAACTTCGGCTCGATGATCATATTGTCGACCGCGGTGCTGGGCGACTTGCTGTCGCCGAGCACGAACGCCAGTCCATAGCCACAGCCGTGCAGACGGTTGTTGCGCACCAGTGTGTTGGATGAGCCGCGCACCATGATGCCGTAGGCGGCCAGCGTGTCGATCTCGTTGCCATCGACGATCGCCCCGCGGGCGTTCTCGGCTACGATGCCCATGGATTCGCCGCCGCTGATGCGGTTGTTGCGGATCGCGGCGGCCGCACCCACCAGGTGAATGGCGGCCTCGTGCGAGTTGGTGAACTCGTTGTGGTCCACCAGGATCGGCACGTTGCCGGCGACGATGCCGTTGCGCTCGCCGTCAAAATGGTTGTCGTGCACGTGGATCGGATCGCCGTGCGACGTAGCTTCGCCGCCGACCGCCCACAGTCCCGCATCGTGCTGCTCGGAGAACAGGTTCTGCACCACATCGTCGTGCTCGCCGGCGGCGGCGAAGCGGATCGCGAGGCGGTTGTGGACAAACTGGTTATGCGTCAGCTCGATCGCGCTGGCATTGTCGGCCACCTCGACGCCGACATCGCAGCCCTCGATGGTGGTGGACTGCAGCCGAAAGTGCGTCGCGCGCAGCAGCACCGCCGCCCCCGGACAACCGGTGACGTGCAGATACGCGATCGATGCATCTGGCGCGCCGATGTCGAACACCGGTCCGGTGCGCAGCAGGTGCGCGTCGATCTGGGCGCCAGCCGGATGCGAAGTCAGGCTGAGCCCATGCGTGCTCACCAGCGGCGGCAGCGGCGTCTCGAGCGTGATTTTTGGCACTCTGATCGAGATGGTGGCGGGTCCCGCGGCGGCGGCGGCGATGAACAGCGCTTCGCGCAGGGTACCGGGCCCCCGGTCGGCGCCGTTGGAAACGGTGACGACGGTGCTGTCGGCGCGCGTGCGCGGTGCCGAGCGCTGGCGCTCGTACCAGCGGCTGGCAAACACCCCGGCGCCGAGCAGCACGACCAGTCCGATCGCAACCGTCGATCGGGCCGTCAGGCGCATGCCACGCGCTCCGTCGACAACGGCGGCGGCAAGCATGCCGCGTCCGCTCGCTGCAGCACGAACAGTGCATGCCATGAGCGCCGTACCGCCCGGCGCGCGCACAGCAGATCGATCGGCAGCGCCAGCGCGCTGACCAGCGCCAGTGCCGGCAGCGACAGCGGCCGCGGCAGGCGCGGCAGCAGTGGCAGCAACCACTGGCGAAACGGTGCCGGATCGACCCCGTCGAGCGCCTGCAGGCTGAGTCCGCACTGCTCGAACAGCCGTAGATAGGCGCCGCGCTCGTGCGCCTGGAACACACTGCTATCGCAGCGCCGGACGCGCATCATCGGCGCAGCTTCCAGCAACACCAGGCGTCCGTGCGGCGCCAGGTGCGCTTGCATGCCGCGCAGCGCACTAACGATGGACTGCGCATCCGGCAGGTGCTGTAGCACCGTCACCGCCAAAATCAGGTCGAAGCTTTGCCCGACCTCGAGCTCGACAACGTCCTGCACCAGATATCTGCAGCGCTCGGCGAGCCCGACGCGCGCGGTGCGTGAGCGTGCTTGCTCTATCATGGTCGCACTCAGATCGATGCCGGTGACCAGCGCCCCGCGCGCGGCCAGCCGCCGGCTCCAACGTCCGACGCCGCAACCGACATCGAGTACGCGCGTGCCGGGATCGACCGCGAGCCAGCGCCCGAGTGCGCGCCGCTGCGTCACATCGATGGCGCGATTGTAGAACTCGGGCATGCCATAGCTGCAGACCGCGGCCAGGCCGTCGCCCTCGGCGGCAAAGCGGCGCGCCCGGTCCTCCCAGTAGGCGGCCGGACGGTACTCGCTGGGCGCCGGCACGCCACGCAAGCTCATGCGACGCCTCGGATCGAATCCTCGTCGGGCTGCGGACCGCGGACGTCTTCACCGGCGTGCGGCCGCGGCTCGTAATGGTCTTGGAACAGCCGCCGCCGCCACAGCTTGAGACTCACCCAGTTACCAAAGCCGACCGACATCGGTGCGATGTGGGCGAGCGCATAGAAGAGGTATAGCGGCACCACCGGCGCGATGTAGCTGCGCTCCCCGCGCGGCACACTGACGAACAGCGCCACCACCCCGAGCGCCAGGTAGCTGCCCACTGCGGTGGTGAAGTACGCCGGATCGGTGAGCGCGCTGGCGCTGGACCAGTCGCCGGCCAGCAGCCGTTGCACGCCGCTGGCGAAGCTGATGGCCAGCAATGTCGCGCTCGCCATCTTAACCACGTGCATCGCCAGCGACAGCCCGCCGATGTAGACGATGAAATGGTAGGTGGCGAACGGTGACTGGCGGCTGATGCGCCAGATGCGGCCGAAACGCTCGGTATAGACCTTGAGCAGGCCGTAATACCAGCCGACGCGCTGCGAGAACCAGCGCCGCACCAGCCCCGGGCCCTCGGTGCTGACCACCAGGCGACCGTCGTAGTAGATGCGTTCGCGCTGGCTGAGCAGGATCACCGCGTTCTCGAAATCCTCCGCGTACACCGACAGCGAGTGAATTTGCAGCGCGCGCTCCAGAGCATCGCGCCGGTACAGCGAGACGCCGGAGGTAATACTGAAATCCGCCAGGCTCGCGCGGCCGATGCGAAACGCCAGGGCGTACTCGAACGCCTGGAAGCGCGCCAGGAAACCGTCCGGATCGATCATGACGCGCGGACAGACCGCGGCCGCGCCCGATTGCTGGAAGTCGGCCACGAAACGCTCAAGATCGATGCTGCTGCCGGCATTGCGGCCGCGGATGCGGATGTCCGGATCGACCACCAGCACGGTGGCGATGTGCGATGGCAGCTTCTGAAGCAGCGCCCGGATCGCGCCAGGCTTGCGGCGGTTGACGCCGCCGTCCAGGCAGCGCCAGCCGGCCTGTCGCAGACGCCCAGCGGTGTTGTCGGTGGAGCCGTCATTGATCAGCCACACGCGCTCGCGGTAGGGCTGGAACGCCTCCATGAATGCCTCGATTTCCGGTTCGAGGTTGTGCACCGAGGCGATGATCGCGTACGGCTGCATCGGCACCAGATGCCGCGCTCCCTGGGGCAGCGCGGCGGCCAGATTGATCGACAGGTCGCGGTTCTCATCGCCCTCGCGGCCGGTGGCGGTGTGCCGGCGCCGCATGTACAGGCGCAGCGCATAATCGAGCGCATCGGTGAGCGCGATCACGTTGGCCAGGCCATACAGCAGGATCGAGCCGCTGCCCCACGAATTACCGGCGCTCGATATCGCGATCCATCCCAGCAGCAGCGCGCACACTGCCAGCGGTGATAGCACCGACAGCAGCCGCGGGCCGGTCACGGCACGGCGACGGCCGCGGGCGCCGTCATCCTGGTCAGGATCGGCAGGCGCGCCTGTAATTCGGCGCGCACCTCGCTCGGATCGGCGATCACCTCGCCGTATCCAGCCATCACCGGCACAGCACTCTGAATCCACAACAGCGAGCGCACGCGCGAGGGTACATGCGCCACGGTACCCTCGAGCCGTTCCAGCAGCCGTTCGAATCCGGCTTCAATTTCCAGAATCGCGGCGCGCACCAGCGGATCGATCGGCAGGATCTTGGCGGCCTGATCCCACTGCACGTTGGTGCCATGGACGCGGCGGCGCACCGACACCGTGTGCGGCCGCAGCGCCGGATCCTGCGCCAGTGCCGAGCCTGAAAATGGAATGATGTACGGGTACATGCCGATCTCACAGCCGCGGCGCAGCCAGCGGTACGCTTGCCGCAGCGTCTCGGTCACGTCGCGCAGCGACGAGCGCGGCGAACTGAGAATCAGGTCCAGGAACGGCGTGATGCCGTTGTCGAGCGCGGCCGCGAGCATCGGCTCGATGTGCGGATGGATGTGTGCCTTGTTGAATTCGGCCAGCACGTCGCGCGAGAAATTCTCGATGCCGAAGCCAAGTACCCGAAATCCGGCGCGCCGCATCGCGCTGAGCCGCTCCACCGACATGGCGTCGATGCGGTTGGTGCTGATGAATTGCAGCGCCGGCGGCAGCTCGCCGCGTGCCTTGGCGGCGATGATGCCCTCGCACAGTGCCAGCACGCGGTTGTCGCGGGTGAAGGCAAAGATGTCATCCTGGAAGATGACCGTGCGGGTACGCGGATGCGCGGCCAGGATGCGCCGGATCATCTGCAGGCATTCATCCGCGTCCAGCCGCGCCAGTGCGGCGACGCTACCCTGGGCCTGATGCAGGAAGTTGGTGGCCGAACAGAAGCTGCAGGCCATCGGGCAGTAGTTCAGCGTAATCAGGCGCACCGAGCGGATCTCGGCCAGCTGCGCCTCGCGCGCCGCCTTGCTCGGCAGGGCACCGACCCGGTAGGCGCGTTCCAGTCGTTCCCAGTAGGCCTCGTACGGCATCTGCTCGTAGGGCGTGCTGAAAATTGCGCCGCGCAGCGCCGCGCGATCCAGTGCCGGCTGTGGGACGCGCACCAGAGCGCCCCCAGCGCCGCGCTGCGCGGTGCCGGCGATGCCGCCGACCGATGCCGCGGTGCGGATGCGTTCGGCCAGCGCCAGCAGCGGCCGTTCGCCTTCACCGAGCACCACCAGATCGAAGGGACCGAGTTCGAACATCAGCTCGGCGCGGAACGTGGCCTCCATGCCGCCGGCGATCAGCAGTGCATTCGGGGCGACGCGCCGCGCAATATGCGCCAGCTCCAGATCGAAGCGCAGCGTCATGCCGGTGGTCGAAACGCCGATCGCGTCCCAGCTCTCGCGCGCCAGTTCACGTTCGAGTGCGCGCTGCGGCGAACCGACGCAGCAATTCGGATCGAACACGCGCGCGTACACGCCCGCGGCCGCGAGCACTCCGGCCAGTCGCCAGACGCCGAGCGGCGGCGCCAGAAAGGTGTATTCGCCGCAATGCGGATCGTACGGACCGATCAGCAGAAACCGAGGCGCTGAGGTATTCATGTTGCCCGGACGATATCTCGCGTCCTTGTTCAAGGCCACAGATTACAAAGGCAAAAACAGCCTTCGATGGCTTATTTTCGCGGGACATTGCGGCTCGCGCGCCACAGCGTTTCCGCTGATACGCTGACCCGCGGCACGCTGATGAGAAGTCCCGGCGAAGCTCCGATTGACAAAGCGCGAGCGCGCTTGTTCCCGCTTTGCGCCGTAAAGCGCAAAACTCGTTACTGCGCCGCTATGGTCGGCGTCGTTGTAGTTGCTCGAGCTTGCGCTTGAGCTGCTCGAGTTTTTGTCCGGCCTCGCCGAGCTTGCCGGCCGCGGTCAGCTGCTGATAGTCGGACAGGTCGCGGGCCGCATCGTCGATCAGCGTCGGCAGATCAGCGGCGCTCGGCTGCGCTGCGGGTGCGGGTGCGGCGATCGACGGTTCGACCGCGGCCTGAGCGTTCAGGGTCGAGGGCGCACCACCGAACATCGCCGCCATCGCCGCCTGAAACGTCGGACCGTAGGCCAGCCGATCCTGCACCGCCAGCACCACGATGCGCAGTTCCGGCATCGGACTTCGATCAGCCTGCAGATAGATCGGCTCGGCGTACAACAGTGCGCGTCCGATCGGAATCACGATCAGGCTGCCGCGGCGCACGTGCGAGCCCTGTTGGTTCCACAGCGACAGCTGCGCCGACAACTGCGCGTTCTGATCGATGCGGGCCTCGATCTGCAGCGGGCCGTCGATCAGGCGGGTCTTGGGGAAGTCGTACACCACCGCCTGACCATAGTGCTCGCCGTCGCTGCGGCCAGCGATCCAGCCGATCAGGTTGTTTCGGTTGGCGGGTGTGAACGGCATGATGCCGATGAATTCGGTGGTGTGCTCTCCCGGCAGCGTCATCAGCACGTAGTTCGGTTCCACGATCTGCTGGCGCTGCTCGGTGGTGCCGATCTCGGTGGCGATGGTCCACAGATCCTCGCGGTTGTAGAACACGTCCGGATCGGTCATGTGGTAGAGACCGAAGACCGCCGCCTGCACCTGCAGCAGCAGCTCCGGATAGCGCACGTGCCGGCGCAGTGTCGCCGGCATCGCCGCGGCGTCCGCGAACAGCGTCGGAAACAGCGCGCGGTAGGCGGCGATCACCGGGTCGTCGTTGTCGAACACGTACAGCGTGGTGGCCCCGGTGTACGCATCGATCACCACCTTGACGCTGTTACGCAGGTAATTGATGGTGTCGCCACCGAGCCGATAGCGGCGCGCGTACGGATACGTCGACGCGGTCGTGAACGCATCCATCATCCAGTACAGCCGTCCGTCATCGCCCACGACGATATACGGATCGGGATCGAGCGTCAGGAACGGCGCCAGCTCCTGCACCCGCTCGTGCAGTTCGCGCCGCATCAGCAACTGACTGTCCGGCCTGACGTCATCACTAAACGGCAGCTTGGTGATATCGCCGCGGTCATAGGCGATCAGCACGCGCCGCAGCAGTCCGCCCAGACGAATGCCGCCGTCGCCCTGGTAGGTGCTCAGATTGTTGCTGTCGCCCTGCGGATAGTTGAATTCCTTCTGCCGCGTGCGCACGTACACGTCGGTCGTGGTGAGCTCGCCGAAGTAGACCTCCGGGCGCGTCACCTTGATATCGGGCACCGTGCTTTGTATCGGCATATTGCTCAGCAGCAGCTCCGGCAGGCCCTCGGCGGTGAAACCGTCCACCGGATTCATCGTGACGCCGTAGCCGTGGGTGTAGATCAGCTTCTCATTGATCCAGTTGCGGCTGCTGGCGGGCAGCTTGTCGATGTTGAGTTCGCGCACCGCCAGCATCATCTGCCGCACCGCGCCGCCGACCATGTAGCGATCGATGTCCAGATCGGGAAAATCGTAGTAGGTGCGGATCTCCTGGATCTGTCGCAGCGTGTCCTGCAGTGCGCGCCAGTCCCACAGCCTGATGTTTTGCAGCGTGGCCTGATTGTCGGCGGCATCGAGCGCGGCCACGCCAGTCTCGGCCGGGAAGGCGTGCGCCTCGATTCGATCAAGCGCGTATGCGCGGCGCGTCATGTCGATGTTGTAACGGATGTAGGGGCGCTCGCGCACCAGCTGGTTCGGCTTGACGATGAAACTGCTGACGTACCAGGACACCAACCCGACCAGCAGGTAGCAGCCGATCGCGGGCAACACCGCCAATAGCAACCAGCGCGGGCCGGGCGCGCGTAGCGCGCTGCTCAGCGCGATCAGCGCTCCCAGCACCAGCGCCGCACCGATCAACAGCGCGCCGCTGAGCGTGACGTGCGCGTCGGTGTAATCGACACCGGAAAAAATGGTGAAGTCCTGAAACAGGCGCTCGTAGCGGCCAAGAAACACCCGCAGCGCCAGCACCAGCAGCAGCACCGCCAGCGCAATCGCGGTGCCGCGCCACAACCGCGGTTGCACTTCCGCCAAACCGCGCTCGAGCGCGCGTTGCGAGCGCGCACTGGCGAGCACGAACAGCCCCGCCATCACGCAGGCGATCACGCTCAGCGTCAGCAGCCAGCCGGCCAGCAGTTGCCATACCGGCAACGTGAACAGATAGAAGCCGAGCGGGCGGCCGAAGATCGGATCGCTACCGACTGCCGCACCGCTGGCGGCCGGCGCGTGCAGGTAGAGCGCGAAGCTATTCCAGCTCGAGGTCATGCTGGCGGCGTTGCCGAATGCGATCACCAGCGCCAGTCCCAGCGCGATCAGGTTCAGAGCCGGTTCGATCGGCAGCTGCACCCACTGCTGATTGACCAGGATCCGGCCACCGACCAGCTCATCGAAGCGCGGCGGCTTGAGCAGCCGGTAGCCGCCGTACACCGCGCCGAAGCTCAGCAGCGCGAACAGCGCGAAGATTTCCGCCTGCAGATTCAGCCGGGTCCAGAACACGCTGCCGTAGCCCAGCGCATCGAACCACAGCGAGTCGACGTAGTACGACACCAGGCCGCCACCGCCCAGATATAACGCTGCCACGATCGCCAGCACGATCAGGCCGGTGCGGCGCCGGCGCGGTGCGCGATCGTGGCCGAGCACGCGCGGACCGCCAGGGGTTGGTTGAATCACGGCGACTCTGATGCCGACTGGCGCTGGCCCTACGGGGTCGCCGGCTCGTCGTTGCGTGGCACCAGCTTGCCGCTGATCTCCGCGCCCAGCGCCATCTCGATGACACCGTAATGCACGTTGCCGCGCACCCGCGCCTTGCCTCCCAGCACCACGCGTTCGCGGCCAAAGATGTCGCCGTTAACGCGGCCGTTGACGACCACGTTGGGTGCCTCGACCGAGCCCTCGATGACGCCATGCTCACTGACCGAGAGTGAGGCGGCGGCGGCATCGGTGGCGCGCACGCTGCCCATGATGCGACCGTCAACGTGCAGACCGCCGGCGAAATCGATGTCGCCCTCGACGCTGGCGGTGCGGCCGATCAGGGTATCGATGCGGCCCACCGTTTCTTTTTCACGACGCTTGAACATGCCCCTCCCCCGCCGGCGGCTTCAGTTCGGATCGACGGTCCAGACGAACGTACGTCGATAGGGTGCCACACCCTTGTGTTCCGGTCGCACTTCAATGGTGACGCGATCCGGTTTGAAATCCGCCGGCAGCGTGACCGGCTGATCGACGCCGGTGGTGTAGCGGAAATTGAAGCCGAGCTGGTTCTGACCTCCGGTCAGCAGCGCCAGGTCGGCACTCACCGGGCCGCCGTCGCGGGTGCCATCGACGGTAATCCCCAGGTCGCCGCTGATCGGCTCGCCGGGACGCTGCAGGCGGCTCAAGCTGAAGCGCAGCGCGTACTTCTGCAGGCCCGGCAGCGGCGCGATGTGAAACTGCTGCACCCCGACCAGCACCTCCTGCAGCTGGCCTGGCTGCGCCAGCACCCCGCGATAGAACTCGACGTCCTGCTGCTGGGTTTCCACCTGCGCCTGCAGCTCGCCGATGGTACGCGCCAGCTCGGAGCGCTCGCGCACCTCGGCCACGCGGCCCTCCTCGGCGGCGGCCAGCTTGATCCGGGTCTCGTGTTCGCTCTGCTGCAGCTGGCTGATCTGCTGTTGCAGGGCCTCGCGCTCGGCGGCGGCCTGCATGGCGTCATAGCCGGCCTTGTAGCGACCCAGTTCGAAGGCCACGTACAGAGCCAGCGCGCTCAGCAGCATCAGGATCGCCAGCGTGATCCAGCGGCGTGCGGGCGCGTAGGTGCGGACGACCAGCCTGCCCGGAATCTCCATGGGCGCCGCCCTTCAGTCACTGCGCCGCGGAGGCGGCAGGTGACGCTGGATCGGCGCGCCGGCGCCACCAGGATGGGTAGGGCGGCGGACCGTCGGGGAAGGCCAGCGGGCCGAGCTCGTGCAGCGCCCGGGTATAGACTGCGCGCTTGAAATAGATCACCTCGCGGACTGGCTGCCAGTAGTCTACCCAGCGCCAGCGGTCAAACTCCGGCTGCGAGGTCAGATCGAAGCGGAAACTGACCTCGGCGCTCTGCACCCGCAGCAGAAACCAGCGCTGCTTCTGGCCTAGACATAAGGGCTTCACATTGTGACGCACGTATCGCGACGGCAGGCGATAGCGCAGCCAGTGGCGCGTGCGGCCGACGATCTGCACGTCCTGTGGGCCTAGGCCAATCTCCTCGCGCAGTTCCCGATAGAGCGATTCCTCGTCGCTCTCGCCGCGCCGCATGCCGCCCTGGGGGAACTGCCAGCCGCGGCCGCCGGCCCGCCGCGCAATGAACAGGCGGCCGTCCCCGGACAGCAGCATCATGCCGACGTTGGCACGAAACCCGTCGCGATCGATCACGTCGCTCATGGGACACTTTTACCCCGCCGACGCGGGCCGCTCAAGCGACCGAGCGGGTGGATGCGACCTGCATCCGGTACCCTAAGCCGATGATGCGAAACCAGTACTGGTGGGGCCTGGCAGCCCTTGCGGCCGTGAGCCTGGCCATCCTGGGCGCGGCGCTGCTGGTGGGTTCGGCCGGGCTGACGCCGGCCACGGCGCTGCGCGCGGCATTCGGCGGCGGCGATGACTTCAGCCGCATGATCGTGCAGACGGTGCGGCTGCCGCGCGCCATTGCCGGGTTCGCCGTCGGCAGCCTGCTGGCGCTATCGGGGGTGTTGCTGCAGGCACTGTTCCGCAATCCGCTGGCCGATCCGCTGGTGCTGGGCGTGTCGGGCGGCGCGGCCATCGGCGCACTGTCCGGGATGCTGCTCGGCGCCGGAGTCGCGGCCATGCATTCGTACGCCACCGCCGGTGGCACCCTGGTTGCGCTCGCGGTGCTGCTGCTGGCGCGCGGCGGTGGCGCCACGCGCCTGCTGCTGTGCGGAGTGGTATTTGCCAGCGCCTGCGGTGCGGTGCTGACGGTGTTACTGACGCTGGCCGACAACGGTCAGCTGCGCGGCATGGTGTTCTGGCTGGCCGGCGACCTGAGCTGGGCGCAGCGGCCGGTGCTGCTGCTGATCGCTGCCGGCGCCACGCTGGTACTGGCGTTCGTCGGCGGCCGCTGGCTCAACGTGCTCGGATCCGGCGAGCGTCACAGCGTCACGGTGGGCATCTCGCCCGGGGCCGCGCGCCTGTCGGTGTTCGTGCTCAGTGCAGCACTGACCTCGATCGCCGTCATCGGCGGCGGCATGATCGGCTTCGTTGGGCTGATCGCGCCGCACCTCGTGCGCCTCGGCCTTCACACTAGCGATCATCGGGTGATCGCGCCGGCCGCGGCGCTCGCCGGCGGCAGCTTGCTGTGCCTGGCTGACCTGATCGGGCGCACCGTGGCCGAGCCGCGCCAGCTGCCGGTGGGCGCGGTGATGGCGCTGATCGGCGCCCCGGTCTTCATTTTGATGCTGCGTCAGCGCGCGCGCTAAGGCGCTGCGCGCGGCGCGCGCGTTACGCCCGGCGTGCCGAGGTTTCGCGCCGCCCCTTGACGTACTCGAGCCCCTGGCGCATCAACGCCGAGAAGCGTGCCTGATCGCCGCTGGCCACCGCGCTGCGCACCGACTCGACCGCGCGCGCCAGCGCATCGAGCGACTCGGCGCCGAAGTCGTTCAGGCACTGAATCTCGAAGTACAGCTCCGGGCTCTCGGCCGCGACATCGCTGGCGATATCGAACTGCGCATCAAACGTGGTGCTGGAGAGCTGCACCAGGCGTGGCGCGGCCTCGCCACTCTCCGCCAAGGCGGTAAAGAAGGCGATGTTGAGCGCATGCGACAGCCCCAGCACGTACGCGATCAGCCGGTCATGTTCATCCAGTCCCATGACCACCTGCTCGGCCATGGTGGCGCCGAACAGGCTGCGGGCCTGCGCCAGCGCCGGCGCGCTACCCAGATCGATGAAGATCACGTGCCGCCCCGACAGCAGCTCGGTGTTCGGTCCGAACATCGGATGCAGCGAAGTGACCGCGACGCCGGCGGTGCGCAGCGCATCCAGCCCGGCTCGCAGCGGCGATTTGAGCGAGCCGAGATCGAATACCACGCCGGCGGGTTTGCGCTGCGCGATCTGTTGCAAGATCGTGTTGGTGATGCCGAGCGGCGCTGCCACCACGATGTAATCGTGCGTCAATGCTGAGCTGCGCCAGTCGGCCATCGTCTTGGCGCTGCCGGCGGTGACATTCGGATCGGCGATCTCGACGTCGAAGCCCTGCGAGGTCAGGAACTGCGCGAACCAACCGCCCATCTTGCCGGCGCCGCCGATCACCAGCGCGCGCCGGCCGCTGCCGCTGCCGTGCGCGGCGACGCTGGCCTGCTCCTGGGTGGTGAGCGAGGAACGAATCAGCAGCCGCAGCATGCTCTCGGCCAGATCGCCCGAGACCCCGACGGCCTCGGCGCGCGCCCGTGCGCCGACGATGACGTCGCGCTCACGCGCATAGTCGCGGGTGGGATAGCCGGTGGCGCGCTTGACGCGCGCAATCTCGCGGCTGGTCGCTTGGCGCTCGGCGATGGTCTGCAGCAGCTGCCGGTCGAGTTCATCCAGACGGCGGCGTAGCTCCTCGAGGGTCATGACGAAGTTCCTGTCGGGTACGGTGCACCCTTTTATAGTCTGGGCCCGGCCGCTCGCAAGTGTGCACCCGGGCTTTGGGCCCGTTACCATCGGGCCATGACGCTGCACGAGGAGTTTTTGCCCGAACCGCTGCCCGGCGATCCGCTGGCGCTGGTAGCGGACTGGATGGCACAGGCGAGCCGCGCGCGCGTGCAGCTCAACCCGAACTCGATGGTGCTGGCCACCGTGGCCGCGGATGGTTCGCCGTCGGCGCGCGTGGTGCTGTGCAAGGACATCCGCGAGGATGCCGGCTTCGTGACCTTCTACACCAACTATCGTTCGCGCAAGGGCGCGGAACTGGACGCCAACCCGCGCGCCGCCGCGGTGATCCACTGGGATGCACTGCGCCGGCAGGTGCGGCTCGAAGGCCGGGTGACACCAGTCACCGCCGCCGAGAGCGATATCTATTTCGCCTCGCGCGCCTGGCAGAGCCGCATCGGCGCCTGGGCCAGCGAGCAGAGCGCACCGATCGGCTCGCGCGCCGAGCTGATCCGGGCGGCGAGTGACGCCGCGCAACGTTTCGGCGCGCCCTCGCCAACCAGCAGCGACGCCACCGCGCCCGATCCGGGGATTGCCATTCCGCGGCCACCGCACTGGGGCGGATACCACCTGTGGGTGCAGGCGGTGGAGCTGTGGGTCGAAGGCGCCGGGCGCCTGCACGATCGGGCGCGCTGGACGCGCACGCTGACGCGCGCCACCGGGGGTTACCAGGGCAGTCCCTGGAGCGCGACCCGACTGCAGCCGTGAACGCTCAGGCGACGCCCGACGCGCTGACGGCCGAAAGTCTCTCGATCGTGGCCGGCGGTCGAGTGTTGGTGCATGAGCTGGCACTGCAGCTACGCCGCGGCGAATTCCTCGCGATCCTGGGTCGCAACGGCAGCGGCAAGACCCTGACGTTGCACGCTCTGGCCGGCCTGAATGCCGCGGCCGCCGGACGCGTGCTGCTCGAGGGGCGTGAGCTGGCGTCGCTGTCGCGGCTGCAGATCGCGCGGCGTCTCGGGCTACTGCTGCAGGACCGGGAAGAATCGCTGGCGCTGGCCGCGCTCGAATCGGTGCTGATCGGGCGCCACCCACATCTGAAGTTCTGGCAGCGTGAAGGCGCGCAGGATCTGGCGATCGCGCAGTCGGCCCTGCAGCGCGTCGGCCTGGGCGACTGTGCGCGCCGCTCGCTGGCGACGCTTTCGGGCGGCGAGCAGCGCCGCGCGGCGATGGCGGCGTTGCTGGCGCAGCAGCCGCAGGTCTACCTGCTCGATGAACCGACCAACCACCTGGATCCGCATCACCAGCTGCAGGTGCTCGAGATCTTTCGCGAGCTGTGCGGCGAGGGTGCCAGCGTGATGGCGACGCTGCACGATCCGACGCTGGCCGAGCGCTTCGCCGATCGCGCACTATTGCTATACGGCGATGGTCGCTATCGGCTCGGTCCGGTGGCCGAAGTGCTCACGCCCGAGGAGCTGTCGGCGCTGTACCTGACACCGATCTGCGCGCTGGGCGCGCCGCCGCGACGCGCCTTCATCAACGCCTAGCCTGCCGCTATTGGCGCATGGCGGCCAGCACCGGTTCGTGCAGCGCGCCGTTGGTCGCCAGGATGGTCGTACTGTGCAGTCCGATGTCGGCGCCGGACAGGTCGGTCACGCGACCACCGGCCTCGCGCACCAGCACCGTGAGCGCGGCGATATCGAGGATGTTGATGTCCGATTCCAGCACGATGTCGAGCGCGCCGCGAGCCAGCAGGTGATAGTGCAGAAAGTCGCCGTAGCCGCGCAGCCGGCTGACGCGGGTCGCCAGCGCCCCGAAACGCTCCCAGCTGCTGCGGCTGGTCGTCAGCGACTTGAAGTTGCCAATCGACAGAAACGCCTCGCCGACGTCGCCGATGCCACTGACGCGAATGGGCGCGCCGTCGAGAAACGCACCACCGCCCTGTTCCGCCCAGGCCAGCTCGCCGTAGGCGGACGCACAGGACACCCCCAGCACCAGCTGCCCGGCACGCATCAGCGCGATCTGGGTGGAGAAGAACGGGCTGTCGCGCACGAACGATTTGGTGCCATCGATCGGATCGACCAGCCAGATGTTGTCGGCGTCCGGTGCGTGCCGGCCGGTCTCCTCGCCGTAGAAACCATAGTCCGGAAAGCGCGCGTGCAGCAGTTCATAGATCACCTGCTCGGCGCGCACGTCGGCTTCCGTGACCGGCGACTTGTCGGCCTTGATGCGCACCGCGAGGTTGCGCCGGTAGAAGCCCTGGATCACCTCGGCGGCGGCGCGGGCGGCGTCGAGCGCCGCTTGCAGTTCTTTTGAAGCCATAGCTACCGGTCCGGTGACGTCATCCTATACACGTTGACAGCTGCAGCGGCGCTTGCCTAAAGTCCGCCACTCGCCAGGTGCTCGGGAAGCCGGTGAAACGCAAGTTCTGCGTCATTCCGGCGCTGCCCCCGCAACGGTAAGCGATACGACACTGCATCGATAGCCACTGCGCCCGATCGGGTGTGGGAAGGCGATGCAGCCGGCTCTCCGATAAGGAGCGCCACGTCCGCAAGCCCGGAGACCGGCCTGACGAGCACAGTTCCCGGTCGCGCGGTGGGCGTTGCGGGCACGGCGTCGCAGCGCCTGGCCTTCACACCTCTTCAGCCTTCCGGGCGTCGATCGCTTCGGACCATGCGGGCGTGCATGGAAAGGCTTAAATAATGAACTCTTATCTTAAGGCGACCAGCGTCGCCCTGATGCTGTGTGCGTGGGCGGTTTCACTGCCATCCGGCGCCCAAACCGACGCCGGCGCTGCCGCCGATCTGCAACAGGTCGTGGTCGGTGCCACGCGCACCGCGCAGCCGCTCGATCGCACCGGCAGCTCGATCTCGGTGATCACGGCTGACGGTCTTGACCAGCGGCAGATCGTGGCCGTGACCGACGTCCTGGCGCAGATCCCGGGCCTGACCGTGTCACGCAACGGCGGTCAGGGTCAGTCCACCAGTCTCTATATACGCGGCGCCGAACCGGGTGAGTCGCTGGTGCTCATCGACGGCATCCGCATCAACGATCCGAGTGCGCCCGACGGCAGCGCGGTACTGGGGGACCTGCTCAGCAACAACATTGCCCGCATCGAGGTGCTGCGTGGACCCCAGTCGACGCTCTACGGCAGCGATGCGATCGGCGGCGTGGTCAACATCCTGACCCAGCGCGGCGGTCCCAGCCCATTCGCGGCGCGCGTGCAGGCGCAAGGAGGATCGTTCGACAGCTACGAGTTCAACGCCGCTGCCAACGGCACCAACGGCGCACTGGAGTACGGCGGCGCGATCAACTACTACGACACCGGCGGCATCTCCGCCGCCGATGAGCGCAACGGCAATCATGAGCCGGACGGCTACCTGAACCTCGGCGCCACCGCCAACCTGCGCCTGCACATGGGTGAGATACTGAGTGTCGACCTGCGCGGCTTCTATCTGCGCTCGCGCACCGAAATCGACGGCTATCCGCCGCCGAGCTACACCTTCCAGGACGATCCGGAATTCGGCCAGAACTATCTGCGCGCCGGTTACGCCGGCCTCAACGCCTCGTTGTTTGACGGCCATCTCAGCCAGCGCATCGCCGTGGTCGCCAGCGCCGCCGAGCGCCGCTTCTTCGGCCTGTTCGATCCGGTGACGTTCGCGTTCACGCCGGCCGAGAACTTCTACGCTTCGGGCAACGCCACGCGGCTCGAATACCAGGGCGTGCTGGAAGCCGGCAGCGCCAATGAACTGAGCTTCGGTGCCGAGCGCGAACTCACCACGCTCAGCACCGACAGCCTGCCCGATCCGGCCAACGCGCCGATCCGAGGCCGCGACCACGTGACCGGCTACTACGGTGAGTGGCAGAGCACGCTGGCGCGCGTGCTGACCTTGACCGGCGGCGTGCGCTACGACGATGACAATGAGTTTGGTAGCCACACCACAGTCAAGCTCGCCGCCGCCTGGCAGCTATTCGACGGCGGCACCATCCTGCGGGCCAACTACGGCGGCGGCTTCAAGGCACCGACCCTCTACCAGCTGTTCTCGCCCTACTCCAACCCGAGCACCGCGCTCAAGGCCGAGACCTCCGATGGCTTCGAGGCCGGCGCCGACCAGCTGCTGCTGGATCGGCGGCTGCGCGCGTCGCTGACCTACTTTCACCGCCACGAGCAGAACGAGATCGACTTCAATGATTGCTTCGCGGGCTCAGATCCGAACTGCGCGCTGCGACCATTCGGCTACTACTACAACGTCGGCCGGTTGCGCGTCAGCGGCTACGAGGCCGAGCTGGCCGCGAAGCTCGGGCATGCGCTCAATGCCTGGGTCAACTACACCAACATGCAACCGATCGATACGACCACCGGCCTGCAGCTGGCGCGCCGGCCGCATATCTCCGCCAATGTGGGTCTGACCTGGACGCCGCGTGCGGGCAGGTCGCTCGGGGCGAGTCTTGGCTACGTCGGGGCGCGCTTTGATGACGCCGCCAACACCATCCCGCTGGGACGCACCGCAACCGTCAACCTGGATGCCAGCTACGCGCTCAGCGCGCACCTGCAGCTTTTCGCGCGGGTCGAGAATGTGTTCGATGATCTGGCCGAGCCGGTGTTCGGCTACGGCGCGATACCACGCGGCTACTTCGGCGGCCTGCGCCTGACGCTGTAGTGTAGAGTAACCGCATGGGCCATCGGCTTTCCAAGATCGTCACGCGCACCGGCGATGACGGCAGCACCGGCCTGGGCGATGGCACGCGCGTATCGAAGGATGCGCCGCGCATCGAAGCCATGGGCAGCGTCGATGAACTCAATTGCGCGCTCGGCGTGGTGCTGTCCGGTGGCATTCCGATCGAAGGCGCGCAGGACTGCCTGATCGAGATTCAGCATGACCTGTTCGATCTGGGCGGAGAGCTGGCGATTCCCGGCAGCCAGCTGGTCGGTGCGGCGCGTATCGACTGGCTGGAGGGGCAGGTCGAACACTTCAATGAGTCGCTGCCGCCGCTGAAGGAGTTCGTGCTGCCCGGTGGCAGCGCCGTGGCCTCGGCCTGTCACGTGGCGCGCGCCATCTGCCGACGCGCCGAGCGGCGCTGCTGCGCGCTGGCGCGCACTGAACCGGTCGCCGCGGCCACGCTGCAGTATCTGAACCGACTGTCCGATCTGCTGTTCGTGCTGGCGCGCTCGCTGGCCCGTGCGCACGGCAACCGCGAGCCGCAATGGCAGCGCCGCCGCGGCCAGTCACCCGAGTCCGACTAGCGCAGCAGCGCGCCTAAGCGCGCCCAGTCGAACAGAGGCCCCGGGTCGGTCTTGCGGCCAGGCGCGATGTCGCTGTGGCCCACCATGCGCTCGAGGCTCAGCGTCGCATAAGCCGCGCACAACACGCGGATCAATTGCGCCAGCGCCTGATACTGCGCATCCTGGTAGGCGACCTGGTCGCCGCCCTCGAGCTCGATGCCGACCGAAAAATCATTGCAGGCGCTGCGGCCCTGATAGCTCGATTCACCGGCATGCCAGGCGCGCTCGCCGAACGGCACGTACTGCGTGATGGCACCGTCACGGCGGATCAGCGCGTGGGCCGAGACCCGCAGCTTTGCGATCTCGGCAAATGCCGGGTGCGCATCGGCCGGCAGGCCGCCGCTGAACAGCCGGTCGATCCACGGGCCGCCGAATTCCCCCGGCGGCAGGCTGATGGCGTGCACCACCAGCAGCGTCGGCGCGCAGCCTGCCGGCCGCGCGTCGAAGTGCGGCGACAGCACCTGGCGCGCGCCGGTCAGCAGCCCGGTGCTCGCATCGATACGGAGCGTGTCATGCATGGCAGCCTCGCATGATGCCAAAATGCGGCCATGAGCACAGTCACCAATGCCGCGCTCGCGGCCCGCGACCTGCAGCACGTGTGGCATCCGTGCACGCAGATGAAGGACCACGAACAGCAGCCGCCGATCCCGATTCGCCGTGCCCAGGGGGTCTGGCTCGAGGATTTCGACGGCCGGCGCTACCTGGATGCGATCAGCTCCTGGTGGGTCAACCTGTTCGGCCACGCCCATCCGCGCATCAACTCGGCCATCACGGCGCAGCTGCAGCAGTTCGAGCACGTGATGCTGGCCGGCTTCACCCACGAGCCCGCGATCGCGCTGGCCGAGGAGCTGGTACGCATCACCCCGCCCGGGCTGTCGCGTTGTTTCTACGCCGACAGTGGCTCGGCCGCAATCGAGGTGGCGCTCAAGATGAGCTACCACTACTGGTGCAACCAGGGGCAACCGCGCAAGCGCTGTTTCGTCACACTGGGCAATTCCTATCACGGCGAGACCCTCGGCGCGCTCGCCGTCGGCAACGTCGAGCTCTACAAAAGCACCTATGCGCCGCTGCTGATGGACGTGCTCACGGTCCCCTCGCCCGACTGCTATCTGTGCGAGCCGGGCGAGAGCTGGGCCGAGCACAGCGAGCGCAAGTTCGCGCTGATGCAGACCGCGCTCGAGCGCTATGCGCAGGACATCGCCGCGGTGGTGATCGAGCCGCTGGTGCAGTGTGCCGGCGGCATGCGCATGTACGATCCGGTGTACCTGTCGCTGCTGCGCGCCGCCTGCGACCACTACGGCGTGCATCTGATCGCCGATGAGATCGCGGTCGGCTTCGGTCGCACCGGCACGCTATTCGCCTGCGAGCAGGCGCGCATCACGCCGGACTTCCTGTGCCTGTCCAAGGGCTTGACCGCGGGTTATCTGCCGCTGTCGGTGGTGCTGACCAAGGAATCGATCTACGAGGCGTTCTACGCCGAGTACGGCGCGCAGCGCGCCTTTCTGCATTCGCACAGCTACACCGGCAACGCGCTCGGCTGCGCTGCGGCGCGCGCCACGCTCGGCATCTTTGCCACTGGCTCGGTGCTCGAAAGCAATCAGCGTCTGGCCGCGCACCTGGCCACGCGACTGGCACCGCTGGTCGATCACCCGCACGTCGCCGAGGTGCGCCAGACCGGCATGATCGCCGCGATCGAATTCGTGCGCGACAAGCATACCCGTGAGCCCTACCCGTGGCAGGAACGGCGCGGATTGATCGTGCACCGGCATGCGCTCGAGCGCGGCGTGCTGCTGCGGCCACTCGGCGGTGTGGTGTACTTCGTGCCGCCGTACGTGATCACGCCGGCCGAGATCGACTTGATGGTGCAGGTGGCCGTCGAGGGCATCGATCGCGCATGCGCGTGACGCGCGGCCATGTACCGGCGCCGCTGCGCGCCGGCGAGCTGCGGCTGCTGCCCGCAGCGCTCGCTGCGCACATCGCGCGCGTACTGCGCGCGCAGGTTGGCGATCAGCTGACGTTGTTCGACGGCAGCGGTGGTGAATACCTGGCGCGCATCGTCGAGCTCGATGCGCGCGCCGTGCGGGTGCGGGTCGAGGAGCATCGGGCGATCGAGCGCGAGTCGCCGCTGAGCGTCACGCTGCTGCAGGCGCTGGCGCGCACCGAGCGCATGGATCTTATCGTGCAGAAGGCCACCGAGCTGGGCGTGGCGGGTATCCTGGCATGGCCGGCCGAGCGCAGCGTCGCGCGGCTGGATGCCGCGGCACGCGGCAAGCGCTGTGAGCATTGGCGCGCGATCGCGATCGCCGCCTGCGAGCAGTGCGGGCGCAATCGCATCCCGATGATCGAGGCCGCGGCCAGCCTGGACGCGGCCTTCACCGCCGCGGTCGGCGTCAAGCTGCTGCTGGATCCGACCGCGGACCAGTCGCTGGCCACGCTGCTGACATCGCAGCGGTCGGCGCCCCAGCCCGAGCCGCTGCAGTTATTGATCGGCCCGGAAGGTGGCTTCAGCCCGGCCGAGCTCGCGCAGGCGACCGCGGCCGGCTTTCGCCGCTGTCATCTGGGACCGCGGGTGCTGCGCACCGAAACCGCGCCGTTGGCGGCACTGGCGGCGATTCAGACGCTCGCCGGCGACTTTCGCCGCTGACTTATCGCTGCCGGCCGATCAGGCCTTGGCAGCCGGCGCGCCGGTATCAGCGACCAGTCCGGCCGCCCGGATGCCGGCCAGCGCGCAGGCCTCGTCATTGTCCGAGGTGTCGCCGGTGACTCCGACCGCGCCGAGCAGCTCGCCCTGGGCATCGCGAATCAGCACACCGCCCGCGACCGGCACCAGCCCGCTCGGCAGGATGCCGGCCAGCGCGGCGTAGAACGCCGGATTGCCCTGCGCGCGCTGCACGATATCGCGCCCGCCAAAGCCCAGACCGAGACAGCCGGATGCCTTGGCGGTCGCGATCTGCGGTCGGTACAGCGATGCCCGCTCATCGCGCTTGAGCGCCAGCACGTGGCCGCCGGCGTCGAGCACCACCGCGCACAGCGGCTTGAAGGCGGAGCGCTGCCCGTGCGACAACGCCCCATCGACGATGGTCGAAGCCTGATCCAGTTTCAGCATTGGTGCATGCTAGCAGCATGTCGACTTCGTCCATCGAAGTATTCCGCTCGCCCGAGCGCCGGGCCTGCGATGAGCGCGCGCTGGTGCTGCTGGCGCTGGATATCCCCAGCACCATTCTCTACGACGGCTTCGACTACACGCTGCTGGTCGAGCCGGCCGAGGCCCTGCGCGCGCGCTCGGAACTGCGCCACTATGAAATTGAGCGCCGGCCGCTGCCGCCGCCACCGCGGCCACCGCCGCCGCTGCCCAATGCCTGGGTCGGCTGCGCGCTGTACGCGCTGACGCTGGTGGCGATCGGGCTGGCCGTGTCCAATGGGCTTTGGCGCCTGGACGCCTTCGATCGCGGCGCGCTCGACGACCTGCGAGTGCAGCAGGGTCAGTTGTGGCGCGCCTGGACCGCGCTGACGCTGCATCTGGACGGCGCGCACCTGATCGCCAATCTGGCCGCCGGGATTTGGTTCTGCTATCTGGCCGCGGCGCAGATCGGCGCCGGTAGCAGCTGGCTGCTGATCGTGTCGGGGGCTGCCATTGCTAATTTGATTGAGGCGCTGCTCGGTCCGGCCGCGCATGTCTCGGTCGGCGCCTCGACCGCGGTGTTCACCGCACTGGGTCTGCTGGCGGCCCACGCCTGGCGTCAGCGCCGTAGCTGGACCCAGCAGCGCTGGGCGCTACGCTGGGCACCGCTGGTCGGCGGTGTGGTGCTGCTGGGATGGTTCGGCACCGGCGGTGATGCCGGCGATATTACCGCCGGCGAGGCCGCGCCAGTGCTGCAGGTCGACATCGTCGCGCACGCACTGGGCTTTCTGGTCGGCGGTCTGCTCGGGGTGGCGGCCGCGCAGCCGCCGCTGCGCGTCTGGCTCAGTCGCGCGCCGCAGTGGGCCTTGGGGCTCGCCGCCTGGGCGTCGATCGCGATCGCGTGGAGCTTCGCGCTGGCACGCTGAGCCGCGATTGCAGCACCGACTGCAGCACCCGAGCGTGATTGATCTTCGGATCGCGCGCCCCGTACAGCAGTGTCACCCGCGCGCCCCGGCCGAGCCGCCGCAGCTCAGCCACGGCCGCATTGCCGGCCAGCTCACGCCGGTAGCGCCGGGCGAAATTGGCGAAGCGCTGCGGCTTGTGACCAAACCAGATCCGCAGCGCGCTGCTCGGCGCGACCTGCTTCATCCAGGCGGTTAGCCGTGCTTTCGACTTGCTGACGCCGCGCGGCCACAGGCGGTCCACCAGCACGCGGCGACCGTCGCCGGCTTGTGCCGGCTCATAGATTCGCTTGATTGTGAATGGCATCGCCTGCGCGCCACTCGCCTAGCCGGCATCGCGCTCCGGCATAACCGAAGTCTCGTCGGCGATCATCGCTTCGAGGCGCTCCAGGTCCGGCACCATCGGGGTCTCGTTCAGCATGCGCACCTGGCACAGCACCGGCACGCGCTCGGAAAAGCTGCGCGAGTTGTCCGGCCGCACCACGTCGTTGCTGACGCGCACCAGCTGCGGAAAGCCCTGCGAGACAATGGCGATGTAGCCCGACTCCGCCCGCCCGGTCAGCGCGTGGAATACCACGATACGTGAGCGGTTGTTGGCCGCCGGAATCGGCATCCCGCTGCAACCCTCGAACGACACCAGCGGCAACATGCGCGCATTCCAGTTCACCAGGCCCATATACCAGGGCGGGGCGTTGTCCATCGGCGCCGGTGACTGAAAGCCGATCACCTCGGCCACGCAGGCACGCGGCACCAGCAGCCTGGAGTCCGCCAACGGGATTAGCAGGCTGTAGACCTCGGCGATGCGCTCGGTCATCGAAGCGCGCCCGAGATCCGTGAGCGTGCGCGCCGCTGCGCCACCAGCGGCGTAATCGCATCGATCAGCTGGCTCTCCTGGTACGGCTTGCCCAGATAGTCGTTGACTCCGAGCTCGATCGCGCGCGCGCGGTGCTTCTCGCCCACGCGCGAGGTAATCATGATGATCGGCACGTCCTTCAGACGCGGATCGTTGCGCACGTGCGCGGCCACTTCGTAGCCGTCCATGCGCGGCATCTCGATGTCGAGCAGGATGATGTCCGGCACGTTCTCGGCCAGTACCGTGACGGCGTCCATGCCGTCGCGGGCGGTCATCACCCGCATGCCGTTGCGTTCCAGCAGTCGCTGGGTCACGCGCCGCACCGTGATCGAGTCGTCCACCACCAGCGCGAAGGTGCGGCGGTCGGTGCGATCGCGGGTCACGGTCGGCGCCGGCCGGCCGCGCCATTCGGCGCGCACCAGGGCGCCGATGTCGAGGATGACCACGATGCGTCCGTCACCCAGAATGGTCGCGCCGGATATGCCGCGGATACCCGAGATCTGCGGACCGACCGGCTTGACGACGATCTCGCGGCTGCCGATCAGTTCCTCGGCCACCAGTCCGGTGGAGTGCTCACCGGCGCGCACCAGCACCACCGGAATGGTCACATCCTGTTCCGGCAGCGGCGTGGCCTCGATGCCCACGTACAGTGCCAGCGGCTGCAGCCGGTACTTCTGTCCGCCGTGATTGAAGCTCGGCCCGTCGGCGCGCAGGTGCGTGGTCACCTCATCGCGCGTCAGGCGCACCACGCCTTCGACCGTGGGCAGTGGCAGTGCGTAATACTCATCGCCGGTGCGCACCACCAGCGCATGGCTGATCGCCAGCGTGAATGGCAGACGGATGGTGAAGTGCGTGCCGCGGCCCGGTTCGGTCTCCATGTGCAGCGCGCCACCGAGCTTCTTCACTTCGACCGCGACCACGTCCATGCCGACGCCGCGCCCGGCCTGCTGCGTCACCGAGCTGGCGGTGGAGAATCCCGGCTCGAGTACCAGCTGCATCACATCGTCATCAGACAGCGCCTGGTCCGGCCGGATCAGTCCCAGCTCCACACCCTTGGCGCGAATCGCGGCGAGGTTCATGCCCGAGCCGTCGTCGCGTACCTGCACGATGACTTCCGAGCCTTCGCGCTGCAGGCTTAAGTGAATATGCCCGGTTTCATCCTTGCCGGCGGCCAGCCGCTCGGCCGGCGATTCGATGCCGTGCACCACGGCGTTTCTGAGCATGTGTTCGAACGGTGGCAGCATGCGCTCGAGCACCTGTCGATCGAGCTCGCCCGAGGCGCCCTCGACCACCAGCTCGGCGCGTTTACCGGTATCGCTGGCGGCCTGGCGCACGATGCGCGCCAGGCGCTGCACGTGCCGCTGCAGCGACACCATGCGCGTGCGCATCAGACCATTTTGCAGTTCGGTGACGGTGCGCGACTGCTGCTGCAGCAGGTTCTGCGCCTCCGCCATCAGATTCTCCAGCAGGCCCTGGATGCTGGCGACGTCGCTGGCCGACTCGGCCAGCGCGCGCGAGAACTGCTGAATCGATGAATAGCGATCAAGTTCCAGTGGATCGAAGTCCTGACGGTGGCCGGCGTCGCCCTCGTGGCGGTGCAGGATCTGTGCCTCGGTCTCCATTTCGAGCTTGCGCAGCTGCTCCTTCAGTCGGGTGACGGTGCGCGACAGCTCGCCGAGGTTGAATTCAATCGATCCGAGCTGCTGCTCCAGGCGCGCGCGCGAGATGCTGACCTCACCGGCATTGTTGAGCAGCTGATCGAGCAGTTCGGCGCTGACACGCGCCATGTCGATGCGGTCGGCCGCGACCACCGGTTCACGCCCCGGGGGCAGCGGCGCGGGCGCCACGGCCGGTGCGGCCGGCTCGGCGGCACTGGCAGCGACGGGCGCCGGGGTGGACGCGGGCGGCGGCGTGTCGAGCACGGCAGCGGGCGGCGGCGGCGCGGTGGCGAGCTCTGGCAGCGCCGGCACCACGTCGGTACGCGCCAGTACGATGGTCGGCTCGACCAGGTCGAGCGACGCCGGCGACGCCGGCGCCGCCAGCAACGACGGCGCCGATCCGAATATGTCCGCAGCGGTAGGGGCCGATGTGAACTCCTCCGGCGGAGCGAACGTCGACGGCAGGATCTCGTATTCAGCCGTGGCCTGATGCTCGGCCGTCAACGCCAGCTCGGCCTCGGACTCAGGTGCAGTTGCCGGTGCTGGTGCGACGCTGTCGGGCTCGATCTGCGGTAGGGCCAACGCCTCCACTGTTACGGTTTCGGGCGCAATGGCGGCGGCGTCCGGGCCGCTCGCCGGCGGCGTCTCGGGCCCGAGCAGTTGCTCCAGGATCGCATCGGATGCCGGCGCGGCGGCCACGCTCTCGGCTCCGGCCACACTCTGAATGCGTCCGATCAGGTCGGCGACGCGTGGGGCGGCGCGACCTGAAGCGGCCGCCTCGCGCATCCGGGCCAGCTCGTCCAGGGCTTCCTGCGCCACGGCGCGAGCGCGCTCATCGGCGCTGGCGACCCCGAGCTCGATGCGACTGATCAGGGTCTCCAGTTCGTGCGCCAGCTCGCCCATGGCGTCGATGCCTGCCATGCGCGCGCCGCCCTTGAGGGTGTGCAGCGGCCGTCGCAGCGCCGCCACCTGTTCGCTGTCCTCGGGCGCGGCATTCCAGGCCGCCAGGGCCGACTCGGCGGCCTCCAGCAACTCGACCGCCTCATCGCTGAAGATCGATGCAATCTCAGGATCAAAATCGGCCGGTCCGGCCGGCGTCGACGCGGCGAGCGCCGGCGGCGGTGGCGCGGGCTGCGGCTCCGGTGGCGTCGGCGGCTGCGACCTCGCTGCCGCGGCAATCGGCTCGGCCGCGGCGCTGGCTGCGGCTTCTTCCCGCAGCGCCGGCATCGACAGGCTGACGCTGCTGCGCCCGGCGAGCTCGGTGGCTTCGGCGATGCGCCGATCCAGGTCCAGTTCGGCGCGGGCGATACGCCCGCGCAGCGTGTCGTGCACGACGAAGAAACCGGTGCCCTCATCGAGATGGCCGGCGACCGCCTCCATCGCCGTCATGCAGTCACCGAGCAGCAGCAGATCGGAATCGTCCAGACCCACACCGCTGTCGAACGACTTGCGCAGCCAGTGGTTCATCGGATCGGCCAGACGGATGCCGTGGCGCGCCTCGGCCATGGTGGAGCTGCCCACCAGCGTATGGCAGGCGCGGTAGACCTCTTCGGGCAGCACATGCGGGCCGCCGACGCGGCGCTCGCGCGCCACCCAGGCACGCACGGTGCCGACATGGCTGGCGGTCTCGCGGGCATAGATCTCGCGCAGCGCCGTGTCCGGCTCGGACGGCGGCTCGGCGAACGCGTATGCACTGCTGCTCAGCGCCGCCGGCGGCGCGCTCGGCGGCAATGGCGGCACATGCAAAGCTCTGGCCGGCGTCGCATCCGGCGCGCTGACGGGCGGCGGTGGCGGCGCGGCCGGTATCTCGAGCGTTGCGGCCACGGCATCCTCGCGCCCGCTGGCGATCGCATGCGCGCGCGCCGCCAGCGCACTCAGGTCGGTGCGCGCCTGGGTGCCCGATTCGAGTTCCGATACCAGCTGCGGCAGCGCGCCCACCGCCGCGCGCAGCGTCTGCAACACCGCCGGGGAGCGCTGCAGCGTTCCATCCAGGATGCGGTTCAGTAGGTTCTCGATCGCCCAGGCAAACTCGCTGATGGCGCGCGCATTGACCATGCGGCCGCTGCCCTTGAGGGTATGAAACGAGCGCCGCACGATCAGCACCGCGTCGCTCTCGAGCGGATTGCGGTCCCAGATCGGGAACTGCTGCTGGATCTTCTCCAGCTCCTCTTTGGCTTCCTCGACGAACAGCTGGATCAGGTCCGGGTCCGGCAGCGTCTCGGCATGGGCCGCCGGCGCGCTGGCGGCCGCCAGTACCGGTGGCTCGCTCGGCGGGGCGGCCGGCGGCAGCTCGAGCAGGCGGATGTCGGTGGTGTCGCCGGGCGGTGGCCGATCAATCAGCTGCGTCTTGGCGTAACTGCCGGTCGTGGCCGCCGGCGTCACCGTCGGCAGTACGCGCTCCGGCGCCTTCTTGAGCGTGTCCAGGCAGGTGCGCGCATTGTCGAGCATGTACCACGGATCGCTGCGACCGGCCTGCAGCGTCTCGATGTAGTACTCGACACTGACGATGGCGTCGGCCAGACGGTCGAGGTATTCCGGCGACAGACTGGTGCCGCCCGGTTGCATCACGCGCTTCAGGTGCGCGGTGACCTCCTCGACGATCTCGACCGCACGCGACTTGCCGAGCATCAGCAGCCCGGCATTGATGCCCCGCATCAGCTCCGGCCAGTTGTCGAAGCCGGCGGCATCAAGTGTGCCGCTGACATTTTGCGCCACGTACTCCTTGATGCGGGCCAGATTGACCACGCATTCGCGCAGCACCGCGCCCTGGACCTGCTGGAAATCCTGATCGGCCGAAGCGCCATCGCCGGCCGCACTCTTGTCGCGCGGCAGGATCAGCCCGACCAGATCGTCATCCAGGTGATCCTCGACCTTGATCAGCCCGGCCGCGACCTGCACCAGTGCCGACTCGCCGCCGGTCTCGGTGCCGGCGATGATGCTCTCGAGGCGGGCCGTGGCTTCCTGCACGCGCCCGCGCAGGCCACCCAGGCCCAGTACGCCGAGCGTGTCGCCGATCTTCTTGAGCAGCGCCACCTGCGGCACCAGCTCTTCGGTCTGGCCGCCGCCGCGCCGCACGTAAATGTCCATCACGTCCTTGACCTTGGCCAGATCCTCGCGGATCGCCGCAGCCACGGTATGCATCAGCTTGATCGAGGGCGCCGACAGGTTCTCGCGCTCCTGCTCGATCGACTCATCGACCGGCAGCAGCTCGTTGAGGCGGAATGAGGCGCGCACCGCCGCCACCCGCGGGCCGCCGCTGTTGGCGCGTGCAATGTAATACAGCAGGTTATTGAGCAGCTCGACCGGCGCATGCTGCGCGTAGCGCGCCTCGCCATGCTCGAACAGCCGCCGCATCTCGCGATCCGCCAGACCCAGCAGCCGCTTGACCGAAATGCTGCCGTCGACGCCGTTCTCGCGCAGCGCCTCGATCACCGCGCCGACCACCCACCACAGCTGGAACACCGGCTGGGTCGAAGCGACCTGCTCGAGGCGCGTGGCCACCGCAGCCATGATCTCCAGATTCTGTTCCGGACGCTCGCCGCGGATCCAGCCGATCAGCCCGGTCTGGAATCGGGCCCGCAGCCGTCGCGCCCACTGTCCGACCGACAGCGGCGGCTCGCCCGGCGTCGGCGCGGCCGGCTGTGCCTGCCGATCCGACTTCAGGTTCAGCAGCAGCAGCGTGCCTTCGGACAGCAGCGCACTGCCGCGCACCGCGCGCAGATCGTTCAGCAGCGGCAGCAGCACCAGCGCCAGGTCGCGGCCGCCGGCCAGCACCCGCTCCAGGTAGCCAGGCAGCTGCACCATCGAGCGCATCAGCGCGTCGAGCGCCTCGTCCTGGTTTTTGCGTTCGGTACCGAGGTTGATCAGGTAGCGCGTGACGTGCTCCATCTCCTCGGCCAGCAGCGCCGCACCGTAGATCTCCAGCAGGCGCAGCACGCCCTGCACCTGGTGCAGGTCGTTGCGGCAGCGCTCCAGCAGCTCCATGTTGCCCGGCTGCTCGACATGCGCCTCGAGCGCGCCTCGCCCGTCGGTCAGTGCGGCGCTAATCTCGCGCGCGACCGTATGCAGGGTTTGCGTGGCCAGCTCAGTCATGCCGATGAATCATCCCACTCCCGCGCGGATCGTTCAGGACCCGCCGAGTACCTTGACCTTGGACGTTGGATAAGGTGCCGCGCTGCTGGGCGCCGCCTGCGGCGGTGCCGACACGGTCGGCCTGGCTGGCGGCGCGGTCGCGGCCGCGTCCGGCAATGCGCGGTGCCGGCCACTCAGCTCGGTGCTGCCCGGCAGACGGAAGCCGGTGATCGACTTGCGCAGCGAGGCCGACAGATCGGCCAGCTTGGCGATCGCGTGCGAGGTGGCGCTGGTTGAATCGGCCGACTGCGCGCTGATCTCACGCAGCACCTGCATGTTGCGCGCCATGTTCTGCGACGCGGTCGACTGACTGCGCGCGCTGGCGGAAATGTTCTGCACCAGGCTCGCAATCTGGTTGGATACCTGCTCGATCTCCTGCAGCGCGGCGCCGGCGTTTTCCGCCAGCAAGGCGCCGCCGACCACGTCGGTGGTGCTGCGCTCCATCGATACCACCGCCTCGTTGGTATCGGTCTGAATCGTGCGCACCAGCACCTCGATCTGCTTGGTGGCGTTGGCGGCACGCTCGGCCAGGCGCTGCACTTCATCGGCCACCACCGCAAAGCCGCGACCGGCCTCGCCCGCCATCGAGGCCTGGATCGAGGCGTTGAGCGCTAGGATGTTGGTCTGCTCGGCGATGTCGCTGATCAGCTCGATGATGTTGCCGATCTCCTGCGAGCTCTCGCCCAGGCGCTTGATGCGCTTGCTGGTCTCCTGAATGGTCTCGCGGATGGTATTCATGCCGTCGATCGTGCGCCGCACGGCGTCGCCGCCCTTGTGCGCCACGTCGACCGAATGGCGCGCGACATCGGCGCCGCGCTCGGCGTTACCTGAAACCTCTTCGATCGAGGCCGCCATGGCGCCGATCGACTCGGTGGCCGAGCCGATCTGCTTGGACTGGGCGCTGCTGGCGCGCGCCAGGTGCGAGGCCAGCGCCTGGGTCTGGCGCGCGGCGCCGTCAAGCTGAATACCCGACTGACTGATGGTCATCACCAGCTTGCGCAGCGCTTCGACCGCATAATTGACCGAGTCGGCGATGGCGCCGGTGATGTCCTCGGTCACGGTGGCCTGCACCGTCAGATCGCCCTCGGCCAGATTGGTCATCTCGTTCAGCAGCCGCAGGATCGCCTGCTGATTGCGCTCGGTCTCCTGCCGCTGCATTTCAGCCATGCGCTGCGCCTGCGCGGCAATCTCGACCGCCTGGCGCAGATGCGAGAACAGCATCAGGATCGGCACCAGCCCGAGCAGTGCCAGCAGCGCCGGCAGCAGACTCAGCAAGCCAATGCCCGCGGTCAGCCGCAGGTGCGGCAGCACGATGCCCGCCACCGCCGCCAACAGCACCAGCAGTGCCGCCAGCACCGCGAGGCGCTGCGGCGTGCGTACCCGGGCGCTGTGGCTGTCAGCCGCGTTCACGCGCTCGCCTCGGCGAAGGTCGGATCCTCCAGCAGCGCGCGCAGGCCGAGCACCGGCCATTGCTCGTTGCCGCGCTTGAACGAGCCGGCAACGTAGCGTTCGCAGTGGACGATGGTGGGCGGCACGTCGGCGGTGAATTCGGCATCGGCGAAGCGCCGGAAGCCAAGCACCTCGTCGACCACCAGCCCGGCCGGGATGTCGCGGTGATTGACCACGATGACGCGCGAGGTGCGCGCATTGGGGGTCGGACCACTGCCCAGGTAGGCGCGCAAGTCGATGATCGGCAGCAGTTGGCCGCGCACGTTGGCGAGCCCGAGGATCCAGCTCTTGGCGCCGGGCACGCGCGTGAGCGGCGCCGGGACGCCGAGCACTTCCCGCGCCTCCTCGCGTGCTACCAGATACAGTTCGCCGGCCATACGCAACGCCACTCCCACCCACTCGCCGACTTTCTCAACATCGGCGGCCGCGCTCGCGGTCACGCTGCGACCCCGGCGATCGAGCTCTGCCAGGAGCTCGAATGGCCGATCGCGCAGACTCCTGAGCGCTACACTCTCCTGCATGTCAGGCGGCAAGAGTCGCCTGCGCCATTTCGACCAGCTGGTCGGGCGACACCGGCTTGATCAAGTAGTCGACCGCACCCTGGCGCAGACCCCAGACGCGATCGGCTTCATGCCCCTTGGACGTGACCATCACGATTGGAATCGCACTGGTGCTGGGATCGTTGAGCAGCGTGCGCGTCGCCTGGTAACCGTTGACGCCCGGCATGACGATATCCATGAAGATCAGATCGGGGCGCATCTGGCGCGCCAACCGCACGCCCTCGGCGCCGTCGGCGGCGACCGCGGTGCGAAAGCCGTGGCGCTCGAGCGCCTTCTGCATCACGTGCACCTCGGTGGGCGAATCATCCACGATCAGGATCAAGGCCATGATTACCTCCCAACATGCGACTCGATCGCGCCCAGCAGCTCGTCCTTGGTGAATGGCTTGGTCAGATAGTGCTCGGAACCGACAATGCGGCCGCGGGCGCGGTCGAACAGACCGTCCTTGGACGACAGCATGATCACCGGAATGGCGCGGAACACCTTGTTATGCTTGATCAGTGCGCAGGTCTGATAGCCATCCAGTCGCGGCATCATGATGTCGACGAACACGATGTCCGGCTGGTGGTCGGCGATCTTGGCGAGCGCATCGAAACCGTCGACTGCGGTGAACACCTCGCAGCCTTCCTTCGCCAGCAGCGTCTCGGCGGTGCGTCGAATGGTCTTGCTGTCGTCGATGACCAGCACCTTGAGACCCTTGAGCGCAGAGCCGCCGGTCGGCGAGGCCGGTCCGGTCCGCTCTTCAGCCGTCGATGCCATAGCTTGAAAACCTCCGGAAGATCCGGACACTTCAGGGTCAAAATATCGTTGCAGCCGAAGCCCTGATGTGCGCGCAATTAGCGTCGTGTTTTAACATATCGGCTCACCTGCGGCTATGCCGTCTCCGTCACGTTTTTGAGAGCCCGGACGCGCTTGCCAGAACATAATCTCGTGAATTTCGTCTGGCGCACAAACGAGCGCTTCGACCGGGCTGCATAAGGAGCAATGATGGGCAGCAAAGTTCGCCTTGCCGTGGTCATGGATCCGATCGAGCACGTCAAGTTCGCCAAGGACACGACGCTGGCGTTGCTGCTGTCCGCGCAGTCGCGCGGCTGGGCGATCAGCTACCTTGAGCCGCAGGATCTGCGCTTGCGCGACGGCGTGGCTGAAGGGCGTGCGCGGGCCATCACGGTGGAAGCCAACCCGCAGCGCTGGCATGTGTTCGGCGCCGAAAAGGTCGAACCGCTGAGCGCCTTCGACGTGATCCTGATGCGCAAGGACCCGCCATTTGACATCGAGTTCATCTACCTGACCTACATCCTCGAACGGGCCGAACAGGCCGGCGCACTGGTGGTCAACCGGCCGCGCAGCCTGCGTGACATGAACGAAAAGGTCTACACCGCCTGGTTTCCGCAATGCTGCGCACCGACACTGGTGACGCGCGACCTGCAGCAGATGGAGGAGTTCGCCCGCACCCACGGCAGCATCGTCGCCAAGCCGCTGCATGGCATGGGCGGTTACTCGGTGTTCGTGGTGGCTCCGGGCGATAAGAACGCGCGCGTGGTTTTCGAGACCATCACCGGCAACGGTGCGCGCTTTGCCATGGTGCAAAAGTATCTGCCCGAAATCGTCACCGGCGGCGACGCGCGGGTGCTGCTGGTGGACGGCGAGCCGGTACCGTACGCGCTGGCGCGGATTCCGCAGGCCGAGGACCATCGCGGCAATCTCGCCGCCGGTGCCGTGGGGGTGGGCCGCGCATTGACCGAGCGCGACCGCTGGCTGGCGCAGCAGATCGGTCCGGCGCTGCGCGAAGCCGGCGTCGTGTTTGCCGGCCTGGACGTGATCGGCGGCTTCGTCACCGAGATCAATGTCACCAGCCCCACCGGCGTTCGTGAACTGGATCGCCAATTCAAGCTCGACATCGCCGGCCTGCTGATGAGTGCGATCGAGCGGCGGCTATACTCGAGCCGGTGACCGCCGCGTCGCAGCCCAGCCCTCGCCCCGTCTCCGTGCCGCTGCGCGAAGGCCGCGCGCAGGTAGGCGAGCGCCTGGTCGCGATGTTGTTCCTGGCGGCGCTGCTGCACGCGATCGTGATCCTGGGCCTGACGTTCGCCGCCGGCGGCATCGGCGGCGGCGCGACGCCGCAGCTCGACGTGTTGCTGGTCACCAACGAGGTGCCGGAAGCACAGTCCAACGAGCGCGCCACCTACCTGGCCCAGCGCACCCAGCTGGGCAGCGGCAATACCGACCAGCCGGCGCCGGCGGCCAGTCCGGCCAGCCGCGGCGCACCCGAGCGAGAGCAACAAGCCGGCCAGGGCGACAGCAGCGACAGCGCTGCAGCCAGCCGAGCGCAGCCGGTGCTGGCCAGCAGCGGCTCGAGCAGCGACGTGCGCTACCTGGGCGAGGAACAATCAAGCGCGTCGTCCGAGCCGTTGCCCGAGATGATCGGCGACCTGCCGGGCGACCCGCGCAGCGGTCAGGGCGAGCAGCTGGAGCTGCTGCTGCGAGGCAAGAGCGATGCCGAGCACTGGGTGACGCCCGATACCCGCGCCTCCGCTCTGGCCCCGTACCTTGCGGCCTGGAAACGCAAGGTGGAGCGGGTCGGCAACCTTAATTTGCCCTCGGCGGTGCGCAACGCCGGCCTGTCGGGCAGCCCGGTGGTGGAGGTCGACATCGCCGCCAACGGCCGCCTGCGGGAGGCGACAGTGCGCCGCAGCAGCGGTTCCGGCGCGCTCGATCAGGCCGCCCTCACCATCCTGAAGCTGGCCAGTCCCTTCGAGCCGTTTCCGGCCGATGTCGCCGCCAGCTACTCGCAATTGCGCTTTGCATATCAATGGGATTTCGTTGCCGGAGCGCTGCAGTCTGGGGCTGTGACCGTTTCGTCAGATACGCCATCGAGACCTTGAGACAGGGCGGTGCCGCCCGCATACTGGCTTGCATGGGCACTAACGGGTCATTGGCCAATCACCTCCTGATCGCGATGCCCTCCCTCGCGGATGGTAACTTCGCCCAGACGGTCGCGCTGGTGTGCGAGCACAGCGACCGCGGCGCTCTTGGAATCGTTCTGAACAAGCCCATGGGCATGAAGCTCGGCGACGTCATGGCGCAGATGAAGCTCGAGCCCTCCGACATCCGCATCAGCGAGCAGCCGGTGCTGCGGGGCGGCCCGGTCCACACCGACCGCGGCTTTGTGTTGCACCGCCCGGGCGGCTCCTGGGATTCCACCCACCGCATTTCCGACAATGTCCAAGTGACCACCTCGCGCGACGTGCTGGCGGCGATCGCCCGGGGCGAAGGTCCGCAGGGCGCGTTCGTGGCCCTGGGCTACGCCGGCTGGGATGCCGGCCAGCTCGAGCGCGAGATGCTCGACAACGCCTGGCTCAGCCTGCCGCTGGACGAGCGCATCGTGTTCGAACTGCCGTTTGAAGACCGCTGGCAGGCTGCCTGGCAGCTGATCGGCGTGGACAGCTCGCGCGTGAGTTTCACCGCGGGTCATGCCTGAGGCGCGCGCCCAGCTCGTACTGGCATTCGACTTCGGCCTGCGTCGCATTGGTATCGCCAGCGGCGACACCGTCAGCTCCACCGCCGCCCCGCGCGGCGCCATCCCGGTCACCGACCGCGGCATCGACTGGGCCGCCATCGATCGGCTGCTGCAGGAGCTTCGACCCGACGTGCTGGTCGTTGGCAGCCCGCGGCACGCCGACGGCGCGCCTTCCGCCTTGAGTGCGCACACCGACCGCTTTGCCGCCGAGCTGGCCGCACGCGCCCACCGCCCGGTGCAGCGCACCGATGAATTCGCCAGTTCGATCGAGGCGGTCGAGCGGCTCAAACAGCAGCGCGCCGCCGGCCAGCGCCGGCGGCGGGTGCAAGCTGCCGACATCGACGGCGCGGCAGCCGCTATCATTCTGGAACGCTGGTTGCGAGGTGAAGGTCGCACGGAATGATTGAGCAAAGGCGCGCCGACGGCTCCCTGCGTCACCTGATTACCCTCGAAGGCCTGCGCCGCGATGAGGTCGAGTCGTTGCTGCAGCGTTCGCAGCATTTCGCGCGCCGCATCGGTGAGCGCGCGCCGACCGGCAGCTCGCTCAGTGGCATCACCATCGCCAACCTGTTCACCGAGCCCTCGACCCGTACCCGAGTGTCGTTCGAGCTGGCCGGCCGCCGGCTCGGCGCCGAGGTCGTCAATCTGGAGGTGCAGCTGTCCTCGCGCGTCAAGGGCGAGAGCATGCTCGACACGATCTTCACGCTGCAGGCGCTGCACTTCGACGCGTTCGTTATCCGCGACGCCGAACCCGGGGTGCTGTCGCACGTGGCCGCGCACGTCGCCGGCCACGTCAGCGTGCTGTCGGCCGGGGAAGCGCACCTGTCCCACCCCACCCAGGGACTGCTGGATGCGCTGACCGTGCGCCAGCACAAGGGCAACATCGAAGCATTGCGCATCGCGATCGTCGGCGACCTGCGCCACTCGCGCGTGGCACGCTCGGCCTACCAGGTATTTCGGACTCTGCAGGCGCGCGAGCTGCGCATCGTCGCGCCGCCGGCGCTGATGCCCGAGCCGCAGGAGTTCGGCGGTTGCCTGCGCTTTGAAACGCTCGAGCAGGGCCTGGAGGGCGTCGACGTGGTGATGATGCTGCGCATCCAGAAGGAGCGCTTCGAGCAAAGCGCGATTCCGGACGCGGCCGCGTACTTCCAGCGCTACGGGCTGACCCCCGAGCGCCTCGCGCGCGCACGTCCGGACGCCATCGTGATGCATCCGCAGCCGATGAATCGCGGCGTCGAGATCGCCTCCGAGGTCGCTGACGGCCCGCAGTCGGTGATCCGTGCCCAGGTCAGCAACGGCGTCGCGGTGCGCATGGCGGTGCTGGAAAACGTCATCGGCCGGCCGGCGTCGTGAGCGCGCATCGGGGCAGCATCACACTCGAGGACGCCGCGGTGCTCTCGCACCAGCACTTCGATGGCCAGCAGCACGTGCTGCGACTGCGCTCGCCCCGCACCGCCGCGCGCGCCACGCCCGGCAGTTTCGTCCACCTGCGCTGCGCCGCCGATCTGCCGATGCGCCGACCGCTGTCGATCATGCGGGCCGATGCCCAGGCTGGCTGGATCGAGCTGCTCTATAAGGAGACCGGCCCGGGCACGCAGGCGCTGGCCCGGGCCCGCGGCGGCGAGCCGATCAGCGTGCTCGGCCCGATAGGCCGCGGGTTCACGCCGCACCCGGAGCGTCCGCGCGCGCTCGCGATCGGCGGCGGTGTCGGTATCCCGCCGATGATCTTTCTGGCCGAGCGGCTGCGCGAACGCAGCGACGCGTCGTGGCAGCCGCTGGTACTGATGGGATCGGAGATTCCGTTTCCGTTCCGCAGCCGACCCTCGACCCTGATGATCCCCGGACTGCCACCCGTCGCCATCGGCTGCATGCCGATGCTGGAAGAATGGGGCGTGCCGTCGCGGCTGGCGAGCCTGGCCGGCTATCCGGGTTGCTTCGAGGGTTACGTGACCGAACTGGCGCGCGCCTGGCTGACGGCATTGCCGGCCGCGGCGCGCGCGCAAACCGAGATCTTCGCCTGCGGACCGACCGTGATGCTGGCAGCGACCGCGCGGCTGGCGCGCGAGTTCCAGCTGCCCTGCCAGGTGGCGCTGGAGGAGTACATGGCGTGCGCCGTGGGCGGCTGTGCCGGCTGCACCGTGGCCGTGCAGACCGATTCCGGCCGCTCAATGAAGCGGGTGTGCGTGGATGGCCCGGTGTTCGAGGCCGACAGCGTGTTCGGATTACCGCCGGCGGCCTGAGCGCCGGCCGCCGCCGACTTCAACCGAAGTTGATCTTGGCCTCGAGGTTGGTGCGCGAATTGGCGTTCGCCAGCGCCTCGTCCAGACTGATGCGGCCCTGCTGATACAGACGATGCAGCGAAGTATCGAAGCTGAAAACGTCCTTGTCGGCGCTCTGCATGATCGACTCTTTGATGCCGCTGACGTCGCCGCGCTTGATCAGCTCGGCGATGTGCGGCGAATTGAGCATCACCTCGACCGCCGCAACGCGCTTGCTATCGACCCCCATCACCAGCCGCTGCGCCAGCACTGCACGCAGGTACTGCGACAGATCCAGAGTCACCTGCTTGTGCTGGTCGAGCGGGAACATGTTGATCACGCGATCGAACATCTCGGCGCAGTTGTTGGCGTGCAGGGTCGCCAGCACCAGGTGGCCGGTGCCGGCCAGATTGATCGCGGCCTGCATGCTGTCGCGGTCGCGGATTTCGCCGATCAGGATCACGTCCGGAGCCGCGCGCATCACGCCGCGCAGCGCCCGATCATAGCTCTTGGTATCCAGGCCGACTTCGCGCTGATTGATGATCGAGCGCTTATTGGTGTGCAGAAACTCGATCGGATCCTCGATCGTGACGATGTGATCTGAGGCGTTTTCGTTGCGATGATTGATCATCGCCGCCAGCGTGGTCGACTTGCCGGAGCCGGTCGAGCCGACCAGCAGAATCAGGCCGCGCTTCAGCATCGACAGTTCCACCAGCGTTTCCGGCAGCCCGAGCGAATCCAGCCGCGGCATATCGGCGGTGATGTAGCGCAGCACCATGGCCGGATAGCCGCGCTGATAGAAGATATTGACCCGAAAGCGCCCCAGCCCCGGCTCGGAGATCGCAAAGTCGATCTCGAGATCGCGCTGCAACGCCTCGATCTGTTGCGGGGTCATCAGGCCGAAGCAGATCGAGCGCACCGAGGTCGGCGGGAGCACCTGCTTGTTGATCGGATAGATCTGGCCCTCGATCTTGATCTTGATCGGCGCATTGGAGGTGAAGAACAGGTCCGAGGCCTTGCGTTCCACCATCAGCTTGAACAGCGGCTTGGTGTTGACGGTCGGTTGCGCCTCGGTGCCGGTGATTTCGAGCGGATCTGCTGCCATGTCGACGCCTAAAAGTTCTTGCCTTCTGCTTCTTCTGCAATGCTCAGATCGCCGTCGGGCTCGACCGGCTTGTTCTCGCGCTTGCTCTCCAGCTTGACGCGCAGCCGCAGCTCGTTCTTCGAATCGGCATTGCGCAGCGCATCCTCGTACGAGATGTGTCCCTGTTCGTACAGCTCAAACAGCGCCTGGTCGAAGGTCTTCATGCCGATGCGGGTCGAGCGCGACATCACTTCCTTGATCTTGGCGACCTCGCCGCGGAAGATCAGGTCCTGGATCAGCGGCGAGTTGAGCATGATCTCCATCGCCGCGATGCGGCCGGTGCCGGACTCGCGCGGAATCAGTCGCTGCGAGATCAGCGCGCGGATGTTGAGCGACATGTCCATCAACAATTGCTCGCGCCGCTCCTCAGGGAAGAAATTGATGATGCGGTCGAGCGCCTGGTTGGAGCTGTTGGCGTGCAAAGTCGCCAGCACCAGGTGGCCGGTCTCGGCGAACTGGATGCCGTACTCCATCGTGTCGCGATCCCGGATCTCGCCGATCAGGATCACGTCGGGTGCCTGGCGCAGGGTGTTCTTGAGCGCCGCCAGCCAGGTTTCGGTGTCGACGCCGACTTCGCGGTGGGTAATCACGCAGCCCTTGTGCTGGTGCACGTATTCGACCGGGTCCTCGATCGTGACGATGTGACCGCGGGTCTTGTCGTTGCGGTAGCCGACCATCGAGGCCAGCGTGGTGGACTTGCCCGAGCCGGTGCCACCGACCACCAGCACCAGGCCGCGCTTGGACAGCACCACTTCCTTCAGGATCGAGGGCAGATCGAGCTCTTCGAACGAGGGAATCTTGGCGTTGATCTGGCGAATCACGCAGCCGATATGCCCCTGCTGCACGAAGGCGCTGACGCGGAAGCGGCCGATGCCGGGCGGCGCGATCGCGAAGTTACATTCCTTGGTGGCGTCGAATTCCTTGGTCTGCCGGTCGTTCATGATCGCGCGCACCAGCATGCCGGACTGCTCGGCCGTGAGCGCGCGCTCCATCTGCGGGCGGATCTCGCCGTCGATCTTGATGGCCGGGGGAAAATTGGCGGTGATGAACAAGTCGGACGCGGCCTTCTCGACCACGCGCTTGAGCAGCTCCTGCATCAATTTGATGGCTTGGTCGCGATCCATGACAGCCTCTTAATGCGCTCGCGGCCCCCGGTGCCGCTGCACCTTACATCGAATCCTTGTTCGCGGCCTTGTAGCGTGCCTCTTCCTTGCTCACGACGCCCTTGGCGACCAGGTCGTTGAGGCACTGATCGAGGGTCTGCATGCCGGCCGCCTGGCCGGTCTGGATCGAGGAATACATCTGCGCGATCTTGCCCTCGCGGATGAGGTTACGGATCGCCGGGGTGCCGATCATGATCTCGTGCGCGGCAACGCGGCCGCCGCCATTGCGCTTGAGCAGGGTCTGAGAGATCACCGCGCGCAGCGATTCGGACAGCATCGAGCGCACCATGTCCTTCTCTTCGCCCGGGAACACGTCGACCACACGATCGATGGTCTTGGCGGCCGAGCTGGTGTGCAGGGTTCCGAACACCAGGTGGCCGGTTTCGGCCGCAGTCAGCGCCAGCCGGATGGTCTCCAGGTCGCGCATTTCGCCGACCAGGATGATGTCCGGATCCTCGCGCAGAGCCGAGCGCAGTGCCTCGCTGAATCCCAGCGTGTCGCGCTTGACCTCGCGCTGGTTGATCAGACAGCGCTTGGACTCGTGAACGAATTCGATCGGGTCCTCGATCGTGATGATGTGATCGGGACGGTTGTCGTTGCAGTAGTCGACCATGCCGGCCAGCGTGGTGGACTTGCCCGAGCCGGTCGGGCCGGTGACCAGGACCAGGCCGCGCGGCAGCATGCACAGGTCGCGGAAGATCTTGGGCGCCGCCAGGTCGTCCAGGCTCAGGATGGTCGACGGAATGTTGCGGAATACCGCGCCGGCGCCGCGGTTCTGATTGAAGGCGTTGACGCGAAAGCGCGCCAGTTTCGGGATCTCAAACGAGAAGTCGGTCTCGAAGAACTCCTCGTAGGCCTTGCGCTGCTTGTCGTTCATGATGTCATACACCATGGCGTGCACTTCCTTATGGGTAAGTGCCGGCATGTTGATGCGTTTGACATCGCCATCGACCCGGATCATTGGCGGCACGCCCGCCGACAGGTGCAGGTCGGAAGCATTATTCTTGACGGCGAACGCCAGCAGTTGCGCAATGTCGACAGCCATTCGGGTTCTCGCTCCTCCCGCCGGTGACAGCGGCCCGCCGATGAAGTATAGCGGAGGTACTCGATCACCAATATGTTAATCGCTCCGCAGATTTCGTCAGCCGACGACCCGATCGCGACAAACTTGCACTCGGTGCGAGCCGAAATCGCCACCGCCGCCGCGGCCGCGCACCGGACTGTGGAGTCGATCACACTCGTGGCGGTCAGCAAGGGTCATGGCGCGCAGCGACTTCGCGCCGCCGCCGCGCTCGGCGTCACGGATTTCGGCGAGAGCTACCTGCAGGAGGCGGTGCCGAAGCTCGACGCGCTGGCCGACCTGCCGCTGACCTGGCACTTCATCGGCCGGGTGCAGGCCAACAAGAGCGCAGCAATCGCGCAACGATTCCACTGGGTGCACGGAATCGATCGGCTGAAGCTAGCCGAGCGCCTGTCAGCCCAGCGTCCGCACTACGCGCCCGCCCTGCAGGTTTGCATCCAGGTCAACATCGCGCACGAATCTGCCAAGGCGGGGGTCGAGCCGGAGGCCGCCGCCGAACTGGCGGCCGCCATACGCGCGTTACCGAAACTGCAGCTGCGCGGGCTGATGTGCATCCTGCCCGTTGATCGGACGGTCGAGGACAATCGCCGAGGATTTCAGGCGTTGCGCGAGCTACTGCTGCAGCTCGATGCGCGCATTGGCGGACTGGATACGCTGTCGATGGGCATGAGTGCGGACTATCGCCAGGCCATCGAGCAGGGCGCAACGCTGCTCCGCATCGGCACCGCGATATTCGGTCCGCGACCGTAGCGGCTAGAATGCCGCCGATGCAGTCCAGGGATACGGCCAGAATCGCATTCATCGGCGGCGGCAACATGGCGCGCGCCTTGATCGCCGGGCTACTGCGCCAGGGCGTAGCCCCGCACCGCATCCGCGTCGGCGAGCCATCCGCCGCCAGCCGCGCCGGGCTGCAGCGCGACCTCGGTGTGGTGGCCGAAGCCGACAATGCCGCGGCCCTCGTTGGCGCCGATCTGGTGGTACTGGCCGTCAAACCGCAGGATGCCGGCGCGGCGCTGGCGACGCTGTCGGACCACGGCGCGACGCCGAACGGCGCGCCGCTGGTGCTGCTGTCGATCGCCGCCGGCCTGCGCATCGCCGACCTTGCGCGCCTGTGCCCCCAAGGCATCGGCATCGTGCGCGCCATGCCGAACCGCCCGGCGCTGCTGGGCGCCGGCATCACCGGCCTGTACGCGCCCGCCGCCGTGACCGCAGCGCAACGCGATCTGGCCGAGCTGGTCGGGACAGCCTCGGGTCGTGCGGTGTGGCTGCGTACGGAAGCTGAACTCGACATCGTTACGGCGCTGTCGGGCAGTGGCCCGGCGTATTTCTTTCTGCTGGCCGAGAGCATGGCCCAGGCCGCCGAAGCACTCGGGCTTGAGCGCGCCACCGCAATGCTGTTGGCCCGGGAGACCCTGCACGGCGCCGGGCTATTGGTGCACCAAGACGGCTCGCTGGCCGAGCAGCGTGCCGCGGTCACCTCGCGCGGCGGCACCACCGAAGCGGCACTATTGGTGCTGCAACAGGCCGGCTTCGAAGCGCTGATCGCCCGAGCGCTCGAGGCCGCGCGCGCGCGCAGCGCACAGCTGGCCGATACGCTTGCCGGCGACCCGCACCGCAAAGGACTGTAATGGATGCGCTGATCTACTTGATCGAGACCCTGCTGTCGCTGTGCCTGATCGCGGTACTGCTGCGGCTGCTGTTGCAGTGGTCGCGCGCCGACTTTCGCAATCCGCTGGCGCGCTCGATCGTGCACCTGACCAATCCCATCATCGTGCCGCTGCGGCGGTTGCTGCCGTCGATCGGTCGCCTGGATACGGCCTCGTGCGTCGCCGCCGCAGTATTTGCCGGCCTGCAGGTTTCGGTACGCTGGCTGCTGGCGGGCCTGGGGCCACCGCCGGCACTGGTATGGATTGAGCTTGCGGCCTTCGAGATCCTGCGCACCACGCTGTGGATCTACTTCTTCGCGATCGTCACCTACGCGATGCTGTCGCTGATTGCGCCCGGCACCTATTCACCGGCCCAGGGACTGCTGGAGTCACTGTGCGAGCCGGCATTGCGGCCGTTTCGGCGGCTGATTCCGCCGCTCGGCGGCATCGACTTCTCGCCGCTGTGGGCCTGCATCATCATTCAAATGCTTTTGATTCTGCTGCGTTGAGCCGCACAGTTGCGACGCAGCGTTGCTCACGAACATGGCATGCGGCGCACCCGATTTTGCCGATGATGCGCGCGGACCTATAAAAGCAGGCATTTTCGCTGCCGAAGTAACCGAAAAAAGATTTGCGTCGGCGCAGCGGTGTGCTATGTTGCGCGCCGCTCTTCGCAGCTTTTTGCATCCGCACAAATTTTCCAGGAGATTCGCCAATGGCAAAAAAAGGTGGGGCACCGACTAAGTCGGAAATTCTGGCCCAGATTTCCAAGGACTCGGAACTTTCGCGCAAGCAGGTGGGTGAGGTGTTCGAATCACTCAGCGGCATCATCAAGAAGAGCCTTCGGGGCAACGGACTGTTCACCCTGCCCGGGCTGCTGAAGCTGAAGGTGGTGAAGCGGCCCGCGACCAAGGCACGCGAAGGCACCAATCCCTTCACCGGTGAGAAGATGACGTTCAAGGCCAAGCCGGCCAGCAAAAAGGTGCGTGCGCTGCCGCTAAAGAACCTGAAGTCGATGGTGAACTAAAAAGCACACCGGCTCGCGTAGCTATCGGCGAACCGCTTTAAAGAAGCCCGGTAAGGCCAAAGCTTTACTGGGCTTCTTCGTCTCCGGCCGAGGCCGCAAGCGCGTCGCTCGATCCCAGAAACTCGAATGCGGCGTCGCGCAACTCGGTCAGGCGACCGTGAAAGAAATGCCCCACGCCCGGTAGCACCACCAGTCGCGGCGGTGGCTGAAAGCGCGCCGCGAATGCCTGCACATCCGCGCACCGCACCACTTCATCTGCGTCCCCTTGAATGATCAGCCACGGGCACTGCGGCCGGGGCATGCGCTCGAATTCAGGATAGGTCACGGCCGGAGCCACGCTGATCACGCGCGCCGGCGCGGCGCTGACCGCGGCTCCCAGACTGACCATCGCGCCGAAGGAAAAGCCGGCGAGCGTCAAGGCCGCGTCCGGCCAGCGGCGGCGTGCACTGGCGATGACCGCCAGCGCATCTTCGGTTTCGCCGCGACCGCCATCGTAGCGACCGGCACTGGCGCCAACCCCGCGGAAATTGAATCTGAGCGTCGGCATGCCGCGCTCCTGGCAGGCCCGTGCCAGCGTATAGACGACCTTGTTGTGCATGCTGCCGCCATGCAGCGGATGGGGGTGGCAGATCACGGCACAAGCGGCTCCAGTCGCCACTTCAGGCTGTTCCAACAGCGCTTCGAGCGCTCCGGCCGGCCCGTCGATCGAGATCGGCTCGGCGCGTGCCGGGCGCATCAGACTGACGGCGCAGCGGTCAGGACTTCGGCGCGCCCTTGAATCCCAGCGACGCCGAATTGATGCAATAGCGCAGGCCCGAAGGATTCGGACCGTCGTCGAACACGTGCCCCAGGTGTGCGTTGCAGCGACCGCAAGTCACTTCGGTACGCGCCATGCCGTGCGAGTTATCGGTGTGCGTGCGCACCCGGTCAGCCGCGAGCGGCAACCAGAAACTTGGCCATCCGGAACCCGAGTCATACTTGGTATCCGAGCTGAACAGCTCCTGGCCGCAGCACACGCAGCTATAGGTGCCGGTCTCCTTGTTATAGGCGTACTTGCCGGTAAAGGCCGGCTCGGTGCCCTTGTTCTGGGTCACTTGGTATTGCTGCGGCGTCAGGCGCGCGCGCAGTTCGGCCTCATCGGGCTTCTCGGTACTCATCAGGTCACCTCCTCGGCTGCGCCGCATTTACCAAAGCGTACACCGCTGCACCTCAGGCAGCACCCGTCGCGCCGGCGGCATCGGTTGGATCAGCGGCGCCGCCTGCGACCAACCGCACCAGCAGATTATTCAGCCGACGGCTGAAGTCCGCCGGATTTGCCACCTGCCCGTCTTCGGCGAGGCTGGCCTGGTCGAACATCAGCAGCGCCAGCTGCTGGAACTCGTCCGCCGCTTTGAGCGTATCCATGTGCTTGACCAGCGGATGGGTCACATTCAGTTCCAGCAGCGGTTTGGACGCTGGCGGGGCCTGACCGTTGGCCGAAAGCATGCGCCGCATCTGCGCCGACAGCTCGCCTTCACCGTGCACCAGCACCGCCGGCGAATCGCGCAGGCGCTCGCTCACGCGCACTTCGGTCACCCGCTCGCCGAGCGCGTCCTTGAAGCGTTTCAGCAGCGCCTTGTTGTCCTTGCGCTCCTCGTCAACGCGGGCACGCTCAGCCTGGTCGGCCAGTCCGCCGAGCTCCAGATCGCCCCGCGCCGCATCCTTGAAGCGCTTGCCGTCGAACTCGCTGACCTGCCCCATGACCCATTCGTCGACGCGGTCGGCCAGCAGCAGCACCTCGACCTGCTTCTGCCGCAGCTGCTCCAGGTACGGGCTCTCGCGCGCGCTCTCGATGCTGTCGCCGATGAGGTAGTAGATGCGGTCCTGGCCCGGGCGCATGCGTGCCACGTAGTCGCCCAGACTCACGCTCTCATCGTTGCCGGCGCTGGCGGTGCTGGCGTAGCGCATCAGCGGCAGCAGCCGTTCGCGGTTAGTGGGGTCCTCGCTCAGACCCTCCTTGAGCACGCGGCCGAACTCGCGCCAGAACTGGGCATATTTCTCCGGCTCGTCCTTGGCCAGTTTGGCCAATAGCTCCAGGGCCCGGCGCGTCAGAGCCGAGCGCATCGCCTCCACCTCGCGGTCCTGCTGCAGCAGCTCGCGCGACACGTTCAGCGGCAGGTCGCTCGAATCGACGATGCCCTTGACGAAGCGCAGATACAGCGGCAGAAACTGCTCGGCGTCATCCATGATGAACACCCGCCGCACGTACAGCTTCAGGCCACGGCTGGCTTCGCGCTGCCACAGGTCGAAGGGCGCGCGCGCCGGAATGTAAAGCAGGCTGGTGTACTCGCGCTTGCCCTCGACCTTGTTGTGGCTCCAGGCAAGCGGTTCGGCCCCGTCGTGCGCGATATGGCCGTACAGATCGCGGTACTCCTCGTCCTTGATGTCGGCGCGCGGACGCGTCCATAGCGCCTGCGCCTGGTTGACATCCTCATAGTCCAGCGAGGCCTCACCCTGTTTGGTCATGCGCACCGGGAAGGCGATATGGTCCGAATAGCGACGCACCAGCGAGCGCAGCCGCAACGGATCGGCAAATTCCTTGGCGTCCTCTTTCAGGTGCAGCACCACGCTGGTGCCGCGCTCGGAGCGCGTGATGGTCTCGACGGTGAATTGGCCGTCGGCGGTCGATTCCCAATGCACCGCCTGATCATCGGGCAGATCGGCGCGGCGCGTCAGCACCTCGACCCGATCGGCGACGATGAATGCCGAATAGAATCCGACCCCGAACTGGCCGATGAGCTGGGCGTCCTTCTGCTGGTCGCCGGTGAGGCGCTTGAAGAACTCGGCCGTGCCGGACTTGGCGATGGTGCCCAGATGCTCGATCGCCTCCTCGCGGCTCATGCCGATGCCGTGGTCGCGGACTGTCAGGGTGCCGGCCTTGGGGTCGGCATCGATCCAGATCGCCAGGTCGTTGTCCTTGCCCAGCAGCGCCGGATCGGACAGCGCCAGGAAGCGCAACTTGTCGTTGGCGTCGGATGCGTTGGAGATCAGTTCACGGAGGAAGATTTCCCTGTGGCTGTACAGGGAATGAATCATCAGATTGAGAAGTTCGCGGACTTCCGCTTGGAAGCCCAGCGTTTCGCGCTCGGTCGTCATCGGCCCCACCGTTTCCGCCTGGAAAGCGGAAGATATAGGGCCTGGCGCCTAAGGTTTCAAGCCATCGGGCGTCCGAGCAGATGCCGGGCGGCGTGCAGCCAGTCGTCCATTTCGTCCCACAGCTGAAGGAATACTTCCACTGCCGCTCCCACTGCTTTTACAGTGGGTGTGATGCTAGAGGGTTCGCCGGCGAGGCGCCGTGTTGCAACTCACAGGGCACGCGAGCCGCGGCGCGGCTTGCGGCCCAGCGCCGCTGTGCGTAAATTGCGAAAACGACATAATCTTCGGGCGATGCCAGAGAGTTCCATGCAGCGTATCGTCGTGCTGAATCCGAAGGGCGGATCTGGCAAGACAACTATCGCCATCAATCTTGCCAGTCACTTCGCCTTGAGTGGCCAGCGTCCGGTATTGATGGATTTCGATCCGCAGGCCTCAGCGGCGCATTGGGTCAACAAGCGCCAGTCGACGCAGGCGCGTATTCGCTTGATTGCGGCTTACGAACGTGACGCGCGTGTGACACGTTCATTTCAGCTGCACATCCCCGAGGGCACCGGCCGCGTGATCGTGGACACGCCGGCGGCGATCGAGGCCCAGGAAATGCCGGAGGTCACTCGGACCGCCGACAAGATTCTGGTGCCGGTGCTGCCCTCGGATATCGATATCCACGCCTGCTCGCGCTGCGTTCAGAACCTGCTGCTGGTGGCGAAGGTGCATCGGAACGACAACCGCCTCGGCATCATCGCCAATCGGGTGCGCCGCAATACCGTGATTTATCAGTCGTTGGCCAAATTTCTGGCGACGCTCGGAATTCCGATCGTGGCCACGTTGCGCGACTCGCAGAACTACGTGCGCGCTGCAGAACTCGGCCTCGGCCTGCAGGAAATGAAGCCGTACCAGGTGGCCGAAGACCTGGCGGCCTGGGAGCCGCTGCTCGAGTGGCTGGAGCTGCCGTCGCGGCGCGCCGCCGCGAGCGACCGCGCGCCCTCGGCTAGCCTCGGTTAGCGCCGGCAACCAGCCCGGTCACGCTAGCTCTTGGCGTCCTCGGCCAGCCAGTCGTGGCGCACCTTGTCCGCCCAGCTCTTGTAGTTCGACCAGGTGTAAAGGTTGCGCGTGATAGCGGCGTGACGCGTGCGGGTACGCTGCATGTGCTCGAGCCAGCGTGCATAGGCTTCGGCACCGCTCTGCGACGTCGGCCGGCGCGCCGCTGCCTCTTCGGCGTGCTCAATCTTGGAATCTTGTTTGCTCATCGGGGGCCCTCCTTATGGAAACAGACTAGGTCCCCGGGCTCGCACTCGACAGGAACTGGATCACATCGAACTTGAACGAGCGCCTGCGCAGCTCGCACTCTCGCGGCGGTGCCAACAGCGTAAATACAAGGGTTAAATGCGCTCGACAGATCTGGTCACTTGTGGTCGCAAACGGTCGCGCGTAATCGCGCGCTCATCGACCGCGAGTGCGATGTCGGCTCGTTACGCGACCAGGCGGTAACAGGGCCGATAGGCGCTGCCGGGCAGTTTCATTCGGCCCTGGGCGACGAATCCGGCCAGCAGCTCATCCAGCAAGCGCATGATCGTGGCGTCGCCGGCGAGCTCGTAGGGACCGAGCCGCTCGATCGCCGCAACGCCGTTCTCCTTGACGTTGCCGGTGACGATGCCGGAGAACGCCCGGCGCAGATTGGCCGCCAGTCGATGCACCGGCTGCGCACGCTGCAGCTGCAGCGCGCGCATCGAGGCGTGGGTGACCTGGAACGGCTGCTGCAGCTCGTACGGCACACGCAACAGCCAGTTGAAGTTATAGGAATCGTTCTGGCGCCGGCGGAATGAGCGCACCTGGTCGATGCCCTGGACCAGATAGCGCGCCACCCCTGGCGCATCATCGATGATGAGCTTGAGGCGCGTCAGCGCCTGGCCGCCCAGGGTGGCTTCGATGAACTGTGCAATCTTCTCGAAATAGGCTGCGCTGGCGCGCGGTCCGGTCAACACGACCGGCAGCGGCTGCTCGGCGTTGTCCGGATCGAGCAATACCCCGAGCAGATACAGGATCTCTTCGGCCGTGCCCACACCACCCGGGAACACGACGATGCCATGACCGACGCGCAGGAACGCCTCGAGGCGCTTTTCGATGTCCGGCATGATGACCAGGTGGTTGACGATCGCGTTGGGCGGCTCGGCGGCGATGATGCCCGGCTCGGTGATGCCGAGGAATCGGCCGTTGCTGATGCGCTGCTTGGCGTGGCCGACCCCGGCGCCTTTCATCGGCGCCTTCATCGCTCCGGGGCCGCAACCGGTACACACATCCAGGCCGCGCAGCCCGAACTCGTAGCCGACGCGCTTGGCGTAGTTGTATTCCTCGTGGCCGATCGAGTGTCCGCCCCAGCACACCACCATGTTCGGGCGTGTCTTGACGTCGAGCACGCGCGCGTTGCGCAGTATGTGGAACACCGCGTTGGTAATCGAGGCCGTGTCCTGGCTGTCGAGCCGACCGGCACTGATGATTTCGGTCGCGGTATAGATGATGTCGCGCAGTACCGCGAACAGATGCTCCTTGATGCCGTGAATCATCTCGCCGTCGACGAACGCCGCGGCTGGCGCATTGGTGATCTCGAGCTTGATGCCCCAGGCATGCCGCAGGATCTGCACGTTGAATTCGCGGTAGTACTCGAAGATCTCCTTGGCGTTATCGCTCTCGCTGCCGGAGTTGAGCACCGCCAGCGCGCAGTTGCGAAACAGCGCGTACAGTCCGGTGTTGCTGGTATCCAGCAGCTTGTCGATTTCCGCCTGCGACAGGATCTCGAGACTGCCGCGCGGGCCGACCCGCGCGTCGACCGGTTCCTCGATAACGATGCTGGTATCGATTGCGCGTGCGGGGCCGCTGGCCTTGGCGCCGGCCGCACCCTGGGGAACGGAAGTGACCGCGGTCACGGCAGGATTTCGATCGGAGTGTTGTCCTGGACCATTAGCCACAGTTCCACCATATCGGCATTGGACATGGCGATGCAGCCGTCAGTCCAGTCAGCCGCCGCATAGTAATCAGGCGCATGGCGCTGATTGTTCGGCAGGCCGTGAACCATGATGGAGCCGCCGGGATTGACGTGATCGCGATGGGCGCGACGCAGGTCCTCGGCGTTGGGGTAGGACACCTGGATGGACAGGAAATAGTCACTGTGCGAATTACGGCGCGTCAACAGGTAGCGGCCCTCAGGCGTACGGAAGTCGCCGGCACGTTCCTTGGGGCCATCGGGCTGAAGTCCAAGTGCCACGCGATAGCTGCGCAGGACCTCGCCGTGGCGCATCAAATAGAGTCGCCGCTGTGACTTGCGCACCACGACCTCATCGGCGATCGGCACGCTGGCCGACACATTGGTGGGCAGCGGCGCCGGCGCGACGGTGATGTTGGCAGCCGCCGGGGTGGGCATGACGCCAGCGACGGTGGCGACGCCGACGCTGTCCGCGCCCACGGTCTCCGTTCCGATCGTTCCGGCACCATCGCCCAAGGCTACGCCCGCAGCCAGCAGCAATGGAATTGTTATCGACAGCGATACCCGCATTGCGCAAATTATAGGCACGGCGCATTTACACCGCGAGCGTGCAGGGTTCACAGGGTCGCCACATCCTCCACTTTAGGCAGGGAAATCTGCGTGCCGGGGCGCAGATCGCCGAAGTCCAGATCGGGGTTGTATTGCTGCAGCAACCACACCGGCACCTTCAGCGACTTCTGCGTGATGCTCCACAGCGAATCGCCGCGCCGGGCGATATAGACCTCGGTGCCGGCGATGCGGTGCGAGGCGAAATAGGCCGCCTGCAGCCGCTCGTGGTAGTCGCGCCGGCGCTGCTCGAACTGCTCGTGCGACACCTTGACGAAATCAAGCTTCAATCGTCGTCCCATCCTCACCGGTGTGCGTCCACGCAGATGATTCAGAGCGCGCAGCCGGGCGGCGCTGATGTCGAGCCAGTCGGCGTAGTGCCCGAGAGTTTCGGCGGCCACGACCCGGATCGTGCCTTCGGCTGAGACTGAGTAGTCCTCCGGATCGGCCGACTCAGGGCCGCTGGCGCCTGGCAGCAGCTGCGGACCTTCGGCCTGCGCCTGGGCCTCGGACACCGGCTCGGTGGTCGCGGCCTGGCGCTTGGCGGCGGCGACCGCGACATCCTCCTCCTGACGCTCCTGCACCGCACTCTGAGCCGCAGCCAGAGTCGCCTGCGTGGTCTGCGTCTCCGGCTCGGCGGCCGCCGGCACCAGCCGCAGACGCTCACCTTCATAGATATCGTCCGGATCGTTCATCGCGTTCAATGCCATCAGCTTGTTGACCGGCACAGCGGTGCGCGCGGCGATATCGGTGGTGTTGTCGCCGGCCTGGACCACGTAGTACTGCGAGTTCTCCGGCAACAGCGGCGCGACCACGCCGGTGGCCGGAACGGCCACCACGGCGGCCGTGGCGGCGGCACCCGGGGCGGGCTCGGCGTGCGCAACGATGCTGGCTGCACTCGCGGGAACGGCCGGCCGGCCAGGGCTGACCGCGGCCACGCTGGCCGGCGGCGCAGGCGCTGCGACAGTGGTGGGCGTTGAGGTTGCGGCCGCGACGGTGACCGGCGCACTGCTTGCCGTCGCGGCAGTAGCCGCGGCGGTCGATGCTGCGGCCGCCTCGGCCGGCGCGGCACCGGTGGCTGCGCCGGCACCGGTCGTCGGCGCGCTTGCGGCAGCTGCGCGGACACCGCGTCCGGCGGTCGGCGCGGCGTTGGCCTGGGCCACCAGCACCGGATGAGCTGTCTCCAGGCGCTGCGCCAGCAACTCGGCGGTCCACTGGGTGTTGCCGCCCGCGGGCAAACGCAGCACGTAGCCGCTCGGCACGACCCGCTGTCCGTTCCACACCGACGGACGCAGCGCCGGGTTGAGCCGTCGCAGGGTGTCGCGATCGACCCCGATAGTGTGCATCAGCGTGGCGATGCTGGCGGTCGAGGGCATCTTGAGCTCGAGAAAACCGCCCTCGGAAGCGCGTGTCACGCCGCTGAAGTACTTTTCGGGATTCTCGGCGATGGTTAGCGCGGCAAGAAACGACACGTAGAAGTTGCGCGAGGCGAAGCCGAAGGTCGGACTGTGATAGTCACGCACGATGCGCACGATGTCGTCGGTGCCGAGCAGTTCGCGGGCGCGACGTACACCCTCCGCACCGTGGTTATAAGCGGTGATCGCCAGCGGCCAGGTGCCCAGTAGTCGATAGTTGTATTCCAGCAGCTGCGCCGCCGCTTCGGTCTCGCGGTACGGATCCAATCGCTCGTCCACCGCCGGGTTGATGCGCAGGAAACGGCGCCCGGTCGAGCGCATGAACTGCCACAGACCCGCGGCGCCTACCTTGGAATAGGCGGCCGGGTCGAACGAGGATTCCACGTGGGGCAAGGCCGCGATCTGCGGCGGCAGGCCGAGATTGGCCAGCACCTCGGCGATGTGCGTCTCCCAGGCGCCCGAGCGTATCAGTCCGGCGCGGAAGCGATCCGACTGCCCGAGCTGGAAGCGCAGGTCCGATGCCGCGGTTTCAAGCTGGGCCGGTGTGGCGCCCTCGCCCCAGAGCTGACGGATGCGTCGCTCCTCGTCATCGCGCGGCTCAGTGCCGCGCGCCAGCCGATGCAGGATATCGGCGATTCGGTCGCGCTCGGAGTCCACCTTTCGCGCCCGCTCGGAGGCGGGTGTATCGGCATCGAAGTGCAGCTTCTCGTAGACGACCGACAGATTGTGTTGGTCGTGGATCAACCCTTCATTGGTCGACACCTGTGAATAGACCCGGATCCAGAACTGCACGTCCGGCTCGAGTTCGGGCGGACGCGGCAGCAGTTCGTCCGCGGCGGGTGCGAAGCGCGACAGCAACAGCAGCGCGCAGGACAGCAGCAGTCGTTTCATCGAGCCGATCGATGACCTCTGGAGACCGGGTTGGAATTGCGGCGCATGATACGTCAGAGCGGCGCCGAGAAAAACGCACGACTTCACAGCGAGCGCGGACTGCTGCGATCATGTACCGCAGGGCGGCGCGCTGCAGCAGACGAGCTTTCCAACTATCGGCGTGGGCGAGAGGGGGCAACATGAAAACGAAGCGGCCGCAGACGGACAAATCCGCTTCTCGGCTGATCGACGCGAGAATCGAGGAACTGGACGACTGGCGCGGCCCGATGCTCAGTCGGCTGCGCGCCTTGGTCAAGCAAGCCGATCTAGAGGTGGTCGAGGAATGGAAGTGGCGCGGCGTACCAGTGTGGTCGCACGACGGATTGATCTGCACCGGCGAAACCTACAAGAGCGTGGTCAAGATGACCTTCGCTAAGGGCGCGGCTCTGAAGGATCCCTCGCGCCTGTTCAACTCCAGCCTGGAGGGGAACGTCAGGCGTGCGATCGATTTTCACGAGGGCGAGAAGGTAAACGCCGCCGCACTCAAGGCGCTGATTCGCGCCGCCGTGGCACTGAACCAGTCCAAAGCCCGGCGCTAGTCGGACGTTACCGAATGGCGGCCAGCAATTTGCGTGGCCTGACCTCCTGCTGCAGCTGACTGAAGTCGCACTGGCGTGGCGACTTGTCCGGCCGCCAGCGCAGGAAGCGGGTTCCGTGGCGAAAGCGATGACCGGTCACCTGGTCGTACTGCACTTCTGCGACGAGCTTGGGCTTCAGCGCCTGCCACTCGCTACTGCGCTCAGTGGACCAGCGGCTGGGCCCTCCGGGTGCCTTGCCGGTGAATCCTGGCCCGCCGCGCAGCTTTTCCAGCTTTCGTGTCAGCGCCGGCCTTTCGCGGTCGGAAATTCCCGAGCTGAAACCAACGTGGTCGAGCAATCCATCCGCATCATAGAGTCCGAGCAGAATCGATCCGACCTCCTGACTGCCCTCGCCGTAGCGAAAGCCACCGACGACACAATCCGCGGTACGCATACATTTCACCTTGAGCATCGCGCGTTCGCCCGGCTTGTAAGGACCCTGCAGGGGCTTTGCCACGACGCCGTCGAGAGCGCCGCCTCCCGCCTTACCGAGCCAGCGTCGAGCCTCGGCCAAGTCGCGCGAATAGGGCGACAGTCGCATGATCCCCGGCCGCTTTTCGCGTCGATAAAAGCTTTCCAGTGCTTTTCGTCGCTCCTCTATGGGCCGCACCGATAAATCTGCGCTCTCGTCCTTCAGCATGTCGAACGCCATGAAGAGTGCCGGGGTTTCATGCGACAGCTTGATTACCCGGCTGTGCGCCGGATGCAGGCGCATTTGCAATGCGTCAAAGGAGAGCGACGACCCAATGGGAATGATGAGCTCCCCATCAAGAATGAAATGCCGCCCGCGAAATTGCGCAAACCCAGTGGCAATCTCCGGGAAGTAGCGCGCCAGCGGCCTGCCGGACTTCGAACTCAGTTCCACCTTCGCGCCGTGCCGGGCAACGAGGCAGCGAAATCCATCCCACTTCGGTTCAAACTGCCATTGGCCATCCTCCGGCAGGTCGCGGACCAGTTTGGCCTCCATGGGCCGCGGTGGATTGCGAGGCATCCCGGAGCCTTGGTTTTCCGGATCTAGGTTCCGTCGCGGCCGCCGACCTCGACGGGATGAGTTGTGTGAGGCGAAATCCATAGGGGAAACCCCTGCGATACAAGCTGGCGCAATCAAAATTAAGCGCCGATCGGGGCAGCCGCTATCAGCAGTGTCTACCTATTTGCAGTCAGGGGGATTCGACAGGCTTAGCTCCTTCGAGAGTTTCCATCTCGGCTGTCCTACGACCTCAAGCGACAGCGACGAATTGTTGACCATCATTGCCCCGACGGCGAGGAAGATTGATCGTCGCCACCGCCCAACGAGACAGCCCGCGCTGGAGAATTTACCATTACGCCTCCAATGACCCCGATCATTACCGCCTTTGAGAGGTCGCCCGATCTCGGCCGGGGACTCGCGCGTGACATGCGCGTGCGGTGGGCCCTTGAAGAAGTTGGCCAACCGTACGAGGTACGCCTTGTTTCGTTTGGCGCCATGAAAGAATCCGCGCATCGCGCACTTCATCCTTTCGGGCAAATTCCGACTTATGAAGAAGGCGATCTTGTGCTGTTCGAGTCCGGAGCGATCGTGTTGCATATCGCGGAACGCCACACGGGCCTGCTGCCTGACGAGGCGAATGCCCGGGCCCGCGCGATCGCATGGATGTTTGCCGCGCTCAACACGGTCGAGCCGCCGATCCTGGATCTCGTCACCGCCAAGTTATTGGAGGGCGACAAGCCGTGGTCCGAGCAGCGCCTGCCCCTCGTGCAGCGTCGCATTCATGATCGGCTGGGGGAGCTTTCCGGTCGTCTTGGCGATGCCGCCTGGCTCGATGGTGCGTTCAGCGCGGGCGACTTGATGATTGTGGCGGTGCTACTCAGGTTGAAAGCATCGGGCATGCTAAATGAATATCCGAGTCTCGCTGCCTATGTCGCCCGCGGCGAAGGACGGCCCGCCTATAGGCGTGCGTTCGACGCTCAATTGAGAGTTTTCACCGACCAGTCATCGACCAGCTGACGAAGGTCGCTCAGCCGCACTTCGACTCGCCGCAATTCAGGCAGGTCATGCAGTTGTCCATCATGACCACGGCCGCGGTGCTGCACTTGCTGCACAGCTGCGCCCCTTCAGGGAAATGCGACTTTGAGAAGGCATCCTGCTGCTTGCTGCGCGCCTCGAACTCGGCTCGCTTCTCGTCGATGAGCTTCTTCTGGTGGACGTCGAGCTCGGTTTTGGGCATCAAGCCGATGCTCTGCAGGTGCTTTTCGATCACGTAGCCCAGCTCGGCGATGATCGAGGGCATAAATTTGCCGCCGGGCTGCCAATAGCCGCCGCGCGGATCGAACACCGCCTTGAGCTCGTCGACCAGGAACGCAACGTCACCGCCCTTGCGGAACACCGCCGAGATGATGCGCGTCAGCGCGACGATCCACTGGAAGTGATCCAGATTCTTCGAGTTGATGAAGACTTCAAACGGCCGGCGATGCTCGTACTCGGTGCCCTCGTTGAGGATGATGTCGTTGATCGTCACGTACATCGCGTGATCGGACACCGGCGTCTTGATCTTATAAGTGGAGCCGATCAGCATCTCCGGACGCTGAATCTCCTCGTGCATGCGGATGACCTTGGCGGTTCGGCCATCGCGACCGTGCGCCAGTTCCTCCGGCCGCGCGGCTTTGCCCGCCTCCTGGTCCTCCGGCTTCTGCACCCGGTACTTGACGATCTTCTTCTCGATGTGTGTGCTCATGATCAGAACTTCCCGTAGTAGCCTTCCTTCAAGGCATCGAACAGATTGGCGGCGCTGTGGGTTTCGCCGTCGTACTCGATCTCTTCATCACCGCGCGCGCTGATCTCGGTGCCATCCTCGAGCGTGAACACGTAGGTAGTGTTCTTAAGGTCCTGCTCCTTAACCAGCACGCCCTGGAACGCTTCCGGATTGAAGCGGAATGTCGTGCAGCCCTTCAGCCCCTGTTCGTGCGCATAGAGATAGATGCCCTTGAACTGATCATAGGGGAAGTTGGTCGGCACGTTCGCGGTCTTGGAAATCGATGAGTCAATCCACTTCTGCGAAGCGGCTTGTATGTCCACGTGCTGCTGCGGCGCCACTTCATCGGCGGCCGTGAAGTATTCCGGCAGAACCTCACCCGCATTGGTCGATCCCGGCATCGCGCGCGGATTGACCAGCTCGCGGTAGGCCAAGAGCTCGAACGAAAGCACGTCGATCTTTTCCTTGGTCTTGCGCCCCGGTCGGATCACGTTCCGGAAATAGTGGTGCGCGAAGCTCGGTTCGATGCCATTGCTGGCATTGTTGGCCAGCGACAGCGAGATCGTGCCGGTCGGCGCGATCGAGGTGTGATGCGTGAAGCGCGCGCCAACCTGCGCCAGCTCCTCGACCAGTTTGGGCGCAGCTTCGGCCACGCGCTGCATGTAGCGGCTATAACGAGCGTGCAGTAATCGCCCGGGAATCTTCGCGCCGGGCTTCCAGCCATCGCGTTCCATCTCCGGCCGCTTGCGCAGCATCTCGCGCGTGACGGTGAACTCTTCGTTCATGATCGGGGCCGGACCCTTCTCGCGTGCCAGTTCGAGCGCTGCCTCCCATCCGGCGATCGCCATTTCGCGCGACACGTCCTCGGTGAATTTCACTGACTCGGGCGAGCCGTATTTCGATCCGAGCAATGTGATGGTAGATCCCAAGCCGAGGAAACCCATGCCATGCCGACGCTTGCGCGTAATTTCCTGGCGCTGCTGCTCGAGTGGCAACCCATTGATTTCGACCACGTTGTCGAGCATCCGCGTGAACACACGCACGACATCGCGATATTCGTCCCAATCGAAGCGTGCGTGCGGCGTGAATGGCTCGCGTACGAAGCGAGTGAGATTGACGGAGCCAAGTAGACAATTGTGGACGACTATCCCATTGACGATAAGAGAGTGAGTGGAGTACTCCTCAATGTCATAGACCCGCTGCATCCCCAAGCTTCGAATGCTCTGTACGCGTGCCGTACGGATTTCGTCCGGCTCACGCCACCGCTCCTTGTTTCGAAGATGACTTTCGAGCTTCGCCTGCTTGGTCGAGTTAAACGGAAACCCGATATATCGAAAGTAGCGATAGCAGTCCTGCTGAGCGAGAAGTAGAGAATAGAATATGTTGCCTTTGGAAATTGACGAATGAATGCATCCGTGGATTCCAAAATTTAGCAGTAATAACTGAATATCCTGCAGCCACGGCTTCGACGCCGACACCAGGTTGACCGTCGGCTTGGTCGCCGAGACACTTCCATCCGCGCAAAACACAGCCGCTAGAAACGAAGCTTGCTGGGTACTTTCGGCGCGAAAGATCTTCTCCGGAACTCTTAGATGTTTGGAGCGATAGTTCTCTAGCCCCAGGCTGTGGCGAAGATTTGCAATCGCCTCTTTTCGATAACAATTTATCGATTGCACGTCGAGCGACTTACCTTGATAAGTTCGACGCAATACTCCGTCTGTACCGGTTAAGTTTTGGAACTGCGGAGCAAGCATTTGCATCGCGACGTCATCCTGGTCGCTAAACAGCAGTCCTGCGGAATTGGTGAGCCACCCGTCCGCGAGCAGCCAACCATACATTCCGTATTCGAGATCGATCGCTGCCCCAAAGGTAATTGGGGGAGCTATCGAGGTGTCCGGCAATATCAGACGGAAGCGACTTTGTTGGCTCGAGCTACGATGATGTACAGGTGCGCGACAGGATATACCTAGGCGGGAGTAAGCCTGCTGAAGCTGCTCACATTCTTCCTTGCTCGCGTAAACGGCGCGTTTGTTCTTATAGCGAGCGGCTGTGGCATTAGCGGCATAAATGTAGCCTTCCAGCGTTCGAGGCGCAGCTGATGCAATATCTAGGCGATCGAGATCCCGGACCGCCGGATGATTTCTCGATAGGTGAAGTCCCTTGGATCGGTCCGCATAATTGACATGCAGCAAATCGAGAATCGGTCGCAAAAACGCGCTTCGGCTTCGACGCGTTATCGTCAATTCGGCACCTTGATAGCGCGGAAGCAGATACTTGAGCACCCCTCGATAGAATGGCTCCACTAAATCGAGAGTGGAGAGCTCGCGAGATTGGATATGAACTTCACTACCGACTTCTAGAGCGCGGACCTCTCGCCAACCATCAGGCGTGTAGACCCGGTGATCCGCCGTTAACTCAATTCGCTGGCCGTTAGCGTAAGAGACCTCGAACACCTCGCGTTCGCCGTTGCAAACGATGGCGCACGGCCGGAGCTCGGTCTTGTTCCTAGTGAAGACATCATCAACTGCTATGTGCAATTGTTTGCCTTCTTGCGCGAGAGAGAATGCGTCTTCCGTACGAATCAACCCGTGGTTCGTGTGGATTCGCATCGATCCAGTCCAACACGAGCCGTAGGGCGAAAGCGGTTGCTCGCCGCATGGGTTGGTCGCACGAATGTTCTCGCACCACCAGTTGTTGTTCATCTCATTAACGCGGTCGATCAGGATGAAGCCGGGCTCGGCGAAATCGTAGGTGGACGACATGATCACGTCCCACATGCGACGCGCGGGCAGAGTCTTGTAGATACGACAGGCGACCAAGCCCTCGTCATTCACCACATAGCCATCGTGGACCGGCCATTCGCGCCACACGAACTTGTGTTCGTCGGTCAGATCCATCTTGTCGGCTTCATGCTCGCGCCGGCTGATCGGGAAGGCGAGCTTCCACTCCTTGTCCTCGCGCACCGCGCGCATGAACTCATCGGTGACCAGCAACGACAGATTGAACTGGCGCAGACGGCCGTTCTCGCGCTTGGCGCGCACGAAATCCATCGCGTCCGGATGTCCGACATCGAACGTGCCCATCTGCGCGCCGCGACGGCCACCGGCCGACGACACGGTGAAACACATCTTGTCGTAGATATCCATGAACGACAGCGGACCGGAGGTATAGGCTCCCGCGCCCGAGACGTAGGCGCCGCGCGGACGCAGCGTCGAGAACTCGTAGCCGATACCGCAACCAGCCTTGAGCGTCAGGCCGGCCTCGTGCACCTTGCCGAGGATGTCGTCCATCGAATCGCGGATCGTGCCCGACACGGTGCAATTGATGGTCGAGGTCGCGGGTTTGTGCTCCAGGGCGCCGGCGTTGGAGGTGACCCGTCCGGCCGGTATTGCACCGTGACGCAAGGCCCATAGAAAACGCTCATACCAGCGCTCGCGAATGTCCTCGCGTTCGACGTCGGCCAGCGCTCGGGCGACACGTTTATAGGTGTCGTCCATGGTGGCATCAAGCGGCTGGCCATCCTTGGAGGCAAGCCGATACTTCTTATCCCAGATGTCCAGCGAAGCTTCCTGGAACGGGATGGTGTTGATGTCCTGAACGACGAGTTTGACGACGGAATTCATGGCGGTGGCGGCTCCCCTTTCCGCGGATCAGTCACACATTGAGACCTCAACGCCCCTACAAGATCTTGTTGTGTGGAGGGCGGAGACTAATCAAGGGGTGAACCGATCGTCAAGATTATGAAACACAACTTTTCGTGCAATTTTGTCTTTATTTATCACGTGTTTGTGCAACAAATGCCTCGAATTTCATCAGCAAAAAAGTTAAGCGGCGGACGTCATGACGGGGAAAGGGGCACATCAATAGGTTGTGTCCCCTGCCAATGCACCGGCCCTGCACCGAGGACGCACAGGCTATCCACAACAAGTGCTCTTGACAGCCCCTGGCCATAACGGGTTCGCAGGCCTCCGACCGGTCTTGAAACGCCGCGATCCACCACCAAGTCAGGTGCAAGCAGTCGGGTCGCGTGGCGGCCCGTCGCCCCCACTAACCTGATTAGGACAGGAGAAGGACAATGGTACTGGTACGTTATGAGCCGTGGAGCGCTTTCGAGCACTTGCATCGGCAGATTGGACAGATCTTCAACGGCGTCGACGCCCCGGCAGCCAATGGCGAAGCCGAGGCGAGCAACGGCGAAGCCGCGATCAACTGGATTCCGTCGGTGGACGTGTTCGAGCAGGCCGACAGCTTCGTGCTGCGCGCCGATCTACCGGGCATCGAGTCGAAGGACATCCAGATTACCTCTGACAAGGGCGTCTTGACGGTCAGCGGCGAGCGCAAGTTCGAACGCTCCGAGAACGGCAAGTCCGTCACGCGTCAGGAGCGCGTCGAGGGTCGCTTTCAGCGTCGCTTCACGCTGCCGGAGAACGTCAATACGGATGACATCCGTGCGCGCCATCTCAACGGCGTGCTCGAGGTGACCATTCCGAAGGTGGCCGCTCCGGAGCCGAAGCGGGTCAGCGTCGAGACCCATTGATCGTTGTCCGGCGTTGTGCGGTACTGCATCCAT
>DASXDL010000041.1:0-91856 GCA_036490715.1 Steroidobacteraceae bacterium | reverse complement strand
AGCTCGAGATCTACCAGGTAGTCCGAACCCAGGATGCCGAGCGCGATGCTGCCGGCCGGTGTTGCCACCGGCAGGTTGACGTTATAGCGATTGGTGGCGGTCGCGCCGGTCGGGATGCTGACCGGATAGACCGTGCCGTTGGTGGACAGGTTGCTCAGTGCCGAGCTGACACCGGTGTCGGTACCGGCGGCGGTACCGGTGGTCTCGTACAGACCGTTGGTGCCATTGGCGCGCGTGGCGGTGACGCCGAAGCGGGCGCCCAGATCGCGCTCGAAATCGTTGGTGACGATAACGATGCGCGACTCGATCAGCACCTGCTTGACCGGGATGTCCAGCGTGGTGACCAGGCGGCGCACATCGGCGAGCCGCTCGGCGGTGTCCTGCAGCAGCAGCGTGTTGGTGCGGTCATCGACCGAGACGCTGCCGCGTGTCGACAGCACCGAATTGGCGCCGGCCGTGCCGCCGCCGCCCGAGGACTTCAGCAGCATGGCGATGTCGGCCGCCTTGGCGTAGTTGACCTGCAGGTATTCGGTGCGTACCGGCTCGAGCGCCTGGATGTCCTTCTTGGCGGACAGATCGGCCTTCTCGCGTGCCGCCAACTCGTCGGCCGGCGCCACGATGATCACGTTGCCTTCCTGGCGCTTATCCAGACCCTTGGTGCGCAGCACGATGTCGAGCGCCTGATCCCACGGCACGTTCTGCAGGCGCAGCGTGACGCTGCCCTGGACGCTGTCGCTGACGACGATGTTCTGGCCGCTGGCGTCGGCCAGCAGCTGCAGCACCGCGCGGGTCTCGATGTCCTGGAAGTTCAGTGTCAGGCGCTCACCCTTGTATTCCTTCTTCTGCTCGGCAGGATTGGCCTCGGCGGTCTTGCGCGCCGGCGTCACCTCGATGACGTACTGATTTTCTGACTGGTACGCCAGCTGCTCGAAGTTGCCGGTGGCGTTGATGACGATGCGGGTATCGCCGTTGACCTTCTCGGCATCAAAGCCGGTCACCGGCGTGCCGAAGTCCATCGTGTCGTAACGGCGGGTGAGATTCTTCGGCAGGTCGGTGCCGGCGAAATCCACCAGGATCTGCGAGCCCTGCTGCTTCAGATCGATCGGGGTACGCGGATCGGACAGCTTGACGATCAGCCGGCCACCGCCGGTATCGCCGCGACGAAAGTCGATGCTCTGAATGGAGCGACCGCCACTGCCGGCGGCGGCGGCGCGCGGCGCCGCGGCCGGTGCCGCGGCGGCACTGGCGGCATGCGAGCTTGCCTGTGCGCCTACCAATACCACGATGTCGTTACCGCTGACGCGGGTCTGATAGGGCAACTGCTGATCCAGGTTCAGCACCACGCGGGTGCGGCCATTGGCCTCGGCGGCCAGCACGGTGTCGACGCCGGACGAACCGACGTCGATGCGGCGCGTCGGCAGCGCCAGTGATGTATTCGGCAGATCGAGCGAGATACGCGCCGGCTTGTCGATAGTGAAGCTCAGCGGCTCGGGCGCCGGTCCGGACAGGTGCAGCGTCAGCTGCAGCTGATTGCCACTGAGCGGCTGTACATCGATGTTCTGCAGGCTGTTGGTCGCAGCAGCCGGCGCGCTGGGCGCGTCCGCGGCGCTCGCGCCCAGTGCTACGAGCATGCCGGCAGCCCAGACCGGGGCCAGTCTGTTGATGCGTGCGCGCAGCGTGAAGAGGATGGACCGTTTCATTCGATGTGTCTCCCTGACGATCACTCGTTCAATCCCAACGCGGCCGGGCGTTCGATGTAGCCGCCCAGTCCGTCGGGAATGATTTCAACCAGAGCGATCTTTGAAGGCGTGATGTCGGTGATCTTGCCGTCGTTGGTGCCGATGTGTTCGCCGACGACGACCCGGTGCACGCGGCCGTCCTTGGTGGCTACGAGTCCGTAGCGGCTGCTGCCCAGATTGAGCGTGCCGACCATCTTCAGCGTATCGAGCGAAAACTGTTCGAGGTACTCGCGATTGCGCTTGCTGTCGGGACGCAGGCCGGCGTTGAGCGCGCCGGAGCCGCCGGGCATGAACGGCGAACGCAGCTCCTGGTCGCTGTAGGTGAACGCCTCGTACGGCTTGACTTCCGGCAGTGGCTCGACTCGCCCGCCGGGCTCCTTCTTGGTCGCGTCGATGAAGCGATCGAGGTCGCCATCGCGGCCGCTGCAGCCGCTCAGCAGAGCGCCCAGCAGGGCGAGCCCGGTTCCGCACAGGACCAGGCTCAGCGGTGATCGGGCGGCGGTGCTGTTGTCGCGTGCTCTCATCGATTAGGTTCCGTGGCGCTTGGCCTGATCGGCCTTGCGCCTGTCGGCCTCGGCGGCGGCGATTTCGTCGTCGTCCAGGTAGCGGTAGGTCTTGGCGGTTAGGTCCAGCTGCAGCTGATCGAATACGCCCTTGTCCTTGCTGACCGGCGTGATCTGAATGTCGTGCAGCGTGACGATGCGCGGCAGCGCCGCGATGCCGCTGACGAAGGCACCGAACTCGTGGTAGCTGCCAGTTAGCTGAATATGGATCGGCAGCTCGGCGTAGAAGTCCTTCTTCACTTCCTGACCGGGCTGGAACAGCTTCTCTTCCAGCGCCGCGGCCAGGCCGGTCTGCGAGATGTCGACCAGCAGATTCGGCACTTCGGTCTTGCTCGGCAGCTGCCGCAGCATCGCGCCGAAGGATTTCTCGATGTCCGCCAGCTGCTGCTTGTAGATCGCGAGGTTGACCGCCTTGGCGTGCTTGGAGCGAAACTCGTTGCGCAGCTGGACTTCCTGGTCCTGACGCTGCTGCAGATCCGGCACGCGGCTCTGCCACACCAGCGCGTAGATCAGGCCGACCGCGACCGCGACGAAGCACACGATCACCGCCGCCGCTAATACCGCCAGCGGCCAGCGACCAGGGTCGCGCGGATCGAGACTGCGCAGGTCGTCGAGCACGCTCATTGTGTGCCGCCCGAGGCCGTGCGCACCGGCTTCTTGACCGCGTTGGTGTCGTCAGTGTCGGGCAGACCGACCTCTTCGGCATCGAGCACGAAGCTGCTGCCGGTGATGTCGTTCTTGGTCTGGACCACTTCGAGCTCCGGATTGCGCAGCCACTGCGAGGCCGAGATGTTGCGCATCAGCTGCGACACGCGGGTGGAGGACTGCGCCACACCCTCGAGCTTGAGCTTGGTGCCGGTCTGCTTCACCGAGGTCAGGTAGGTGCCGTCAGGCATCTCCTTCACCAGCTCGTCGAACAGGTGCACCACTTCCGGTCGCGAGCGCTGCAGCTTGTCGATGATCTGCATGCGCGAGATGAATTTCTGCTTCTGCGCCTCGAGGTCGTTGATCTCCTCGATCTGCTTGTCGAGGATCTTGATCTGCGTGCGCAGCCGCTCGTTGCGGTGATCCTGGGCATCGATCATCGAGCCGACCAGCAGGTAAGCGATGAAGGTGGCGATGCCGGCTAGCACCACCGCGCCGCCGAGCGCGACGAAGAATGCCAGCTTGCGCTCGCGGCGTTGCTGGTCGCGCCAGGGGAGCAGATTTATACGCGGCATTAGTCGAAGCTCCGCAGGGCCAGGCCGCAGGCGGTCAGCAAGGCCGTGGCATCACGCTGTACTGCCTGCGCGCGTGCGCGCGACGACAGCTTCATCTGTCCGAGCGGATCACCGCGCTCGGCGCTGATGCCGACCCGGCTCTGCACCACGTCGGCCACGCCGGCGATATTGGCGCAGCCACCGCAGATCAGGATCTTGTCCGGTTGCTCGCGGCCGCTGCCGGAGGCCAGGTAAAACTGCAGCGAGCGACTGACCTGCTGGGTCATGTCGTCGATGAACGGATCGAGCACCTCGGCCTGGAAGTTTCCGGGCAAGCCGCCCTCTTTCTTGGCGCGGCCGGCCTCTTCCATCGACAGTCCGTAGGTGCGCATGATCTCTTCGGTCAGCTGCTGGCCGCCGAAGGCGAAATCGCGGGTGTAGATGACCTTGAGATTGCGCAGCACGCTGAAAGTGGTGTTGCTGGCACCGAAGTCGACCACCGCGACGCAGTGATCGATGCCGCCGTCGGGCATCTGATGCGTCATCAGGCGGCAGGCATTCTCGAGCGCAAACGCTTCGACATCGACGATGCGCGCCGACAGTCCGGCGGCGGCCACCGCGGCCCGGCGCTGCTCAACGTTCTCGCTGCGTGAGGCCACCAGCAGCACGTCGACCGAATCGTTGTCCTTCTCCGACTGCCCGAGGACCTCGAAGTCGTAGCTGACCTCGTCCATCGGGAACGGAATGTACTGGTCGGCCTGCATCTCGACCTGGGCTTCCAGATCGGCATCGCGCAGGCCGCGCGGCATTTGTATGACTTTAGTAATGGCGGCGTCACCACTGATCGCTATCGCGACCTCGTGGCTCTTGGCGCCGGAGCGCTTGACCGCCCGGCGAATGGCCTCGCCAACCGCTTCCGGGTCCACCAGCGTCTTCTCGTTCATCGCGTTGGTGGGCGTCGGCTCAGCGGCGTAGGACTCGACCCGGTACTGGCCACCCCCCATCGACAGCTCGATGAGCTTGATCGATGAAGTGGTGATATCCAGGCCGAGCAATTGACGATATTTGCGCGACAGTAGAAACACTTTTTCCAGACCTTTCAGTAGGCTACGCGCGTTCCGGAACGGCCCCGTCTCATTATGTCAGAAATATATATCAGCCGGACCGTGAATACGATGACCGTAGAGTCACTGTTACGGCTGACCACGCCTTAACCTTAAACTGCCGGTGGAATCGTCAGGCGTGACGGAGGTCTAAATTCCGGATTGAGCCGCTTAACGGCATTTCCGGGCCTCAGGGCTGGTTCACTCTTCCGCTGCTATGCTGCCGAACTGTCAGATGGCTCGCGCAGCTTCGAATCGGCCGGCGCTTAGTTCGCAAGTACGCCGAGAATGACGAAAGATAGAGGCAGATTTGCTGAAGTTAGGCGCTTTTCGACTCTTTGGCCTCCTCCTCATTGGCTCTGTAGCGCTGGCGGGCCTGGCCGCGTACGCGCTACTGGCCAGCTATCTCTATCTGGTGCCTTCGCTGCCCACGGTCGATGCAATGCGCAGTGGCAGCGTGCCGGTGCCACTGCGAGTGTTCACGCGCACTGGACTTTTGATTGCGCAGATCGGCGAGAAGCGTCGGGTGCCGGTCGCGTACGAAGACGTGCCGGTGCTGGTGCGCGAAGCCTTCGTCGCCGCCGAAGATCAGCGCTTCTTCACTCACCACGGCTTTGATTACAGCGGCGTGCTGCGCGCCGCAATCGTCGATCTGACCTCGGGTGATTTCTCGCAGGGCGCCAGCACGATCACCATGCAAGCCGCGCGCAACATGTTCCTGAGCTTCGACAAGACCATCCGGCGCAAGCTGCAGGAAATTTTTCTCACCTATCGCATGGAGCACGAGTTCAGCAAGGAACAGATTCTGATCACGTACCTGAACGTGATCTTTCTGGGCCAGCGCTCCTACGGCGTCGCGGCCGCGGCCGAGACCTATTTCGGCAAGCCGCTCGACAAGCTGTCGGTGGCCGAGGCGGCGACGCTGGCGGGCATACCGCAGGCACCTTCACGCTACAACCCGATCACCAATCCGAGGGCGGCGCAGGCGCGGCGGCACTACGTGCTGTCGCAGATGCAGAAGCTCAACTACATCGATGCGGCCACGGCGCAGCGTGCCGCGCAGGAGCCGGTCGACGCGCGTGATCACGGTATTCAAAACGACGTCGATGCACCGTACGTGGCCGAGATGGCGCGCGCCGAGGTGGTCAGCCGCTACGGCGATGATGCGGTCAATCAGGGTTACCGCGTCTACACCACGATCGATGGCCGGCTGCAGACGGCCGCCAATCGCGCGCTGCGCATCGGGCTGATCGAGTACTCCCGCCGCCATGGCTACAAGGGACCGCTCAAGCAGTTGCCGCTGGATGAGCACACCACCGCCGCGCGCTTCGACGCCGCGCTCAGCGACGTGCCCGAGGTCGGCGGCTTGCATCCGGCGGTGGTGGTGTCGGTGGCACCGCAGTCGGCACGGGTCTACATCCGTTCGATGGGTTTTGCACAGATCGATTGGGACGGGCTGTCGTGGGCGCACCGTCGCATCTCCGATACGCGCGTGGGTCCGGCACCGAAGCGCGCCGATGAGGTGCTGCAGCGTGGTGACGTGGTCTACGTGGTGACCAATGATCAGGGCGTGGCGGTGCTGGCGCAGTTGCCCGAGGCCCAGGGCGCGTTGGTGGCGCTCGATCCGAACGACGGTGCGATCGTGGCGCTGGTCGGCGGCTTCGATTATTTCGACAACAAGTTCAATCGCGTCACGCAGGCGCGGCGCCAGCCCGGCTCGGGTTTCAAGCCGTTCCTGTACTCGGCCGCACTCGAGAATGGCTTCACGCCCGCCACCGTCGTCATGGACGCGCCGATCGTCTACGACGACAGCGGCCAGGAGAAGATCTGGCGGCCCGAGAACAACGAGAAGAGCTTCGCCGGCCCGACACGGCTGCGTGAGGCGCTGGTGCACTCGCGTAATCTGGTCACGGTGCGGGTCGTGCGCCAGCTCGGCATCGATACCGCGATCGATTACGCCGCCAAGTTCGGCTTCAATCCGGATGACATGCCCAAGGACATGACCATCGCACTCGGCAGCCTGCCGGCCACGCCGCTGCAGATGGCGACCGCATACGCGGTGTTCGCCAACGGCGGTTATCGGGTGGATTCGTATTTCCTGGATCGCATCGAGGACAGCGCCGGCAACGTGGTGTTCCAGTCGCAGCCGATCGAGGTCTGCGACAGCTGCGATGCGCCGACCCTGTCGGCCGGCAGCGCAGCGCCGGCAACCAATGCGGCTGCAAATTCCGCGGCTGACCCGCCGGTCGCGAGTGCGCTGGCCGCGCCGGCCAGCGCACCCGGTAGCGATCCGGACCTGGCACCGGCCAATTTACTGCCGCCGCTGCTGTCGCCGGTGCGCGTCGCTCCGCGGGTCATCTCGCCGCAGAATGTTTGGATCATGGATGACATGATGGCCGACGTGATCACGCGCGGCACCGGCATCCGCGCCGGCATGGCGCTGCATCGCAAGGACATCTCCGGCAAGACCGGCACCACCAACGAGGCGCGCGACACCTGGTTCAACGGCTTCAACCGCAACATCGTCGCCACGGTCTGGGTCGGATTCGATCTGGAACGACCACTGGGCGAAGGCGAGGAGGGCAGCCGCACCGCGGTGCCGATCTGGACCAATTTCATGCGCGAGGCACTGCGCGATCAGCCCGATCGGCCGCGGCCGCTGCCCCCGGGCCTGGTGAGTCTGCGCATCTCGCCCAAGACCGGCATGCTGGCCGGCGCCAACGACAGCGATGCGATCTACGAGACTTTCATGGAAGACCATTTGCCGGCCGCCGCCAACGCCGGCAGCAGCGCGCCAGGCGCGGCGCCGCAAAATCTTCCTACCAGCGGCGAACCGTTATTTTGATACGCTCCGCGCTGCGTCGACGGATTGACTCGAGGGGTGACACCTATGAACCGCCGCGCTTCACCTCGCAATGGCAACCTGCGCCGGGCGCTGGCGCAGGAGGCAGCCCGGATCATGGAGCAGCATGGCATCCACGATTTCCTGACCGCCAAACGCAAGGCCGCCGAGCGCCTGGGCGTGACCGATACCGGCGCGCTGCCGCGTAACACCGAGATCGAGGAGGCTCTGATCGAGTATCAGCGCCTGTTCGACGCCGACAGTCATGAGCAAAGCCTGCAGGAGCAGCGCCGCGTCGCGCTCAATGCCATGCACGGGCTGTCACAGTTCGAACCGCGCCTGGTCGGCCCGGTGCTGACCGGCACCGCGACCGCCCACGCCGACATCCAGCTGCATCTATTCACCGACAGCCCCGAGAACGTGACGCTCGAGCTGCTCGATCGCGGCATCGCTCATCAGGTCACCGAACGCCATGTGCGCATGGATGCCGAGCGGATCAAGGCCTATCCCGGATTGCGCTTCGAGCTGGACAATCGCCGGGTCGATGCCACGGTGTTCCCGTTGGATGGCATCCGCCAGGCACCGGTCAGTCCGGTCGATGGCCGGCCGATGCGACGGGCCGACGTCGCGGAACTAAAGACGCTGCTGGAAGGCTAGCTGGCCTTGCGCAGGCCCGCGGGTATGTAATCGCGCCGCGGCGCGCCGGTGTACAGCTGACGCGGGCGACTGATGCGCAGGCCCGGGTCGGCGATCATCTCCAGCCAGTGCGCCACCCAGCCGACGGTGCGCGCGATCGCGAACATCACCGTGTACATCGAGCGCGGAATTCCGAGCGCGCTGTAGATGATGCCGGAATAGAAATCCACGTTCGGGTACAGCTTGCGCGAGACGAAGTACTCGTCCTTAAGTGCGATGTCCTCGAGCCGCAGTGCCAGCTCAAACAGCGGATTGTCCTTGCGCCCGAGCTTGGCCAGCAGTTGGTGGCAGGTCTCGCGGATGATCTTGGCGCGCGGATCGAAGTTCTTGTAGACGCGGTGGCCGAAGCCCATCAGGCGAAAGTGGCTGGACTTGTCCTTGACCATGGCCAGGTACTTGGGGATGTTCTCGACCCGGCCGATCTGCTCCAGCATCGAGATGACCGCCTCGTTGGCACCGCCGTGGGCCGGACCCCACAGCGCCGCGATGCCTGAAGAGATGGCCGCGTACGGATCGGTGCCGGTGCTGCCGGCCAGTCGCACGGTCGAGGTGCTGGCATTTTGTTCGTGGTCGGCATGCAGGATGAACAGCAGGTCGAGCGCGCGCGCAGCGATCGGATCCACGATGTACGGCTCGCACGGCACCGCGAAGCACATGCTCAATAGATTCGAACAGTAGTCCAGGTCGTTGCGCGGGTAGATGAATGGCTGGCCGAGCGCGTGCTTGTGGGCGGCCGCGGCAATAGTCGGCAGCTTGGCGACGATGCGGTGAGCGAAGATCTCGCGATGGCGCGGATCGTGAATATCGGTCGAGTCGTGGTAGAACGCCGACATCGATGCCACCACCGCCGCCACCATCGCCATCGGATGGGCGTCGTGATAGAAGCCATTGAAGAACCGCAGCAGCGATTCATTGATCATGGTGTGGCGCGAGATGTGGTCGGAGAACTCGCGCAGCTGCCCTGGGTTGGGCAATTCACCGTTGATCAGCAGGTACGCGACCTCCATGAAGCTGCTCTTCTCCGCCAGCTGCTCGACCGGGTAACCGCGGTACAGCAGCACGCCTGCGTCGCCGTCGATGTAGGTGATCTTGCTCTCGCACGAGGCAGTCGCCGCGAACGCCGGATCGTAGGTAAATACGCCCTGGTCGCGATTGAGATTGGAGATGTCGAGTACGTCCGGACCGATGCTGCCACTGAGCAGGGGCAAGGAAGTGGTCAGGCCGGTGTCGGGGTTCTTGAGCTCAAAGTGCTTGCTGCTCATCCGCGGCGGTCCTTAGATTTTCCGCGATCAGTGCAGAACGCACTGATCTTCAACCGAGGTTACATGGTCGGCGCACGGAATCAAGCCAGCGGCTCACGGTACCGGTAGCTGCAGGCGTGACGCTGTGACGATTGCGTCACAGCGCAATTTGCGGCTTAAACGCTCGCCTTAGCGGGCACCGGCGATGCCGGCGTACTTCTTGCGGAACTTGTCGACGCGGCCGGCGGTGTCGACGATCTTCTGCTTGCCGGTATAGAACGGGTGGCAGTTGGAGCACACGTCGAGGCTTAGGTCATGGCCGACGGTCGAGCGCGTCTTGAAAGAGTTGCCGCAACTGCAGTTGACGGTGATCTCTTTGTACTCGGGATGGATGGCGTCTTTCATGATTCACTTCCTGCCGCATTGTTGGGGTCGTTTCGACCCGCTTGCAAGCTCGGCTGGCAAAAAAGGCCGCGCAGTCTAGCCGCAGGCTCCTGCCGGCACAAGCAGGGTCTTAAAGCTTGCCGGCGGGCCTTCAAAGCGCCGGAACATTATCCACAGAATCGGTGGATAACTCTGTGGGTAAGGGCTTTGCCGCGGCATCGAATGAGCGCTAAAAATGCAAAATTATGAAGTTGAACAAAAAATGACCAACATGTTTCAACCTACAATATCAATTACTTACCTGCCTATCATCGCGCTTTATGACTGAAATAAGACGTAATCAGCTAATTTGAGTAAGCGGCTGTGCCGCACTGTGAATAAAGCCGCCGACTCAGGCCTTGAGGCGGGCGCGATTTGAAGGCCGCGGCAGAAATAACGCCAGCAGGTCATTGAGAAAATTGAGCCCTCTTGGGCTGGCGGCCCAGCGCGTGCCGCGCTGCTCGAGCAATCCCAGGCGCCGGGCGCGCTCGATGTCGGCGGCAATGCTCGACCACTCGACCCCGGTCCGTTCCGGCAGCTGCGCCTGCTCGAAGCCCTCGACCAGACGCAGTGCATTCAGCAGAAATTCGAAGGCGCGCTCTTGCATCACCACCACGCGCTGCTCGCTGCCCGGTGTCGGCCCTGCGGCAGCTTGGTCGCTCGCGAACTGCGCCAGGTAGCGTCGCGGATCGCGCGTGCGCGTGCTGCGGGTCATGACCAGCGCGCCCTGGCGCAAGGCGCTGAACTTGCCGTGCGCGCCAGCACCGACGCCGAGATAGTCGCCGAACTGCCAGTAGTTGAGATTATGTCGACAGCGCGCCCCAGCCTTAGCGTAGGCCGAGATCTCGTACTGGGCGTAGCCGGACTGGGCCAGCTTATCCTGGCAGGCGGCCTGCAACTCGGCGGCGTGATCGGAATCGGGCAGACCCGCGGGCGGTCGGCCGGCGAACACCGTGCCCGGCTCGATGCTGAGCTGATAGTGCGACAGGTGCGGCGGCTGCAGTGCGATGGCCTGCTCCAGGTCCTCTAGCGCCTGCGCCAGGGTCTGCTGCGGCAGGCCATACATCAGATCGAGGTTGAAATTGTGCAGGCCGCTGGCGCGCAGTTCGGCCACCGCGCGCGCGATCTCGCCGGCGTCGTGGATGCGGCCCAGGCGCTGCAGCTGCGCCGGCGCGAAACTCTGTGCGCCGAGCGACACGCGGGTGATGCCGGCGCGGCGGTAACCGCTGAACTGACCGCGCTCGATCGTGCCCGGGTTGGCCTCCAGCGTGATCTCGGCATCGCTCGCGAGCGCCAGTCGGGCCCGCAGCTGCAGCAGCAGGCGCTCGATCGCGGCCGGCGAGAACAGGCTGGGCGTGCCGCCGCCCATAAATATGCTCTGCACGACTCGTCCCTGGACCGCGCTCAGCTGCAGCGTCAGGTCGCGCAGCAGCGCATCGACGTACTCGGCTTCCGGCAATGCGCCCTGCAGCGCGTGCGAGTTGAAATCGCAGTACGGGCACTTGCGCACGCACCAGGGAAAGTGCAGGTACAACGACAGCGGTGGCAGGTCCGGCATGGCGCGCGTACTAGAGCGGCTGGCGCTGCAGCCGCGCGATCAGGTCGGCCAGCGCCCGGGCGCGGTGGCTGACACGGTTCTTGTCGGCCGGCGGCAGTTCGGCGGCGGTCACATGCAGGCCCTCGGGAATGAACAGCGGATCGTAGCCAAAACCACCGCCGCCGGCTGGTTGCAGCGCAATAGCGCCCGCCCAGCTGCCGTGCGCGAGCAGCGGGCTGGAATCGTGCGCCGAGCGCACCAGCGCCAGCACGCAGCGATAGCGCGCCCGCCGTCGCGGCGGTGGCACATCGGAAAGCTGCGAGAGCAACAGCGCGTTGTTGTCGGCGTCACTGGCCGCAGCGCCGGCATAGCGGGCCGAGTACACGCCCGGCCGTCCTTCGAGCGCCTCGACCTCGAGCCCGGAATCGTCCGCCAGCGCCGGCAGCCCGCCGAGTCCGGCGGCGTGGCGCGCCTTCAGCAGCGCGTTGGCCTCGAAGGTGACACCGGTCTCCTCGGCGCTGTCGATGCCGAGCACCGACTGCAGCACCAGTTCGAAACCGAGCGGCGCGAGCAATGCCTGGAACTCGCGCTGCTTGCCGGCATTGGCGCTGGCCAGTATCAGTCGGGTCGTCAGGACTCGAGTGCCTGGGTCTGCAGCGCGCACAGCTCGCCGATGCCGCTGGCCGCCAGGTTCAGCAGCGCATCGAGCTCGTGGCGGCGAAACGCGTGGCCTTCGGCAGTCCCCTGAACCTCGATGAAGGCGCCGCCGTTGTTCATGACCACGTTCATATCGGTCTCGGCTTCGGAATCCTCGCCATAGTCGAGATCCAGCATCACTACCCCACGCACGATGCCGACCGATACCGCGGCCACCTGGCCGTGCAGCGGACTGTCGGCCAGCAGTCCGCGTGCGCGCAGCGCCTGGCAGGCATCCGCCATCGCCACGTAGGCGCCGGTGATCGCGGCGGTGCGCGTGCCGCCGTCGGCCTGCAGCACATCACAATCGATGGTGATGGTGCGCTCGCCCAGCGCCGCCAGATCGACCGCGGCGCGCAGTGAGCGGCCTATCAGGCGCTGGATCTCCTGCGTGCGGCCCGATTGCTTGCCGCGCGCGGCCTCGCGCGGACTGCGGCTGTGGGTGGCACGCGGCAGCATGCCGTATTCGGCGGTCACCCAGCCCTGACCCTTGCCGCGCAGGAACGGCGGCACGCCGTCCTCGACGCTGGCGGTGCACAGCACGCGGGTGCGACCGAATTCGATCAATACCGAGCCTTCGGCGTGGCAGGTAAAGCGGCGCGTGAATTGCACCGGCCGGAGAGCATCGGCGCCACGGCCGTCACGTCGCATGGGCTTATTCAGGCGCCTCTCCTATTCCAGAAAACGCAGCGCCGCGACCGAGGTATTGTCGCTGGCACCGCCGGCGTTGAGCACCGCCTGGGCCGAGAGCACCGCCAGGGTATCGTCCAGCGTGGCGCCGCTGCTGGCGAACGCGGCCTCGACCGCTTTTTCTTCCAGGTTGCCCCAGAAGCCATCGGTGCAGACCAGCAGCAGATCGCCTGGCAGCAGCGAGCGGCGCGGATTGAGCGCCATCTCCGGCAGGATCTCTTCCCCGCCCAGACAGGACTCGACGAAATTGCGCATCGGGTGGTTCTGCATCTGCCCGGCGCTGATCACGCCCTCGCGCATCAGCAGCTCGACGTGGCTGTGATCGCGGGTGCGCTCGCGCACCCGGCCGCCGCGCAGGTGATACACGCGGCTGTCGCCCACGTGCGCCCAGTAGGCCGAGGTCTGCTGCACGATGCATACCGCGCAGGTGGCACGCGGCCGCATTTCCAGCGCCAGTTTGGGCGCGATGCCGACCACGTTGGTGTGCGCCGCACCCAGCGCCAGATGCAGGAACCCGAGCGGATCGAGCAGCGGCTGCGCCGACTGCCAGAAGCGCTCGATCACAGTCTGCTGCGCGATTTCGGCGGCCCGCTCGCCATCGGCGTGCCCCCCCATGCCGTCGCAGGCGATCAGCAGCGCGGCCTCCTCGGCCACCGCCACACTGACGCGATCCTGATTGGAATCGCGACCACCCTGCAGGCTGAGTTCTGCGTACTCGACGCGCAAGCGAGCTCCAACGCTTTACGTTAAACTTTGGCGCGCTTTATACACCAGTATCTCCCAATGATCGCAAGCATGACGGGTTTTGCCCGGCGCGAGATTGGCGGCCCCTTCGGCACACTCGTCTGCGAAATCCGTAGCGTCAACCACCGCTTCCTGGATGCCAGCGTGCGCCTGCCCGACAGCTGTCGCGCACTGGAGCCCGAGTTGCGCGCGGCGCTGGCCCGCGATCTGCGCCGCGGTAAGGTCGACTGCTCGCTGCAGCAGCGCGCCGCGGCGGCCGGGGACAGCTCGCTCGAGATCGACCAGCCGGCGCTGTCGCGCCTGTTGCTGCGGGTCAAGGAACTGTCGGCGGCGCTGATTCCGGAACGCTCACAGGTCGATCTGATCGAGCTGCTGCGTTTCCCCGGGGTATTGCGCGAGCAAAGTACCGATACCGAGGCGCTGCTGCAGGCGGTGCGCTCGCTGTTCGCCGAAACGCTGTCCGAGCTGGTGCGCGCCCGCGGCCGCGAGGGCGAGCGGCTCGCCGGCCTGATACAGACACGCTGCAGCGCCATGGAATCCATGGTGGGCGCCGTGCGCGCCCGGCTACCCGAGGTGCATGCCCGGATCCGTCTGCGCTTTCAGGAACGCCTCAAGGAGCTGGGCGCCCAGGTCGATCAGGACCGCATCGAACAGGAGATCCTGATGATGCTGCAGCGCTCGGATGTCGCCGAGGAACTCGACCGGCTCGACGGCCACCTGGTGGAGACCGCGCGCACGCTCGCGGCGGATGAGCCGGCCGGCCGGCGCCTGGACTTTCTGATGCAGGAATTCAATCGCGAGGCCAACACGCTGTCGTCCAAGTCGCAGGATCTGGAGACCACCCGCACCGCGGTCGAGATGAAGGTCGCGATCGAGCAGATGCGCGAACAGGTTCAGAACATCGAGTAACCGCGCGACCGCGCCATGGGCAAGCTGTTCGTGATCTCGGCACCGTCCGGCGCAGGCAAGACCAGCCTGGTGGCCAGCCTGCTCAACAGCCGACCGAATCTGACCGTGTCGGTGTCGCACACCACGCGCACGCCGCGATCCGGTGAGATTGAAGGCCGGCACTATCATTTCGTCACGGCAGCGCAGTTTCAGGAGCTGGCAAAAAATCACGCCTTTCTGGAGCACGCGCGCGTGTTCGACAATCACTACGGCACCGGCGAGGCGCAGGTGCGCGACAAGCTCAAGGCCGGCAAGGATGTGCTGCTGGAGATCGACTGGCAGGGTGCGCGTCAGGTGCGGCGGGCGATGCCTGACAGCACCAGCATTTTCATTCTGCCGCCGTCGCGCGCGGCGCTGGAGCAACGACTGCGTGAGCGGCGCACCGACAACGCCGAGACCATTGCGCGCCGCCTGGCCGACGCCTCGGCCGACATGTCGCATTACAACGAGTTCGACTTCGTGGTGGTCAATGACAGCTTCGAGCGGGCGGCGCTCGAGCTCGGCGCCATCCTCGATGGCGGCGACCGCGAGCTGCGCTCCGATCGCGCCGATCTCAAGCCACTGATCGAGCAACTGTTGCGTTAGCGGCACGCGCCGGTTGGCGTGACAGGCTTCGCCTCAGGCAGTACACTCGACGGTCAACTCTCGGTATTTTCAGGAATTATCAAAGCCATGGCTCGCGTAACCGTCGAAGACTGTTTGCAGAATGTCGACAACCTGTTTCAGCTGGTGCTGCTGGCCAGCCAGCGTGCGCGCCGGCTCGCCAATGGCGCCGAGGCCACGGTGCCGCTGGAGAACGACAAGGTGACGGTGGTGGCGCTGCGCGAGATCGCCGCCGGCAATATCACGCCCGAGATGCTGCGCGAACCGGAACAGCGCCAGGAATCGATCGTTCCAGACGCCGACACCGAAGCCACCTTCCGCGCGCCGCAATTTGGCCTGATCGACCGCGAGCTCTGATAACCACAGGGGCTCGCACGAGGCGGCTGTGGATTATGCGTCTTCGCTCTTGGGGTTGTTGCCCGGCGCGAAACGCGGCACCCCCGGCGTCAAGGAGCTGCTGAGCAAGGTCGCCGCCTACCTGCCGAGCGAGCAGGTCGAGCGCGTACGCGAAGCGGCCGAGTTCGGCGCCGCCGCCCACCAGGGCCAGAAGCGCGTCTCCGGCGAACCCTACATCACCCATCCGGTCGCGGCGGCGGAGATCCTCGCCGACCTGCACCTTGATGCCGACACCATTGTCGGGGCGATCCTGCACGACGTCATCGAAGACACGCCGATCGCCAAGGCCGACATCGCCGCGCGCTTCGGCCAGGACGTGGCCGAGATCGTCGATGGCGTCACCAAGCTCGACCAGATCCGCTTCAAGAACCGCGAGGAAGCGCAGGCCGAGAACTTCCGCAAGATGCTGCTGGCGATGGTGCGCGACCTGCGCGTCATCCTGGTGAAGCTCGCCGACCGCATGCACAACCTGCGCACCATCGATGCGCTGGCGCCGGCCAAGCGGCGCTCGATCGCGCGCGAGACGCTCGACATCTACGCGCCGGTGGCCGAGCGGCTCGGCCTGTACGCGATGAAGCTGGAACTCGAGGACCTGGGCTTTCGCACGCTCTATCCGCAGCGCTATCGCGTGATCGAGCGAGCGCTCAAGCGCGCCCGCGGCAATCAGAAGGAGTTTCTCAACAAGATCCGCGCCCAACTCGAAGCGGCACTGAAGAAGGCTGCGATCCCGGGCCGGGTCGAGGCGCGCGAGAAGCACCTGTACAGCATCTACCGCAAGATGCTGCGCAAACGCACCACGCTGGCCGAGATCGTCGATGTCTATGGGCTGCGCATCACCATCGACTCGGTCGACACCTGCTATCGCGCGCTCGGCATCGTGCATAGCGTCTACAAGCCGATGCCCGGGCGCTTCAAGGACTACATCGCGATTCCGCGCATCAACGGCTATCAGTCGCTGCATACCACGCTGTTCGGACCCAACGGCGTGCCGATCGAGGTGCAGATCCGCACCGAGGACATGGACCGGGTGGCCGAATCGGGCATCGCGGCCCACTGGAAATACAAGGGCGGCGACTTCGAGGGCTCGGCGCAGCAGGAGCGCGCGCGCAAATGGCTGTCGAACCTGGTCGAGATGGAGGAGGGCGGCAACTCCGAGGAATTCATCGAGAGCGTCAAGGTCGACCTGTTCCCCGACAAGGTCTACGTGTTCACTCCGCGCGGTGAGATCCTGCGGCTGCCGCGCGGCGCCACCGTGGTCGACTTCGCCTACGCGGTACACACCGACATCGGCAATCGCTGCGTGGCTGCCAAGATCGACCGCCGCCTGACGCCATTGCGCAGCGTGCTGCGCAATGGCCAGACCGTGCAGATCATCACCGCCAAGGGCGCCAACCCCAATCCGTCGTGGGTCGGCTTCGTAGTCACCGCCAAGGCACGCTCGGCGATCCGGCATTACCTGAAGACTCTGCGGCGCGGCGAAGCGGCGGAACTGGGCCGGCGGCTGCTGGCTCAGGCACTGGCGGAATTCGATCTCAAGCTCGACGCGATCGAGCCGGCGGTGCTGCGTTCGGCGCTGACCGAGTTCGCAGTCAAGGAGATCGAAGAGCTGTTCGAAAAAATCGGCATGGGCGAACGGCTCGCGCCGCTGGTCGCGCGCCGGCTGCTGCCGGCCGAGGCCGGCGACGGCCCGGGCCTGGCCGCCGGCGCTGACGCCGCGGCAGGCAGCAACGGTGTGAGCGTACCGCTGGCTGTCGCCGGCACCGAAGGCCTGCTGGTGAGCTACGCGCACTGCTGCTATCCGCTGCCGAACGATCCGATACTGGCCTATATGAGTGCCGGTCGCGGCATCGTCATCCACCGTGAGACCTGCTCCAACGTCGAGGATTACCGCAAGCGCCCGGAAAAGTGGCTGCCGGTGAGCTGGCAGCACAAGCCCGGCCGGTTTTTCCAGTCGGAGATTCGCCTCGAGACGGTGAACCGCATGGGGGTGCTGGCAGCGGTCTCGGCCGCGATCGCCGGTACGCATACCAACGTCATCCACGTCACCATCGAGCAGCGCGATGCCGAAACCTCGGTGCTGGTGTTCGTGCTCGAGGTGACCGACCGCAAGCATCTGGCGCGCGTGGTACGGGTCGTGCGCCGCATGCCCGACGTGCTGCGCACCGTGCGCACAATCTCCACCAACGCCCAGGCGCGCGAGCATGTCGATATCATCAAGTACGACGATAATTGAGCGCGCGCCCTCAAGCGCCCAGCCACCGGCCACTGATCGCAGCCCCGACGGGTAACACCATGGCACGACAAGTCATACACACCGCATCGGCTCCCAAGGCCATTGGCCCCTATTCGCAGGCGATCCGCGCCGGCGATACGGTCTATATCTCCGGCCAGATTCCGCTCGACCCGGCCACCGGCGCGCTGGTCAGCGGCGATATCGAGGCCGAGATCCGCCGTGCGTTCGACAACGTCAAGGCGGTTGCGCAGGCGGCCGGCGGCACGCTTGCCAATGCGGTCAAGCTGAGCGTGTTCCTGACCGACCTGGCGCACTTTCCCAAGGTCAACGAGATCATGGCGACCTATTTCAGCGAGCCGTATCCGGCGCGCGCGGCGATCGGCGTGGCGGCGCTGCCGCGCGGCGCACGGGTTGAAGTGGAGTGCATCCTCAGCCTCGCCTGAAACGCGCGCAGCCGCCGCGGCCCGCGGTGGCTGGCGCGGCGCGCAGCGCGACCGGCAGCCACGCCGCTGCAGCTTCGGCCCCGTCCGACGACATCCTGTTCGTGCTGCCGTCGCGGTACGAGGATCGCACCCGCGTGATTCCGATCGGGGCGCTGCAGGCAGGCATGCGCGCGGTGGTCGAAGGCGAGATTTTGCTGTCCGAGGTCGTCTATCGCCGGCGGCGCACGCTGCTGGTACGGCTGGCCGATGGCGCCGGTTCGCTGACGCTGCGATTCTTCTACTTCTCCAATGCGCAGCGCGAAGGCCTGGCGCGCGGGATGCAGCTGCGCTGTCATGGCGAGGTCCGGCGGGGGCCGCTCGGACTGGAGATGGTGCACCCCGAATACCGGCGCATCGGCGCGCTCGGCGAGCCGCTGCCGCAGACGTTGACGCCGATCTATCCGGCCGCCGACGGCCTGACGCAGGGACGACAGCGCGCGCGCGTCGACCGGGCGCTGCGCTCGCTGCAGACGCACTCCCCGGTTGAGCTGTTACCCGAGAGTCTGCTCGGGCGGGTGGCGCTGCCCTCGCTGCGCGCGGCGCTGGAATTCGTGCATCGGCCGCCGGTGGGCACCGAACTGGCGCAATTGCAGTCCGGCCGTCACCCGGCGCAGCGACGGCTGGCGTTTGAGGAACTGCTGGCGCATCAGGTGTCACTGATGGAACTGCGTCGTCAGCTGCGGCGCGACCGCGCCGATGCGCTCAGGGATGCGCTCGCGATCGAGTCGAAATTGCTGGGCGCCCTGCCATTCCGGTTGACCGGCGCGCAGCAGCGCGTGCTGGCGCAGATCCGAGCCGATCTTCAGGCGGAAACGCCCATGGCCCGTCTGGTACAGGGCGACGTCGGCTGCGGCAAGACGGCCATTGCGGCGGCGGCCGCCGCCCGCGCCATCGGCAGCGGCGCCCAGGTTGCGTTCATGGCGCCGACCGAACTGCTGGCCGAGCAGCATGCGCGCTCGCTGAGCCAGTGGTTCGACCCAATCGGCGTTCGCGTCAGCCTGCTCACCGGCTCGCAGCCCGCGCGCACACGACGCGCGGCGCTGCAGGCCCTCGCCAGCGGTAGCACGCAGCTGTGTGTCGGCACGCACGCCCTGTTCCAGCAAGGCGTGGAGTTCCAGCATCTGGGACTGGCGGTCATCGACGAGCAGCATCGCTTCGGCGTGCAGCAGCGTCTGCAGCTGGCGGCCAAGGGCGGCCAGCCGCACGTTCCTGGCGAGCGCACGCCGCATCAGCTGATCATGAGTGCGACGCCGATTCCCCGCACCCTGGCGATGACGCTGTATGCGGATCTGGACGTGTCGATCGTCGATGAATTGCCGCCCGGGCGCACGCCGGTGCGCACCGTGGTGCTGCCGGAGGACAAGCGCGCCGCGATCGTGGCGCGCATCGACCAGGCCTGCCGCGGCGGACGACAGGCCTACTGGGTATGCCCGCTGATCGAAGAATCCGAAGAGCTGGCGGCCAGCGCCGCCGAGGAGACTGCCAGCGCACTGGCCGAGGCGCTGCCAGCTCATCGGGTGGAGCTATTGCACGGACGGCTGCCGCCGCGCCACAAGGAGCAGATCATGCAGCGCTTCGCGGCCGGCGAAGTACAGCTGCTGGTGGCGACCACGGTGATCGAAGTGGGTGTCGATGTCGCCAATGCCAGCCTGATGGTGATCGAGAACGCCGAGCGCATGGGCCTGGCGCAGTTGCACCAGCTGCGCGGACGCGTCGGCCGTGGCGCCCACGAAAGCAGCTGCGTGTTGCTGTATCGCGCACCGCTGTCGGCCATGGCGCGCGACCGGCTGGCCGCTATTCGCGACAGCAACGATGGCTTTCGCATCGCGCAGCGCGACCTGGAACTGCGCGGACCGGGCGAGCTGCTCGGTCGACGCCAGACCGGCCTGGCGCAGCTGCGCGTCGCCGATCTGGCGCGCGACGCCGATCTGCTCGAGGACGTGCGTGCGACCGCCACGCAGCTGCTGCACTCGATGCCGGAGCGGATCGCGGCGCTGCGCGCGCGCTGGATCGGTGAACAGGAGCAGTATGGCCGTGTCGGGTGACGGCCAGTTCGAGCTGACGCTCGAGCCCTCGGCGCCGCGGACGCTGCCCGCGCCCGAGGCTGGCGCGCTGCCGTCAGCAGCGAGCGCGCCGGAAGCTGCGCGCAAGAAAGCCGTGCGACGCGCCGCCGCGCCGAAAGCGGCGGCCGAACCGCCGGCCGTGATTGCGGTCGCCGTCGCTGCCGAAGTGGTGCCAGCGCCGCCGCCGGCGGCGCCGGTCGAGGAGCCACCGCGACTGTCGCGGCCGTTGCGCCGGATACGCAACCTGGCACTGCTGCTGCGCCTGGATCGCCCGATCGGCAGCTTTCTGCTGGCGTGGCCGATGCTGGCAGCGTTGTGGATCGCCGCTGATGGTCATCCGCAGCGCCGGCTGCTCGCCATCTTCGTCGCCGGTGCGGTCCTAATGCGCAGCGCCGGCTGCATCATCAACGACCTGTCCGATCGCGATATCGATCCGCACGTGCGCCGGACGCGCGGCCGACCGCTGGCGGCCCGCGTGGTCTCGCCGTACGAGGCCCTGAGCGTGCTGGTGCTTCTGGCGCTGGCGGCACTCGTGCTGGTGCTGCAGTTGAACACCTTGACCGTGCGTCTGGCGCTGGCCGGCGCCGCCTTTACCATCACCTATCCACTGCTGAAGCGATTCTTCCCGCTGCCGCAGCTGTACCTGGGTCTTTGTTTTGGCTGGGCGGTGCCGATGGCATTTGCCGCGACCGTAAACACGGTACCGCGCGTCGGCTGGCTGCTGCTGGTGGCGACCATCCTGTGGGCCGGCGTGTATGACACCATGTATGCGATGGTCGATCGCGATGATGACCTTCGCATCGGGGTGCGCTCGAGCGCCATTTTGTTTGCCGACCTCGATCGCTTCATGGTCGGGGTGATGCAGCTGATGGTGCTGTTCGCACTAGCGCTGGTCGGACGCACACAGCACTTTGGCGACGCCTATGACGCCGGCCTGATCGCCGCCGCCGGTCTGTTCCTGTGGCAGCAGTGGCTGATTCGCAATCGCGAGCCGGATGCATGCCTGCGCGCATTTCAGAACAACAACTACGTCGGCTTCGCGGTGTTCGCGGGGGTGCTGCTGCAGTACTCGACCAGCTAGCGGGCACCGCACAGTTTTTGATCAATTGTCACCCAGGCGGCGCGCTGCAGGTTGACAGCACCCCAACCCGCCCGGAAGATCGCGCCAATGCCGCACGCAAGCAGCCCAATGATCGATGCCGACATCGGCACCGAACCGCGTCATGACTGGACTTTGCAGCAGGCGCAGGCGCTGTTCGGCCTGCCATTTGCCGACCTGATTCACGCCGCCCAGCGCGTGCACCGGGCCTGGCACGACCCCAATACGGTGCAGATGAGCACGCTGCTGTCGATCAAGACCGGCGGCTGTCCCGAGGACTGTGCCTACTGCCCGCAGAGCGTGCGCTATCAGACCGAGGTCGAGGCTGATGCACTGATGCCGTTGCCGGCTGTGCTCGAACGGGCGCGCGCCGCGCGCGCCGCCGGCGCTACCCGCTTCTGCATGGGGGCCGCCTACCGCTCGCCCAAGCGCCGCGAGCTCGAGCAGATCGCCGCGATGGTGCGTGAGGTGCGCGCGCTCGGCCTGGAAACCTGCGCGACTCTCGGCATGCTGACAGCGGAGCAGGCGGCGGAGCTAAAGCACGCGGGCCTTGACTACTACAACCACAACCTGGACAGCTCGGAAGAGTTCTACAGCCAGATCATCTCCACCCGCAGCTATCAAGACCGTCTGGACACCCTGGCGGCGGTGCGTGCGGCCGGCATCAATGTCTGCTGCGGCGGCATCGTCGGCATGGGAGAGACGGTGCGCGATCGGGCGCAGATGCTGGTCACGCTGGCGAACCTGCCGCAGCATCCGGAGAGCGTGCCGATCAACCAGCTGGTGCGCGTTCCGGGAACGCCGCTGGCTCAAGGCGAAGACATCGATCCGCTGGACTTCGTGCGCACCATCGCCGCGGCGCGCGTGATGATTCCCAAGGCGCACGTGCGGCTGTCGGCCGGTCGCAGCGGCATGAGCGACGAATTGCAGGCGCTGGCGTTTCTGGCCGGCGCCAATTCCATATTTTATGGCGAGAAGCTCCTGACCACCGGCAATCCCGACGTGGCGCATGACCGTGCGCTGCTGGCGCGCCTCGGGATCCGGGCCGAGCCCGCCGCGGCTGAACCCGGTGCCCATTGATGCGCAGCGGCTCGCGCGCGAGCTGAGCGAACTTGAGACGCGGCACGCGCGCCGCCGGCGCCGCGTGGTCGAGGCATTCCCCGAGCCCGGCGATCCGACCGCGGTGCGCATCGGCGAGCGCGTGTTGCGCAATTTCTGCAGCAATGACTACCTGGCCTTGAGCCAGCATCCGGCGGTGGTGCGCGCGGCGTCGGATTGCATGGCCCAGTTCGGTTTTGGCGCTGGCGCCTCGCACCTGGTCAGCGGCCATACGCGTGAGCACCACGCGCTGGAAGAAGAATTGGCGGCGTTCACCGGCCGGCAACGCGCGCTGCTGTTCTCGACCGGTTACATGGCCAACCTCGGTGTGGTCGGCGCGCTGGCCGAGCAAGGCCAGCTGCTGCTGGCCGATCGCCTCAATCACGCCTCGCTGCTCGATGCGGCGCGTCTTTGCGGCGCGCGGCTGCGCCGTTATGCGCACGCCGATGCGGCCAGCGCCGCACAGATGTTGGCGACCGCTGGCAGCGCCGCGCTGATCGTGACCGATGGTGTCTTCAGCATGGATGGCGATCTGGCGCCGTTGCCGCAGTTGGCGCAGCTGGCTCAAACCAGCGCCGCTGCACTGCTGGTCGATGACGCTCATGGCCTTGGGGTCATTGGCGCGACCGGCCGCGGCACGCTCGAGGCGACCGCCACCACGCGGCAAGTGCCGATCCTGGTGGGAACGCTGGGCAAGGCATTGGGCACCTTCGGTGCCTTCGTCGCCGGCGACAGCGCGCTGATCGAGTATCTGATTCAGCGCGCGCGTACTTATATTTACACCACGGCGCTGCCGCCGGCGGTGGCGGCCGCGAGCCGCGCGGCGCTGCGGCTGTCGCAGCAGGAATCCTGGCGTCGCGAGCGCGTGCTTGCGCTGGTGCGCCGATTTCGCGAAGCCGGCGCGGCACTCGGCCTGCCCCTGGCAGCCTCGACCACACCGATCCAACCGTTGATCGTCGGTGATTCGGCGCGCGCGCTGTCGTTGAGCGAAGCGCTGGCGGCTGCCGGTTTCTGGGTCGCTCCGATTCGCCCGCCGACGGTGCCGCGTGGCAGCGCCCGGCTGCGCATCACCTTGTCGGCCGCGCACCGCGAAGCCGACGTCGATGCGCTGGCGGAGAGCCTCGGTCGTCTGTGGCGCGAGCGCAGTGCCGCATGAGCGAGCGTGCCAGCCCGGCCCTGTATCGCGAAACGCGCGGCCACGGCGAACCGGTGGTACTGCTGCATGGCTGGGGCATGAACCTGCGCATTTTCGACGCGCTGCGCGATGCGCTCGCCTCGCAGCATGAGGTGACGAGCATCGACCTTCCGGGCCACGGCCGCAGTGGCTGGGATGCGCCGGCCGACGCGCAACACCAGCTTGAGTGGCTGGGCGCGAACCTGCCGCGCTCGGCGACCCTGATCGGCTGGTCGCTCGGCGGCCAACTGGCGCTGCAGCTGGCCGATCGCGCTGCTGTTGCGGCGCGCCGGCTGGTGCTGATCGCCACCAGCCCGCGCTTCGTCAGCAGCGCCGACTGGCCTTACGGCCTGCCGACGTCGACCTTGCAGCGCTTTGGCCAGCAATTGGCGGCTGATCCGGACGCGACCGTAGCCGAGTTCCTCGAGCTGCAGGTTCGAGGCAGCGTGGCTGGCCCGGCGGTGCTTGAGCGTCTGCAGCGCTCGCTGCGGGAGCACGGCAGCGCGCGCCCCGAAGCGCTCCAGGCGGGACTTACGATGCTCGAGCACAATGATTTGCGGGCACTGGCGCGAGGCATCGAGCTGCCGGTATTGCTGATCGCCGGACAGTACGATCGCGTGACTTCGCCGCAGGCCGCGCAGGCGCTCTCGCAGATGCTGCCGCAGGCACAGCTGCTGAAGATCAGGCGTGCCGGCCATGCGCCGTTCCTGTCGCATGCCGCGCAGGTGACATCGGCGCTGCTCGACTTCACCCGCGCCGGCGCGCACACCAGCGTGCCCCGCGCTGCGCTGCGGCCCGCATGAACGCTGCCGGCCTGACCCACGGCTCCTTCGACCGCCGCGCCGTGATGCGCTCCTTCGACCGTGCCGCGCCGAGCTACGAGGCGGGCGCGCAGCTGCAGCGGCGCGTGCGTACCGAGCTGCTCGAGCGGCTGGGGTATTTTTCGCTGCGGCCGCAGACGGTATTGGATCTGGGCTCCGGCACCTGCCGGGGCACGCTCGCGCTGCGCCGTCGCTATCCGCGTGCGCAGGTGATCGCGATCGACATCGCGCCCGCCATGTTGCGCGCAGCGCCGCATGCACTGTGGCCGTGGCGGGGATTTCGGCGTGTGTGTGCGGAAGCGCAAACCCTGCCGCTGCGCGAGCACAGCGTCGAACTGATCTTCAGCAACCTGATGTTGCAGTGGTGCGCAGAGCCGGAGCGCGTGTTTCGCGAGCTCGCGCGCGTGCTCAAGCCCGGCGGCGTACTGCTGTTCTCGAGCTTCGGCCCGGCGACGCTGCAGGAGCTGCGCGCGGCCTGGGCCAGCGTCGATGCCGGTGAGCACGTGATGCCGTTTCCGGATCTGCCGCAGCTGGGCGACGCGCTGACGCACGCCGGACTGCTCGAGCCGGTGCTGGACATCGAACAGCATCAGCTCAGCTATCCGGACGTGTACGCACTGATGCGCTCGCTCAAGCACATCGGTGCCGGGAATGCGGCCGCTCGGCGCGCGCGCACTCTCACCGGTCGCGCGCGCATGCAGCGCATGATCGAGGCCTACGCACAGCAGCGCACGGCCGCCGGCGTGCCGGCAACTTACGAGGTCGTGTTCGGCGCCGCCTTCGGCAGTGCAGCCACCGATTCTGCCGACGCACCGAGCGAGTTCGCGGTGCCGCTGTCGAGCATCCGCCGGGCGCCGCGATGAGCGCCGGCGTCTTCATCGCTGGCACCGACACCGAGATCGGCAAGACCCGTGTCGCGGTGGCGTTGCTGCGCGCCCTGCACAGTCGCGGAGTGCGCGCCGTGGGCATGAAGCCGGTTGCCACGGGGCGCCGATCGGCCCTTGCCTGGGAACTGATCGGGCTCGGCGGCTTCTATAAGGAAGGCGACATGATCAACGATGATGTCGCCCTAATCGGCGCATGTTCGCCGCCAGAAGTCGACCGCTTGGACATCAACCCCTATGCGTTTGATTGGGGCGTTTCGCCGCATATCGCCGCCGCTCGCGTCGGCGTGCGCATCGAGCCCGAGGTCGTGGCGGCCGCGTATGAGCGGCTTGCGACTCAGGCCGATGTGGTGGTGGTGGAGGGTACCGGCGGCTGGTTCGCTCCGATCGGCGAGCTCGGAACCATGGCCGATATTGCGCAGCGCCTGAGATTGCCGGTGGTACTGGTGGTCGGACTGCGCCTGGGGTGTCTGAATCACGCGCTGCTGACCGTGCAGGCCATCGGCGCGTCCGGCTTGACGCTCGAGGGCTGGATCGGCTCGGTGCTGGACGCCGACATGCCAGCGCTGGATGACAACATTGCTGCGCTCGACAACCTGCTCGGTGTGCCAAGGCTGGCGCTGCTGCCACACTCGCGTATCAGGGATGGCGACGCCGGCTACTTGGTGGCCGCCGCCAGTGCATTGTTCAGCGCCCACATGCCGGAACAGCGCGCGACTTAAGTCGTTGTCCTTGCGACCGAAAAGCTCGCTTCGTATGATGCGCCGGCAGCTCGTTCCCCTGCCGATGGATTCAGAAAGTGGAGCACGTTCTGACGATTGAGCTATCGCCGAACTGTTCGCTGACGCCGCGAGGCGCGCTACTGTTTTTCAGCAGCATCTGCCTGGTGTCATTCTCGATCGCACTGGCGATGACACTTAAGGGCTTGTGGCCGGTATTCCCGTTCGCTGGTGTGGAGATGCTGCTGCTGGGATGGGCGCTGCGCGCCAGCTTGCAGCGACAGCATTATTCGCAGACCATCACCGTCACCGACGACCGGGTCGAAGTGGCGACCCAGCGGCGGAAGCTTCGCGAGCAAGTGGTGTTTCCGCGGCACTGGGCGCAGGTTAGACTGCGGCGCGCTGAAACGCGCTTGCATCCCAGCCGTCTCACGATCGAATCACATGGTCGGTCGTACGAGGTCGGCAGCTTCCTGACAGAAGAGCAACGGCGGGCATTGGCGGGTCGGCTGATGCGTTCGGTAGGTCGTATCAGCGAATCGCCGCCCCTGGATTAACGCGCCCGAGGGTACAGGATCAGAATGACGAACAAACATCCGAGAATGTTTGCGGCCGCTGTCAGCGCCGCCGTGCTAATGCTGGCCGCGGCACCGAAAGCGGATGCGGCCTGGACACTGAACATGACGCCGGGCATCAGTGCTATGTCGCGCGAGATCTACTCGCTGCACATGCTGATGTTCTGGTGGTGCGTCGCGATCGCGATCGTGGTGTTCGGTTTCATGATCTATTCGATGGTGCGGTTCCGCAAAAGCAAGGGCGCCGTTGCCGACGAGCACTTCCTGCATAGCAACCGGATCGAGATCATCTGGACCATCATTCCGGTGCTGATCCTGATCAGCATGGCAGTGCCGGCGGCGCGCGTGCTGGTACAGACCGAGGATCCGGTCGCGACCGAGCTGACCATCCATGTCACCGGCTATCAGTGGAAGTGGGGCTACGAGTACGGCGACACCGGGGTCAAGATCCTGTCGACCCTCGACCGCGCCAGCAATCGCGCCCGTCAGCTCGACTCAGGCATCGACCCGACCACGGTGCCGAACTACCTGCTGGACGTCGATCATCCATTGATCGTGCCGGCCGGCGAGAAGGTGCGGGTGCTGATCACCGGTCAGGACGTAATTCATTCCTGGTGGGTGCCGGCACTGGCGATCAAGAAGGACGCCATACCGGGCTTCATCAACGAGGCCTGGTTCGACATCGACCCCGACAAGACCGGCACCTACCGCGGTCAGTGCGCCGAGCTTTGCGGGCGCGATCACGGTTTCATGCCGATCGTGATCGAGGTTAGGAGCAAGGATGATTTCAATCAGTGGCTGGCGCAGCAGCAGCAAGCGCTGAAGGCGCCGGCCGCGCCGGCAGCCGCCGCACCGGCAGCCACCACGGGCAATTAAGACAACACCGCAGCGAGATCATTAATGGCCAATCACGAACACAGCGCCGCCGCCGATCACGGGCACGATCACAAGCCGCACGGCTTCTGGAATCGCTGGCTCACCACCACCAATCACAAGGACATCGGCACGCTGTACCTGGTGTTCAGCGGCACCATGTTCTTCATCGGCGGCAGCTTCGCGATGCTGATCCGGCTGGAGCTGTTCAAGCCCGGTCTGCAGTTCCTGGATCCGGCGCTGTTCAACACCATGACCACGATGCACGCGCTGGTGATGATCTTCGGCGCGGTCATGCCCGGGTTCGTCGGCTTGGCGAACTGGATGATCCCGATGCAGATCGGCGCGCCCGACATGGCGCTGCCGCGCATGAACAACTTCAGCTTCTGGATCCTGCCGTTCGCGTTCACGCTGCTGCTGTCGACGCTGTTCGTGCCCGGCGGCGGGCCGGCCGGCGGCTGGACCATGTATCCGCCACTGACGCTGCAGACCGGCGACGCGCTGCCGCTGATGATCTTCGCGATCCACCTGATGGGCGCCTCCTCGATCCTGGGCGCGATCAACGTCATCGTGACCATCATGAACATGCGCGCGCCCGGCATGACGCTGCTGCGCATGCCGCTGTTCGTCTGGACCTGGCTGATTACCGCCTATCTGCTGATCGCGGCGATGCCGGTGCTCGCCGGGGCGGTCACCATGATGCTCACCGATCACTACTTCGGCACCAGCTTCTTCAACGCCGCCGGCGGCGGCGACCCGGTGATGTTTCAACACATCTTCTGGTTCTTCGGGCATCCCGAGGTCTACATCATGATTCTGCCGGCCTTCGGCATCGTCTCGGAGATCATCCCGTCGTTCTCGGGCAAACCGCTGTTCGGCTATGACGCGATGGTGTACGCGACCGCGTCGATTGCGTTCCTATCGTTCATCGTCTGGGCGCATCACATGTTCACGGTCGGCATGCCGCTGTCGAGCGAGCTGTTCTTCATGCTGTCGACCATGCTGATCTCGATTCCCACCGGCGTGAAGGTGTTCAACTGGGCGACCACGATGTGGCGCGGCTCGGTCAGCTTCGAACCGCCGATGCTGTGGGCGATCGCGTTCCTGTTCATGTTCTCGATCGGCGGCTTCTCCGGCCTGATGCTGGCGATCGCGCCAGCGGACTTTCAGTATCAGGACACGTATTTCGTCGTCGCGCACTTCCACTACGTGCTGGTGCCGGGCGCGATCTTCGCGATCATGGGTGCGGTGTACTACTGGCTGCCGAAGTGGACCGGCCACATGTACAACATGAAGCTGGCCAAGTGGCACTTCTGGCTGTCGACCATCTTCGTCAATGTGCTGTTCTTCCCGCAGCATTTCCTCGGGCTGGCCGGCATGCCGCGCCGGATTCCTGATTACGCCACCCAGTTTGCCGACTGGAACATGGTGTCGTCGATCGGCGGCTTCTGCTTCGGTTTGTCGCAGTTCCTGTTTCCGATCTTGATCTGGCAGTGCGCGCACGGCGGCGTCAAGGCGACCGCCAAGGTATGGGACAAGCCGCGCGGCCTGGAGTGGCAGCTGCCGTCACCGGCGCCGTACCACAGCTGGATCGAGGCGCCCTCCGCGGCCATGCTGGATCATGGCGTGCCGGATCATGGCGCCGGACTTGACCACTGAAGGCGACGCCCGCTGCGATCCACATGAGCGCCCAGTCCCGAGTGGCCATGAATCCTGACCAGCGCCGGCGCGTGCGCCGCAGCGCCTGGGTGCTGGGCGTGATCGTGATGGCGTTCTACGTCGGCTTCATCCTGTACTCGATCCTGCACGGCCACCGATGAGCGCAGCTGATAACCAGCGGGGCCGGCACCGCAATCTGGTGCTGAAGCTGTCGTTGTTTGTCGCCGGCAGCTTCGCGTTCGGATTCGCACTGGTGCCGCTGTACGACGTGCTGTGTTCGATCACCGGCTTGGGCAATCAGAAGAGCCTGTCGCGCGCCTACGCGCTCGGTCCCGGCAGTGTCGATCAGCAGCGGGTAATCACCATCGACTTCATGACCAATCTGCCGAGCGTCGGCAACTGGGACTTTCATCCGGTGGTGCGTTCGCTGCAGGTGCATCCGGGCAAGCTGTACGAAGCCGACTTTTTCGCTCACAACCTGACCGGGCACGACGTCACCGCACAGGCGGTGCCGGACATCGTGCCCTCGAAGGTCGCCGAGTGGTTTCACAAGACCGAGTGCTTCTGCTTCTCGCCGCAATCGTTCAAGCGCGATGAGCAACGGGTGATGCCGGTACGGTTCTTCGTCGACCCGCAGCTGCCGGCCTACATCGAGCACCTGACCCTGGCCTACACCTTTTACGACGTTCCCGATCGCGCCCGAACCACAGGATAGACACTGATGTCAGAGACGCACGCCCACGCCAGTACCGACAAGTACTACCTGCCGCACAACAGTCCGTGGCCGATCTTAGGTTCGGTGGCGCTGTTCACCATGATGCTCGGCGGCGTGCTTTACCTGAACGAGTGGGCCGGCGGATGGGCCATACTGCCTGGCCTGGCGCTGCTGGCGACGATGTTCTTCTGCTGGTTCGGCACCGTAATCGGCGAGAACCAGCACGGGGTCTACAACAACCAGGTCGACCGCTCATTCCGCATGGGCATGATCTGGTTCATCTTCTCCGAGGTCATGTTCTTCGCGGCGTTCTTCGGCGCCCTGTTCTACGCACGCAATTTCTCGGTGCCGTGGGAAGGCGGTGAAGGGGTCAAGGTGATCAACAAGCTGGTGCTGTGGAAAAACTTCAACCCAGCCTGGCCCAGCAACGGTCCCGCCCACGTTGGCGGCCGCGCCGACGGCAGCTTCAACGTGATTCCGGCCTTCAGTTTACCGGCGCTCAACACCGCCATCCTGCTGACCAGCGGCCTGACCGTGACACTCGCGCACCACGCGCTGCGGCACAGCAAGCGCGGCGCCCTGACCTTCTGGCTGGCGCTGACGTTTCTGCTGGGATTCACTTTCGTCGGCCTGCAGGCGCATGAATACGGCGAAGCCTATCGGGAGATGGGCCTGAAACTGTCGACCGGCATCTATGGCTCGACATTCTTCATGCTGACCGGATTTCACGGTGCGCACGTCACCATCGGCGCGATCATGCTGATGATCATCTGGTTTCGGGTATTGCGCGGACACTTCACCCCGAATCATCATTTTGCGTTCGAAGCGGTGGCCTGGTATTGGCACTTCGTCGACGTGGTCTGGTTGGGCCTGTTCATCTTCGTCTACTGGTTGTAGGCACGCGCAGCGGCGCCAGAGGAGCCGGCCGCGACCGCGGCCGGCAGCTGTCGCAGCCCCTCAGGAGCGGTCGTGAAACCTGCGCCGAGCGATTGGCCGCGCTGCTCGAGCGCGCTGTTCTACCAGGATGCGGCGACCGCGATCGAATGGCTGTGTAGAGCCTTCGGTTTCGAGCTTCGGCTCCGGGTCGAGGACCGCAACGGCCGCATCGAGCACAGCGAATTGGTGTATGACGGTGGCCTGGTGATGGTGGCGCAGGAGGATGCGCAGTCGCCGCGGCGCTGGAAGGCTGCGATGCGCAGTCCAATGTCCCTGGGCGGCGCCGGCACGCAGTCGGTCATGTTTTTCGTCGATGATGTCGATCGGCACTGCGAACAGGCGCGCGCCCACGGCGCGCGCATCGTCGAGGAGCCGACGACGCACGACTACGGCGAGGACTACTGGGCCGATCGCAGCTATGGCGCACTCGATCCGGAAGGCCACATGTGGTGGATCGTGCAGCGACTGCGCGATCCACCGGCGCACAAGGATTAGCAACGGGAGATCGGCACGTGCTTTCGGACATTGAAATTGCGCAGCGCGCGAAACTGCGGCCGATCAGCGAGTGCGCCGAGAAGCTCGGCATTCCGCTTGCAAGCCTGGAAAGCTACGGCCGTTACAAGGCCAAGATTGGCTTTGATTTCATCGACAGCCTGAAGTCCCGGCCGGACGGCAAGCTGGTACTGGTCACGGCGATCAGCCCGACGCCGGCCGGTGAGGGCAAGACCACCACCACCATCGGCCTGGGCGATGCACTCAATCGCATCGGCAAGAAGACGCTGATCTGCCTGCGTGAGCCGAGCCTCGGACCGGTGTTCGGCATGAAGGGCGGCGCGACCGGGGGCGGTCATGCGCAGGTGGTGCCGATGGAAGACATCAATCTGCACTTTACCGGCGACTTCAACGCCATCGGCCTTGCCAACAACCTGCTGGCGGCACTGCTCGACAATCACATCCATCACGGCAACGAGCTCGGCATCGACGTGCGCCGGATCACCTGGCAGCGGGTCATGGATATGAACGATCGCGCGCTGCGGGACATCACCGTGGCGCTGGGCGGCCCGAGCAACGGTTTCCCGCGCCAGGACGGCTTCACGATCGTGGTCGCCTCCGAGGTGATGGCGATCCTGTGCCTGGCGACCGGCATCGCCGATCTGAAGAACCGGCTCGGCAACATCGTCGTGGGCTATACCCATCACTTCAAGCCGGTGCTGGCGCGCGACCTGCAAGCGCACGGTGCCATGACGGTGCTGCTGAAGGACGCCATCAAGCCCAATCTGGTGCAGACCCTGGAGAACAACCCGGCATTCGTGCACGGCGGTCCATTCGCCAACATTGCGCACGGCTGCAATTCGGTGCTGGCCACACGCACGGCGCTGAAGCTGGCCGATTACGTGGTCACCGAGGCGGGCTTTGGCGCCGACCTGGGCGCCGAGAAGTTCATCGACATCAAGTGCCGCAAATCCGGGCTGCGGCCGTCGGCGGCGGTTATCGTCGCCACGCTGCGGGCGCTGAAGTATCACGGCGGCAGCCATCTGCGCGATGTCAACAAGGAGAACCTGCAGGTACTCGAGAAGGGCATTGCCAACCTGGAGCGGCACGTCGCCAACGTGCGCAATCACTATGGCCTGCCGTGCGTGGTCGCGATCAATCACTTTAGCTTCGACACCGACGCCGAGATTGCGCTGCTGAAATCGAAGATGGCGGTGCACGGCGCACCGGTGGTGCTGGCGCGGCACTGGGCCGACGGCTCGCGCGGCGCCACCGAGCTGGCACAGACCGTGGTCGACGTGGTCGACAAGCAGAAGCAGTCGAGCATGACCTTCGTGTACGAGGAGTCACTGTCGCTGTGGGACAAGATGAAGACCATCGCCAGCAAGGTCTATGGTGCGGCCGACATCAGCGCCGATCAGAAGGTGCGAGCGCATATCCAGCGCCTGCAGGATTCGGGCTACGGCCACTATCCGGTGTGCGTCGCCAAGACCCAGTATTCGTTCTCGACCGATCCGACCCTGCTCGGCGCGCCTTCCGGACACATCGTCAACATCCGCGAAGTGCGGCTGGCCGCCGGCGCCGAATTCATCGTGATGATCTGCGGCGACATCATGACCATGCCGGGTCTGCCGAAGGTGCCGTCGGCGGTGAAGATCGACATCACCGATGATGGCACGGTCACCGGGCTGTCCTAATCGCACCCACTTTTTCAGGTAAAAAAACGCCCATCGGGTGTAGGACGGACTGAAGCTGGGATTCAGCGCGGACCTAATTCACAGCCTGCATTTCCGGTTCTACGTTCGCGCGCAGTGAAGTGCGAACATTCACTCGATCGCGTATCCCACTGAAGTGTGTGGGCGCGCCGCGACATCGTCGCCGCCGCTGCCCTGGTCTCAATGCCACAGAAACTGCAGGTGCTGATGGTCGAAGATTCGGTCGCCGAGGCCGAGATCGTCGCGCGCTGGCTGAAAAAATCCGGGATGCAGTGCGAGATCGTCCGGGTCGAGACCGAGCCGGATCTGCGCCGTGAGCTGGCCGAGCGCACCCCCGACATCATCCTGTCGGATTTCTCCATGCCGCAGTTCTCCGGCATGGGCGCGCTGAAGGTGGCGCAGGAAGTCACGCCCGATATCCCGTTCGTATTCGTTTCCGGAACGATCGGCGAGGAGCGCGCGATCGAGGCGCTGCGCCGCGGCGCCACCGACTACGTTCTCAAGACCAACCTGATGCGGCTGGTGCCGGCGATCGAGCGTGCGCTGCGCGAAGCCGAGACCCGCCTGAAGCAGCGCGCCACCGAGCATCTGCTGCACGACATCGTCGCGACCTCGCAGGACTGGATCTGGCAGCTCGACGCGACCGGACGCTTCACCTTTTCCAGTCCGGCGGTGCGCAACATCCTGGGCTACGAGCCCGCCGAGCTGCTCGAGCATCGCTACGATCATTTGCGCGTGGCCGGACCGGACGATCCGCCGGCGCTGCCCGACCCGGTGCACGGGCCGATGAAGCTCAGCGGTTCAGTCGCGCGCTGGCGCCACCGCGACGGCCAGCTGCGCTGGCTGGAGCGCAACGCAACCGTCATCTACGGCGCGCGCGGCGAGCTGCTGGGCTACCGCGGTACCGACCGCGACGTGACGCTGCGGCGCGAGCAGGAGCTGCGCATTCAGCGCCTGAGCCGCGTCACCCGCATGCTCAGCACCATCAATTCGGCGATCGTGCGCATCTCCGACCGCGCCGAACTGCTCACCGAGGTGTGCCGCATCGCGCATCAGCATGGCGGCTACCAACTGGCGCTGATCAACCTGGTGGTCCCCGGGTCTCTGACCATGATTCCGGCGGCCTCGGCCGGCATGCGCCCCGAGATGCTCACCGACCTGCAGTTTCCGCTCGAGGACACCGCCGGCACCCAGACCATGACCTCGCAGGCCATTCAATCGGGCAATCCGATGATCTGCAACGATGTGCAGGCCGATGCGGCGGCCAGGCAGCTGCTGGGGCACCTGCACGCCAGCGGCATCGGCTCGCTGATCGTATTGCCGCTGATGGTGGACGGCACCGGCATCGGCGTGTGCGTGCTGTGCTCGCACGAGCTGCATTTCTTTGACGAGTCCGAAGTGACCGCGCTGCGCGAAATGGTGGCGAACATCGGCTTCGCGCTGCAGTACTACGAGAAGGAAACCACGGTCAAATTCCTGTCGTATTTCGATGCCGCCACTGGCCTTGCCAAGCGCAGCCTGTTCTGCGAGCGGCTGGCGCGTAAATTTCAGAACGAAACCGAAACCCAGTCGACCACCTCGATCATCGTGTTCGACGTGCAGCGGCTGGGGCTGATCAACGACACCTATGGGCGCCACGTCAGCGATCTGCTGCTGGGGAAGATCGCCGACCGCATGAAGCGCGAGCTGGCCGATTCGGAATGTGCGGCGCACTTCGGTGGCGGCACCTTTGCCGCCGCCTTCCGTAGCGGCGCCGTGTCGGAAGGCACCGGTCGATGGATGCAGAGTGAGGTGGCCAATTTCTTCGTTGAGCCCTTCAGGATCGAGAACCACGAGATCCGGCCGTCGATCCGCTGCGGAGTCGCGTGCTTTCCGATGGATGGGCAAAGTGCCGACACCGTGGTGCAAAACGCCGAAGCCGCGCTCAACCATGCCAAGGAAACCGACGAGCACTATGCCGTCTACGGGCTGCTGGACCGTGCCCTTGGCAGCGATCGCATCGCCTTCGAATCGCGCCTTGCCGGCGCGCTGGATCGGCACGAATTCGTGCTGCATTACCAGCCGAAGATCAATCTGGCCAGCGGCCGGGTGGAGGGACTTGAGGCCCTGATCCGCTGGCAGGACCCGGCCTCGGGCCTGGTCGGACCCGTGCGCTTCATTCCGCTGCTGGAGAGCACCGGCCTGATCGCCGATGTCGGCCAGTGGGTGCTGGAACAGGCGGCGCTCGACTGTCAGCTGTGGGTTCGCAGCGGACTTTTGCCGATGCGCGTGGCGGTCAACGTCTCGCCGGTGCAATTGAAGCGCCGCGACTTCGTGCCGCGCACGATCACCGCGATCAAGCCCTGGGCGACTGAAGCCGCTGGACTGGACATCGAGATTACCGAAAGCAGTTTGATGCAGGATGTCGAGGCCTCGACCCGCAAGCTCGAGCAATTGCGCGAGATCGGCATGCGGGTCGCGATCGATGACTTCGGCACCGGCTATTCATCGCTGCGCCGTCTGGCGCGGCTGCCGATCGATACCCTGAAGATCGACCAGTCCTTCATTCACGATATCACCGACACGTCGCAGGCGCTGGCCATCGTCGAGACGATCGTGGCGCTGGCGCGTTCGTGCGGAATGTCGACCGTGGCCGAGGGCGTCGAGACTGCCGCGCAGTTGCAGCTGCTGCGCACGGTGCGCTGTGATCAGGTCCAGGGCTACCTGTTCAGCAAGCCGGTGCCGGCCGAGCAAATACCGCAGGTGATCGCGCAGCTGCGTACAGAGCATCCGCCGCTGGCGCACTCGCCGGCTCTGCTGATGGAAACTCTGGCCGGCGTCAAACCCAAGACCGGCTTTTAGCCGCGCGCGCGCGGCTTGCGCGGCTTGTGCAATTTGAAGAACAGCTGCCGGTTCGCTCCTGAGCGCAGGATCCGCGCCTGGCCGAGCCCGACCAGCACATAGAGGATATTCAAACCGGCCAGACTGCTCGGCACGTGCCGCGTGCGCTGCGCCACCTGCATGGCATCCTTGGCGGTCACACCGCTGCGGCGGCGCGCCAGCCGCGAGCGCACGAATTCCACCGCTTCGTGCTGCACGAAATTGAAATACCCGGAGCCGCGCCGTGCCTTCGAGCGCGCAAACGACAGCACCAGAAAATCTCCTGATGCTTCGAATACGTGATAGGTCTGACGCACCGCCTCGACGCGACCGCAATAGCTCAGTCCGCGCTGCAGCTTCCTGATATTCATGGACGCTCCCTTCGTGATCGTTGTTACGACTCGTACCGTCATGCAGCACGAGTCGGCCCTCTGTTATCCAATAGTGTGCGCTACATCACAGCTTCGGGTCGAACCGCGGCCTGGCAGCGTCGGCACCCACGGCTGCTGCAGTAGAAATTTCAATATCGGCGATCCGAGCCAGCGCCTGCGAATTGGCTGAACTGCCACCCATTGCATGGAAATAAACCGGCGCCTTGTCCACGCTGTCCCATGGTCTTCGGCAACCAGGTCTCGGTGACACCCCGCCGCCTGATTATCGCCGCCAGCCTGCTGGCGAGCGTGTGCCTGACGGTCGGGTTACTGACAGCCGGCGTGCTGCAGTGGGGCGAGTGCACGCTGCTGTTTTGCGCGCCGTGGCTGCTGATGTGGCTGCTGCCGCTCAAGTCCCACACCTCGGCCGGCAGCCCCCAGATCGAGCACAGCGACGAGGGCCAGGATCCGGTGCAATCGGAGTGGGTCGGCCTGGTCGCCCGCACCACCGGCTACTCGGTGACGATCAACGACGCCCAGCGCCGCCTGGTGTGGGTCAATGACAGCTTTTCGCGGCTCACCGGCTACAGCGTCGATGAGGCTATCGGCCAGTTGACCAGCAAGCTGCTGTACTTCGAAGGCACCGATGCGGCCACGGTGGCGCGGGTGCGCGAGTCATTCGCCGCCGGACGCGGGGTACGCTTCGAGATTCTGGTGCGCGGCAAGGATGGCCGCGAGTGGTGGCTCGATACCGACGCCCGCCCGCTGCTCGATTCACAGGGCGGTGTGCGCGGCTGGATCTGCATTCAGGCCGACATCACCGAGCAGGTGCGGGTGCGCGAGGAGCTGCGCCGCTCGGAGCGCGAGATCTCGTTTCTGGCCTACCACGATCCGCTGACCGGTCTGGCCAATCGCTTGGGATTTCGGGCGCGATTGGATCGGGTGCTGGCGCAGGCGATCGAAACCCGCACCCGTTGCGCGGTGATGCTGGTCGATCTCGACCGGTTCAAGCACGTCAACGACACTCTCGGCCACGACATCGGCGACAAGCTCCTGACCGAGGTCGCGCGCCGCATCCGCGGCAGTGTCCGCGACACCGACATCGTCGCCCGCCTCGGTGGCGATGAATTCGTGATCGTGGTGACCGAGATCAAGGAAGACATCTCGATCGATGCCATCGTCTCCAAAATCTTCGCCCAGCTCGGCGGCAACATCGCGCTGCCCGGGCGCGTGATCTATACCTCGGCCAGCGTCGGAGTCGCGGTCTCGCCCAAGGATGGCACCGACGGCTCGACTCTGCTGCAGCACGCCGATGTGGCGATGTATGCGGCCAAGTACCAGGGCGGGGATTCGTTCCGGCTATTCGACGCCTCGATGCTCGGCAGCGCCGATCGCCTGGCGCTCGAGGTCGACCTGCGCGGCGCAGTCGAGCGGCGCGAGTTCGTGCTGCACTACCAGCCGCGCGTCGACACCATCACCGGTCGGCCGATTGGATTTGAGACGCTGATACGCTGGAATCACCCGAAGCGCGGCCTGATCCCGCCGGGCGTGTTCATCGCGATCGCCGAGGAAACCGGATTGATCGAGGCGATCGGACAGTGGGTGCTGGAGACCGCGTGCGCCGATCTGGGCCGCTGGCTCGGCGATGGCGGCGAGCCGCTGCGCCTGTCGGTCAACCTGTCGCCGGTGCAGCTGGCACGTGACAATTTCAGCGAGCGCGTGATTGCGCTGCTGAACGAGGCGCGCATTCCTGCCAAGCTGCTGGAGCTAGAGATCACCGAGTCCGCCGCCATGCGCTCACCGGAGATCGCCGAACGGCAGCTGGCGCTGCTCAAGGCGCAGGGTGTCACGCTGTCGATCGACGACTTCGGTACCGGCCACTCGTCGCTGTCGCGACTCAAGCTGCTGAATGTCGACTGCCTGAAGATCGACCGCTCGCTGGTGAAGGACTGCGCGGTCGACCCGTACGATGCCGCGCTGTGCAAAGCGACCATCGCGCTCGGACGCGCGCTCGGGCTCGAGGTGGTCGCCGAAGGGGTCGAGACCCAGGAACAGTGGCAGTTTCTGGCCACCGAGCACTGCAATTCGATTCAGGGGTTTTTGGTGGCGCGGCCGATGCCGGCGGACGAGGCGTTCGATTTCCTCAGCACCACGCTCGAAATGCCGCGCCTGCGGGTGACCGGCACCAACCGCAAGCTGTAGGGCGCTGCGGCGCTGGTCGCCTATCGTGGTCAGCCGTGGCGCACCGAGCCCTGCAGCTCGGTGAGCACCTGCACCAGCTCCTTCGACACGCGCTCATCGATCTCGGCTTCGTGCTGCAGCTGTACCGGATAGCGAATCACCGCTTCCACCGCCGCGGCCGAGAAGCGCAGCTGCACCTGCGGCATCGCCGCGCCCACCGAGTTGGAGGCCGTGGCCTTCTCGATCTGCCGGGTCTGGCGCGCCAGCTCGTCCTGGTATTCCTTGATCACGCCGGTCACGGCCTTGAGCAGCTGTTCCTTCGCCGCGACGTAGTTGCAGCCATCCGGCAGCCGCAGCGTGGTCTCGTGCCAGCTGAAATTGACCCCGGGGATCTGCCGGAACAAGCCGCCCGAGGATTGAAACACGATCGAATTCGCGAACGCGACCACGCGCCCGGTGGCGCCCAGCGGCCCCTGTGGATTGAGCTCCATCAGATGCATGCGCACCAGCCCGATGTCGATCACTTCACCACTCACCGCGCCGATCTGCACCCGGTCACCGACCCTCAGGCCGTATTTTCCGATCAGGAAAAAGTAGCCGACGATCGACACCAGCACGCTCTGCATGGCGACCGCGACACCGGCGGTCAAAAGGCCAGCGAAAGTGGCAAACGTGCTCAGCTCGGTCACGAATGTCAGACCGACGATCAAAATCACCAGCGTCCAGCAGGTCAGCTTGCGCAGCAGCAGCAGGCGGTAGCGGTGACGCGGATCATGGGTGTAGCGCAGCACCAGCCGGCGCCAGATCTCCGCGCCGATGAAGACCATCGCCAGCAGCAAGAGCAGGATGCCGACGCGCACACCCAGCGCCGCCAGCCCCTCGTGATACTGGTGCTCGACCGACTCGCGCCAGCTCTGCAGGTTATGGCGGTACTGCTGCAGCAGGATTTCCTCCTTGCCCAGCGGCAGCATGATGTCGGAGGTCTGCTTGAACAGCCACGCCAGCGTATCGAGCTGGTCGCGCACGCTCTTGAGTGCATCGCCGTGCGCGCTGTCGGCCTGCCCGGCCAGCTCTTCGCTCTTGGCCGACAGCGCCTTGAGCTGCGCGACCGGCGCGGCGCTGATCTTGTGGAAGGTCTGCTCGAGCGCGGCGGTGCGCCGATCAATCGCGTTGATCGTGCTGAGCTTGCTGGAGAGCCGCAGCACGTTCTGGATCAAGTCCCAGATGCCGAGTCGATCCTGGGCACTGCTGGGGCTGGCGAACGGCGTCGCCGCACTCGCGGGCGGGGCCTTAGCCGTCGGCGAAGCGGCGGCGGGCGTGGCCGCGACCGCGGCCGGCGTGGCGATGCCGGCGGTCGGCACCGACATCGCAATCGCATCGATATGCGCCTTGAGCGCATTGGCGCTGGCTGACTTGGCATCGCTCTGACTGACGAACTGCGACATGGTGTCGAGCAGGTTGGCGCGCGCCCCGATCATGGCCAGCTCGCTCTGCAGCTCGGAGCGCTTGCCTTCCAGATCGGCCTTGTTGCCCTTGCCGGCGGCCAGATCGCGCTGGTCGGCATCGATCTCGGACTGGATCGAGGCCTTTTGAGCGTCGAGCTTCTTCTGCATCGCCTGCATCGACTGCGCCGTGGCGCCGGCGCTGCCACTGGGGCCGCTGGCCGCGTTGGCGGAGCTGGTTGCGGACGGCTTGGCGCTGCTGGCCTCGCTGCTGAGCAGCTCGGCGTTGGCGCGGGCGATGTCGAATGCCAGCGAGATCACCTGACTGGCGGTCTGCTGATTGGCGTACAGGATCAGAAGGTCACTGGGCTGGTTGGCCGATTGCTGCTGGGTACCGAGCGTGCGATACCAATCGACCGTCTGATCGAGGATCTGGATCACCTGCTCGCCGGTCAGGACCGCGCGCGGGATATTGGTGCCGGCGTTGGCCGGGGCTGCCGCAGCGCTGGCGGCCGGGCTCGCCGGCGGGCTGTCGGCCACAGCCGCGCCGGCGGCGAGTGCGCCCACAACAGCGATCAGAATAAATCGATAGCGGCCCATCGGCGCATGCCCGCGAGGATCGAGTCAGCGCCTTACTTGCCGAGCGCTGCGGCTCCGGCGGTGCATGCCACTTCGTCCTGCGAGCCGGTGCCGCCGGAACAGCCAATGGCGCCGATCAGCTTGCCGTCCTCGATCAGCGGGATCCCGCCGCGGGACGCGACCAGGTCATCGAGCGACAGAACGTAGGTGTAACCGCCCTTCTGCACCGCATCCTCAAACGCCTTGGTCGGGCGCCGGTACTTGGCGGCGCTGCGTGCCTTGTGTTCGGCGATCGCGATCGAGGCCAGCTGCGCGCCGTCCATGCGCGCGAACGCCACCAGGTTGGCGCCCGAATCCACCACCGCGACGTTCAATGGCCAGCCACGCTTGCTGGCCTCGGCGATCGCGGCCGCAATCAGCGCCTGCGCCCGCGGCAGTGAGATCGGCGCGCCGTACGGGGTGTTGAACGGCATCTTGTCGGGAATGGCATCGAGCGGATTGGCTGCCGGGCTCGCAGGCTGATCGGCCGCCAGCGACAGACCGACGCCCAGCGACAGCGCCGCCGACAGCAGCAGAACAGCAGAACGATTCTTCATGTTGGATGACTCCCTGGGCGATGATTGGCCGTGCCAGCAACCCTGGCCGGCCGATTATTCTAGAGCAGAACGCCAGCGACCGTCAGGCCGCCAGGCTCTGCGCATCCAGCGCCTCAAGGACCTTCTTGTGCTCGGCCAGAAGGCCGTCGATCAACACCCGCGCGTGCTCGATTTCGCCCTTGGAGGCGGCTACTTCGACTTCCTTGCACAGCTCGGCGAATGCCATCGCCCCGACATTGGCGCTGCTGGACTTGAGCGCGTGTGCGGCCTGGCGAATGCTCTCGGCATCGTTGCCCGAAAGCCCGGTGCGCAGCGCTTCGGTGAGCGCCAGCGAGCTTGACGAGTACAGCCCCAGAACCTTGGCCAAAAGGTTCGGGCCGCCGGGCCGGTGCAGCGCGCGGATGCGTCCGAGCGCCTGCCGGTCGAGCAACACGAGCTCCTTGCGGGTCGGGGTCTCGGCTTCAATCTCGGGCGGCGCGGCATCGGTCACGCACGATTCCAGTACCTGGTACAGCTGGTCACCGGAGAATGGCTTGCTGAGGTAGCGGTCCATGCCGGCGGCGAAGCATTTCTCGGCATCGCCGCTGAGTGCATTGGCGGTCAGTGCGACGATCGGCGTGCGCGCCCGCTGATGCTCCTTTTCCCAGTCGCGATAGCGCTGGGTGGCGGCGTAACCGTCGAGCTTGGGCATCTGGCAATCCATCAGCACCACTTCGAAGCTCTCGGCGAACATCTTCTCCAGCGCCTCTTCGCCGCTCCAGGCGCTGACGGTCTCGACTCCCAGCTCTAGCAGCATCGCCTGCGCGACTTCCTGGTTGACCGGATTGTCCTCGACCAGCAGTACCCGGCGCACGCTCGAGCGCTTCTTCTCCGCCTGCAACAGCGCAATCGTCTCCGGCCGCGGGCCGCTGAGCGTGGCATCCGAGGACAGCGCCAGATTGGTGACCAGCGAGGCCAGGCAGGCGTGCAGCTGGGCCCGACGTACCGGCTTGCTCAACCAGGCGGTGGCGCCGTCGCTGGCCTGGTCGGGCACCGGGGCCGACGACAGGGTCGAGGTCATCATCAGCACCGACACCCCGGCAAACTGCGGCCGCGCGCGAATGCTCGATGCCAGCGCGGCGCCCTTCATGTCCGGCATCTGACCGTCGACGATCAATACGTCAAACTGGCCGCCGAGCGCCTTGTCCAGTATCTCGAGCGCATGCCGCCCCGAGGTCGCCTCGGTCACGACCACGCCCCAGCTTTGCAGGTGATGGCGCATGATCTCGCGATTGGTGGTGTTGTCATCCACGATCAGCATGCGGGTGCGATTGAGCACGGTGGTGCGTCGCTCGCGCTCCGCGGTCGGATCGGTCGCCAGCGGCACCGAGAAATAGAAGGTCGATCCCTCGCCCGGCGTGCTCGACACGCCGATCTGCCCGCCCATCAACTCCACCAGCTGCTTGCAGATCGCCAGTCCCAGCCCGGTGCCACCGTACTGGCGCGTGGTCGAGCTGTCCTCCTGCGCGAATGATTCAAAGATCGCGTTGCAGTTCTCGGGCTTGATGCCGATGCCGGTGTCCTTGACCTCGAACCGGAACTGCGAATTGGTCAGGCCGGCGCCTTCGTGCCGCACCGTGATCTTGACCTCGCCGCGCTCGGTGAACTTCACCGCGTTGCTGAGCAGATTGATGATGATCTGGCGCAGCCGCTGGCCGTCACCGCTGACGCGGGTGTCGAACTCGGATGCGATATCGCAGATCAGCTCCAGTCCCTTGGTGTGGGCGCGCTCGGCCAGGATGTCGATGGCGTCCTCGACGATGTCGCGCAGACCGAACGGCGCGACATCGAGCTCGAGCTTGCCGGCTTCGATCTTCGAGAAATCCAGAATGTCATTGATGATGTCCAGCAGCGCGCTGCCGGACTGGTGAATGGTGGCGGCGTAGCGGCGCTGACGGGCATCGAGCGTGGTCGAGTGTCGCAGCAGCTCGGCCATGCCGAGCACGCCATTCATCGGCGTGCGGATCTCGTGGCTCATGCGCGCCAGGAATTCACTCTTGGCACGGCTGGCCTTCTCGGCGCGCTGCAATGACTCCTGCGCCTCGGCCACCGCCGTATCCAGCCGGGCGGTACGCTCACGTACGCGCTTTTCCAGCTCGTTCTGATACAGCCGCAGATTCAGGTCGCGGCGCTCGAGCTCGGCCAGCATCTCGTTGAAATCGTCGATCAGCGCGCCGAAGTCGTCCTGGGTTTCCTTCTGCGCACGGATGGAAAAGTTCTTGCTGGCGCAGACATTGCGCGCCACCTGGGCCAGATCGCGAATCGGAGCGGAGATGAAACGCTGCAGCCGGATCGACAGCGTGTAGGCCACCGCTAAGGCCAGCGCGACTGCCAGCAACATCGCCAGCGGCGTACCGGGCAACTGGCGATAGAAGCGGCTCAGCACCGCTTCGACGTGCAGCGTGCCGAGGCGCTCACCGTCCAATACCACCGGCACCTGGATCTTGACGCCGGTCATGCCGTCGAAGCGGATCGGCTGCTTGTCGGCGCCGCCGGCGTCGAGCGCCCAGGCCCGCAGCCGATCAGAGGTAGAGGCCACATCGGTGCCGAAACTGATGTCGGCAATCGGATTGGCGGCGACGTCAAACAGCGCGGCTGCGCGCACGTCGCCGTCGCTGCGCAACGTGCCGAGCGAGCGGCGCACCGGCACGCGGTTGGCGGATTTCATCAGGCCGGCGGTATTCTCGCCGACCGCGGTTGCCAGGGTCGCCAGCTGCTGGGCTTCCGCCAGGCGCAGCTTGAACATCTCGCCGCAGTAGTACATCGCGCCGGTCATGACCAGCGCCACGGCCGCCGCGTACAGCACGATCACCCGCAGCTTGGCCCGCAGCGCCAGCCTGCCGACCCATTGGATCAGCCACGCAGTCACGGGGCGCTGTCCGGAGCTGCCGGATTGACCGCCAGGATCGAAGGCGTATTGCGCAGCAGATTCAGCAGGTCGGCGACCGGAATCGGCTGGCTGATCAGGTAGCCCTGCACCTGGTCGCAGCGGTGTTGGCGCAGAAAATCGAGCTGCTCGATGTTGGACACGCCTTCGGCGATGACCTTCAGCTTGAGCTCGCGCGCCATCGCGATGATGGCGGCGCAGATCGCGGCGTCGTCGTCACTGGTATGCAGATCCTTGACGAACGAGCGGTCGATCTTGAGTGCGTCGACCGGAAACTGGCGCAGGTAGCCGAGCGAGGAATAGCCGGTGCCGAAGTCGTCGATCGACAGCGTGACGCCGGCGGCCCGAAAGCGCTTCATGCACGAGGTCGTATCATCGACGTTGCGCATCAGCAGGCTCTCGGTGATCTCGAGCTCGAGTTTCTCCGGACGCACGCTGTAGTGCCACATCGAGCGCAGCACCGATTCGACGAAATCCATGCGGGCGAACTGCTGCACCGAGACGTTGACGGCGATCGACAGGTAGCCGAGGCCATCGTTGGCCCAGGCGCTGAGCTGCTTGCAGCATTCACGGATCACCCAGTCGCCCAGCTCGGCGATCAGCCCGGTCTCCTCGGCCACCGGGATGAACACGTCCGGAGCGATCCAACCGCGCGTGGCGTGATGCCAGCGCAGCAGCGCTTCCACGCCGACAATGGCGCCGGTCGCAAGCTCGACCTTGGGCTGGTAGTAGATCTGGAATTCATTGTTCTGAAACGCGGTGCGCAGATCGTTCTCGAGTTCCAGACGCCCGAGCGAGCGCACCGCCATCGAGTGACCGTAAAAGGCGTAGCCGTTGCGACCCTGGTCCTTGGCCTGGTACATCGCCATGTCGGCCTTGACCAGCAGATCCTCGATATCGGTGCCATCCTGCGGATACAGCGCGATGCCGATGCTCGGCGTCACCACCAGCCGGTGGCCACCGCAGTCGAGCGGTTCGCCCAGCGACTGGCGAATGCGGTTGGCGACCGCCGCGGTCTGCGCCTCGTCGGTCAGACCGGTGAGCAGCACCACGAACTCGTCTCCGCCCAGGCGCGCGACCCGCGCCTGGCGCTGATTGTCGGCGCTCGGCGTGGCGACGTCCGCCGGCCGGGTACTGTGCTCGAGCCGGCGGGCGACGTTCTTCAGCAGCGCGTCGCCGACCGAGTGTCCGAGGTTGTCGTTGATGCGCTTGAAACGGTCCAGGTCCAGGTACAGCAGCGCCATCATCTGGCCGCTTTCCTTGGCGGCGCGCATGGCGCCACCGGCCTCGCGCACGAACTGCTGCCGATTGGCCAGTCCGGTCAGGATGTCGTAATACGCCAGGTACTCGATGCGCGCCTTGGCCTTGCGCCGCTCGGTGGTGTCGCGGGTGACGACCAGCAGCGTGCCATTGGGCTGCGGCCGCAAGCGTGCTTCGAACGAGCGCTGGTCCTTGCCCTTGCCCACCACGAACTCGTGCGTGGACAGCTCGAGGCGATTCGGGCTGCTCACCGCCTGACGGGCGGCCAGCGCAACGGCGGCCGGCAGCACCTGCTCGAGCGAGCGGCCGACCAGATTCTTGCCGCTGCCCTTGGCGTCACCGGTGATGTGCTCGATCAGCACGCCGTCGCGTCCGATGATGAAGATGGTGTCGGGCAGGGCCTGCAGCAGCGCCCGATTTTTCTGCTCGGTGGCCTGTAATGCCAGCATGCTGTCGCGCGCCCGCAGGATGAAGCCCACCCGATGGGGCAGCGTCGGCCACAGCACCGGCTTGTGGATGAAATCGGTAGCGCCAGCCTGGTAGGCCTGGGCAATCGACTCGGTGTCATCGTGCCCGGTGACCATGACGATCGGCACATCGATGCCTGGGCTCATCAGCCGCAGCGTGGCACACAGATCAAAGCCGTTGCTGCCGGGCAATTCGACGTCCAGCAGCACCAGGTCGGGCTTGCCCTGCTCGAACGAGGTGATCGCTTCCTTGCTGTTGAGCGCGATGCGCGCCTCGAACCCGGCCTGCTGCAGGGTTTCGCCGGCCAGCAGCGCGAACGCCGGATCATCGTCGATGATCAGCACGCAGCGGCGCGGGTAGCCCTGGAACTGGGCACCGGCGGCTGGGGTCTGTGAGGCCGACAAGGGCGGTTGCTCTTCTGCGGTTGGCATTCTCAAACGACGTTATCTGAGCGCAATGTTTTGGTGTCGGCAGACATCACACATATTCCTGATTGCGAACGTCGCGACCGCGTGCTCGAGGCGGAAAACGCGAAACCGGTCACAGTTCATTTAGCCTGCGCAAATCGCCACGCCCGAGGCCGCCGAACGACGCCCGACCGGGCGGCTGCTGCAGCGCCTCTTCAGTCACTCGGACAGCGCTCTAGCAGTACCCGTTCCGGGGTCGATCGAGGCAGCCCTCGCGTCGCGCTCCGGCGGCCCGGCCGACACTGAGCGGCGTGCCCATTGCAGCCATTTGCGGTTAATGCTGACCGATCCGTTGTCGGTGGCCGCCGCGGGTACGCGCCTGCGCGCCTGACTTCGCACTGAGCCGCGGTCCGACACGCAGGCCGCGACAGGCGCGCTAGCGTTGCGACCGGAAACACAACGATCAAGGAGAGCGCGATGCGAGCAGCGAAGTGGGCCAGCCTGATGGCGGTCGTGATCGGCACCGGGGCATCCATTGCCGTGTTGGCTCAGACCGGTGGCGGCGGCGGGGCAGCTGGGGGCGCGGCCGGCGCGTCAGCACCTGGTCAAAGCACGGGCGGTACACCGGGCGGTGCAGCCCCACCTTCCTCGACTGCGCCGGCGACTCCGATGGCACCGGGTGCACGCCGTCCAGGTGGGACGTCCAGTGCATCGAGCTCTTCGAGTTCATCGAGCTCGGGCATGGGCGGTACTTCGTCCTCGGGCGGTCGCATGTCGAGCTCGTCTTCGGGCGCTAATTCGGGCGGCTACCGCTCACCGTCCTCAAGTTCGGGAGCACGATAAGGGCGCCGCGCACAGCCGGTGATTGAATCTGAAACTGATCCAATGTCCACTTCTAGGCTAAATTCTGATCCTCTGTTGTTACAGTAACGCTGTTCCCGAACGTTCGGGAGGCATGCAGCTGGGGCGCGGGCTGGGCCGCCGAACGGTCAACCGCGCCGCGGCTGAATCGTTTGGACGATGATCGCCTTTTCCCCTCACCACGCTGCACTTCGGCCGGGACGGGTCTGATGCCAAAAGCCACCGCTCGATTCCGCAATGTCGCACTGCTGGCCACTGCCCTGGTCGGACTGTCGAGCTGTGGCGATGACCACGACTGCATTAACTGCAACTTCGTCCCGCCGATGCCTTTTGAGGTGTCGTATGGACTGGTCGCCGCCGCCTTCAACGGCATTGGATTTCCGTCGATCGTGCAGACCAGCACGGTCAAGAGCGGCGGCCCGCCGTTCGCCGGAAACCTGAGGGCCTATCTGTCGACCGGCATCGGCGCGTTCGCCGCGCCGGTGCTGATCAGCGACGGCAACAATCCGCTCTATCTGCTCGCCGCCGATATCAATCACGACGGCGTGCCCGACATCGTCTCGGCCAGTTTCGAGGATGGCGCGCTGGCGGTATTCCTGAACAGTGCCACGAGCAAAGGCTCCTTCAGTGCACCGATCATTCTGTCCTCGCCCGGCGCCTCGCAGGTTGCGGTCGGTGACATGAACGGCGACGGCCTGCCCGATCTGGTGTCGGCCGACTACAACGTGTCGCTGTTCCTGCAGACCGCGCCCGGCACGTTTGCCGCGCCGATTCCGCTTTATTCCGGCGGTGCCAACTGGGTGGCGGTCGGCGATCTCAATCACGATGGCTCGCCGGATGTGGCGCTCACCGACAACGTCGGCGTCAAGCTGCTGCTGCACACCGGTGCCGCGACCGCCACGACGTTTGCCGCACCGGTCACGGCGTACACCGAGACTGCAGGACTGGCCGGCGCCAATCTGATCGCGATCGCCGACGTCAACGGCGATGGTTTCAATGATCTGATCATCACCGATCCGGGTCCGCCGGACGGCAGCGCGCCGATGGTCGAAGTGCTGCTGCAGGATGCGACGCATCCGGGCCAGTTCCTGGCACCGGTCGCCTACGCCACCGCGCCCGGATCGCTGGCGCAGTCGATCCTGATCGCTGATGTCAACGGCGACACGCTGCCGGACATCATCATCGGCGGCACCAACGTGGTCAGCGTGCTGCTGCAAAATTCTGCCACTGCGGGCACGTTCCTGGCGGCCAGCAACTACCCGGTGCAGGATGCCAACGAGGTGGCGCTGGCCGACGTCAACGGCGATGGCCTGATCGACATCGTCGTGGCCACCAGTGCGACCCACCCGATCGTCAATGGCGTGACTACCAACAGCCCCGGGGTACTGCTGCAGCTAGCGAGCGCGCCGGGCACGTTCGCAGCGCTGCAGAATCTGCCGTAGGCGCCCGCGCGCTCACATCCGCCTCGCGTTGAATCGCCGGAGCGGTCATGATGCGAGCCGCTATGCATAATCAACCGCCGGTCACGGCCGAGACCACGATGGCCGTGTTCCTCGACCTAGAGAACATCGCGCTCGGTGCGCGCGATGCCAATTACCCCAGCTTCGACATCGAAAAGGTGCTCGAACGGCTGCTGCTCAAGGGCCACATCGTGGTCAAGAAGGCCTACTGCGATTTCGATCGCTACAAGGATTTCAAGCGCGACCTGCATGAGGCCGCGTTCGAGCTGATCGAGATTCCGCACGTGCGCCAGTCCGGCAAGAATTCGGCCGACATCCGCATGGTCGTGGACGCGCTCGACCTGTGCTACACCAAGGGGCACGTCGACACCTTCGTGATCATCAGCGGCGATTCGGATTTCTCGCCGCTGGTGAGCAAGCTGCGCGAGAACGCCAAGACCGTGATCGGGGTCGGCGTCAAGAATTCGAGCTCGGATCTGTTCATCAATAACTGCGATGAGTTCATCTACTACGACGACCTGGTGCGCAAAGCCCCGTCGCGTTCGCGCCGGCGGTCCGCGGCCGGCAGTACCAGCGCCGCCAGCGGCGCCGCCAGCGGCGGCACTGCGCCCGCAGCGCCGGCCGGCCCGGACCGTGCCGACGCCCTCGACCTGGTGATCGAGACGCTGGAAGCGGTGGCGGAGGAGCGCGGCGAGAACGAGCCGATCTGGGGCTCGATGATCAAGCAGGCCATCAAGCGTCGCCACCCGGGCTTCAACGAGCGCGCCCATGGCTTTCGCTCGTTCAACGACCTGCTGGCCGAAGCGCAGAAACGCGGCTTTCTGGAGCTGCAGGCCGATGAGAAGTCGGGCGGTTACACCGTGCGTGCGGTCGATCGCGCGGCGGCACGCGGCGCCTAAGCCGCGTTACTTAGCGCACAGTTCCAGCTCACCGGTGGTCGAGGTCATGCGCACCTGGGCCTTGCCGTCACCGTTGCTGAAGCTCAGGCGCGAGCCGGGGCCGTACTGCGCCTCGACCGGCTGTGGCCCGCTGCAGTTATGGATCGTCCCGCTCAAGGAGCGCACATCGAACTGTGCACCGGCGGCGCCGTTCAGATCCAGCTGCACATCGCCGCTGACCGATTGAACCTCGACCGCGGCGGCCGGATCGAGCCGCGCCGCGATCTTGAAGTCGCCGGCCACGGTGCGCAGCCGCAAGCTATGCACCGCTCCTAACGTCAGCGTGCCACCGCCACTGACTGTGGTGACCCGGACCTCGCCGCCCGCGCCCTTGAGCGTCACATCGCCGCTCATGGTCACCACCTCGGCGTCGGTATTGGCGGAGACCGACAGCTGCACGCCGCCATCCACGGTGTTGATGCGCGCTGCACCGCCGCCGTCGCTCTTGATCGAGCCGCTGACGCTGCGCAGATGCTGGGCGCCGCTCACGCCTTCGACGCTCAGGTCAGCGCTCACCACCGAAGCATTCAAGGCGCTGTGCTCGGGCACATGAATGGTCAGACGGGCCGAGCCATCGCCGCTCCAATGGCTGGCGGATGGACCGACCACGCGCACCGTGGTGTTGGCGCCGGAGCCGCTGAGCTCGACCCGGTCGATGCGCTCACCGATCTGGCCGCTGACGGCCACTTCGGAGCGATCCCAGCCACTGACGTTGAGCGAGCCGGCCACATTGATGATCTCGACCGTGCCGTTGGGGTCGGCCGCCTGATGCTGATCGACGCTGCGCTCGGCCGCCTGCGCCGGATGGACACACGCCAGCGCCGTCAGCAGCGCCAGTCCGATGGTGGGGTGATTCATAGTGAGCTTCCTCCGAGCGCAGGTTCGGTATTGCGCACGACGTCCGTGTACAGATCCAATTCCTGCTGTTGAGTCGATTGCAGTTGCTGCAGCAGCAGCGGACTGGCCGGGTCGGACTCCAGCGCGCGGCGAATATCGTCGTCGGCCTGGTCGATAATCTTGAGGTTGGCCTCGATGCGCTCGCGGGTCTGCGGCTGCAGCAAGCTCAGGCGCTGACGAAACAGCTGCTCCAGCTGCGAGCGCGCCTGGCGATAGCCGGCCTGCTGCGGCGGAGCGAAGCTCACGGCGGTCACCGGCGCCGCGCGCAGCGCGGCCAGCGCCGGCGACGTGGCCGGGGCCTGCAGTGTCTTCCACGCCAGCACGATCGCCACGCCAGCCACCGCGATGCCGGCCGCCAGCGCCAGCGGCCAGCGCGCCGCACGTCGCGGCCGGATGGCACCTTCGATGCGCGGCCACAGATCCTGTCGCGGCTGGATCTCGCGTGGCAGTGCGCGCAGCCGGGCCTGAAGTTCATCCACGGGTTCATTCATAGTTGCGCACTCAGTTGCGGGCCCAGGTGCTGCGCCGACAGCAGCGCGCGCGCCCGATGCAGCTGCGCCTTGGAGGTGCCCACGGCGATCCCGAGAGAGTCCGCGGCCTCTTCATGGCTGTAGCCGTACAGTCCGACCAGCACCAGCACGTCGCGCGCACCCGGCGGCAGTCGCTCGATGGCGCGTTCCAGGTCGATCGGAATATGGGTGTCCCCGGGGGCGGCGACGTCGGCCACCTCGCCGGCGTGGGTCTCGGTGCTGACCAGCTGCAATCGCGGTCCGCGGCGCTGGCCGAGCACGGTATTGACGGCGATCCGATGCAGCCAGGTGGCGAAGCGGCTGCGCTGCTCGAAGCGGCCCAGCGCGCGCCACGCGGCCACGAAGGTGTCCTGGGTACAGTCCTCGGCGCTGGCGTGCTCGCCGGTGAGCCGCAGGCACAGGCCGTAGACCCAGCCGGCGTGCGCGCGGTACAGGCGCTCGAAGGCGCGCATGTCACCACGGCGCGCCCGCTCGATCGCGCGCTGTTCCTGCTCGGGTTGCAGTGGCTCATCAGACAATGTCAGCCGACCTGCGCAGGCTGCCGGTGGGCTTCAGGCAATTGCGGTTCATGACGGTTAGATGAACCCCGGCCGCCGAAGGTTTAAGCCGCTAACGGCGCCGTTGTAGCGACACCTTAGATAGACTGGCGGCCCGCCAGTGACCAGAGGAGTCGGCCGTGCAAAAGGTTCCCGCCGGCGTCGGGCCGCGTTTCCCGCAAGTGGTGGTGCTGGTGGGCGCCACCGGCGATCTGTCGCGCCGCAAGCTGCTACCGGGTCTGTTCCGTCTGACCACCGCCGGCTTCATACCGGCCTGGCGGATCATCGGCGTGTCGCTCGATAACATCGATCGCGATGCGTTTCGCGCGCTCACGCGTCAGGCACTCGAGGAGTTCTGCCCGCACAAGCCGACCGAGGCCGACTGGAACACGTTTGCTCAGAGCCTGGACTATGTGCCGCTGTCGGCCGGCGCCGGCGTGCTGCGGGCCGCGGTCGATCAGGCCGAGCACGCGCTGTCGGGCGAGAGCCGCCGGCTGCATTACCTGAGCGTGCCGCCCAACGCCGCGCTGGCCGCGGTGCGCCTGCTGGGCGAAGCCGGCTTGGTCGAGCGCTCGCACATCATCATGGAAAAGCCGTTCGGCACCGACCGTGCCAGCGCGGTGTCACTCAATGCGCGGCTGCACGAGGTGTTCGACGAGCAGCAGATCTTCCGCATCGATCACTTTCTGGGCAAGGAGCCGGCGCAGAACATCCTGGCGTTCCGTTTTGCCAACGGCCTGTTCGAACCGATCTGGAACCGCAACTTCATCGATCACGTGCAGATCGACGTGCCCGAGACCCTGGCGCTCGGCAAGCGCGCGGCGTTCTACGAGCAGACCGGCGCGTTCCGCGACATGGTGGTCACGCACCTGTTTCAGATCCTGGCATTCATGGCGATGGAACCGCCCACCGCGCTGGAGCCGGCGCCGATCAGCGAGGAGAAGAACAAGGTATTTCGCAGCCTGCTGCCGCTGCGGCCGAGCGATGTGGTGCGCGGCCAGTACACCGGCTATCGCACCGAACAAGGCGTCGCAGCCGAGTCCGATACCGAGACCTTCGTCGCGCTCAAGTGCTCGATCGACAACTGGCGTTGGGCTGGCGTGCCGTTCTTCCTGCGCACCGGCAAGCGCATGGCCGAAGGCCAGCGCATTATCTCGATCGCGTTTCGCGAGCCGCCGAAGAGCATGTTTCCGGCCGGCTCGGGTGTCGGCGCCCAGGGACCGGACCATCTGACCTTCGACCTGGCCGATGCTTCCAAGATGTCGCTGTCGTTCTATGGCAAGCGCCCCGGGCCAGGCATGCGCCTGGACAAGCTGAGCCTGCAGTTCGCGATGCACGATACCGGCCTGATCGCTGACGTACTGGAGGCCTATGAGCGGCTGATCCTCGATGCGATGCGCGGCGATCACACGCTGTTCACCACCGCCGAGGGCATCGAGCGATTGTGGGAGGTCTCAACCCCGTTGCTGGAGGCGCCGCCGGCGGTGCGCCCGTACGCGCCAGGATCCTGGGGCCCGAATGCGATTCACCAGCTGGTGGCACCGCATGCCTGGCGTCTGCCGTTCGAGCGGGTGTGGCGCGACCCCAATCGCGCTGGGGCCTAACAGGCTGATAATGAAACACAAATCGGGTGATTGAGCGCTCCGGACGGCGGTGCTAAGGTCACCTCCCTCATGAGCGACGCGATCACCTTTTATTACCACCCGATGTCCCGTGCCCGCATGGTGCACTGGATGCTGGAGGAAGTCGGCGCGCCGTACCGGATCGAGATCATCGATCTGCAGAAGGGCGAGCAGCGCCAGCCCAAGTTCCTGGCGATCAATCCGATGGGCAAGCTGCCCGCGATTACGCATCGCGGCACCACCATCACCGAGACCGGCGCGATCTGCGCCTACCTGGCTGACGCGTTTCCGAAGGCGGCATTGGCGCCACCCACCGACGATCCGGCGCGCGGCACGTATCTGCGCTGGATGTTCTTCGGCGCCGGCTGTGTCGACACCGCACTGATGGATCGCATGCTGGAGCGGCCGGTGCCGGAGCGCACCTCCGCCTTGGGCTACGGCCGCTACGAGGATTTCGTCGCCACGCTGGAGAAGGCGCTGACGCCGGGGCCCTACATTCTGGGCGATCGCATCAGCGCCGCCGACATCTACCTCGGCGCCCAGATCGGCTTCGGACTGATGATCAAGGCGCTCGAGCCGACGCCGAAATTTTCCGGCTACTCGGCGCTGCTGACCGCGCGCCCGGCCTATCAGCGCGCGCAGCAGCAGAGCGAGGAGCTGGTGGCGCAGATGAAAAAGGCCGTATGAAACCTCGCATTCATCATCGCCTAGCTTTGGTCTTCGCGCTGACGGCGTGCGCCGGCTTGCTCGCGCTCGCCCCTTGCGCCGGGGCCGCCGAGCACGTCGATCGCTCGCAACCGGGCGGCATCTGGAAGTACGCGGTGCCACCCGACACGCTGCATGGTGAATTCAACAACGAGGATCCGGTGGGTCTGGCGGCCGGCAAGCACATCAAGACCGACTGCTCGATGAACTGGCTGGGCGAGGACGGCAAGCTGTATTGCTTCACCACCGGCACGTCGCTGATCTTTTTTGAAGAGTCGCCCAACTACTACATACGCATTGCACGGGGCTTCTTCGAAGCCGACCGGCAACGCAGTCCCTGAGCTTCGGTACCGCGCATGCGCTGGCAGGATAGCCGCGAGAGCGACAACGTCGAGGATCGGCGCGACGATTCCGGCGGTGGTGGCGGCATGCGCTTCGGCGGCATCCACCTCGGCCTGGGCGGTTTGCTGCTGGTACTGGTGGGCAGCTGGGCATTCGGCGTCAACCCGCTGACCGTCCTGAATCTGCTCAGCGGCGGCAGCGACGTCAGCGCGCCGAGCACTTCGAGCGCGCCGAGCCAGCCGGCCCCAGCGCCACCGGCCAACGATTCGCTGGCGCACTTCGTATCCACCATTCTGGCCAGCACCGAGGATGTCTGGGGCGAGCTGTTCCAGCAGTCCGGTGCGACCTACGAGCGCCCGCGCCTGGTGTTGTTCCGCGACGCCATTCCCACCGCCTGTGGCACGGGCCAGAGCGCGATGGGGCCGTTCTACTGTGCCCAGGATCGCAAGGTCTATATCGATCTGGGCTTCTACCAGACGCTGCGCGAGCGCCTCGGGTCACCCGGCGACTTCGCCCAGGCGTACGTGATCGCGCACGAGGTCGGCCACCACGTCCAGAACCTGATGGGCACCACCGCCAAAGTCGACGCGCTGCGACAGCGTGAAGATCGGGTGCAGGCCAACGCCACCTCGGTGCAGGTCGAGCTGCAGGCCGACTGCTACGCCGGGGTGTGGGCCTTTCACGCCGAGGCGGAGAAACACTGGCTCGAGCAGGGTGACATCGAATCGGCGTTGAACGCCGCCTCGCACATCGGCGACGACGCGCTGCAGCGCCAGAGCCAGGGCCGCGTGGTGCCGGAAAGCTTCACCCACGGCACCAGCGCGCAGCGCGTGAGCTGGTTCAAGCGCGGCCTGGCCGCCGGGCGGGTCGCCGACTGCGACACGTTCCACGCCGCAGCGCTGTAGCGCGCCGCACGAGCGAGAATGTGCCTGATCCTATTGGCTTGGCGCGCGCACCCGGACTATCCGCTGGTGCTCGCGGCCAATCGCGACGAGTTTCATGAGCGCGCTGCGGCCAACGCGCAGTGGTGGCGGCAGCCGCCAATTCTGGCCGGGCGCGACCTGCAAGCCGGCGGCACCTGGCTCGGCGTGACGCGCGATGGCCGCGTCGCCGCGCTGACCAATTACCGCGATCCGGCGCTACCGCAGCTCGCCGCGCCCAGCCGCGGCGAGCTGGTACCGGCCACCCTTGCCGCCGGCTTGACGGTCGAGCGCTGGCTAGCGCAGCTGCAAAAGATCGCGGTCCGCTACAACCCTTTCAATCTGATCTTCAGCGATGGCGAGCAGCTGGCGGTGTACGAGAGCGTGCCGGGCGCCGGCCGGGTGTTGGGTCCCGGGGTCTACGCGCTGTCGAACCACCTGCTCGATACCCCCTGGCCCAAGGTGCGCGCGGCCAAGTCGGCGCTCGCGGCCGCGCTCACGCGCCTGCCGGATGACTCAGCGCTGCTGACGCTGCTGCGTGATGAGCGCCAGGCTGATGATGCGCAGCTGCCGCGCACCGGCGTGAGTCTGGAATGGGAGCGGCTGCTGTCGAGCGCGTTCATCCGCGCGCCGAGCTACGGCACCCGCTGCTCGACCATCCTGCTGCAGGATCGCCACGGCGCTGTGCGCTTCACCGAGTGGACCTGGGCGAGCTCGGGCGAGCTCGCCGATCAGGTCGAGCACCGCTTCGATCTACCGGCCGTGATCGGCGCCTAAAGGACCCGTCAGCGCGAGTTCAGACGCGCCAGGCTGCACAGGCCCGCCAGCAGCGCCAGCCCGGCGGCGACCAGTCCCGGCACCGGCCCGGCCCCGACCCCCATCGACAGCAGTGCCGCCAGCAGCGTCGCCCCGAGCGTCTGTCCGGTCAGGCGCGTGGTGGAAATCAGTCCGCCGGCCGAGGCCGCGCGCTCATGCGGCGCCGAGTGCACGATCAGCCGCGCGTTGGGGGCCAGGAACAGCCCGAAGCCTGCGCCTGATAGCGCCATGCGCCACGCCACGTCGAAGTGCGACAGGTGTTCGGGCAGGAACGCCAGCAGCAGCATACCGACGGTCGCCACCGCCATGCCGATGCCGCCCAGCAGGCCGGCCGGATAGCGATCCGACAGCGCGCCCGCGGTCGGGCCGATCAGCACCACGATCAACGGCCAGGGCGTGATCACCGCGCCGACCTCGCCCGGCAGATAGCCGTAGTGATGCTGCAATCGAAACGGCAGCGACAAAATGATGGTCATCGACGCGATGAACACCAGCAGGCCGCCCAGTGCCGACAGCGCCACCGCCCGATTGGCCAGCAGATCGAGCGGCAGGATCGGAATGCGCGAGCGCAGCTCACGCCGCACGAAGATCACCGCCACCACGGCCCCGACGACCACCATCGCCACCGCGCCGGCCATCGAGCTGCCATGCACGCCGGTTTCCAGGCCGGCGATGATCAATCCAAAAGTCAGCGCGCACAGCAGCGCCGCCGGCAGATCGTACGGATCATCACGTGGCTTGGGATCGGGCAGCGCGTGCCGTCCCAACAGCAACGACAGCAGTGCCAGCGGCGAGGCGGCGGCAAAGATCCATGGCCACGATGCCACCGACAGCACCAGACCGCCGAGTGTCGGCGCGATGGCGTTGGAGCTGGCGACCACCACGTTGTTGATGCCCAGTCCACGCCCGAGCTGGCGCGCCGGATAGATCGAGCGGATCAAGGCACTCGAGACGCTGAGCGAAGCGGCCGCGCCGAGCGCCTGGATCGCGCGCACCGTCACCAGCAGCGGCAGGTTGCGTGCAAAGAAGCACAGCACCGTGGCGATCAGGAATGCCAGCTGGCCGAACTGGTACAGACGGCGCAGGCCGATGCGGCTGCCCAGCGCCGAGAACGGCAGCAGCGTCATCACCAGCACCAGCTGATAGACGGTGACCACCATCACCGCCATCGAGCCGCTGACGTGCAGGTCGGTGGCCACCGTCGGCAGCGCCACCGCGACGATCGAACCATCGATCACCGCCAGTCCAGTGCCGAAGGCGACCGCCACGATCGCAAGATAACGTCGCGGCGTGGGCAGCCCGGCGCTTAGGGCCGGATCAGCTACCAAAGGCTCACGCGCTGTGGTGGCGGCAGGTACATGCCGTCACCCGGCTTGACCTCGAAGGCGGCGTAGAACGGCGCCTGATTCATCAACGGCAGGCTGCCTCGATAGCGATTGGGCGAGTGCTTGTCGGTCTTGATGTCGACGATGATCTGATTGTCGCGCGTCTTGTCGCGCCAGGTCTGGGCAAAACCCATGTAGAAACGCTGATCGCCGCTCAGGCCGTCGATCACCGGCGCCTCGCGGCCCTGCAGCGACAGCCGGTAGGCCTTGTACGCGACCGCCAGGCCGGAGTTGTCGGCGATGTTCTCGCCGAGCGTGAGCTGACCGTTGATGTGATAGCCCGGCAGCGGCTGCTGCGCCGCGTACTGGCGCACCAGCAGCTGCGTGCGAGCACGAAAGCGGCGGTAGTCCTCGCTGGTGAACCAGCCCGGCGTGCCCAAAAGATTGCCATCGCCGTCGTACTGACTGCCGTTGTCGTCGAAGGCGTGACTGATCTCGTGGCCGATCACCGCGCCGATACTGCCGTAGTTCGCGGCATCGTCGGCGCGCGCATCAAAGAACGGCGGCTGCAGCACCGCGGCCGGAAACACGATCTCGTTCAGCTCCGGATTGTGATAAGCGTTGACGGTCTGCGGCGTCATGAACCACTCGGAGCGATCCACCGGCTTGCCGAGCTTGTCGAGGTTGCGCTGGTAGTCGAATTCGCGTGCGCGCATGACGTTGCCCACCAGATCGTCGGCGCGAATCTGCAGCCGGCTGTAATCGCGCCAGTGCTCCGGATAGCCGATCTTGGGCGTCAGCTTGGCAAGTTTCGCCAGCGCCCGCTGCCGCGTCTGCGGTCCCATCCAGTCGAGCGTGGCGATGTCGGCGCGAAAGGCGGCGATCAGATGCTCCACCAGCTGGTCCATGCGGGCCTTGGACTCGGGCGGGAAATAGCGGGCGCAATACAGGCGGCCCAGGGCTTCGCCGAGCGCGTCGTCCACCAGCTCAACGCCGCGCCGCCAGCGCGGCCGGATCTGCGGCACGCCCAGCAGCGAGGTACCGTAGAACGAGAACTGCTCGGTCACCGTGCGCTGATCGAGAAAGCGCGCGTAATCGCTCAGCAGATGCCAGCGAAAGTAGCTCTGCCACACCGGCAGCGGCGTCGTTGCCAGGATCTGGTTGAACTGCCGGAAATAGCTGGGCTGTCCGATCACCAGGTAGTCGACCTTGCCGAGCACCCCGGCAGCGCCCAGGTAAGCGCTCCAGTCGTAGCCGGGCATCAGAGCGGTCAATTGCGCGATCGTGTAGCGGTTGTAGGTCTTGACCGGATCGCGGCTCTGCACCTGCGTCCACTGCGCCCGCGCCAGTTTCGTCTCCAGCGCAACGATGTCCGCGGCTTCACGCGCCGCCGCCGGATCGCCCGCCAGCCGCAGCATGTCTTCGACGTGCTGTCGATACAGCGTGCGCGTCTGGCGCAGCTCGCGCTTGCCCTGCAGGTAGTAGTCACGGTCAGGCATCCCCAGACCATCCTGTCGCAGGTCATAGACGTAGCGGCTGGCATCTTTGGCGTCCTGATGCACGCTCGGCACGTACGGGACGGTGACCTCGATGCGGTTGAAGTGCGCCATCAGCGCCGCGATCTGCTGCCGGGACGTCAGCGCCTCGATGGTGGCCAATTCGTTGGCCAGGGGCTTTAAGCCCAGCTGCTCCAGGGTGGCCTCGTCCATGAAGCTGGCATACAGATCGGCGATCTTCTGCTGATCCGGATCGCCCCGGTTCGGCGCGCGCTGCAGTTGCTCGATGATGCCGCGCAGCTGCTCGTGGGCATCGTCTTCGAGCTTGTTCCAGGAGTCATAACCGCTCTGGTCAAGCGGGATCTGCGTGCTGTCGAGCCATTTGCCGTTGACGTGACGGTAGAAGTCGTCCTGCGGCCGAACTCCGTCATCGGCGTACTGCAGCTCGATGCCGGAGATGGGCTCGGACAGTGCACACGGCGGCAGCAGCCCCAGGCTTGCCGCCAGTGACACTCGCAGCACGCTCGGTAGCCACGGCAAGCCGGCGCGCCGTGCCGCCGCTGAGGAACGCTGCATCAACGTTGCCCTGTGATCCGCAGGTCTTGGAGCCGGTCAGTGTACGCCAGCGGGCCTAAGCCCGGCATATAATGCCGCTGCCTCTAACAACAACGCCCATGAAAAAATTCATCGTCATCTTCCTGATCCTGGTGATCGGTGGCTTCGCCGGCTACCTGTGGCTGATGCTGCACTGGAGCTATTCCAGCGGCGCGCGCGCCGGGTTCGTGCAGAAGGTTTCCCGCAAGGGGGTGCTGTGCAAGACCTGGGAAGGCGAGATGGCGATGGTGACGATGCCCGGCACCGTGGCCGAGAAATTCGCCTTCACGGTGCGCGACCCGGCGGTGGTCAAAGCGCTCACGGCCAGTCTGGGCAAGCGCGTGCTGCTGAACTACGACCAGCACAAGTGGCTGCCGTCGTGCCTGGGGGAGACCGAATACTTTGTGACCAGCCTTCAGGTCACCGAATAACGCGCTTCAGGGCGGCAGCCCGCGCGGTGTGATCAGTCCGACCCGCCAGGCGATCAGCAGCAGCACGAACAGCCCGATCGACAGGCCGATGCGCAGCGACAGTGCGCGCAGCATCTTCTGCGAATCCCGTCGGCCTGTGGACAGGTGATAGAGCGCCATGCCGAGGCTGGAGATGATTGCGGCCAGCAGCACAAAGATCATGATACGAATGACGTCCACGCTCGCAGTATGTACTCGCAGGGCCCCGGCCTGCACAATGCGCGCCTCCCCGATGGAGCCTAGACGTGCCGCTGACCCTGGAAATCGGCCGCTGCCGCTGGTCCGCGAGCTGGGCCATGACCGCGCTGACCGTGGCCGCGCTGCTGCTGTTTTTCTACCTCGGCCGCTGGCAGTGGCACCGCGGACAGCAACGGCAGGCGCTCGAGCAGCAGTTCATGAGCGGTGCCACCAGCGTCAACACGCTTGACGGTCGCTCGACGGCGGCGTTGCCGCGCTACAGCGAGGTGCGCCTCGACGGCCGCTATGACGGCGATCACCAGTTCCTGCTCGACAACATGTCGCACGAGGGCCGGCCCGGCTACCAGGTCCTGACACCGCTGCACCTGAGCGATGGCCGTACGGTGATCGTCAATCGCGGCTGGATCCCGGCCGGCATCAGCCGCCGGCAGTTGCCGGATGTGCACCTCGATGAGGCCGGCCGGCAGACCCCGATCGGGCGGCTGGATGACCTGCCGGTCGCCGGCATCGCGCTCGGTCATGCCGCACCGCCACCGGGACCGGCGTGGCCGAAGTTGACCAGCTTTCCGACCATGGCGGATCTGTCCTCGACGCTGGCCCTGAGCCTGCAGAGCCGCCAGCTGTTGCTCGATCCGTCCCAGCCGCTCGGCTACCTGCGCGACTGGCACGTGGGCGGCATGGGGGCCATGCGCCACCTGTCGTATGCGCTGCAGTGGTGGGCCTTTGGCGCGCTGGCACTGGGGTTGTATGGCTACATGAACCTGCAGCGGAGGCCGCCGTGAGCACCGCAACGCTGGCCGCGCCGCGGCGCCGCACGCTGCTGCTGCTGCTCGGAGCGCTGTTTCTATTGCCGCTGGGCTTGGCGTTTCTGCTTTATTACGGTTTCGACTGGCGCCCGAGCGGCCAGACCAACCACGGCAGCCTGATCCGGCCGGCCCGACCGCTGCCGCCGCTGCTGCTGCCGCAGTTCATCGCCACGCAGAGCGCGCCGGGCGCGCAGGAAGTGATGTCGGCGCCGACGGTACTGCAGGGCAAATGGTCGCTGCTATACATCGGTGACGGCGACTGCGATGCGGCCTGCCGCCAGGCGCTCTACTTCATGCGCCAGACCTATCTGGGTCTTGGCAACCAGACCTCGCGCCTGCAGCGCGTATTCCTGGTCACCGCACACTGCTGCGACGCCAATTACCTGGCGCGCGAGCAGCCCGGCCTGATCGTGTTGCGCGCCGATGCACCGCAGGCGGCGCCGCTGCTGGCGCAGTTCCCGGACGATCAGCGCGCGGCGACCCTCTTCATCATCGATCCTCTGGGCAACCTGATGATGCGCTACGACACCCATGACCGGCCGCGTGGCTTGCACGATGATATGAAGCAGCTGTTGGGCCTGTCGCACATCGGCTGATAGCCACCGACACCGCGCATGCATCACGCCACCCTGATCCGCCGCATCGCCCTGGCCGCGTTCCTGCTGTGCCTGGGCGTGGTCATCCTGGGTGCTTACGTGCGCCTGAGCGATGCTGGCCTCGGCTGTCCCGACTGGCCCGGCTGCTACGGCCACCTGTCGCCACTCGGGGCCGCAAGCGATGCCCATGGCGCGTTCAATTCGGGCAAGGCCTGGCGCGAGATGCTGCACCGCTATGCCGCCGGGACACTCGGATGCCTGATCGTGTTGATCGCGGTGCTCGGCGTGATGTGGCGGCGGCAACGGCTCGTGCCCCCGGGCCTGGTCGTGACGCTGCCGGCGGTGCTGGTGGTGCAGGCGGCTCTGGGCATGATGACCGTGACCTGGCAGCTGCGACCGCTGATCGTCAGCCTGCATCTGCTGTTCGGCTTCACCACCCTGGCGCTGCTGTGGTGGCTGGTGCTTTGCCTGGGCTCCCAGCGGGCACCGGCGCCGGAGGATACGCGCGGCCGGCGCCGTCTGGCGCGCCGTCTGGCGCTGACCGGGCTGATCGTGCTGTGCCTGCAGATCGCACTCGGCGGCTGGACCAGCAGCAACTACGCCGCGATCGCCTGCCCCGACTTCCCCACCTGCCAAGGGCGCTGGTGGCCGCCGACCGATTTTCACGCCGCTTACCGCCTCATCGGGTCGGCCGGCATCAACTACGACGGCGGCGTCCTTAACAGTGCGGCCCGCACCGCGATCCACTTGAGCCACCGGCTCGGCGCGCTGGCGGTCACGCTGGCGCTGCTGGCGGCGGCGTTGACCGCGCTCGGGCTGCGCGCCGATCGAACCGTGAACCGCGCCGCGCTGGCGGTACTGGCACTGCTGGCGCTGCAGTTGAGCATCGGCATTTCGATGGTGCTCGCGGGCTTTCCGCTGTGGCTAGCGACGGCACACAATGCGGGCGCCGCCCTGCTATTGTTGGCAGTCTTGAGCCTCACCCGCTCGCTGCGGCCGGCTTCGACCCGCATCAGTTTCGCATGAGCCAAGCCCATTCCATCGCCGCCGAGGCCACCTGGCGCCACTACCTGGAGCTGACCAAGCCGCGGGTGGTGGCGTTGATCGTGCTGACCGCGATCGTCGGCACGCTGCTGGCCTCGCCCGGCCTGCCGCCGCTCGATGCGCTGCTGTTCGGCAATCTTGGCATCGCGCTGGCGGCGGCCTCGGCGGCCGCCATCAATCACGTGCTCGACCGGCGCATCGATGCGCACATGGCGCGCACTCGCAAGCGTCCGCTGCCCTCCGGGCAGCTGGCCCCGGTGCAGGCGCTGTCGTTCGCGCTGCTGCTGGGGCTAAGCTCGATGGTGATCCTGGTGGCATTCGTCAACGTGTTGACCGCCGCGCTGACCTTCGCCTCGCTGATCGTCTACGCAGTGGTCTACACCGTCTGGCTCAAGCGCGCGACGCCGCAGAACATCGTGATCGGAGGGGCCGCCGGCGCCGCGCCGCCGGTGCTCGGTTGGATCGCGGTGACCAACCATGTCGACGCCCAGGCGCTGCTGCTGTTCCTGATCATCTTCGCCTGGACGCCGCCGCACTTCTGGGCGCTGGCGATCGCGCGCCGGCACGACTATGCGCGCGCCGACGTGCCGATGCTGCCGGTCACGCACGGGGTCGAATTCACCCGCCTGCACGTGCTGCTCTACACCGTGATCCTGTGCGTCGTGACGCTGCTGCCGTACATGACCGGCATGAGCGGACTGATCTATCTGGCCGCGGCACTGCTGCTGAACGCGCGCTTCCTGGCGCTGGCGATCGAGCTCAAGCGCAGCGGCCGCGACGAGCTGCCGATGCGCATGTTCCGTTTCTCGATTACCTACCTGATGTGGCTGTTCCTGGCGCTGCTGCTCGATCACTACCTGCCCACGACGCTGGGCTAAAGCGACCGACCGCATGTTGATCGAGCGCATCTGGGCGGCGAACGGCGCCCGAAACTTCCATTACCTGATCGCCTGTGGCGAGACCGGCGAGGCCGTGGCGGTGGATCCGCTCAATGCCGCCGCCTGCCTGCAACGCGCGCAGCAGCTCGGCTGGAAAATCCGCCAGATCTTCAACACCCACGAGCACGGCGATCACACCGGCGGCAACGCCGCGATGGTTGCAGCCACCGGCGCGCCGGTGCTGGCGCACGCCGGCGCGGCCGCTCGCATTGGCGGTGTCACCCACGGCCTGCACGGCGGTGATGTGGTGCGCGTGGGCCGCAGCGTGCAGCTGCGCTGCCTCGACACGCCCGGTCACACGCGCGCGCACCTGTGCCTGTATGCCGAGGGCGCAGCGCAGTCGCCGGTGCTGTTCTCCGGCGATACGCTGTTCAACGCCGGTGCCGGCAACTGCATCCACGGCGGTGACCCGCTGCTGCTTTACGAAACCTTTGTCGGCTGTCTGGCGCAGCTGCCGGCGGCGACGCGCCTGTATCCCGGCCACGAATATCTGGCGCGCAACCTGCAGTTCACGCTCGATCGCGAACCGGGTAACGCCGCGGCGCGCGCGCTGCTGCAACGCTGCGAGGGCGTTGCGCCGGCCGACATGCCGCTGACTACGCTGGGCGAGGAGCAGGAATTCAACGTGTTCTTTCGTCTCGACAGCCTCTCGGTCATCGACGCGCTGCGGCGTGCGCAGCCGAGCGTGCGCGACAATCCGTCGCCGCGCGAAGTTTTCCTGGCGCTGCGCGAGCTGCGCAATCGCTGGTAGTTACAGCAGGTTCGCGGCCCAACGCCGCGAGCCGGTGCGGTAGAATTCGCGCCCCCCATGGACGTCTCCCCCATCCTCAGCCCGCTGAACGACGCCCAGCGCGAGGCGGTGACCGCGCCGCTCGCGCCGGTGCTGATACTGGCCGGCGCCGGCAGCGGCAAGACCCGGGTACTGATTCATCGCATCGCCTGGCTGATCCAGACCGAGGGGGTGTCGCCACACGGCATCCTGGCGGTGACCTTCACCAACAAGGCCGCCGGCGAGATGCGCGCGCGGGTCGAACAGCTGCTCGGCATTCCCGGCAGCGCACTGTGGCTCGGCACCTTTCACGGCATTGCGCATCGACTGTTGCGGTTGCACTGGCGCGAAGCCGGTCTGGTGCAGAGTTTTCAGATCCTGGACTCCGAGGATCAGCTGCGCCTGATCAAGAAACTGCTCAAATCGCAGAATCTGGACGAGAACCGCTGGGTGCCGCGCGAGCTGCAGTACTTCATCAACAAGCACAAGGACGAAGGCCGGCGTCCCAAGGACGTATCCGGCGGCGGTGATCCGACCCAGCAGCAACTGATCAAGCTGTACCAGCAATACGAGGAGACCTGCGAGCGCAACGGCGTGGTCGATTTCGCCGAGCTGCTGCTGCGCGCGTTCGAACTGTGGCGCGAGCAGCCCGAACTGCTGCGCCACTATCGCACCCGCTTCCGCCACGTGCTGGTGGATGAATTCCAGGACACCAACTCGATTCAATACGCCTGGATCCGGCTGCTGGTGGGCTCGGAAGGTATGCCGTTCGTCGTCGGTGATGACGATCAGTCTGTATACGGGTGGCGCGGAGCGCGGGTCGAGAACCTGCATCAGTTTCAAAAAGACTTTCCGCACAGCCGCCTCTACCGCCTGGAACAGAACTATCGCTCCACCGCCGCCATTCTCGATGCCGCCAACGCGCTGATCGCCAACAACTCCTCGCGTCTGGGCAAGACCTTGTGGACCAGCCGCGCCGGCGGCGACCCCGTCAAGCTGTTCGCCGCCTACAACGAGCGCGACGAGGCCGACTTCGTGGTGGCGCGAATTCTCGAATGGACCCGGCAGGGCGGATTGCGGCGCGAATGCGCGATCCTGTATCGCTCCAACGCGCAGTCGCGCGCCTTCGAAGAGGCACTGATCACCGCGCGCGTGCCGTACCGCGTCTACGGCGGGCTGCGCTTCTTCGAGCGTGCCGAGATCAAGGACGCCCTCGCCTACCTGCGGCTGATCGCCAACCGCGACGATGACGCCTCGTTCGAGCGCATCGTGAATCTGCCGCCGCGTGGTATCGGCAACAAGACGGTCGATGGCATCCGCGAAGGCGCCCGCGGCGCGGGCAGCTCGCTGTGGCGCGCGACCGCGGCGGCAGTCGCCGCCAGTGATGGCGGCCGCAGCGCCGGCGCGCTGCTGAACTTCATGCGCCTGATCGAGCAGCTGTCGCAGGCGATTACCGACTTACCACTGCACGAACAGGTTGATTACGTCATCAACAACAGCGGCCTGATCGAGCACTTTCAGAAGGACAAGGCCGATCGCGGTGAAGCGCGGATCGAGAACCTGGCGGAGCTGGTCAGCGCCGCGCGTGACTACGAACCGGAGGGCGAGCTGCCGCCGCTGCACAGTTTCCTGGCGCACGCGGTGCTCGAATCGGGCGAAGCGCAGGGCGAAGCGTTCCAGGACTGCGTGCAGATCATGACGCTGCACACCGCCAAGGGCCTGGAGTTTCCGCTGGTGTTCATGTGCGGCATGGAAGACGGTCTGTTCCCGCATCAGCGCTCGATCAACGAGCTTTTGAGCCTGGAGGAGGAACGGCGGCTGTGCTACGTCGGCATGACGCGGGCGATGCGGCAGCTGTACCTGACCTACGCCGAGCAGCGGCGGCTGCATGGCGTCGATGGTTACAACCCGCCGTCGCGTTTCATCCAGGAGATTCCGCCGGCACTGATCGACGAGGTGCGGCCGCGCATTCGTATGGCACACGCGCCAACTGCCGACCATGGACTGGCCGGGCCGGCCGGCGGCAACGGCCGCGCGCTCGGTCGCGGCGGACTGATCGAAACCATCGGCAACGGCATGCGGCTGGGCACGCGCGTGCGCCACGGCAAGTTTGGCGAGGGGGTGGTGCTCACGGTCGAAGGCCAGGGGCCGCACGCCCGCGTGCAGGTAAACTTCGAGCAGCAGGGCTCCAAATGGCTCATGCTTCAGTACGCCAATCTGGAAGTGATGTAGGTTTATGAAGGTCCTGATTCTGGGTGCCGGCCAGGTCGGCCGCACGGCGGCCTATCACCTGTCGCGCGAACCGGCCAACGAAGTCACGGTGATCGACACCAACGAGGACGTGCTGCGCGACCTGCAGGACCGGCTCGACATCCGCGCGGTCGCCGGTCACGGCTCGCACCCGGCGGTACTGGAAGCGGCCGGCATCGCCGACACCGACGTGCTGGTGGCGCTCACCAGCAGCGATGAGGTCAACATCGTCGCCTGCGAAATCGCCTACACGCTGTATCGCACGCCCACCAAGATCGCGCGTGTGCGCGCCCCCGAATACACCACCCGCACGGCGCTGTTTGCCGACGGCGCACTGGCGGTGGACGTGTGGATCAGCCCCGAGCAGCTGGTGACCGAATACATCGCCCGGCTGCTGACCTATCCGGGCGCGCTGCAGGTGGTGGATTTCGCCGACGGCCGGGTGCAGCTGGTCGGAGTGCGCGCGCGTCGCGACGGCCTGCTGGTCGGGCGCGCGCTGCGCACGCTGCGTGAGCACCTGCCGGATACCGAGGCACGTGTAGCCGCAATCTATCGCAACGAGCGCCTGGTACGGCCCACCGGCGACACCGTGGTCGAGGAGAACGACGAGATTTTTTTCGTCGCCGCCCAGGACGATCTGCGACGGGTGATGGCGGAACTGCGCCGCAGCGAGGACCCGGTGCGCCGGCTGGTGATCGCCGGCGGCGGCAACATCGGCTTTCGGCTGGCACGCACGCTCGAGAAGAGCAATCAGGTGAAGCTGATCGAGCGCGACGCGCGGCGTGCGCGCCGCATCTCCGAGCTGCTCGAGAACACCATCGTGCTCAACGGCGACGCCGCCGACGAGGAGCTGCTGGTCGAGGAGAACATCGACAGCGCCGACGTATTCGCCGCCCTGACCAATTCCGAGGAAGCCAACGTGCTGTCGGCCATGCTGGCCAAGCGCCTGGGGGCGCGGCGCGTGATGGCGCTGATCAACCGGCCCTCGTACGGCGAGCTGATGGAAAATCACAGCATCGACATCGTGATCTCGCCGCAGACCATCACCATCGGCTCGCTGCTGGCGCACGTGCGCCGCGGCGATGTGGTGCGCGTGCACTCGCTGCGGCGCGGCGCGGCCGAAGCCATCGAGGCGATCGTGCACGGCACCCAGGAGCGCTCGCAGGTGGTCGGGCGGCGCCTGGAACAGATCAAGCTGCCCTCGGGCGCCAGCATCGTCGCGATCGTGCGCGGCGACAACGTCATCATGGCGCACCACGACACCCAGCTCGAGACCGAAGATCACGTGATCATCTTCCTGACCGACCGGCGCCACATCGACGCGGTCGAGCGGCTGTTCCAGACCGAGGCTTAAGGAAACCGCAGGATGCGCTCGGTGCTTGGGGTGTTGAGCATCGTCGGCTCGCTGCTGACCTGGTTCGCGCTGTTCTTCCTGCTGCCGATCCTGACCGCGCTGCTGTACGGCGAGCTCACGGCGCTGCGGGGTTTCGCGGCCGGGGCCGGGCTGGCGGCGCTGGGCGGCCTGCTGCTGCGTCTGGCCACGCAGCAGTATCGCTACGACCTGAAATCGCGCGACGCCTACCTGCTGGTGACGCTCAGCTGTCTGACGCTGGCCGCGGTCGCCGCGATCCCGCTGCTGGTGGATCTGCCGGGGCTATCGTTCACGCGCGCCTATTTCGAAGCCATGTCGGGGCTGTCGACCACCGGCGCGACCGTGCTACGCGGCCTGGACAAGCTGCCGTACAGCGTCAACCTGTGGCGCCACGCGCTCAGCTGGCTCGGCGGCATGGGCATCATCGTGCTGGCGGTGGCGGTGTTGCCGCTGCTGGGCGTGGGCGGCATGCAGTTGTATCGCTCGGGCGCGCCCGGCCCGGTCAAGGATGCCAAGCTCGCGCCGCGCATCACCGAAGCCGCACGCACGCTGTGGGTCGTGTACGCCGGCATGACGATGGCCTGCGCGCTGGCACTGTGGCTGGCCGGCATGTCGGCGTTCGACGCGATCTGCCACGCCTTCTCGGCGTTGTCGCTGGGCGCCTTCTCGACCCACGATGCCAGTATCGGCTACTTCGATTCGCCGCTGATCGAACTGGTGCTGATGATCTTCATGCTGATCGCCGCCATGAACTTCGCCACGCACTTCACCGCGCTGCGCAAGGGCGATGCCAAGGCCTACCGGCGCGATCCGGAGGTGCGCTGGATGCTGCTGCTGATTCTGGCTAGCGTCGTCGGCATTGCCGCCTTTCTTGGGATCAACGCCGTCTATCCGACCCCGCTGCAGTCGCTGCGCTATGCCGCCTTCAACGTCATCTCGCTGGCCACCACCAGCGGGCTTACGACCACCGACTACGGCAGCTGGCCGGTGTTCGCGCCGATGTGGATGCTGTTCCTGAGCTGCCTGTGCGCCACCACCGGCTCGACCGGTGGCGGCATCAAGATGTTCCGTTCACTGATCCTGATGAAGCAGTCGCTGCGCGAGATGTTCACGCTGGTGCATCCGCAATCGGTCGCACCGCTGAAGATCTCCGGCCAGGCGGTGCCCGACGGCGTGGTGTATGCGGCGCTGGCGTTCATATTTTTGTACTTCATCACGATCGTGGTGCTGGTGTTCGCACTGCTGATATCGGGCCTGGATTTCATCTCGTCGTTTTCAGCCATCGTCGCCTGCATCAACAACGTCGGGCCGGGGCTGAACGTGGTCGGACCGGGCAGCAGCTACGCGGCGCTGAGCGATTTTCAGTGCTGGGTGTGCATCGCGGCCATGTTCCTGGGCCGGGTCGAGATCATCACGTTCGCGGTGCTGTTCACACCGACATTCTGGCGCAAATAGCGGCTCTAACTGTGAATGTAGTGCTCGAGCTCGGCGATTGTGCGCTGCTGCTCTTCGAGCACCGCGCGCACCAGATCGCCGATCGACAGCACGCCGATGACTTGCGCGCCCTCGGTCACCGGCAGGTGGCGGATGCGATTCTCGGTCATGATGCGCATGCAGTCGTTGACCGACTGTTCGGGGCGCACGGTCAGCACCGGTGAGCTCATGATCTGGCGCACCGGCGTGTCGTTGGATGAGCGTCCCTTGAGAATGACCTTGCGGGCGTAATCGCGCTCGGATACCACCCCGACCAGCTGCTCGCCCTGCATCACCAGCAGCGCGCCGACGCTGTGTTCGGCCATGAGGCGGATCGCCTCGAGCACTGGGGCATCCGGCGATACGCCAAAGATCCCTCCGGCCTTGTGCTTGAGCAGCGCCGCGGCAGTGGTCATGACTCACTCCCCCCTTTCCCTGGCAGTCAGTATGGGCCGATCTTAGCCGGCATGGCGTCGCAGATGCACCAGCAGAATCGACACCGCCGCCGGGGTGACCCCGGGGATACGCGAGGCCTGGCCGAGGGTCGCCGGTCGCGCCGCGGTCAGCTGCTGCCGCACCTCATGGGACAGTCCGGTGAGCCGGCGGTAATCCAGGTCGGCCGGCATCGGCAGGTGCTCCTGCCGGGCATTGCGCTCGATTTCCTGGGCCGCGCGCTCGATGTAGCCGGCGTACTTGGTGCGCACCTCGAGGTCACGCAGCACCTGCGGCGCCAGTCGCTCGTCGCAAGGCAAATCAGGTGCCAGGGCCGGATCCAGTTCCAGTAGCCGCAGGTAGTCGACCTGCGGGCGGCGCAGCAGATCAAAAGCGCTCAGGTCCCGGCTCGGCGGGGAGCAGCCGAGCACGCGCTGGGCCCACTCGTCCGGAATCTGGCCCGGCAGGAAACGACGCGCCATGAGGCGCTCCAGTCCAGCGGCGCTGCCGGCCTGCTTGGCCTCAAACAATGTCCAGCGTTCGTCATCGACCAGCCCCAGCTCGCGTCCGCGCGGCGTCAGTCGCGCATCCGCGTTGTCCTCGCGCAGCAGCAGGCGGTGTTCGGCCCGGCTGGTGAACATGCGATACGGCTCGCTGGTGCCGCGCGTGATCAGGTCATCCACCAGCACCCCGAGGTAGGCCTCGCTGCGCGCCGGCAGGTACGGCGGTGCGTCGCGGCAGGCCAGCGCGGCGTTGATGCCGGCGAGCAATCCCTGCGCCGCCGCCTCCTCGTAGCCGGTGGTGCCGTTGATCTGGCCGGCGAAATAAAGCCCCGCCACGCTGCGGGTTTCGAGCGAGCCCTGAAGATCGCGCGGATCGAAGAAGTCGTACTCGATCGCGTAGCCCGGGCGCGTCAGGTGGGCGCGCGTCAGTCCTTGGATGCTGCGCACCAGCTGCTGCTGCACGTCGAACGGCAGGCTGGTGGAGATGCCATTCGGATACACCTCGTGGGTGTTGAGCCCTTCAGGCTCGATGAATATCTGGTGCGCGCTCTTGTCGGCGAAGCGGCTGACCTTGTCCTCGATCGAAGGGCAGTAGCGCGGACCGACGCCCTCGATGGCGCCGGTGTACATCGGCGAGCGATCGAAGGCGGCGCGGATCAGCGCGTGGGTGCGCTCGTTGGTGTGGGTGATGTGACAGGGCAGCTGGCGCGGGTGCTCACTGACGCGTCCCAGAAACGAGAACACCGGCAGTGGCGTGTCGCTCGGCTGCAGCTCGAGCGCCCGGTAGTCGATGCTGCGACCGTCGATGCGCGGCGGGGTGCCGGTCTTGAGTCGGCCGACGCGCGGCGCGATCTCACGCAGTCGCCGTGCCAGGCGCTGGCTCGGCGGCTCGCCGGCGCGGCCGCCGGCATGGTGGTCCAGGCCAACGTGAATACGACCATCCAGAAACGTACCGACCGTGAGCACGACACTGCGTGCCTCGAACACGATGCCAGTGACGGTGGTCACGCCGCGGATGCGGCCCGAGTCGATCACCAGGTCGGCGGCCTCCTGCTGAAACAGCACCAGCCCCGGCTGGTTCTCGAGCATGCGCCGGATCGCAGCCCGGTACAGCGCACGGTCGGCCTGCGCCCGCGTGGCGCGCACCGCCGCACCCTTGCTGGCATTGAGGGTTCGAAACTGGATGCCGGCGAGGTCGGCCGCGCGTGCCATCGCGCCGCCGAGCGCATCGATCTCGCGCACCAGATGGCCCTTGCCGATGCCGCCAATGGCCGGGTTGCAGCTCATCGCACCCAGCGTCTCGATGCTGTGCGTCAGCAGCAGCGTGCGCTGGCCCATGCGCGCGGCCGCCAGTGCGGCCTCGGTGCCGGCGTGACCGCCACCGACCACGATCACGTCAAAAGAATCGGCGTACTGCATGGGGCGCGCAGTGTGCGGGCCGTGACGACGAGTAGGCAAATAGCGGCCCGGAGGGCTTCATTGTTTCGTATAAGGGCGATGCACTGGCTAAACTGGAGCATTTACTAGGCGTAAATGATACAAATCCCGGTCCCTACGTTTTCCACGGCACCTGAGCCAGGCACGATCGAAGTGCCTCGACGTGGGACGCAATCGCCGCGAGCTCATCGCTCTCCATACCATTTTGCCCCTCGTAGGTGAGGCGCTGCCACTCCTCGTGTGTGAGCACGCGCTGCAGCGTGCCGAGGATACAAGAGCAATCCTCAGCGGCTTGCTGGCGCGACTTGCCGTGGCCGATGGCCGCGTCGGTACAGCCGGCGCGGAAGCCGTCCCTAAAGGTGGCAATGTCGACGTCCGTCATGCTGGCGGGACTGCCGTGGGGAGAGAGCCCGACACAGCCCATGCTGGTCAGAGCGAGCAGGAGCAGCAGCCCTTGGCGATTGGGACGCATCCGCTGATGCTCTACTTCCCAATGCAGAAACGCGAGAAGATCTGCGCCAGCAACTGCTCCGAAGTCTGCGGCCCGACGATTTCTCCGAGCGCCTGCTGCGCGCGCTTGAGCTCCTCGGCCACAAGCTCAGGGGCGTTGCGGGCTGACAGCTGATCGGCGGCCGAACCCAGGTGCAGCTGCACTTCGGTGAGCGCATCGAGGTGGCGCGCGCGCGCTGACAGCGCACCGGCGCCGTCGGGCTCGAATCCCATGCTGGCCTTGAGGTGCGACGCGAGCGCATCAAAGCCGGCACCGCTCAGAGCCGACACGCTTAAGGCCGTGGGCGCGATGCTGCCGGCCGCTTGCTCTGCCGCCACTGATGGCACCGTGCCAGTGGGCAGCAGATCGATCTTGTTGAACAGCACCGTGACCGGCACACCGCTGGGCAGCTGCGCGCGCTCGTCGAGATAGCCTCGGGCATGCGGATCGGCCGCGGCATCGATCACGAACACGATGCGGTCGGCCGAACTTATCGCCGCGCGCGCGCGCCGGATGCCCTCGACCTCGATCGCATCGGTGGCGCGGCGCAGTCCGGCGGTGTCGAGCACCTGCAGCGGCATGCCGTCCAGCACAATGCGCTCGCGCAGCAGATCGCGGGTGGTGCCCGGCAGCGCGGTCACGATCGCGGCATCATGGCCTGCGAGCCGGTTGAGCACGCTCGACTTGCCGGCGTTGGGGCGACCGGCGATCACGACGCTCATGCCCTCGGCCAGCAGTCGCCCCTGGCGGCCGGCATCGCGCAGCGCCGTCAGCTCGGTCGTGGCGGCCTCGAGCCGCGCCTGCAGCGAACGGTCGGACAGCACATCGATCTGCTCGTCGGCGAAATCAATGCCGGCCTCGACCAACGCGCGCAGCTCGGCGAGCGTCTGCGCGAGTGCACGCACGCGGCGCGAGAACTCGCCCTCGAGCGAGCGCAGCGCGGCGCGCGCGGCGGCCTCGGAGGCCGCATTGATCAGATCGGCGACCGCTTCGGCCTGCGCCAGATCGAGCTTGCCGTTGAGGTAGGCGCGCTGGGTGAATTCGCCGGGGCCTGCGCGCCGCGCCCCAAGCTGCAGCACACGCCGGATCAGGGCCTCGACCAGCACCGGACCGCCGTGGCCGTGCAGCTCGAGCACTGCTTCGCCGGTGTAGGAATGCGGCGCCGGAAAGTACAGCGCCAGACCATGATCGAGCGCGCTGCCGTCGGCGGCGCGAAACTGCGCGCGCGTAGCATGGCGCGCACTGGGCAGCAGCCCGAGCAGCTCGCGCGCCAGTTGCGGCGTGCCCGGCCCCGACACCCGCACCATCGCTACGCCGCCGCGGCCCGCGGGCGTCGCCGCCGCGACGATGGTGTCGGTCAGCGTCGCGCCCGGGTGGCTGCCTCGATGCGCCGGTTGATGTTCCACTGCTGCAGGATCGACAGGACGGTATTGGTGACCCAGTAGAGCACCAGCCCGGCCGGGAAGAATGCAAACGTGACCGACATCGCCAGCGGCATCAGCATGAACACGCGCTGCTGCATCGGATCGCCGACCTGCGGGTTGATCTTGTACTGCACGAACATGGCCGCCGCCATGATGGCGGGCAGCACGTATAGCGGGTCGCGGGCCGACAGGTCGTCGATCCAGAGGATGAACGGCGCCTGGCGCAGTTCGACGCTGTCGCGCAGCACCCAGTAAAACGCCAGGAACACCGGAATCTGAATCAGCATCGGCAGGCATCCGGCCAGCGGATTGACCGACTCGCGCTTGTACAGCTCCATCATCGCCCGATTGAGCTTTTCGCGATCATCCTTGTAGGTCTCGCGCAGCTGCGTCAGACGCGGCGACAGCGCCTTCATCTTCGCCATCGACCGGCCGCTGGCCTCGGCCAGCGGGTAGAACAGCAGCTTCAGCAGCATGGTCACGATGATGATCGCGAAGCCCCAGTTGCGCACCAGCGAATGCACGTGATCGAGCAGCCAGAACAGCGGTGTGGCGATGATGCGCAGCGAGCCGTAGTCAGCCACCAGATCCAGATGCGGCTGCGCGGCGTCGAGCTCGCTCTGCACCTTCGGACCGACGAATAGCGTGTCGTGGGTGCTGACACTGCCGCCCGGGGGCACCACCTGGGTCGGACCCTGCGCCTTGAGCAGAAACTCGTTGCCGCGGGTCTGCAGCTGGTAGCGATAGGCGACATCGGCCGGCGGCACGATCGCGGCGACGAAATCGTGCTGCTGCGCGGCCAGCCAGCCGTTGCTGATCAACTGATCCAGGCTCGGGTGCTTCTGCATATCGAGCTTCTGGTACTTGATACCGTCGAAGTACGACGGCCCCTTGAACGCATAGCTGTCCGGATGAAAGTACGAGCGCTCCACCGGCGCGTTGTAACGCAGGATCTGTGCGTAGGCGGCAAAGCTCCAGGGCGCAGCGGTGCTGTTCTGAATCTGGTAGTCCAGGCCGATCTGGTATTTGCCGCGCCGGAACGTCAGTGTCTTGGTGACCGTGATGCCGTGGCCGTCGCTCCAGCTCAGCGGCAGCTTGATCTCGTTCTGACCCGGGGCCAGGTGCAGCTCGCTGGCCTCGGCGTGATAGAGCGCCTGGTGGGTGGGCGCGTTTTCATCATCCAGCGGGGCCAGACCGCTTTGCAGCACGAACAGCGAATCGGCGCTGTCGCGATTGAGCAGCCGCACCGGCACGTCGGGCTGATTCTTGAGCTGCGGATAGGCCGGCAGATCCACGCGCCGCAGCTCGCCGCCGGCCAGGCTGACCTCGACGTTGAGCACATCGGTGATGACATGCACGCTGGCAGCCAGCGGAGTCTCGGCCACCAGTGGCCGCGCCTGATCAGTGCTGCCGGCCACGCTGCCCGGCGCGGCTGCCGGTACCGACGGTGTCTGCGCCGGCGCCTCGGCCTCGCCCGGCGATTTCACGCTCGGCACGCTGCTGTCGAGCGGCGTGCTGGGCGGCGCCGCCGCAGCGCTGGCCGGCGGCGGTGTCGACGGATAGTCCTGCGACCACATCTGATAATTCAGGAACAGCGTCAGCGCCAGCAGCGCCCACAGCGCAAAGCGCAGATTGAAGGTGGTTGGCATGTCAGGGCGCGGCGCGTGCTGCGCGCTCAGCTGGCACCGGGTCGTAGCCGCCGCCATCGAACGGATGACAGCGCGCCACGCGGCGCAGTGCCAGCCAGCTTCCGCGCACGCTGCCGTGGCGCTGCAACGCCTCGATGGCGTAGTGCGAGCACGACGGATAAAAGCGGCAGCGCGGCCCGAGCAGCGGACTTATGGTCAGCTGATAGCCACGAATCAGGATGCAGAGGAACTGGTGCATGGTGCCGAAATCCTGTGCCACAGCTGTTGCAACGCCACACGCAGCCGCTGATTGTCCGCCGTCTTCACCCCGGGACGCAGCCCGACCACGATGTCGACGCGGGGCAGCGCGCTCTGATGGTGGCGGAAGCTCTCGCGGATCAGTCGTCGCAGTCGATTACGATCGACCGCGCGGCGCAGGATTCGTGCCGCGACCGACATGCCAAGGCGCGCACCGTCGCGCTCGTTGGGCTTGACGTTGACGGTGAAGAACTCGTTGCCCATCCGCCGACCGGTGGCGTACGCGCTCTGGAACTCGATCGGCCGGCGCAGCCGGCGCGTTCGAGAAAGCCCGAAGCCGGCAGTTGCGGCGGATCGCGGGGGCGCGGCTGTCATCACCGCAGCGGCCACGTCATCTCACGGCGTCAGGCGCTTGCGGCCCTTGGCGCGTCGTCGGCTCAAGACCCGGCGGCCGGCCTTGGTGGCCATGCGGGCTCGAAAACCGTGCGTGCGAGCGCGCCGCACCTTGCTCGGCTGATACGTGCGTTTCATGATTTCAAGGCCCTGAAAGCCGACCGAAAAACGGCCGGGCAGGGTACGAAGCCTCACGATGCGTGTCAATACAAAGGCGTCCGCGAGGCGCTTTCGACTTGGGTCTTCCTCGGTATAGACTTCCGCCCCTTTTTCCCGGGAAGCATGTCGTTGGAAGCGTCGCTCTGGTCACGCTGCCTGCGCGCGCTCGAAAGCGAGCTGACGGAGCAGCAGTTGAACACCTGGGTTCGGCCGCTGCAGGCGGTCGAGGGCGATGCGGGTCTGCGACTGCTGGCGCCCAATCGTTTTGCCGTCGACTGGGTACGCACGCACCTGAGCGCGCGCCTGACCGAGCTGCTGCGCAGCTTCGGTGTGGCCGCCTCGAGCGTCAGTGTCGAGATCGGCTCACGGCCCGACAGCAGCAACGGCACGGTTGCGCCGGTCGCGGCTGTCGGGGCCCGTGGCCCGAAGAACAGTGCGCAGGGCGTCGGCATACCGCTGAACCCGGAGTTCACCTTCGACAGCTTTGTCGAGGGCAAGAGCAATCACTTCGCCAAGGCGGCGGCGCTGCAGGTCGCGGACAATCCGGGCAAGGCCTATAACCCGCTGTTCATCTACGGCGGCGTCGGCCTGGGCAAGACCCATCTGATGCACGCCATCGGCCACGTGATCGCGGCGCGCGACAGCGACGCGCGGGTGGCCTACGTACACTCCGAGCGCTTCGTCGGCGACATGGTGCGGGCGTTGCAGCACAACCGTATTCAGGACTTCAAGGTGGCGTACCGCTCGCTGCACGTCCTGATGATCGATGACATCCAGTTCTTTGCCGGCAAGGAACACTCGCAGGAAGAGTTTTTTCACACCTTCAACGCGCTGCTGGAAGGCCAGCACCAGGTGATCCTGACCTGCGATCGCTACCCGCGCGAGGTCGACGGCCTGGAGGAGCGCCTGAAATCGCGCTTCGGCTGGGGTCTGACGGTGGCGGTCGAGCCGCCGGAGCTGGAGACCAGCGTGGCGATCCTGATCGGCAAGGCCCAGGCCGCCGGCGTCGAACTGAGCGAAGAGGTGGCGTTCTTCATCGCCAAGCGCATTCGCTCCAACGTGCGCGAACTGGAAGGTGCGCTGCGCCGGGTGATCGCCAACTCACGCTTCACCGGCCAGCCGATCACGCTCGAATTCACCAAGGAAGCGCTCAAGGACCTGCTGTCGATGCAGGCCCGCATGATCACGGTCGAGAACATCCAGAAGACCGTGGCCGACTACTACAAGCTGCGGGTGGCGGATCTGTTGTCCAAACGTCGCAGCCGCTCGGTGGCGCGGCCACGGCAGGTGGCGATGGCACTGTCGAAGGAGCTCACGCCGCTAAGCCTGCCGGAGATCGGCGATGCCTTCGGCGGCCGCGATCACACCACCGTCATGCATGCCTGCAAGCGAATCAAGGAACTGCGCGACATTGAGCAGCGGATGCAAGAGGATTTCACAAACCTGTTGAGAACGCTGACCGGATGAAGTGAGTTTCCTGTTGATGGAATTGTGGATAAGGTTACTCACAAGCCGCACACAGGTCAGCGCGGCGGTTATTCCCAATTCGAGGCGAGCCAAATGCTGCGTATTGCGCCGGAATAGCCGGGTTGACGCTGTTTCCCGCATTATTCACCGGCTTAATATCCATCATTAGTCTTTTATCCAAGAAAGAATATTTAAGAGATCTGAAAGGACGCACTCAGCCATGAAAGTTTCCGCGACGCGCGAACACCTGCTCGAGGCACTCCAGAGCGTCATTGGTGTGGTCGAACGACGCCAGACCATGCCGATCCTGTCGAACGTGTTGCTGGCGGCACGCGATAACCGACTGCGCATCAGTGGCACCGATCTGGAAGTCGAGCTGGTGGCGGCCGCGGAAGTCAGCGTGCAACAGCCCGGTGACATCACCGTGCCGGGCCGCAAGTTGCTCGACATCGTGCGCACGCTGCCCGACAAAACCAACGTGACGCTGTCGCGCGAGAACGAAAAGGTGGTACTGCGCGGCGGCCGCAGCCGCTTTTCACTCTCGAGTCTGCCAGCCAGCGAATTTCCGGTGATCGAGGACATTCACGCGCAGAGCACGCTGCAGATCAAAGCCAGCGATTGCCGGCGGCTGATCGATAAGACGCACTTCGCGATGGCGCAGCAGGACGTGCGCTACTACTTGAACGGCACGCTGCTGGAGACCGATGGAAAATCGCTGCGCGCGGTGGCGACCGACGGTCATCGGCTGTCCTGGTGTGAGGTGCCGATCGAGGGCAAGGTGCGCGAGCTGCAGCAGATCATCCTGCCGCGCAAAGGCGTGCTGGAGCTGCAGCGGCTGCTGGATGGCGAGGGGGATATCGAGATCGGGATCGGAACCAATCACATTCGAGTCCAGATCGGCGAAGTTCGATTCACTTCTAAGCTTATTGACGGCAAGTTCCCGGAATATAGTCGCGTCATCCCTGCCCAGCCGCCGCGCATCATGACCGCGGCCCGCGATGCCATGCGAGCCACGCTTCAGCGCACCTCGATCCTCTCCAACGAGAAATACCGCGGGGTACGCCTGACGTTCGCGTCCGGACTGCTCACCGTCCAGGCGCACAATCCCGAACAGGAGGAAGCCGAGGACCAGCTCGAGGTCGGCTTCTCCGGCGAGGAGATCGAGATCGGGTTCAACGTCAGCTATCTGCTCGATGCGCTGGCCGCGATCGATGCCGACACAGTCGAGGTCGGGCTGACCGATGCCAACAGCAGCTGCCTGATCCGAAAGCCAGGGGACGCGTCGGTCAAGTACGTGGTCATGCCGATGCGGCTTTAGGGCCGCCGTGTCCGGATGAGCCTGGCCGAGCTGCGGCTCGAAGACCTACGCTGCCTACCGGCCGCGCAACTGACGCTGCATCCGCGGCTTAATCTGATCAGCGGTCCCAACGGTTCCGGCAAGACCTCGCTGCTGGAGGCCATCTATCTGCTGGGGCGGGGCCGCTCGTTTCGCACCCGCCTGACCGAGCAGCTCATCCGCCACGGCGCCTCGGCGCTGCAGCTCTTCGGCCGCGTGCAGCGAGCCAACGGGCTGGCGCGCGAGATCGGTCTGGCGTGTCGGAAAACCTCTGGAATCGAGGCCCGCCTGGAGGGTCGACCGGTGGAATCCCTGGCGCAGCTGTCCGAGATCTTTCCGGTGCAGGTCATCGATCCTGGCATCCACCGCCTGGTTGAGGACGGGCCACCCTCGCGGCGGCGATGGTTGGACTGGGTCGTGTTCCACGTGGAACACGACTTCGTCCGTCACTGGCAGGGTTACAGCCGCGCGCTGCGCCAGCGAAACGCCGCCCTGCGGTGCGGCTCGGATCCGACCCTCTGGGACGGGGAGCTGATTCGCCTGGGACTGCTGCTCTCTGCCGCCCGCTCGCGTCTGCTCGAAGCGCTGCAGCCGTACTGGGCGGCGGCTGTGCGGGATCTGGACGCGGTGCCGGCGTCGCTGACCTATCACCAGGGCTGGCATCGGGAGCAGGAGCTCGGTGCGGCGCTGAGCGCCCATATCCTGCGGGACCGCGAGCGCGGCAGCACGTCGTACGGGCCGCACCGATTCGATGTGCTGCTGCGGGTGGATCAGCATTCGGCGCGCGGACTGGTCTCCCGCGGGCAGCAAAAGCTGCTGGGGGCCGCCATGATTCTGGCGATGGCGCGCTTCGTGTCAGAGCAGGCCGGACGGGTACCAACGCTGCTGCTGGACGACCCGGCCGCGGAGCTCGATCGAGCCCACACCGAACGTCTGCTCGAGTCGGTCGCAGCGCTCGGCGGACAGCTGGTGGTGACCGCATTGCGGCCGGAAGACAGCCGATTGGGCGTGCCGGATCGGGTGTTTCACGTGGAACATAAGGAGGTCAAAACAGCTATAATGTGACAATGCAGCAACAGGCCGGTTCATGAGCGCCGCGGACGTCTACGACTCCAGTAAAATCAAGGTCTTAAAGGGTCTTGATGCGGTGCGGAAAAGACCCGGTATGTACATCGGCGACACCGATGATGGCAGCGGTCTACACCACATGGTTTTCGAGGTGGTGGATAACTCCGTCGATGAGTCCCTGGCAGGGCATTGCGACCGGGTAGTCGTGACCGTCCACGCCGACGAATCGGTCACCGTTTCGGACAACGGCCGCGGAATTCCGGTCGATATCCACCCCGAGGAGGGACGCTCTGCCGCCGAGGTCATCATGACCGTGCTGCACTCGGGTGGAAAATTCGACGACGTTTCGTACAAGGTGTCCGGCGGCCTGCATGGAGTCGGCGTGTCGGTGGTCAATGCGCTGTCCGACTACCTGCAGCTGACCGTCTGCCGCGACGGCTTCATGCACCGGCAGGAGTTCTCGCTCGGCGAGCCGGTCGCGCCGCTGTCGGTGGTCGGCCCGACCACCGAGCGCGGCACCACCATCCGCTTCCGGCCCTCATCGCAGATCTTCACCAACATCCAGTTCAACTACGACACCCTGGCCAAGCGTCTGCGCGAGCTGTCGTTCCTCAATTCCGGCGTGCGCATCGAGCTGATCGACGAGCGCGAGAATCGCTCCGACGTGTTCGCTCACGACGGCGGCCTGCAGGCCTTCGTCAAGCATCTGAACCGCTCGCGCACCCCGATCCACGACTCGGTGTTCTGGTTTCGTACCCAGGAGGGCAGCAGCACGGTCGAGGTGGCACTGCAGTGGAACGATTCCTACCAGGAAAGCATGTACTGCTACACCAACAACATTCCGCAGAAGGACGGTGGTACGCACCTGTCGGGATTTCGCGCCGCGCTGACCCGCACGCTCAACGATTACATCGAGAAGGAATCGGCCGCGCGCAAGGAGAAAGTCCCCACCACCGGTGATGATGCGCGCGAGGGGCTGACGGCGATCCTGTCGGTCAAGCTGCCGGATCCGAAGTTCTCATCGCAGACCAAGGACAAGCTGGTGTCCTCCGAGGTCAAGGGCCTGGTCGAGACCGCGGTGGCGCAGAAGCTGAGCGAATTCCTGCTCGAACATCCGCAGGAGGCGCGCATGATCGTCTCCAAGATCGTGGAGGCGGCACGCGCCCGCGAAGCGGCCCGCAAGGCGCGCGAGATGACCCGGCGCAAGGGCGTGCTCGATATCGCCGGGCTGCCCGGCAAGCTCGCCGATTGCCAGGAGAAGGATCCGGCGCTGTCGGAGATCTTCATCGTCGAGGGTGATTCGGCCGGTGGCTCGGCCAAGCAGGGCCGCGACCGCCGCACCCAGGCGATCCTGCCGCTCAAGGGCAAGATTCTCAATGTCGAAAAGGCGCGCTTCGACAAGATGCTGTCATCGGCCGAGGTCGGCACGCTGATCACGGCGCTCGGTTGCGGCATTGGCCGCGACGACTTCGACATCGACAAGCTGCGCTATCACCGCATCATCCTGCTGTGCGATGCCGACGTCGACGGCTCGCACATCCGCACGCTGCTGCTGACGTTCTTCTACCGGCAGATTCCGCTGCTGCTGGAGCGTGGCCACGTCTACATCGGCCAGCCGCCGCTCTACAAGGTCAAACGCGGCAAGACCGAGACCTACGTCAAGGACGACAACGAGCTCAACGCCATGCTGCTCAACAGTGCGCTCGAAGAGGCGGCGCTGTATGTGAATGCGCAGGCCGAAGCACTGCGAGGGTCGGCGCTCGAGATGCTGGCGCGCCGCTACATGGAAGTGCAGGCGATCATCCGCCGCTGGTCGCGCCGCTACGACCCGCATCTGCTCGAGCAGATGATCTACGTGCCCCAGGTCAGCCCGGATGACAGTGGCAACGCCGCGTTCATGCGCGGCTGGGCGGCCGAGCTTGAGATGCGCCTGAATGCGCGCGGTGATGCCGCTCCGCACTACCAGCTGGAACTGCGCAGTGCCAGCGACGGTCATCCGCCGCGCCTCTTGGTGCGCAAGACCGAGCATGGTCTGAGCTCGGACAAGATGCTGCACCGGGAATTCTTCGAATCGGCCGAATATCAGCGCATCGCCGAACTGGCGCGCACGCTGGCCGGACTGATCGGCGAGGGCGCGGCGGTGACGCGCGCCGATCAGCGCGAAGAGATCGGCTCGTTCAAGCAGGCGATGACCTGGCTGTTTGACCAGGCGCGCAAGGGCCAGTCGATTCAGCGCTACAAGGGCCTGGGTGAGATGAACCCTGAGCAGCTGTGGGACACCACCATCAATCCGGCCACCCGCCGGCTGATGCAGGTGCGCATCGAGGATGCGGTGGCCTCGGACGAGATCTTCACCACGCTGATGGGCGATCAGGTCGAGCCGCGGCGCGAATTCATCGAGAAGAACGCGCTGTCGGTCGCGAACCTCGACGTCTAGATTGACGCTGGCGCGGCGCCGGCGCGCGCGCGATCCCCGCCAGCCACTGGCTCCAGACGCTCGCTGCCACGCGCTGCAGTCGCGGCCCGAATCGAAGGCCGGCGGCACGCAGCGCCGGTATGTCGATGCCGGCCTGGATCAGTTCGGTGGCGTGACCGATATACCAGCGCTCGAGCAGCGCGCTTTGCACCTCGGCATGAAACTGCAGCGCCAGCGCATGCGTCGCCACCGCGAACGCCTGGTTCGGATAGCGCACGCTGCCGGCCAGCCTGGTCACGCCGGCCGGCAGGTCAAAGGTATCCCCGTGCCAGTGCAGCACCCGCACGCCGCGCCGAAACAGAGCTGACAGCGGATTGGCAGCCGGCGGGACCTGGGGCCGCGACAGCGCCGACCAGCCGATCTCCTTGCCGGCACCGCCGGGGGAGACCCTGGCACCCAGGGCTGCTGCCATCAGCTGCGCTCCCAGACAGATGCCCAGCGTCGGCTGCGCACGCTGCAGACGCTGCCGGATCAGCTCGATCTCCTGCTTCAGGAACGGATAGCTGTGATGCTCATAGACGCCGATCGGTGCGCCCAGCACCACCAGCAGGGCAGGAGGTTCTCGCGCGCACGCCGCCAGCGGGTCGATTCCGGCGCGCACGATCTCGACACCGAAGCGCGCCTGGCGCAGTGCCGGCTCGAGCGTGCCCAGGTCCTCGAAGGCGACGTGCTGAATGACGAGCGCGCGTTTCGCCATAGGTCCTCGCCGCCCGACCGCGCTATATTTCGTTGTATATAACGAAACCTCGCGGCCGCTACGGCCGAAATCATTACCGAGATAGCACCGTGATTATCGCAGTCCTGGCATTCATCGGGGGCGCATTGACCGTGCTGAGCCCGTGCACGCTGCCGGTGCTGCCGTTCGTGTTCGCGCGCGCCGATCGGCCGTTCGCGCGCAGCACGCTGCCACTGCTGCTCGGACTGGCGCTGACCTTCGCCGCGGTGGCGACGCTGGCGGCGGTGGGCGGCGGCTGGGCGGTGCGCCTGAACCGGGACGCGCGTGTGCTGGCCTTGGTGGTGCTGGGGACATTCGGCGTGGCACTGCTGTCGAGCCGGGTCGCGGACTGGCTGGCCCGACCGGCACTGGCGCTGGGCAACAGGCTGCTGGAGAGGCAGCAGGCCGATGCCGCGGCGGAGACCTCGCAGTCGCTGCTGATCGGTGTTGCCACCGGCTTGCTGTGGGCGCCGTGCGCCGGCCCGATCCTCGGGCTGATTCTGACCGGCGCGGCGATCAGCGGGCCAGCGCTCGGCACCAGCTTGCTGCTGCTGGCCTACGCCGCCGGCGCTGCGCTGTCGCTCGGCTTGGCGGTGTTTGCCGGGCGCCGGGTGTACGGCGCGATGCGCCGCTGGCTCGGGGTCGCCAGCGCGCTGCGGCGTGTGGCCGGGGTCGCGATCCTGATCGCGGTCGGCGCCATTGCGCTGGGCTGGGACACCGGCGTGCTCACCCGTTGGTCCACTGCCGGCACGCAGCGGTTCGAGCAGCGGCTGGTGGGCAGCTTGCCGACGGCCCCGGGCGTGAACCCGGCGCGCCGCCCGCCGGTCGCAGCTGCGCTGGCCGCGCTGCAGGGTGCCACCAGCTGGATCAATTCCGGGCCGCTGTCGGTCCAGTCCCTGCGCGGCAAGGTGGTGCTGGTCGATTTCTGGACCTATTCGTGCATCAACTGCCTGCGCACGCTGCCGTACCTCGAAAACTGGTATCAGCGCTACCGCGATGACGGGCTGGTGATCGTCGGCGTGCATACACCGGAGTTTGCGTTCGAAAAGGATCCCGACAACGTGCGCCGGGCGGTGGCCGAGCTCGGCATCCGCTACCCGGTCGCGATCGACAGCGCCTATGCCGTGTGGAAGGCATTCGGCAATGGTTTCTGGCCCGAGCACTACCTGATCGACGCCACCGGCAAGCTGCGCGAACAGCATGTCGGCGAAGGCGGCTACCGCGACACCGAGCAGCAGATTCGCGCGCTGCTGCAGGAAGCCGGCCACGGCGCGCTGCCGCCTATCAGCTCCGATCGTGCGGCATCGGGCGCGATGGCGCAAAGCGATGCGGCCGATCTGGCCTCGCCCGAAACCTATCTTGGCTACGCGCGCGCCGAGCGATTCAGCTCATCGCATGCGCTGGTACACGATGAGGTCAGCGACTACCCGGCGCCTTCGCAACTGGCACGCAATCAGTGGTCGCTGCAGGGCCGATGGCGGGTCGGATCGGAGAGCGCCCGGCTTGAGGCAGCCGACGGCAGCGTCGTGTTTCGCTTTCACGCCCGTGATGTGCACCTGGTGCTGTCGCCAGGGCCGGGCCAGCCGGCGGTGCGCTTTCAGGTGACGATTGATGGCAGGGAGCCTGGCGCCGACCGCGGCAGTGACGTCGATGTTCACGGCAACGGCGTGGTGCATGAGCAGCGCCTGTATCAGCTCATCCGCCAGGACGGCCCCATCTCTGACCACGTTTTTCGCATCGGTTTCCTGGACCCGGGCGTCACGGCCTACGCCTTCACCTTCGGCTGAATTGGAAACGGTTGACCGGTCTGCTAACGCAGATTGTCGCCTGATCGCCGCTATAATCGCCGCCCGCCGCCAGCCCGGCGGCACCTGGGAGACATGTATGTCGAGACTACTACCGGCGGGCGCGCTGCTCGCGGGCCTGCTGTTCATCGCCACCAGTTACGCCGATGCCCCACCGGCCGATGCACCGGCCGGCGCCACCGGACTGTGCAAGGACGGCAGCTACTGGACCAATGCGACCAAGAAGGGTGCCTGTCACGGACACAAAGGCATCAAGACCTGGTACGCCGCTGACGACAGCGGTGCCAGCGGAGCCGCCGCCAGCGCCCCGGCCGCGGCGCCCGCACCGGCACCGGCGCCTGCACCGGCGGCCGTTCCCAAGACGTCGTCAAGCACACCGTCGAGCTCGTCGAAGTCCAGCTCCACGCCGCCGGCCAACGCCGCGCCGGGCGGCGGACCCGGCCTGGTGTGGGTGAATTCCAGCTCCAAGGTCTATCACTGCCCGTCCGACCGCTGGTACGGCAAGACCAAGAACGGTAGCTACATGAGTGAGGCCCAGGCCAAGGCTCAGGGTGACCGTCCCGATCACGGCAAGGCCTGCCAGTAACAGCTCAGGTTGATGTGCACTGGGGCGGCGCGACGGCGCCGCCCCACGCCTCTACGGTCCCGCCGCCCAGCGCGGCCCCGGTTGACTTTCCGACGCACGGCCGCAGTCTGCAGTGACTGCAAGCCATCGGAGAGCCCCATGATCGACGTTTATTTCTGGCCCACGCCCAACGGCCTCAAGCTCAAGCTGTTCATGGAGGAAACCGGGCTGCCGCATCGGCTCATCCCGGTGGACATCGGCAAGGGCGAGCAGCACAAGGCTGCCTATCGAAAGATCTCCCCCAACGGCAAGATTCCGGCGCTGGTCGATCACGAGCCGGCCGACGGCGGTCCGCCGCTGACGTTGTTCGAATCCGGTGCGCTGCTGCTGTACCTGGCCGACAAGTTCGGCAAGCTGATCCCGGCCGACCTGCGCGGTCGGGCCGAGGTGCTGCAGTGGCTGTTCTGGCAGGTCGGTGGCTTAGGTCCGATGGCCGGCCAGAACGGCCACTTTCGCGTCTACGCCCCCACCGAGATCAGCTACGCGATCGAGCGCTACACCAACGAGGTGCACCGCCTGCTCGGCGTGATGAACGAGCGCCTGGCCGATCGGGAGTTTCTCGCCGGCGCCTACTCGATCGCCGATGTCGCCTGCTATCCGTGGGTGGTGCCGTACAAGCAGCAGGGCCAGAACCTGGACGACTTCCCGCAGCTGAAGCGCTGGTTTAACACCATCGCCGCGCGAGCGGCGACCGTGCGCACCTATCAGGGCGTGGCTGCGCCGTATCAACGCGATCGCAGCTCGATCACCGAGGAGGAGCGCAAGCACCTGTTCGGCCAGCGCGCCCAGGCTTGAGGGAGTCGGTTCCGGCACTGCGGCAGACATAATCTGGCTGACGTCGAGCCGACGGAGCGACTGGCCGGTCAAGGCCAGTTGACGGTGTGATGGCGCGCGAGAAGAATCCCTGTTCAAACCAATAACAAGCTTGGGGAGATTCTCATGCGAGGTAACAGCCTTCGGTCGCGCCACGCCATCGCGGCGATCGGCGCCGTGTCGGCCGCTCTCATTGCATCCTCGGCCTGGGGCGCGCCGCACTCCCACATTCTCGGCCTGGTGCGCGCCGGGGCAGGTCCTGCACCGACCGATGAATTTTGCCGCACGGTCGGTCTGACTCTGGCCGATCAGGGCACGGCTACCTGCTATTCGCCGCAGGAGATGCGGCGCGCCTACGGCATCGACCACCTGATCGACGCCGGCGTGGTCGGCGCTGGCCAGACCATCGTGATCATCGACTCCTACGGCAGCCCGACGATCCGCGAGGACCTGCGCGTGTTCGATCAGGGTTACGGGCTGCCCGATCCGCCGTCCTTCACCGTGCTCGCGCCGCTCGGCAGCTTGCCGTGGAATCCGAATAAATATCCGGATCAGCCCGGCTGGGCCGGCGAGGTGACGCTCGATGTGGAATGGGCCCACGCGATGGCGCCCGGTGCCAACATCGTGCTGCTGACCAGCCCGGTCGATGAGACCGAAGGCGTGCAGGGATTGCCGGAGTTTCTGAAACTCGAGCAGTACGCGCTCGAGCATCACCTCGGGCACATCATCAGCCAGAGCTGGAGCGCCACCGAGAACACGCTGTTCAAGAACACCGCCGGTCCTCAAGGACCGCAGGTGATCGCCGAGTATGAGGCGTTTTACGCCAACGCCGTACAGCAGGGCGTGACGGTGCTGTGTGCGGAAGGGGATACCGGCAGTGCCGATGTCGAGACCGACGGTGTCACTTTCTACCCCTTTCCGGTGGTGGATTATCCGTGCACGTCGCAGTATGTGACCTCGGTCGGCGGCACCAGCCTGTATCTGACCACCTCCGGCAAGTACCTTTCCGAAACCGTGTGGAACGATGAATTTGGGGCCGGCGGCGGTGGCATCAGCCAGCTGTTCCCGGAGCCCCTCTATCAGAAGCTCGCGCTGCACGGTGCGCAGCAAAAGCAGCTCGGTGGCATGCGCGGAGTTCCCGATATCTCCTACAACGGCGGCTGCTTTACCACCATCATCACTTACTCGAGCTATCCGGGCGGCGGCGAGCCGGGCTGGTACTACGCCTGTGGCACCAGCGAAGGGGCCCCGCAGTGGGCAGGAATCATCGCCGACCTCAATCAATATCGGGGTCGGCCGCTCGGCTGGCTCAATCCGCTGCTGTATGCGATCGGCGGCGCGGGTCAGTTCGATCTGATCGGCCGCGATATCACCCAGGGCAATAACGCCTTCCAGGACGGCGTGGCCGGATATGCCGCAGTGCCGGGCTGGGACCCGGCTACGGGTTGGGGCACACCCGATCCCAGCCAGCTGCCGGAACGTTTGCTGGAACTGTTGTCACATTGAGCTCGCAGCCACTCCACGCGCGCATCTAGTCTTGCGCGCGCGTTGAGTGGCTCTCGATCCATGACTGCGCCTCGGCGTTGATGTCGCGTGGATTTCGTCCCGCGGCCTCGATCGGCGGGCCGATCACCACCCGAATCGTGCCGGAGCGCTTCCACAGTCCGCGCCGCGGCCAGTAGTAGCCGGAGTCGTGCGCCACCGGCACGATCAGCTTGCCGGTTTCCGCCGCCAGCAGCGCCGCGCTGACGCCGTAGCGGCGCGTCTCGCCGGGCGGCATGCGCGTGCCTTCCGGAAACACCACGATCCATTCACCCTCGGCCAAGCGCGCCTTGCCCTGCTCGATCACGCTGCGCACCGCCGCCGGACCTGCGCCGCGATCGACCGCGATCGCGTGCAGCTGGCGGATGCCCCAACCGACGAACGGGATCCAGGTCAGCTCGCGCTTGAGCACCCACACGTGCGGCGGCAGCAGTACCGCCTGCGCCACCGTCTCCCAGCTGGAGGAGTGCTTGATCAGCGCAATGTGATTGCCCGCCGGCAAGCGCTCGGCACCCTCGACCCGATAGTCCAGACGACAGGTGATCTTCAGCACCGCCAGGATCACGCGCGCCCACAGTCTGGCCAGCGCGAAGCGGCCACGAAACGGCAGCAACAGACAGGCCAGCACGAAGAAGATCGCATAGAAGAACGTCCACAGCAGAAAGAATGCCGTGAACACCAGCGAACCGAGTCGCTGCACCGGCCCGATCATCAGCCCGGCAGACGCGACAGATCGGCGATGCTGCCAAACGCCGCGCGCAGCTCGGCGAGCAGCGCCAGACGATTGTCGCGCAGCGCCGCATCCGGATCGTTGACCAGCACCTGGTCGAAGAAGGCGTCCACCTTGGGGCGCAGGCCGGCCAGCAGCTCGAGTGCCCGGGCATAGTCGCGCGCCTCGACCGCCGCGCTCACCGCTGTACGCAGCGCCGTGAGTGCCTGCTGCAGCTCGCGCTCGGCGGCCGCCTGCAGCAGCTCGACGCGCACGCTCTGGCTCGACGCCGGCCCGGATTTGCGCAGGATGTTGGCGATGCGCTTGTTGGCAGCGGCCAGGCTTATGCCCTCGGGGCGGGCGACGAAGGCCGGCAGCGCGCGCAGCCGTGCGTCCAGGTCCAGCAGCGACACCGGCCGTGCCGCGAGCACCGCATCGAACATCTCGGTGGTGACACGATCCTCGCCGCCACGCTCCAGGTATTGCGCGCGCGCCCGCTCCATCAGGAAATCGTACAGCTCGATGGCGACGGCGGCGGCCTGCTCGTCACTCAACGGGATCGGCTGCAGCCGCAGGGCGCGCTCGATCAGCTCGACCAGGTTCAACTCGTGACGATGCTCGAGCACGATGCGCAGCAGGCCGATGGCCGCGCGCCGCAGCCCGAACGGATCACGCGTGCCACTGGGCTTCTGGCCGGTGGCGAAGATGCCGGCGAGCGTGTCGAGCTTGTCGGCCAGGGCCACGGCGTCACCGACCGTGGAGGCCGGCAGCGCATCGCCGGCCGCGCGTGGCAGGTAATGCTCGCGCAGCGCCTCGGCCACTCGCTGCGCCTCGCCGTCGGCCAGTGCGTAGTAGCGTCCCATGATTCCCTGCAGCTCGGGGAACTCTCCGACCATCGCGCTCAGCAGGTCGCACTTGCACAGCTGCGCGGCGCGCTGCGTCTGGCGCTCATCGGCGCCAATGCGTGGCGCAATCTCGACCGCCAGGGTGGTAATGCGGTCGGTGCGCGCGCCGAGCGAACCGAGCTTCTCATGGAAGGTCACCGCATCGAGTGCGGCCCGGCGCTCGGCCAGCGGCTGCTTGCGGTCCTGCTCCCAGAAAAATGCCGCGTCGGCGAGCCGCGGCCGCACCACGCGCTCATTGCCGCTGCGGACCACGTCCGGATCGGGACTGTCGATGTTGCTGATGGCGATGAACCACGGCATCAGGCCAGCATCGTTTTCGACCGCGAAATAACGCTGATGATCCTGCAGCGTCGAGATCAGCACCTCGCGCGGCAGCGACAGAAAGCGCTGCTCGAACTGTCCGGCCAGCGCCACCGGCCACTCCACCAGCGCGGTGACCTCCTCCAGCAGCGCCTCGGTGAGGATGGCGCGACCCGAAAGGCTGGTGGCCAGCGTCTCGACCTGGCCGCGGATTGCCTCGCGCCGTTGCTCGAAGGCGGCCAGTACCTTGCCGCGACTGAGCAGTGTCGCGGCATAGCGGCCCGGCGCGGCCACGTGCAGCGGCTTGTTGCCGACCATGAAGCGATGACCGAAGGTGCGTGCGCCCGACTCCACGCCGAGCAGCGTCGCCGGCAGCACCTCATGCCCGAATAGCAGCAGCAGCCAGTGCACCGGGCGCACGAACTGCGCCTCGCCACTGCCCCAGCGCATGCGCCGCGGCACCGGCAGCGCCTCCAGGCTCTGCTGCACCAGGCCGGGCAGCAGCGTGCTGGTGGCGGTGCCGGCCTTGACCCCTTCGAACGACAGATACTCGTTGCCCTTGGCATCGCGCTCGCGCTCGATGCTCTCGAGCGGCACGCCGCAGCTGTGCGCGAAGGCCAGTGCGGCGCGGGTGGGCAGTCCGCCGGCATCGTAGCTGGCACTGACCGGGGGGCCGCGACGCTTGATCTTTTGGTCGGGGGCACGCACCGGCAGGCGCCGGATGTGGACCGCGAGCCGTCGCGGGGTGGCAAAGGATTCGGTGCTGGCGATGATGAGGCCAGCCTGAGTAAGCCGCGTGCGCAAACCCTCGGCGAAGGCCAGTTCGAGCGTGCGCAGGGCCTTGGGCGGCAGTTCCTCGGTACCGAGCTCGACCAGCAGATCGCGCCGTTCGATGCGCGCGCGCGCCGCCGGCGCGCTCATGCGCGCGCCTCGTCCACTGCTAGCGCGCCCTCCAGGCTGGCGGCCACTGCCGCCGAGGCGCCCGCGTCCCGCAGCAGCGGAAAGCCGAGCGCTTCTCGGCTGGCGTAGTAGGCCTGCGCCACCGAGCGCGCCAGCGTGCGCACCCGCAGAATGTAGCGGGCACGCTCGGTAACCGAGATGGCGCGGCGCGCGTCCAGCAGGTTGAAGGTATGCGAGGCCTTGAGCACCTGCTCATAAGCCGGTAGCGGCAGCTTGGCGGTCAGCAGCTGATTGCAGGCCTGCTCGTGCTCATCGAAGTGACGCTGCAGCACGCTGACGTCGGCGTGCTCGAAGTTGTAGGTCGACTGCTCGACTTCATTCTGCAAAAACACGTCGCCGTAACTCACGCGACCGAGCGCGCCATCGGTCCAGGTCAGATCGTAGATGCTCTCGACCCCCTGCAGATACATCGCCAGGCGCTCAAGCCCATAGGTGATCTCGCCGCTGACCGGTCGGCAATCGAGGCCGCCGACCTGCTGAAAGTAGGTGAACTGGCTGATCTCCATGCCGTTGAGCCAGACCTCCCAGCCCAATCCCCAGGCGCCGAGCGTCGGTGACTCCCAGTTGTCTTCAACGAAGCGCACGTCGTGCACGCGCGGATCGAAGCCGAGTGAGCGCAGGCTGTCGAGGTAGAGCTCCTGAAAGTCGGGCGGCGAGGGTTTGATCAGGACCTGAAACTGGTAGTAGTGCTGCAGCCGGAACGGATTCTGGCCGTAGCGGCCGTCGGTGGGCCGACGCGAGGGCTGCGCATACGCGGCGCTCCAGGGTTCCGGACCGATCGCGCGCAGAAAAGTGGCGGTGTGGAAGGTGCCGGCGCCGACTTCGATGTCGTAGGGCTGCAGGATCACGCAGCCCCGTTCGGCCCAGAAGCCCTGCAGCCGGAAGATCAGGTCCTGAAAAGTTCGCGGCTTGATGCCGATCGGCGTGGTTTTCATCGGAAATTCTGCTGGGCGCGGGGCAGGCGCGAGTATAAGCGAGCCATCCCCGAGCAACGGCGCGCCCCGCGCCGGCGGCGCGCGTGCGAGCACAGGCAGCGGCGCCGCCCCGTCGCGGAGCGTCCTCACGCCGGCCTTTGCACAAAGACGGATCAGCGCCACAGCGGCTGCACTATACTAGTGCAGCGGACCTGCCGGGAGTGCGATGACATTTCCTAAGCGTATGAATAATCCAGCAATTTGGGTGGCTGGGTCTTGGCATGCCCAGTGCAGAGATGCGGGCCCGGCGCAACCAACAATGATCCATAAGAACCAGTTTTCAATGGAGGCGGTATGAGTTCGAGCGATGTGGTGAAGCTGATCAAGGAGCGAGGGGTGAAGTGGGCGGATCTGCGCTTTACCGACACGCGGGGCAAGGAGCAGCACGTGACGATTCCGGCACGCTACGTGACGGAGGAGTTTTTTGTGGAA
>DASXDL010000040.1:0-43500 GCA_036490715.1 Steroidobacteraceae bacterium | reverse complement strand
TGACATCCCGGGCGCCTTCTCGGCCAGCGCCCACAGCGCCCCGTAAGACTTCAAAGAGCTCCACAGGGTACGGTCCCGGAAATTCGCCTCTTCCGGGACCGACCCTCCAGGGGCCGGTAGATAAGAAGATCAAGACGGCGCCTTCGATACCCCTCAACGTACTTGAGCATCCGTAGGCCGCGAAGTCCTATAGCTCTCGTCGGCGAACCCAATCGGACGGAACTCCCGCGGAACGAATTTAGGGAGCGTCCGCCATAAGAAGCTGAGCTCCCTTGTCGGCGATCATGATGGTCGGAGTATTGGTGTTGCCGGAAGTGATTGTCGGCATGACCGAGGCGTCGATAACGCGCAGTCCTTCCAGGCCAATGACGCGCAGCCGCGCATCGACGACGGCGGTTGGGTCGGAATTCAGGCCCATCTTGGCGGTACCCACGGGATGAAAGATCGTCGTTCCGATATCGCCCGCAGCCTTTGCCAACGCCGCATCAGTGTCGTCGACCGACGGACCGGGAAGGTATTCTTCGGGATGAAAGCGCTGCAGCGCCTGCTGCTGCATCAATCGCCGCGTGACTCTCATCGCATCGGCCGCGACGCGACGATCTTCCTCGGCCGTCAGGTAATTGGGCGCGATGATGGGTTTGATAGCCGGGTCCGCCGAGCGCGCACGGACGGTGCCGCGCGACAGCGGCCGAAGGTTGCAGGCGGACACGGTGATTGCAGGGAAACGGTGCAGCGGCTCCCCGAACTTGTCGAGCGAGAGCGGCTGGACATGAAATTGGATGTTGGGACGTTCGAACTCGGGCGATGATTTCGTGAAGATGCCCAATTGTGACGGCGCCATGGCGAGAGGACCACGCCGGAATAACAGGTATTCGAGGCCCATGAGCGCGCGGCCACTGAGCGGATAGTAGATTTGGTTGAGGGTCTTGGTCCCGCGAACCTTGTAGATGGCCCGTTGCTGCAGATGATCTTGCAGGTTAGCGCCTACCCCGGACCGGTCTGAAATGATGGGGATGCCAAGGTCGCTGAGGACCCGGGCCGGTCCGACGCCGGACAGCTGCAGAATAAGTGGTGAACCAATGGAGCCGGCGCAGAGAATTATTTCGCATTGCGCCCTGGCCTCGATCCTGCGTCCGCCCTGAAGGTACTGGACGCTCCGGGCGCGCGTGCCCTCGAACAGTACTTTCTCGACCAGCACGCCGGTTTCGAGGCGCAGATTTTGGCGGTGAAGGACCGGCTTCAAGAATGCGCTCGCTGCCGACCACCGAAACCCGCGTTTCTGGTTGACATGGGAATATCCCACGCCGGTGTTGTCGCCGGTGTTGAAGTCGGGGCTGTTGGGAATGCCTATCTGGTTTGCGGCCTCCGCAAGGGAATCGAGCACCTCCCAGCGGACGCGCGGCTTTTCGACCAGCCATTCTCCGTCGGCACCATGGTGCTCGCACTCGCCCATAAAGTGGGCGTCGAGACGTTTGAACACCGGTAAGACGTCGTCCCAGGCCCATCCAGCGAGCCCCAGCTGTCGCCAGTGATCGTAGTCCGCCGCCTGACCGCGCATGTAAATCATCGCGTTGATGGCAGATGATCCGCCGATCACTTTGCCTCGGGGATACCTGAGCGATCTGCCGTTCAAGCCCGCTTCCGGCTCGGTCTCGAACATCCAGTCACAACGAGGGTTGCCGATGGCAAAGAGATATCCGACCGGAATATGAAACCAGATCCAGTTGTCGTGGCCGCCTGCCTCAAGAACCAGCACCCTGTTTTTCGGGTTGGCGGATAGGCGATTCGCAACGACGCAGCCGGCGGATCCCGCCCCGACAACAATGTAGTGATAATCACCGTCCAAACTTTCCATTGAAGTCACGGCGGTCTCGGGCTTCGTGCATTAAGAATGCGACGGGTCGTTTTGCAGTGAATCAGCTTGTGAAGCGCAGAGGCGATAATCCCTGGGCTGCAGAACGGCTAGCCATGTTTGCTTTGGCAGTCGAATTCTAGTTAGCGATAACCCCAACATCCGAGAAATATGTCGCCGCTGGCATCCGCAATCACTTCCCGGTATTGCCCTGGGCAGTTAGGAGGCGGGCTGCTTGCGCGAGGAAACATCTCTGCTGGATTGCGGGGTGGCAGATAAGTCTGTGGTTTGGAATTCTGACAAGACGTAATAGCTGCCAACAAGACCAAGCCCATTAGAAAACGACAAAGGTGAGCCGACGTCACGATGCACTCCGCGGCGCTATAGGGAGAAATTCCCGAAGTCGGTCAGGATTTTATCTCGAGCGCAATTCTGCGCACCTTTCCCCGGATGCCTTGGCTCGATGCCCTGCCGAATTGCATATGCGCAATTCCCACAACATCTGGCCAAAGCCGAACTCAGTTCGGTGACGGAGCAAACGCTCACATGGCGCTGGCACGCCCCGCAACCTCTGCGAAGCGGGTGGCTCAAAAGGGATCTAAGCTATTGAATTAAGTGGTAGCGGGGGCAGGATTTGAACCTGCGACCTTCGGGTTATGAGCCCGACGAGCTGCCAGACTGCTCCACCCCGCACCAGGAGGCGGCGCATTCTACACCAAGCAGGCTGGCCAACCGCTATCGGTAAAATTAACGTGTCGCGCTATGCGACGGCTCTGCCGCATCGTGCCATGACGGGCACAGTGCGCGGACGGCGTTTATCACTATCCTGCACAACAACTTACAAGATTTATCTAACCCACAGCCAATCGCTACGGAAGCACTCTCACGCACAAGCTCAGCAGCGCATTGGGCAGCAGCCCCATGATGATCACCGCTGCGGTATTGAGTGAGAGGATAAAGCGCATGCGCGGGCGGGTTTCCGGCACTGCGCGATCACCCGCCGGCTCGAAGTACATGTACCACACCACTCTCAAGTAGTAGAACGCGCCCACCACTGAGACCACGACGGCGAATGTGGCAAGCCACACGTAGTGAACGCCCAGCAGTGCCTGGATGATCCAGAGCTTGGCCCAGAAGCCGATGAACGGCGGCACGCCGGCGGTTGAAAACATCAACGCCAGCATCATCGCTGCCAGCATGGGATCCCGGGTCGACAGACCCTTGAAGTCCGCGATCTCGTCATGCTCGTAGCCGCTGCGGCTCAACATCAGGATCATGCCGAACGACGCCAGCGTCGTGATTACGTACGCGATGGTGAAATTCAGGGCCGCCTGGTAACCGGCGTTGCTGGCAGTGGAAAAGCCGAACAGCACGAAGCCAGCGTTGGCAATCGCGGAATAGGCCAGCATGCGCTTGAGGTTCGTCTGTGCGATGGCGCCGAGGTTACCGACCAGCAGCGACAGCACCGCGATCGCCTCCAGCATCGGGGTCCAGATCTGCGGCGCACCGGCCACGCCGTGCGCCAGCAGGCGCAGGATCAGCGCAAACGAGCCCAGCGTGGAGACCGCTGCTATATATAAGGTGACACTGGTCGGTGCGCCCTCGTACACGTCCGGCACCCACATATGGAATGGCACCGCCCCGAACTTGAAGGCGATCGCCGCCACGATGAAGGCAATGCCGATCAGCAGCGCCGCATCCGGACCATGACGAAAGACCACGCTGAGCTGGTCCAGGTCCAGCGTTCCCGTGAGCCCGTACAGCATCGACATTCCGTACAGCAGGATTCCGGAGGCGATCGCACCCAGGACGAAGTACTTAATCGCCGCTTCAGCCGCAATTCCGGATTCGCGATCGAACGCCACCAACGCATAGAGCGACAACGACAGCAGCTCAATCCCGAGATAGACCGTGATCAGATTGTTGGCCGAGATCAGAACGAAGATGCCGAGCAGCGCCGTCAGGCACAGGACGTAGTACTCCCCTCCCCGTACGCCACGCTGCTCGAGATAGTCCTGCGAATAGAACACCGCCGTGGCCATCGCCACGAAGCCTGCCATCTTCAGGAAGCCTGCCAGCGGATCGACCACGTACAAGCCGTCGAACAGCAGCACCCGCGTGGTCGACAGACCATATTGCCCGGTCAGCGCCACCCCGACGGTCAGGGCCAGCATGGTGAGCGTCGGCGTCAGGGCGCGCACGCGCGCGCCGAAGTAGACATCGCACAGCAGGATCAGACAGGCCGCGCCCGCCAGCACGTATTCGGGCATCGCCAGAATGATGGGTCCGAGCGTCATATGGCCGCCGGAATCTTGCTGACCACGATCTGATGCAGCAGATGCTGCACCGAGGCTTCCATCATGTTCAGCATCGGCGCAGGCCACACGCCCAACAGCAATACGGCCAGTGCCAGCACCGCCAGCACCAGAAACTCCCGCCCGTTTACGTCCTGCAGCGCGGCCACGCGATCGTTTGCCACCGGGCCGAAGATCACGCGCTTGACCAGCCACAGGTTATAGGCGGCCCCAAACACCAGAATGGTGGCTGCCAGCAATGCCAGCCAGAAGCTGGCCTTGAAGCTTGCCAGCACCACCAGAAACTCGCCGACGAAACCCGACGTGCCCGGCAGTCCGGAATTGGCCAGCGCGAACAGCACCATGAAGGCGCTGAACACCGGCATGACGTTGACCACGCCGCCGTAGGCGGCGATGTCACGCGTGTGCATCCGGTCGTACAGCACGCCGATGCACAGGAACAGCGCCCCGGAGATCAATCCGTGCGAGATCATCTGCACCACGGCGCCATCGATGCCATTGACCGCGCCCTGCGTCGAGCCGGTCGCAGCCATGATGTAGAACACCACGAAGGCGCCCATTGTCACAAACCCCATGTGGGCGATCGAGGAATAAGCGATCAGCTTCTTCATGTCCTGCTGTACCAGGGCCACGAAGGCAATGTAGATGATCGCGATCAGCGACAGCGCGATGATCAGCCAGTCGAGCTCGCGGCTTGCATCCGGCGTCATCGGCAGGCTGAAGCGCAATAGGCCGTAGCCCCCCATCTTCAGCATGATCGCGGCCAGGATCACGGAGCCACCGGTCGGTGCCTCGACGTGCGCATCCGGCAGCCAGGTATGCACCGGCCACATCGGCACCTTGACCGCAAACGCCAGCAGGAACGCCAGGAATATCCAGCGCTGCTGCGTCAGTGTCAGCGGCAGCTGCTGCATCGCTGCGATGCTGTAGTCGCCGGTCTTCAGATACAGGTAGATCAGCGCCACCAGCATCAGCACCGAGCCCAGGAACGTGTACAGAAAGAATTTCAGGGTCGCGTACACGCGCCGCGGGCCGCCCCAGATGCCGATAATCACGAACATCGGGATCAGCATGGCTTCCCAGAAGAAATAGAACAGCAGTGAGTCCAGTGAGGCGAACACCCCGATCATCAGACCTTCCATGATCAGGAACGCCGCGTAGTACTGCGCCGCGCGCTTTTCCACCACCGACCAGCCGGCGATCACCACCGGCACCGTCATGAACGCCGTCAGCAAAATCAGCGGTAGTGAAATGCCGTCCACACCCAGGGCGTACTGCGAATGCAGCGCCGGGATCCACGGTAGACGCTCGACGAACTGGAAGTCGGCAGTGCCGTCGCTGAACCTCAGGTACAGCGGCACGCAGGCGATGAGCACCGCCAGCGAGCTCAGCAGCGCCGCCCAGCGCGCCAGGCGCGCATGCCGCTCGCCAAAGGCGAGCGTGATGAATGCGCCGGCGATCGGCAGCCAGATCACCAGCGAGAGCAGACCCAGTTGCTGCATGCCGTCCCGATCCTTCCTGCGTCAGATATGCAACAGCAACCAGCCCAGCGATACCGCCAGCCCGATCACCATCCAGAAGGCATACGAGTAAAGAAAACCGCTCTGCAGGATGCGCGTCCTGAAGGCCAGCCGCCCGATCGCCTCGGCCGAGCCGTTGACCAGAGCCCCGTCGATCAGCGCCTGGTCACCGCCGCGCCACAGCAGTACGCCGAGACCGCGCACCAGCGGCGCCAGCACGTTCTCATTGAACCAGTCGAAGTAGTACTTGTGATCCAGCAGCACCACCAGCGCACCGAAACGCCGACGCATCGCGTCGCCCCACTCTGGATGCTTGAGGATGCCCCACCAGGCGGTGAATACGCCCAGCGCCGCGAGCCACAGCGGCGCGGACGCCAGCGAGCGCAGCGCGAACAACGCCGGCCCGTGCCATTCGTTCCTCACGTCGGCCAGCACGTCGTGACCCGGCAGCACCTTGATCGAGTCGCCGAAGTAGCCGCCGAACAGGATCGGCTCGATGGTCAGGTAGCCGATCAGCAGCGACGGGATCGCCAGTGCCACCAGCGGGCCCTTCATGTCCCAGCCGACGTCGTGAAAGTGCTCGCGCGCGTGATGATCGAGCCGCTCCGGACCGTGAAAGGTCAGGAACATCATCCGGAATGTGTACAGCCCGGTCACGAACACGCCCAGCAGCAGGCACAGGTACGCATAGCCGGCACCGGCGCGCTGCGAGGCATGGACCGCCTCGATCAACGTGTCCTTGGAATAGAAGCCGGAGAAGAACGGGGTGCCGATCAGCGCCAGCGAGCCGATTAGCGCGGTCCAGTAGGTCACCGGCATGCGCTGGCGCAGGCCGCCCATTTTGCGCATGTCCTGCTCATGGTGCATCGCGATGATGACCGCGCCGGCCGCCAGGAACAGCAGTGCCTTGAAAAACGCGTGCGTCATCAGGTGGAAGATTGCGACGCTATAACCGGACACACCCAGACCAGCGGTCATGTAACCAAGCTGCGACAGCGTCGAATAGGCGATCACGCGCTTGATGTCGTAGTTGACGATGCCAAGGAAGCCCATGAAAAGGGCCGTGGTGGCGCCGATGACTAGCACGAACGACAGCGCCGCATCCGAGTATTCGAACAGCGGCGACATGCGCGCCACCATGAAGATGCCCGCGGTCACCATCGTGGCGGCATGAATCAGCGCCGATATCGGGGTCGGGCCTTCCATCGAGTCCGGCAGCCACACGTGCAGCGGCACCTGGGCGGATTTGCCCATCGCGCCGACGAACAGGCAGATGCAGATCACCGTCATGGCCGACCAGGCATGTCCCGGGAACAGCGTCAGGGTCTGGGTGGCGATCTTGGGGGCCGCGGCAAACGCCGGCTGGTAGTCGAGCGAGCCGGCGAAATACAGCACACCGGCGATGCCCAGCACGAAGCCGAAGTCGCCGACGCGGTTGACCAGAAACGCCTTCAGGGCCGCGAAGATCGCAGTCGGCCGCGTATACCAGAAGCCGATCAGCAGGTACGACACGACCCCGACCGCTTCCCAGCCGAAGAATAGCTGCATGAAGTTGTTGGCCATCACCAGCATCAGCATCGAGAACGTGAACAGGCAGATGTAGGAGAAGAAACGCTGGTAGCCGGGGTCATCGTGCATGTAGCCAATGGTGTAGACGTGCACACACAGCGACACGAAGGTCACCACCACCATCATCAGCGCACTCAGGTGATCGATCAGGAATCCGACCTGCATGCGTACACCGTCGCTGACCAGCCAGGTGTAGAGGGTGCCGTCGAACGACGGCAGCCGGTCCACCAGCATGCGCTCGAGCACCAGGCACGACAGCACGCAGGACACCGCCACCGCGCCGATCGTGACCGCGGCCGCGCCGGCGCGCCCGATCCACTTGCCGGCAAGTCCCGCCACGATCGCCGCCGCCAGCGGCAGGATCGGGATGGCGCTCAGCAGTGTCAGATTCATGGCGCGTTCAACCCTGCAGCTGGTCGAGCTCTTCGACATTGATGGTGCGACGCTCGCGGAACAGCACCACCAGGATCGCAAGGCCGATGGCGGACTCGGCCGCCGCGACTGTCAGCACGAAGAACACGAACACCTGGCCGTCGAGATTGCCGAGATAGCGCGAGAAGGCAACGAAGTTGAAATTGGCCGACAGCAGCAGCAGCTCGATGCACATGAGCAGCAGCAGCACGTTCTTACGGTTGAGGAAGATGCCGGCCACCGCGATCGCGAACAATATCGAGGACAGCGTCAGCATGTGCGCCAGCGTGATCACTTGCGCTCCTCGGAGGGCATCTTGACCAGATGCACCCGCTCGCTGGCCCGGGCCGCGACCTGGCGCGCGATGTTCTGCGCCTTGAGGCCGACGCGATGACGCAGCGTCAGCGAAATCGCCGCGACGATCGCCACCAGCAGCACCATGGCCGCGATCTCGAACGGGTAGGCGTATTTGCTGTAGATCAGCGCCCCGAGTTCCTGGGTGTTGCTGTAGCCAGCCGGCAGCGGCGCGGCACCGCGCGTCGCATCGATGCCAAGCTTGTGCATGGCCACGACGCCGGCGATCTCCAGTACAATCACCGCGGCGGTGAGCCAGCCGAGCCAGGCGAAGCGGGTAAAGCCCGCGCGCAGCTCCTCCAGGTCGATATCCAGCATCATCACCACGAACAGGAACAGCACCATGACTGCGCCGACGTACACCAGTACCAGCACAATGGCGAGAAACTCGGCCTCGATCAGCAGCCACAGCGCCGCGCTGGTGACGAAGCACAGCACCAGGCTGAGTGCCGCGTACACCGGATTGCGCGATACGATCACGGTCATGGCAGCCGCCACCAGAATGGCGGCGAACAGGTAAAACAGGATCAGCGGCAACATCGCGCGTGCATCAGCGATAGCGCGCGTCAGCGCTCTTGTCGGCGCCGATCATCGCCTCGTAGCGCTCGCCCACCGCCAGCAGCTTGTCCTTGGTCATGATGTTCTCGCCGCGATTCTCCATGTGATATTCGTGAATGCGGGTCTCGACGATCGCATCTACCGGGCAGGCCTCCTCGCAGAAGCCGCAGTAGATGCACTTGAACAGGTCGATGTCGTAACGCGTCGTGCGGCGGGTACCGTCCGCGGCCACATCCGAGTCGATGGTGATCGCCAGCGCCGGGCATACCACTTCGCACAGCTTGCAGGCGATGCAGCGCTCCTCGCCGTTGGGATAGCGCCGCAACGCGTGCAGACCCCGGAAGCGCACCGATTGCGGAGTCTTTTCCTCCGGGTACTGCACAGTGACCTTGCGTCGAAACAGCGAGCGCGCGGTGACCGTCAGCCCGGCGATCAGCTCGGTCAGCAGGAATGTCTTGATGGGCTGGGGCAGTCGCATGGGTGCTCAGGCCTTCCACGGACCGACGTGATACCAGCTCATCAATGCCTCGGCCGCGATCCACACCAGCGTCACCGGGATCAGAATTTTCCAGCCCAGACGCATGATCTGATCGTAGCGATAACGTGGAAAGGTGGCACGAAACCACAGGAACAGAAACAGCAGCACGAAGATCTTGAGGATCAGCCAGTGCGTGCCCGGAACGGCGAGCCAGCTGCCACCGCCGAGCCAGACTGGAAAGCCGTCCACCGGGCTGAGCCAGCCACCGAAGAAGAACACTGCGGTCAGCCCCGCGATCAGGATCATGTTGGCGTACTCGGCCAGGAAGAACAGCGCAAACGCCATGCCGGAGTACTCGACGTGAAAGCCGGCCACTATCTCGGATTCGCCCTCGGCGACATCGAACGGCGCGCGGTTGGTTTCCGCCACCCCGGAGATGAAATACACCAGCAGCAGCGGCAGCAGCCAGAACCAGTTCCACGACAGCGGGCCGCCCTGCTGATGGGCGACGATCAGGCCCAGATTGAGACTGCCGGCGGCCATCAGCACGCCCACCAGCGCAAAGCCCATCGCGATCTCATAGGCCACCATCTGGGCCGCCGAGCGCATCGCGCCCAGAAAGGCGTACTTGGAGTTTGAGGCCCAGCCGGCCAGTATCACGCCGTAGACGCCCATGGAGCTCAGCGACAGCACGTACAGCAATCCGGCGTCGACGTTGGCAATGGCGTAGTGCGGTGCAATCGGCACCACCGCCCAGGCGGCGAACGCCGGGATCAGCGCGATCGCGGGAGCTATCCGGAACAGCACCTTGTTGGCGCGCACCGGGATGACGATCTCCTTGATCAGCAGCTTGATGACGTCGGCAAACGGCTGCCCCATGCCGGGCAGCAGCCCGAAGATCCGTACCCGATTGGGACCGATGCGCATCTGCATCCAGCCGATGACCTTGCGTTCCCACAGCGTCAGATACGCCACTGACAGGATCAGGATCACGGTCAGCACCAGCGTGATCACGGTCGAATGCACGTACAGCGGCAGGCTGCCCCAGAAGGTGTACAGCGCGTTCAATTGCTGGCTCCGTACACCTGCGCGCTGGCGCGCCCGTCACGGGTGCGCGCCAGAGGACCTGAGCGCCGCAGCACCGGATCAATCTGATACATCGGCAGATCGATCACCGGCTCGGTCGTGGCCGCGCTCAAGCTGCCGGTCCCGCGCGCGACGCCCGGGGCTGCCGAGGCCAGCTGCGATTTGAGCTCATCGCGCACCTGCTCGGAGCTCTGGTAGTCGAAACCGGGCAGCTCCAGCAAGTTACCCAGCACGCGCAGGATCTTCCAGGCCGGCCGGGCGCTGCCTAAGGGCCTGGCTGCTCCGCCCTGGCTCTGCCAGCGGCCCTCAAGATTCACGTAGGTTCCGGATGTTTCGGCGAAGGTGCCCGCGGGCAGCAGGATATGCGCGACGCGTTTCATGTCCTCGCTCGCATAGGCGCTCACCGCGACCACGCAGCGCGCCCGTCCGAGCGAGTCCAGCGCCGCCGGCAACGCCGCATCGGCCCATGGCTCGACGTTGAGCAGCAGGTATCCGGGCAGCGACTGCTCGAGCATCTGCCGGGCATTGCGGCCCGGCCGCGCGCGTTCGACACCGCCGATGGCGCGATGAGGCAGCACGCCTGCCAGACAGGCGCCGGCGGCGTTGCCGCCTTCCGCCAGTTCGCCCAAGCTCGCGCCGGTGGCTTGGGCCAGTGCCCGCGCCAGCGCGCGCAGCTCACCATAGCGGCTGCCGCGCGCGGCCAGAGCCCCGAGCCATATCGCGCGCGGCTCACCGCTCTTAAGGCTGGCGGCGATCGCCCGGTGGGAATCGTTGGGCGTGACCGAAGCGAGCTGATCGCGCAGCGTCGCGGGCGCTGCCGCACCGTCCAGTGCTGAGAGCAGCACCGCGGCCAGATCCGCCACCTGCGCTGCCGGCGAGGACTGCAGCTGCTGCGCGACCGGAAAGAAATACTCGAAGCGCGCCGGGTTGATGAAGCTGATGCGCGCGCCGCGCAGCGCCGCCTTGCGCACCCGGTGCGCGAACAGCGGCAGCTCGCGCCGCAGATTGGATCCCACGACCAGCAGCGCACTGAGCTTGTCGATGTCGGCGATCGGCATACCCAGACACGGCACGTCGGCATCGTTGGCCTGATCCCGAAAGTCGCGCTGGCGCAGCCGGTGATCGATGTTGCCGCTGCCTAAGCCTTCCGCCAGCCGCGCCAGCAGGTACAGTTCCTCCAGCGTGCTGGACGGGTGCGCCAGCAGGCCGACGTCGCCGGCAGCACCGGCGGCGCTCTTGAGAGCCTGCGCGGCCGCATCCAGCGCCACATCCCACTCGACCTCGCGCCAGCTGCCATCGGCCTGACGCATCTGCGGCGACAGCAGGCGATCGTCGCTGTAGATGCCCTCGTAGCTGAAGCGGTCACGATCGGCGATCCAGGTTTCGTTGATCTCCTCACACGGGCGCGGCACCACCCGCATCAGCCGCCCGCGCAGCACATGACCGTAGAGCTGCGTGCCGACACCGTCGTGCGGCGAGATCAGCGGGTATTGCGTCATCTCCCAGCCGCGGCCGCGATAGCGAAACGGCTTGCTGTTGAGGGCGCCGACCGGGCACAGGTCGATGATATTGCCGGACAGCTCGTGGTCGACACTGTGCTCGATATAGGTGCCGATCTCCATGTTCTCGCCGCGCCCGGTGGCGCCCATCTCCTGGATGCCGGCTATGTCCTGGCCGAAGCGTACGCAGCGCGTGCACTGAATGCAGCGGGTCATGTCGCTCGACACCAGCGGCCCGAGGTTCTTGTCCTTGACCGAGCGCTTGCCCTCAACAAAGCGCGACACGTCGCGCCCGAAGCCCAGCGCCAGATCCTGCAGCTCGCACTCGCCGCCCTGATCACAGATCGGGCAATCGAGTGGATGGTTGATCAGCAGGAATTCCATGACGGCGCGCTGCGCGCCGATCGCCTTGACCGATTTGGTCTGGATCTTCATGCCCTCGGCCACCGGCGTGGCGCAGGCCGGCAGCGGTTTGGGCGCCTTTTCCACCTCGACCAGGCACATGCGACAGTTGGCCGCGACCGGCAGCTTGTCGTGATAGCAGAAGCGCGGCACGTAAATGCCCTCGCGGTCGGTGGCGCGAATGATGTTCTCGCCCTTGCGCGCCTTGACCGCGACGCCGTTGATCTCGATGTTGACGAATTCCTCGCTCATGCAGCCTGCCGTGCCGACTCGACGATGCTGCGGCCTCCGTGATCGATCATGTACTCGAACTCGTGGCGGTAGTGCTTGAGGAAGCTCTGCACCGGCCACGCGGCCGCATCGCCGAGCCCGCAGATGGTGTGGCCTTCGATCCGGTTGACGATATCGACCAGCAGATCAAGCTCGTCATGCCGGCCCTGCCCGCTCATGACGCGGCGGATGGTGCGATTCACCCAGCCGGTGCCCTCGCGGCAGGGCGTGCACTGGCCGCAGGACTCCGCCATGTAGAAGCGCGACAAGCGCTCCAGTGCCCGCACCATGCAGGTGGTCTCGTCCATCACGATCACCGCCGCCGAACCGATACTCGAGCCCGCGGCCTTGAGCGAGTCGTAGTCCATGTTGGTCTTGAGCATCACCGTCCCGGGCACCACCGGCACCGAGGAGCCGCCCGGGATCACCGCCTTGAGCTGGCGTCCCTTCCAGATGCCCCCGGCCAGCTCCAGCAGGTCGGTGAAAGGAATGCCCAGCGGCACCTCGAAGTTGCCGGGTTTGGCGACATGGCCCGATACCGAGAAGATCACCGTGCCGCCCGAGTTCTTCGGGCCCAGATCGGCAAACCACTGCGCGCCGCGCCGCAGAATGGTCGGCACCGAGGCATAACTCTGGGTGTTGTTGATCGTCGTGGGCATGCCGTAAAGGCCGAAGGCGGCGGGAAACGGCGGCTTGAAGCGCGGCTTGCCGGTTTTGCCCTCGAGCGAATCCAGCAGCGCGGTCTCCTCCCCGCAGATGTAGGCACCGGCGCCGACGAAACTGTGCAGGTCAAAGTCGATGCCGGAACCCAGAATGTTCTTGCCCAGCAGCCCGGCGTCGTAGGCTTCCTTGAGCGCCGCCTCAAAGCGCGGAATCGGCTCGCCCAGGAACTCGCCGCGGATGTAGTTGTAGCCGACGGTGGCGTTCATCGCGTAACCGCCGATGGCCATGCCCTCGATCAGCGAATGCGGGTTGTAGCGCAGGATGTCGCGATCGTGGCAGGTGCCCGGCTCGCTCTCGTCGGAATTGCACACCACGTATTTCTGCATCGTGGCATTGCGCGGCATGAAGCTCCACTTGACGCCGACCGGGAAGGCCGCGCCGCCGCGGCCGCGCAGGCCCGAGGACTTGACCTGCTCGATGATCTGTTCACGTGGTGTCTTTTCGGCCAGCAGCTTCTTCCAGGCGTCGTAGCCGCCGATGCGCCGATAAGTTTCCAGGGTCCACGAGCGCTCCAGCTTCAGCGGCTCAAAACAGGTCAGATCGCGTTTGTCGTCCCAGGTGCTCATGCTGCTCCGTCGTCGACCGTGTTCACTTGAGTGCGTCGAGGATCTGATCGACCTTCTCGGCCGTCAGATTCTCGTGATAGACGTGATCGACCATCATCATCGGCGCGCCGGTGCAGGCCGCCAGGCACTCCTCCTCGCGCTTGAGGAAAATGCGCCCGTCGGCGGTACTTTGACCGGCACGGATCCCGAGCTTGCGCTCCACGTGCGCCTGCAGTTCCTCGCCGCCACGCAACATACAACTGATGTTGGTACACACGCTGACGTGATGACGTCCGCACGGATGGGTTTCGAACATCGAATAGAAGCTTGCGACCTCGTACACCTGGATGGGGGGCAGCTGCAGGTGTGCCGCCACGGCGTCCATCAGTGCCTGGGTCAGGTAGCCGTGGTTCTGCTCCTGCGCGGCGCGCAGCGCGGACAGCACCGCCGAGCGTTGTCGGCCGGCCGGGAATTTCGCCACCCAGTGATCAATCTCGGCGCGCGTCTCGGCCGACAGCACGCCGGCGTTGCCCGGATCGCTGGACATCAGCGGTCCACCTCGCCGAACACGATGTCCTGGGTGCCGATCACCGCGACCACGTCGGCCAGCATGTGTCCGCGTACCATCTCGCCCAGCGCCGCCAGGTGGGCAAATCCCGGCGCGCGGCACTTGACCCGGTAAGGCTTGTTGGCGCCATCCGAGATCAGGTACACGCCGAACTCGCCCTTGGGTGCCTCGACCGCCGCGTAGGTGTCACCCTCGGGCACACAGTAGCCCTCGGTCATGAATTTGAAGTGATGAATGAGCGCCTCCATGTCGCGCTTCATGTGTTCGCGGCTGGGAGCACGCACCTTGCGATCATCCACCATGGTCGGCCCGGGATTGGCGCGCAGCCACTGGATGCACTGGCGGATGATGCGGTTGGATTGGCGCATCTCGGCGATGCGCACCAGGTAGCGGTCGTAGCAGTCGCCGTTGACGCCGACCGGTACGTCGAATTCCAGCGCCGAGTACACCTCGTAGGGCTGCTTGCGCCGCAGGTCCCAGGCCACGCCCGAACCGCGCAGCATCGGCCCGGAGAACCCCAGCTGCAGCGCGCGTTCTGGCGACACCACGCCGATGTTGACCGTGCGCTGCTTCCAGATGCGGTTGTCGGTCAGCAGGGTTTCGTATTCATCCACGCGCGCCGGAAAGCGATCGGTGAAAGTTTCGATGAAATCCAGCAGTGAGCCGCGGCGCGTGGCATTCAGGCGGTCGACGTCCTTCTGGCTGCGCCAGCGGCTGGGCTGGTGCTTGGGCATCGCCTCGGGCAGATCGCGGTAGACGCCGCCGGGACGGTAGTAGGTCGCATGCATGCGCGTGCCGGAAACCGCCTCGTAGCAATCCATCAGGTCTTCGCGCTCGCGGAAGCAGAACAGGAACACGGTCATCGCGCCGATATCGAGGCCGTGGGCGCCGAGCCACATCAGGTGATTGAGGATGCGGGTGATCTCGTCGAACATCACCCGGATGTACTGCGCGCGCGGCGGCGGGCTGATGCCCAGCAGGCGCTCGATCGCGCTGACGTAGGCGTGCTCGTTGCACATCATCGACACGTAGTCGAGCCGGTCCATGTAGCCGATGGTCTGATTGAAGGGCTTGGACTCGGCCAGCTTCTCGGTCCCACGGTGCAGCAAGCCAATGTGCGGATCGGCCTTCTGGATGGTCTCGCCATCCATCTCCAGCACCAAGCGCAGCACGCCATGGGCAGCCGGGTGCTGCGGGCCGAAATTCAACGTGAGATTGCGAATCTCAGGCATCGTCGACCCCGGGCGGGTGATCGTGCAGCGCCGGATCGTAGCGATTGTCGTGACGGATCACGCGCGGCACCAGCGTACGCGGCTCGATGCTGACCGGTTCGTACACCACGCGCTTGAGCTGCGGGTCGTAGCGCACCTCGACGTTGCCGATCAGTGGAAAATCCTTGCGGAACGGGTGACCGATGAATCCGTAGTCGGTGAGGATACGACGCAGGTCCGGGTGATTGCGGAACAGGATACCGAATAGGTCGAAGGCTTCGCGTTCGAACCATTCGGCGCTGGCCCAGATTGCGGTGAGCGAGTTCACCATCGGATCCTGATCGTCGCTTGCCCACACGCGCAGCCGCAGGCGCTGGTTGAATGCAATCGACAGCAGCTGCGACACCACTGCATAGCGCGCACCGCCGGCGAGCGTGTGCGGGGCGGCGCGGTTCACGCCGCGGCTGAAACCGCTGGTGGTGGCGGAATTGGTACGCCACTCGGCACGGCCGAAGTCCAGATAGTCGACCCCGGCCAGGTCCATCAGCAACTCGAAGCGCAGCGTCGGATCATCGCGCAGGATCTCGGCCACCTGCAGCAGGTTGTCATCCGCTACCTCGATCGACAGCTCGTGCGGCAGCGACGGGTAAATGCGCACGCTCTGGCCCAGCGCTGCGTCTATGCGTGCGGCCAGCTCCTGGATGTACTCGGGCACTGGGATGCGATTCCTAAGGCGTCAGGCGCTCGCCGCCGCGCGGCGCTCGATCTTGCGTTGCAGCTGGATGACGCCGTAGAGCAGCGCTTCGGCCGTCGGCGGGCAACCCGGCACGTACACATCGACCGGCACGATGCGGTCGCAGCCACGCACCACCGCATAAGAGTAGTGATAGTAGCCGCCGCCGTTGGCGCACGAGCCCATCGAGATTACCCAACGCGGCTCGGGCATCTGGTCGTACACCTTGCGCAGCGCCGGGGCCATCTTGTTGACCAGCGTTCCGGCCACGATCATGACGTCGGACTGACGCGGGCTGGGCCGAAATACCACGCCGAAGCGATCCAGGTCGTAGCGCGAGGCGCCGGCGTGCATCATTTCCACCGCGCAGCAGGCCAGGCCAAAGGTCATCGGCCACAGCGAGCCGGTGCGCGCCCAGCTCACCAGGTCATCGACGCGTGCGGTCAGAAAGCCGCGCTGCGCGAACCCCTCGGTATCGAGGGCCGCTAGTCCCATTCCAGCGCCCCCTTCTTCCATTCGTAGGCGAATCCGATCACCAGGATGAACAGGAACACGCCCATCACGATCAGGCCGAAGCCGCCGATGCGCGCAAGCGCCACGGCCCAGGGAAACAGGAACGCGATCTCCAGATCGAAGATGATGAACAGGATCGCGACCAGGTAATAGCGCACGTCGAAGCGCACGCGCGTGTCTTCGAACGGGTCAAAGCCACACTCGTACGGCGACAGTTTCTCGGCATCGCCGCGGTGGCGCACGGACAGTCGGCCGAGGATCGATCCGAGGCCCAGAAGGACCATCGCGAGCAGCCCGGCGATAATCAGAAAGATCAGAACCGGCAGGTAGTTCGTCAGCATTGGCATACCGTCAGTAAAAGGGGCGGGATGTTGCGCTTGCGCGCACATGGATCCGCCCCTTCAGCGCCATATTGTAACAGGCGATACGGACTTGTGGTGCCGACGGGGAGATTCGAACTCCCACACCTTGCGGCGCTAGCCCCTCAAGCTAGTGTGTCTACCAATTCCACCACGTCGGCGCATTACTTCGGCGGTTTGGACGCGTTGCCGGCTGCACCACCGGTCTGCGAGCTACTGGTCGGGGCCGCGGGCGTCGTCGGGGCGGCCGGCGCCTGACTGCCGCTGCGATTGGGAGCCGCCGGCGCGCTCGTCGCCGGCGCACCACCGGAGGATGACGTACCGGGTACCACCGGGATGATCCCCGGCGCACTCATCGGCGCGCTCGGCGCCACCGGCTGATCGAGCAGGCTGCTTTCCGCACTCGGGCCCTTGCGCGATCCCACGTAGGCCAGCGACAGACTCGTGATCATGAAAATCGCGGCCAGTATGGCGGTCGCGCGCGACAGCGCGGTGGTGGCACCGCGCGCGCCGAACACGGTACCGGAGGCGCCAGCGCCGAAGCCAGCGCCGGCCTCAGCGCCCTTGCCGCGTTGGAGCAGCACCAGCGCCACGATCGCCGCGGCACAGAAGAAATGAATGACCATCAGAAAAGTATGCAACATCGAACGCCCTACTCTCAGCCGCGCGCGGCGGCCACGATATTCAAGAATTCCTCGGCTTTCAGCGACGCGCCACCGATCAGGCCGCCGTCGACGTCGGCCTGCATGAACAGTTCGCGGGCGTTGCCCGCCTTGACGCTGCCGCCGTACAGGATCGGCAATTCAGCGGCAATTTTAGCATCCTGGGCCGCCAGGCGCTGACGGATGAACGCATGCACCTCCTGCGCCTGCTGCGGTGATGCAGTGCGGCCGGTACCGATAGCCCAGACCGGCTCGTAGGCCATCACGGCGTGCGCGAAACTGGCTATGCCGGTCAATGCCACCACCGCATCGAGCTGGCGCGCCACCACTTCAGGCATGCGGCCAGATTCGCGTTCGGCCAACTGCTCGCCCACGCACAGGATCGGCAGCAGCCCACGCGACTGCGCAGCCGCAAATTTGCGCGCCACCAGCGCATCATCCTCGGCGTACAGCGCACGGCGCTCGGAATGTCCGACGATGACGTAGTAACAGCCCACGTCCTTGAGCATGGCCGCCGACACCTCGCCGGTGTAGGCGCCGGAGGCTTCAGCGCACACGTTCTGCGCGCCCAGCCGCACCGGGGCGCCGCGCAGCAGGCGCGCCACGTCGGCCAGGTACACCAGGGGCGGACAGACGGCACAGTCGATGCTGTCGAGGTGCGGGCCCGCCAGGATCGCCTCGATCAGCGGCCCATTGTCAGCGCGCGATCCATGCATCTTCCAATTGCCGGCGACGAGTTTGCGACGCATGGTCCGGACGCCCCCGTTGATATTTTTCGCCACAAAGCGCAGCCGCCCCGTTTTTGGGCGCGCGGATGATAGCCACGCCGGCTCAGAGCCGCAATGGCGGCGGTCGGGAGGTCTTCAGGTCGGGGCGGTCTCAAGCGCGGCGGTGTCGCGCACCAGCCGGGCGAGCTCATCGGCGCAGGCGCGCACCTCGCTCTCGTCCTGCCCTTCAACCATGACGCGGATGACCGGCTCGGTGCCCGAGGCGCGCAGCACCACCCGCCCCTCGCCCTGCAGCTTCTTCTCAATCCGGGTCACGGCGGTAGCGATTGCAGGCACCGCGGTCGGATCGAATCGGCGCGCGACCTGCACGTTGAGCAGCACCTGCGGCAGGCGGTCCATGCCGGCGGCGAGCTCGGCCAGCGAGCGTCCGGACTGTTTCATCAGGCCCAGCACCTGCAGCGCGGTAATCAAACCGTCACCGGTGGTGGTGCGATCGAGCGTCAGGATATGCCCGGAGGTCTCGCCACCAAGGGTGCCGCCGGCCTCCTTGAGCTTGGCCAGCACATGCCGATCACCGACCGGCGCGCGGATGAAATTCACGCCGAGCCGGCGCAGCGCCAGCTCCAGCCCGAAATTGCTCATGACCGTGCCGACCACCGGCCCGCGCAGTCGACCGGCGGCGTGCGCGGCCGACGCCAGCACATACAGCAGCTGGTCGCCGTCGACCAGCCGCCCCAGGTGATCCACCATCACTACCCGATCGCCATCGCCATCGAACGCCACGCCCACGTGCGCGTGCACGCCAGGCACGGTGAGCTGCAGCAGCTGCGGCGCGGTCGAGCCGCAGCTGTCGTTGATGTTGCGGCCGTTGGGCGAGCAACCGATCGGAACAATCTCGGCTTCCAGATCCGCCAGGATGCGCGGCGCCACCTTGTAGGCTGCGCCGTTAGCGCAGTCGATCACGATCTTGAAGCCCGACAGATCCAGCCCCGCGGGCAACACACCGGCACAGAATTCCTGGTAATGCAGCAGCGCGCTCTCGGCGCGGCGCGCGCGGCCTAGCTCGCGCGAGGCGCGCGTCAGCGGCACGGTCGCGAGCTGCGCCTCGATGCGATCCTCGAGCTGATCGGACAGCTTGGCGCCCTCGCCGTCGAAGAACTTGATGCCGTTGTCCTCGTAGACATTGTGCGAGGCACTGATCACGACCCCGAGGCGGCAGCGCAGATGGCGGGTCATGTAGGCCACGGCCGGCGTCGGCAGCGGTCCGGTCAGCAGCACGTTGGCGCCGGCGGCGACGAAGCCGGCCTCGAGCGCCGCCTCGAACATGTAGCCCGAGACACGGGTGTCCTTGCCGATCAGCACCGTGCCACCATCGCCGAGCAGCACGCGCGCTGCGGCACTGGCCAGCCGCAGCGCAAAGTCGACCGTCATCGGGTCGTGGCCGACCCGGCCTCGAATCCCGTCGGTTCCGAAATAGACTCTGCCCACGCCTCAACTCCTCTGCCGCACTGCCTCGGCGGTCAGGATGGCCTCCACCGTGGCGGCCACATCGTGAGCGCGCACGATGCGCGCCCCATTGAGCACCGCGATGCTCGCCAGCGCCAGGCTGGCACCCAGCCGCTCGCGACTGCGGGCGCCGAGGGCCGCGGTCATCGACTTGCGCGACAGACCCACCACGAGCGGCAATCCTACCTGCTCAAATGCGGCCAGACCGCGCAGCAGTTCGAGATTATGCGCCGTCAGTTTGCCGAAACCGAAGCCCGGATCGATGCACAGGCGCTGCCGGTCGATGCCGGCGGCCACGCAGGCCGCCACGCGCTGCTGCAGGAACTCGCGCACCTCAGCCACCACGTCCTGGTAGCGCGGGTCGGCCTGCATGGTCGCCGGCGTGCCCTGCATGTGCATCAGGCACACCGCCAGATTGCTGCCGGCGGCCGCCTCAAGCGCCCCGGGGGAGCGCAGCGCGCGCACATCGTTGATCAGATGCGCGCCGGCGGCCGCCGCGCGCCGCATCAGTTCCGGGTTGGAAGTATCTACCGACAGCATCACCGGCACGCGCAGCGCCACTTGCTCCAGCACCGGCAATACCCGCCGCAGCTCCTCCTCGCTGGCCACCGGGGCGGCCCCGGGGCGGGTCGACTCACCGCCGATGTCGATCAACGCCGCGCCTTCGTCTGCCATGCGCTCGGCCTGCGCTAAGGCAGCCTGTGGCTCAAGGAAGCGGCCGCCGTCGGAGAATGAGTCCGGGGTGAGATTGAGCACGCCCATGACCACGGGGCGTTCGAGCGACAGCGTCCGGCCGGCACCCTGGAGTTGCAGTGGGCGCTCGACGGCGAGGTCGCGGGCCGGCTCGCTAATTAATGTTGTCCCGCCGGGCGCGCGATGCCTTCGGCCGGTCCGCCGGCCGGGGCCGGCACGGCCTTGCCGCTGCCGGTGGTCGGAGTGGTGTCGTCCCAACCTTCCGGCGGCTTGGGGGCGCGACCGGCCATGATGTCCTTGATCTGCTCGTCGGCCAGGGTCTCGTACTTGATCAGGGCCTCGGCCATCGCGTGCAGCTTATCGAGGTTGGTATCCAGGATGTCGCGCGCCACCTTGTAGTTGATCTCGATCACGCGCCGCACTTCTTCGTCGATCGCGTGCGCGGTCTCGTCCGAGACCTGCTTGTGCTGGGTGACGCTGCGGCCGAGGAATACCTCGCCGGCATCCTCGGAATAGGTCAGCGGCCCGAGCCGGTCCGACAGGCCCCACTTGGTAACCATGTTGCGCGCCAGCTCGGTGGCCCGCTCGATGTCGTTTGAGGCGCCGGTGGTGACCGCATCGTCGCCGAAGATCAGCTGCTCGGCGATGCGACCGCCGAACAGCGTCGCGATCGAGCTTTCGAGCCGCCGCTTACTCATCGAATAGCGATCCTGCTCGGGCAGAAACTGCGTCACGCCCAAGGCGCGGCCGCGCGGAATGATGGTTACCTTGTAGACCGGGTCGTGCTCCGGCACGCTGATGCCGACGATCGCGTGCCCGGCCTCGTGATAGGCGGTCATACGCTTCTCGGCATCGGTCATCACCATCGAGCGCCGTTCGGCGCCCATCATGATCTTGTCCTTGGCGCGCTCGAACTGCTCCATCGGCACCTGGCGCTGGTTGGCGCGGGCGGCGAACAGTGCGGCCTCGTTCACCAGGTTGGCCAGATCGGCACCGGAAAAGCCCGGCGTGCCGCGCGCGATCAGCGCCGGCTTGACGTCATCGCCCAGCGGCACGCGCCGCATGTGCACCCGCAGGATCTGCTCGCGGCCGCGCACGTCGGGCAAAGGCACCACGACTTGGCGGTCAAAGCGCCCCGGCCGCAGCAGCGCCGGGTCGAGCACGTCGGGCCGGTTGGTGGCAGCGATGACGATGATGCCCTCGTTGCCCTCGAAGCCGTCCATCTCCACCAGCAGCTGGTTGAGGGTCTGCTCGCGCTCGTCGTGGCCGCCGCCCAGGCCGGCGCCGCGATGGCGTCCGACCGCGTCGATCTCGTCGATGAAGATGATGCAGGGCGCGTGCTTCTTGGCCTGCTCGAACATGTCGCGCACGCGCGAGGCGCCTACGCCGACGAACATCTCGACGAAGTCGGAACCGGAAATGGTGAAGAACGGCACCTTGGCTTCGCCGGCGATCGCGCGCGCCAGCAGCGTCTTGCCGGTGCCGGGCGAACCGACCATCAGCACGCCCTTGGGAATCTTGCCGCCGAGCTTCTGGAACTTGCCCGGATCCTTGAGGAAGTCGACGATCTCGGCCACTTCCTGCTTGGCCTCGTCGACGCCGGCGACGTCGGCGAAGGTGACGTTGACCTGGTCCTCGCCCAGCAGGCGCGCGCGGCTCTTGCCGAACGACATGGCGCCACGGCCGCCGGCGGCGCCCTGCATCTGGCGCAGCAGATAGATGAATACCAGCAGCATCAGCACCGCCGGGGCCAGCTGGATCAGGATCTGGGTGATGATGTTGGGCTGCTTGGGCGGCTGGCTGTCGACCGAGACGTTGGCCTTGAGCAGATCGCCGATCAGCGCGGTGTACGTGGTCTCCGGGTTGTTGGTCTCGAACTGGGTCTTGTCCTTGAGCACCCCGCGGATCTGGTCACCCTGCAGCACCACGCTGTCGACCTTGCCACTGCGCACGTCGCTGTAGAACTCCGAGTAGGTGATCGGCGCTCGTTGCGGGGCGCTGGGCATGTAGCGGCTGAACACCAGCAGCATGACCAGCACGATGATCACCCAGAGCAGGATGTTTTTTGTCAGATCATTCAACGTCGTACCACCATATGCTGCCCCGCACAACGAGACCAAAACCAAGAATCACAGGGACGCTACACCATCCTCATCCCTGTGGCCAGCAGGTAGGTTTCAGGACTGCGAGATCGCGAGGCCTCCGGTTTCAGGCACCGCACCTTGGCGAACCGGCGACGTGCCGCCGCCATCAGTTCCTGAAAACCGGCGCCTTGCAGCACTTTGATCAGGGCCGCGGCGCCAGGTTTCAAGACCTCCGCGGAAAGATCGAGTGCCAGCTCGGCCAGGTGCATGCCGCGGGGCGCATCGACGACATCCATGCCGCTCAGGTTCGGCGCCATGTCCGACAGCAGCAGGTCTATCCGGCCGCCGCCCAGCAGCCCTCGCAGCGCGTCGTACACCGGCGGCTCGCGAAAGTCGCCCTGCACGAATTCCACCCCGGCGATCGGTTCCATCGGCAAAAGATCGGTGGCGAGCACGCGGCCAGCGGCGCCGACCCGCCCGCGCGCGTACTGACTCCAGGCGCCGGGCGCTGCGCCCAGATCCATTACCACCATCCCGGGCTTGAGCAGCCGCTCGCGCTGATCGATCTGCTCCAACTTGAACACCGCGCGCGAGCGCCAGCCCTCGGCCTGCGCGCGTTTGACGAACGGGTCGGCGAAATGCTCGCGCAGCCAGCGCTCGCTGCTCTTGGATCGACGCGCCATGAAGCTTGTGGCCGCCCCCCGGGCGGCTAGACGTAGCGGACCGACACGATCTCGTACGAGCGTGTCTTGCCTGGCGCGGCCACCTCGACCACTTCGCCCGAGGTCTTGCCGATCAGCGCGCGCGCAATCGGCGAGGTGACCGAGATGCGGCCGCCGCGGATGTCGGCCTCGTCCTCACCGACGATCTGGTAGGTCACGGCGCCGCCCTCGTCCTGGTCCTCGAGTTCCACCGTGGCGCCAAACACCACCTTGCCGGTGGCCGGCAGGCTGGCGATATCGATCACCTCGGCGGCCGCCAGCCGCGATTCGATCTCGGAGATGCGGCCCTCGATGAAGCCCTGTTGTTCGCGCGCCGCGTGGTACTCGGCGTTCTCCGACAGGTCGCCGTGGCTGCGCGCCTCGGCGATCGCCTTGATGACGCGCGGCCGCTCCTCGGATTTGAGCCGCCGCAGTTCCGAGCGCAGCAGCTCGGCCCCGCGCAGCGTCATCGGCGAGCGCTTCACGTGCCCACTCCGAGCCGCGGCGCGCTGTCATCGACCGTGCCGACCTGGTCGTGCAGATCCTGCAGCCGGTTGACGTCGACCTCGTCGACGTGATCGAGCGCCTCGCAGGTGGCGAGTGCCGCCGCCAGCGTCGTGTAATAGGTGACGCGCCGGTGCACCGCCTCGCGCCGGATCGAGTTGGACTCGAGGATGGCCTGCTTGCCCTCGGTGGTGTTGACGATCAGGTCGATCTCGTCGTTCTTAATCATGTCGACGATGTGCGGTCGTCCTTCACGCACTTTGTTGACGCGGCGGCAGTCGATGCCCGCGGCCTTGAGCGTGTTGGCGGTACCGGTGGTGGCCACCAGCGTGAAGCCGTGCGCGATCAGGCGGCGCGCCAGTGCCACGGCGCCTTCCTTATCGCGTTCGCGCACGCTGATCAGACAGCAGCCCGAGCGCGGCAGCACCACGCCGGAGGCGGCCTGGGACTTTGCATAGGCCTCGCCAAAAGTGCGCCCGGTTCCCATGACCTCGCCGGTGGATTTCATTTCCGGCCCGAGAATCGGGTCGGCCTCGGGAAACTTGATGAACGGAAACACCGCTTCCTTGACCGAGTAGTACCTGGGCACGCGCTCGGCCAGCACTCCGAGCTCGCGCAGCTTGCGGCCGGTCATGACACGCGCGGCGATCTTGGCCAGCGGCAAGCCGGTGGCCTTGGACACGAACGGCACCGTGCGTGAGGCGCGCGGGTTGACCTCGAGTACGTAGACATTGTTATTCTGGATGGCGAACTGGACATTCATCAGCCCAATCACATTCAGGGCGCGCGCCAGCTTGCGCGTCTGGGCGCGCAGTTCGTCCTGAACTTCCGCCGACAGGCTGTTGGGCGGCAACGAGCAGCTCGAATCACCCGAGTGCACACCGGCCTGCTCGACGTGTTCCATGATGCCGCCTATCAGGACGTCGTTGCCGTCGCAGATGGCGTCCACGTCGACCTCGATGGCGACATCCAGAAAGCGGTCCAGCAGCACCGGCGCCTCGTTCGAGACCTGCACCGCGGAGGCCATGTAGGCCCGCAGGTCCTCTTCGGTGAACACGATTTCCATCGCCCGCCCGCCCAGCACATAGGACGGCCGCACCACCAGCGGATAGCCGACCTCGCGCGCCAGCTGCACGGCCTGATCCTCGGTGCGGGCGCTAGCGTTGGCGGGCTGGCGCAGACCGACACGTCGCACCAGCTGCTGAAAGCGCTCGCGATCCTCGGCGATGTCGATCGAGTCGGCCGTGGTGCCGATGATTGGTGCGCCGGCGGCTTCCAGCGCGCGCGACAGCTTCAGCGGTGTCTGACCGCCAAACTGCACAATCACACCCTCGGGACGCTCCTTGGCGATCACTTCGAGCACGTCTTCGAGCGTCAGCGGCTCGAAATACAGACGGTCGGAGGTGTCATAGTCGGTCGATACGGTCTCGGGATTGCAGTTGACCATGATGGTCTCGAATCCATCTTCGCGCAGTGCCAGCGCCGCGTGCACGCAGCAGTAATCGAATTCGATGCCCTGGCCGATGCGGTTCGGTCCCCCACCCAGGATCATGATCTTGCGGCGCCGGCTCGGATCGGCCTCGCACTCTTCTTCATAGGTGGAGTACAGATAGGCGGTCGAGGTGGCAAATTCTGCGGCGCAGGTATCGACCCGCTTGTACACCGGCGCGATGCGAAACTCGCGCCGCTTGCCGCGAATCTGCATCTCGGTGGTGCGGGTGAGATTGGCCAGCCGGCCGTCCGAGAAGCCCTTGCGCTTGAGCGCGCGCAGCCGATCGGCCCCGAGCGAGGCGGCGCCGTCGCGGCGCACGCGCCCCTCCTCGGCCACAAGGTCGGCGATCTGCGCCAGAAACCAGCGATCGATCGAAGTGAACGATGCCACTTTCTCCACATCCCAGCCGGCGCGAAACGCGTCTGCCACGTACAGCAGCCGGTCCGGGCCGGGCGCGTGCAGCTCGTAGCGCAGCCGGGTCTCGCTCTCCTCGCTCAATGGCAGCGGCAGCACCGGATCGAGGCCATCCAGTCCGGTCTCCAGGCCGCGCAGCGCCTTGTGCAATGACTCCTGAAAGGTGCGGCCGATCGCCATGACTTCGCCGACCGACTTCATCTGCGTGGTCAGCCGGGTGTTGGCGGCCGGAAACTTCTCGAACGTGAAGCGCGGAATCTTGGTGACCACGTAGTCGATGCTCGGCTCGAACGAGGTCGGCGTGGCGCCGCCGGTGATCTCGTTCTTGAGCTCATCGAGCGTATAGCCGACCGCCAGCTTGGCGGCGACCTTGGCGATCGGAAAGCCGGTGGCCTTGGAGGCCAGCGCCGAGGAGCGCGACACGCGCGGATTCATCTCGATCACCAGCATGCGACCGGTGGCCGGATCGAGCGCGAACTGGACATTGGAACCGCCGCACTCGACCCCGATCTTGCGCAGCACCGCGATCGAGGCATCGCGCATGCGCTGGTATTCCTTGTCGGTCAGGGTCTGCGCCGGTGCCACCGTGATCGAATCACCGGTGTGCACGCCCATCGGATCCAGGTTCTCGATCGAGCAGACGATGATGCAGTTGTCGTTGCGGTCGCGCACCACCTCCATCTCGAATTCTTTCCAGCCGATCACCGCCTCTTCCAGCAGCAACTCGCGGGTCGGCGATGCATCCAGACCGCGCTGCACGATGGTCTCGAATTCCTCGCGGTTGTAGGCAATGCCGCCGCCGCTGCCGCCGAGCGTAAACGAGGGCCGGATCACGATCGGGAAGCCGATGCTGCCCTGCACCGCCAGCGCCTCCTCCAGGCTGCGCGCCATCTGCGAGTGCGGCACCTCGAGCTCGATCTCGCGCATGGCGTTGCGAAACAGCTCGCGGTCCTCCGCCATATCGATCGCCTCGCGCGAGGCGGCGATCAGCTCCACGCCGTACTGCTCCAGCACGCCCTCGCGCACCAGGTCGAGCGCGGTGTTGAGCGCGGTCTGCCCGCCCATCGTCGGCAGCAGCGCGCTCGGCCGTTCGCGCTCGATGATGCGCGCCACGGTGCGCCAGTTGATCGGCTCGATGTAGATCGAGTCCGCGGTCTCCGGATCGGTCATGATCGTGGCCGGATTGGAGTTCACCAGGATTACCCGGTAGCCCTCCTCGCGCAGCGCCTTGCAGGCCTGCGCGCCCGAGTAATCGAACTCGCAGGCCTGACCGATCACGATCGGGCCGGCGCCGATGATCAGCACGCTTTCCAGGTCGGTCCGCTTGGGCATGCTTAGGTTATCGGCGCGCGTTGGCGCGCAGTTGCCGCAGCTGATCCTGCAGCCGACGGATCATGAGTTGAATGAAGTTCTCAAACAGCGGCCGCAGATCGTGCGGACCGGGACTGGCCTCCGGGTGGCCCTGGAAGCTGAACGCCGGCCGATCGGTGCGGGTGACGCCCTGCAGGCTGCCATCGAACAGCGAGCGGTGCGTGGGCTGCAGGTTGGACGGCAGGCTCGACTCATCGACCGCGAAGCCGTGGTTCTGGCTGGTGATGATCACGCGACCGGTGGCAAGCTCCTGCACCGGGTGATTGGCGCCGTGGTGGCCGAACTTCATCTTCACGGTGCGCGCGCCGCTCGCCAGACCCAGCAACTGGTGACCTAGGCAGATGCCGAAGATTGGCAGGTCGGTGGCCAATAACTCGCCGATCGCGCGGATCGCGTAGTCGCAGGGTTCCGGATCGCCGGGGCCGTTGGACAGAAACACGCCGTCCGGATTGAGGGCCATCACGTCGGCGGCCGGCGTGGTGGCTGGCACCACGCTCAGGCGGCAGCCCTGATCGGCCAGCAGTCGCAGGATGTTGCGCTTGACGCCGTAGTCGTAGGCCACCACGTGCAGACGCTGCGGTGCCCGCAGCGTCGCCGGCGCCAGCCGGCCGAGGCTGCCATCATTCCACTGATAGGCGCTGCGGGTGGTCACGACCTTGGCGAGATCCATACCCTTCAGGCCCGGGAAAGCGCGCGCCGCCCGTACCGCCGCGGCCTCATCCATGCGCTCGCCGGTCATGATGCAGCCGGCCTGCGCGCCCTTCTCACGCAGCAAGCGCGTCAGGCGCCGCGTATCCACGCCGGCGATCGCGACCACGCGAGCACGCTTGAGAAAATCGCCGAAGGGTTCGGCCGAGCGCCAGCTGCTGCTGACCATCGACAGATCGCGCGCCACCAGTCCGGAGGCGAACACCTGCGAGGACTCCATATCTTCGGCCGTGGCGCCGGTGTTGCCGATGTGCGGATAGGTCAGCGTGACGATCTGACGCGCGTAAGAAGGATCGGTGAGGATTTCCTGATAGCCGGTGATCGCGGTATTGAACACCACCTCACCGGTGGTATTGCCGGAGGCGCCAATAGCATGGCCTTTGAAAATCGACCCGTCGCTCAGAGCCAGCAGCGCCGGTGCAGCCACCTATTTGTCTCCTTCCACTCGTGAGCCCCTCGTTGGCCCCGTAGCCGCCGGGTCAGCGGAGATTTAGACAGGCACATGCACAAAGCGGGAGGCGTTCTTTTGGAACAGCCTCCCGCCTTGTGCGGACTAACCCGATACTCGGATTACGCGCAAAAGTCTAAAGACCCCTACCGACTCTGTCCACGCCAATATCGGCCGCGTTCCACTAACTTAAGTGAAATCGGCGGCTAGCAGATCTTAGCGAGAATTGCCTGTCATACATAGTGATATCTACTTGTATGACCTAACAAAAACGTCCTTCATCGCATACCGTCCCGGCGCCTGACCCGAAAGCCAGCGCGCCGCTAGCAGGGCGCCGCGGGCAAACACCGCCCGATCGGTGGCCGAATGCTTCAGCAGCACCCGTTCGCCCTCGCCCAGAAACCAGATTTCATGCTCGCCGACCACATCGCCGCCGCGCAACACGCCAAAGCCGATCTGCTCGGGGCCGCGTGCCCCGGTGTGACCGTGGCGCGCGTAGCTGGCGTGCTCGGACAGCTTAAGGCCACGGCCCTGCGCGGCTGCCTCACCGAGCGCCAGCGCGGTACCGGAGGGTGCATCGAGCTTATCGCGGTGGTGGGTCTCGGCAATCTCGATGTCATAGCCGGCGGGCAGCGCCTGGGCGGCCTGGCGCGCAAGCTCGAGCAGCACGCTCATCCCCGGGCTGGTGTTGGGCGCGACCAGCACAGCGATGTGCTCGGCGGCCGCGGCCAGCGGCGCCGTCAGCTCGCGCGGCAGGCCGCTAGTGCCCAAAAGCAGCGGCACGCGCGCGCCAACGCAGGCGGCCAGATGCGCGGCGGCGGCCGCCGCGGTGGAAAAATCGATCACCACGTCGGCCCGCTCGAGCAATGCGGGCAGCGAGCCGCTGATGCACACTGCGCCCGCTCCGGCGTCGCGGCCGAGCGCGGCACTGTGCTCGGAGGCCACCGCGCCGACTAGCGTCAGATCCTTGAACGAAGGTAGCAACCGCAGCAGCTGTGTGCCCATGCGGCCCGAAGCACCGACGATCACGGTGCGGATCGGCGTTGAGGTCACTGCGACTCGCTCGAGAAGAAGCGCTTGACTCCGTCCAGGAAGTTTTTCTGCCGCGGCGCGTGCTTATTGCCACCGTGCTTGAGCGATTCGTCGAACTCGCGCAGCATCGCGCGCTGCTCGTTCGATAGATGCACCGGCGTTTCCACCACGATGCGGCAGAACAGGTCGCCGCGACTGGTGTTGCGCACCGACTTCACGCCCTTCTCACGCAGCCGGAAAACGCGGCCGGACTGGGTCTCGGCCGGAATCTTCAGCACCACCTGGCCATCGAGCGTCGGCACCTCGACGCTGCCACCGAGGGCGGCGGTGGCAAAGCCGATCGGCACGTCGCAGCTCAGATGCATGCCGTCGCGCTCGAAGATCGGGTGCTCGCGCACGTGCACCTCGACATACAGATCCCCGGGAGGTCCGCCATTGCGGCCGGCTTCGCCCTCGCCGCCCAGGCGCACGCGATCGCCGCTGTCCACGCCCGGCGGAATCTTGACCGACAGTTTCTTTCCGCGGCGCACCCGGCCTTGTCCGAGGCAGTGATCGCAGGGATTGCGCACCACCCGACCGGTGCCGCGACAGTGCGGGCAGGTCTGCTGCAAGGTGAAGAAACCCTGCGACACTCGCACCTGGCCGGTACCCGAGCAGGTCTCGCAGTTGGTCGGCGCACTGCCCTTGGCCGCGCCACTGCCCTTGCACACTTCGCACTCGACGAACTTGCTGATATCGATCTCGACCGTGCGCCCGAACACCGCCTCGGGCAGGTCGAGCTCGATCTCGTAGCGCAGATCCGCGCCGCGATACACCTGCGAGGCGCCACCGCCGCCGCCGCGGCGGCCGCCGCCGAAGATGTCGCCGAACACATCGCCAAAGATCTCACTGAAGGCTTCGGCACCACGCGCGCCGGCGTGGGCGTTGCGGCTGGACTCCACCCCGGCGTGGCCGTACTGGTCGTAGACCGCGCGTTTCTGGGTGTCCGAGAGGATCTCGTACGCTTCCTTGCCTTCCTTGAACTTCTCTTCGGCTTCGTGATCGCCCGGATTGCGATCCGGGTGATATTTCATCGCCAGGCGCCGGTAGGCCTTTTTCATCTCGGCCTCGCTGGCGTTGCGGGCGACGTCGAGCACCTTGTAGTAGTCGCGCTTGGCCATGAATTCCTGTCTTAAGGTTGGTTGCCGGCCCGTCCATAGACGACGCGCACGGTGGCTGTGGTACCGCTTGCGGTACCCAGACGTCCGTGCGCCGTCACATCCCTATCCGCGCCGGCCGTAAGGCCGGCGGCCGCCTTCAGGAAGCGCGCCGTCCCTTGTCGCGTACTTCCTCGAACTCGGCATCCACCACATTCTCATCCGCTTTGGTCTGGGCGCCCTCGCCGGCAGCGCCCTGCGCGCCAGCGGCAGCCTCACCCGGACCGGCCTCGGCGCCGGGAGGCGCTCCGGCCGCACCCTGACCCGACTGATAGGCGCGCTGCGCGATCGCAGCCGAAGCCTGGCCGAGAATCTCGGTCTTCTTCTCGATCACTTCCTTATCGTCGGAGCTGAGCGCCGACTTCAGATCGTTCAGCGCAGCCTCGGCCTTGGCACGCTCGTCCGCCGTCACCTTGTCGCCCAGGTCCTTGAGCGCGCGCTCGACCGAATGAATCATGGCGTCGGCGCGATTGCGGGTCTCGACCAGCTCGCGGAACTGCCGATCCTCGGCCGCATGCGCCTCGGCGTCGCGCACCATGCGCTTGATCTCATCGTCCGACAGGCCGCTGGAGGCGCGGATCACGATGCGCTGCTCCTTGCCGGTGGCCTTGTCCTTGGCCGACACATTCAGGATACCGTTGGCATCGATGTCAAATGTGACCTCGATCTGCGGCATGCCGCGCGGCGCCGGCGGAATGTCGGTCAGGTCGAAGCGACCGAGCGACTTGTTGTCGGCACCGCGGTCGCGCTCACCCTGCAGCACGTGAATCGTCACCGCCGTCTGATTGTCATCGGCGGTCGAGAACACGTTGGCCGCCTTGGTCGGAATGGTGGTGTTCTTCTCGATCAGCTTGGTCATGACGCCGCCCAGCGTCTCGATGCCAAGCGACAGTGGCGTGACGTCCAGCAGCAGCACGTCCTTGACCTCGCCGGCGAGCACGCCGGCCTGCACCGCCGCGCCGACCGCGACCGCCTCGTCCGGATTGACGTCCTTGCGCGGCTCCTTGCCGAAGATGTCGCGCACGTATTTCTGCGCCAGCGGCATGCGGGTCTGACCGCCCACCAGGATCACCTCGGCGATCTCCTTGGGATCGAGGCCGGCATCCTTGAGCGCGGTGCGACACGGGCCGATGGTCTTCTGCAGCAGATCGTCCACCAGCGATTCGAGCTTGGCGCGCGTCAGCTTCACGTTCAGGTGCTTCGGACCGCTGGCATCGGCCGTGATGTACGGCAGATTGACCTCGGTCTGCTGGCTCGAGGACAGCTCGATCTTGGCCTTCTCGGCTGCTTCCTTCAGACGCTGCATCGCCAGCGGATCACGCCGTACGTCGACACCCGATTCCTTCTGGAATTCGTCCGCCAGGAAATTGATCACGCGATGATCGAAGTCCTCGCCACCGAGGAAGGTATCGCCGTTGGTCGAGAGCACCTCGAACTGGCGCTCGCCATCGACCTCGGCGATCTCGATGATCGAGATGTCGAAGGTACCGCCGCCGAGGTCATAGACCGCGATCTTGCGATCCGCGCCCTGCTTGTCCAGGCCGTAGGCCAGGGCCGCCGCGGTCGGCTCATTGATAATGCGCTGGACATTGAGTCCGGCGATGCGGCCGGCGTCCTTGGTCGCCTGCCGCTGGGAATCGTTGAAATACGCCGGCACGGTGATCACCGCTTCGGTCACGGTCTCACCCAGGTAGTCCTCGGCGGTCTTTTTCATTTTCATCAGCACGCGCGCTGAGATCTCCGGCGGCGCCATCTTCTTGTCACGCACCTGCACCCAGGCGTCGCCGTTGTCAGACTCGACGATCTTGTAGGGCACCATCTTGATGTCCTTCTGGACCACGTCGTCCTTGAACTTGCGGCCGATGAGACGCTTGACCGCGAACAGGGTGTTCTGCGGATTGGTGACGGCCTGGCGCTTGGCCGACTGACCGACCAGCACCTCGTCATCCTTGGTAAAGGCGACGATTGACGGCGTGGTGCGATCGCCCTCGCTGTTCTCGATCACGCGCGGCTTGCCGCCTTCCATGATCGCCACGCACGAGTTCGTCGTGCCCAGATCGATGCCGATGACCTTACTCATGACTCGCACTCCAACCGTTCTGTTGCATGATGCCTTAGCTGGGGACCAATACCTTGCATTTCAACTGTTAACTGTGAACCAAATCAGCCGTCCGCAGCCTTGGCGACAATAACCCGTGCCGGCCTAAGCAGCCGGCCCTTGAGTTCATAGCCCGGCTGTACCACCTGCAGCACGGTATTGGGCGCCGCCGCATCCGATGCCTGCATCAGCACCGCTTCGTGCTGGGCGGGATCGAAACGCTGGCCGGCCGGATTGAGCTCCTTAACCGAGAACTTCTCGAACGCGCGGTCCAGCAGCTTCAGGGTGGTCTGCTGTCCGTCGAGCAACGTCCGGGCGTCCGCCTTGGCGCCGTTGCGCACGCCCAGCTCGAGCCCGTCGCGCACCGCCAGCAGCTCGGCGGCGAGTCCCTCAATCGCAAAACGATGGGCGTTGTCGATGTCGCGCTGCGCGCGCTTGCGCACGTTGTCGAGCTCCGCGGCCGCGCGCAGATACAGATCGCGCTGGGTGCGGGCATTGTCCTCGGCAGCCGCCAACGACTGGCGCAGTGTCTCGAGTTCGCTGGCCGGATCGGCGCCGGCGGCGGCGGCTGCGGCGCCTGACTGAGCGCTGTTCGGGGATCCGTCCTGGCTGAAGTCTGGCACTTAAAATCCCTTTTAAAACAATATCGTAAAGTCTTTAGTTAGAGTGCGCCTTTGCAGCCCGGCGGGCCGCTCTTTCCTTGATGGCGCTCAGCGGCGCGAATTCAAGGCGGCACTCAAAACTTTTGCGGTCAGGTCGACGATCGGAATGATGCGCTCGTAGGCCATGCGGGTCGGTCCGATCACCCCCAGCACGCCGACCACACCCTTGGCCGAGCTGTAGGGCGCCGTCACCACACTGTAGTCGTCCAGAATCTGGTAACCCGACTCGTGGCCGATGAATATCTGCACGCCCTCGGCCCGCAGACTCTGGTCCAGCAGGTGCAGAATGTCACGCTTTTCGTTGAACGCCTCGAACAGGCGCTTGAGCTTGTCGACGTTGGCCGAGCCGGCAAAGCCCATCAGATTGGTCTCACCGGCGATCAGGTACTGGATGTCCTCCGAGGCGTGGCCGTGCTCGAACACCCGCTGCGCCATCGAAATCGCATCCAGCATTGCCTGATTGAGGGTCTCGCGCGTCTCCTTGAGCTGGTGCAGCAGTTCCTGGTGGATCTGCGGCAGGCTGCGGCCGACGAAGTGCTCGTTGAGCTCGCTGGCCGCACGCCGCAGCTCCTCGGCCGAGTAATGCCGCTCGAGCTGGATGATGCGGTTCTGCACCTCGCTGTCATCGAGCACCAGCACTACCAGCACGCGGTTCTCGGACAGCGAGAGAAATTCGATGTGGGTGAGCGAGGCCGCCTGCGCCAGCGGCAAGGTCACGACGCCGGCCAGCTGGGTGATGTTGGAGAGCAGCTGCGAGGCCGCGGCCACCAGCGACTTGGAGCTGTCGGCCGGCATGTCGAGCTGGCGGCGGATCTCCTCCAGACTGGAATCGTCGGTGATCAGCTGCGCGCGCAGCAGCGAATCGACGAAGAAGCGGTAGGCGCGATCGGTCGGTATCCGGCCGGCGGAGGTGTGCGGCGAACTGACGAAGCCCAGCTGCTCCAGATCGGACATCACGTTGCGCACCGTGGCCGAACTGAGCGCCAGGCCCGATTCGCGCGACAGGGTGCGTGAGCCGACCGGCTGACCGTCGCGGATATAGCTTTGCACCAGCACGCGCAGCAGCTGCTGGGCTCGCTCGTTCAGGACCTCGTCTGCGCTGTCAGTTGCCATCGCTCTAGATCGGTGAGCTAACCAGTCAGACCCGGCGCCGTCAAGCACGCGTCCGGCGCCAAAGCACGGGGCGCTTAGGCCCAAATTGCGCCAAAATCCCCAAAACGCCGCCGCGTTGGCCGCCGCGGCCGGGCATGCTACAACCCACCTATGCACAAGCCGATACGCACCTGCGCGCTGATTGGCAGATTTCAGGAACCGCGTGTGGCCGAATGCGCCGCCGAGCTGGTCAAGGAAATGCTGGCGCGCCAACTCACGGTGCTGGCACCTGATGATGCCACCGCCGCCAGCGCGCCCGCGGGCGCCGTGGTCACGCCGCTGATGCAGCTGATCGAGCGTACCGATCTGATGGTGACGATCGGCGGCGATGGCACTCTGCTGCACGCGGCCGGACTGGTGGCTGGACATGACATCCCACTAATGGGGATCAATCGCGGCCGTCTGGGCTTCCTGACCGACGTGCTGCCGCAGGACATGGTGAGCTGCCTGCAGTCGATCCTGGACGGCCAGTACGAAGCCGATCGTCGCGCGTTGCTGCGGGCACGGCTGCTGTCGGCTGACGGTCGCGAGACCCAGGGCTACGCCCTGAATGACGTGGTTTTCAATCGGCTCCAGACCGGCCGGCTGCTGGATTTCGAGACCCGGGTCGACGGCCGATATTTCAATTCGCACGGCGGCGATGGCCTGGTGGTCGCCACCGCCACCGGCTCGACTGCCTATGCGCTCTCATGCGGGGGACCGATCGTCGAGCCGCGGCTCAACGTGCTGGTGGTGGCGCCGATCTGTCCGCATACGCTGTCGGACCGGCCGATCATCATCCCGGGAGAGTCGCAGATCAGTGTGTCCCTGAACGGTCAGAGCGACGCCAACGCCCAGGTCAGCTGCGATGCCACGGTGCTCGGTGAGCTGCGCCCCGGTGGGCGTCTCGAGATTGCACCGGCCGGCCGCGCGATCACGCTGCTGCATCCACCGGGCTACGATTATTTCCGGCTGCTGCGCTCCAAGCTGCACTGGGGACTGGGCGGTCTGGCCCACGAGCGCTGACCGTGCTGCGTTATCTGCAGATCCGGGATTTCGCCATCATCGATTCGGTCGAGCTCGAGTTCAAGCCCGGTCTTACGGTCCTGACCGGTGAGACCGGGGCCGGCAAATCGATCATCGTTGACGCGCTGGAACTGCTGTGCGGGGCTCGCGCCGGGGCCGACGTAGTGCGCGCCGGCGCCGAGCGCGCCGAGATTGCGGCGACCGTTGACGTCAGTGCCATCGGCGGCGAGCTGCGCCACATTCTTGGCGAGCACTCGATCGAGGGCGGCGGTGAACTGCTGCTGCGGCGCGTGGTCGGCAATGACGGCCGCAGCCGCGCCTGGATCAACGGCCAGTCGGTACCGCTGCAGGTGGTGGCGAGCGTGACCGCGCTGCTATTCGAGATCCACGGTCAACACGAATTTCAGTCGCTGGTGCGAGCCGGGACGCAGCGTGAGCTGGTGGACGGCTATGGCCGGCTGGAGTCGCTGGCCGCCCAGGTGCGTACCGCCCACAGCGTCTGGCTGGCATTGCTCAACCGCAGCATCGAGCGCGACAGCGCGGCCAGCGAGCGCGGTTCGCGCCTGGATCTGCTGCGCCACCAGCTGCAGGAGCTGCAGGCCCTGCAGCTGCAAGGCGGCGAGATCGCCGCATTAAAAGAGGAGCGCGGCCGGCTTGCCAACCGTGGCCGGCTGATCGAGGCTGCGCGTGCGGCGCTCGACTGCCTGTACGAGGCCGATGGCGATACCGCGCACACGCTGATCGCCCGCGCGATCGGCGCCATGCGCCAGGCGGTGGCGATGGATGCGCAGCTGCTGCCGCTCGGGCAGCTGATCGACGAGGCAGAAATCCGAGTCAAGGATGCCGGCCACGGCTTGCAGCAGTATCTGGACGCGCTCGATCTGGACCCGCAGCGCGCCGACAGCATCGAGCAGCGCTTGGCGGCGCTGGAAGAACTGGCGCGCAAGCACCGCGTGAGTCCCGAGGCGCTGCTCGACAAGCAGGCCGAGCTGACCGCGCAGCTGGCCGGACTGGAGACCGCCGCTGCCGATGTCGGCGCGGTGCGAGCCCAGCTCGCATCCGCGGCCGCCAGCTACCAGGATCTGGCGCGCCAGCTGTCCGGACGGCGCGATGCCGCCGCGCGCGCGCTGGCGCGCGAAATCTCGGCGCGCATGCAGGAGCTGGGCATGGGCGGCGGGCGCTTCCTGATCGACCTGGCGGCGGCCGAATCGGCCGAGCCGGCCGCGCACGGGCTCGACCGGATCGAGTTTCGTGTCAGCACCAACCCCGGTCAGCCGCCACGTCCGATTGCCAAGGTGGCCTCGGGCGGTGAGCTTTCACGCCTGTCACTGGCGGTGCAGGTGTCGTGCGCCGCCAGCGCCGCGGCCTGCATGGTGTTCGATGAGGTGGACAGCGGCATCGGTGGTGCGGTGGCCGAGATCGTCGGCCGCGAGCTGCGCGCGCTCGGCGAGCACGCCCAGGTGCTGTGCGTCACTCACCTGCCGCAGGTGGCTGCGCAGGCCCACCAGCATCTGCGTGTCGCCAAGCACAGCGATGGTCGCAGCACGCGCACCGGTGTCGCGCTGCTGAGTGCCGATGAGCGCGTCGATGAGCTCGCGCGCATGCTCGGCGGCGTCGAGATCACGCCGCGCGCCCGCGCTCACGCCCAGGAGATGCTGGCCGCGGTGGCCAGTGCTGCGGCCGCAATGCCGGCACCGGCCGCCGCAAAAGCCACCTCCAAGCTCGGTACCGGCGCGCCGCGTGCACCGCGGCCGCGCCCGGTCGGCCGGGGTTAGCTCAGACGCTTGACCCGCCCCTGCGTGCGCGCCGCGCAGTTGGGGCGCTGACAGCGGCCATACAGCACCATCGAGTGCTCCTCGATCACATACCCCAGACGCTTGGCGATCTCGTTCTGTCGTTGCTCGATCTCCGGATCGACGAACTCTTCGACCGCGCCGCAGTCCATGCAGACGATATGGTCGTGATGAGTGCCACGATTGATCTCGAACACCGCCATGCCGTCCTCGAAGTGGTGTCGGCTGACCAGGCCCGCGCCTTCAAACTGAGTCAGCACCCGATACACCGTGGCCAGCCCGATGTCCTCGCTCGAGTCGATCAGCTTCTTGTAGATTTCCTCGGCCGACATGTGGCGCGTGTTGCTGTGCTCGAGGATCTCGAGAATTTTGAGCCGGGGCAAAGTGACCTTGAGCCCGGCCTTGCGCAGATCTTTGCCTTCCACGATGCACCTCGCGCCGCCATTTCAAACGATACGCTATGATGCTCCTATGAGAATTATTCCACTAATCCTGGCGGCCTGGGTCGCGACCGGATGCGTCTACCGCATGCCGATTCAGCAGGGCAATTACCTGGACCCCGCGGCGATCGCGCAGGTCAAAGTCGGCATGACCCACAGCCAGGTACGCTACCTGCTCGGCACCCCGATGGTGCCGGGCGGCTTTGACGATGCACGCTGGGACTACGACTACTATCTGAAGACCCGCCGCCTGCAGACCCCGAAACGCGGCCACGTCGTGATCCTGTTCGAGAACAGTCTGGTGGCCAAGGTCGACAGCAACGTCACCACGGCGCCGCTCACGCCCTCCGGTCAGAAGGACGTCGCGGCACCTGAGCCGCATAACGCGCGCTACTGAGCGCGCTTGCCGGCAGACTGCTGCGCCCGTCGCCGGCGACTTGAGCGTGGATCAATCATAAGCGGCCGATACAGCTCGATGCGATCACCGTCGAGCGGCACGTAAGTTCTCGGTAGCACGCGACCGAAGATGCCAATCCCAGCCTGCTGCCAATCGACCCGGCCATCACCCAACCGGGCGCGCGCCGCCACCAAGGCCGCATCGATGCTGGCATCCTCGGGCAGCTCGAGTTCGCATTCGAGCACGCCGCCGTCGGTATCACAGCTCACGGTACAGTGTTTCATCAGCCCACCGGCAGGCTCTGGGCACGTGTGGCGAAAGCACGCAGCAGCGAAGCCGCCGTCTCCTCGAACAGCGGTTCGAACAGGACCGCCTTGAGCGAGTTCGAGAATTCGAACTGCAATTTGAAGTCGATACGGCAACCGTTGCTGGCCACCGGAGTGAAATTCCATTGGCCATCGAGCACGCGGAACGGCCCCTCGACCAGCTGCATGTGCACGCTGCGCTCGGGATCCAGGGTATTGCGCGTGGTGAACTCGGTGCGCAGCAGACCGCGGCGCACCGCCAGCCGCGCGAGCATCTGGTGCTCGCTACGCTCCAGCACCTGCGCGGCGGTACAGCCGGGCACAAACTCGGGATAGTGTTCGACCGCCTCCACCAGGCGGTATACCAGTGCCGGCGAGCGGGCCACCAGCGCCGATCGGACCATCTCACGCATCGATGCAGTGTGGCTTAAGCCAGGCACGCTGCTCAAGCTCGACACACTAGGCTCTGTACAATGGCTCAATGCCCAAGGTTCCCGCGACCGAGCGTGTCATCGCCGAGAATCGGCGTGCGCGTTATGACTACTTCATCGAGGAGCGCATCGAGGCCGGGCTTGCGCTCGAGGGCTGGGAGGTCAAATCGATGCGCGCCGGACGCGCACAGCTCGCGGAAGCCTATGTCTATATACGCAATACCGAAGCATTTCTGATCGGCGCCCACCTGTCACCACTGCGGACCGCCTCGACCCACAAGGTCGCCGATCCGGTCAGAACGCGAAAGTTGCTGCTGCATCGAAACGAGCTCGATCGGCTGGTCGGGGCGACCGAACGCCGTGGCTACACCATCGTGCCCTTGGAGCTGTACTGGAAGAACGGGCGTGCCAAGCTGCAGATCGGCCTGGCCAAGGGCAAGAAGCAGCACGACAAGCGCGCCACCGAGAAGGAGCGTGACTGGCAGCGCGATCGAGCCCGGCTGCTGCGCCGGGGCTGATGCGAGGCAGCGCAAACGCGCTAGCCCGACTGGCTCGACTGCGCCCAGATATTGAGCTCACCGTCGATGGCATGCTGATCGATGCGTGCCAGTTCATCAGCGCTGAAGCGCAGGTTCTTCAGAGCCCCCAGAGACTCCTCGATCTGCGGCCAGCTGCTGGCGCCGATCAGGGCACTGGTGATCGCAGGCTGCCGCAGCACCCAGGCGATCGCCATCTGCGCCAGGCTCTGGCCGCGCGCCTGGGCGATCTGATTTAACGCTCGCACGTGCTGCAGGTTGCGCTCACCGAGCATCGCCTTGCGAAACGATCCGTCCTGGCTGGCGCGCGAGTCGCCGGGAATCTCGCCCAGGTACTTCGAGGTCAAAAGGCCCTGGGCCAGCGGCGAGAATGCGATGCAGCCGATTCCCTCGTGCTGCAACAGTTCCAGTAAGCCGTGCTCGACCCAGCGATTGAGCATCGAGTAGGACGGCTGGTGAATGATGAACGGCACTTTAAGTTCGCGCAGCAGCGCCGTGGCTTCGCGCGTCATCTTCGGTCCATACGAGGATATGCCCACATACAGCGCCCGCCCGCTGCGTACCGCGGTCGCCAGCGCACCCATGGTCTCTTCCAGCGGCGTGGCCGGGTCGTGCCGATGCGAATAAAAAATATCGACGTAGTCGAGGCCCATGCGCTTCAGGCTCTGATCCAGGCTGGCGAGCAGATACTTGCGCGAACCCCACTCGCCGTAGGGGCCGGGCCACATCAGATAGCCGGCCTTGGTCGAGATGACCAGCTCATCGCGATGCGCCGCCAGATCGGTAGCCAATAGGCGGCCGAAGTTCTCCTCGGCCGATCCGGGTGGAGGACCGTAGTTGTTGGCCAGATCGAAATGGGTCATACCGGCGTCGAATGAGCGCAGCACCATGTCGCGCGCATGCTCGTACGGCACGCTGCCACCGAAGTTCTGCCACAGTCCGAGCGAGATCCGCGGCAACTGCAGACCGCTGCGGCCACAGTGCACGTAGGGAATCCGCTGATAGCGGTCGGGGGCAGCCAGATACATCGGGGCGGATTATATGAGACCGGCGTCAAGTCCCGCCCGCCTCAGCGTGGCCGTACGCAGCGGGTGCTATAATCGTCGTTCCTCGAAGGGGGCGACCGGTTTCGACGTGGGTTACGAACCTTCAGGGGCGTGCCGAGGTGCAGTGGCCCTCGTTAAACTCTGCTGCAAACTCTAGTTGCCAACGACGACAACTACGCTCTAGCTGCCTAAACGCAGCTGACCTCTGACCAGCTCGTGCCTATGCGACTGTATCAGGGGACGCGCTCATAGGATCGCGAGCCATCGTGCGACGGGGTGGTTTCGTTAAGAGTTACCGTGGCTGGTCCGGCGTCTTCCCTGCCCTTCGGGTAGCGACGGATGAGAAAAAAAGAAGTGGCTACGCGCGTAGATCCTTGGAGTCTAGGGCTTGCGGACGCGGGTTCAATTCCCGCCGCCTCCACCAATGCAGGGGTCTCGGTCAGCCGACCGGGACCCCTCGCGCAAGCGCTGCCGTACGCAGCGCCGCGCGTTCCGGCGACATAGGTCACAGTTGTCGCGCGATTGCGAGACCTGCCGCGGCGTATTCTGCTGCGCATGTGGCAAAGATGCGTAGCGCATGAGTGCAGAATTTCCGCCGGCTGATCGAAGTCACTTTGTAGGACCGCGCCGCTCCGCGCTCATCAGCCAGATCCGTATCGCCCGTCTACCGCAACCCCTCGACAAACGTGCCCTTATCACGGGGCTCATCTTGGTAGGTGCAATGACCGCCATATCGGCGTGCTCGCACGACCGCGCTACCGGCGGCAGTGGCAGCAGCAGTAGTAGTAGTGGAAGTAGCAGTAGCAGCAGTAGTGGTGGAAGTAGCAGTGGCAGCGGTAGCAGTAGCGGGGGTTCTAGTAGCAGCAGTGGCAGCGCTGTGACCGTTGCCTACATCGTCAACGCAGGAAATAACACGGTCTCAATCTGCACAGTTCATGCACCGGATGGTGCGCTCAACAGCTGCTCGGTCTCGACCGGAAACGGTACCTTCAACTCGCCGCTCGCCATCACCGTTAATGCGAGCGCATCGATCGCCTACATCGCCAACTTTGGCAGCAGCCAGGTGTCGGATTGCCCGATTCAAAGTGACGGACTATTCGGCACCTGCACGACGCTCAACGACGCGACGTTTGGGGACATGACCGGGATCACGCTCAGTCCTTCCGGCGATTATCTGTACGCATCCAACATCGGCACGAGCACCGGCGATGGATCGGTGTCCATCTGCCCGGTCAGGCAGGATGGTTCGCTCGCCAGCTGCGCAAGTTCCGGCAACATGGGCGGCCTATTCGCCTACCCGCAAGTGATCGCTGTGAATCCCACCGGGACGGTTCTTTACTCGTCAGGCGTCGCCAACCAGCTATCAATGACCCTGTGCGCAATCACTGCGGGCGGTGGATCCCTGAGCGCCTGTACGACCGCCTCCGGCTCCGGTCCCGCCCCTAATCCCGGATTTCTCGCTGTTCAGGGCATCGGCTTCAATGCGCTCGGAACGATGGCCTACGTTGGCAACAGCGGCAACAGCGGTCCCATCAGCAACTTCGTGTCCATCTGTCCCGTCAATCCCGATGGCAGCTTCGGCAATTGCACCATCACCGACGGCAATGGAACTTTTAATTTCACCGCGAACGCGGCGATTGGCTTATTCATCTCAAGTGCAACGCAGTTCGCTTATGTTCCCAACGATGGCAGCAATACAGTGTCGATCTGCCCCATCGAGCAAGACGGCTCCCTGGGAGCGTGCGCCACAAGTGACGGCGGCGGAAGTTTGAATCAACCAAGCGCCCTCTTCCTGGCCTCGGTGCCGGGACCTTAAACCGGGTACGCAAAGCCGCCCCGCTGTGGCTCCGCCGACTTCGCCATGTGGAGTCGCCGCCGCGGTCTCACGGCCCCGCTCGGGAAAATTCCTCTGCTGGCTGATCGCCTCGACATCGCTGCGGTGTTAGGTTGGCGCCCTTTCCCGGCGCTCATTTCAGGAGAACATCGATGATTGCCCACACCTCGCTTCCGGTGCGTAATTACGAGGCAGCCAAGAAGTTCTATATCAAGCTGCTGGCACCGCTCGGCTACAACAACAACATGGAATTTGGCACCGCCGCTGGATTCAACGACGGCGAGAACACCGATTTCTGGATTCACAAGGAATCATCCGTGGTGCCCACGCATCTGGCGTTCGCGGCCAAGAGCCAAAAGCAGGTGGAAAGCTTCCACAAGGAAGCCCTCGCCGCCGGCGCCAAGGACAACGGTGGTCCTGGCTATCGCGACTACTCACCGGGATACTTCGCGGCATTCGTCCACGACGCCGACGGACACAACATCGAGGCGGTCTGGTACGACCCGAGCAAAAAGAAGTGAGCGAAGGATCAGTCGTGCGAGCCGCCGGCGCCTGCGCACCGGCCGCCCGCACGATCTGACGATCCTCGTCGTTTCAGCTAGAGCGCGGCATCGTCGGTCTCACCCGTGCGGATGCGAACCACCCGATCCAGGTCACTGATGAAGATCTTGCCATCCCCGACCTTGCCGGTCTTGGCCGCCGCGACGATCGCATCGACCACGCGGTCGACCAGCTCAGAACGCACCGCGACCTCAATGCGCGACTTGGGCACGAAGTCCACCGTGTATTCAGCGCCTCGGTACAGCTCGGTGTGACCGCGCTGTCGGCCAAAGCCCTTCACTTCGGTCACGGTCATGCCCGAGACCCCGAGCTCGGCCAGCGCGGCGCGCACCTCATCCAGTTTGAACGGCTTGACTATGCTGGTTATGAGTTTCATGGATTATTATCTCCCAGTAATTATTCGATGCTTTCGCCATGCTGCGAGATATCCAGGCCCTCGCGCTCATCATCCGAGCTGACGCGGATGCCGATGATGAGATCGATCACCTTGAGGATGATCAGGCTCATCACAAAGCTCCACACCAGCGTTGCGATCACACCCTTGAGCTGCAGCAGCACACTGCCGGTGGAGCCGCTGATCGCTTTACTCACCAGGGCCCCTGTTAAGAGCGCCCCGATGATGCCGCCGATGCAGTGCACCCCGAAGGCATCGAGCGAATCATCGTAGCCAAAGGCTCGCTTGACCGAAGTGGCCGAGAAGTAGCAGATGATGCCTGCGGCCACCCCGATGATGAT
>DASXDL010000039.1:0-60873 GCA_036490715.1 Steroidobacteraceae bacterium | reverse complement strand
TGGGAGAAGCTGAAGAAGCGGTTGCGCCGTTGCTCCGATAGCCCGTCGAGGAGAGCCTTCGGGTAATGTCCCTGCCGCGCGGTCGTGATCGCAGCCTCATCGATGTCCGTGGCAAAGAGTTGCACCTTGGGCGCTGCCGCGTCCGAATCCAGGTACTCCCGCAATAACATGGCGAGCGAGTAGGCTTCCTCTCCGGTGGCGCAGCCCGGGACCCACACTTTCACTAAATCACCGGCCGTCTTGCCTTCAAACAGATTCGGAATGACTCGTTGCGCCAGGCTTGCGAAGGCATCCTGGTCACGAAAGAAGCTCGTCACCCGGATGAGAAGATCGCGAAATAGGCACGTCACCTCATCGGGATTGGCCTTGAGAGTCGCGATGTAGTCGGCGGTCGAGGCCGCATCGGTGACCTGCATGCGCCGCGCAACCCGGCGTAGAAAGGTCTGGCTTCGATAGTCGCTGAAGTCGTGGCCGAGCCGACGACGCAAAATATCGCAGATCTCAAGGCGCATCGCATTCATCTCATCAGCGCCATCATCGGCGGCCAAAGGCAGGGGCAGCCCCCCTTTGAGCCGCACCAGGTATTCCGGCATCTTTTCGAGCGGAGTCACGACATCCACGGCGCCGGTGGCTATCGCACCTGCGGGCATCTCACCGTAAGCGGGGGCGCTGCCGTCGATGCCCTGCGCCATCGTGAGGCCGCCACACTCCTTGATGGCTTTGAGCCCGAGCGCCCCATCGGTCCCGGTGCCGGAGAGCACAATACCGACGGCACGTTCCCGAAGCCCCGACGCCAACGAGCCAAACAGTGCGTCGATCGGGCGGAACACCCGCTCGAGCTCGTCTGCAGGCCTATCCACACTCAGATGCCCGTCGCTAACCGTGACGAGCGCGTGAGGCGGCGGTAGATAGATGTGATCAGGCCGAATCTGGGTGCGCTCACTCACGTCGATCACCGGCATCGAGGTCCAGCGCGTCAAAATCCCCTTGAGCATGCTTTTTCGATCAGGGGGCAGGTGCAGTATCAATACGAAGGCCATGCCGGAATCGGCCGGCATGCGTTCGAAGAAGCCATGGAAAGCCTCGATGCCGCCCGCCGATGCACCGATTCCAACGATCGGGAATTCGCTGGTGGTCACCGGGCCACCGGGCAAGGCGAGGCAGTAACCATCTAAGCCCCCGTTCTGATTGCGGGTTTACTATACGCCGCCGGGAGGTACGGGGGTTGTAGGACTGGCAGCCATCAGTGTTGTGCCGTGGCAGCGCCAGCGCGTGATCCAACCGCCTAAGGGGAAGAAACCATGCTCGGCCCCACAAGGGGGTGCCTTCACCTCGGTGCTTGGGCCGCACCCAATGAATCGTAGTGTTCCAGCGCTTGGGTCGGCGTCATCCCGCGCCCAAAGTGAACAATCCAGTAGTTCAAGCCTTCTTGCATGCGATTAGAGTTCGGCCACGGCGCCCTGTGGCCGCGCCTCATCGCCTCGGCGCAGAGTGCATCCAACCACGTAAAGAACTCGACCAGCTCGCAGAGCTCGTGCGTGGTCCAGTCGCTCGCAGATACCGATTCCATCGGCGGAGCTTGCTCCGAGGAAATCCGTCGCGAGAAGTGCAGAGGTCTCAGTTTTCACTTACTTCTGGAGAGGGACGGCGAACGACAGTCCGGGAATTAGGGAATCCATTCTCGAGAAAGGGTCCGAATAGCGTCATTGCTGCAACGCGTAGAATAAGCAAACTAGTTGGTCGGCTCGGCGTTTATAGGCCTTCAATGACTTTCTTATCACGCACTGATCACGGCGCGCATCGTCGCACTCGGCACCAGACCGGCAAAATCAGTCGCTCTTTAACACACTTTCACAGGAAGTGAAGCGCGAGTTTCGAGCGAAATTCAGGCGAAACTCATACGCCCGAGTACGCCGGACTTCGCTGAAGCGGGTTGCGATCAACATAGCTGCACGGCAACCTATCATTGCTCGTCTCAATGAGTAAGCTGGGCGCTCGTGGAGGAGAACAACTCGATCACAGAGCAAGGAAGGTTCAACGATTGCCGCAGGCGAGGCGCATTCCACTAAGTCGCCGCTCACACATTATCGGATTTCAGGTGCTGCCGAACGGGACGGCGTCGCACGAAAGTGCGCTTGAGCGCGACTTTGTCACGCTGACGAGCTTTTCAAATCCGGCGGCGATTATCCGCTCGCAGCCCGTCACGATTGGCTTCGACGAGGAGGGGTTTCGCAGGCGCTATACCCCGGACTTCCTCGTGACCTGGGAAGCCAACGCGGAGCTCGTGGAGGTCAAGTACGAGCACGATCTTAAGGCCCAGTGGATGAGGCTCCATCCCGCATTTCGCGCCGCGGCGCATTGGGCGGTCACGCACCATGCCACATTTCGCGTTATTACGGAACGCGGCATTCGCGGCAGTCTGCTCAATAACGCCAAGCGATTGCTGCCACTTCGCACGTTGCCCCTTGATGCCAAAATGGCAATGCTGGCACTGACTCGTGCCCATACCCTCTGCCCCGCTACCTTTAGGACACTATGTGGCGGCTGCAACATCCTGCAGTTGTCCTCATCCATAGCGCTTAGACAATCGCCGAGGTCTATACTGGTGAGGTTAGGCGCGAACGCGGATGTCCGAACGAAAAACGACCGGCGCGCCGCGACGATCTTGCGGGGGCGAGCGTGACCTTTCCCGGTGCGAGCGAGCGGAATGTGCCTAGAGCGCGGCGCCCTTAGAGGACTGGCCCGAAGGGAGCGTCTATATGAAGAGAAGACACACTGCTCGACAGGCTGGAGCCTGCACGCTAGCAGTGGTGCTATTGGAGCTGCCTGGCTTCGCCTCAGCCGATACGACCACGTACCAGCAGATGGCGCCTCTCGCGCAATACCTCATGCCTCCCGATTCCGAAATCGCACTAGCGCGCAGCGCGGCACCGGCCGCGATCTCCGGCAAGGCTACGGTCATGACTCTCAATTCGCAGGGCTACCAGACCTCCATCCGCGGCAGCAACGGCTTCACCTGTCTTGTGGAGAGGTCATGGATGTCGCCGTTCGATAGCCCCGATTTCTGGAATCCGAAGATCAGGGGACCGGTTTGCTACAACCCGGCAGCATCTGAATCCATCCTCACGTACACCGTCCGGCGCACGAAGCTCGCACTCGCCGGTGACTCGAGGGAAATGATTCTCGGCGAGGTTCGTGCCGCACTCGCGCGTAAGGAACTCCCTTCACCCGCGCCTGGCGCGATGTCCTTCATGATGTCGAAGGATGGATACCTAAGCGATGCCGACGGCCATTGGCACTCGCACCTGATGTTCCATCTGCCAAAAGCTCCAGGTGCAAGCTGGGGCGCAAACCTCCCAGGCTCTCCGGTGGTCGTCGACGACCGCGAGGTTCCGGAGCCCGAGACGATATTCATGGTGCCGGTGTCCCGTTGGTCGGACGGAACGACGGCGATGGCTCACTAGCGCTTCTCACGATTTTTCGACGCTGATGATGAGCACGTAACGACGGTCGCACACCCTTAATCGTCGCCGGCGGGTGCGCCATCGGCTGGGGATCAGGGCACAGACGCCGTCTGCAAAGGCCCAGCAAGATCGACACAGATCGATGAACTTGGGGATTTTCCAACGAAAAATAAGGACTTGAGAATTCCAGCAAATACCTCCGTCCTCCCCCGGACGCTGATGCTCGCTCTGCTACTGACGCCACTGCGTGCTGCCTGCGGGGGTGGCAGCGCAAGTGGCCAGAGTGAGCACCGTGTTCGTGGCCGGTCAACTGGGTATTGCAGTACAGCCCGTGCCGCAGTGACCGGCTGAGCTGAAGCCGTTGTTTGACTCGCTCGGGAACGCCTAGTCTCGAAGTCGACACCAAACGGCTACGTGCCGATCTGGAAATTCTTCGCGACATCTTTAAGGGCGCGGGCTTTGTGGTGGCCAGGAGCGGAATGGAACCACCAACACGCGGATTTTCAGTCCGGACCCGGTAGTTTTACGGGCTTATCAATTAATCACTTGCAGTGCTTGGTCCTGCGTCTGGACCGCACTCGAGTTCTATAAATATTGGTGCGCGCTCTTCAAACACGTATAGCAATTCATTTTAGAATGACTTCACGGATTAATTCATCGCCCAGATTTTTCCTGTATTCATTCCGGTCCACTCTGGCCTTGTTCTGAATCTCGGTGCTACCGATTACTTTTTTTGCCACTGCTTCTAGCTCGACGCCTTTATCTAAAGCCGCCATATTTTTAAAGGTAATCCAGAGAATCATATTGGGCTGATCCGGTTTTGATACGGGTGGCGCGAGCACGCCAACCATGAAGACCTTGTAATCGATGATTAGCCCTGCTTTCTTCATGGCTTCCATGGTCGGCTTCCATGTCGAATTTAGCCAATCGATGTACGTTTCAAAACTCCCGTACTCAACTTGTAGGTAGCCAACATCAGTAACCGGACCGTCAGTGTACGCGCGCGCATCCTGGGCACGTGCATTAAGCGAAAGTGAGGAAGCCGCGAGAGACACGGACAAGATAGCAGCCTTAATCATTTTCTCTTTACCTGTTTTGAATATCTGTACTCAGCCAACACCCGGATTCCGAAAAAGCGTAATCCCGCTTGCCGTTTTTATCGGAGGACAGACAATTCCACAAGTTCATTATTGTCACGATATTAGTGCCATCTTCGCACGATCATAGGTCTCCGGAATGGTTCGGTCCCATCGGTCGCGGCGGCTTACGGCACAAGCGCCAATGGCGGCACTTCGATCTCGCCGCTTGCGATGTAGGTTGTTGCGCCGCCAACGCTGACAGAGGTCACTACGCCATCGCGCTTGCGCGCTTCCGCTTCGATATTACTTCGGCGCCCCATCGAGACGCCTTGCTGAATCGAAAGGCGATAGGCCATCCCGCCAAATTCGGGCTTTGATGCCATCGCCCCGACGAGGGCGGCACAAGCGCTGCCGGTCGCGGGATCTTCTTCGATGCCCAGCGCCGGTGCGCACATGCGAGCATAGAGCTTGCCGCCATCCCGTAGAGATCCTGCGAAGAAGAACACGTGCGGACCCCACGCGCGCGAGAGCGTTGCCGCCCAGGCCGCCCGATCGATCGCTGCCCGGTCTACGGCCTCGTCCGAGTTAAGTTGCGCAAGACAGAATGGAACACCGACGCCCGCGAAAAGGACTTGGCTCACCTCGGCGGGTTCGATGGATAGGATAGCGGCGAGGTCAGCCGGAGAAGGAGCGCCGGTCGGTGCCTCGATCTTCCCCGATAACGTCAACGTGGCGTGGAACCCCCCGTTTCGCTGAGCGACGTCAACGATCACGGGGCCGGCATTCTCCTCCAGAATGAGCCGGATTGGAGCACTAATCCGTACGTGTTGTTTCATCGCAAGCGCACAGGCTGTGCCTATCGTGGGATGCCCCGCGAAGTCGAGCTCCACCCGGGGTGTGAAGATGCGCACCCGACATGTGCTCGCCGGATCGTTCTTCGGCAGGGACGAAGGTCGTTTCGCCGAAATTGAACTCGCGAGCAATCTTCTGCATGCCTTCGGTCGAAATGCCGACCGCATCGGGCAGAACCGCGAGTTGATTTCCGCCGAACGGTGTCGAACTGAACACATCAACGATGTGGAAGGTGTACTTCATAAGATCAACCTCCGAGCGTCGCCTCAAGCCTTGACGACAACGTCGATCTCGACGCAGGCGCCAAGCGGCAGCGCGGCCACCGCGATCGTCGTACGGGCGGGAAAGGGTTGACTGAAATGCTTTGAGTAGATGCCATTCATCGCGACGAAGTCACTCATGCTCGTGAGATACACACCGGCGCGCGCAACGTGATCGAAACTCCTGCCGGCCGCCTTGAGGACCGCCGAGAGATTTCGGAAGATGCGCTCTGTCTCGGCCACAATGCCGCCCTCGACCACCTTGCCAGTGACCGGGTCTTGGCCGACCTGGCCGCTGAAGTAGATGAAACCACCGACTTCGATCGCCTGCGAAAATGGGCCGACCGGCGGCGCGAGTTCGGGCGAGGTAATTGCGGTCTTGGTCATGGGAAGCTCCTGTGGACACTGGGTTAGATGGTCAGGATGGTGGAGCCCGAGGTGGCGCGCGCCTCCAATAATTTGGATCGCCTGAGGCATTCGGATTTCCGCAACAATATGCGCTCGCTGATTTTGATACGGGACGGAACCTTCCACTACTTCATTATTTTCACGATTTTAGTACCATTGACGCACGATTCTGTTTCTCGTCGGGAGAACGATTTAGGAGGCTCCCTTTGCTAGAAGATTTACGCGCACTCGTAGAGTTCGCCCGTGCCGGCTCCATCGCCGGCGCAGCCGATCGTCTATTCCGGACGCCCTCTGCGATTACCCGGCAAGTGCAAAGGCTGGAAGCTGCATTGGGTGCCGAGTTACTCGACCGCTCGGTAAAGCCGCCGCGTCTGAACTCGCTTGGCTCCAGGGTGCTCGAACAAGCACGAGATCTGCTGCAGCGGACCGAGACGCTTAAATCTCTAACGTCGAGCAACGCCGAACCTCACGGCCTCTTGCGCATCGGGCTCGCGCATGCCCTGGCCGAGGGGACGCTTGTCGAACCTATTCAGGCGCTGACTGATAAATACCCAAAGGTCCGACTGCGGCTGTCGAGCGAACTTACCGGAGAATTGATTCACCGGCTGCTCGCGGGTGAACTCGACGTTGCTGCTGTACTTTTGCCCGAAGGTAAAACCGCGCCTCCCCCTCTTCTGACGAATATCATCGCTAGGGACCGCATGGAGATCGTTCAAGGCGCCGCGGGCAACGTTGACGGCGATTGGAAAAGTTTGGGCCGAGCGCCTTGGGTGCTCAATCCGCCCGGGTGCTTTCTTCGGGCGAGCCTCATCGATCGGATGGAGCGTGCCGGCTTCACCCCCATGATTGCGGCTGAAATCCACAATATGCATATGCAGCTGGCGTTCGTTCAGTCCGGTCATGGCGTCGGGCTGCTACCCGCTCGCTTTATTTCCCGGAATCGTTCTATCGAACCCGTGAAAGTATTACGCCCCCCATCGTTTGAGCTGCACCGATCCATCGCGATAGTCCGGGTTGGGCAACTCGGCGCCTTGGGGAAGGCAGTCGAAATGTTGGCACACGGGCTGCGGCAATTGTTTGAGGCAGGCGACACCACGAATCCCGTGACGAGACACCGCAGAGGTGTGCCCGCGAATCGGCGACCGGCTCGACCGCCAAAGTAGTCCCAGGACATCGCCTCGTGCGGCTGAAGCGCCCCACTATTCCGGGAGCCGCCCGCTCACTTCACCACAGGCGTCCAATGCAGCGACCTTCGTTCAGCTCGCTGTGGCGGACTTTCGTCATCAAAGTGCACATCAGCTACCGAGGCCCAACTTAATGAGACTCCATCGAGTACGCGTGCATTGATAACTGCGCGCTTTCCTTGGGCAGTGTCGGTGATTGCCGCGACGAACACACCGCATTCACTGCAAATCAGGAAGTCCGCGGTCCGATGTGCGAAACGATAGTGCCGAAACTTGGAAGGATCCTCGATCTCGATGGAGAGATTGCCCGCCGGGTCCGAAGTGCCAATCACGCCGTGGCGCCGACAAAACGAACAGCCGTCGTGCCGCAGGCGCCAGTCCATAGGATCGATGTCGGTGCGATAGACGATTCGGAGAGCGCCGCAATGGCATCCGCCCTGATATTCCCGCATCTGCACTCCCCTCGATTGACCGCACACTCGCCCATGGGGTTTCCCAGGATGCCACAGCGGTAGACACTCTCCACCTAACTCGTCGGGGTCCGTTGACTGTGGGCTATCTGCTTCCACCAAGCTGCGTTGCCCTAAGTTCCGCGATCATGGCGATTTAGACGCACGCGCCAAATAGCACCTGTGCCACCCTGATGGCACTGCACGCATGGATGACCCGCTCGCCGAACACTTGGACAAGTAGCTCGGATGCCCCATCCGCAATGCGATGAGGCGCCGTGAAATTCGGCGCGTCATTAACCATGACGAAGAGCTTGACGACTTGTCGAACGTTATCAAGATCGCCCACAGCGGCTTTGAGCACAGCCAGCAAGCAATTCAATTGCCACCCTGCGCGCGGCGAACTTGCCCGTTGGCGACGCATTCAGCACGAACTTCAATGACGCTTCCAAAAAAGCTTCTTTCTCTTTGTAACGGAGAGCCGACAATTCCACCAGTTCATTCTCGTCACTACAATCGTGCTGGTGTCGCACGATGCTGCTCTTCGTTGGAGAGAGTTTTGGGCGTAGTGGCGCAGTCTCATTCAGAGCGCTCGGCTTGAAGGATTGCTCGATGAACCAAGTCCCGGCGCGCCACGCACTATTAGGGCTAAGCTGACCGAGCAGGTGATGGCCAAGACTCTGCATGAGAAGCAGCGCGCGGCCGCCCACTGGTGCAGCCAGGCGACAACCCGCTATTCGGAGCGTTTCTTAAGGCCGGCGTGCAGGCCCGCATAAGCAGCCCGACCCGAAACCACAAAAAAAGCATAATGAAAGTTTTGGTGGCTAGGGGAATTGAACCACCGACACGCGGATTTTCAGTCCAGCGACCAAAGACATCCACGTCGCTGTATTAGTGGCAGAAAATGCGAGCTCAGCGTCCAATATTTCTGCCACATAAGGGCACTTAAGCGCCAGATTCCGCGAGACAGCGCCACTTATTATTGGACAGGATTTCGTGGAAGTATTGGTTCTCGCTGCAACGGGCCTCATCGCTGCTCAGCGCCGAATGCCGCGAGCGTGCTCGATGCGACCTGTCGCGACCGGCGGCTTCGTGGCAACATTAAGTCCCCCACACCGGCCGGCCACCGGTCGAGATAAGGGCTTAGTGTTAGCTATTTCCAGTAATGAGGAGATCACGGCAACCGTGCCAGGCGTGGAACTGAACTTCCTTCCGATGCGATGGCAGGGGTGATGGAGGGCGAAGACCATCGCCAATTACCGCTAGTCCAACTCTCGCTGCTTGCGCTTGGGCTGGGCGTCGTCACCGGCTGTGGCGCCGTGCTCTTCCGAGACCTGATCGGTCTAATTCACAACTTGCTGTTCGCCGGCCACGCGGTAACCCAATTCGACGCGAACATCTTCACCGCACCCGCGCCGTGGGGTGCGCTGGTGATCCTCATACCCGTGCTGGGCGCCGTCGGCGTGACCTTCCTGGTGACTAGTTTTGCGCCCGAGGCCAGGGGCCATGGGGTCCCAGAGGTGATGGACGCGATCTACTACCGAGGAGGCGTGATCCGGCCGGTGGTGGCGCTGGTCAAATCCCTGGCCTCGGCGCTCGCGATCGGCAGCGGCTCATCGGTCGGGCGAGAAGGGCCGATCATCCAGATCGGCTCGGCGCTCGGATCCACCCTAGGGCAGCTCGTCCGCATGCCGGCGGGTCAGCGGATATCGCTCGTCGCTGCCGGCGCAGGCGCGGGCATCGCGGCTACTTTCAATACTCCGATCGGGGGCGTGATGTTCGCCATCGAGCTGATGATGCCCGAGGTGAGCGTGGGAACCTTTCTTCCAGTCGCAGTCGCGACCGGGACGGCGACGTTCGTCGGTCGCTGGTTCCTCGGTGATGCGCCCGCGTTCCACGTGCCGCCGCTTCAGGCCATGGCGGTCGACTCGAGCGCGTTGCTGTTGTTGGCCCTGTTCGCGCTACTGGGCATCCTCACCGGGGTCGGCGCGGCAGGCTTCATCCGCGGGCTGCACTTGGCCGAGGACGTGTTCGATCGGATCAAGTCCCGGTATCTGCGGCACATGCTGGGCATGCTGATCGTTGGCGTGCTCATGTACGTCCTGCTGCGCACTTTGGGTCAGTACTATGTCGATGGCGTCGGCTATGCGACGGTCCAGGCGGTTCTGGCGGGACAGATGTCGACGTTCTGGCTGCTGGGCCTGCTAAGCGCGTGCAAGTTGCTGGCGACCTCGGTCAGCCTGGGATCGGGTTCCTCCGGCGGTATCTTTTCGCCATCGCTGTTTATGGGCGCCACTCTTGGCGGCGGCTTCGCGGCGCTCCTTAACAGCGCCGGATTCCCCGTTCAGCTTAGCGTCCCTGCCTTCGCCATGGTCGGCATGGGCGCGATGGTGGGTGGTGGAACCGGCGCGGTGATGACCGCCGTTACGATGATCTTCGAGATGACCCTCGACTACAGCATCGTCATGCCCATGATCGTGGCAGTGGCAATGAGCATCGGTGCACGCCGAGTGCTCTCGCGCGAGACCATCTACACCCTGAAGCTGGTGCGCCGCGGGCGAGCCATTCCAAAGGCGCGCCATGCCAACATGTTTCTCGTCCGCTCCGCGCGCGAAGTAATGGACACCGACATCCAGGTCCTGCCAGCAGAGGCGAGTTTCGACGACTATCTGCGCCAGCCCGAGCACGCCGGGCGCTTGCGCCACGTCGTGGTCACCGCCAAGGGACACATCTTCGGCGTGATTCGCGTCAACACCGGCCTACGGCGCGGGTTGGAAAGTACCCATACCGGGATCAGGCTAGGTGATGTGGCCAGCCGCAACTTCACCGTGGTGCCCGAGAACGAGACCGCCTTCGAGGTCATCCGCCGCATGTGGCGCAAGAACGCCATTATGGCGGTTGTCGTGCGCGGGCACGGGATTCCGCGGGGCAGCGACGTTGCCGGCGTGATCACCAAGGAGCACGTCGCTGACTCGGTCGCCGACAGTATCAAAGCCTATCCGCAATGAAATTGGCGAGTGATCCCTTTCTGATCAAGTTTCTGCATCCGATCATTTGAGGCGCGAAGGGACGCTTCCGGCAGGAGTGTGATCCGATAGTGACTGACCGCTTCTCCCGGAACGTGACGGTTCCGGTGCGCCGCGCCCGTGTCGGAAGCGAACAGCGGACCGAGATATTGGACACGAGCGTCGATGTTGAACGCGGGCCCCAGTGCGACCAACGCAATTCTTTAATCCAACAACTTGATCTGATGGTGGCCAGGGGTGGAATTGAACCACCGACACGCGGATTTTCAGTCCAGTGCCCAAAAACCCCCAAGTTGCTGGAATCATTACTAACATTGTCGCCGGAGTGTCCAATATTTCCCCGAGATAAGGGCATTTAAGCCCCTGATTCCCCGAGACAGCACCACCTAATATTGGACACTATTTCGCATGTAAGTCGCAGAGAGAAGCGCACCCGCCGTTCGTCGAGCGCTCGCGCTTGTCGCAGATGTAAGTAAGTGACTGCTATTGAATGCGAGCCACAGCAGGAGGAACCCAAGTACCGTCGTTGATCGATGGCCCTCTGCTCTTTGGCCAGTACATCCGCATGGTGATGTTGAAAGCGCCTTCGGGCGCCGGCAGCCAGTTTGTTTCGTTGTCCTTTTCGGGTGATTCATGCTGTACGTATACGTCGATCGATCCATCGCTGTTGTGCCGGAGCGGCATCCAACTGCTGATCGCATAGCGGTTGATCGGGTTGTTCACGAAGAACGACTCGGAGTTGTACATCGTCACGGACCAAAAGGCGTTGACGGGGGGTGTGAGTCCTTTATCGAAGTGCAGCACGTACCGATTTGCGCCGTTCAGAGGTTTGTTGGCTGAATCGACATAGGTCGTCGGGTAGACGGCATCCGCAGGAAGATTAGCGCCGAAAGCAATTAAGGCAATGACAGCGCGAGTTCCGTAATCAGTACCGTAATTGCCCAGGTTCCTCGGCGAAATGTGCCAGCCGTTGACCGGAGTTCCGGAGTGCCTCTGAATTTCCTGCAATTTCTCAAGCGCGACCGAGACCGATGACTCTAGGCCTTTGCCAACCGAGGGATCGAGTTTCGACGCGTCAAACTCCTGGCCGGGTTTAATACCGATTCGCGCAAGCTTTTCCAGGATCGGGGCGTCGATTGCCGGCGGTGGATTTGTCTTTAGAAGTCTCGCAAGGGCGCCAAAGAACTTCGCCGCGCTCATTTTCTGGACTTGCTCGATCGGCGGTGTCTTCATGTCCACCGAAGGATCAAACGTCCCTCCCGGCGGCGTGTACGGTTTGCCATACTGGGACAGCGGCACAAGTGTGTATCCATCCTGGATGCTATGAACCGCGGAATAGTCGCCAGGCCCATTGGTTTGCGTCCTGCCGAGAATCCAGACCATATTGGTGGGAGATTTCAGCTGCTGCATACCCCGCGGGACGATTCCGCTCCAGCCCGGGCCCGCAATAACAAAGTTGCCCGGCTTTGTGCCTGTCGTTCGTGATCCCAGCGTCGCGAACACATTCGTCCAGGCATCGAGCATCGGCAATAGATAATACCGCCCATGCGTATCAGGAACCGACAACACAAGAGGTTCCTTGGCAAGATCCAAGAACGCCGAGGAATAGAGCGTATCGACGTTAGCTCGTACCACGTCCTTAAATGCCGCGGCCGGAAACGTCCTCAAGTGTGCAAATTGGTTTACGGGTCGCGCCAACCGGCTCGCGAGAGACACGTTGGTGGTCTTTTGCATGGTGATATCCATGAGCACCAACGGCAAACCGTAGATCACGGCCTGTACTCCAGCCTCCATCGCTTTCTGCTCCTTCGCTGGAAGGACCTCTGCCGTCTCGATTACGGCAGTTGGGCTGGCTGCAGAAACAGGGGGTGCATCCCCGGCAGACGTGGCGCTGGCGAAAGCGATTGCTGCAGAGATAGCCCCGATCCCAACGCCACGCGCCAGTCCTTTCGAACATAGTCGCTTCATTCCTTCGGCCCAATTCTGCGTGGCTGCTCCTCAACCACTTCTCAGTTTATTACGCCCGACAATATTTGCGAAATCCGATGCTTGCAGGGACGGGGCAAGCTTCTCATCCGATCGAGGACGTTCACTTAACCCCTAAAAGGCCGAGATACGACCAGATAATATTGGACGCTAAATCGCGAGTGGTCGCCCCACGAGGAATCTCCTTCGCCATTCAAGCAAGACGACGAGCAGGCGATCCAGTTGACGCCTGCTACCCAACTCTGCCGCTGAGCCGTGACTGCTTTCGTGTAACAAGCTTTCAGGGTTACCAGATCAACCAAAGCGCTGCGGCCAGGACCACCAGCGCCCATAGATCCGAAATCATGGCGATGCGCGCGAAGGTTGTATGTTGTCCAGCGCGTAAATGATTCAACCCAGCGAGTCCGTAGAATATCGCCCCAGCCACCGCTGCCGGTGCCGCCCAGGGCGTCCACTCGACGCTACCAATTCCGATTGCACCGATCGCAAGATTCGCGAAACCAAGTTCGCGCACGACTAACAACGCGCCCGTATGCTCAATTCCGAGTATTGTTGCGGCTGTGTAGCGAGGTTGCACGATCTGACGTATCCCAGCGATAGATAGTCGCGCACCGACCATCCAAAACACCGACCAGTGCAGCACCAGCGCAGCGACAGAAGTATCGGCTGAGCTGTGCAGCCCAACCAGCACCGAGGCCATCGGCGCAAACGCCATCAGCACTACGACACTGATCAAATACATCTTTGTCCCTTGTGGCTTCGAGCCCGCTCGGTCTCGTCAAGCAAAGCCGCACTGCGTGGAGGGATTCTAGTTAAATTTGAAAATTCGACGCGCCTAACGACCTCTAACTGGAAAGTAAAGGGGCCGGCCACTGTCCGATTCTGGCCGCAACATGACGGTTCCGGTGCGCCGCGGCCGTCGCGTTGGTCACGCGAACAGCGGACCGAGATATTGGACACGAGCGTCGATATTGAACGCGGGCCCCAGTGCGACCAACGCAATTCTTTAATCCAACAACTTGATCTGATGGTGGCCAGGGGTGGAATTGAACCACCGACACGCGGATTTTCAGTCCGCTGCTCTACCAACTGAGCTACCTGGCCGCCGAGGGAAGAGTGGGCATTACACCGGGCTTGTCGCTTCAGCGCAACCCTAAGGGGTCTCTGGCCAGATCTTCAGCGACTCCGTACTCTGGATCCTATGTTTCTGGATCTGCACGTGGGCAGTCTCGTGGAACCCCTCACCGGGCGGCGCTGGGATCGCGAACACATCCAAGACGCCTTTGCCCGTCGTCGGGCCTATTACGGCGCGCATCATCTCGCCACGGGCGACCGCGTGTTTCTGCATTATGGAAATAGCTGCGAGTTCTTTGTCGATCTGCTCGCGATCTGGACCCTGGGAGGCTGCGCGGTCCCGATCGATCCACGGCTCACCTCGTTCGAAATCGAAACCCTAGCGCGAGCCGCGGCACCGGCCTTTTCCGTCTGGAATGAAGCACCGGAAGCTGTTCTCCGAGACACGCTATCCGCTCTCGGCATCACGCTGCTGCAAGCCGTGCCGGTGGGCGCCCCCAGTGCGCCCGCGCGCTTGGAGCCGCAACGCTCCGGAACACTGAAGCTCGATACCCCGGCGCTGATCCTCTTTACCTCCGGCACCACCGGGCAGCCCAAGGGCGTGGTCCATACGCACCGATCTTTGCGCGCGCGTTGGATGGGTTTAAGACAGGCCCTGGACATCAAGTCCTTCGAACGAACGCTATGCCTGTTGCCGACGCACTTCGGTCATGGCCTGATCTGCAACTGCCTTTTCCCGTGGCTGTCGGGCCGGGACCTCTACATTACGCCACCGTTTCGACCGGAGGTGTTGCTGCAGCTCGGATCGCTGCTCGACGAGCACGGGATCACCTTTATGTCATCGGTGCCGTCGATTTGGCGGCTTGCGCTCAAGACCGCAAAGCCGCCTCGCCTCGGCCAACTGAAACAGGTATTTTGCGGCTCGGCGCCGCTGTCTGCCTATTTGTGGAAGGGGATACAGGAATGGACCGGGGCGGGAAGGATCGTCAACGCCTACGGCATAACCGAGACGGGCAGCTGGGTCGCCGGCACAACGGTCGACGATGTCGTGCCCGAGGACGGCCTGATTGGGGTGCCTTGGGGCGCGGTGATTCAAATCCTCAAGAGCTCGAGCACTGAGGTGCCGCCCGCCGAGGCAACCGCGTGCGCCTTCGGCGAGTCCGGCTACGTCTGGTTGAATACGCCCGCCCTGATGCAGGGTTACCTTGATCGAGACGATCTGACCGAGAAGGTGGTCTCTCAAGGCTGGTTTTTCACCGGCGACATCGGCCTGATCGATGACCGCGGATTGCTGTATCTGCGCGGCCGCGAACGCGAAGAGATCAACAAGGGCGGGATGAAGATTTACCCGACCGACATCGATACGGTGGCCGAACAGTACGAGCACACGCTCGATGTCTGTACGTTTGCATACGAAGAGCCGCTCTATGGCGAGAGCATAGGCATTGCCGTGGTGCTAAGGGATGCTGGTGACGAGCATTTTCGCGGGCTCTTCCGCTGGCTCAAACGTCATCTGGCCCAGTTTCAGATGCCGCAGCGCTGGTACGTCACCGATCAGATTCCGCGCAGCTCGCGCGGCAAGGTGAACCGCTCCGCGATCGCATCGATGTGCGCCAATTTGACGGCGGTGGATCATGCCGCGCTGATGCGCGGCGAACCCTGATGGACCCGCGGGATGCGTTGCGTGACCGGCTGATGGCGTTGCTCGAGGACAGCAATGTGCGCCTGGACGAACAGCAAACAGCAACCGCTCGCCTGATCGATTCGGGCAAACTCGATTCACTCAGTCTGTTTAAAGTCGCATTGTTCGTGGAGGCGGAGGTCGGCCACAAAATCGACATCGCCAGCTTCGATCTTGCCAAGGAGTGGAACACCATCGATGACATCTTGAATTTTATCGCCACACAGCGCGCTTTAGGCTGACGCTGCTGGCGGCTGCGGCATATTCGATGGATTCGCGCTACGAACTGGTGCCGTACGAGCCAGCACTCAAACCGCAGCTGGCCGAGCTCCAATGCCACCTATGGAGTCCGAGCCGTGAGCTCAACACGGCGTATTTCGAGTGGAAATACGAGCGCAATCCGTATATCGCCGCGCCGCTCATCTATATTGCGCTGTACGCCGGGAGGGCGGTCGGCATGCGCGGCTTCTTTGGTACCCGTTGGACAGCGGCCTCCCCGGCTCAGGAACTGGTCGCGCCCTATGCCGATGATTTCGTCATCGCCCCGGAACATCGCAACCAGGGTCTGGCGACACGGATCATGGCGACGGCGTTCTCCGATCTGGCGACACGCGGGCATCCATACCTCGTCAGTCTGAGCCCCGGTCCGATGACATTTCTGTCGTCGCTGGCCATGGGTTGGCGCAGCGTCGGGCTGATGCGCCCGATGCGCCTGCGTACCTGGCGGACTCGGATTGCGGGGCGCTTGCACCGGCGCGCCCCGCGCGCGTCGCGGCGCGGACCGTTCGCCGAAGTCGAGGCGGCCTGGGATGGGCGCCGCCAACGCCGACCGGAGCTCTCCCTGGAATCCACGCCCCGCTGCGAGGCGATGGCGCTGCTGGTGGAGCGCTCAGGCAGCCTGCGCCTGCGGCACGTGCGCGACGCCGCCTATTTTCATTGGCGCTTTCAACACCCCCTCAGCCGCTACCGTTTCCTCTACTGGACCGATCAGCAACTGCAAGGCTACCTGGTGCTGCAGGAGTACGTGTCCGCCTACGCTGTCAAGCGGGTCACCAACATCGTCGATTGGGAGGCGGATAACGACGCCATTCGCGCCGATCTGCTGGTTGCCGCGCTCAGCCTGGTACGCGGCAGGGACCTGGTGATCTGGTCGTCGTGTTTGTCCGAGAGCGTACGGGCGCTGCTCGGGCGCTCAGGCTTTCAACCAGACCCGGAACCCGACAGCGCCGCGCGCCAGCGCGACGTGCTGCTGGTGCGCCCGAGCGGTGATCCGCAGCCGGCGGAAACCTGGCAGTTCGCCGGGCAACGGCTGCTCGAGCTGGAAAATTGGGACCTGTGCATGCTGTACTCGATGCACGGCTGAGCCCTTAGGTCTTGGGGGGCGCCACGTATTCGCCCGGCTTGTCCGAGCCGGTACCGAAGAAGAACTTCTCCATCTCGGTCTCGAGAAACTTGCGCGCCTTAGGGTCGACCGGCGTCAGCCGATACTCGTTGATCAGCATGATCTGGTGACCGCGCCAGCGCTCCCAGGCTTCCTTGGAAACGTTGTCGAAGATGCGCTGACCGAGCGCGCCGGGATATGGCGGCCGGTCCAAACCTTCCGCCTCACGCTTGAGCAGTACGCACTGAACGACGCGACTCATAGGGCTGACGCTAGCAGGGTGACAATCGGAGCCGGCAAGCCGATGCGCGCCGGGTCGCGCGCGTTATACCAGAGCAGTCGATCAGCTTCCATCACCGGCAGGGAACGCGCACAGCGCGCCCGCAGCGGAATGATCTCCAGATCAAAATGCGTGAACCCGTGCCGCAGCCGCGGCAGCGCTTCCGGCTCGAGCGATGCGCCTGACCCGAGGCTGGCGCAGTACGCGCTGGCAGCGGCGACATCGTCGAACTCCGGCGGTGTCCACAGCCCGCCCCAGATGCCCTGAGGCGGTCGGCGGCACAGCAGCACCTGACCGTCGGGGTCGGTCGCCAGTAGCATCACGATCTGGCGTGTGCGGCGCGCCGCCCGGCGCCGCGGCGCCGGCAGCTCGTGGGTACGACCCAGACGCTGCGCCCGACAGCCTTCCCGCAACGGACAACACATGCACTGCGGATCGCTGCGTGTGCACAGCGTTGCCCCGAAATCCATGATCGCCTGGGTGTAAACACTGATCCGGGTCGCAGGCGTGCACTGCTCGGCGCGCTGCCACAGCTCGCGTTCGGTCGCGCTGTGGCCGGGCGGCCCGTCTATGGCAAAGTAGCGCGCCAGCACGCGCTTGACGTTACCGTCAAGAATGGTGGCGCGCCGCCCGAAGGCTAACGCGACGATCGCGGCGGCCGTCGATCGGCCAATCCCCGGCAGCCCCGACAGCGCCTCGACGTCGGCCGGCCATTCGCCGCCCAGCTCCGCCGCGACCCGCTGCGCGGTGCGGTGCAGATTGCGGGCTCGGGAGTAGTAGCCCAGCCCGGACCACAGATGCAGCACCTCATCGAGCTCCGCGGCGGCCAAGGACGCAAGATCCGGGAAACGCTGCATGAAGCGCTGGTAGTAAGGCAGGACGGTCGCGACCTGGGTCTGTTGCAGCATGATCTCGGAGATCCACACCCGATACGGGCTGCGATCGAGCTGCCAGGGCAGATCGTGGCGCCCGTGGCGGGCATGCCAGGCGATCAGGGGATCGGCAATCGGCGATGCAGTGGCAGTCGGAGCGCGGTTCAAGCGTTACGCCCAGGCGAAGTCGATGGGCGATGCTGCACCTAAGCCAACAGCGCGGCAATCACCTTATCGAGCATCGGTTTCAGGGATTGGCGCCGCAGCGCCGGATCGCGCACCACGCGCGAGGCCAGGCCCTCCACCAGGCATTGAAGCATGTCAGCCCGATCCCGCGCAGCCGCACTGCTCAGATGCACGCCGCGGGCCCGCGCGATGCGCTGCACGGCCTGCGCCAGACCTTCGCTGACCACGCGATCCTTATCGCGCACCACGCGCGCGATGGCGGTGTCGCGCGTGCAGGCGGCGGTGAGCTCGAGGAACAGTCCGGCGTTGATCTTCGGATCATCGCCGCGACGCCAGCGCTCGAAGATGTCGAGCATGGCCTCGCTGACATCGTCGGAAGAGTGCAGCCGCTCGATCGAGCAGTTGCCTTCAGTTTCCAGGTGACATTCGATGATCGCCTTGACGATCTTGGCCTTGCTATCAAAGTAACGATAAATCAGTCCGGCGCTGATGCCGGCCGTTTCGGCGATGTGCGCCATGCTGGCGGCATGAAAGCCGCTTTCGATGAAACACTTCTCGGCGGCATCCAGGATGCGCTCGCGCTGGCGCGTCGCGTGGCTCAGCTTGCCGGCGCGCTCGCTGGTGCCGTTGCCGACGGTTCGGGCACCGTTGCCGTTGCGAGTGGCGCGCAGACTAGTCATTGCGCGCCGTCTCGCGGCTATGCTCCTGCCAGCCGCCGCCCAACGCCTTGTACAGGGTCACGCGGTTATTCTGCTGCGCCAGACGCGTGGCGATCAGTTGCTGCTGGGCGCCGTAGTAGCTGCGCTGCGCATCGAGCAGCGTCAGATAGCTGTCGGTGCCGGCCTTGTAACGCTGCTGCGACATCTCGTAGGCCCGCTGCGTCGCCCCGACCAGCGCTTCCTGCGCTTCGCGCTGTCGCTCGAGCGTCGGCGTCAGCGCCAGCGCATCGGCCACCTCGCGAAAAGCGACCTGAATGGCCTTCTCGTACTGTGCCACCGCGATGTCACGACTGCTCTTCGCGATCGACAGGTTGGCGAAATTCTGCCCGCCGTGAAACAGCGGCAGCGCCGCCTGCGGGACGAAGCTCCAGGAACCGCTGCCGGACTTGAATAATCCCGACAGCGCCGGACTGGCCGAACCGATATTGCCGGTCAGGCTGATGGTCGGGAAGAACGCCGCGCGGGCCGCGCCGATATCGGCATTGTTCGAGCGCAGCAGATGCTCGGCCTGCAGCACATCCGGCCGGCGTAACAGCACGGTGGAGGGAAGACCCGCGGGCAGCGCGCCGATGCCGATCGCGTGCGGGTCCATATCGGACGGCAGCAGGTTTGGATCGACCGCGCCACCGACCAGCAGCACCAGCGCGTCATAATCCTGCGCCACATTGCCCTCGTAGCGCGCAGCGTCGGCGCGCGCCGATTCCACCGTGGTCTGCGCCTGGGCCAGATCCAGTCCCGAGACCGCGCCAATCGCGTGGCGCTGCTCGGTCAGATGAAACGAGTCCTCCTGGCTCTTGAGCGTCTGCTGGGCCAGGCGCTGCAGCTCGCGATCCGACGCCAGCGACAGGTAAGCATCGGCGATCTGGGCGATCAGGCTCAGTTGCGCGCCGCGACGCGCCTGTTCTTGCGCCAGATACTGCTCCAGGGCCGCATGCGTGAGACTGCGTATGCGGCCGAACAGGTCGACTTCGAACGATGCGATGCCGACGCCGGCCGAATAGTATTGCTCGGTGATCGGCACGCCGATGCCGGATACCGCCCCCGGAATCTTTTCCTTGGTCCAGCTGCCGTTGGCATCGACCCGCGGGAACAACTCCGAGCGCTGCGACCGATACTGCGCCTGCGCCAACTGGATGTTCAGTACCGCCACCCGCAGGTCGCGATTGTTGGCGAGTGCCTCAGCAATCAGCTGCTGCAGGCGCGCGTCGGCGAAGAAATCGCGCCAGCCGATATCCCAGGCGACCAGATTCGAGACGGCGGCCGGCGGCGAGCTGTCGGCGGCGATGCTCGCGTCGCCGGTAGCCGCGGGCGCGACCGCCTCCGCGGCCGCATCGGTCTCAAGCGTCGCGGGCAGCGGCCACTGATCCGGCACCGGCAGCGCCGGCGGGCGATAGCGCGGCTCCATGGTGCAGGCGCTCACCAGCAGCAGCAGGCCGGCGACGGCCCAGCGCACCGGCCTCGAATGTGCCGCGCTCATCGCGTTACTCCGGGCGACTCGCGGCCCGGCAGCACACTGCCTTGCTCGGGCACGTGCGAATGCGCGCCGTGGAACAGGCGCTGCACGACCACGAAGAACAGCGGGATGAAGAAGATGCCCAGGAAGGTACCCCCGAGCATGCCGCCGAACACGCCGGTACCGATCGCGCGCTGGGCGCCGGCGCCGGCGCCAGTGGCGACCGCCAACGGCAGCACGCCCAGCCCGAACGCCAGCGAGGTCATCAGAATTGGCCGCAGGCGATCACGCACCGCGTGCAGCGTGGCGGTAATGACGTCCTGACCGGCTTCGACATATTCCTTGGCGAATTCCACGATCAGGATCGCATTCTTGCTCGACAGTCCGATCGTGGTCAGCATCGCAACCTGGAAATAGATGTCGCGCTCCAGACCGCGAACCGCCGTGGCCAGCACCGCACCGATCACGCCCAGGGGCACCGCGAGCAGAATCGCGGTCGGGATTGACCAGCTCTCGTACAACGCCGCCAGACACAGGAACACGACGATCAGCGACAGCGAGTAGAGCAGCGGGGTCTGCGCCCCCGCCGCCCGTTCCTGGTAGGACTCGCCGGTCCAGTCGATCGAGAAGCCCGGGGGCAGCTGCTTCACCAGTCGCTCAATTTCCTTCATGGCCTCGCCCGAACTGACATCCGGCGCGGCCTCGCCATTGATGTCGACTGCGGCGACGCCGTTGTAGCGCTGTAACCGGGGCGAACCGTAGGTCCAGTGGGAATTGGCAAACGATGCAACCGAGACCATGTTGCCGGTGGTATTGCGCACGTACCAGCGATTGAAATCGTCAGGCACCATGCGAAACGGCGCATCGGCCTGCACCAATACGTGCTTTACCCGCCCGCGGTCGATGAAATCATCGATGTAGCGTCCACCCCAGGCGACCGACAAGGTGTCGTTGATGTCGCTCATCGACAGACCCAGCGACGCCGCCTTCTGCGAGTCCAGGTCGAGGCGAAACTCGGGCGCATCCTCCTGGCCGTTGGGTCGCACATTGGCTAGAAGCGGGTCCTTCATGGCCGCCCCCAGCAGCTGATTGCGCGCAGCGATCAGCGCCAGATGGCCCTGGCCCTTGTCATCCTTCAAAAAGAAGTCGAAGCCGGCCGAATTCCCCAGCTCAGTGATCGGCGGCGGTGCAAACGCAAATGCCTGGGCATCGCGGATCTGTGACAGCGCACCATAGGCGCGCATCTGGATCGCCTGGGCGCTCAAACCGGCCTTGTTGCGCTCGCTCCAGGGCTTCAGCAGCACGAAACCCAGTCCATTGTTCTGGCCGTTGCCATTGAAGCTGAAACCGCTGACGGTGAAGATCGATTGAACCGCATCCTTCTCCTGAATCAGGAAGTAGTCCTGGACCTTTTTCAGCGCGGCGTTGGTGCGGTCGAGCGTCGAGCCCACTGGCGTCTGCAACAGCGTGAACAGGATGCCCTGGTCTTCGTCAGGCAGGTAGGCGGTAGGTAGCCGGATGAACAGCAACCCCATCAGCGAGGCCAGACACAGGTAGATCACCATAAAGCGCACCGGCCGGCGCACGATCTTGGCGACCAGGCCGCGATAGCGCCCGCTGCCGCTTTCGAAATGACGATTGAACCAGCCGAAAAATCCGCTGCGCGTATGTGGATCACCACGCCGGATCGGACGCAGCAGCGTCGCGCACAGCGCCGGCGTCACGCAGATCGCCACGATCACCGACAGCACCATCGCCGAGACGATGGTGAGCGAGAACTGGCGGTAGATCACGCCGCTGGAGCCATTCAGAAATGCCATCGGAATGAACACCGCCGACAGCACCGTGGCGATGCCAATCAGGGCACCGGTGATCTGATCCATCGATCGCCGTGTCGCCTCCTTGGGCGACAGACCCTCATCGGCCATCAGTCGCTCGACGTTCTCGACCACGACGATGGCATCATCCACGAGCAATCCGATGGCCAGTACCACCGCAAACATGGTGAGCATGTTGATCGAGAAGCCAGCGATCGACAGCACCGCGAAGGTCCCCAGCAACACCACCGGCACCGCCACTGTCGGGATCAGCGTGACGCGCAGATCCTGCAGGAACAGGTACATGACGAGGAACACCAGCAGCACCGCCTCGATCAGGGTCTTGATGACCTCTTCGATCGACTTGCGCACGAACGGCGTGGTGTCGTACGGGAAGTTGGCCTTCAACCCCGGCGGAAACGTCGGCTCCAGCTCCTTCACGAGTGCCTGGATATTGGAGACCGTGCGCAGCGCATTGGCGCCAGTGGCGAGGGAGATGCCCATGCCGGACGCGGGCTTGCCGTTGTACACCGGGTTGAAACCGTAGTTCGCCTGCCCGAGTTCCACCCGGGCCACATCACTGAGTCGCAGCGTCGAGCCGTCGGTGTTGCTGCGCAGGACGATGTTGCTGAACTGTTCGGGCGTGTGCATGCGGCCAAGCGCGGTGACCGTGGCGTTGATCTGCTGCCCCGGCACCGACGGTGCGTCACCCAGCTGCCCGATCGAGACCTGCGCGTTCTGCGCCTTGATGGCATTGATCACGTCGGTCGCGGTCAAGTGGTAAGTGTCGAGTTTGCCGGGGTCGAGCCAGATGCGCATGGCGTACTTGGAGCCGAACAGCTGAACGTTACCGACCCCCTCGACGCGACTCATGCGGTCGAAGACATTGGTCGCCAAGTAGTCACCGATGTCGCCCTGGCTCATCTTGCCGTCTTCGGAGGTGAAGCCGACGGCCACCAGGAAGGCGTTGTTGGCCTTGTTCACCGAGATGCCCTGCTGCTGCACGATCTGCGGCAACAGCGGTACCGCCTGCTGCAGCTTGTTCTGCGCCTGCACCTGGGCGATATCTGGATTGCTGCCGCTGGCGAAGGTCAGCTGGATGTTGGCGTTGCCCTGGTTGTCGCTGGTCGACACCATGTACAGCAGGCCGTCCAGCCCGGTGAGATTCTGCTCGATGATCTGAGTCACCGAGTCCTCGACCGTCTGCGCCGAAGCGCCCGGATACGCGGCGCTGATCGAGACCGCCGGCGGCGCGATGTTCGGGTAGCGCGAGATCGGCAGGCGCGTGATCGCCAGTCCGCCGAACATCATGATGATGATCGCGATCACCCACGCGAAGATGGGTCGATCGATGAAAAAGCGTGACAGCATGCGAGACTCCGGGGCCTACTGCCCGACGGTGCTGGCGGCGCCGGCGCCAACCGTGGATTGCACCTTGGTAGTGCCCGAGCCCGCATCCGCGCCGTCGCCGGCGAGGGCCGGAGTCTGCTCGACCGGTTTGACTGGCATGCCGGGCTTCACTTTCTGCACGCCTTCGACAATCACGCGATCACCGGAACTCAGACCCGAATCCACCAGCCACTGATCGCCGATCGTGCGTGACACCGTGACGGTGCGCATTTCGACTTTGTTGTCCTTGTCGACCACCAGTGCGGTGGCACCGCCGCGCGGATCGCGGGTCACGCCACGCTGTGGCGCGAGCAACCCCTCGGGCATCGTGCCTTCACCTACCACCGCTCGCACGTACATGCCTGGCATCAGCACCTGATTCGGATTCGGGACGATGACGCGCAGCAGGAAATTGCCCGTGGTGGGATCCACGGTCACGTCCGTGAACTGCAGCTTGCCCTCCTCGGCATAAGTAGTGCCGTTCTCGAGCGAGATCTTGGTGGGCGCACCGGCGGCGCCGGCCTGCACGCGGCCTGCGTCGATCTCCTGCTTGAGCTGCAGCCATTCGCCGCTCGACTGGTTCACGTCGACGTAGATCGGATCGAGCTGCTGTACGGTCGCCAGCGCCGTGGTCTGCTCGGCCGTCACGAGGGCACCCTGCGTGACGCTGGATTTGCCGATGTGGCCGGTGATCGGCGCGACGATGTGGGCGTAGGCCAAATTGACCGCGCTGCTGTCGACGGCGGCTTGGGCCGCGGCCACGTCCGCCTCTGCCTGACGCAAACCGGCGATGGCGTTGTCGTTGTCCTGCGCGCTGACCGCATCGATCTTAACCATCTCGGCGGCGCGGCTCGCGGTCTGGCGAGCGGCTTCCTGCGTGGCCTTGGCCTTTTGCAGCGTCGCCTGCGCGCTGTTGTACTGCGCGCGATAGATCGAATCGTCAATCTCGTACAGCGGCTGACCAGCCTTCACCATGCTGCCCTCGGTAAACAGCCGCTTCTTGACGATACCGCTGACCTGCGGCCGCACCTCGGCCACCAGAAACGCGCTGACGCGACCGGGCAGGTCGCGCGTCAGCGAGACTTGCTCACGCTTGAGCGTCACCACGGTGACGGCCGGCGGCGGATAGCCACCCGGCGGCGGACCGCCCGCATGGCCGCAGCCGCTGATCGTGAGCACCGCTGCGACAACGACAGCGACGCCGCCGCCCTGAAATGCGTTGAAAAGACTCATATTGCACACCCTGGGGAGTGCGGCGGGGCTCTTGGCAAAAGCGCTGGCAATGCCATCCGGCCCCAGCCGGCGAAGTAAATGAACGTTCATTTTACTCGTGTGCCGGGCCTGGCACAAGCCGCTGGCGCAGAAACAGTCAACGCCTCGCTAGACGCGCGGCGCAAGGCGGCGTGGCGCCGCCTTCCTCAGGACATCACAAAGGTGTCATCTGCGCACCAGCGCGTGGGTCGAAGTTTTCGTCACAGCGGTTCGCGCTGCAGTCGCAACACCTGCCCGGAAGGCGTAACCGTGCACTGCACGCGGGCGATGGCGTGATGATCGCTGGCGTCGCGCGCCGTCAGCGTCCACATGCTGGATGTATTGCCGACGATGTCATCGTAGAAGTGCGCCTGACGCAGCTTGGGTGTCGCCTGCATCGTCGCCGACAGGCTCGCCAGGAACGCGTTCAGACAGCCGTCAGCTGCCGGCGAGGCTTTGGCGGCCAAGCACAGCGTAGGCGCCGCCGCCAGAGCGGCCGTCATCGTAACGATCCGTATCGTATGCATGCGCATCGTGCCTGCTCCAACCGAGAGTGGGGGTCTCGTTGCAGCCACTTTAGGTTTGTCCCGGGCTACGCTCAAACGACGAATTTTAAGCGCAGCGCAAATGCCGCTCACGTCAGGCGGCCGCGTGAAACTCCCTCAGCATCCAGCCGATCAGCGCGCGCACCGCCGGTCGATCCGCGTCCTCGGGTCGCGTCACCAGAAAGTAACTTTCGCCGGTCGCCAGCTCGGCATCGAACAGACGCAGCAGTGCACCGGAGGAGAAGCGCGAGGCTGACAGCGGCGTGGATACCAAGGCGATGCCGACCCCGCGCTCCGCCGCATGCACCACCGCCGACATGGTGTCGAAACGAATGACCTGCTTGGGTCGCAATTGTCCGATGCCATGCAGCGCCGCCCAGCGATCCCATAATTCGGGGCGATGGTTGTGCGCAATCAGGGCTTCCTGCGCCAGATCGGCCACCGAGCGGATAGTCGCCTGCCGCAACAGTGCCGGCGAGCACGCGGGCACGTAACTCTGCGGAAACAGACGCGTCGCCTGCACGTCGGCCCAGTCGCCGGTGCCGACCACGATCGAGACGTCGGAATCGCTGGCGTGCGCTTCATTGGGGGTAATGTCGGTGGCAATCTGAATATCGATCTCGCCGTGCACGGCGCTGAAGTCCGCCAGGCGCGGCAGCAGCAGCTCGCTGGCGAAGAACGGCGGCACCTGCAGCCGCACTACGGCGCGGCTGAAGCGCGAGCGTAGTTGCTCGGTCACCGACTCGAGGCGCGAGAACAGCGGATCCAGCTGCTCCAGATAATGGGCCCCGGCCTCGCTCAGTGCGAGCGAGCGCGGGCCGCGCTCGAACAGCGCAATGCCCAGATCCTGTTCGAGCGCTCGAATCTGATGACTGATGGCGGATGCCGTCACGCACAACTCATCGGCCGCAGCCTTGAAACTGCCGCGCTTGGCAGCGATGTGAAAAGTTTTCAGGAACCGAAGGGATGGCGCTCGCATATCCTTATCGATGATGATGGATAACTTCGGAGAGCAAGGGACGTGCCACGAAAATCGCCTTCGATTCTAACCGTGAAATGTGACGTACCTACCAGTCTAGAGCGCGCTACTCTCGGTAAGTTGAGTCTCGCGGGGAACTGATTGCACCGCGAACGGGCACCCTCGCCTCCAGATCGGGCAAGGGCATGGCAATGGAACTCACATCGACATCCAAGGTCAAGGTTTCTTATGCCTTACGTAATCCGCGCGTTGCTGCTCGCCGTCGTCATGACCGGCGTGACGTCCTCGGTGGTCGCAGCTGATCCGGCACCGTTCGATCTGGCCGGTCCGATCATCGAAGCCAAGGTCACGCGCGGCGGCAACACGCTGCCGATCACGCAAGTGCCCAACCTCGCGGTCGGCGATCGGCTGTGGATCAAGGCCGATTTGCCGCCGACACAGTCGGCTCACTACATCATGGTGGCCGCGTTCCTGCGCGGCGCCACCAATCCGCCGCCCAAGGATTGGTTCTTCAACTGCGAGACCTGGTCCAAGCCATGCGCGCAGGCTGGGCTGACCGTCACGGTGCCGACCGGCGCGCAGCAGTTGATGTTGTTCATGGCTCCCGAGACTGGCGGAGATTTCAAGACCTTGGTGAGCACAGTGCGCGGGCGCCCCGGCGCATTCGTACGCGCCTCGCAGGACCTGAATCAGGCGACCCTTGATCGTGCCCGTCTGGATGCCTACATGGCCGCCATCCGCGCGCTCGACCAGAGCGATCCGAACAAGATCAAGGACGCTGCTCCGCTGCTGGCGCGCAGCCTCGCGATCAAGCTAGACGACAAGTGCCTGGAGCGCATGGTGCAGACGCAGGCGCCGTGCCTGACGCAGGGACAAAATTCGCTGATCCTCAATGACGGCCACAGCACCTCGATCGTCGAGGCACTTACCAATGGGCCGGCGAGCGATCTGGCGATGGAAGCGAGCTTCACACCGCAGCTCAGCTACGGGTTCTACAGCCCTTACATCGCCTCGGTGCTCGACATTGCGCGCATCCTGGATTCGTTCCACATCGCCAACTACCAGTACATTCCGGCGCTGGCCTCGCAGCAGGGCGATCGCCTCGGGCTGGCGCTCAATGCGCCGCCCTCATTCAATAATCCGAAGTCGGTGCTGGTGGTGGCGTTGCCGGCAATCGAGCAGGTCCAGTTGCCGCCGTTGCATGCGGCTGACCCGTCTGAAATCTATTGCGCCCAGCGCTCACCGCTGGTGCTGTCGGTGGACGGCGCGCCGCTGGCGTTCGCCACCGCCTATGCGCACGACATGTCGGTCAAGATCAGCGGTGCGGGTGGCCGAAGCATGGACCTGCCGGCGCACGCCGACCCGCAGCGCGGCGGCTACGTGATCGACTCGACTGACCTTGCTACCAGTAACCTCGGTGATGGCGCCCACGGCACCCTGCATGGTGCCTGGGGATTCGAGAAGTACGAGGGCCCGAGCTTCCTGCTGGTCAACACGCCGGCGCAGAAGTGGGCGCTGACATCGGCTGACGAAGGCGCGCTGATTGTCGGCCGCGAAGACACGATCCACCTGCAATCTGGCAACACGGCCTGCGTCGCGTCGGTGATGCTCAAGGATGGCTCTGGTCGGACGCTGCCAGTGGCCTGGAAAGCCGAAAACCCGAGTCAGATCGAAGTCACTCTGGCCATGCAGCAGGCCAAGCCGGGCGCGCTAACGCTGCTGGTCGGGAAATACGGCGCCGGCGAGCCGCAGGCGATTTCGCTACGTGCATTCTCGGAGGCGGCACGCCTCGACAGCCTGGAGCTGCATGCCGGCGACGGCCAGGGGTTGCTGCGTGGCACGCGTCTGGATCAGGTCGCCTCGCTGTCGATCAAGGGCACGGCCTTCACTCCCGGCAAGCTCGCCTCCAGCCAGGGGGTCGACCAGCTGGCCGTGGCGGCGGTCGATGCCACGGCGGTCGTTCAGCTCAAGCAGGGCGACGCGGCCAACGTGCGCGTCACCTTGAAGGATGGCCGCGCCCTGGAGCTGCCGGCGCTGATCGATGCGCCGCGCCCGCGTGTTGCCTTGATCGGCAAGAGCGTGCAACCGTCCGTGACCAGCGGCGGCAGCAACATTCAGCTCGTCAGCCCGGATGAACTGCCCAAGGATGCACGGCTGACCTTCTCGCTGCGAACGCAATCACCCGCTGTGTTTTCTAATGATGAGAAGATCGAAGTGGCGGCGGTCGCCAATTCGGGTTCCACCAGCTTAAGTTTCGAGAACGGCGGCATCACGCTGGTCGACGCCGAAGTCGCGGTCGCGACGCTCGACCCGGCCAAGGCCTTTGGCCCGTCGACCTTTGGCCCGCTGCAATATCGTGTGGTCACGCACGACGCGGTCGGGGACTGGCAGCCACTGGCCACCTTGGTTCGCCTGCCGACCCTGAGCGAGCTCAAATGCCCGGCCACGCACGAGCTGGCCTGCAAGCTCTCGGGTTCCGGTCTGTATCTGGTGGAATCGGTGTCCGCAAACCCGCAGTTCGATCATCCGACGCAGGTGCCGGACGGCTTTCCTGGCTACGCGTTGCCGGTGCCGCGCCCCACCGATGGACAGCTGTACGTGAAGCTGCGGGATGCGCCCTCGATCGTGAATCCAACCTCGCTCGTGGCGCAGCAGCTGCCGCCCTCGCCCGATGAGATCGCGCGCGCCGCGGCCAGGCACGAGGCCGCCAGCACCAGCGGTGACCCCACCTCGCATTCCAGCGACGCCTCGCCGACCGATTCGCCCGCCAGCCCTGCACCCACGACTATTCCAGCGTCCCCGATGGCCGCTCCCGGCAGCGCGCCGGCTGGGCCGGCGTCCGCGCCGCCCGCAGTCCAGCCTCCTCCTCCTCCGGCGCCTGCATCCGGTGCCGTGAGCGGCGATGTCAGTGCACTGCGAAGCGGCACGACCGCGTCGGCCTCGACGGTTACGCCCGGCCCCAGCACTTCACCGAACTGAGCGCGCCGGCAACCTGGTGCCCCACCTCAGCACGATCGCGATCCCGCCCAAAGTCGCGCAAGAGGCCAGCGCCAGCCGCAGCGTGATGCTCTCAGTCATCAATAGCAGGCCGCCGAGGGCGGCGATCACCGGCACCGACAACTGCACCGCCGCGGCGCTGATCCCGGTCAGATATTTCTGCGCCTCGTACCAGGCGACGTAGCCAAGGCCAGAGGCCACGGAGCCCGAACCGGCCGCCAGCGCCAGGCCCGCGAAGCTCAGGTGGCGCTGGCCGGCGAACACCACGCACAAAATAATTACCGCCGGCACCAGATAGAGGAAGTTGTTCGCCGTGATCTCCAGCGGGTCGCCGGCGCCGCGGCCTAGCAGCGAATACACGCCCCAGGCGAGGCCGGCGACCCCCATCATCAGCGCGCCGAGCGGATCGGGCGCGCTCACTCCCGGGGCCACCAGCACCACCAGGCCGATGATGGCGAGCACGAAGCCGCATTGACCCCACAGTGAAAATGACTCTCCGTGCCGCAGCGCGGTGCCGATCATGGTCAGCTGAGCGGCCCCGAACAGGATCAGCGCGCCGGTCCCAGCGCCCAGGCTTAAGTACGCAAACGAAAATGTAATCAGATACACCAGCATCGCCGCCGCACCATGCCAGCTGCTGCGGCGCCAGCCGCGCGCGCGCCAGCGCGGCGTCAGAATAAGCGCGAGGGTCAGAGCGGCGGTCAGCACACGCACGGCAGCAAAGCTGGCCGGATCGATCAGCCTGTCACCGAGCGCCAGTCGGCACAGCACCGAATTGGCGGCGAATGCCAGCATCGCGGCCGTCGTCAACGCGATGGTTCGCCGTGCGGCGGCGACGCGGGGCGACGTACCGGTATTCACCAAGGGGCCATGGTGTGGCTGAGCAATGTGTTGTCGGCCCAGACCAATTGCAACCGGTACGGCTTGGCGATGTGCCGCAGGTGAATGCCTTGCGCCAAGCCGCGCAGCAGATGCGTGAGCGCCAGTCCGAGAATGATCGATATCAGGACACAGAGAAATTCGAACATCCGTGCGCTGCCCCCGTCGCGTTGCGCCGTCGCCGCGCAGCCGCTGCTGCCAGCAGCGTCCTACGGTCGCCTCCAAGGATACTCGACAGTCGCGCCGGACGAATCGGCCTAGCGTGATCGTACTCACGCGCGAGGTACATCCATGAAAGCAGCTGTCATTCATTCCTTCGGTCCGCCCGATGTCATTCAAACGGAGGAAATCGCGACGCCTACCCCCAAGGACGATGAGATCCTGGTGCGGGTACGGGCGGTCAGCATCAATCCGGTCGACTACAAAACCCGGTCCGGTCACTACCCTGCGGTCAAGCAAGATCGACTGCCGCTCACGCTCGGACGCGATGTCGCCGGTACCGTGGAGAAGTGCGGCACTGCTGCACGGCAGTTCAAGCCGGGCGATTCGGTCTATGCGATGCTGGATCGAGACCACGGCGGCTACGCCGAGTATGTCATCGTCAAGGAGCGTGACCTGGCCGCCAAGCCGGAACGGCTCGATTACACCGAGGCCGCCGCGGTTCCGCTGGCCGCGATGACGGCGTGGCAGGGCCTGTTCGACCACGGCAAGCTCAAATCCGGTCAGCGAGTGCTGATTCACGGCGGCGCGGGCGGTGTGGGCCATTTTGCCATTCAGTTCGCCAAGGCCAAGGGTGCGACCGTTGCCACCACGGTGTCGAAGGAAGACGTCGATTTTGCGCGCGAACTGGGCGCCGATCAGACCATCGACTACACCAGCCAGCGATTCGAAGATGCCGTACAGGACATCGATCTGGTGTTTGATCTGGTCGCCGGCGACATCCAGGACCGCTCGTGGGCGGTCATCAAGCAGGGCGGCACGATGATCTCGACGCTCGCCAAACCGTCCGATCAGAAGGCCCGCGATCACGGCGCGCGCGCCGAGAACTATCAGGCTCAGCCGAATGCGTCGGAACTCAAGGAGATCACCACGCTGATCGATGAGGGCAAGGTCAAACCGCACGTGCAGGCGGTGTTTCCGTTCAACGAGATCCCCGAGGCGCAGCAGCACCTCGAGCACAGTCACGTGCAGGGCAAGATCGTGGTCGAGCTCAGGTAACCAGGTGCTGCGGTTTGCCGGCGACGAAGGCTTCGATGTTGTCGATGAGCTGATCGGCCAGAAACTGCATCGCGCCGTCGCTGGCCCAGGCGACGTGCGGCGTGACGATTAGGTTTGGCAGTTTCAGGTCCAGTAACGGATTGCCTTCCTGGGGCGGCTCCTTAGTCAGCACGTCGAAGCCCGCCCCTGCGATCAGCTTTTCTTTCAATGCCTGAACCAGAGCCTGCTCGTCGACCAGGCCGCCGCGCGCGGTGTTGATCAGGATCGCGGTGCGCTTCATCTTGCGCAGCTCGTTGATGCCAATCATGTTGCGCGATTCAGGCGTCAGCGGCGCATGCATCGTGATGATGTCGCTCGTCCGGAGTACCTCGTCCATCGGCGTGAACTCGACGCCGGGCGCCTTTGGCGGCGGGTGATCGGCGAACAGCACCTTCATGCCGAAGGCGCGCCCGATGTTGGCCGTGGCCTGGCCTAGAGCGCCCTCGCCGATGACACCGAGGGTGGCGCCGTGCATGTCGCGGATCGAGTGATCGAAGAAACAGAACTGGTCCACTTCGCCCCAGCGGCCGCGCACCACGTCCTCGCGATACGCCAGCAGATTGCGGCGCAGCGCCAGCATCAGCGTGAAGGCGTGCTCGGGCACGGTGTGAACGGCGTAATTGCGGATGTTGGCGACCGCAATCTGCTTGGCCTTGCAATAGTCGAGGTCGATGACGTCGTAACCGGTGGCCGCGACCGCGATCATCTTGAGCGTCGGCACCTGTTGCAGCGCCGCGGCGCGCAGCGGCACCTTGTTGGTAATGGCGACCGTCGCACCGCGCAGCCGCTCTGGGACGTCGGCGGCTTGGCTGCCCGGATATTCCTGCCAGGCGTGCGCGAACGACGGACGTCGGACGTTGGCCTTCAGGCTGTCACGATCCAGGAACACCACCCGGTGCTGCACAGGCGCCCTCCTCGTCCGCTCGCGCGGGAATCCTCAGCCGGTGATCGACCCGCTGGTATGCGCTTCGGCGAACTGCTGTTCTTTGCTGACTTTCTTCTTTGGCACCGGATCGTGCGCACGCCAGTAGTTGGCGGCGGCGGCAACGCCGCTGCCCGGCGTGACCTTGATGCCCACGTCGAGCATTGCCATCTCTGAGCCGGCCAGAGCGCCCATCAGCATCAGCTCGTTGAGATCGCCCAGGTGACCGATTCGGAATAGCTTGCCTGCGACCTTGGACAGTCCGGCGCCGAGCGCCAGGTTGTAGCGACGGAACGCCACGTCGATGACGTGCGCGCCGTTGAAGCCTTCCGGCACCATCACCGCGCTGACGGTGTCCGAATACCATTTCGGCGCCTTCGCACACAGCTTCAACTTCCATCCCTCGGTCACCGCGGCCCGCACGCCCGAGGCCAGGTAGTGGTGGCGATGGTGGATGTTCTCGAGGCCTTCCTCGTCGATGATGTTCAGCGCCTCACGCAGTCCGTACAGCATCGGCAGCGCGGGCGTGTAAGGGAAATAGCCGGTGGCGTTGGCCTTGATCATGTCGCCGAGATCGAAATAGCAACGCTTAGACTTGGCGTGCTCGATCGAGGCCAGCGCCTTCTTGCTGACGCCGAGGAATGACAGGCCGGCGGGCAGCATGAATCCCTTCTGCGACCCGCTCACCGTGAGGTCCACGCCCCACTCGTCCATGCGAAAGTCGATGCTGCCGAGCGAGCTGACGGTGTCGACGTAAATCATCGCCGGATGCTTCAGGCCGTCCAGTATCTTGCGAATGCCAGCGATGTCGCTGGTGACACCGGTCGAAGTCTCGTTGTGGCAGGCGAGCACGGCCTTGATCTTGTGGTCCTTGTCGGCCTTCAATACCTGCTCGTAGCGGTCGAGCGGTACGCCTTCGCCCCACTCGACATCGAGCGCTTCGACGTCGTAACCGAGGCGCTTGGCCATGTCGATCCACAGGTAGCAGAACTGACCGAAGTTGCAGGCCAGGACTTTGTCGCCGGGCGACAGCGTATTGGTCAGCGCAGCTTCCCAAGCGCCGGTGCCCGACGATGGAAAAATAAATACCTGGCCGGAGGTGGTCTTGAATACCTTTTTTAGATCACGCAGCAGGCCCGCGGCCAGCTCCGGAAATTTGCTCGAGCGGTGATCTTCCATCGATACGACCATCGCGCGCTGCACGCGCTCAGGCACGTTGGTCGGACCGGGGACGAAGAGAAAATTACGGCCTGCTATGCGGGATCCCATCGCAGCGCTCCTGTGGCGGTTGCATCTTGAACTTAGCAGTCCTTTATACACACACCCTGCCGGTGGCGGCAATGCGCGCTATTCCGCTGCGTCAGAATTGGCACTCTGTCCGGACGTTCACGCTAACATGCTAACGGGAAGGAGTTGCCGAACGTGGGAACACGACCTGCTGCTGTCGCGACTATCCGCATCGATGAACCGCACGTGCGGGTCACCGAGTACCGCTTTGACCCCGGAGCTCAGACCGGCTGGCATAGGCATCAGTACGATTATGTCGTGGTGCCGCTGCTCGACGGCCAGCTGCTACTCGAGCATCCCGACGGCAGCTCGCACACCGCTGAGCTCAAGCGCTATCTTCCATATGAACGCCGTGCGGGTGTCGAGCACAACGTCATCAGCCTCAATGCCTTCGAGTTTGCGTTCGTGGAGATCGAGCTGCTGCGTTGAGGCCGCGGCGGCCAGATCAGCCGTAGTTGTATTTCGGTCGCCAGTCGGCCGAACCTTCCGGGATCATGTCGAAGAAATGCCAGACGTTGCAGAAATCGTCGCCCGGGCCAAGCTTGGTATCCGACACTCGCACGATCTGACCGCCACGGCGTTTGAACACTGAGACACCCGGCGCCCAGTGACCGGGCTCACCGTAGCCCATGTCCTGCGCGAATGTGGTGCCGGCGTGCGACAGCATTGGAAAGCGCCAGCCACGCCCCTGCGCGAACTTGCGTTGCTTGTCGGGCGCATCCGGCGAGGTCACCACAAAGGCGGCGCGGTCGTTGAGATGTTCGTAGACACCGTTGAAGCCGTCGGCCCACAGCGTGCAGTAGCTGCAGCCGGCGCCCATGTTGTGAATCACGAACAACGTGTCCTTGTCGCCGAACAGCTGTGCAAGATTCACCTTCTGTCCCGCGGCGTTGGTCAACGAGTAATCCCCGACCGTCTGCGGCTCGATCGACTGCTGCACCGTGCGCATCTCCTTGCGTAGATCGGTGATGCGCTCGCGCAGCGCCTGCAGCCGGTTGGTCGATTCGGAATAGTTCATGGTGGTGTCTCCAGTCGTGTGCGCTCATTTCCGGGGGATGCGCGCGGCTCGCTTCGGCGTCGCCCGCCGCAATCGGCGGCCGCGGTCCAATTCCGTAAGCCACGCGGCCAGGGTGTCGAACTGCGACTGCCAGTAGCGGCTATAACGACTCAACCAGACTGTGGCGCCGTAGATCGGGCCGGCGTCGAGCCGACAGCGGCTGATGCGCCCGGAACGCTGCTGGCGCACCAGCCCGGCACGCACCAATACCTGGATGTGTCTCGATACCGCCTGCAGCGAGATCGCAAACGGCGCGGCAATCTCCGACACCAGCTGCTCACCATCCTCGAGCCGCGTCAGAATCGCGCGCCGCACCGGATCCGCCAGCGCAGCGAACACCTCGTTCAGCCGCTGCTCGTCCAGATTGGCGTCTGGCGCGGCCGGGTCAACCAGCTGTAAGCGGGCAGTGCTCACGCCGAGGACTATATCAACCGTCAGATTGATATTCAACTCTAAGGTTGATTATCGACGCGAACGGCGGTGGCACTGGCCTCGTAAGGAGAGATTTATCTTCAGGGTGTGATGGCGGCTTCGGCCAGCGCGCGGATGCCAGCGATATTGGGGAGCAGCGTCGGCGCAATGCCGTGTCGGGCGGCAAGATAGTCCGGAGCGTTGTACGACAGCCAGACTGTCCCGTCGGCGTCTTCCCAGACCAGCGCCTTGAGCGGCAGATCGAGTCCGGAGCGCGGCGTCGCCACAAGAATGGGCGTGCCGGCCTTTGGATTTCCAAAGATCAGCATTTGCATCGGTCGCATCGTCAAGCCGGCGCGCTGCGCGTCACTGCTGAAATCGATGCGCGCAAATACGGTGAGACCGCGCTGCGTTACCAATGCACTCAGGTGATCGATCGTCTGCACCACCGATCGTGGACTGCGCAGATCGACGACGCCGGACGGCGACGGAGTGCTCGGATTCACTGCGGTCTCTGCGCCTGCCGCGCCGCGCGGAATGGGCTGTCGCTATACCAGATCGGCCACTGATCACTGTCCGCCAGGCTGCGCCCGGTCAGATACATCAGCTGCACCTGCTGCTGCACACCGGCCATATCCCATCCTGGCTCGTAAACGTCAGCAGGTCGGTGATAGCGCTCGCGCACATAGGCGGCGCGCTGCTCGCTGCCCCAACCGGCCGGTCGGCCGACATAGTCGGTGCCATTGTCGATGCTGAGCGCCGGGACACCCAGCTTGGCGAACTCGAAATGGTCGGCGCGATAGTAGTAGCCCTTCTCCGGTTCCGCATCCGGCAGCACCTTCATTCCCAGCTGCTGAGCCGAGCTCTGCAGCTGATCGTCGAGCGTGGACATGAACTGACCACGAACGGTCTGGTCGTTGGACTTGCCGTACATATTCATCGTGTCCATGTTCAGTTCGGCAACCGTGTCGCGCAGCGGGAATAGCGGATGCGCGGCGTAGTAGGCGGCACCCAGAAGGCCCTGCTCCTCCGAAGTGGTGGCGATGAACAGCACACTGCGCGCCGGAGCAGGCCGGCCGCGGCCATAGACGCGGGCCAGTTCGAGCAGTGCGGCGATGCCCGAGCCGTTGTCTATGGCGCCGTGAAAGATCTGTGGCTTGCCGTCGGGCCCGGGCTTGGTGCCAAAGTGGTCCCAGTGCGCGGTGTAGACCACCACCTGGCCGGGGTGTCGGGTACCCGCCACCAGGCCGATCACGTTGTGGCTGATGATCCGGTGGACCTGGTTGTGCAACGTCGTGTTGGCCGATAGGTTCAGCGGCACCGCTTTGAATCCGTTCTGGCACGCTGCGTGCGTCAATTCATCCAGATTCTGATGCGCGGCCGCCAGGAGTTTTCCGGCCGCCTCGTGCGACAACCAGCCCTGCAGCAGCGGCTGATAGGCACCGGAGGGCGGCAGATCATCGCGCGGTCCGGTGAAGCTGTTGTGGACGACCTCCCAGCCGTAACCTGCCGGGCCGGTGTCGTGCACGATCAGGATCGCCGCCGCACCCTGCCGCGCCGCCTCCTCGTTCTTGTAGGTCCAGCGTCCGTAGTAGGTCATCGCCTTGCCGCGAAACGCCTTCGGATCGTAGTAACCGGGATCATTCACGAGCACCACCACCGTCTTGCCCTTTACGTCCAGGCCCGCGTAGTCATTCCAGTGATACTCGGGAGCGACAATGCCGAAGCCGGCAAACACCACCGCACTTTCCTTGAGACTTATGTCGGGTTCGGGACGCGGTGTCGACATCACCTGATCGGTTCCGTAGGCCAGCGTCAGCGGTGAGCCACCCGAGAAGTTCAACACCGGATCGCCTTCGGTAGTGATCTGCACCATCGGCACCTGCTGCAGGTAGCTGCCTTTGTCCGCTGGCCGCAGTCCGTATTCCTTGTAGCGCCCTGCGATGTAACTTGTGGTCAGCTCTTCTCCCTGAGTTGCGGGTGCGCGCCCGCCATAGGCGTCCGAGGACAGCGTCTTGATGGTAGTGCGCAGATTGGCCGCATCAATCGCCGGTGGCTGCAGCGCCTGGGCATTGCCCAGGTAAGCCACGACAGCAAGCGCGGCGATTCTTTGGACGGTTGATCGCATGATGGTCCTTTAGATGACCCGGGTATTCATCTGCCTGGAAATGTACTCGGCTTGACGCAACGCCAGCGCCACAATCGTCAGTGTCGGATTCGCCGACGTGGCCGTGCTCATCGCGCTGCCATCCGACACGAACAAGTTGGCGATATCGTGTGACTGGCCGTGGGCATTGACCACACCATCCTTCGGCTCACGGCTCATGCGCGCGGCGCACATGTTGTGGGTGGCCGGAGTCTGCCGCGACGTCACCACCTTGACGGCGCCCACGGCCTTGAACAGTGCCGCGGCGCGCTGCTGCGCGTGGCCGCGCATCGCCGCATTGTTCGGGTGATCATCGACATGAATGTTGGCGACCGGCAGGCCGAACTGGTCCTTGACGTCCGGATTGAGCGTGATGCGGTTGGTCGATCGGGTCAGATCCTCGCCGTTGATGAAGATGCCGGCCATGTTGCGATAGCGATCCATCACAAATCCGAGTTCGCGTCCCCACAACGTCTGTGGGAACCCGGCGATCGCGATGCTGGGCAGATCCAGCGCCGCCATCTCCAGGTGATAGCCGCCGACGAATCCGCGCTTCGGATCGTTCCTGGTTTCATCCAGTATGATTCCCGCTAGCGTCGCGCCGCGCCAGAACTCAATCGGCTGCTCGAACACGCCCCAAACGAAGCCGCCGGTATGGTGGCAAAAGTTGCGGCCGACCTGGTCGCTGGAGTTCGCCAGTCCTTGCGGATAGCGCGCCGACTCCGACAGCAGCAGCAACCGCGAAGTCTCAACCGAATTGCAGGCCACGCAGATGACGCGCGCCTTCTGCCGTTGTTCCTGGCCGCTCGGATCGCGATAAACGACCGCCGTCACCTTGCCGTCGTCGCCGTGCTCGATGCGCACCGCGCGACATTCGGGACGTAGGTCCAGATTGCCGGTTGCCTCGGCGCGCGGAATCTCGGTGTACAGCGTGCTCCACTTCGCTCCGGTCTTGCATCCCTGGACGCAGAAGCCCTGCTGGATGCACACGCCGCGACCGTCGGCCGGGCGCGAGTTGATTGCCATGAATCCGGTATGCACCTGGCTGTAGCCGACCCGCCGGGCGCCGTTGTAGAACACCTTGAAGTGATTCGATGCAGGCAGCCCCGGGTTATCGTTGCGGCGCGTGACTACCATGCGCTGTTCGGCCAGCTCATAGTAGTGCAGCAGTTCCTGGTAGTTGACCGGCCAGTCGATCAGCGACGCGCCGTCGATGGCGCCATAGGTCGTGCGCGCGCGCAGCTCCCAGTCCTGCGCCCGCAGCGCGGCTGCGGTCCAGTGGACGGTCGTTCCACCGACCGTCTTGGCAGTCCACGACGGCAAGGTCGGATAGTCCTCGACGACGGTCGAGCTTCCGGTCTGCGTGCGCGGCTCCAGCCAGGTGAGCTGCACGAATGCCTCGCCCGGCACCTGCGAGAAATCCGCCAGCGTGAGCCGCCGGCCGGCCTCGAGCAGCACCACCTTGATGCCGCGGCGCGTCAGCTCGTGCGCCAGCGTGCCGCCGCCGGCACCCGAGCCGATGATCACGACCGCGTTGGAGTCATCGTGCGCGATTGTCGCCATGCTCAACTCTCGGCCCCGAACACCGGGCCGCTGTCTGACTGTGGCACTTCCGGTAGCCATCGCAGATCGTTGAAACCGCGGTGCAGGTAGCCGCCCTTGGAAAACGCCTCGCCCTCGTAGCCGAAGTAGGCGTAGACCAGCGGTGAGGCATAAAGCGTAGACAGCGTCACTGCACGCACCGACTTGAAGAACGGCGTCGACTCGCGGGCCCGTAGCGCCGCGACACGTTCGGGCTCGGCGGCCGCGGCGAAATCTGATCCGAGCTCGGAAACGCCTTGGCGCAGCAGCGCCAGTGTCGCGGCATCGTGTCCAGCATTCGCATCCAGCGCGCCAACCACCAGTGCATAGGGCGCATCGTCAAGCTGGTCGTGCGGCGCGATGGTGCGGGCAACGGCCAGCAGCACCGCGCCCTCTTGGCTGTTGAGCGTCTGCAGATCCAACGCCCAGGCGCGGCTTGGGGCCAATAAAGCCAGCGGACTGCCGACCGCCAGCAATCCCGTCAGCGTGCCGGTCGCGCCAAGAAATTCGCGCCTGCCCATCGTCACATCGGCTGTCATGTACGCGCCCCCCTTCGTCCGCGGGCAATTTAGATCAGTCACAGGTTGCGGTCTACCGCTGGCGCCAATAAGGCACAATGGCCTGCGCCCGCGCCCGGACGCGGATCTACGAGGTTTCGCGTGAGAACATTCGCTTGGCTCGTCATAGTCGGCCTCAGCGTCGCAGCGCCCGCGGCGCGCTCCCAGGATTCAGCGACGCTCGCGGCGCTGCGCGCGGCATGCGCCGAGGACGCGCAGAAATTCTGCGCGGGAGTCCCCGCCGGTGGCGGCCGGATTCTGGCCTGCCTGAAGGAGCACCGCGATGCCCTGTCCGATCGCTGCAAGCAGGCCGCTCCACAGCCGACGCCGCCTTCCACGGGCGCCGGCACCACGGCCCCCAAAGCCGCCGATGCTTTAGCGGCGCCGGCCAGCCCGGCGGTAACGACTGGACCGGCTGTCGCCGCCAAGTCGAGTAAGCCTGCATCGGCCACATCGCCGGCCATGCGGTCAGCCGCCTCTGCCGGCAGTCCCTCGGCACGATTTGTGCGCATGAAGCAGGTCACCGTCGTTGATAAGGGAATAAGTGCCAACGGCCAACCCGCGATCGATCTGCTGATCCCGAGCGATTGGACGTTCAAAGGTGCCGTCAATATCGGCGGCGGTCCGGGAGGATGCTTCGAAGACATGTTTGCCGTTTTCATCGAGGCCAAGAGCGCCGATGCTGCGATCACCTTCCAGGGAGCGCCGGATAACAGTTGGCAATACGCGGACGATCCCGCGGTACTGCACAACCTGACCGATCCCGCCCGACGGCAGTTGGGCGGAAACGGCAAACCGTGTGCGGTCGAGAAACCCATGAAGGCCGCCGACTATTTTCAGCAGCACATTGCCAATATCTACCCCAAAGACGCCCGTGTGGTGTCGGTCGAGCCTTACCCGGAGCTCGATCAGATCGCGCACCAGAGACTCGGGATTGGCGCAGACGGGGCCGCCAATCGCGGCGGCGTACACACCGACGCGATTCGGGCGCGGATCGATTATCAGCGCGACGGACAAGCGGTCGAGGAATGGGTGGCACTCGATGTGGTGACGCACACCTATCAGGCCGGCCGCGGCGCGTTCTACGATTGCCGTGCACTCTTCTTGTATGCGCTGCGGGCGCCCAAGGGCAAATTGGACGCCAATGACAAGCTATTCAAATTCATGATCGGCAGCGTTCACCCCCGGTCTGCATGGCTCGCTCAAGCGAACGCAATTGTGGGAAAGCTGTACCAGGCCGAGGCCCAGAAAGAAGCCACTCAGTCGCAGATCATCGCCAATTTCCAGCAACACGTTGCCGATACCATCAACGCGGTCACCGCCAATCAGCAACGCGGATCGTATAACTCTGCCTTCGGCGCGGACCAGAACATCCGCGGCGTGCAAACCTTTCGTGATCCCAGTACCGGCGGGACGCTCGAGCTGAGCAATCAATACGATCACGCGTGGCTGAACGGCTCCAACCAATACGTGATGAGCGATGATCCCAACTTCAATCCCAACGGCCAACTGGATGGAAGCTGGTCGCAGCTGCAGCCGGTGCGGCCAGCGCCGTAGGGACCGGAGCTGACCCGGGAGAAGCCGTGAAGCGCACCTGGACGATCATCGGCGTCGCCAACGTTGCGCGTAGCCTCAAATGGTATCAGTCACTCTTCGGTCAGAGGCAGACGGCGCCCGAGCACGACTACTGGGCTCAGGTGCTGGACGCCGATGGGACGGTACTGCTGTGCCTGCACCAGTGGGGCGCGCATGAGCATCCCAGTCTAAGCAGCCCCGATCGCGCGACTCCTGGCAATGGACTATTGCTGTTCTTCCGAGTGGATGACTTTGACGACACGCTGGCGCGTGCTCGTTCTCTCGTCAGCTCTTTAGAGCAGGAAGTCCAGATGAATCCCGCCACAAGAACAAGAGAGTTTGCGCTTCGGGATGAAGACGGTTATTACGTCATGGTCAGCGCGCTGACCTAGTCAGTTGCTCACCCGTCGGCGATAGGTGACTTGCCCCAACGGTCCGGGTTGGACCCGGATTTGTCGAGCTACGCGCGCAAGACCAGCGCGATTATGGAACCGACGCTCGCAGAAATGGTCGCCGTATAAGAGGTATTCCCTGCCCCGAGGAGGTTCTATGTCGCTGACATTTCCAAACGAATCCACTGAGTACCGGACCGCTAGAAACGCGTTGCTGATCAAGGAAATCGAGCTGCGACGTGCTACAGAAGCGGTGGCGGCGGCCCGCCGCGCGCTTCCCCTTGGCGGCGCGCTGCCTGAGGACTACCGGTTCGAGGAGCTTGATGCCGCCTCTGCGGTTCGCTCGGTAAAGCTATCGGAACTGTTTGGCGGCAACGACGCGTTGGCGATCTACAGCTACATGTTCGGGCCAGAACGAGACAAACCCTGCCCAATGTGCACACCGTTGCTGGATGGACTCAACGGTGTGGAAGATCATATCCGCCAGCGCGTGTCGCTGGTCGTCGTCGCCCAATCGCCGGCCGAGAGACTGTGGCAGTGGGCACGAACTCGAGGCTGGCAGCGTCTTCGTCTGCTGTCCTGTGCAACGAGCAACTACAACAACGACTACCACGGCAAGACACCGCGTGGAGACACCACGATGCTGAACGTGTTCCGACGCGCGGGCTCAGAGGTACGCCATTTCTGGGGTAGCGAGCTCGCCTACGGTCCGAGCGATCCGGGCCAGGACCCTCGAGGCCTTGACACCCTCAATCCGGTGTTTCAGATGTTTGATCTGACGCCCGTAGGACGAGAGAAGTGGTACACGAAACTCCAGTACGAGGTAGTTGGCGTGCGCGGCCAGCAAGCTGTCGCCGCGAGCTGATTTAGATACTGAGGCTGCAGTCGCAAGCGGCGCGTGATCGGCCGTCATCTTGGCGATCTGAACATCTAGCCGAAGACCTTGCGCAGCGGATCCCCGTAGTGCTCTTCCCAGCCGGAAGCCCTGAGAATGGAGCGGGTGATGGGAATCGAACCCACGTTAGCAGCTTGGGAAGCTGCAGTTCTACCATTGAACTACACCCGCCAGGAGGTCGAAGATTCTATTAGCGCCGCGCCGGCAGCCGCAACCGGTGGCGCAAGACCCGCTTATTCGTTGGCGACGGTCTCGACCCCTGAATCCCTCAGATAGCACGACTCCGGGAAGGTGTGGATACCCGGCACCTCCCCCTCGCTCAACTGACGCTGCAGCCCCTGCCAGTATTCGATCGTCATGAGCTCTCCGTGCGCCACGCGAAATGCGCGCCGCAGCGTGCGATTGTGCACCCGCAGCCCGGCTTCGATCTCTTCCGGCAGGAACACCACGCCATCCTCAAAGAACCAGCCAGGCACCTCTTCCTCGCCGTGGGTGCGATCCAGATTGGTGCGCACCTTGACGTCGGTCAGTGTCTCGACCGCGTCATAGTCATATAGAAACACTTTCAGATAGCGGCTCACGCCGTAATTGCGTGCATCAAAATCCTTGTTGAACACATTGGCGGCGGCATTGTTGCGAATGCACCAGCCGAGGTTGACGATGGCACGCGCGGCGCGCTCCGGAGGAGCGGTTTCCAGGAACACATTCAACGGTGTGAGCTTTCGCTGCACCACCAGGTATTTGAAGATCATCGCGTCATCGCGCAGCCGCACGGCGTTACTGGCCGCGCCTAGCAGTTCATCCTTAAGTTCCGGCGTAAACCAGGAACGATCCAGCTTCAGGTTGTAGTAGAGAATGTTGTCGAGCATGCTGCCGGTGCGATTGATGTCGTGGACGCGCTTGTATTTTTCCAGGACGGCGTCGACACCCTGGAAGCTGTCCCATTTGTAGCCTGACGTCGGGCGATCGCGGATCACCTTAAGAATGTAGTCCGACTTCGGCGAAGTGAACGCAATCGCCACCGTACCCGGAAAGCCCGGCGCGGTGGCCAGCACCTCATCGTGGTTCTCCAGGTGACGTCGCACCTCGTTCATGACTGCCACTTTGGCGACGTGATGAAATCCAAAGGTCGAGTAGTGCAGACCGAGCGGCCGGCGCGGCATGATGCTGTGCAGGAAAGCACTGATTTCGTGGTAGTGAACGTTGGTAACCTGACAGGCCGCCTCGGTGGTATTGAATAGATTGTGGACGTGTGAGACCACGTGCAGCACTGCGGCGGCAACGAGACCGTCGGGTTCGTTCAGCAAGGCGATGACGAACGGCTTGTATTCGTCCTGGTTGAGAACCAGGCGTCCGACCAGGTAGGCGCCGCGATTGCGAAAGAAGCCGGCTCTGATCATCTGGATCGCGCGCAGGCCGGAGCCGGCCTTGCCGGCCAGCACGTCGTTCAGGCGGCGCGCGATCTGCATAGCGTCGGACCCCAGGGCGCGAAACGGCACCGACAGCTCCGCCACTTGCAGCACTCGCTGGATAATGCGGTGGTCCACCGGCCAGGAACACGGAAAGGTCTCGTACACGTCCTCTTGCGACTCGGCCGCCGAGCGCTGCTCGCCGAAGTCGTACTCCACTGGCGTCCACTCGCCGTAGTGAACGCGCCGGCGCGCCGAGTGCAGGTAGGCCAGCGCCAGATCCGCTTCGTAGCGCCCCTTGACGGCCGGCAGGTACGCGGCCACGACCTGGCTCCAGAGGGCTTCGCGTTGGGCCAGCGCCGGAAATGCCGGCCGCAGATCCTCAGCCAGTGCGTACACGGTCGCGTTGTACAGCCCCAGCCGTGTCTTGGCATACGCCACCGAGGCCTGGTAGTCGCGATTCTCGAAGGCGCTCTTCGCGTTCCAGGTCAGCTTGAGAAAATCAGCGTAAAACCGGTCGAAAACGCGGTGGATCCACGCGGCGGTCAGCAATACGCGTGCGCGATCGGTCGCCGCGGTGGACACCAGGGCCGGGTATTCGGCGACATGACTGACCGTGTTCATCGTGATCGCATGCCATCGGCGACCCGACCTGGATTGCCTTCAGCGTCGGGGCTTGACCGCCGTGGCCATGACTTCGAAGTGCGCGCCCAGCACCAGTTTGTTCACGCCGATGAATGCCCGCGCCGGGAAGTGTCCATGGAAGAAAGTACGGTAGACATCGTTGAATGCGCCATAGAGATCAAGATCGGTGCAGTACACCTGCACCGATACCACCTGATCCATCGTGAAGCCGGCGGTCTCGACCACATGCTGGATCTCCTGCATCGCCAGCTTCGCCTCGGTGGCCGCATCATCCGGCACCCGCGGCCCTTTGGGATCGTTCTGTGATTTCGGATCCACACCGATCGTGCCGGCCACATACAGCGTATTGCCGGCGCGCACCGCATCGCTGAATGGGAACTTGGCGCGCGCCGGCGAGTCGTCCAGAACGATGAAGTCCGGTCCGTGTTCGCCGTGCTCAGCGGCCATCAGTGCCGACGGCGCCAGGATGACGGCCGCCACGGCAGCCAGTCGGATGATTAATTTCATACGAGTTCTCCTCAGGGGGCCTTTGGCGTCTCGGTGCGGCGGATGAAATCCGCGACCTTGGCATGCAGTTCCTTCAATGACTGGTCGTGCGCGTAGACCATGTGCCCGGACTGGTACTGGGCGAATTCAATGTTTTTCTGCAGCGCCGGCGGAATGGCCAGGTGCTGCATCTCGTACACGCCGGCAAAGAATGGCGTCGCCAGGTCGAAATAGCCGCCGTTAACCAGCACGTGCAGACCCGGGTTGAAGCTCATGGCCACCGCCAGATCAGGCAGCACGTTGACCGCCTGTGCCAGCACCTCGCCACCGGTGGGCGATTTGTGCTCGTAGTTCCAGTGCGCCCCAAATTCCGTCAGCGGCTTGTACTCCTTGTCCTGACCGTATTTGAGCTCCTTGCGCACGTAATCGTTGAAGGTCGAGACGTAGGCCGAGGCGATCGCGGCGGTCTGCGGATCGTAGTCAGCCTGCTTGCTCAGCGGATCGATCGTCGGTCCAGCGAAGCGCGTATCCAGGCGACCGGCGGTCTGATCGGAATCGAGCAGCAGGTTTTGCTCGAACTCGCCGCCGTTGATGCGCAAGTTGGCCTTGACGATGTAGCTGACCGGAAGGCCGGTGTAATCATGCAGCTTTGCGGCGATCGCGTCGCGCTGCGAGGATGGCAACGCATTGCCCTGCCCCAGGGCCTGCGCGTAGTCATTCATCGCAAACTGCTCGACCTGCGGCAGTAACGTATTCAGATCCGCCGACCCCGATGGCAGCTTGTGGTGATACCAGGCAGTGGCGGCAAGGGTGGGCAGCGCCAGTTCATACGGCAGTTCGACGCCGGGGTTGGTCTCAGGACCGTCGACACTGGTGTCGAACACCAGAATCTGCGACAGCATGATCACGCCGTTGAAATCAATGAAGTGCCTGGTCTCGAGCATGTTCACCAGCACCGCGGCCCGCGGTGTGCCATAGCTCTCGCCGAACAGGTACTTCGGTGAGTTCCAGCGGCCGTACTTGGACAGAAACTGCTGGATGAAGTCGGCGAACGCGTGTGCGTCGGGGTCTAGTCCGTAGAACGCCTTTTCCTTGTCGGTGCCGGCGATGCGTGAAAATCCGGTCCCGGGTGCATCGACGAACACCAGGTCGCTGGCGTCGAGCAGGCTGAAATCGTTATTGATGAGGCTATAAGGCGCCGCTGGCGTATGCGTGTCATCGCTGGTCACGACGCGGCGCGGCCCGAATGCGCCCATGTGCAGCCACACCGTGGCCGAGCCTGGACCACCGTTGAATAGAAAGGTAATCGGTCGCGAACTATTGCCCTTGTCGCCGCCCTTGTCGGCCGATTTGAAATAGGCGACGTAGAACATGCTGGCTTCCGGCCGCGGGTTCTTGTCCTCATCCTTGGGCGCGTTCTGCGGCACGTCGTCCCAGTCCTTGGCGTGTACCACCAGCGTGCCGGCATAGGCGTCATAGTCGATGTGCTTGCCCTCGACCGTGACCGAGCCCTTGCTCGCCTGCTGCTCGGCGACGAAATGCTGCGGCGGCGTGGCGGCCGATTTGCTCTCCTCGCTGCCCTTGTCGCTGCTCTTGCCGGCATCAGCCGACGCGGCCGCTTGCAATGCGGCGCAGCTCAGCAGCAGCGACAACGATGCCCCGGCGATCAGAATCGGACGGCGAATGGATAGCACTGGAACCCCCTCATCGGTACGCTAGATTAAGCCTTGGGTGATTTTAGCGTATCCGGCGCGGCGGCCGCTGCTAGGTCACGCCTAGCTCTTGCTCGCCCATTGCCAGCGCCTGGCGCTGGCGGATACGCGCGGCGTCGGTCAGCATGCGCCCGGCCCAGCGATACACATTATTCTCCTGGATTGTTCGCCGCATCAGCTGCATACGCTGGCGGCGCTGTTCGCGCGGCATTTCCAGGGCGCGCCGGATCGCGGCGGCAGTTTCGGTGACGTCAAACGGATTGATCAGGATGGCCTCGACCAGTTCGCGCGAAGCGCCGGCGAAGGTGCTCAGGATCAGAACACCGTCCTCATCGTCGCGCGCCGCTACGAATTCCTTGGCCACCAGGTTCATGCCGTCGTGCAGGCTGTTGACGACGCAGAAATCGGCCGCGCGATACAGCTCGAACACGCGCTCGGGTGGCTGATGTTTGCCGATCAGCACGATCGGCTTCCATTCATCGGTGGCGAAGCGCGCATTGATACGATCCACTTCCGCGATGGTCGCGCGCTGCAGCGCTTGATAGGCCGGTAGCTTGCTGCGTGACGGCGCGGCGATCTGCAGCAGCGCTACCTGGCCGCGCAGCCGTGGGTTCTGCTCCAGCAGCAGCTCCAGCGCCAGGCAGCGGTCGATGACCCCCTTGGTGAAATCCCAGCGCTCCACACCCAGGCCAAGCACCACGTTTTCGCCGATTCCGTAGCGCGCCCGCACCGCCCGCCGCGCTTCCGGTATCTCAAGCTGCCCCTGCAGCCAGCGCGGCGGCCACTCGATTGAAATCGGATAGGCCTCGACGTGGCAGATGTGGCCCTGGAACGCGACCGTCATGCGCTCGTGATCGACCTGACATTCTATGAAGCGATCCAGCGTCGCCAGGAAATTCTGGCAGTGATACAGCGTGTGGAACCCGAGGATGTCGGCCATCAGCAGGTGCGACAGCATCTCGCGTTTCCACGGGCACACACCGAAGGTCTCGGCGTTCGGCCACGGAATGTGCCAGAACAGCGCAATGGTGGCCTTCGGCCGACGCGCTCGCAGGTAGCCCGGCAGCATCGCGAAATGGAAATCCTGGATCAGGATGATCGGGTCGCTGGTGCGTGTTTCCTGCGCCACGACTTCGGCGAACTTGCGGTTCACCGACTGGTAGGCAATCCAGTCCTCGCCGCGAAACGCCGGCCGCACGTACGCCAGGTGACACAGCGGCCACAGCCCCTCATTCGACAGTCCGTAGTAGTAGCCCTCTTCCTCCGACTCAGACAGCCAAACGCGACGCAGGGTATAAGCAGGGTCATCGGGCGGTACGGCGACGTGATCCGAACGGTCCACGGTCGCCTTATCGGCCGAGCCGCTGCCATGCGCGACCCAGGTGCCGGAGCAGGCCCGCATGACCGGCTCGAGCGCGGTGACCATGCCGCTGGCCGGCACCTGCACGCGGATCGAGCCGTCCTCGCCGTACTCATGTGAATAAGGCTCGCGGTTGGACACCACCAGCATCTCGGGCGACTGCAGCTGCTCGCGCACCACCAGCTGCAGCGCGAGCGGGGTCCAGTTCTCGCGATAGTCGATCTCGGCGCGCTGCGTGGCCTCGGCCTCGCGCAAAGCCTTGCGCACCTGTCGCAGAATCGGCAGCAGCAGCGGTGCGGACTTGGCGTCTTCAAAGAACCGGCGGCCGGTGATGTCGTTGATCAGGATCGCGGCGTAGCGTCGCACCACCATCCAGCCGGCGATCACCAGGAACAGCGCCAGGATGACCAGCGACACCCCGACGAATGCCAGCAGGAATGCGCGCGCTGAGCTCTGGCGGCTATCGACGAAGCTCAAGTCGTAGACAATCGCCACCCGGTACGGCGCCTGGCCCGGCGGGTGCTGATCGAACACCGACACCAGCACCGATGCCGGTGCCGCGCGTTGCACCACACTCTGGCCATCGGACAGATCCTGCACGCTGTCGCAGTTGACGCTCGCGGGCACCTGCTCGGTCTGGAACACGGTGCCTCCGTGCGGCAGACAGATCAGTAGCCCGAGCACGCGCTGGTCGGCGATCATGTGCGAGGTATAACGGCGCAGCGCTGCCTGATCGCCCTTGGCCACCAGCGGCGGCAGCGACTCCTCGAGCGAGTTTGCCATCAGGTGCGCGCGCAGCTCGACGTCGGAGCGAAACCACTCGGTGACCAGCCGGTCGATATACGGCAGCCCGAAGTACGCCACCACTCCTGCGGCGATCAGCAGCGGAAACACGGTGCGGGTAAGTAACGATCGGAACATAGGCTAAGGCCGCGCCTTTCGGGGCATCGACGCTAGCCGCGCGCGGGCGCGCTCGTCAATACGCGATCTTTCCCGGCGCAATTGAAGTATTTTCAACGCGTCGTAGCCGCCATAATGCGTCGATGCCGCCGAACGACCAACGCGCTCCGCGCGCCGTCCGCTCCTACGTGCTGCGCGCTGGGCGTATCACCCCGGCTCAGGAGCGTGCCCTGGCGGAGCACTGGCCGCGCTATGGCGTGGAATTCGAGCCGCGAACGCTCGAGCTGTCGCAGCTGTTCGGCCGCACGGCGCCCTGCACACTCGAGATCGGTTTTGGCAATGGCGAGCACCTGCTGGAGCGCGCGCGCGCGCAAGCGCAGCAGAACTTTCTGGGGGTCGAGGTACACCGCCCCGGGGTCGGTCATTTGCTGCTGGCGGCCGCCGCCGACTCCCTCACCAACCTGCGCGTGATCGCGCACGACGCGGTCGAGGTACTCGAGCAACAGATCCCGCCGGCCAGCCTTGCCGAGGTGCAGCTGCTGTTTCCGGACCCTTGGCCCAAGAAACGTCACCACAAGCGACGGCTGGTGCAGGGAGCCTTCGCCCGACTGCTCGCCGAGCGCCTGGTCCCTGGCGGACAGCTGCACGTGGCCACGGACTGGGAGCCGTACGCACAAGACATGTTAGTTGTGCTCAACGGCTGCGACCTGTTGCGCAACTTCGATCCGCAGGGCGGATTCACCGAGCCCGGTCACACCCACAGCCGTCGCGCGACACGCTTCGAGCGCCGTGGCGAGCGGCTGGGACATAAGGTGTTCGAACTGCTGTTTCAACGCAGCTGAGACGTCGCTTGCTCCACTCGCGGCGGTAATCGCATTGCCACGGACCGGTGGCGCAGTGCATTCTGTTACCGCATGGGAGGCGATTCGCCACAGGAAGCATCCGTGAGGGCCGGAACGGTGTTCCTGAGCTATGCCTCGCAGGATGCCGCTGCCGCCCACCGCATCGCGACGGCCCTAACCGAAGCGGGGATCGAGGTCTGGTTCGATCAGAGCGAGCTGCGCGGCGGTGACGCCTGGGACGCGATGATCCGCAGTCAGATCAAGGCCTGCACCCTGTTCCTGCCGATCATTTCCGCCAGTGCGCACGCGAGGGTAGAGGGGTATTTCCGGCTAGAGTGGAAGCTCGCGGTTGATCGCTCCCACCTGATGGCGCCCGACCAGCCGTTCCTGTTGCCGGTGGTCATCGACGACACCGCGCAGAACGATGAGCGCATTCCGGAGCGCTTTCGCGAGATCCAGTGGGCGCGACTGCCGGGCGGCTATCCGTCCGCAGACTTCGTCGCTCGGATCCTGCGGCTGCTGTCCAGGGCGCGCACCGAATCTTTGGATACGGCACGCCCGACGCGTTCGGGCACGCCCGCAGCTTCTGCGGTCAGCTCCCCGCGACCGCGCGTCGCGATGCTTGCGGTGGCGATCGGCGTGCTGTGCGCGTGCGGGGCCGGATATCTTTGGTACCGCCACTCCGGCGCATCCAAATCCAGCGTGCCGGGCGTCGCTTCGGTCAGCCCGGTCGCGGCGGCTTCCGCCGTGGCGGCGCCGACGGACAATTCCATCGCGGTGCTGCCACTGGTAAATGAGAGCGGCGATACCAGCCAGCAATACTTTTCGGACGGTCTGTCCGAGGATCTGATCACGGCGTTGTCGCAACTTTCCGGGCTGCGGGTGATCGGCCGCACCTCTTCGTTCCAGTTCCGCGATTCCAAGGACGACAGCCGCACCATCGGCACCAAACTGGGTGTCGCGCATCTGCTGGAAGGCAGCGTACGGCGCTCCGGCAATGCGGTGCGCGTCAGCGCCGAGCTCATTAACACGGCCGACGGCACCACCCAATGGTCCGAACGCTATGACCGGCAGTTTCGCGAGCTGTTCGCGCTCCAGGACGACATCACGCGCGCCGTGGCCGCGGCGCTCAAGACCAGACTGCTGACCGCCGAGGGCACGAACTCAGGGGATCGTCCGCCAAGCGGCAATCTCGATGCCTATAACGCGCTGCTGCAGGGTCAATTCTTTGGCGCGCGCGAAAGCCAGGCCGACATGGAGAAGGCCATCGAGCAGTTTTCGACCGCCACGCGCCTGGATCCGCGCTATGCGCTGGCCTGGAGCATGCTGGCGCGGCAATGGACCGGGCTGGGGGAGGAATTTCTAGACAGCACGGAGCAGAAAGATGCCAACGCCAAGGCTCGCGCCGCCTCCGCTACCGCGCTGTCGATTGCACCGGATCTGGCTTATGCGCACATCGCACATGGTTACATTCTGGCGAACATCGAATTCGATCCGCATGGCGGCGAGGCAGAGTTTCGGCGCGCGCTCGAGCTGGCACCCAAGGATGGCGAAGCCTTGTTCATGGTTGGCAACGTTTTGGCCACGCTCGGCCAGGTCGATCAGGCGCTTGAATACACGCGGCAGGCGCTGGCCACCGATCCGCTGCACGCCCGCTGGCATAACTGGAATACGCTCTATCTGCTTGCGCTCAACCGCCTCGATGAGGCCAAGACCGAGGCCGAGAAAGCCATCGAGCTGCAGCCCGGCGCGGCGGCCTATCACGAGAGCCTGGTGATGGTCGAAATCGCGCGCGGCGACGCTAAGGCTGCCCTGGTCGCTGCCCAGGGGGAGCCGTCCCCGACATGGCGCAAGATAGGCATGGCTCTGGCGCTTCAGAAAGGCAGTGACCGGCAAGCCGCGGACGCGTCGCTGCATGAGCTGATTGATACTCTCGCCGACACCGCCGCCTTCCAGATCGCCGAGGTATATGGACTTCGTAATGAAGCCGACAAGACCTTCGAGTGGCTCGATCGCGCCTGGAGTAATCGCGACCCCGGCATCAACTACCTGCTGTTCGATCCGTATATGCAGCGTTATCGAACCGATCCGCGCATGGCGGCGTACTGCACCAAGGTAGGTTTGCCTACATTTGCTCAGGCGGCGGCGGCCTCGACCGCCGCGGCTCGCTAGCTTCCGAAGCTCCCTCGCAGTCCGTCGACCACGAACTGCACCGACAGCGCGCCCAGCAGCACGCCGGACATGCGATTGATCACCTGAGTTCCAGTGACCCCGAGCACGCGCATCGCCGGCGCGGCCAGGTAGAGCACGCCGAGTGTGATGCCGAGCACGCTGTAGACGCATAACAGCAGACATAAAAACAACAGCGGCTTGCCGCTGCTCGGGCCGAACGCCAACAGAATCGTAGCCATCGCTCCGGGCCCGGCGATGAACGGGAACGCCAGCGGAAATACTGAGATGTCCTCGCGCTGACTGCACTCGATGGCTTCTTCGCTCGAGGTGCGGGTGCCGGAGGTGCGCGCGAACACCATCTCCAATGCCATCAGAAACAGCAGCAGTCCCCCGAAGATGCGAAACGAATCCAGACTGATGCTCATCAGTCGCAGGAACGGGCCGCCACCGATTGCGAACAGCGTCAGAATAATGGCGGACACCACGAAGGCGCGGCGCGCCATTTTGCGGCGATCGGCCTCGGAATCGCCCCTAGTCAAATTAACGAACACTGGTATCAGTGAGATTGGCTCGACGACTACCAGAAAGACTACAAAGAAAGTAAGTAATTGCTGACTCATTGGACTGCACAAAATTAAAAACTCGCCTTGATATCGTCGCGCTAGCGGGCGCAACATGATCGCGGATCGCAAGGCTTTTCACGCACGGACCGGAAGCGGCAGCGTAAATCATTCTGCCGCTCCTGAACACGGGAGCAGTCTTATGAGCGCGCAACCCGACGTCGGCGAGTGGTATCGAGTACTCGGTGGCGAGCTGCTCGAGATCGTAGCGATTGATGAGGAGGACGGTACGGTCGAAGTGCAGTACTTTGACGGCACCGTGGAAGAGTACGACTTGGCCGACTGGCAATCGCAGCGCAAGGACGGCGACATCCAGCGCGCCGAAGCGCCGGAAGACTGGAGTGGCTCGGTCGACGCCGAGGACGAAGACGACAGCACCGGTTCCGGCACTGATTTCACCGGCGAGCATCCGATCGCCGGCGGCCTCGACGGCCTGGATCTGTTCGACGCTCCCGACCTGCTCTATTAATCTAATCGCGCTCCGCTGAGCGCTTAGGCATAGCGCGCTGCCAGCGCGCCCACATTGACCTCGTCCGACAGCAGCACGCAGTCCGATTCAATCCGGATCGGCAATCCAATCAACGACTGTCCATAGCAGGGTCCGGCGACACAGTAGCCGGTGGGCTTTTCGAACAGCGCGCCGTGCATGCTGCACAGGATCATGCTGCCGTCGGGCGTCAGGAATCCGTGCGGCCGCTGATTGAGTGGAAAGTGCAGGTGCGCGCAGCGATTGACATAGGCGCGCACGCCGCCGGCGACTTGCACCACGAAGCCACGCAGCGGCCAGTCCCCGCCGCCGAGCCGAAACTCGCGGCAGCCCTCTGCCGGCAGCTCGGACAGCCGGCACAGCACCCGGGTCAGATCGATCTGCGACATGGCGCCGGTGCGCGGGCGGCTCACACCGCCGCGGTCGGCCGCAGTAGCGTAAAGTCGCGCCGTCGGGACAGCAGATACAGCAGCACCAGCGCTGGCAGGCTCAATGCGGCGGTATATAAGAAGAACGGCGGATAGCCAATGTGATCGACGACGATGCCCGAAGTGCCCATCAGCAGCTTGCCCGGCAAGGCGTACAGCGAGGACAGCACCGCGTACTGCGTGGCGGTATAGGACGCGCTGGTGAGCGATGACATGAAGGCAATCAGGGCGGTGCCGTGCACGCCCTGGGCAAAGTTGTCCAGGCTGATGACGCCGGCCAGGCCTGCGACGCTGGGCTCGCCGTGTGCCGCGAGGATGCTGTAACAAATATTCGAGATGATCACCAGCACGCTGCCCAGCACCAGCGAGCGCGTGCGTCCCCAGCGCGCCACCGCCAGGCCGCCCACCAGGATGCCGACCACGCTCAGCACCGTGCCATAGAGCTTGGCCACCGCGGCGATCTGCTTGAGCGTGAAATGCAGGTCGACGTAGAACAGATTAGCCATTGACCCCATGGTGTAGTCGGTCAGCCGATAGGTGCCGATGAAGGCAAAGATCAGCACCCCGAGTGGCAGGCCGTAGCGGGCGAAGAAATCCAGCACCGGGCACAGCACCGCCCCCAGAATCCAGGCACCGGCATGGCGCAGCCACTGCGGCCAGTGCGCTCGTCGGACGAGCCACTCGACCACACGCTGCTCGGTCAGCACCGACAGCAGCGGCGCGACCCGATTGGGTTCCCGCGCCAGCAGCGTGGCGAGCACGCCGACTCCGACCAGGGCTGCCATGGTCGAGTAACTGCGATGCCAGCCCAGGTCCTCCGCCAGCCACAGTGCGCCGGCCTGCCCCACCAGGATCGCGAGCCGATAGCCAAGCTGGTAGGCGGCCGCCATCGCGCCCTGCTCGCGCACCGGCGCGGATTCGATGCGCCAGGCGTCGATCGCGACGTCCTGGGTGGCGGCGGCAAAGGCCAGCAGCAGCGCCAGCAGCGCCATGTGCGCGACCTGGGTACGCGGGTCGCTGACCGACAGCGCCAGCAGCGCGCTGGCGATTCCCGCCTGGGCCAGCAGCATCCAGCTGCGACGTTGACCGAGCAGAGCGCCGATCAGCGGCAGGCGCAGCCGGTCCACCACCGGCGCCCAGACGAACTTGAGCGAATACACCAGCGCCACCCACGACAGCATGCCGATGGTCGCGCGCTCGATGCCGCTCTGGCGCACCCACGCCGACAGCGTGCTGTAGATCAGCATGAATGGCAGGCCGCTGGAAAATCCCAGCGCTAGCATCGACAGCATGCGCGGCTGCGCATACACCAGCAGCGCATCGCTCCAGCGGGCGCGGCGCGTCGGCGCTGCGCGCTGCGCGTCCTCAGTCAAAGCCGATAGTCCATGATCAGCGGTGCGTGATCGGAGAAGCGCGGCTCTTTATGGATGTGGGCGCGCTTGGGCGTGCCGGCCAGCCCCGGACTCAGGATCTGGTAGTCGATGCGCCAGCCGACGTTCTTGGCCCAGGCCTGGCCGCGATTCGACCACCAGGTGTAGTGATCCGGGCCCGGCTCCAGCACCCGAAACGCATCGATGTAGCGCTCCGGCCCGAGCAGCTGATCCATCCAGGCGCGCTCCTCGGGCAAAAACCCGGAATTCTTCTGGTTGGAATTCCAGTTCCTCAGATCGATCGGCTTGTGGGCGATGTTCCAGTCGCCGCACAGGATGTATTCCCGGCGCGAGCGGCGCAGCTTGCGCAGATGCGGCATGAACGCCTTCAGGAACCTGAACTTCGAGGCCTGGCGGTGCGGGCCGGCCGAGCCGGATGGCAGATACAGCGAGATCACCGACAGCTTGTCGAACTGCAGCTCAAGGTAGCGGCCCTCGCGATCGAACTCGTCGATCTTGAAGCCACGCAGCACCCGATCGGGCTCGCGCCGCGACAGCATCGCCACGCCGGCGTAGCCGGGGCGCTCGGCCGCATAGAAATGGTTTAGGAACCCCGGCAGCTGGCACTCGTGCCCTTCGAGCTGGTGCTCGAACGAGCGCGTCTCCTGCAGGCAGATCACATCGGCCTTCTGTTGCGCCAGGAACGGAAACAGTCCACGGCGCGCGGCCGAGCGAATGCCGTTGACGTTGAGCGTGATGACGCGCATGCGGCAATGATACCCTCTGCCCCGTGCATGACTACCAACGTGAGTTCCTGAAGCTGGCACTCGCGCGGCAGGCGCTGCGCTTCGGCGAATTCACGCTCAAGTCGGGCCGGATCAGCCCGTACTTTTTCAACGCCGGAATGTTTGCCGACGGCGCCTCGATGGCGGCCCTGGGACGCTGCTACGCCGCGGCCCTGGCGCACGCCGGCCTGAGCTTTGATCTGCTGTTCGGCCCGGCCTATAAGGGCATCCCGCTGGTGACGGCGACCGCCATCGGCTTCGCCCAGCTGCAGCAGCGCAATGTGCCCTGGGCGTTCAACCGCAAGGAGGCCAAGGACCACGGCGAGTCCGGGTCGATCGTCGGCAGCCCGCTGCACGGGCGCGTGGTGATCGTCGATGATGTGATCACCGCCGGCACCGCGATTCGCGAATCGATCGAACTGATCCGCGGCGGCGGCGCGCAGCCGGTCGGCGTAGCACTGGCGCTTGATCGCCAGGAGCGCGGCCAGGGCTATCGTTCCGCCGTGCAGGAGGTCGAAGCACTTTATGGCTTGCGATGTATCACAATCCTGACGCTTGCCGAACTGATTTCGGCGCTCGATTCCCAATCGCCTACAGACATGAGCGCCGGGCCAAGCCGGGAGCAGCTCGCCGCGCTACATTCCTACCGGGCCAAATACGGCATAACCGCGACGTAATTCCGCGCTCGCGCTTGGCAGCGACTGCCTTGACGTGGACAATGCTGCCTCGAATGCTTCGCGCTCCGCACATTCTTGTGTATTTGATGGCGCTGGGCGCTGCGGCCGTGGCGGCCGCCGCCAACAACCCGTCCCCTGCCCAGTCGACGCAGACCTACCGCTGGACCGACGACAAGGGCGTCGTGCACTACGGCGACAGCGTTCCGTCCGAATACGCCGGCAAGGAGCGCGCGGTACTGAACAACCAGGGCGTCGAGGTCGGCCATATCGCCGGCCAGAAGAGCGCGGCGCAAATGGCCCAGGAAGCGCAGGCCGCGGCGGCGGCGCGCGAGCGCGCCCAGCGCGACCAGACCCTGCTGTCAAGCTATGGATCTACCAAGGAAATCGAGATCGTGCGCGATGAGCGGCTGGCGCAGATCGAAGGCCAGCTGCAGGCCTCCTCCACCTACATCGAGTCCCTGGCCACGCGCCTGGGTGCACTGCAGGAGCGGGCGCTGCAGTTCCAGCCCTATAGCAGCGAACCCAATGCCCGCAAGATGCCGGATGACCTGGCCGAGGAGCTGGTGCGCACCTCGAACGAGGCCCGCAATCAGCGCAAGGAGCTCGACGCCAAGCGCAAGGAACAGGCCGACACGCGCGCGCAGTTCGAGTCCGACATCCAGCGCTTTCGCGAGCTGACCGCCAAGTCGCGATCCTAGCTCTGGCCGCTGTGGCCGAAGCCGCCCGAGCCGCGCTCGCTGGCGGCAAACTCGTTCACGATCTCAATCTGCATCTGCAGCACCGGCACCACCACCAGCTGCGCGATGCGCTCGCCCGGCTGCACTACGTAGCTGACGCTGCCGCGATTCCAGCACGACACCATCAGCGGGCCCTGGTAGTCCGAATCGATCAAACCCACGAGGTTGCCGAGGACGATGCCGTGCTTATGCCCAAGACCTGAGCGCGGCAGGATCACCGCGGCCAGGCCCGGATCGGCCAGATGGATCGACAGTCCGGTGGGAATGAGCTCGGCGCGTGCCGGCGCCAGCGTCAGCGGCGCATCCAGGCAGGCCCGCAGGTCAAGGCCGGCGGAACCTGCGGTCGCATACTGCGGTAGCGGAAATTCGCGGCCGACGCGTGAGTCGAGAATTCGAACTTGAAGCGCCCGGCGGCTGCCAGCATCCATGCCCTTAAGATGCCCGAGCGCCCTCGCGTGCTGCAAGCTCAAGCGATGGCCGCTCGCCGGCCTCGCGTTCGCGGCTGGCAAGCTGCTCGGCGTAGCGCTCGATGATCAGGCCCGTCAGTGCGCGCGCCAGCTCGCGCTTGCTCGCGACCGGCAGCTCAACCCGGCCGCCGCCACGCCACAGCACCAGCAGCGAGTTCTCATCGCAGTCGAAGGCCTTGGTGTGGCCGACTTCGTTGGCGGCGATCAGATCCAGGTTCTTGGCCAGGAGCTTGGAGCGCGCGTAGTGCTCGACGTTGTTGGTCTCGGCTGCAAAACCCACTAGAAACGGACGGGACGACCCGGCGCCCACCTGCGCCAGAATGTCGGTGGTGCGGGTCATTTCCAGATCCAGCGTATCGCTGGTCTTCTTGATCTTCTGCTCGGCGCAGCTGGTCGGGCGATAGTCGGCCACCGCCGCGGTGCCGACGAAGATCGAAGTGCCGGGCAACTCGCGCTGCACCGTTGCGTACATCTGCTCGCAGCTCTCGACGTCCACGCGGCGCACGCCCAGCGGGGTCGGCAGGGATACCGGCCCGGTGACCAGCACCACTTCGGCACCGGCCTCGCGCATCGCCTGCGCCATCGCGAATCCCATCTTGCCGGAGCTGCGGTTGCTGACAAAGCGCACCGGGTCGATGCACTCACGCGTCGGTCCTGCAGTCAGCAGCACGCGCCGTCCGCGCAAGGGACCAGTCGGCGTCAGCAGCGGTGCCACCTGCGCGACGATGTCGTTCGGCTCGAGCAGCCGACCGGGCCCGTGCTCGCCGCAGGCCTGATCGCCGACCGCCGGTCCGAGCAGGTGCAGACCGCGCGAGCTCAGCAGTTCGACGTTGGCGCGCGTCGCGGCATTGCGCCACATCAGCCAGTTCATCGCCGGCGCCACGGCGATCGGAGCCGCGGTCGCAAGGCACAGCGTGCTGAGCAGATCATCGGCCAGTCCGTGCGCCAGCCGCGCCAGAAAATCGGCGCTCGCCGGCGCCACCAGCACCAGCTCGGCCCAGCGCGCCAGCTCGATGTGCCCCATGGCCGCCTCGGCGTCGCGGTCCCACAGATCGGATCGCACTGGGCGACCCGACAGGGCCTGGAAGGTGGTCGGCGTGATGAATTCCTGCGCAGCGGCGGTCATGACGACCTGCACCTGGGCGCCATGCTCGATCAGCCGACGCACCAGCTCCGCACTTTTATAGGCCGCGATACCGCCGGTGACCCCGAGCAGAATGCGTTTGCCTTGCATGGGGCAATTATCGGTCTTTTGGGTCATGCACGCACGATATGTCGATCGCGCATCGCAGCCATATCGCGGCAGCATTTCGCATGAGTATCAAGGACTGGCCCGTCAACGAGCGGCCGCGCGAGAAGCTGCTCGCCCAGGGTGCGCATTGTCTCTCGGATGCCGAGCTGCTGGCTGTGCTAATGGGCGGCTCCGGCCGCCGCGGGCTGGATGCGGTGGCGCTGGCGCGCAGCGTTCTGGCGCAGCACCAGTCGTTGCGCGGGCTGCTGTCGGCGCTGCGCCCGGACAGCCTGGGAGCGGTCGGCTATTGCCGGTTGCAGGCGGCCGTGGAGTTGGCGCGCCGCCACTACGCCGAAGCGCTGCGGTCCGGACCGGCGCTGGATTCGCCCCAGGCCACGCGCGATTTCCTGGTGCGACGCCTGCGCGACATGCCGCACGAGCTGTTCTGCTGCATGCATCTGGACAACCGCCATCGTCTGATCGCATTCGATGAACTGTTCCGCGGCACCATCGACGGCGCCAGCGTGCATCCGCGCGAGGTGGTCAAGCAGGCGCTGGCGCGCAACGCCGCCGCGGTGATCCTGGCGCACAATCATCCGTCCGGAGTCGCCGAGCCGAGCCAGGCCGATGAGCTGGTGACCCGGCGGCTGCGGGAAGCGCTGCAGCTGGTGGACATCCGGGTGCTCGATCATCTGATCGTGGCCGACAACCGCTGCCTGTCGTTCGCCGAGCACGGACTGATCTGATGGGGGCAGCTGGGTCAGCTCTTGCGCTTCGCCAACGCCGCGCGTGCTTCCTCGAGCTCAGGTCGTCCAGGCCGGTCGGCGCGCGCGCAAACCGTCAGCAGCTGGCTAAAATACTTTTCACTCAAATCGGTGCTGCCGCTGAGCTGCGCCGCGTGCGCCGCTCCATAGAGTGACCGGAAGCGCCTTGGCTCCTTCCTGAGGGTCGCTTCAAATTGCGCCAGGGCCTCAGCAGGCTCGTGCCTGAGCAATAACATCTCTCCGAGCAATTCCCGCGCCGGCGACAGCGGCCCCGGCGTCACCGCACTTTTTTCGGTCGCATCTTCCATCACCGCCGCCATTTCCATCTGCCGCAAAGCCTGCTCGCTCTTGCCGGCCGCCAGCGCCGACCATGCCGACACCGCAGTGACCTGAATTTCCACCTGTTGCTGCCAGTAGTGCTCGTTGGCGTTCGAAAGCCGCGCCGCAATCTGCGCCAGCGCCGTGGCTGCCTCGTTCGCCGAGGCGACGTGCCCCAGGCGGGCTGCGCCCAATCCCCGGGCCAACCAGGTGATCGCATCGGCATAGGGAAACGGCGTCTCAGACAGCGTCAAGGTCTCAGCCTGCTGCCAGTCCTGGCGCTCCAGCGCGTATCGGGCCGGGATTGCCGCCAGCGCAAAATAGCCAGCCGCAGGTGGCCCGGCGCCCACCAGCTGCGCCTTCGGGTCAAAGCGCGAGGCTATCTCCGGCAGCGCAGTCACGATCCGGCCGGCCGCCTGGTCCTGGCCTGTTTGCAGGTAGGCGTAGGTCTCGTAGTCGCTGGCATGTAACTCCTCGGCCGTCTGACCCTGACGGCGCGCGGCCGCCGCGGCCGCCACATTGCTGTCGATCGACTGCTGCCAGTACCCCAACCGGGTGAATATGTGCGACGGCATATGCAGCGCGTGCGCCGCATCGGGGGCGATCTGCGCGTAGCGTTGTGCCGCAACCAGGCCCTGCGCCGCCAGCGCCGGCACGTCGTACGTATGGATGAGGTAGTGCGCCAGACCGGGATGCGTCGGCTCCTGCGCAAATAATTTCCCGAGAATCGCTCCCGCCTTCAGACGGTCGGCGTAGGTCTTGTCGCCGGGATCCTCGGCGACTACGAGCGCCAATGCGTAGAAGATCAGCGCTTCGTGATCTTGCGGGTATTTTGCCGCAAGCTCCTGCATCGCATCGCGATAGGCCAGCAAACGCGCCTGCTGCGGCGTGCTTTCATAGTCGCCGTACAGCTCGCCCACGGCCGCGACATAGGCGCGTTCGCGCTCGCTCCTTGCACCCAACTGTTCGCCGCGTTCGACGCTCTGCCGCCCGAGCAGCAACTGGCCCCTGTCCTTCTGGCCCGGTGCGAACGGATTGCCCCAATCGCTCAGAGCGATTCCCCAGTAGGCGATGGCGCAGCCAGGGTCCTGCCCCAGGACCGCGTTAAATCCATCGATGGCGCGGCTGAACTGGAACGAGTGCAGCAGAGCCACGGCGTGATTAAAATCGCT
>DASXDL010000038.1:0-1618 GCA_036490715.1 Steroidobacteraceae bacterium | reverse complement strand
AACCGCCTGCTCCAGGGCAGGTTGTGTCGGCGCGGTCAGCAGCAACAGCTGCGGCTGCGAGCCCTCGGCAGCGCTCGATGCCGCGCCCGGGCGCTCACGGATCACGGCCGAAGCCAGCGCTTCGGTAATAGTGGTGCTGGGGACTGCGGCCATCGAGATCGACCCTCACGAAGGTCCTTGGGGGACCTTTCTTCTACGGCAGCGAATGATGCTCTTGACGAGTGCTGCCTTCCTTTGACCCTGATTTTATCAGCATGGCGCCGGCCGAGTCGACCGACCGCGACATAATTGCGGCGGCCGTCACGAAGCCGTCACAGAATCACCACGACCCGGTGGCTGACGACCCGGCGGCTGGAGCGGGTGCGGCTTGCCTGGTACGGCCCAGCCATACGGGTATCGAGCGCATGACGTTCTCCCACAGCCGCCAGACGAAGTAGCCGCCCGTCATGGCGATCGGGACGGCCACCAATAGCGGCAGGCGCGGCCACCCGCCCGGCACGAGATGGTTCCAGATCCCCTCCAGGACATCCTTGAAGGCGATGTGAGTCAGATAGATGAAGAGCGATGCGGCCGCGACGGCATTGATGGCCTGCACCAGCACGGTCGGAATCTTCGCCGGGATCTCGTCGAACCAGACCAGCGCCAGGGTCGTCACCACGACGTACTCGTGCACGCCCCGGCCGGGAAACCCGTTCCAACCCAGCCGGCCGCCGACGACATAACTGATCAGGTTGAGGCCCAGGAAGGCGCCCGTGAGCAGCAGCTTATCCCGGCGCGTGCTGCTGAAGGCCGCGCACCATCCTAACGCCAACAGCCACAGGTACGACTGCGGCACGAGCGTCCACGCATGAGTCGGGTCGAAGAAGTACGGGACGAGGATGCTCGCCAGCCAGCAGGTCAGGAGCATCATGATGCCGTACACCAGCGGCCTGGCGACGGCAAATCTGCGAATGGTAGGCACGGCGAGCGGCACGGCCGCGATCAGCAGATTCTGGATCAGGACGTCGATGTAATACGGCGACTGATACGCGCCGAACGGATGCGGCTCCAGCAGATTGTCGATCAGGAGGAAAGACAGCGGATGAAACGCATGGTGCGCGATCTGGCGCGCGATGGCATCGATGATCGCCGGCAGCGCGATCTTCCATGAGAAGCGCACCACCGGCAGAACGCTGCGCTCCTTGTCGATGGTGCGCAGTTGGAATTTGGCGAAGCTGAGGCCGGACACGACCATCAGTACCGGGTTGCCCTCGAAGTGCTGGATGCCATAGTGGCTGGCGACGACGAGGTAGATTCCAAGGGCGCGGAGAAATACCGGCATCTCGATCGTGGCAACCGGTATGCCGTTCACCGCCGTGACCTGCTGCGACGCGCCGCCGGCCTCGGCTTCCTCGCGGACCATCTGCCGAATGGTGAGGCCTTGGTACAGACCCCGGGAGACGCGCTCGGGCACGCCGACGCGCCTCATATCGAGCAGCGCCGCAATGGAGCTCAGCGAGTCGCCGCCGAGCGCACCGAAGCTGTCGTTTACCCCGATGTCCTCGCGTCCGAGCGCCCTGCCCCAGATCGCGAGCAGCTCCTGCTCGCGTTTGCCGACTCCAGCGTCATCCGCCGCCGG
>DASXDL010000037.1:0-216623 GCA_036490715.1 Steroidobacteraceae bacterium | reverse complement strand
GGCCGCCGTTCGCGTAACCGCCGCCCTCAAAGCCGCCGTTGGTGATCAGCTGGGAGGATCCATTGGTGACCGAGACATCGTCTAGTCGCCAATACGCAGGATCCTGGCGAAACTCGAACGTCAGGAAGGTCTGGGACAGTTGCGCCTGGAACGAATAGGAATAGAACGTGTAGGCCTGGGTGGGCGAGTTCTCCAAGTCGAGCAGCGTGGTGACCTGGGCGTGCGAGGGCGAGGCCGCGGTCGTCAGCGCCAACAGCGAACCGATGACGCGCGCCTGCATGAAGCGGTACAGGCGGCTGCCACGTTTGATCCGGATATCGATCATCTGCCACGCATCCCCATGCGAATTCCCCGGCGTTGGACGGGGCTTCAGTTCGCGGGCGGTAGGATAGCGGTAATAGCGAATTTAGTCGTTATAGCGGATCGAGACGCCGCTAACAGTTTTGGCATTTTCCACGACAGCAAGCGCTGAGAATGTGATCGCTGCAGCGATGCAGCGCAGCGTTAAGCGGCGCAGTGATGCGCGCAAGCGCCGCCGTAGGGCGCTTGAATCTGGATGCGCCGCGAGGCTGTATTTCGCGGCGTTTCGCGCTCACGGCTGCATCACTTCGTCTGAACTATGAGCGACGTGCGTGGCAGGATAAATCGCCGGATGCGAACGCTCTTGGCGCCCGCCGGCATTGCTCAGGTTCACCCCGAAGACGACACCGACGACGCGGTCGTTCGGCGCGAGCTACGGATCGACCTCGCAGGTCAGTGCTTGAGCATCGACCGCGCGGCGGCCAGCCCGCTTTGCGGTCGGCGACTCCGCATGAGCATCGAAGGGCTTGACGCGTTGCGAGCTGATAGCTAAGGTACAAATGAGAGTGATTTGCATTCGCACTAAAGGGAGTTGCCGCATGCAAAAGATCGGACCGCGCGACCGGGTTTGGGGCGGAACGGTGGGGCTGGTGACGTCGCTGACTGGAATCGGCGCGGCTCACGCGCAGGACGGCGCTTCGAGCTCCGGCGGCCGGGAATTGCAGACCGTCGTGGTCAGCGGGCAGCGCAGCAGCCTCGATGTACTTCCCGCCAATATTCTCGATACGCCGCAGACCATCGATGTGGTCAACTCTGAACTCATCCGCCAGCAGGGGGCGGCCACCCTGGCCGACGCACTGAAGAATGTTCCTGGCATCACGCTGAACGCGGGTGAGGGTGGCACGCACGGGGACCTAGTCAATCTGCGCGGGTTCTCCGCCGGCGATGACTACTTTATGGACGGCCTGCGTGATACTGGCGTGTACGATCGCGACACCTTCGATTACGAGGCGGTGGAGATCTATAAGGGCCCGGCATCGACGCTGTTCGGGCGCGGATCGACCGGCGGCGTCATCAATCAGGTACTCAAGAGTGCCAAGCTGACCCCGGTCGACGACTTCGCGCTCACCGGCGGCACCAATTCTGAGGTGCGCATGACCGCCGATCTCGATCAGCCGATCGCCGATCACGCGGCCGCGCGCCTGAACCTGATGGGTCAGCGCAATCACACCGACGGCCGCCCGTTCGCGCTTACCCAGCGCTGGGGTGCGGCGCCGGCGCTTGGCTTCGGCATCGATACCGCGACCACCGTGACGCTGAAGTATCTGCATCAGCAAGAGGACAACATGCCCGACTACGGGCTGCCGTTCATTTTTGACCGGCCGGTGCCAGTGCCGCGCGACACCTTCTACGGACTGCCCGACGATGATCGGTTCAAGACACGTGTCGATGTCATCACCGGGCGCGTGCAGCACCTATTCAACAACAACTGGTCGGTCAGCGACACGGCCCGCTATGGGAACTACTGGTTCCTGTCGCGACAGACAGCCGCCATTGATGGATCCGCCAACTGCTTTCCGACCGCGACCACGTCCGGCTACTTTCCTGGCGCACCACTGTGCGCAAGCCTGGCGGCGTCCGCCCAGGTGCCGGTTGCGGCCAACAATCCGTATTTTCCCGCGATCGGCACGCCGCTGGATGCGATCGAGGTGCTGCGGGATCGACCAAGTAGCAGCGGTACGATTCGCACAGCGATGAACGACCTGGGCATTACCGGGCGATTCAGCTCCGGGCCACTCGATCACACGCTCGTGTTCGGATTGGAATACGACGATGAGAGCGCCGACCTGACCCGATATGTGAACCAGGACACGGTGATCGCCCCGGTGCCGGTGCTCGCTCCCGATGCGTTCGAGCCCTTCCCGGGGACGCAGACGACCGTCAGTCAGCTTCCCAACACGCAGACGCACACGGTCGGGGTATACGCCGACGACATGATCACTCTGGGCGCGCATTGGCGACTGACCGGGGCGATACGCTACGACAGCTTCCACGCTCATTACGACCAGCCACTCGGCAAGGCTTCGCATTTCGATCACACCGACGACATCTGGAGCCCGCGCGCCGCGCTGGTCTACAAGCCCAACGAACGCTTGAGCACTTATTTCTCGTATGGAACCTCGTTCGATCCGTCGGCCGAGAATCTGGCGCTCTCGGCCAGTAATCAGGCGCTGCCGCCGGAGAAGGACCGAACCTTCGAGGTCGGCATGAAAGCCGACATACTGCAGAAGGCTCTGACGGTGACGGCCGCCTTGTTCGACACCGAGATGACCAACGCACGTATCTCCGACCCGCTGCAGCCGACGCTGCAGACGCTGGCGGGTACCGAGCGCGTGCAGGGTCTTGAGATAGGGGTGCAGGGGTATCTCACCGAGCGCTGGGAGGTGTTGGCGGGCTACACCTACCTGGACTCGTGGGCGATCGGACTGGCGGGCCCCGGCATTCGCGGACCGATTCCGAACACCGCGCACAACCAGGGCAACCTGTGGACGACCTATGAATTCGATCACGGCCTGACGCTGGGCACAGGATTCAACTACATCGGCCAACGGCTGGCCGGCACCGATACTCAGTTCATTCCGGGAGTCATCAGCGTCGCCAGCGTTCCGGGCTACGTGACCTGGGATGCGCTGGCGAGCTACCGATTGACGCATTCGCTCAGCCTGCAGCTCAACGGCTACAACCTGACTGATCGCTATTACTTCATGAACTCGTACTTCACGCGCCCGAACGAGAACCATACCGTCCCGGGGCCGGGACGTACCGTTTTGCTGACGGCCCGCCTGTCGCTCTAGGTTACCCCGCGAGAGCATGGCCTCGATTCCGATCAGTTCGGTAATGCTCGGCGCCGGCACGGCGCGACTGCGGGCGCTGCTCACTCAGAAGCCGACCGGCTCGGTGCACTGGGTGCGGGTACTGGCACTGGAGGGACTTGCCCTGGCGCAGTTGTGCTATGGACGCATGCTGCTGGAGGGCACTGGCACGCCCAAAGATCTGGAGGAGGCGCGTCGGTGGTTCGAGCGAGCGGCCCACCAGGGCGACATCGATGCCATCAACATGGTGGGTCGCTGCTTTGACATGGGCTGGGGCGCGCCGGAGGACCCGGTGGCGGCGGCTCGCTATTATTTCTATGCCGCCGAGGCTGATCACGCCTGGGCGCAGTACAACCTGGGTCATCTGTTGCTGAACGGTCGCGGCGTAGTGCGCGATCATCAGCGGGCTTACGGCTATTACCTCAGGGCCGCGCGCCAGGGCCACGCGCGCGCCATGAATCTGGTTGGCCGATGCTGTGAGCGCGGCTGGGGCACGCCGCGCGATCCGAATCAGGCGGCATCCTGGTACCAACGCTCCGCCGCGGGCCACTATTTTCGCGGGCAATACAACTGGGCGACGGTGTTGCTCGAACGCGGTCGACTGGAGGAAGCGCTGCGCTGGTTCCGCCGAGCCGCCGCCTCGGGAACATCGGCGGTTCGAGCCGCCGCTTCGAGCGCGATCGAGCGCATTCTGGCGGAGTCCGCGCCGCAATGATCGTGCGTGTGGAGCGGCTGCTGAACGCAGCGCAGCTCGAGGCGACACGCCGATGCATGGCGCGAGGGGCCTGGGGCGACGGCCGAGCCACCGCAGGGCATCAATCGGCGCAGGTGAAGTCCAATCTGCAACTAGCGCACACCGATCCGGCGGCGCGCGAGGCGGCCGAAATCGTCATCCGGACGCTCGAGAGCAATGCGCTGTTCGTCAGTGCGACGCTACCGCATCACCTGTACCCACCGCTATTCAATCGCTACGACGCCGGCATGACCTTCGGCGTGCACGTCGATAATGCCGTGCGTCCGCTGCCGGGATCGCATCATCGTCTGCGATCCGACGTGTCCGCGACGCTGTTTTTAAGCGCGCCCGAGGACTACGACGGTGGCGAGCTCGTGATCGAGGACACCTACGGTGCGCACGCGATCAAGCTTGCGGCCGGCGATCTAGTCGTATACGCCTCCAGCAGTCTGCATCACGTCGAGCCGGTGACTCGGGGCACGCGCTGTGCGGCCATCTTGTGGGTGCAGAGCATGGTGCGTGACGACAGCGCCAGAAACATATTGTTTGAACTGGACATGGCGATTCGCGACCTGACGCAGCAGGGCGCGCAGTCGGAATCGCTGCTACGACTGACGTCCTGCTACCACAATCTGCTGCGTCGCTGGGCCGAGATGTAGTTGCGGCGGCGAGCGCCACGGCGTCTTAGGTGGCGCGCCTGGCGCGCGGGCGCTGCGCGGTGAGGGTCGGATCGAAACCGAATTCGCGCAGCAATGCTTCGGCGGTGGTGGTCTTGGAGAGACAAGCATCGGCACCCGCCTCGCGGATGCGTGTGCTGTTTTCCGGGGTCATATATCCGGACAGCGCCACGATGCGCGGCCGGCGCGCTCCGAACTTGCTGCGCAACAGTCGGCAGACGTCGAAGCCATCCATATCGGGCATATGCAGATCCAGCGTGACTAGATCCGGGCGCATCGCTTCACACTTGATGCCGGCGGAAAATCCATTCATTGCCATGTCGACCGAGATGCCCGGAACGCGGCTGGACAGCAGACTCGACAGGTAGCGCGCGTACTGCGCATCGTCATCGATGATCAGCACGCGAGCCGGAGCGCTGCGGGTCGCCGGACCGGTGACGTGTTGACGCTGGGCAATAAAGGTGTCCACGTCCTGGGCACGAAAACGGCGGTGGCCGCCCGGCGTGGTCACCGACGGCAGCAGACCGCGGCTGGCCCACAGCCGCACAGTGACCGGCGCCACCAGCAGACGCTCCGCCACCTCGGTCGGGGTGAGCATGTGCGCGCGAACGGGGGACGGCGCCTGAACCGGTGGCGACGCCGGCGGTCGTCGACGCGGCTTTGTAGCGCGGCGGCGCTTCATTAATCGATATCCCAGCGCATCATCCGGCCGACGCTAGCATAGCGATTATGGCTGAGCAAGCGAATATAGCGGATTTGTGCAATCGATCCGCCGGCGAATTGGACTAAGATCAAGGCTTCCGCATCAAGGAAGGAGCGGCGACATGAAGCGAGCGTTTGCGAGCCTGGCACTGCTATCGGCCTGCGCGACCGCCCCGCACGCACCGCCAGCCACGCCGCCGACCGCTCCCAGCGCAACCCAAAATGCACCGCCGGCGAACGCGGGCTCGCCGCAGGGTCCCGTGGCCGCGCAGTCCGAAATAGCACCGCCCAGTGCTCCGGGCGTGAGCGATGGTTCGCCAGTGTCGAGCCCGTCTGCGCCAGCCAAAGCGACAGCGAGCGCAGCGCGGCCGAAACCAACGGCGAGCGCTTCGGCGATCAAACCCAAGCCGGCGAAGAGCAGCGCGCCCGGCGCTCAATCCGGACCGCCCGCGGCGACCGTCGTTGCGCCCGACACGACGGTAACTACTTCGAAACCGCCCGTCGCCACGGCGCCTGCAGCCGCGCCTCTGGATTTGGCAGCTCTCAAGCAGCGGCTTCGGGATACCAACGCCATCGGCGTCTTTACCAAACTGGCGCTGAAGAATCAGGTCGATGATCTGCTGGGAAAATTCCGCGGCTTCTATGGCGGGCAGTTGAAAATCAGCGTAGCGCAACTGCGTCAGGCCTATGATCTGCTGGTGCTCAAGGTTCTGGCGTTGCTACAGGACAGCGACCCGGCATTGGCCAAGGAAATCGTGGCATCGCGCGAAGCCATCTGGGGCCTGCTTTCCGATCCGGTGAAATTTGCCACTCTTTAAATATTGAGCAGGAGGTTCTACGGTGCGCAAACGTCAAAGTGGACTGGCGATCCTGGCCGCGGTCGCCGGCATTGGCATGGCGGCCGGGCAGGCGGCCGAGGGGCCATCGCTGGCCAAGGACCTGACCTCGGTTATTGCCCTGCTGGGGCTGCCGTGCGGCGAAGTCGTCGGCGTCGTGCACAAGGGAGACAACGACAACATCGCCAGCTGCAAGGATGGGCACCGCTATCACGTGTTCCTGAACGCCGATGGCCGGGTGGTCGCGCAGAAGCTCTAGATACGCAGCGGCACTTCCGCTGCCGCAGACGGACTAGTGCGCCGCCGCGGCGCGCGCGTCGTGGCGCATCCGGCCATAGTCGATTGGGCGGATCTCAGTGATCGGACAGCGCTGGTGATCGAACGTAACGGAGTCAAGATGGCTGACGGTGCCCGCGGTGGAAGTCACGCCGACCCGCTGAGTGAACTCCAGGTCCGTGCACGGCGACTGAACTGTGACGAGATAGGCTTGATCGACCCGGGTCCAGAGCACCAGCTGGTATGGCCCGACTGCCGCCCAGCCGTCGAAGTGGCCTAGCCAGGTGAAATGGTCGATCGGCGCGCCCGCATACTTCGCATAGCGATCGCGCTCGGTCTGGTCGTCGGCTCGCCGACCAATTCCTGCGCAAGCTGCCAGTAGCAGCAGCATCGGCAGCAACCACGACCGGCAGTGTTTGATGGGCGCGAATACCTTCATCGCAGCCACTGTAGCTCAAGGTTACGGCCGGGGCACTGGGCGCGTAAAATGCGGCGGTCCGCGTCCTACATCAGTCAACTAGAACATTAGGGAGAATAGCCATGATTAGCAGGAAAGCGGCGATGGTTTGGGCGCTCGGGGTCAGTGCAGCGGCGGGCACGCTGGCGCTCGCCGGACAAGCGCCGCCCGCCGCCGAACAAACGCTACCGCCGGCCGCACAATCGAAGCTCACCGCGCCGTCACCGAAACTCAACATCAAACTGGGACTGTGGGAGATCAAAACTCAGCCGCAGGTCAACGGCGAGATGCCGATGTCGGACGAACGACTGGAGAAGATGTCGCCCGATCAGCGCGCCCGAATGCAGGCGGCTATGCAGGCCGCAATGGCGCACATGCAGCAGCCGCGCACGATGAAGGAATGCATGACAGCCGAGAAGCGCGCTCAGGGATTCGACACCGGCAATGATGATCCGAGTCGCTGCCAGCAGACCGTCGGCAAGGACACCAGCAGCGATTTTGAGCTGTCGCGAGTGTGCGCCTCCGAGCAGGGCAAGACCTCTACCGACATGAAATTTCACGCGGTCAGTTCGGATCACGTGGTCGGCACGGTCAACGCCGTGATGTCGCGCGGAACCAAGTCCATGACCATCAATTCCACTATGGAAGGCAAATGGCTCGGATCAGACTGCGGCAGCGTCAAGGATTTTGAGATGGAGAAATAGACCGCGCGCGTCGGTCTGATCACAGCAGATTGTTGGGCCAGATCATCGTGCGCCACATGTGCGCCACCGGCGAGTTATCGAAGCCGAGGCCTTCCTCCGGCTGCCTGAAATGCCGACCGAGGATGTCGGTGAAGGCGTCCGGGTCGACCGTGACATCGGGATCGAACGCATAGGCATCATTGAGCGTGATCAGCCGGGAGGTCATGTACCAACGGTGATTGCGCGCATGTTCGTAGGCCTGACGCACGTAGTCGGATGGCTGATATTCGGGTCCAAAGAAATCGCGATACGCCTGCGGGTAGTCGTAGCCGACCGACACGTCAGGGAAGAAGCGCAGTGCCTGGTGATGGCGCACCGCCCAACTGATTTCTTCGCTGACGTAGGGCTCGATCAGTTGCGCGCCCCAGTAGCCGTGATCGACGCGTATCAGCGCGCCATTGGCGATATCGTGCAGCAGGCAGGCGAGTACGACTTTTTCATCGTGACCAGCCCGTAGCGCCAGCAGCGCGCTTTGCAGCAAGTGGTTGCGCGTGAACGCGGTGAAGCGCAAACGGAAGAAATCCATCAGCACCGGCCGCTTCGGCATCGGCGGCAGCGCCGGATTGTCGCCCATCATGAAGACACAATCGGGGCCGAGCTGCGCCAGCAGCGCCTGCTCGGGCTCCGTCTGTTCCCGCCCCAGCGTTGCGATCGGGTGCGGCAGGATCAGGCGGCGCCGACCGCCCTGGATGGCCGACCCGGTTGGCGGCCGCTGTTTAACGTCGCTGCTCATGCTGTGGCGTCTCGCGCGTGTTGCTGTCGGACATTATGAACCAGCGCGCTGGCGACCGCTGTACCGGGCCTGCTGGCGACGGCGGTATCATCCAGTGCATCGATTGCGTCGCCCATCCGAAGGAAATCGAATGAATCTGAAAGACGCCGGACTGCTCAAGAATCAATGCTACGTCGACGGCCAATGGGTGTCGGCCGACAATCAGGCCACTCGTCCGGTCGCTAACCCGGCGACCGGCGAACAGCTGGCGACGGTACCGTATGCCGGTCGCGCCGAGACGGCACGCGCGATCGAGGCCGCCAGCCGCGCGTTCGGCGCCTGGCGCGCCCAGACGGCTGAGGCGCGCGCCAAGGTGTTGCGGCGCTGGTACGACCTAATGCTGGCGCATCAAGACGATCTTGCGACTCTGATGACCAGCGAGCAGGGCAAGCCGTGGGCGGAATCGCGCGGTGAGATCGGCTATGCCGCATCGTTCATCGAATGGTTCGCCGAGCAGGCGCGTCGGATTGAGGGCGATGTGATCGCGTCGCCCTGGCCGGACAAGAGGATTATCGTGACGCGTGAGCCAATCGGCGTGTGCGCCGCGATCACGCCATGGAATTTCCCGGCCGCGATGATTACCCGCAAGGTCGGTCCGGCATTGGCTGCCGGTTGCACGATCGTGGTGAAGCCGGCGTTGCAGACGCCGCTGTCAGCACTGGCGATGGCAGAGCTGGCGGCGCGCGCGGGCGTGCCTGCGGGCGTGTGCAACGTCGTCACCGGCGACTCGCGCGCGATCGGTGCCGAGCTCACTTCCAATCCGCTGGTGCGCAAGCTCAGCTTCACCGGATCTACCGACACCGGTCGCACGCTCGCCGCGCAGTGCGCACCGACCCTCAAGCGAATGTCGCTCGAGCTGGGCGGCAACGCTCCGTTCATCGTCTTCGACGACGCCGACATCGATGCCGCAGTCGAGGGTGCGATGACATCTAAGTATCGCAATACCGGACAGACCTGCGTATGCGCCAACCGACTTCTGGTTCAGGATAGTGTGTATGAAACCTTCGCCAACAGGCTCGCAGCAGCGGTGCGCAAACTTCGGGTCGGCAATGGGCTGGAGCCCGGCATCGAACAGGGGCCACTGATCGATCAGCCGGCGCTGGAGAAAGTCGAGGCTCTGGTCGGTGAGGCCGTCAGCCAGGGAGCACGTGCCATCATCGGTGGCCGGCGACACGCGCTCGGCCGCACGTTCTACGAACCTACGGTTCTGACCGACGTGCGGCCCGAGATGCGCCTGGCGCGCGAGGAATTGTTCGGACCTGTTGCGCCATTGTTTCGCTTCAAACACGAGGCGGACGCGATTTGTATGGCGAACGACACAGAATTCGGCCTCGCTGCGTACTTCTATGCGCGCGACGTGGGACGTATCTGGCGTGTTTCGAGCGCGCTCGAGTGCGGTATAGTCGGAATCAACACGGGATTGATAAGTACAGCCGTGGCGCCGTTCGGTGGCGTGAAGCAGTCCGGCATGGGGCGCGAAGGATCACGCTATGGGATCGATGAATACCTCGATCTCAAATATCTGTGTCAGGGCGGCCTTGCTGCGCCGAAGGCCTGATTTCTCAATGGAGCGGTAGCGACGACCCTGTTGATCCGGTTCCTGGTCGGCCTGACAGATGCAACCCCCGCATCGCTGCGCCGCACCTTCAGGGTAACGGGCGCCGCTCCATTTTTTTACGCCGCGATCGGCAATCCGAGTTCCTGCGCCACCGCCGGATGCACCACGGCGCCGTGGACGATGTTCAGTCCGGCCGCCAGGCCCGCATCGTCGGCGCAGGCTCGCTCCCAGCCCTTGTCGGCCAGAGCCTTCACGTACGGCAGGGTGGCGTTATTGAGTGCGAATGCCGAGGTGCGTGGCACCGCACCCGGCATGTTGGTCACGCAATAATGGATGACGCCGTCGACTAGGTAGGTCGGGGCAGCATGCGTGGTCGGCCGGCTGGTCTGGAAGCAGCCGCCCTGGTCGATTGCGATGTCCACCACCACCGACCCCGGCCGCATGCGGCGGATCATGGCACTGGTCACCACCTTTGGTGCGGCGGCGCCGGGTAACAGTACCGCGCCGATTACCAGGTCAGCCTCTACCACGGCCCGCTCGATCGCGTCGGCGGTCGAATACAGAGTGCGCACGTTGCCGTGGAAACGAGCATCCAGGTCCCGCAGCCGCCGGATCGAGCGGTCGATCGCGGTGACGTCGGCTCGCAGGCCGTGCGCCATCTCGATGGCATTGGTGCCTGCAACGCCGGCACCGATCACAACCACTTTGGCGGGCGTCACGCCGGGCACGCCGCCCAGCAGCACGCCGCGACCGCCGTTGCCCTTCTGCAGATACTGCGCGCCGACCTGGATTGACATGCGGCCGGCGACTTCACTCATCGGTGTCAGCAACGGCAGCGAACCATCGCTCGCGGTCACGGTCTCGTAGGCGATCGCTGCGCACTGCGATGCGATCAGTGCCTCGGCTTGCGGACGATCCGCGGCCAGATGCAGGTAGGTGAACAGGACCTGGTCGCGACGCAGGCGCGCGCACTCGCTCAGCTGCGGTTCCTTGACCTTGATGATCAGCTGCGCATCGGCAAATACCGCGTCGGCGGTGGTTTCGATGCGGGCCCCGGCGCTGCGATAGTCCTCATCGCTGCAGTCGATTCCGGCACCGGCACCGCTCTGCAGCGTTATACGGTGGCCGGCGGCGGTCAGTTCGCGTACCGCGGCCGGTACCAACCCGACGCGATACTCGTGGTTCTTGATTTCCTTGGGGACACCGATGCGCATAGGCCTCTCCTTTGGATCACCCATTGTCGAGCAAAGCTCCGGCAGAGGATTGCAAAATGGCGCACGTAATCGCCGCCTAGTAGCAGAATCTTGCGTAATAATTATGTATATTAGACTTATATGCAGCTAGATCGCTCAGATCGCAAGATTCTCCGGGAGCTGCAGCGGGACGCCAAGCAGTCCAATGCGGCGCTCGCGGCTGCGGTCGGACTGTCTGAATCGGCCTGCCTGCGCCGGGTGCGGCTACTGGAGCAGGCCGGCGTCATCGAGCGCTACACGGCAATGCTCAATCCCGCCCGAGTCGGAATCAGCATCGGCTTTCTCATTCGAATCACGCTGCGCGGGCAAACCGACCGGGACCTGGGCGCGTTCGAGCAGGCGGTGCAGGCGGTACCCGAGGTGACCGAGTGCGATCTGACCACCGGCGAGTCGGACTACCTGCTGCGGGTGGTGGCGCGCGATGCCGCCGATTTCGAGCGCCTGCACAGCAAGGTATTGACCAAGCTGCCAGGGGTGGCGCGAGTGGATTCCAGCTTCGTGCTGCGCTCCGTGGTCAAGAACGCCGGCCTGCCGATCGAGGGCTGATAGTAACAAATGAAACTAGTGTATCATCGGCAGCCTACGGTTCCGGTGGGGTGAGCCATGAGCCAGGATCTGTACGACAATCCGCTCGGAACCGACGGTTTCGAGTTCGTCGAGTTCACCAGTCCCGATCCGGTGGCGCTCGGTCAGCTGTTCGAAGCCATGGGATTCACGGCGGTCGCCCGCCATCGCTCCAAGAACGTGCTGCGCTACAAGCAAGGCGACGTGGACTTCATCCTCAACATGGAGCCGCGCGGCCAAGCGGCCGAATTTCGCGGCGTACACGGTCCATCGATCAACGCCATGGCCTTCAGGGTGCGGGACGCCGCCGCGGCGCTGCGTATGGCGCTGGAGCGCGGCGCCGTCGAAGCCAAGGGCGCCATTGGGCCGATGGAACTCAATATCCCGGTGATCGAGGGCATCGGTGGCTCGCATCTTTATCTGGTGGATCGCTATGGTGCGCAGGAAATCTACGACGTCGATTTTGTACCGATTAGCGGGGCGGTGGAGCGCGAGCAGGGCAACAGCGCCGGCCTGAGCTACATCGATCATCTGACGCACAACGTGCGCCGCGGCAACATGGGGACCTGGGCGCAGTTCTACGAGCGGGTGTTCAACTTCCGCGAAATCCGCTACTTCGATATCGAGGGCAAGGCCACGGGACTGCTGTCCAAGGCGATGACCAGCCCCGACGGCAAGATCCGCATTCCATTGAACGAGAGCCAGGACGACAAGTCGCAGATCGAGGAATTTCTGCACGACTACCGCGGCGAGGGCATCCAGCACGTCGCACTCGGCACCAGCGACATCTACGCCACGGTGGATCGAATGCGCGAGCGCGGCGTGCAGTTTCAGGAAACGCCCGGCTCTTATTACGAGGCGCTCGACCGCCGCGTGGTAGGGCACGGTGAAGATCTGGCGCGACTGCGCGAGCGCGGCATCCTGGTGGATGGCGCGCCGACACAGGGGCAGGGCCTGCTGCTGCAGATCTTCACGCGCAACGTAGTCGGACCGTGTTTCTTCGAGATTATTCAGCGCAAGGGCAATGAGGGTTTCGGTGAGGGCAACTTTCGCGCGCTGTTTGAATCGCTCGAGCTCGACCAGGTGCGTCGCGGCGTGCTGTCGCTCGAGCCAGGCGGCGCCAAGTCGTCATGAAGGCACCCGCCGCCCGCCTGCGGCCCGAGCTGTCGTACCAGACCGGCTTCGCAACGCATCTGGCGAGCGAAGCGCTGACCGGAGCGTTGCCCGAACACAACTCCCCACAGCGCTGTCCTTACGGACTGTATGCCGAGCAATTGTCCGGAACGGCGTTTACCGCGCCACGAGCGACCAATCGGCGCTCGTGGCTGTATCGCATCCGGCCGGCGGTCACGCATGAACCATTCCATCCGCTGCCGCACCCGCAGTTGCGCGGCGAACTGGAAACCGCCGTCACGCCGCCGAACCAGCTGCGCTGGAACCCGTTGCCGCTGCCGACCGAGCCGACCGATTTCGTCGACGGCTTGGTAAGCATGGCCGGCAATGGCGAGCCGCAATCCCACAACGGCTGCGCAATCTACCTCTATGCCGCCAATCGCTCGATGACGCAGCGCTGCTTCTACAGTGCCGACGGTGAGCTGCTGATCGTGCCCCAGCAGGGCACGCTGCTGCTGACCACCGAGCTCGGTCGTCTCAGTCTCGAGCCGCTCGAAATTGGGATAATTCCGCGCGGAGTGCGCTTCAGCGTTGAACTGGGCGATGCCGGCGCACGCGGCTACGTGTGCGAGAATTTCGGTGCCGCCTTGCGGCTGCCAGAGCTCGGACCGATCGGCTCGAACGGCCTGGCCTGCGAGCGGGATTTTCAGACCCCGGTCGCATGGTACGAGGATCGCGACCAGCCGTGGGAGCTGGTTGCCAAGTTTCTGGGACGGCTATGGAGTGCAAACATGCAGCACTCGCCGTTCGACGTGGTGGCATGGCGCGGCAATCTGGCCCCGTACAAGTACGATCTGCGCCGATTCAATACCATCGGCTCGATCAGTTACGACCATCCAGACCCGTCGATCTTCCTGGTGCTACAGTCGATTACCGATAGCCCCGGCGTCGACGCGATCGACTTTGTAATCTTTCCGCCGCGCTGGCTGGTGATGGAACACACGTTTCGCCCGCCCTGGTACCACCGCAATGTCGCAAGTGAGTTCATGGGCCTGATCGCCGGCTCGTACGACGCCAAAGCGGAGGGGTTCGTGCCGGGCGGGGCGTCGCTGCATAACTGCATGAGCGGCCACGGGCCGGACGCTGCCAGCTTCGAGGCGGCATCACTGGCCGACACCACGCGACCGGACAAGATCGTCGACACGATGGCGTTCATGTTCGAGTCGCGCTGGGTGATCCGTCCGACGCGGTACGCGCTCGAGTCGCCGTTGTTGCAGCCGGACTATCACCGCTGCTGGCACGGCCTGCAGAAGCATTTCGATCCGCGGCGGCGCTGATGCTCAATGAGACCCACGATCCGCAGCTACGCAGCTGGATCGCGTCGGCCAACGACCCAACGACCGACTATCCGATTCAGAACCTGCCGTTTGCGGTGTTTCGCCGTGCCGGCAGTACCGAGAACTTTCGAGGTGGAGTAGCCATCGGCGACCAGATTCTCGACCTGGCGGCGGCGCGCCAGGCCGGTGCATTTGGCCGTGCCCGGGTGGGCGCGGCGGCCAGCCGTGCGGCGACCGCCGCGTCCAAGCCGTTACTGAATGACTTCATGGAGGCGGGCCGCGCCGCCAGCACGGCGCTGCGACGAGCGCTGTCACACAACCTGTGCTCCGACTCGGAGGCGCAGCCGCTGCTGGCGCCGTGTTTGGTCGCTCAGAGCGCAGCAGAGTACGCGTTGCCGGCGCGCATCGGTGACTACACCGATTTCTACACTTCCATTCATCATGCGCTCGCCGTCGGTCGGCTGTTTCGGCCCGATCACCCGTTGCTGCCGAACTACAAGTGGATGCCGATCGGCTATCACGGTCGAAGCTCCTCGATCCTGATCTCCGGACGGGAGTTCGCCCGACCGTATGGTCAGACCGTGCGCGCCGGAATTTCTGGCGAGCCAAAACCATCGCTGACGCGCAGCGGCCGACTGGACTACGAGCTGGAGGTGGGCGTTTACATCGGCCACGGCAACGCGCTCGGGCGGTCGATACCGATCGCAGTCGCGGAGGATGCGGTATTCGGGCTGTGCCTGCTGAACGACTGGTCGGCGCGCGACATTCAAGCGTGGGAATACCAGCCGCTTGGGCCGTTTCTGGGCAAGAATTTTGCTACCTCCATCTCGCCTTGGATCGTCACCATCGAGGCCCTGGAGCCCTTCCGGGTGCCATGGACGCGCCCAGCTGAAGACCCGCCGCCGCTCGCCTACCTGGATTCACCCGAGGTGCGCAGCCGCGGCGCCGTCGACCTGAATCTGGAAGTTTGGCTGCAGACGCCGGCGATGCAGCAGCGCGGACTGGCACCGTACCGGCTGTCGCACAGCAATCTTCGTCACGCCTACTGGAACATCGCGCAGATGGTGGCGCACCACAGCGTCAATGGCTGCAACCTGCAGGCAGGCGACCTGCTTGGCACCGGCACGCAGTCCGACCCGGAACCGGCCGGTGCCGGGTCGATGCTGGAACTGTCCCGCAATGGGGGCCAGCCGCTCGAACTGCCCGGCGGCGAGAGCCGCAGTTTTCTGGAAGACGGCGATACCGTAATCATGCGCGGCTGGTGCGAGCGCGACGGCGCGGTGCGCATCGGCCTGGGCGAGGTCGTCGGTCATGTGGGAGTCTCGCAGTGATCCTTCTGTATCACTATTTTCGCAGCTCGGCGTCGTTCCGCGTGCGCATCGCGCTCAACTACAAGGGTCTGGCGTACCAGTCGATGCCGGTGCATTTGGTGCGCGACGGCGGCGAGCAGCACCGCGCGGATTTTCGCCGTCGTAATCCGGCGCAGCTGGTTCCGGTGCTGGAACATGCCGGCCACACCATCAGCCAGTCGCTCGCCATCATCGAATATCTGGACGAGATCCAGCGCGAGCCGCCGCTGCTACCGTCCGAGCCGGTCGCGCGCGCACACGTGCGCTCGCTAGCGCTCGCAATCGCCTGCGACATTCATCCGCTCAACAATCTGCGCGTGCTGCGATACCTCAAGGAGCCACTCGCGGTCGACGATGCCGGCCGCGATGAGTGGGCGCGCCACTGGATCGCGCTCGGATTTACCGCCATCGAGGACACGTTGGCGAATGCCGGTCGCAGCGGGCGCTGCTGTGTTGGCGACACGCCGACGCTGGCGGATTGCTATCTCATTCCGCAGGTCTTCAACGCCAAACGCGTGAACTGCCCGCTCGAGCCATACCCGAGAATCGTGCAGGTGTTCGAGTACTGTATGCAGCTCGATGCCTTTGCCCGCGCCGCACCGGCGGCGCAGCCCGATGCCGACTAACACCCGGGCGAGCTTGCGCTTGCAGGATTTTCTGCCGTACCGGCTATCGGTCGCGGCCAACGCCGTCTCGCGGCTGATCGCCCATGCCTACGAACGCCAGTTTGGGCTACGCAACCCGCAATGGCGGCTGCTGGCGGTACTGGCCGATGAGGGTCCGCTGACGCAGCAGGCGCTGTGCCGGCGCACGATCATGGACAAGGTGACGGTGATGCGCGCCGCACAAGGTTTGCTGCGTCGCCGCCTGGTGCGACGACTGCCGAACAATGCCGATGGGCGCTCACATCGGCTGATGCTGACGGCAACCGGCAAGGCTCTGCACCTGCGCATCGTGCCGCGGGCCCTGGCCTATGAGGCACAACTGTTGGCGGGCGTGCCGTCGCGGGACGTCGCTCGCTTCGAACAGATGCTGCGCCAGCTGGAACGAGTCGCGAGCCGGAACGACAACGGTTAAATGCCATGCGGTCTTGTCCGTTAGGCCGCGAAACGCAGGCATTAATTCAGTTTAATCTTCCGGCCATGTCGATTTAACGGCCTGCTGGCTACCCTGCCGAGGTGAAAGCGCGACAACCGGCCGTGCGCCCCTGGCGCACATGGCTGCTTTTGGCTCTAGGATTAGGAGCGGGCGCCTGCAGCGTCGGGCCGGCTTACCGCCGCCCGGCCGTGAGTACGCCAGCCGCCTGGAAGCAGGCATCCACGAATCTCAGCCCAGAATGGCCCGCGGCCGGCTGGTGGCATGGCTTCGGCTCGACTCCGCTCGATCTTCTGATCACGCAGGCACAGGCCGGCAACGATGATATTGCCGCCGCGATTGCTCGCGTTCATGAGGCCGACGCCCAGGCACGCATCGCGGGGGCCGCGCTCCTGCCGAATTTGGGCGTCCAGGCCAGTGCCAGCCGGCAGCGTGAACGGCCGATCGCCTCGGGCGCGCCGATCACTTATGACGAGTATTCGCCGCTGCTGACCGCCAGTTACGAGCTCGACTTCTGGGGCAAGAACCGCGCCGCCTACGAGGCGGCGCGCCAGGCCGCGCAGGCCAGCCGCTACGATCGCGAGACAGTGGCACTGACCGTAGTGACCAGCGTTGCGCTCACTTACTTTGAAGCGCTCGAGCAGCACGATCGACTGGCGGTCGCGCAGGACGATCTGGCGAATGCGCAGAAGATCCTGAGCGGGCTTGAGCTGGAGCAGACGGTCGGAACCATCACGGCACTCGACGTTGCGCAGCAGGCTACTACGGTGGCCGCGCTCAACGCCTCGATCCCGCCGCTTGAGCAGCAGTTGCAGCAGAGCCTCGATGCGCTCGCTATCCTCATCGGACAAACGCCGGAAAGCCTCGACGTCGAGGCGGGCAGCCTGGAGCAGATCACTGCGCCGGCGGTGGTTGCCGGACTGCCGTCGGAGTTGCTGGCGCGCCGCCCGGACGTGGCTTCGGCCGAGGCGCAGCTGAAGGCTGCCAATGCCGACATCGGTGTGGCGCGTGCGGCGTATTTTCCCAGCATCGACTTGACCGCCAGCGGCGGTTTCGCCAGCACCGCACTCAGCACGCTGCTGACACCGGAGAGTCGTGTGTTCGCGCTCAGCGCGGCCCTCAGCGACACCATCTTCGACGCCGGCGCGCGGAGCGGACAAGTGCAGTACTCGCGTGCGCGTTACGCCGAGCTACTGTCCGACTACCACAAGGCGGTGCTGAGCGCGCTCGGCAACGTCGAAGATGCGCTCACGGCGGTACATCAGACGGCCGAGCAAGAGCTGCGCCAGCGCTACTCGGTCGACAAGGCCCGCCAAGCCTTCGAGTACTCACAGACGCAGATGCAGGCCGGCACCACCAACATACTGACGGTGTTGAATACCGAAGTTGCGCTGTTCACTGCAAAGGACACGCTGGTGCAGGTGAAATACCAGCACCTGCAGGCACTGGTGGATTTGTATCAGGCCCTAGGCGGCGGCTGGCAACAATCGCAGGCGAACCCATGAAACTGTCGACAAGGCGTCCGCGGCTGTGGCTAGGCGCGTTCGCGCTGCTGGGGGTAATCATCGGCTGGATGTGGCTGTCGCGCGCGCCGGCCAAGACCACCGGCCCCGGAGCAGGTGGCAACGCTGTGGCCGTCGAAACCGCCATTGCCGTGCGACGCGACGTGCCGGTTTCGATCGAAGGTCTGGGCAACGTGCAGGCCTTCTATACCGCCAAGATCACCGCCCGGGTCGACGGCCAGCTCGAACGGGTCGGCTTTGTCGAGGGCCAGCTAGTCAAGAAGGGCGATTTGTTGGCGCAGATCGATCCGCGACCGTTGCAGGCCGCGCTCGACCAGGCCAATGGCACCCTGGCCAAGGATCGCGCGCAGCTGGACACGGCCCGCCACGATCTGGAACGCTACCAGGTGCTGGCGCCGCAGAACCTGACCAGTCAGCAGGTCCTGGACACGCAGAAGGCGCTGGTGGATCAGCTGCAGGCGCAGCTCCAGATCGACCACGCGGCGATCGACAATGCCCGCACGCAGCTCGAGTACGCCACGATCACCGCACCGTTCTCCGGCCGCACCGGTATTCGACTGGTGGATCCGGGCAACATCGTGCATGCCAGCGACACGACCGGCATCGTGGTGCTGACGCAGATACAGCCGATCTCAGTGATGTTCACCCTGCCCGAAGATGAGTTGCCGCAGGTCAACCAGGCTCTGAGTCTCGGATCGGTCAGCGTCGAGGCGCTGTCGCGCGATGACCGCACGGCACTCGACACCGGCACCTTGGCGCTGGTCGATAACCAGATTGATCCCGCGACCGGCACGGTGCGGCTCAAGGCCACGTTCGACAATAGTCGCAATGCACTGTGGCCTGGGCAGTTCGTCAACGTGCGGGTGCAGCTGCAGCAGCGTCGCGACGTCGTGACATTGCCTTCGACCGCGATCGAGCATGGGCCAAACGGGCTGTTCACCTACGTGGTCAAGGCCGATTCGACCGTTGAGGCCAGGCCGATCACGACCGGCGAGGAAAGCGGCGGCATTACCGTCGTGACCGACGGAGTTCAGGCTGGCGAGCGCGTGGTGACCAGCAATCAATATCGGTTGCAGCCGGGCACCAAGGTGCGCGCCACCGCTAGCGCGCCGCAGGTCGCGGACCGACGGCCGCAGTGAGCATCTCCGAACCCTTCGTTCGGCGTCCGATCGCAACCTCGCTGTTGATGGGCGGCATCCTGCTGGTCGGCATCGTCGCCTGGCCATTGCTGCCGGTGGCTCCGTTGCCGCAGGTCGACTTTCCGACCATCGTCGTGACCGCGCAATTGCCGGGAGCGAGCCCCGAGACCATGGCCTCGTCCGTGGCGACACCGCTGGAATATCAGTTCGCGCAAATTCAGGGGTTGTCGCAGATGACCTCCACCAGCGTGCTCGGCACCGCGCAGATCACGCTGCAGTTTGGACTCGACCGCAACATCAATGCCGCTGCACAGGACATCCAGTCGGCGATCGATGCGGCCGGCGGTCAGTTGCCCAAGAATCTGCCGAGCCCGCCTTCGTACAAGAAGGTCAATCCGGCCGATACCGCCATTCTGATCCTGGCGGTGCATTCGGACGTGTTGCCGCTGACGGTGGTGGATGATTACTGCGAGAACGTGATCGCTCAGCGTCTGTCGCAGGTATCGGGAGTCGCGTCGGTCACGCTTGGCGGACAGCAGAAACCGGCCGTTCGCGTGCAGGTCGATCCGGCCAAGATCGCGGCTCTCGGTCTGCAGCTCGAAGACGTCGCCAACGTCATTGGCCAGGCGACAGTCAACTCGCCCAAGGGTTCGATCAGCGGCCAGTTGCACAGTTTCGCCATCTACGACAACGATCAACTGCTGAATGCCGCGCCCTGGGGGGATGTGGTCATCGCCTACAAGAACGGCGCGCCGGTGCGAATTCGCGATGTTGGTGTCGCGGTCGATGCCGCCGAAAACAACCAGATGATCGGATGGCAGAACGACAAGCCGGGGATTTTGCTGCTGATCTACAAGCAAGCGGGCGCCAACGTCATCGACACCGCCGCCAGTGTTCGCGCGACGCTGCCGAACGTGCTGCTGTCGGTGCCGCCGTCGATCAAAGTCGATCAGGTCTTCGACCGAACCACCACCATCGACGCCTCGGTGCACGACGTCGAATTTACCCTGATGCTGACCATCGCGCTGGTAGTGCCGGTGATCTTCCTGTTCCTGCGCACTGCCTGGGCCACGATCATTCCCGGCGTCACCGTGCCACTGTCGCTGCTGGGCACTGCGGCGCTGATGTACGCGGTCGGATACAGTCTCGACAACCTGTCGTTAATGGCGCTCACGATCGCGGTCGGGTTCGTGGTCGACGACGCGATCGTCATGCTGGAAAACATCTATCGGCACATCGAGGCCGGCATGACACCGATGGAAGCCACCCTCAAGGGTTCGAGCGAGATTGGGTTTACCATTCTGTCGATCAGCATTTCGCTGGTGGCGGTATTCATTCCGCTGCTGCTGATGGGCGGCATCGTCGGCCGGCTTTTCCGGGAATTCGCGGTCACCGTGACGATGACCATCGCCGTCTCGGCATTTGTGGCCCTGACGCTGTCGCCGACCATGTGTGCACTGTTTCTCAAGAACGAGAAGGAAGTGAAGCACGGCTGGCTGTACCAGCGCATCGAGCGCGGCTTCGATCGCGTGCTGGAGCTCTATACGCGTGGCCTGGACTTCGTGCTGCGCCATCAGCGCCCTACCTTGCTGACCTTCGTTGCGACGGTGGCGCTTACGATCCTGCTGTACGTGCTGATACCCAAGGGATTCTTTCCGCAGCAGGACACCGGCATCATCATGGGCCTGTCGGATGCGCCGCAGGATATTTCGTTTGACGAGATGGTGCGGCGCCAGCATCTGCTGACCGACGTACTGGCGCGCGATCCGGACGTGGAATCATGGGCTACCGCGATCGGCGGATCGCGCTCGATCAACAACGGCTTTGTCGCCATCGGTCTGAAGCCGCGGGATCAGCGGCACGATAGCGCCGATCAGGTGATAGCGCGTCTGCGGCACGAGATCTCCAAGGTCCCAGGGGCGACCATCTTTCTACAGGCGGCGCAGGATCTGAATGTCGGCGGCCGCCTGGCCCGTACGCAATACCAGTACACGATCCAGGATGCCAATCTGGGCGAGCTCAATGAATGGGCGCCGAAACTTCTGGCGCAATTGCAGAAGCTGCCGATGCTGCGCGATGTGGCCTCGGATCAGCAAACCGGCAGTTCGATGCTGTCGCTGGCGATTGACCGCGACCAGGCGGCGCGCTTTGGCATTCAGCCGTCGCTGATCGATCAGACGCTCGCCGACGCCTTTGGCCAGAGGCAGGTCACGCAGTACTTCACCCAGCTTAACGCCTATCACGTGATCCTGGAGGTGACTCCCGAGCTGCAGAGAGATCCGCAGACGCTGTCGAAGATCTACATTAAATCTCCGCTCACCGGCGGCATGATCCCGCTGTCCACGTTCGTCAAGTTCGACACCCATCACCTGACATTCCTGTCGATCAACCATCAGGGACAGTTTCCGGCAGTCACGTTGTCGTTCAATCTCGGCCCCGGGGTTGCGCTCGGTGACGCAGTCAAGGCAATCAATCGAGCGACCGCTTCGATCGGCATGCCATCGACGCTGACGGGCAGCTTCCAGGGCACGGCGCAGGCATTTCAGAGCTCGCTCAAGACGCAGCCGTATCTGATCCTGGCGGCCCTCGTGGTCGTCTATATCATTCTGGGAATGCTGTATGAGAGTTACATCCACCCGTTGACGATCCTTTCCACCCTGCCGTCGGCCGGGGTCGGGGCACTGCTGGTGTTGATGGTGTTTGGATTTGACCTGTCGGTCATTGCGCTGATCGGCATCATCCTGCTGATCGGTATCGTCAAGAAGAATGGCATCATGATGGTGGACTTTGCCATCCAGGCCGAGCGCGAGCAGCACCTGTCGCCGGAGGCGTCGATCCGACAAGCCTGTCTGCTGCGATTTCGGCCGATTATGATGACCACGATGGCGGCCTTGCTGGGCGCGCTGCCATTGATGCTGGGGCGCGGTACCGGCTCGGAGTTGCGTCAGCCGCTGGGCTATACCATGGTAGGGGGACTGCTGCTAAGCCAGGCGCTGACGCTGTTTACAACCCCCGTGATTTACCTGTACCTGGATCGATTTACCGGTCAGCGCCGGCACGCCCGGGCGGCCATTGCAGCCGACGCGGGGCAACCGCTGGCGCAGGGGGCGTCATGAAGGTTCTGCTGGTCGAGGATAATGAGCGCGTGACGCAGTTCGTGATCAAGGGACTGCAGGAGGCCGGCCATACGGCGGACCATGCGCCCAATGGTCGCGACGGCATGTTCCTGGCCGCCAGCGAGCCCTACGACGTCATCATCATGGATCGCATGCTGCCAGGGGAGATCGACGGCTTGGCCATCATTGAGGCACTGCGCAAGTCCGGCAAGCGTACGCCGATCCTGATCCTGAGCGCGCTGTCGGATGTGGATGAGCGCATCCGTGGACTGCGCGCCGGCGGCGATGATTATCTGACCAAGCCGTTTGCCTTCGGTGAGTTACTGGCGCGCATCGATGCACTGACTCGGCGCGCGCAGGGCGACGGAGCGCAGACGCGGCTGGAGGTGGCGGATCTGCGCGTGGATTTGCTGACGCGCAAGGTTACACGCGGCGATCGCAATCTGGTGCTGCAGCCGCGCGAGTTCAAATTGCTCGAATATCTGATGCGCCACGCCGATCAGGTCGTGACGCGCACCATGCTGCTGGAGAATGTCTGGGATTACCATTTCGATCCGCAGACCAACGTCGTGGACGTACATATCAGCAAGCTGCGGCAGAAGATCGATGCCGATTTCGAGCGGCCGCTGCTACGCACGGTGCGTAACGCCGGCTACACGCTGACGTCGCACGACTGAGGCGCCGGCGATGAAGGTATTGCGTTCGTCGGCTGTTACGCTTGCGGTCGGCTACATCGGCCTGGGCCTGGCGGCGCTGGCACTGTTCGCTGCGCCGCTGTGGTACGCCTGGCGTGTAACCATCCAGGACGGGCGCAACGAGATCCTGCAGTCCGACGCCCAGCGCCTGACCGAGGTGTTCCGGCGCGAAGGCGCACCCGGTCTGGTCGGCTACATCGACACGCGCGTGGGCATGCAGATCGCCGGGGAACGGCTGTTGCTGCTAGCCGATGCGCAAATGCATCCGATGGCCGGCAACCTTAACTCGTGGCCGGCGAGTGTGCCGGAAAATCCCGGCACCGACATCGTCAAGCTCGATCTCGGGCACGGACAAACTGACGTAGCGGTGGTGCATGCGACGCTGCCCGGCGGCTACCATCTGTTGGTGGGCCGAGATACCGCGCGCCTGGCACCACTCGAGCGGCGCTTCTGGTATGCGCTGGCGGGCGCGGTCGCGATCCTCTCAGTGGTCGGGACCATCGGCGGCATCCTGATCCGGCGCGCGCTGATGGCGCGCATTCACGGCATTCGCCGGACCGTCTCGGCGATCATTCAGGGCGACTTGAGTCATCGGCTACCGACCCATCACAGTGGCGATGAGCTCAACACACTGTCGCAGACCATCAACGGCATGCTCGAGCAGATAGAGCAGCTGATTCACGGAATCCGCAACGTCTCCAACTCAATCGCGCACGACCTGCGAACGCCGCTGGCGGAACTGCGTTCACGTCTGGAAGAGCTGGCACTCACCAAGCCGTCCAGCGAGCAGACGTTCGCCGAAATCGACGCCGCAGTGGCCGATGTCGATCGGGTCATTCGAATCTTTAATGCGCTGCTGCGGCTGGCCGAGATCGACAGCGGTCTGCGACGCTCCGGTTTCGTGGCCGTGGACTTGGCAGAAGTGGCCGCGGCGGCGGTCGAGTTCTACCAGCCCGCGGCCGAGCTGCGCGGCTCAAATGTGTCACTGCAGACGGAAGGATCTGCGGTAATCCGTGGCGATCCGGTAATGCTGGCCCAGGCGCTCGGCAATCTGATCGACAACGCCGTGAAATACACGCCCGAGGGCGGCACGATTACAGTTGCGGTCGTGGGCGGCGCCGATGGCCGCGTCGAGATCGCGGTCGCCGACAGCGGGCCCGGCATCCCAGCGGCGGAGCGGGCCAGGGCAGTGGAACGCTTCTACCGCGGCGATGTCAGCCGTGGGACACCCGGCGTGGGCCTCGGATTGAGCATGGTGGATGCCGTCGCCCGGCTGCACGGCAGTGAACTCCGGCTCGAAGATAATCATCCTGGCTTGCGGGCGCGCATCATTCTGACTCAGGATACGCCCCAGGCCGCGCGCACCGCGCGTGCCAGCAGCGAAGAGGGAGAGTTTCGACATGAGCCTGTCTATCCATGATGCCTCGGTTCCGGTTCTGACACGCGCGCTGACCAATCTTTCGGGCGTCCTGGATAAGGGCCAGCAGCATGCGGACAACGAGAAGATCGACCCCGCGATCCTGTTAGGGATGCGCCTGTATCCAAACATGTTCGCACTGACGCGCCAGGTGCAGGTGGTATCGGACATCTCCAAAGGCGGCGTGGCGCGGCTGGCTGCGGCTGAGGCGCCCAAGTATGAAGACACCGAGTCGAGCTTTGCCGACCTCAAGCAACGACTCGAGAAGACGCTGGCTTACATCAAAGGGGTCGATTCACGCCAGCTCGAGGCCAATGAAAACAAGCCCGTGGTGGTGAAGTTCCCTAACAACACCCTAAATTTCAACAGCGGCTGGGACTATCTGGAGACGTTCGTGCTGCCCAACGTCTATTTCCACAGCTCGATGGCGTACGGCATCCTGCGCCACGCCGGCGTTAAGCTTGGCAAGGGCGACTTCCTCGGCAATATCGGCCGCGGTTGAAGGCCGCCGCCGCGGAGCGAGCGCGTACTGGGATGCGTGATCAGCGTGTCACAACGCTGACATCCAAAGGACCATCCGCTGTCATGTGACCGAACTGACTTCCACCGCCGCACTGGTGGCAATTAGGGAGCTGGGTCTACATGAAGAACGTCATCGTGATGTTCGGTCTGGCAGCCTCGTTTGCCCCGTTCGGAACCTACGCGGTACAGGACCCAGTTCCGAGCGGAATTCCAAAGCTCGAACATGTGTTCGTGATCATGATGGAGAATCACGCCTACGGCCAGATCGCCGGTAATCCTCAGGCCCCTTCATCAACGCTATGATGAAGAAGTCCAACCTCGCGACAAATTATTTCGCGATCGGGCATCCGAGCTCCACCAACTATCTGGAGGTAGCCGGAGGATCGCCGTTTCCTACGCCACGGCTACGGGCTATCACAGCAAGGAAGGACCGGTCAGGCCCGGGCGAGTCGTGATCAGATTGACGTTTCCGCCGTCCCTGGCCGGCGACATCCCGTTCCACTGTCATCTGGCCGACCACGAGGATAACGGCATGATGGCGGTGCTGCGCGTGCTGGCCCGCGCGCCGCCGCCGCCCGCGCGCGGTGGTTTCAACACCCGCCAGTATCGGGAATAATGACCAAATCGTGTACGACAAGCCGATCTATGTTGCTGGCCATACTGGGCTGGTGGGCGCCGCCATCGTGCGCCGGCTGCAAGCCGCCGGCGCCAGCAATCTGCTGCTGCGAACGCACCGCGAGCTCGATCTGCGCCGCCAGGCGGCGGTGGACAGCTTCTTCGACCAGCAGCGGCCCGAATACGTCATGCTGGCGGCTGCCCGGGTCGGCGGCATCGAGGCCAACCGCAGCTATCCAGCGCAGTTCCTGCGCGACAATCTGCAGATGCAGACCAACGTCATCGATGCCGCGCAACGCTCCGGCACGCGCAAGCTGCTGTTTCTTGGCTCCAGTTGCATCTATCCGCGACTGGCCCCGCAGCCCATGCGGGAGGACAGCCTGCTGACCGGACCGCTGGAGAGCACCAACGAGTGGTACGCGATTGCCAAGATTGCCGGGCTGAAATTGTGCCAGGCCTACCGGCGCGAATTCGGGCTCAACGCAATCTGCGCCATGCCGACCAACCTGTACGGGCCGGGTGACAATTTCAATCTAACCGACGCGCACGTGCTCGCGGCGCTGCTGCGAAAGTGCCACGAAGCCAAGGAGCATGGTGCGCGCGATGTGGAGGTGTGGGGCAGCGGCACGCCGCAGCGCGAATTCCTGCACGTCGACGATTTGGCCGACGCCTGCCTGTTTCTGATGAGCAATTACAACGATGAACGGCCGATCAATATCGGTTGGGGGAAGGACATCAGCATCGCGGCACTCGCGCGATTGATCGCTACGACCGTTGGTTTCACCGGCGGTCTTCGGTTTGATCCGTCAAAGCCTGATGGCACGCCACGCAAGCTGCTCGACACCTCGCGTCTGAGTGCACTCGGATGGCGGCCGACGATCACGTTGGAAGCCGGTCTTGCGTCGACTTACGCCTGGTTTCGCGCGCACCAGCAGCAGCTAAGGCGCTAGGCCAGACGGCAGGTACCGTCGTCGGCTGCGTTATTCCCGCTCGCCCCGTGAGAGCGTTAGGTTCGCCCGGCGGCGCAGGGCAGCTGCCCGCGCAGCCAGCGTCGACAGCAGCAACAGGTCCAACCCCCCAAGCGCGCCGCCACCGCCGCCGCCGCCACCACCGCTGCTAGCGGTGCCAGATGACGCATCGCTCACGGTCACCGTCGCCGTGGCGGCGGTCGACATCGGGCCCGACGAGCAGGTCAGCGTGAATACCGTCATGCCGCTGCTATTGAGTTTCACGGTGGACGTGCCTTGCAGAGACTGGGTCGCGTCCCACGAATTGCCCGCTTGACCGCCCGTGCCCACGCAGCTGGTCGCGTTTTGAGAGCTCCAGGTGAGCGTAGCCGACTGCCCAACGGTAATCGAAGTCGGTGAGGCCGACAGTGTGACAGCTGGGACAGTCACGGCGACCGTCGCGGATGCACTGGCGCTTCCTGCCGACGATGTACAGGTCAGAGAATAGTTGTAGCTGCCGGCGGCGGACTCGGTCACGGCTTGGCTGCCACTGGCTGCCAGCGTACCGCTCCAGCCGTCGCTACTGTTGCCGCCTGAGGTCGAGCAGCTCGCGCCGGCTTCGCTCGACCAGGTGAGGGTGACAGGAACACCGGCGGTTACCGTCGGGGCGCTAGCCACCAGGCTGACCTGGAAGGTTCCGGTGCCCGACAGGCTCACGTTTGTGGGCGAGGTGCCGGCGTTGATGACTAGGCTAGCCGCCACGGCGCCCGGAGAACCGGCGTCGAACGCGACATTGACCGTACAGTTGCCGTGGACGGCAATCGAACTGCCGCAGTTGTTGGTCTGCGAGAACGACTGCGGGGTGGTACCCGCGAGCGTAATGCCTGAGATCGGCAGCGAGACCGAGCCGGTGTTGGTGATTACGACCGGCATCGACGCGCTTTGCACGCCAAACGGCTGATTGCCGAAATCGACGGAGATCGTGGACACAGAATAGGAGGGCGTCGAGCCACCGGATGTCACGCCGGTGCCGGACAGTGCCACCGTTTGGGTGGCCGCGGCGCCCGCACCGGTCTGAATGGTCAAGGTCGCCGAAGCCTGCCCCTGCGACGCAGGATTAAAGACCACATTGACGTTGCAGGTGTTGCCCACCGGCAGCGAGTTGCCGCAGTTATTGGTCTGCGAGTACGGGTGTGGGCTGGTGCCCGATAGCGAGATGCTGTTAATAGCCAGGGCCACCACGCCAGTGTTGGTGACCGTGACCGCCATCGGCGTGCTCGCGGTATTCAACAACTCGTTGCTGAATGCCAGCGAGGGCTGCGAGATCGTATAGGTCGACAGCAGTCCGTAGACCTGGACCTGCCCGGACCAGGTGGCCAAATAGACCTTGCCGTTCGCGATCAGCGGCGGCACGAATTTGCCGAGTTCACTGATGCCATCGCGCGCTGCATTCTGCGTCGTGTCCCAGAGCTCATGGCTAAGATTGCCGGCGTCGTAGGCGTACAAAGCGCCTGGCGCGGGCGGGCCGTTGCCGATATCGCCGCTGGTGACGACACTACCCCAGACGATGCCGCTGCCGGACTGATCGGCGTTGGCTGACAATGCCAAGATCGCGCCGGGCCAGCTGTGCGTGCCGCCGCCCTGAAGGCTGGGAGTGGTCGCGAACTGGGTGCCAGTGAACGGATACGCATCGAGCGTGTCGCTGCTGCTCCAGTTGTAGAGCAACGGGCCGCCATTGACCGTCGAGCGTTGCCAGTAGACCGGGCCACCGACCATCGAATGGGCCGAAATTGCTACGTGCTGGACGATCTGGCTGTCAGATGCGTTGTAGTGGCCGAGGTTGCCGGTATTGGTGACGTACAGAATGCCGCTCTTGCCGCCCCCCGCGATCAGGCTGGTACCCGGCACCAACAGCGGTCCGGAGCTGCTCATATCTTTATCAGCGGTGTCGAGAGTGCTCCAAGTGCTTGGTGTAAACCAGTCGACCAGATTCAATCCGTTGCCAGGATCAAGTTTGAGCAGGGTCTCGCTGAAATTGTTCACGCCATCGTAGCCGTTACCATAGGCGTTGCCGGTGAACACGTAGACGTAGCCCTGACTGTCCACCACCGGTGGACGCCCGGACTGCCACACGCCGGCGCCATTGCCTCCCACTTCCGTCGCGAATAGTCCGGTCTGCTGCAGCGTGCTCTCATCGTACGCCATCACCCAGCCCTCGCCCTCGCCGGCGTATTCGGCCTCGACAGCGCCAAATCCAAATACCACCTGATGTTTGGCCAGTGTCAGCGACACGCGCTGGGTCGCGGTCGTAGGAGCAAACGTCGCACTTCCGTAGGTGCCGCCCACCAGTACGCCGGGTGCGTTCAGCTCATTGCCGCTGGTGATATCCACCGCGTGCACACGATAGGCCATCGTGTTGTTCTCGAGGGTACAGGCAACCAGGTACAGTACGTTGGTCGCCGAATCGATGACCGGCGTGCTCAGGATGCCCAGATTGCCGAGAATGTTTTCGTTGCCGTTGAAGGCAAAGTTGCCGAACGGTACGGCGGTTTCCCCAAGACTGTTTGCGAAGTTGGTCGACCACAGCTCGCCGCCGGTATCGGCATCAAACGCGTACAGCGAGTCGCTCATCGTCGCGACGTAGACGACGTTGTGCGTTCCCTGACCTGAAATCGCGACGCCGGGAACGTACAACGGCTGAGCGTAGACCACGTCATCCACCGGCAGGGTGAACAGCTGGCCGAAGGTGTTGACCGAGACGTTAGAGGTCGTGAGTGCGGTTTCGGTCAGATTGGCGCCGGACACGCCCGGGTTGTAGCCGCGTTGAAGCACCGGCAGCGGGCTTTGCGCCTGCGAAGCCATCGTGAACAACAGGAACGCCGGTAATCCCAACCAGTGGATTCGTTTATTTGTAGTCATGCCCGCAGCCTGTCAACTCTCATGGATGCCGATTTGCGCGGCATCGTACGTGCTCAAGCGCTCGACTAGGGAAACGGATGACAGAATGCGAAGGGCTTTATACGCAGAGTGACGGCCTACTGCGTTTTCCCTGTAATTGAGTGCTTAGTTCCGTACTTAATCCATGTTATTCAGTCAGTCGAGCGCGAAGTGTGATCTTGCGCTCAGTTTTTTATGTACCGGGCGGTGTGCAGCCAGCCTATACATCCCCGTCGGCGAGCCGCCATGGTGCTGGAGCTTGTGCTCGCAGATCGCCACCATTACTTAATCCGCGCCCCCTTGAGCCGGTTCTCAGGCTGCGTAGTTTCCGCCGAGCTGACTGCCGGTACCGGCGTCATCAGTGGTTCTCGCTGACCTCAAGTTTGGCGTGCAGCGAGATCTCGGCGCGCAACAGCCGCGACACCGGACAGTTCGCCTTGGCGTCGCCCGCAATCTGTGCGAAGCGCTCGGCGCTGATGCCCGGCACCCACGCTTCGTTCTCCAGATGCACTTTGGAAATGGTCCAATTGCCGCCAACCAGCTCCAGCGTTACGGCAGCTTGCGTGGCTAGACGCTTGGGCGTGAACCCGGCCGCGCCCAGACTTGCGCTCAATGCCATGGTGAAGCAACCGGCATGGGCGGCGGCGATCAGTTCCTCCGGGTTGGTGCCCGGGTCCGCTTCGAATCGCGTGGCGAAGCTGTAAGGCGTGTCCTTCAAGACGCCGCTGTGGGTCGCCAGCGCACCATGGCCTGATTTGAGATCACCCGACCAGATCGCCGATGCCGTCCGTTTCATATCGTGCCTCCGGGCTGCGACTGTACTGCTACAGTCGAGACTACACTAAGGGCCAAGTAATGGATGAACCGAAGTGGCTGCTCTGGGCCCGCGAGATCCAGGCGATCGCGCAGACGGGGCTGGCATTCAGCAAGGATCCGTATGACCTCGAGCGCTACCAGCGCCTGCGCGCGATCGCGGTGGAAATGCTGGCGCAGGGCTCAGGCACGCCGATCGCGCAGCTAGCCACGCTGTTTGATCAAGAGATGGGCTACGCGACTCCGAAGGTCGACGTCCGCGGTGCCGTGTTCCGCGACGACCGCATCCTGCTGGTGCGCGAGATCAGCGACGGGCGCTGGACGCTGCCCGGGGGCTGGGCGGACGTCAACCAATCTGCCCGCGAGAGTGTCGAGCGTGAGATCGAGGAGGAGTCCGGGTATAGCGCGCGGGCGCGTAAGCTCGTCGGCGTCTGGGACTACCGGCGCCAGGGGCATCGGGCCCTGCATGCCCACTCTATATATAAGCTGTTCTTCCTGTGCGAGCTGACCGGCGGCAGCGCCAGGCCCAGCCAGGAGACCAGTGCGGTGGAATTCTTTTCACTGGATCGTCTGCCGGAGCTGTCGCTGGGTCGGGTCAATCCCGAGCAGATTCGCCGCATGTACCAGCATCGGGATAATCCTCAACTGCAAACGGAGTTTGACTGATGTCAGCCACATCGAGCCGCGGACCGGTTTCAGCCTTTGCCCCTGGGCTGCTCGCGCTGGGCGTGTTGCTCGCATCCACGGCGGCATCCTCAGCCGCGGCGGTGAAAAAACGTGCGCTGGAAGCAGCGCCTATGACAAGCCGGGTTGCGGCGCCGAGCGTAAGACATTACCTGCTGCCATCGCAGGTGGATATCGTCAGCCTGCTGCCACCGCCGCCGGCCGCGGAGTCGGCCGAACAGCGGGCCGATCTGGCGGCGGTGCTCGAGGCCCAGCACGCTGCACGTGCCACCGGTACGGTGAATCACGCCGTCGAGGACGTGCAAAGCAACTGCGGAAGATTTTCCGACGTGATTGGCGATGAGCTTAACCTTAAGGCCAACGCCGGCGTGCTGACGTTTCTCAATGAGGCCGCGCTGGAGGCAGCCGCGGTGGCGGGGCCAGCCAAGGAATTCTGGAAGCGCACCCGTCCGTATGCCTACAGCGGCGAGGTTGAGCGTCTGGGCGACATGTCGCCCGACTGGAAGTCGCCGCCGCGGATCGACACCGACAAGGCCAGCGACGCCCTGGCCCACTCGTCGTACCCCAGTGGTCATGCCACCTTCGGCACCGTATGCGCCATCCTGCTGGCCGAAATCGTCCCGGAAAAGCGCGCCGCGCTGTTTGAACGCAGTCGCGATTTTGAGCATTCCCGGATGGTCGTCGGAGCGCATTTCCCCAGCGATCTGCGGGCCGGGGAAATCGCCGGTACCGTGGCCGCGCAGATGCTCCTGCAGAACGTTGGATTCGAGCGCGATCTGGCCGTGGCGCGGGTGACGCTGCGCCAGGCGCTGGGACTGCCAGCCCAGATCCCCTCTGCCGCCAGCGAACCAGAATCCAACGAGTAGCGGATCGGCACCCCTAGGCGGCGTGTGCCAGCTGCGCGCCATCGACATCGGGCCAGTGCCAGAGCTCGAGTTCGCCGGTGCGCGTTTCGATCAACGCCGAACAGCTGTCGACCCAGTCGCCGTCGTTGCAGTAGAGGACGTCATCGATCTCCGTCATCTCGGGACGATGGATGTGCCCGCACACGATGCCGTCCATTCCGCGCCGACGGGCGGTATGGGCGGCGGCAGCCTCAAAGCTGCGCACGTAGCGCATGGCATTGCCGACGCGGCTCTTCAGATAACCAGCTAGCGACCAGTAACCGTAGCCGAACCGGTGCCTTAGCGCGTTGACACCGCGATTGAGGCCTAGAACGACGTCGTACAGGCCCGATCCGAGCGCGACTAGCCAGCGACTGCAGCGCACCGCACCGTCGAACTCATCCCCGTGCAGCACCAAGAGTCTCTTTCCGCGAGCCGTCTGGTGGATGAACTCCCGGTGCACTTCCAGATTGCCGAAGCTCGTGCCGCAGACCTGGCGGAACTGTTCATCGTGATTGCCCGGCACGTAGATGACGCGCGTGTCATGCTTGGTCTTGCCAAGAATGGTGCGCAGTACGTCGCTGTGTGACTGTGGCCAGTAGAAACTGCGGCGCAGGCTCCAGACGTCAATGATGTCGCCGACCAGAATCAGCTGCTCGGGCTGCACCCGACGCAGAAAATCAAGCACCAGATCCGCGCGGCAATCGCGCGACCCGAGATGAACGTCGGATATGAAGGCGGTGCGTACCTGGATGGTCGGTCGCGAACCAGAATGCATGCGGGCAGTCTCGCGGCTGGGAATGACAATTACGTGGCATTCCAGTGAATTAGCGATGAACCCTCATATGTTCCGTATGATCAGCCGGTAAGACCATGGAAAGTGGGCGCGGCGCCCCAGCCCCGCGATCGGCACGTCGCCTCGCCCGGAATTGACAGTGCCCGGATGCAGCGCCAGATTGGCGGCCCCTATGAACGACTCGGTCCGGACCCTCGATGCGGCCGGCTGGCAGGCGCGGGCGCGCGCCGTGCGGCCCAGCGGCTTGGCTGTGATCAACGGTGCCACAGTGGCAGCCCGATCTGGCGCCACCTTCGATTGCATCAGCCCCATCGATGGCCGCCACCTGGCAGCAGTGGCCGCTTGCGACCGCATGGATGTCGACGCCGCGGTCGCCGCCGCACGCGCCAGCTTCGAACGTGGCGAATGGGCCGGTCGTGCGCCGGCCGAGCGCAAGGGAGTACTGCTGAGGTTCGCGGAGCTGGTCGAACAGGCCCGTGCCGAGCTGGCGTTGCTGGAAACTCTGGACGTCGGTAAGCCGATCAGCGACAGCCTGAATGTGGACGTGCCGGCGACGGTTCGCTGCCTGCGCTGGTTCGCCGAGGCCATCGATAAGATCTACGACCAGGTGGCCCCGACCGGCGCCGGCAGTCTGGCGCTCGTGACGCGCGAACCGGTCGGTGTGGTCGGCGCGATCGTGCCGTGGAACTTTCCGATGTTGATGGCGGCGTGGAAAATCGCGCCGGTGCTGGCGGCCGGCAACTCGCTGGTGCTCAAGCCCTCGGAAAAATCGCCGCTGACGGCAATCCGCCTGGCCGAACTGGCGCTGCAGGCGGGGTTGCCGCCCGGGGTACTCAATGTGATTCCCGGATTCGGTCCCACCGCCGGCCACGCCCTGGCCTCGCACATGGACGTGGACGCGATCGCCTTCACCGGTTCTACCGCCACCGGCAAGGCGGTGATGCAGGCCGCGGCCCAGTCCAATCTCAAGCGGGTCTCGCTTGAGTGCGGGGGCAAGTCTCCCAACATCGTGTTAGCCGATTATCCGGATCTGGCGCGCGCCGCCCGCGCGGCTGCGGCCGCGATTTTTTTCAACCAGGGCGAGATGTGTTCGGCCGGATCGCGCTTGCTGGTGCAAGACACGGTGCGTGAGCCGCTGCTGCAGGAGATAGCACGCATCGGCCGCGAAATGTCGCCCGGGGATCCACTCGATCCGCGCACGACAGTGGGAGCGCTGGTAGATGAGCAGCAGACCCAGCGCGTGATGGACTACATCGCCGCCGGCCGCGATGAGGGCGCGCGCCTGGCGCTTGGCGGCAGGCGTGTACGCCAGGATAGCGGTGGCTGCTACGTCGAGCCCACCATCTTCGATCAGGTTCAGCCGCGCATGCGCATTGCCCGCGAGGAGATCTTCGGGCCGGTATTGGCCACGCTCACGTTTCGCGACCTCGATCAGGCGCTCTCCATTGCCAACGACACCAGCTACGGTCTCGCCGCCGCAATCTGGACACGTGATATCACCAGCGCGCACCGGGCGGCGCGCGCGCTGCGGGCCGGCGTGGTGTACGTCAATTGCTACGACGCCGACGACATCACGGTGCCGTTCGGCGGATTCAAGCAGTCCGGCTTTGGCCGCGACAAATCGCTGCACGCGTTCGACAAATACACCGAGCTTAAGACTACCTGGATTGATCTGACTTGAATCGGACCGAGCACGCGTTCGTGGCCACGGTGCCACGCGGCCTGTCCGATCTGCTGGTACGCGAACTTCAGCCGATGGGAGCGCACGATCTGCGCGAGCGTGCCGCCAGTGTCGAGTTTGCCGCACCACTGGAGGCCGGCTATCGCGCCTGCCTGTGGTCGCGAACCGCCAGTCGCGTGCTGCTGCGCCTGGCGCAGTTCGAGGCTGCCAGCGCCGACGAATTCTATCGCCAGGTGTACGCCTTTGACTGGAACCTGCATGTCGATGCGGCGCGCAGCATCGCCTGTGAGTTCACCGGCAGTCATCCCGGCATTACTAACAGCCACTACGGCGCGCTGCGGCTCAAGGATGGCATCTGCGATCGACTGCGTGCCGACACCGGCCGCCGGCCCGACGTTGAGCTGTCGCGACCGGCAGTGCGGCTGCACGCACATGCGCTCGGCACGCGCATCTCGCTGCTGCTGGATCTAGCCGGCGAGGGGCTGCATCGACGTGGCTACCGGCTCGAGGGCGGCGAGGCGCCGCTGCGCGAAAACCTGGCGGCCGGGGTGCTGCTGCGCGCCCGTTGGGACGAGGCGGCCGCGCGCAATGCCGAATTCCTTGATCCAATGTGCGGTTCCGGGACTGTGGTCATCGAGGCGGCCATGATCGCGGCTGGACGCGCGCCTGGGATCGGGCGCGATTACTTTGGATTTCTCGGCTGGAAGGGACACGATGCGGATCTGTGGGAACGGTTGCAGGCGCAGGCGCGCGATGGCGCTACGCTGCAGCTCTCCAACGTTCTGCGTGGCAGCGACATCGATGCGCGCGCCATTGCAGCGGCCAATGCCAATGCCGCGCGCGCCGGTGTCGACGGCATGGCGAGATTCGAGCAGCGGACACTTGTCGAGGTGCGGCCTGCGACTGATCAGGGCGGCCTGATCTGCACCAATCCGCCGTACGGCGAGCGGCTCGGGGATGACGTCGGGGCACGCGCCTTATATGCGCAGCTTGGTCAGGTCCTGCGCGAGCACTTTGCTGGCTGGGACGCGGCTATATTGAGCGCGTCGCCTCAGACCGCGCGCGAACTGCGATTGCGAAGCTATCGCAGCCACGAGCTCTGGAACGGCAACATCGCCACGCGGCTGCTGCGCATCGATCTGGGCGCACCCGGTGCCCCGGACCTGGACACCCGAGCCGAGCGACAGGCGGCGATCGAGCTCAGCCCGGGCGCGCAGATGTTCGCCAATCGTCTGAGCAAGAACCTCAAGCGCCTGTCGCGTCAGGCAGCGCGCGCCGCGGTGAGCTGCTACCGGCTCTACGATGCGGACATGCCGGAGTATTCGTTCGCGATCGATCGTTACGCCGAGGCGGGCGGTGGCGCGGTGCATCTGCACGTGCAGGAATACGCCGCACCGGCGAGCATCGATGCGCAGGCGGCGCAGCGCCGCCGGCGCGAGGTGCTGGCGAGCCTGCCACGGGTGCTGGCACTGCCGCCCGAGCACATTCATCTGCGGCTGCGCCGCCGCCAGCACGGCTCCAATCAGTACCAGCGTCGCTCCGGCGAGGCCACGAACGCTGAGCTCCCGCGACTGCTTACCGTGGAGGAGGGCGGGCTGAAGTTCCTCGTCAACCTCGACGACTACCTCGATACCGGCCTGTTTCTGGATCATCGGCTAACGCGCGCGCAGCTGCGGCAGCAGGCGCGCGGCGCGCGATTCCTGAATCTGTTCTGCTATACCGGCACTGCCACGGTGTACGCCGCCAGCGGCGGGGCGCAGGACAGCTTGAGCCTCGACCTGTCTAGTCGCTATCTGCACTGGGCGGCGGATAACCTGCGACTCAATGGCATCGATCTGTCGCGACATCGGCTCGAGCGTGCCGACTGCCTGGAGTGGCTGCGCACGGCTGCGGAGCGCGCCGAGCGCTTCGATCTGATCTTCCTCGACCCGCCGACCTTTTCCAATTCCAAACGAATGCAGGGCGTACTGGACGTTCAACGCGATCATGTTGAACTGATCGCCGGCAGCATGCGCGTGTTGGCACCGGAAGGTTTACTGGTGTTCTCGACCAACGCCCAGCGTTTTCGGCCTGACCCGATGCTGTCGGAGCGCTGGAATGTGCGGGACATTTCGGCTCAGACACTGGCATTCGATTTCGAGCGCAATCCGCGAATCCATCGCTGCTTCGAGATCCGCGCGCGGTCCGCCTAGGATAAGGCGGCGACTACTGGGCGTCTTTTTCCGCTTGCGCGCGCCGATCGGCGTCCTGCTTCACGGCATCCTCGGCCTGCTGTTGCGCGCGCTGCTCGATTTGCTTGGCTTGTTGCGCCTGCTGGGCTTCGGCCGCTGCGCCGGTCGCGCTGCTGGCTGCGGTTCCGGCCAGACCGCAGGCGCTCAGGCCTACGCTGCCTGCCATTGCGATTGCGACACACGCTGTCAGAGTGAGTTTCATGGGCGTACAGCTTAAAGCAGGTCGCGCAGCCGATACCAGAGCATCGCCAGCACCAGCGTCGGTCGACGCAACGCCATGCCACCCGGGAAATCGCGATGCGGAATGCGGGCAAACACGTCGAAGCGTTCGGCGGTGCCGGCGATCGATTCGGCGACCAGCTGTCCGGCAATGCCGGCCAGGGCGATCCCGTGGCCGGAGAAACCCTGCAGGTAGTAGACGTTGGGCTCGAGGCGGCCGAAGTTTGGTCCCCGATTCAGCGTGATGTCGAGTAGACATCCCCAGGCGTAGTCGATGCGCGCGCTGAGCAGCTGCGGGAACACGTTGAGCATGCGCTTGCGAGTGATCTGAGCGACCCCCGGTACGTTCAGAAGCGAGTAATTGACACGCCCGCCGAACAACAGGCGGTAATCCGCGGTGCAGCGAAAGTAGTCCAGGATCCAATTGGTGTCACACACCGAGGATCCGTTGGCGATCAGCTGGCGCGCGCGCCGCTCGCCGAGCGGTTCGGTGGCGATGATGTAGCTGCCGATCGTCATGAGCTTGCGTTTGAGCGGCGGAGCGGTGTCGCCCAACCAGGCATTGCCGGCGAGCAGGACGTGCTCGCAGTCCACCGCCCCGACGTCGGTGCGCACGCGAATCAGGCCGTCGCGACGGGCGAAACTCAATGCGCGGCTGCCCTCATAGATCTCCACCCCTGCCTGGGTCGCGGCGCGCGCCAGGCCGAGCGTATAGCGCAGCGGGTGCAGGTGGCCGTTGTTGTAGTCGTGCAGAGCACCGACGTAGCGCTCGGTGGCTAGGATTGAGCGCACCTGCGCGCGTTCCATCAGCAACAGGCTGCTATAGCCATACTCGCGCTCGAGCTGTTCCTGCCACAGCCTCAGGGCGCGCAGCTGACGAGGCTTGATGGCGGCGAACATTTGGCCGTCGACCCAGTCGCAGTCGATCTGGTGGCGCTTGATGCGGTGCTTCATCAGCGCGATGCCTTCGAGCGAGATTTCCCAGATTCGGCGTGCGTCGGCGGCGCCGACCAGCTGCTCCAGATCCGACTGCTCCATCGCGGTGCCGAAGATGGCCTGACCACCGTTGCGGCCTGAGGCGCCCCAGCCGATGCGCTGCCCTTCCAGCAGCACCACCCGGTAGCGACGCTCGGCGAGCGCCAGAGCGGCAGAGCAGCCGGCAATGCCCCCACCCACAACGCAAATATCGGCCCTGACGGTGCCGGTTAGCGAGGCTGCGCGGGGTGGAAGCGGCGTACTGGCGGCGTAGTAGCTGTCAACATAGTCGGGAAATGGGGCGGTCAACATGCGGCCGTATTGCCAGAAATCCCGCGCCGAATCAAATGCTTGACTTCCGGCCTGTGCCGCCGTCCGCGAACTTGGGAACTGAGCGCTGCGGCGGCGTGCGCCCGCCGGCTATGGTCTAATGTCGATCTCGCGGTATGAAGCCAGACACCACCAGACCTGTATATCCATACAGGTTCTGTGACCGGTGCATTACGTCATCATGAGCTCGAAGCGTCCTGTCATTGGGATTCCGGCCGACCGGCGCATGCTCGGTCAGCAGCCCTACCACTTGGCGGGTGAGAAGTACCTGACGGCGGTGCTCGACGGCGCGGGTGCATTGCCGCTGATCGTGCCGGCCATCGGACGTGAGCTGCGGCTGGAAGAGCTGCTCGAGACGCTCGACGGTCTGCTGTTCATGGGTAGTCCGACCAACGTCGATCCACGGCACTACCGCGGCGAGCCCAGTCAGACCCCGACGCTGCACGATCCGCACCGCGACGAGACCACTCTGCCGCTGATTCCACGGGCAGTCGCCGCCGGCGTACCGGTGCTGGGCATCTGTCGCGGCTTCCAGGAGATCAACGTTGCCTTCGGTGGTTCGCTCTGGCAGCAGCTGCAAGACGTGCCCGGGTATCTGGACCATCGAGAAAATCCGAAAGATCCGCTGGAACAGCAGTACGGTCCGGCGCATGAGGTGATGTTGGAGCCCGGTGGTCTGCTGCGGCGGCTGGCAGGCAGAGACCGCATCCAAGTCAACTCGCTGCACAGCCAGGGTGTGCGCGAGCTCGGCAAGGGGCTGGCAGTCGAGGCTCGGGCCCCCGACGGCGTGATTGAGGCGTTCCGGGTCGAGCAAGCACCGGCATTTGCGCTGGCGCTGCAGTGGCACCCGGAATGGCAGGCGACTAGAAACGATTTTTCCCGCGCGCTGTTCGCCGAGTTTGGCGCGGCGTGCCGTGCGCGCAATTGAAGGTGACCCCATGGCTACAGAAATACAACAATTCTTTCGCGATCACGGCATCTCCGAGGTCGAGGCGATCATTCCGGACATGGCGGGCATTGCCCGCGGCAAGATCATGCCGGCGGAGAAGTTTGCCGAGGACGAGGGCATGCGATTGCCCGAGAGCATCTTCCTGCAGACGGTGACCGGTGATTACCCCCCGGATACCAGCGATGCCATGAGTCCGGCCGAGATCGACATCGTGCTCAAGGCGGACGCCAAGACCGTTCGGGTAGTGCCGTGGGCGGCCGAACCCACCGCGCAGGTGATCCATGACTGCTTCTATTCGGATGGCCGGCCGGTGATGATGGCACCACGGCATCTGCTGCGGCACGTGCTCGATCTGTACGCGCAGCGTGGATGGGAGGCGGTCATCGCCCCGGAACTCGAGTTCTACCTGATTGAGCCCAACATCGATGCCGACTACCCGCTCAAGCCGCCGGTCGGCCGCTCCGGCCGCGCCGAGCCGGGGCGACAGTCTTACAGCATCGCAGCGGTCAACGAGTTCGATCCGCTGTTCGACGATATCTATGCCTTCTGCGAAGCGCAGGATATCGAGATCGATACCTTGATTCACGAGGACGGTCCGGCGCAGATGGAAATCAATCTGCTGCACGGCGAGCCGCTCGATCTGGCCGATCAGGCATTCCTGTTCAAGCGTACGGCGCGCGAGGCGGCCTTGCGGCACAAGATGTACGCGACCTTCATGGCCAAACCACATGCCAAGGAACCCGGCAGCGCGATGCACATTCACCAAAGCATCGTCGACAAGAAGACCCGCAAGAACATCTTCAGCAACCCTGACGGCACGCCGTCGCCGCTGTTCTTCTCCCACATCGCCGGCCTGCAGCGCTACATCCCGGCGGCGATGTCGCTGTTCTGCTCCAACGTCAACTCCTATCGCCGCATGACACGCTACCTGTCGGCGCCCATCAACGTGCAGTGGGGTTACGACAACCGCACCGCGGGACTGCGGGTGCCGATGTCGGCGCCGGAATCGCGCCGTATCGAAAATCGGGTCGGTGGGGCCGACGCCAATCCTTATATTGCGATCGCGGCGTCGTTAGCCTGCGGCTATCTGGGCATGACCGAAGGTCTGAAGCCGACCGAACCGGTGTCTGGCAGCGCCCACGATATGCCGTACTCCCTGCCGCGCTCGCTCGACGAGGCCCTGGCACGGTTGCGAGACTGCGATCCGCTGCTGCAGATCCTGGGCGAGCCGTTCGTCGCGGCCTATACCATCGTCAAGCAATCCGAGCACGAGGTGTTTTTGCAGGTCATCAGTTCCTGGGAACGTGAGCATCTGCTGTTGAATGTCTAGCCGGGAGCGGCCTGCGTTATCATTTCCTGACAGCGACGGGGAGGGAGATTTCATTGGCGCGACCGGCTGATCCGGGGTTGCCGGCGGCGGTGGTCCTCGCGCTGCTACTGCTCGCGGGCTGTGGCGGCCAGCCGGCCACCTCTACGGGCCGTCCAGTCATCGGTGGAACCACGGCCGACGGCGAGCCGATGGACGTCGAGAGAGTCCTCAACGTCTACAACTGGTCGGACTACATCGACCCGGGGACGGTACCGGCCTTCGAAAAAGAATACGGCATCAAGGTCAATTACGACGTATTTGACTCCAACGAGGTGCTTGAGACCAAACTGCTGTCGGGGCGCACCGGCTACGACGTCGTGGTACCTTCAGCCTCGTTTCTGCAGCGCCAGATCCAGGCCGGGGTGTTTCGCAAGCTCGACAAATCGCTGCTGCCCAACCTCAAGAACGAGGATCCGGAGATAACCCGCCGTATCGAAATCAACGATCCGGGCAATCAATACGGCGTCAATTATTTTTGGGGCACATCCGGAGTCGGATACAACCGGGAGCTGGTCGAGGCGGCGATGCCGAATGCACCGGTCGACAGCTTCGCGATGGTGTTCGATCCCAAGGTCGTCAAGAATTTCAAGAAGTGCGGCGTATCGGTGCTGGACGCGCCTGATGAGATAGTTAGCACCGCGCTGGTGTACCTTGGCATCGACCCGAACAGCGAATCGCTGGACGACCTGCGCGCGGCGGAGAAGCTGCTGATATCCGTGCGACCCTACATCAGCTACATCAATTCGTCGAAGTACATCGAGGATCTCGCCAACGGGGACATCTGCGTGGCGCTCGGCTGGAGCGGCGACTTCGGTCAATCGCGCATCCGCGCCCAGGAAGCCGGCAAACCGTACCACATTGAATTCAACGCACCCAGGGAAGGCACGATCATGTTCTTCGACATGCTCGCCATTCCGGCCGACGCGCCGCATCCGTACAACGCCCACCTGTTTATCAATTACCTGCTACGTCCGGACGTGGCGGCCAGAAACTCCAATACCATGCACTACACCAACAGCAATGCGGCCTCGTACAAACTGATCGATCCGGCCATTTACAAGGAAATCTATCCGACAGCGGATCAGCTGGCGCGGATGCATCCCGATCTGTCGCATACCCTGGCTTATACGCGCGAGCTCAATCGCACCTGGACGCGATTCAAGACCGGACATTGACGCCACGGACGGTAATCCCACCCATGTCGCAAAGCTACCTGCAGCTCGAGGGCGTCACCAAGCGCTTCGGCGAATTCGTTGCGGTCAATAACGTCACGCTGGGCGTTGAGCGCGGAGAGATCTTCTGCCTGCTGGGTGCGTCCGGCTGTGGCAAGACCACGCTGCTGCGGGTGCTGGCGGGATTCGAGGCCCCGAGCGCCGGCCGGCTGCTGATCGACGGCGAGGATCTGGCGTCGATCCCACCGTACCGCCGGCCGATCAACATGATGTTCCAGTCATATGCGCTGTTCCCCCACATGACCGTGGAGCGCAACGTCGCTTTCGGACTGGAGCAGGAGCATCTGAGCCGGACGGAGATATCGCGGCGGGTTGGAGAGATCCTGGAGATCGTGCGCATGGCGCCGTATCTGAAGCGCAAGCCGCATCAGCTCTCAGGCGGTCAGCGGCAGCGTGTCGCGCTGGCGCGCGCACTTGCCAAGCGGCCGAAGCTGCTGCTGCTGGACGAGCCACTTGGCGCTTTGGACCGCAAACTGCGCGAGCACACGCAATTCGAGCTGATCAACATCCAGCAGCAGCTCGGTGTCACCTTCGTCGTAGTGACGCACGATCAGGAGGAGGCCATGACCCTGGCAAGCCGCATTGGCGTCATGGACAAGGGCGAGATCGTGCAGGTCGGTACTCCCCGGCAGATCTACGAATTCCCACAGACTCGATTTGTGGCGGACTTCATCGGCTCGATCAATCTGTTCGAGGGCCGCCTGGTCGAAGACGAACCGGACTTCGTGCGGGTGCAATGCCAGGAGCTGCCGGCGCCCGTGTTGATCGACCACGGTATCAGTGCGGCGCCGAACGCACCGCTATGGATCGCGGTCCGGCCTGAGAAGATCAATCTATCGGTCAGCGCCCCTGAACATGCCGATAACTGGGCGCGGGGCGCGATCAGGGAAGTGGCCTATCTGGGCGACTGGTCGGTGTTCGTGGTGCGATTGGATGGCGGTCGCGACGTGCGCGTCACGCTGGCGAACAACAGCCGCAAGCCGGTGGAGCAGTTCGTGCGCGACTCTGCGGTATTCCTCAGCTGGGACGCCTCCAGTCCCGTCGTCGGCAGCGTCTGAAGAATCCAGTGTTACATCAGATTCGACGCAGCATGAGCCTGGATCAGCTCGGCCGGCCGGTCTCGACCGCCGTGCCGATGCTGTGGCTCATCCTGTTCTTCCTGGTGCCGTTCCTCATCGTGCTGAAGCTGTCGTTTTCCGAGGCGCTGATCGCGATGCCGCCCTATGCGCCGCTGATCGATTGGAGCCACGATCGGATGCTGGCGATCAAGCTGCACTTCGCCAACTATCATTTCCTGTTTACCGACTCGCTGTACCTCGACTCGTTTCTCTATTCGCTGAAGGTGGCGGCCGTGTCCACCGTCATTTGCCTGCTGCTGGGCTACCCGATGGCGCTGGCAATCGCGCGTGCGACCCCGGCCCGCCGCAGCGTACTGCTGATGCTGATTATCCTGCCGTTCTGGACCTCGTTCCTGCTGCGCATCTACGCCTGGATAGGCCTGCTGAAGGACGATGGCCTGGTCAACAATCTGCTGCTGTCGCTGCACCTGATCAGCGAGCCGATACAGATGGTCAACACTTCGTTCGCGGTCTATGTCGGCATCGTGTATTCATACCTGCCATTCATGATTTTGCCGCTGTACGCGAATCTGGAGAAGCACGACGCCACGCTGCTGGAGGCGGCGGCCGATTTGGGCGCGCCACCGTGGAAGGCGTTTATGCGGATAACGGTGCCGCTGTCGTTTCCGGGTGTGATCGCCGGCGCGCTGCTGGTATTCATCCCGGCGGTGGGAGAGTACGTGATCCCCACGCTGCTGGGGTCGGCCAACCAGATCATGATCGGCCGGGTGTTGTCGGATGAGTTCTTCGAAAATCGCGACTGGCCGGTCGCCAGCGCGGTGGCAATCCTAATCCTGATCATCCTGATGGGTCCGATCGTCATCTTCCAGCGCTATCGCGGCCGCGAACTCGAGAGTGGAGCATGAACCGCCGCCGGACCGTGCTGCTGCCGAGCGCGTTGGCGTTCGGGTTTGCATTCCTGTACGTGCCGATCCTGTCGATGATCGTGTATTCATTCAACGCCTCGAAGCTGGTGACGGTGTGGGACGCCGCCCACTCGCCGACGCTGAAGTGGTACCGTCAGCTGCTTCACAACGGCCAAATAATCGAGGCTGCGCTACTGTCGCTGAAGGTCGCGGTCATGAACGCCACTGGCGCAGTGATTTTGGGCACGATGGCCGGGTTTGCGCTGGTGCGCTTCGGTCGCTTTCGCGGTCGTGGGTTGTTGGGTGCGCTGACTACCGCGCCGCTGGTGCTGCCAGAGATCATTACCGGCCTGTCGATGCTGCTGCTGTTCGTGGCGATGGAGCAGTTGATCGGTTGGCCGGCGGGACGCGGCGTCACGACGATCACGATCGCGCATATCAGCTTTTCGCTGTCGTACGTCGCGGTGATCGTGCAGGCGCGGCTGGTCGATTTCGATGAGTCACTGGAAGAGGCTGCTCTGGACCTCGGAGCCCGACCGCAGACGGTATTCTGGCGCATTACGCTGCCGCTGATCGCGCCGGCGCTGCTGTCCGGCTGGCTGTTGTCGTTTACGCTATCGTGGGATGATGTTGTCATATCGCAGTTCGTGGCGGGTCCAGGGTCGAGCACGTTGCCAATGGTCATTTTTTCCAAGGTGCGTCTGGGCGTTAGCCCGGACGTAAATGCACTGGCCACCATGATGGTGTTGCTGGTCACGGTCGGCGTAATTGCCTCGGCACTGTTCGTGCAGCGGCGCGAGCGGCGTCTGGAGCGGGAAATGCGCATGGCGTTGGCGACGTCCTAGGCCGCCAGCCAGCATGGCGAGTCCGATCCTGCTGGGTCTTGACGTCGGTGGCTCTTCCATCAAGGCCGCAATGGTGGACACCGGACGCGGCACGCTTACTACGGCATTGCGCTCGGTGCGCACACCGACGCCGGCCACGCCGGAGGCGGTGCTACAGGCCTGCGCGCAGATTGACCGCGACCTGGGCGGCAGTGGGGCGGTCGGTCTGGCGTTCCCGTCGGTAGTGCAGGGGGGCATCGCCCGCACTGCCGCTAACGTCGACAAGTCCTGGATCGGCTGCGCTGGCGGCGCGGAATTGTCCAAGCTGATTGGGCGACCCGTGGTGTTCTTGAACGACGCTGACGCGGCCGGTGTGGCCGAGATGTCGGCTGGCGGGGCTGGCAAGGATGCCGACGGCGTCGTGATCATGCTGACCTTCGGCACCGGCATCGGCTCGGCACTGTTTCTCGACGGCGAGTTGGTGCCCAACACCGAATTCGGCCATCTGGAATTTCACGGGCGCGATGCCGAGTTCACAGCCTCGGCGCGCGTGCGCACCGAGCAGCACCTCGACTGGCCGACCTGGTGCGCGCGGGTAAACGATTATCTGGCGCGGTTGCACGGCCTTTTCTGGCCTGACCTATTCATCATCGGCGGCTCGATCAGCGAAGACTTCGATCAGTTCGGCCACTTGCTGCAAAGTCCGGCCGAGATCCGGCGAGCTGCCCATGGAGCCCAGGCCGGTGTCGTGGGCGCGGCGTTCGCTGCCGCCCAGCGACAGCAGCGATAGCGTGGCTGTCCGCAGCAAGCTGCCGCACGTCGGCACCACCATCTTCACCATCATGTCGCGGCGCGCGACCGAGCTAGGCGCGATCAATCTCGGGCAGGGCTTCCCCGACTACGGCATCGACCCGCGTCTGGGCGAGTTGGTGCACGAGGCTATGCTCGCCGGCCATAATCAATATGCGCCGATGCCGGGCGTGCAGATACTGCGCGAAGCCATTGCCACCAAGCTGCAGCGCAGTTACGCGGTGCGCATCGACCCGGAACTGGAAGTTACCGTGACGCTCGGCGCGACCGAGGCGATCTATTCGGCGGTCCAGGCCTTGGTCGGGCCGGGCGATCAGGTACTGGTGTTCGATCCCAGCTATGATTCCTACGAACCGGCGGTGCAGCTCGCCGGCGCCGAGTGTGTGCACATAGCGTTGCAGCCACCTCAGTTCCGCTATGACTGGCAGGCCATCGGGGCTGCGCTCACCGATCGAACCCGATTGGTGATCATCAACTCGCCGCACAATCCGGCCTGCACTTGCCTCTGCGAGCAGGATCTGACCGAGCTCGCCGCGTTGCTGCGCGATCGTGACATCCGCCTGATCTCCGACGAGGTCTATGAGCACATCGTGTTTGACGGACGCCGGCATCACAGCGTTCTGGCGCATGAGGAGTTGCGCGAGCGCAGCGTGGCGGTGTTCTCGTTTGGCAAGACACTGCAGGCCACCGGCATCCGCGTCGGCTATGCCGTGGCTCCGGCGGACCTGACCGCTGAGTTGCGCAAGGTGCATCAGTTCAACACATTTTCGATTTCAACCGCGCTGCAGGTGGCGATCGCTCAATACCTGGGTGAGCATCCGGATTGCGGTGACGACCTGCCGGGGCTGCTCGGGGCGAAACGCGATCGCTTGAGCAGTGCCCTGCGTGGTAGTGGTCTGACGCTGCCGCGAGCGCAGGGGTCATTTTTTCAGTTGATCGACTACGGTGCCCTGAGCGACGCCGTCGACACGCAGTTTGCCGATAAGTTGCTGACGCAGGCCGGGGTCGCGAGCATACCGTTGTCGGTGTTCTACCAGCGGCCGCCGCCCATGACGCTGCTGCGGCTGTGTTTCGCCAAGCGCGACGAGACTCTGGATCAGGGAGCGGCGCGACTGCTGGCCTTCGAGCGCGACCGCGCGCCGAGCGCGAGGAATCGATCATGAAGAAGACCACCCGGGTCAACCACCCGCCGGCGGTACCGGTGCCGCCCGACAATCGGCCGGTGGTGCCACCGATTTATCAGACCGTAAAGTTCGAGTTCGACACGGTCGATGAGACGCTGCGCTCGCTTGCCGGTGACCGACCCGGCTTCTTCTATTTACGCACCTCCAATCCCACCACCCGGCAGTTAGAGCTGTCGCTGGCTGAGCTGCAGGGGCGCGAGGACTGTCTGGTGTGCTCTTCCGGGGTGGGCGTGGTGGCGCAGACGCTGCTGGCACTGACGCGTCAGGGTGATCACGTGCTGTGTTTCCTCGAAAGCTACGGGCCGACGCGCTTCCTGATCCGTCATACCCTGAGCCGATTCGGTGTCGAGCACACGCTGCTGTCGATCCTGGATCTGGCCGGCATCGAACGCACGCTCGCGGCGCGCCCGACGCGGCTGGTGATCTTTGAAAGTCCGACCAACCCGATCAATCGGATCGCCGACATCGCCGCCATCACCCGCATGGCGCGCGCGCATGGCGCTGTAACACTGCTCGACAACACCTTCGCTGGCGTGCACCAGCACGCCGAATTCGATATCGACTTCTATCTGCACAGCCTGACCAAATTCGTGTCCGGTCACGGCGACGTCATGGGCGGCGCGGTCATCGCGCGTACCGAACTGATCGACCGGTTGCGCGCCGATTTCAGGACTCTGGGTGGGGCACTGGATCCGCACGCGGCGTTTCTGCTGCAGCGGGGGCTCAAAACTTATTTTGTGCGCTACCAGACGCAAAGCGCCGCTGCCCAGCGTATTGCCGAGTATCTGGCGGCGCATGCCGCGGTCGAGCGTACCCACTACCCGGGGCTTGCCTCGCACCCGCAGCACGCACTGGCCCGCCAGCAAATGAGCGACTTCGGCACGGTGGTCAGTTTTGACCTGCGAGGGGGAGCAGACGCGGCACGGCGCTGCGCCGACCGTTTGCAGCTGTTCGCGATGGCGGCAAGCGTTGGCGCCACGGACTCACTGGTGATGCCTTCGCAGCTGCTCGGCAGCCGCGACCTGACCGATGCGCAGCAACGTCAGGCCGGCATCGTTCCGGGTACGGTCCGCCTGTCGATCGGGCTCGAAGATCCGGACGACCTGATCGAGGATATCGACCGGGCGCTGCGGGAACCGTGACCGCCGTTACAGCAGGCCGAACTCGGCCACGCCGCTCGGCGTGCCTACAAACACCTTACCGGCGGATACCACCGGCGTAACGAATTTATTGCCGCTGCCGAAGCCATCACGCGACCCGGCTTGTGTGCTGTTGTAATACTCGACAGCGAGATTGGCGGGATTGTAGGCGTGCAGCACCGCGGCACTGCTGGTGTTGCTCTGCACGGCCCAGACTATCGCGCTGCTGCCGCCGTTGGCGGAGATCGAGGGCGATGCGCCGGGGAATGCAAAGGTCACGGTCGATTGCGAAGTTGCCGACGTCGGAAGCCGCGCCGCACTGAGGGCATACTGCTTTAGAGTACCGCCGACATCCGCGAAATAGATGCTGCCGGCGAAATACACCGGTGCGGAGAACACACCGCCGGAAAGTGAGTTGGAGACCTCTTGAAAGATCTGATTGCTGCCGGAGTTGAATTTTCCCATATTGTCGCGATTGAGCAGATACAGGTTGGTATCCTTACCCATCGCCAGCATCAGATGGCGTGTGACACCGGAGCTATCCACCTGGTCCGGCAGCAGCAATGGCGAGCCGGAACCAAGATCGATGTCGCCCTGTGACTCGACAGTGGTATTCGAAGGCGCAAAATAGTCGCTTACCGCGAGCGCGCCGCTAGTTCCCAGCGACATCTTAACCGCGGTGTTGCCGTAGTCCTGATGCAACGGGAGATTGTTCGTGTCCAGCGTGGTATCGAAGATGCCGTTGCCGAGCAGCGTGTACATCGCTCCGTCGCCATCGGCGGCCACGCCGGAGACATCCCAGATGGCGCCCTGGGAACCGTTGGGAGTCAGGTTGAGCACCTGCGTCTGGGTCAGTGTGGTCTCATTGTAGGCAATGACCCAGCCGTTGTACGCGCCGTCGTCGCAGTGCGACGCCCACACGGTGAATATCTGGCCTTGCTGCAGTAGCAGGGCGCCGCGCTCTTTGTATTGATCGGTGACGAAAGCCACCTGTCCACTGGCACCGTAGGCGGTGCCCGGAACGGTCGCTTCAATCGACACCGGCGTCATACGATCAGCGAGTGAAACCAAATCAAGCGCGTGCAGACGCTGGTAGTAGGTACCACTGCCGTTCTTCGACATCGCCACCACGAACATCGTGCCATTAGGCCCAGCGCTGCGATCGATGACCGGAGTCGAGGTGATGCCGATATCCGGCTGCACCTGGCCGCATCCGCGCGAATCACTCGGAGTTTCACCGCTTCCGAGCAGCGACACCTGCTTGAGAAGCGCGCCGGTGTCGGTGTCGTACGCGTACACGGTGTCATGTTCGGATTCAACGTAGACCACGTTATGGGCGCTACCGTTGACGGTGAGGTTGGTGACGATCAGCGGCGCGGCGTCCACCAGGCCGTCGGCGGCCAATATGCGCAGCAAACCGAAGCCGGAGCTGTTGACGTTGGTCGGAGTCAAGGTAGTTTCGTTCAGATTCTGGCCGGTACGCATCGTGTCGTAGTGGTAAGTCAGCACATCGGCGGTGGCGGTCGCACCGCTGCTGCTGCTACCCCCGCTGCTGCTACTACTGCTGCTGCTAGCACCCGCGCCGGTGGAGGTTCCGCCGCTGCTGCCGGTGGGCAGAACCGATACGCTGCCATTGCCACAGGCAACCAACAGTACGGCAAGGGCAAAGGCGAATATCGGCATGCGCAGCGATCGAATCATTGCAACTCCCAGCTAGTAGAGGCTCTAGTAACACAGGCGGGACGAGAGACGCCATCATCTCTCGGCTCGATGTGTCGGCTTGTCGCCAAATGGCGTCAGACCTGAGGCAGCGCAGTGTCGGACGACCGGCAGAGCGACCAGTGGGTCAACATTATGCCGATGTTATGTTGAGAAGCTGCTGCAGGTGCTGCGTCCACACTGCTGCGGCCATCATCGTGTCGTGCCCGCGCGAGTTTGCGGCCGATGGCGTGAGGATCATCCGACCGCCCGGCACCCGGCGAATTTCGCGCTCGAGGATTTCGAGCTCGGGCGGATTGATTAGATCGTCGTTGAAATTGACCGCCAGCAACGGCGCGCGGATCTGCTCCAGGCGCGGCCCCGGATCGTAGTCGCGGGATGCCTCGATCAGATAGAGATAGTCGGTCGCATCGTGCAGTGGCATCACCGCGTCGATGGCCGCGTCGAGCCCTGCGTCGCTCTTCTTCAATGTCGGCATTTCCTGGAATCGCAGCAGCGCGTTGCTGCTCATGAGATACATGACCTGCAGGGCGGTGCGCAGGCTCGGCGGCTGCCGCTGGTAATCCCCGCCTCGCCAGGCGGGATCGTTGCGGATGGCATCGATGATGACGCGACGCCAGACCCGATTGCGGCCGCTGATCTGCGTCGGCAAAGCCCCCAGCGGCAGCAACGCATCCATGAAATCCGGATATTCCTCCGCCCACAACCAGGTATGCATGCCGCCCATCGACGTGCCCATCACCAAGCGCAGATGGTCAACGCCCAGCCCGTCGGTGAGCAGCCGGTGCTGTGCGCTCACCATGTCCAGATAGCCGTAGCGGGGGAAGCTTGCCCGCAGCCCATCGCTGGGCCGGGACGAGCGGCCGTGGCCGATGCCGTCGGGCAGCACAATAAAAAATTTTCCGGCGTCAAGCGGCTGACCGGGTCCGAACAGCTGGCCGGCGAAGTCCGGCCCGAGAAACTGAGCGCCGCTGCCGCTGGTACTGTGCAGGACCAGTACCGCATTGCGTACCACGCCGTTCGCGTCGCGGCGAGGCTGCCCGAGCGTGCGGTAGTGGATGCGCAGCGCCGGCAGGCTGTCTCCGCTTCTGAACTGAAAATTGCTCAGCTCGTAATCGCCCTCGACTGGTTTCAATCCGTGCGGGACGCTCTCGGCGGGGTTCACGTCAGTCATCGCGCTGCCTCCGGCATCGAGAATAGCGCGCTCGAACGCGCGAAGGTAAGTCCTGCGGACCGCGGCCCGCGCTACAATGAAGGCGCCGCACACATGGCGGCGCCGCAGATCGCTTCCTGTTCGCATGTCCCGACGTCGATTTCTTCAGGCTGGAGCAGCCTTGGCCGCCAGCGCGTTACCCATGGCACGAGCGGTGCGCGCAGCGAATTCACCTGCGGTGCCGCTCAAGCGGCTGGGCGCGCCGATGCCGTTCGACTATGCGCAGCTGAAAGGCCAGGCGCGCACCCTGGCGGCGGCAGCCCATAAGCCGCCCGACGTACAGCTGCCCGCGCCGCTGGCCAAGCTCGACTGGGATCGATGGCAGGCAATCCGCTTTCGCGACGATCACTCGCTGTGGGCCGGCGAGGGGTTGTGGTTTCAGGCGCGCTTCTTTCATCTCGGATTCACCGTGGTCAAGCCGGTGCGCATGTTCAGCGTTGAGAACGGACAGGCACAGGAGCTGGCGTACGACTCGGCGATGTTCGACTACAGCAAGAGTGGTGTCGATGGGCGCAAGCTACCCGCCAATCTGGGCTTTGCTGGCTTTCGGTTGCTGTTTCATTCCGATTGGACGCGCGACATAGCGGCATTCCAGGGCGCGTCCTATTTCCGCGCGGTCGACGGCGACAAGCAGTACGGAATGTCGCAGCGGGGACTGGCGATCGACTGCGGCACGAATCGCGCGGAGGAATTTCCGGATTTCGTTGCGTACTATCTGGAGCGACCGCCAAAGAATTCCAGCCAGGTCACACTCTACGGGCTGCTCGATTCGCCGAGCGTCGCCGGCGCCTATAGGTTCATCGTCGATGTCGCGGATACCATCGTAATGGACGTGGACGCCGCACTGTATCCACGCAAGACCATTGAGCGTCTCGGAGTCGCGCCGGGCACCAGCATGTTTCTGTTTGGTTCAAACGATCGGCGCGTAGACAACGACTGGCGGCCGTCGATCCACGATTCCGACGGCCTGCAGATCTATAACGGTGGTGGCGAATGGCTGTGGCGCCCTCTGGTTAATCCTCCCACCGTGCGGGTAAATTCATTCGTCGATGATTCCCCACACGGCTTCGGACTGATGCAACGTGATCGCGTGTTCGATCACTACCAGGACGACGGCGTGTTCTACGATCTGCGTCCGAGTGTATGGGTTCAGCCCAAGAATGGATGGGGCAAAGGGCAGGTAATGCTGGTCGAACTGCCGACCACCGACGAGACGGCCGACAACATCGTGGCATTCTGGAATCCGGCCGACAAACCTCAGCGCGGCCAGGAGCTGCTTTTTGGCTATCGGCTGTACTGGTGCCGCTACAATCCAATCAGCTGCCCGCTGGCTCAGGTACAGGCAACACGTACTGGCATCGGCGGCGTCGTTGGGCAGAAACGCAGTTACTTCTCGTGGCGCTTCGTGGTCGATTTCGCCGGCGGCCGATTTCCGCTGCTCGGCGAGGACGCACAGGTGGAGCCGATGATCACCGCCTCACGTGGGCAGATCGAGATCACCTCGGCGCGCCCGCTGCATGCGATCAACGGCTGGCGAGCAATGTTCGATCTGAAGCCGACTGACGAGAGCACCGATCCGATCGACCTACGCCTGTTCCTGGCTCTGAATGGCGAGGCGCTGACCGAGACCTGGGTGTATCAGTACACTCCGCCGCCGCCAGCGCAGCGCAAACTCTGAGCCAGGTATCGCCTACAGGTTTCTGATCAGCGCGTCTCCGAACTCGCTGCACTTGACCTTGGTCGCGCCTTCCATCAATCGGGCGAAGTCATAGGTCACGGTCTTTTGAGCGATGGTCTTGTCCATCGCGCGAATGATGGCGTCAGCGGCTTCGACCCAGCCCATGTAACGCAGCATCATTTCGCCAGATAGGATCACCGAGCCGGGATTGACCTGATCCAGATCGGCGTACTTGGGGGCGGTGCCGTGCGTGGCTTCGAACACCGCATGTCCGGTCATGTAGTTGATGTTGGCGCCCGGCGCGATGCCGATACCGCCGACCTGCGCGGCCAGCGCATCCGACAGGTAGTCGCCGTTGAGGTTCAGCGTCGCAACCACGTCGAATTCATCGGCGCGCGTCAGCACCTGCTGCAGGGTGATATCCGCGATCGCATCCTTGATGAGCACCTTGCCGCTTTTGAGCGCAGCAGCTTGCTCATCGTTGGCAACCTTCTCGCCAGCCGAGGCCTTGGTGCGCTCCCATTGCAGCCAGGTGTACACCTTGTCGGTAAATTCGCGTTCGGCCAGCGCATAGGCCCAGGCACGAAACGAGCCCTCGGTGAACTTGAGGATGTTGCCCTTGTGCACGATGGTCACGCTCTTGCGCCTGTTGGCCAGTGCGTACTCGACTGCGGCGCGAAACAGGCGCTCGGTGCCTTCGATAGATACGTTTTTTATGCCGATGCCGCTGCTGTTGGGAAAGCGGATCTTGGCGTAATGCTTGGGAAAGTTGCTCTTTAGAAACTCCAGGAATTTGCGATTGTCTTCGGTGCCCTGTTCGAATTCGATGCCGGAATACAGGTCCTCGGTGTTCTCTCGGAAAATCACCATGTCGACTTTCTCGGGTGCCTTGACCGGCGAGGGCACGCCCCTGAACCAACGCACCGGGCGCAGACAAACGTACAGATCCAGCAGCTGGCGCAACGCCACATTGAGCGAGCGGATGCCGCCGCCGATCGGTGTGGTCAGTGGCCCCTTGATCGATACCAGGAACTCCCGGCAGGCCTGCACGGTCTCGTCCGGCAGCCAGCTCTTGAAAGCATTGAAGGATTTCTCACCGGCGTAGACTTCCATCCATTCGATCTTGCGACCACTGCCGTAAGCCTTCTGCACGGCGCCGTTGAGCACCCGCACACTGGCGCGCCAGATATCGCGCCCGGTGCCGTCGCCCTCGATGAACGGGATAATTGGCTGGTCGGGGACCGAGAGTTTGCCGTTGCTGATCGATATCTTCTGGCCGGCAGCGGGTACAACCGGCTTGGCAGAAGTCGGATTGGGATTGGTCATGGCGGGAATCCAGCGGGTGGAAGCCTGTCGAAATGCTAACACAGCGTGGCTTTGCAGGGCCGTGACGTGGCACGGCATTGCTAGAATGTAGCCACCATGCCTGCCACGCTGCGATCAACGCCCTCGCGCGACGGTTTCTGGATGCCGGCGGAGTTCGAACCTCATGCCGGCTGCTGGATGCTGTGGCCCGAACGCCCGGACAACTGGCGCGCGCGCGCGGCACCGGCGCAGCTCGCATTTGCTGCCACCGCTGCGGCCATCGCCCGTTTCGAGCCGGTCACCGTCGGCGCGTCGGCGCGGCAGTTTTTGGTCGCCCGCGCCGCGCTGCGCGCTGACGTGCGCGTCGTCGAGCTGTCCAGCGATGACGCCTGGATGCGCGATGTTGGCCCGACGTTCGTCGTCAATGCCGCGGGTGCAGTGCGCGGCGTGCAATGGCGCTTCAACGCCTGGGGCGGCCTGTACCAGGATTTTCGCCACGACCAGCTGGTCGCGCAGAAGGTTCTTGAGCTCAGCCAGTGCGAGCGCTACTGCGCGCCAATCATCAATGAAGGCGGGGCGATTCACGTCGACGGACAGGGCACGGTTCTGGTCACCGAGCAATGCCTGCTTCACCGCAATCGCAAGCTCAGCCGCCATCAGCTCGAGACACTGTTGAAGCGCTACCTGGGAGCGAGCCAGATCATCTGGCTGGGGCAGGGCGTGATCGACGACGAAACCGGTGGCCATATCGACAACCTGGCGTGCTTTGCGCGTCCCGGCGAAGTCTGCCTGACCTGGTGCGATGACCCGGCCGATCCGCAGTGGCGGGTTTCAAACGACGCCTGGGAGCGGCTAAGGGACGCGCGCGATGCGCGCGGGCGACGGCTTCGGGTGCATAAGTTGCCGTCACCAGGGCCGCTCTATATGACGCGACGGGAGGCGGCCGGCATCGCTCCGACCGGTGACATCCGGCGGCTGCGAGCCGGGCAACGACTGGCCGGCAGCTACGTCAACTTCTACCTTGCCAACGGAGCGGTGATCGTACCGGCGCTGGATGAGCGTACTGACACGGCCGCACGCCGAGTACTGCGCCGGGTATTTCCGCGCCGGCGAATCGTCAGCGTCGCCGCGCGCGAGATCCTGCTGGGCGGCGGCAACCTACACTGCATTACGCAGCAACAGCCGCTGGCGCGTGGGCGCTAGAGGGCGGCCAATTCGCGGGCCGCGTCGGCGAGCCACTCCTGTTGCATCTTGCGATAGTGTCGCGGCGCTATTCGCGCGTGATCCAGCAGCTCGGTTAGCACCCGGCGCGCCTGCTCGGCCTGCCCGCCGGCGCGCAGCAGTTGAGCGTAGCGCAGCGGCGCCTCAGCGCCGGCGTAGTACTTGCTCACCGCTGCGTATTCCTCCAGTGCCTTATCGCGGTTGCCTTCGCCCTCGAGCGCGCGGGCATAGAGCAGATGCCCATCGGGCGAGCGGTATTCCGGGTTGTGGGCGATCAGGGCATCCAGAGTCGAACGCGCATCGGCGAAGGCGCCGGCCGCGAACTGCGCGCGCGCCAGGCCCAGCATCAGGTCCGGATCGTGTTCGTAGAGGCCTGTCAGCGCCTGGCGGTAGATGGCCACGGCTTCCGGCGCGCGCCCCTGGCGCAGCAGCTCGTCCGCATAACGCTGGCGGCTGGCGACGTCACCCACCGCGCGCGCCTCGTCCTCGTATCGACGCAGGTTCTGTTCGGGATCCAGGGCCTTGCGCATGCCCTGCATGGCCTTGCGTGTGCCGCGGCTCGAGAACAGGCTGGGCAGCAGTTCGATCAGGATATAGGCCAGCGAGCCGGCCAGTGGTATCAGTGCGATCGCCAGAATCCACAGGCCGTTGCGACCGGTGCGGATGCAATGAACGATCAGCAATACCTGGATGCCGAGTGAGATCAGGAATGCCGGGCCCATGTCGGCAAGCTTAATGGCTGGCACCTGTGCGCGGTAGCGCAGCCCGCGTTCACGGCGGGTTGTTCCACGAGCACATGCTAAGATTGGTGCCGCGGCCCGATCTGCCGTGACGGTGCATGGGTATTGCAAGAACAGTCGCCCTGACGGCGCTGCTGATCGTCGCTTCGACGGCCGGCGCGCAGCAGTCATCGACGGCCGACGCCGCGAATCCCGCCGGCCCGGCGCGGCCGCGCATCGGGTTGGTGCTCTCCGGCGGCGGCGCGCGTGGTGCGGCCCATATCGGCGTATTGAAGATGCTCGACCAGCTGCGCGTGCCGGTCGATGTGATCGCCGGTACCAGCATGGGAGCGGTGGTAGGCGGCCTGTATGCCAGCGGCATGTCGGGCGAGGAGATCGAGCGCGCTCTGGCGACGATCGATTGGCAGGCGGCATTTCGCGACCGTCCGCCGCGCACCGAACTGGACTATCGCCGTAAGGAGGAGGACCGGGAGTTCCTGGTCAACCTGCCGGTCGGGCTGCAGGGCCGCAAGCTGGTCATTCCGAAGGGTCTGGTGCAGGGCCAGATGCTTACCGAGACTCTGCGTCAGCTCACCCTGCCGGTCGCGACGATCACGGATTTCGATCGCTTACCGACGCGCTTTCGCGCCGTGGCCACCAACCTCGAGACCGGCGGCAAGCGGGTGCTTGGCGCAGGTGATCTGACCAGCGCCATGCGAGCCAGCATGTCCGTCCCGGGGCTATTCGCACCGGTCGAGTACCAGGGAGAATTGCTGGTCGACGGCGGTCTGGCGGACAACCTGCCGGTCGATGTAGCGCGCGCGATGGGGGTGGACGTTCTGATCGTGGTGGATGCGGGATTTCCGCTGCAGCCGCGTAAGAGCCTGACGACGCTGCCCGGAATCACCAATCAGATGCTGTCGATCCTGCTGCGCAAGGACATCGAGCGCGATCTGGCGACGTTGGGGCCGAACGACGTCGTGGTCAAGCTGGAGCTGGGCGATTTCGCATCCTACGACTTTCCCGAGACCATGAAGATCGTGGACGCCGGCGTGTCCGCGGCCCGAGCGGTCGAGGCGCAGCTCTCAGCGCTCGGCATTTCCGACGCTGAATACGCCCGCTACCAGCAGGCGCGGCAGGCAGTGCGCTCGGGACTGCCGAAAGTGGATTTCATCACGGTCGAGGCGAATTCAAGCAGCTATCAAAAGCCGATCGACGACATGTTCAGCCAATTCGAGGGCAAGACGATCGATCCCGCGGCGCTCAAGTCCGAGGTCGGCGCCCTGTACGGCCGCGGCGACCTGGAGATGCTCGACTATCGCCTAGTGCAGGACCCGTTGGGGCGCTCGGGTTTGGATTTCACGGCGCGGCGCAACTCCTGGGGACCGAACTATCTGCGCTTCGGCATCGCACTGCAGGACGACTTCAAGGGTCAGACGACCTTCAACGCTGCCGGGCGTCTGGACATCACCGAGCTCAATTCACTGGGCGCCGAGTCGGTATGGGACGTGCAGGTTGGCACCGCGCCGCTGCTGGCAACCGAGCTGTGGCTGCCACTGTCGAACGTGGAACGCTATTTCGTCGCCCCGCACGCGCAGGTCGAGTCGCACGATGTGGCGCAGACCGTCGATGACAGGCAGGTTGGGAACTTTCGCGTTTCCAGCGTCGATTACGGGATCGATTTCGGACGTGAGTTCAGCAATTGGGGCGAACTGCGGGTCGGCGCCGTGGAAAGCCACGGCAGTTCACGGGTCGACCTGGGCGTGAGCGCGCCGCGGTCGGATTTTTCCGTCACCCAGTACTTCGTGCGCTTCGGCTACGACAGCCTCACGAGTGCCAATTTCCCGCGCAGCGGCCAGGCGCTGCTCGCCCAGGCGAGCGTCGAGGATGGGGGCGGCGGCGAACAGGGTACCGACTTGCTGACGATCGACTACCGGGCTGCGCACTCCTGGGCGCGCAACACGGTTGTAGCCTGGATCACGACCGGCAGTACGATCGGCGGCAGCCAGACGAACGTGCGGACGTTCTTCCCGCTGGGGGGGTTTCTGAATCTCTCGGGCGTGCCGGCTGAAACATTGTCCGGGCCGCAATTTGCAATCGGCCGTCTGATCTATCTGCACAAGGTCGGCAATGGCGGCGAGGGCATCCTGGACGTGCCGGCGTACGTGGGCGCCTCATTCGAGGCCGGGAACGTCTGGGCCAATCGCAGTGAGATCAGTCTCGGAGACACGCGCAAGGATTTCTCGTTGTTCTTCGGGGCCGATACGTATATCGGCCCGGCCTATCTGGCGATCGGTTACGACGAATCCGGAATGACCGCCTTCTATCTGTTCCTGGGTCGCAGCTTCTAGAGGCTGTTACAGGTTTCGGCTGGCGGCGAGATTCTCGACCTTGTCGAACACCAGCGCCGGTTTGTCGCCGACCCTTGAGTATTCGTGCTTTCGGCTCATCTCGGCCAGGGCGGCGTCACGCTCGGCGGCGGTTGCAAACCAGTGAGTCCGGTGCCATTCGGCTCCCATGATCTTGCGGAAGGGGTCCCCAGGACGAAGACTGACGCGCACGCCGTAGGCCTTGGGCCCATTGTTGGCGGGACGGCGCAGGTTGTGTGGCTGACAAACGACGCTCATAGTGGCGAACCGGCAAGATTGAATTGGGCGCGACCGACCCGATTGTAGCGGTAACCGGCAAGCTAGCGCGAGGAACCATTCCCATGCAGGTATCCGACACACACTTCGTCAGTGGCCACAGGATCAAGGAACCGTTCCCCGACGGGCTCGAGCGCGCTCTCTTCGCGATGGGCTGTTTCTGGGGGGCAGAAAAGGAGTTTTGGCAGCACCCGGGCGTGTACTCGACCGCGGTCGGTTACGCCGGCGGTCACACCAAGGATCCCACGTACCAGCAGGTTTGCAGCGGTACCACCGGCCATGCGGAGAGCGTGCTGGTGATCTTCGATCCCAAGCAGGTCAGCTACGATGATCTACTCAAGGTGTTCTGGGAGTCGCACAATCCGACCCAAGGCATGCGTCAGGGTAACGATGTAGGTTCCCAATATCGCTCGGCGATCTTTGCCACCAGCGACTCGCAGCTGGCTGCGGCCGAGCGCTCCCAACAGGCATTTCAGCAATCGCTGTCCAAGGCGCGCTTCGGTGCCATTACTACGGAGATTGGTAAGGCGCCACCGTTTTTCTACGCGGAGGACTATCACCAGCAGTACCTGGCAAAGAATCCCGGCGGCTATTGCCCGGATCATTCGTGCGGAGTCACATTCAAATCCGCGGAGTTACAGAAGCCGGAGAAAGTGTAGCCCGCGCAGTTACCGTCTTTTTCTGCGGGAGGTCAAAGGGGACTGAATTGCCGGTTCTGCCCAACGGAGGCACATTTGAAATGTCCTAAGTGCAACGTCGAACTGACGCCGATCACTCGGCACAAGCTGAAGATCAATTCTTGCCCTTCATGCAGGGGTATGTGGTTGGAGCATCAAGAGCTCGATCAGCTTGAAGATGAGGTCTTTGATTTCGGCGAGCATGCCAAGGGCACGCTGGTGGTCGAATTGACGCCGACAACAGATAAGTGCCCGGAATGTGACTCTCTGCTCAAGAAGTTCCGATATCGCTTCTACGATCTTGAAATGGAACTCTGTGAAAACGAGCACGGGTATTGGCTGGATCACGACGAAGACACGCGAGTTCTTGAGCTGATGACGAAGGAAGAGGAGCAGCTGAAGAGTAAGTTGCGCGCTGAAGACAGATGGGCCGCAATGCTGAAGCACATGCGCTCGAGATCATTCTTTTCCAAGCTTCGCGATCTTTTCCACCCATAGCGTAGACCAATTAGGCGGCGTCGCAGCAGCCGAGGGCCTGATCTAGGCCGCAGTTTGACCTGCAGAGAAGCGGGCGGAAAAGCCGGGCTCGATGGAGTTGTTAGCCAACCAGCTCGCGCCGCGGTAGTTCGCCTACGGGTACTTAAAAAATCTCAAATAGAAGGCTGCAAACACGAGGACCATGCCGATATTCACCATCAGCCGTTCCCAGAATCGATTCTTAAAGAAAAGTAAGTCGACGCCAACGATGACCGCTATCAATATCAAGATATAAACCGCCACATAGATATTTCTAGGCATTTCGATCACGCGTCCAAGTATGTCAGCGCAAGTGGGTTCGAGTCACTGGCCGCTATCGGGAAACTCGAGAACTCAGTCCGACCGACCACTTCCGGCCGAAGCCCGCCGCGCGATTCCAGGAATTCCGTGGACAAGGTAGACCTAATCGAGCCGGTGGACACGTGGCTACGCAGCCAGCTCAACTGCTCTGGCCTCAAGCAGATCAATCAGCATGCGTTCAACCCGACTTCCACCCACGCTAATGCGCTGGTCTGCCGAAACCAATTTCAATGATTCGGCCACATCGGCGTACTGTCCCCTGGCAAATTGACCGATAGCATCGACCAGACACAGCGACAGCCGCGTCTGATCGCTGGGCTCCTTGGCCACAATGACCGCCCTGCTTTGCTCCAGTGAGGTCAGATCGCCGGCTGATGCCTGAATCCCGGCAAGATGCAGCGCTATGAACGGATGCGAAAGCATGGAGCTGAAGCGCTCGGACAAGGCAGCAACTGCAGCCGACACCGGACGGGTAGTTCCTGTTCGCAGATACTCGCGCAATAGAAAACCGCCGCAATCGGCCAGAGTCAGCACCGGACCACAACGAGTGGTCTCGGGGGCACAGTATCGCTCGTAGCGCTGCCACGCCTGCTGGGCCAAGCCCAACTGCCATTCCGCCAGCGCTAGATGCCACTGAACGTGACCATACATTGCGCCGCCTTCTGCCGACTGGCGGTGTTCGTTTAGCCAGTGACCCAGCAAGTCGAGCGACTCTTCGGGCTTGCCCTGATCGTGCAATACATGAGCATAGCCGTGGATAACGTAGGGCGCCTGCGGCCGCTGGCGCAGTGCGCGCTCGACAAGTGCACGACCACGGTTCCGATCGCCGGCCTCACTGACCGCAAACCCGAGGCGCACGAGACACGCCCAGTCATCCTCCAAACCTGGATCGACCAATTCCATGATACTTAGAACGCGCTCAAGCTTGCGCGCACCGCCGAAAAAGATCAGGTAACCACAAAGTTGTGAGATGACCAGCAGGTCACGGGGATTGCCAGCGATGTGGGCCTCGGTCGCTGCCAGGTTCGAATAGGGGTCTTCAAGCAGGGCAAAGAGCGCGAGGATGTGGGCACGCTCCCAGGGCAGCACGGCTTGTGCCGCCTCGAGCGCTCGCTTTTTGAAGACATCGGCGTCCGCTGACTTGGCGTCTTTGGCCAGCATGTAGCGTGCCGCTAGGGCCAGAGCGAGATCGGCGTCCAGCGCCAAAGCCCGATCGAGGGCTTCAGCTGCGCCCGTCTCAGAGCCAAGGATGTGATCAACAGCCAGCTGATACTGTTGAGCAGCTTCGACACTGCCGGTAGTGACAGGCTGGCCGCTACGCGCGTCAATCATGTTCGGTTCCTCGAGCTCCCAGTTTTAGAGAGGCCGAACTACTTCAATGAGTCTTCAGTGTAGCCCAAGCCAAGGTGAGACGACCAAGTGGGCTGATGAGACTATGACTTCACGGCGGCCATTGCCAGGATCAGGGCTGAGGGGCGTGGTTCGACTTCGCGCGGTTATAACGACGGCCGGAAGGCATGGCCCGTAGTCACGGCCGGCTGAGAGTGGGCGCAACCGCGACCGCCATTTGCGGTGCCTCGACGCGCAGCCATGCCAACACTTCCAGGGGGTCATAGCGGACCGCTGCGGCGTTGGTCGTCAGAAACATCTGTTCCAGATCATTGTGCTGATCACTAATAACTCTGGCTCCGAGGTAGTCGCGGCGCAGCTCCGCGTTTGTGCGCACGATCCGCAGTCCGAGCTTTGCAGGCGTGTCAACATAGATTGCGTCGAGATCTGCCCGCGCTGGCCCGGCCTGTGGGAAACGCTGCCAGAGACGGTCGATCTGGATTGGTTGGCGACTACCCAGGAGTATGAATTCCTGACTGATTCCAGAGTACATCAGGGTGTGAGGAAACACCGACACGAACGCGGCGATCGCCTCGTCGGCCGCCTGAGGCGGCATCTGATACACCGGCAGCCACTGGGTCATCATGCCGGTGGGAGTCAGATGAGCGAGCGCGTCCTGGTAGTACTCCCGCGAATACAGTCGATACACGCCGGCCTGCATCGGCGGCGGTGGCTCGCTGGTGATCAGATCGTAAGACTGGCGCGATAACCGCAGGTAACTGCGGCCATCATCGTTGATCAACCTTACCCGCGGATCCTTGTAGACCTCAAAGTTCGTGGCGGCGAATGCCGGCGCGGTTGCGAACACGTTGCGATTCAGGTCCACCAGGTCGATGTGGCGAATGCGGTCATGCGTGGCGATTGCCGAAGCGGTGTTGCCAACGCCAAAACAAATTACCAATGCGCTAACCGGATTCTCCTGGAGCATCAGCGGTACATGCGCCATCAGGCGCATGTAGACCTGCGAGGGAAGGACCGTGCCCGACATGGACGTGTTGCCAAAATATAGAAACGCGCCCGCTGGTTCCTTGACGACGAAGCTGGTGTCGGTGCCATTGCTCTTCAGGTCAGAGACGGGGTAGCGCGTCTGTGGGCTATTGGGCATCAGATAGCTGGTATCGAATTCCGCCGGCGTAACCATGCATCCCGCGATGACTGCGGTCGCCGCAATCGCCGGCCGCCACCAGTTGAATGCGCGACTCACAGACAGCGAAAGCAGCAGCGCCACGCCGCAGCCCACGAGTACCCACAACAACTTCAGCGAATAGAAGATGTCCACTCGCGGCGCCACAATCGTAAACACGATCAAACCGATGCAGAACGCGAACGTGTTCAGTGCGTACGCAAGCCCAAGATGCATGCGACGTCTTTGCACCTGGTTGCATACATAGGGCAGCAGCAGAGAAATCAGCAGGTATGGGACGAATACGCAGCCGCCGACGAAGGCGAACAGCTCCACGATGCTGTCGGGGAAGTTGTTGATCATGCCCATGTGGTTGGTCGGGACGTAACGCGCTTCCAGCCTGGCAACGAGAGTCGGATACATCAGCAGCCAGGCGATGTAGTAGTAAAGCGCGGCGACGACGAACGCGATCTTGATGTGCAGCAGCCGTAATCGAGTCATGCGCCAGACCAACGTGCTCGACAGAAATATGGCCAGAATCGCCCAGAACGAGATCGCCGGGCCCAGTGCACCGGGGCTGTTGCTGACTACCAGATTGATGCGCTTGAACATGTCGCCCTCGAGCGCGCCGCCGAGCAGGCCGCCGATGAGCGCGCAGGTCAAAAGCAGCGCGAGGCCAGTAGAGTTGGAGGCGACGATCGGGTCGGGGTACTTGCCGGGACCGCTGGGTATGAGCGCGGCCGCTGGCGTGTGAGCGCGTCCAGTGATGAGAAAAAATGCCGCTATGCAAAGGTTCAGACCGAGCATCAGCCAGAAGGTGGAACTGTGGCCAATCAGCGGCAGCAGCAGGAACTGGCACGCGACTACCCCCGCGCAGGCGCCAAATGTATTCCAGCCATACAGGGCCGCCGGCACGCGCGCGCCGCCGGGTGCATCCAGGAACAATTGCGAGAGCAGCGGGAACGTCGTTCCCATGAAGAAGCAGGGGATGAATACGCAGCTCATCGCTACCGCCACTTGACCAAAGCGGTATCCCGCATCCTGTACCCAGATTTGATCTTGCAGGTGATAAGGAAAACTGCCCCACAGATCGGGCGGCAGATGGCTGGCGAGCAGCGTCAACCCGGCCGACGCGGCGGTCAGCAATTCGATCAACCCATACAGACGCAAGGCATCCGTCAGCCCTGCGGTACGGGCAATCCAGCGAGTGACCGAACCGCTGGCCAGTGAGCCGACACCCAGACCGCCAATGAAATTACAAACGACCAGAGCGAAGCTCAGGCTGGTCGAGCCGAACCAGTCGGGGAACAGCCGGAACCATACGACCTGGTAACCCAGCGCGACGAAGCCCGACAACCCGTAGGCCAGAAATACTCGAATCATCGCCGCTCCTCGGGGCGTAGTATCGGCAGTTTAATGGAAGACGTGATCGTTATCGGCGGCGGTCCCACGGGTTTCATCAATGCCCTGGGACTGGCGCAGGCCGGTGTGCGCGTGACGGTTCTGGAAGCTGAACCGCAGATCATCGACTCGCCGCGGGCCGCGGTGTACCACTGGTCGGTTCTCGACGGTCTGGAACGCCTGGGCATGCTGCAGCACGCCGAGGCCGCCGGGGTGCGAAAGCAGGACTACACCTATCTGGTGTTACGTACCGGCGAGCGCATCGCCTATTCCATGGCGGTGCTCGAAGGGCACGCCGCACACCCCTACAACTTGCATCTTGGGCAGCATCGCCTGGCGGACATTGCCAGGCGACAGCTCGCGGGCTTTGCGAACGCCACGGTCCGCTTCGACACCAGGCTCACGGGGTTGCGCCAGGATGCGGGTGGAGTAACGCTGTCGGTGGCGAGCCGGGGCAGCACCGAGGAGCTGCGGAGCAAGTGGCTCGTTGGCGCGGACGGCGCGGCAAGCAGCGTACGGCGGCTGCTCGGACTGCCATTCGAAGGCATGACCTGGCCAGAGCGCTTCGTGGCGACCAATGTCTATTACGATTTCGAGCACCACGGCTATGCGCGCGCGACCTTCGTCATCGACGATCGATTCGGCGCGGTCATCGCGGTCCTGAATAACGAAGGACTTTGGCGCTGCACGTATATGGAAGATGCGACACTGCCAGAGGCTAGCTTTCTAGAGCGGGTGCCGCAGACGTATGAGGCGATCCTGCCCGGCGGCGACCGGTATGAACTCGAACGGGCCTCGCCTTACCGCATGCATCAGCGCTCGACGCCAAGCTATCGCCTGGGGCGCGTGGTGCTGGCCGGTGATGCGGCGCACGTAACCAATCCGACCGGCGGCCTCGGCCTGACCTCGGGCTTGTTCGACAGTTATGCGCTGTATCCGGCACTCAGCGCCGTCGTCCTGGACGGCGCCGATGCTGCGGTACTGGATCGCTATGCGGAGATCCGCCGCGACCTGTTTCTCAATCGCATCTCGCCACAGGCGACCGCCAACAAGCGTCTCATCTATCACGCGAATGGCGGCGGCGCGAAACTAGAAGAGGCGCTGGTCGGCCTGAGGCGGCTCGCGACCGACCAGGAATTTCTGCTGCAGCGATTGATGTTCACCAAGTCGCTGGAATCGCCCGCGCTGCTCTAGCAGCGCTCTTTGTGATCATTGGTTGCCGGGTCGCCAGTCGACCGCGCCAAATCGCGTGTGTCCCAGCAGCGTGTAGCCAATGCTGATGGTGCGGACACTCTGATGCGAGTCGGGCAGCCCGACATAGCGGCCGTCACGGGTCGATCCCGAATAACGCACCGTCAGGCCGTGCAGACCGTAGACGCGCAGCGTAAAGACGACGTCGAAGCGGTCGATGGTCTCACTTCCAGTACTCTCGGAGGCGGCGACCTTACTGATGTAGTAGCCGCGTCCGGTGGCATCGATTGCCGCGCGGTCTCCAAAGATCAGCCGCGAGGCCAGGATCGATTCCGGGGCGAGCCCGTAGTGATAGTTGCGTTGGCCCTCACCAAGCGTTCCGCTGGCTGCTACCCCGGCGCCGCGGACGACGCCGCCGCCGGCGTAACCTACCCCAATCAATGCGGTGCCTTGCAGCGCAACCTGGCGGGTTAGCCACCACTGCGACACCGTTCCAACGGCACCGGCGGTATTGGAAACGCGAAAAATATTGGGCGCGTTGTAGTCGTAGATCCCATACAGCCCCCATAGACCACGGTAGCTGTCGCCGGCCTGATACTCATCGCCCAGCAGCAGCCCGCGACTGAACATGGATTCCACCGCGTTCGCGGTATCCAGCGTGAGCTCAAAATTGAAGTAGTCAAACGGCCGATCGTAGGTGTAACCAGGCTTGCCCGGCAGCCCGTAGCCTACGGCCAGCGAGGCCGCGCCGCGGGCGCGCTGTAGGGTCTGGGCACTGGGTGGAGCACTGGGGTCGGCATTGACATTGATGTTCGACTGGTAATGCGTACTGAGGTTGCCGCTGATGTCGATGCGGGTGAAGACCGCCGGATCGTAACTTGGAAACACCGGCGCAAAGCGGTCGCCATACACCAGGCGATTGAAGCCGGTCGGAGGCGAGATGATCGCGGCCCCTAGTTCGCGCCACCAACCAGGCGCGCCCTGGCCTCCGGATTCGAGCAGCAGACTGGCCATCCGGAACAACGGTTCGCCGTAGAAATTGCCGCCGATTCCGGTCGCGATCTGGTCGTTGATCGACGGGGCGGTGTTTTCCCCGGTCTCCTCCCACAGCAGGCTGCCGGCGAACGCATAGGCCGAGGCCTGCCAGAAATCCAGGCCGGCTGAGCGAGCCAGACCCTGATAGATCGCGCCCTGATATGGATGCAGAAACTGATTGGTGGAGAATTTGTCGTCATCAATCACCCAGGAGCGATGCAGATTGGCGCGCAGGTTCGACCAGGGCAGCGGGTAGGTCGATCGATCCATCGCGTAGTAGTCGAAACGATTCAGCAGCAACTCATAGGTCGGAATCTCGATCGCCGGCAGCAGAAAACTGTGCGCATCCCCGCTGCCCCAGTCCGACTGGGGCGTCGGTTCGCGGGCGTTGAAGGCCGTCGGCGCATTGTCAGAAGAGTCGGAATCGGCAGCCGCCGGGGCGGCGAGCACCAAGCTCAGAGCGATAAATCCTGACAGGGATTGCCCTGGGAGGTGCATACGGTCGACTTTGAGTCTCGCCAGGCAGATGCGCGGCAGCGGAGTATCGAACAACCGTCGGGCTGATGAAGTAGGACGCGAGGCAGGTCTGGCCGGCGCTGTAGCCCGTCTTCGGCCACACACCTTGATACCGGCAAGCCGGACCTGCTGTCAAAGCCTTAGATCAGCCGCTGACCACCGGATAGCCCGCCTCGCGCCAGGCCTTCATGCCGCCATCCAGCGCAATGGCGCGCTGGAATCCGAGCTGGCGCAACGTTGCGGCAGCCAGCGTGGAGATGCGCCCGAATTCGCAGATCGTGAGAATGCGGCGCGTTGGATCGGGTAGCTCGTCGTTGACGCGCAGTTCCAGCTGACCGCGCGGCAATAGTCGCGCACCCTCGATGTGGCCGCCGCCAAAGGCATCGCGCTCGCGAACGTCGAGGATGATGAGCTCGGTGTCGCGAGCGTCGATTCGGCTCTTGAGTTCCTCCAGCGACATGAACGCAACGATGGCCGAGGCTTCGGCCAGGAGTTGCATGACCGTCTTGCCACCCGACAGGTTGGTACGCAGCGCCTCGGTCAGATGCGTCGGCATGGACAGGTCCAGGTGCCGCATCATGTCGACGAACTCCGCGCGCTCGCGCTTCTGCAGGCGCGGGTTCTGTTGAAGCTCCTGCGCCAAGGTGGTGTGGCTGCGGTTCTTGTATTCGTGTGCCGGATAGACCTCAAATGCAGGATCGAACTTGAGAATGTGATTGAACAGACTCTCGTGCAGCGCTTCCGGATCGCCGGTCGGCAGGTCGGTGCGACCGGTCGCTCCGATCAGCAGCGTGTCGCCGGTGAACAGGCGCTGCTCGACGCGCAGGCTCATTGAATCACGGGTATGCCCGGGAGTATGCGTGACGTTGATGCGCAGCCGGCCGAGCATGATCGATTCACCGTCGCCGACGCGCATATCGACGAATGGCGCCGGACTCGACTGGTGCATCACTATCGGCACATCCAGTCGACCGGCGAGCTCACGCGTCGCCGAGAAGTGATCAGCGTGCGTGTGCGTATCGATCGCGTAGCGAATCCGTACCCCGTGCTGGGCTGCGAGAGCAAGGTAGCGATCGATCTGGCTGAGCTCCGGATCGATCAGCGCGGCCGCGCGGCTTTCCGGGCAGCCGACCAGATAGGAACGGCATCCGCCCGAGGCAATCTGTTCAAACAGCATGGCCGGTCCCCCTGTCGATCGATGGAGAGATTCTAACCCTGGGAGCCGGACCGCGGGTCAGCGCTGCGGCTGTGGAACCACAGCCAGGCTGCGGTGACCTTGGCGATCGAACGCACGTACCGCGAAGATTACGTTGTCCTTGCTGATGGGCAGCGTCACGCCTGTGGCGCCGCGCGTATCCTGGGCGTGTTCCCATTCTGGGCTGGTGGTATCGCGCCACAGCACCTCGTAGCCGGCCGCCCCAGGGACCGCGCTCCATTGCAGGGTGGAATCATTGTCGAGGTTGGACGTGAGCATCGCGACATCGGTGGGCGGCGCTGGCGCGGAGGCCAAGGAGGCCAGTGTCGCGGCGTTTACCCGGGCAACGCCCGCCACGTAGTCGTAGTCGACCCACTTTGGCAGGTCACCGTACTCGATGCCTTTTTCGGTGCGCACGGTCTGATGCTGGTGATCGAAATTTTCCCGGTACTCGGTAAATCGCACCGCGGCGTAGCCCTGATCGTTGAACGATATATGATCGCCGCCGCGCAAGTAGCGGTCCAATCTGAAGATCAACAGCGGCTCGACGTCGGTGTCGTAGACTGCAGCGGTTTCCGCGACGTAGCGTGCCAGCTGCCGCGAGGCCGAATCTTCTTCACCGCCGCTCGCCCGCAGTCGTTGCTGCTGCGCCTCGTCAACCGATTTGGGAAGGCTCTCGGAGAATACCCGTACCACGGCCGATTTCTGCCCACCGCTGCGGTCGCCGCCGACGATGTCGTTGTTGAGTGCTGCCTCGATGTTCCAGTTCTGCTCGCGTGCCATCTGTGCGAAGTAACCGCTGCCGTACAGCCCCTGCTCCTCGCCGGCAACGGTGAGGAAGATGATGGTCGCGGGGAATCGCAGCTTGCTCAGCACGCGGGCGCATTCGAGGCTGACGGCGACGCCGCTGGCATCGTCATTGGCCCCGGGAGCATCGTGCTGGATATCGAGGACGTCGGTGTTACGTGAATCATAGTGTCCGGTCACCAGCACGATGCGCTGAGACGCGGATGGGTCGGTGCCCTTGAGTACGGCATAGACGTCGGTGATCAGCGTTGGCTCAGGGACCCGTTCCGCTGGCGGTTGTGTATAGCCATCGGTGCGCACGTCGAGGCAGCCGCCGCAGTCCGTGGAGAACTGCATAAACTGCGACTTGATCCACTCGCGTGCCGCGCCCACACCCCGGCCAGCGGCGATGGCGGCCGGGTCTTGCGCCGAAATCGTCGAACGCGTGCCGAAGCCCACCAGCGTGGTGATATCAGCTCGAATGCGGGCGCTCGATATATTTTTCAGTGCGGCGGCGATGTGCGCATCCGGCGATCCCTTGTGCAGCGCCGGCGCGTGATTCGGTTGAGCCTGAACACTTGCTGCCGTCAGCACGCTCGCGAGCGCCAGCACGGTCGGGCCCCAATGCCGCAGGGATTGGATGCGCGATGTCATGCCTGCTTCTCCATGGTATCGGGCGAAGGGTGGCTCAAGAACTCGGCCGCAGGCGTACGCCCAGGTGCGCCGCCAAGCCGCGGCCTCCGGCCGCCATGACTTGGCCATGATTCCAGCGAAATGCCGGCGCCAGGACCGGCGCCAGCGCATTCATCCACGGCCGCGTTGTCACCACCTGCCAGTCATAGCGGACCCGCGTGAGGTCTTCACTCTGACTCAAGGTCCAGCGGCCCAGCCCCGCCAACTCTCCCAGCGCGCGGGCCTCAAGCCGGTACGGACGCTCAACCACGCTGGTGCGCATCTCGAAGGATAGGCGGTAGGGTAGGCGGCTGCTCCAGGTGTAGCGACGCAGCGCTCCGACGCCCGAGGCGTCACCGGCCTGCACCTCATCGACCGAAAGCACATATTTCCACCAGCTTGGCCAGCGCTCGACATCGTACAAGGCGTCCCAAACGGCGTTGACCGGCGCCTCCAACTCCCATTGAGTGACCAGAGCGAATTGCCGCACGATTCAGTTTCCGTCGCGCATCTTGATCTGCAGCTCGTGCCTTCGATAGTCGATGATCAAGGTGTCGAGCAGTCCCAGCGCGTCCATGCCGATCAGCATCGCCGGCTCGTCGGTCAGGTGCCAGTGATTGAAGATATGCATATCACCGAAGGTAACGTCGGAGTAACGGATCTCGACGTTGCTATTCTGTTCGAGCGCCGGAATGATCAGCGGCGGCGTGCGGGCCTCATCGCCGGCCTGTACGTCCGCGGTGACACCCATGACCGTGTCGGGGTGCGTATCCAGTCGCGATGCCCGGCGCTCGAGTGCCTGCCGCAAGGCCAGATTGGCGATGGTGGCCTCGCCGCCCGTGTCGATGATTGCGAGCGTGCGCACACCGCCAATCGACGCGTCGACGGCCAGCAGGTTGCCGCGCACCAGCTGGAACGGAATGGTGCGAAAGCCAGGTGCCGCGCGCTCATTGTGCGAGCGCGTGATTGCAATCAGATCGTGTCGAAAGTCGACCTGGATGCGTCGCCCGGTCATCTGTTCGGTGCCGAGAATGCCATCGGCGCCGCCCAGCGGGTCGGTCAGGAGCGGAAGCTGCGAGGGCCCGAGTGCCAGGTCGCCGATCAGGATGCTGTTGACGCGTACCGTGGCGACGGTTGCCGAGCCGGTGACGCCGCGCAGCAGCATCTGGCGGGACTCATCCGGCGTCAGACCCAGCGCCTGCGCAACCGCGGCGTTGATACCGGTGTGATTGGCGCCGGAATCCAGCACCAGCCGGAACGGACCAAGGTCATTGATATATACCGGGGCCCAGATACGTCCGATGCGATCACGGCGCGTCGGCGCGACGTAGCGTGGCTCGGCCGCCTTGACCACCACTTCGGCGAGCTGGTCGGTAGACTGCTCGGCCTGGGCCATCACGGCAGCCTCCGGTCCGACATCGGCGCGGGCCACGTCATGGCACATAGCCGCGAATAGGACGGCGGCAAGGCATCGACCGGTGACCAGGGATGCAGGCCTCGACACGTCATCGATCATAATCTTCGGGGCGCGCATGTGGGTAATGCGTTGAACTTAGGTGGCTTTGGGGCCGGAAAGTGTGACCCCAGGAGGCATTGATGCAGTACATGAGACTGGCTCCGGCCGAGCGGCTGGCGCTGCTGGCGGCGCTGGATGATATGCCCCAATTTTTGGAGCGTGAGATTGGTTCGCTGACTCCCGGGCAGCTGTGCCAGCAAGGTCTAGACGGTGGCTTTACGCCGCTGGAGCAGGTCTGGCATCTGGCCGATCTTGAACGCGAGGGATTCGGCTCCCGGATTGAACGGCTGCTCACGGAAGATCAGCCGCTGCTTCCGGATTTCGACGGCGCGGCGATTGCCGCCGCACGTCACTACCGGGCGCGCTTGGTGATCCCGGGGCTGGCCACGTTTCGGGACGCGCGCCGCCAGAATCTGCTGCGGCTGCGGGGCATCCGTGGAGATGCCTGGATGCGCGCGGGACGGCAGCAGGGCGTGGGCGACATATCGCTGTGCAATATTCCGGGCTTCATGTCGCAGCACGATGCCGCGCATCGGGCCGAGCTGGCCGCGTGGAAGAAGCAGGTGTTGGGTTGAGCTCGTCCGCTCGATGAAGGCGTTTCACTGCGATCACTGCGGGCAGGTGGCGTTCTTCGAGAACACCTTCTGTGCTCGCTGTGGACGGCAGCTGGCGTTCCTGCCTGATCTGCAGGCCATGGCGTCGCTGGATGAGACCGCGCCGGGGACCTGGACGTCCCCCTGGTCGCAGGCGCGTGGGCACAGCTACCGCTTGTGTCACAACTACAATGCCCAGGGAATTTGTAACTGGGCCGTCCTCACGCAGGACTCCAATGCGCTGTGCGCATCGTGCCGCCTGACACAGGTCATTCCCAATCTCGGACGGCCCGGATTCATCCAGCGCTGGCAGAAGTTAGAGGCAGCCAAGCGCCGACTGATCTACGGACTGCAGCAACTGCGACTTCCGGTGCGCGACCGGGTGGCGGATCCGGGCGGTGGCCTGGCGTTTCATTTCTGCGCCGACGAGGACAGCACCGGGGATCAGCCGGCGTTGACCGGACATCAGAACGGGATCATCACGGTAAACATCGTCGAGGCCGACGATTCCGAGCGCGAGCGTCGGCGCGTGCAGCTGCACGAGCCGTACCGCACGTTGCTGGGTCACTTCCGGCATGAGATCGGTCACTATTACTGGGACCGTCTGATTCGCGGCAGTGACTGGGTTGGTCCCTTTCGGGCGCTGTACGGCGATGAGCGCGCCGACTACGCCGAGGCTCTTAGGAGGCGCTATGACAACAACGCCACCGTACGGGACTGGCAGCCGTTCTTCGTCAGTTCCTACGCCGCCGTACATCCGTGGGAAGACTGGGCCGAGACCTGGGCTCACTACCTGCACATCGCCGATACGCTTGAGACGGCCGCCGCCTGCGGATTGTCGCTGCGTCCGCCGCATGCCAATGAGCCGGTCCTCGAACCCTTGGCACCCAGGAGCAGACAACAGCCGCCTGGATTCGATCAGCTGATCGCCGATTGGTTTCCGGTTACGTACGTGCTCAACAACCTCAATCGAGGCATGGGGCTGCCGGACGCCTATCCGTTCGTGCTGTCGGCTGCCGCCATCGATAAGCTACGCTTCGTGCACACCGTCATCGCCGCGGCGGCGCCGACCGGCTAGGACTGGCCGACCCCCTGGCGCAGATCTGAAATGTCCTCGGCATGTTCCTCTTCCTTGGCCAGGATTTCTTCCAGCATGCGTCGCGTGGTCGGATCGCGCTCACCGACATACGCGATCATTTCCTTGTAGCTCTCGATCGCCACCCGTTCGGCGATCAGGTCCGCCTTGAGCATGCCCGCCAGGTCGGTGCTGTCGTCGTACTCGGCGGCACTGCGCGATGCCAATGTCGAGGGATTCAGATCGGGCAACGATCCGAGCTGGACGATGCGCTGCGCGATCTGATCGGCATGTTGCTGCTCGTCCTGGGCATGCTCGAGAAATTCGTCGGCCGCGACCTTGGCATGAATGCCCTTAGTGGCGAAGTAATGGCGCTTGTAGCGCAGGACGCACACCTGCTCGGTCGCCAGGGCTTCGTTCAGCAGCGTCAGGATCGCTTCCCGGTCCTTCGGATAGCTCGGTGTGACGGCGCCCTCGTCCATATGGGAGCGCGCGCGCTGCCGTAGCGCCGCGACGTCGGATAGGCCGGCGACACCACTGCGGGCCGGCCCACCGGTCTGATTCAGCGTCTTAAGATTGTCGGCCATAGCACTTACCTCGAGCTCGAGGCATGGCTGTTCGATGGCGCGCGTTTGCGCGGTACCCGCGCGCCGGCGCGGCGTGCCTCGGACAGACCGATCGCCACGGCCTGCTTGCGGCTGGTTACCTTTTTGCCGGAGCCGCCGCTGCGCAATTTGCCCTGTTTCATCTCGCGCATGACGCGCTCGACCTTCCTGCCAGTCGATTTCGAATACCTGCGTGCCATCGAAGTGCTCCTCAGGTTGTGAACGCCTAGTGAACGCGCGCCGGCAGCACGTTTGGCACGGGTTGCGGCGGCGGATCGCCGATCGGCGCCGGCATCGGATCGTGTGGCGGCGGCGGGTTCGGCTGCGGCGTTGGTGTTTCCATGGCGACCCCATCATTGAACTTGCAAGCAGTCTGGCCGCAGACGCCGCCCATGCCTGTCAGTGATTTCCGCTGTCTTTTGTAGCTGCCGGTCTGACGAGGGCCGAGGCCGAAATCTGACTGTGAGCGCGACTTGTCTAGCCTAATCTTGGCGCATGACTGCAGCGCGAATCGCACATCCGTCGCAGCGACCGGTACGCCACCGCGGGCTGACGCCTCTACGGGGCGTCTGGGCGCTGCTGCGCCAGACCGTGAGCGAGTTCGACCGGCATGAGACCAGCCGACTGGGAGCTGCGCTCGCGTTCTATGCAACGCTGTCACTGGCGCCGCTGGTAGTGCTGGCGATCGCGCTGGCGGGTCTGGTCGTCGGAACGGTCGCCGCGCAGACGCAGGTACTGCAACAATTTCAAGATCTGCTCGGCAATGAAGGCGCGCAGGCCGTGCGCAGCATGATTGCGCACGGTCAGAACGTGCGCGCAACCTCGATTGCCTCAGCGCTGGGTATCATCACGCTGTTGTTCGGAGCGTCGCAGATTTTTTCTGAGCTGCAATCGGCACTCAACAAGATCTGGGAAGCGGAGTCGTCACGCATCGGCGGCTGGGTACCGATGATCCGGCAGCGGTTCTTTTCCTTCGGCCTGGTTTTGGCGATTGGTCTGCTGTTGTTGGTGTCGCTGCTCATGAGCGCGGCACTGTCGGGAGCCGGCAAATACATGCGGGGCGTGTTGCCGCTGCCGGAATGGATTCTGCAATGCTTCGACTTCCTGCTGTCGATCGCTGGAACCTCGGCCTTGTTTGCGCTGATCTTCCAGTACATTCCAGATCCCCGGACCCGATGGCGCTGCTCGTGGATTGGCGGGCTGTGCACGGCCGCGCTGTTCAGCCTGGGCAAATTTCTGATCGGCCTGTACATCGGCAAGGCCAGTATCGCCACCGCTTACGGCGAGGCCGGGTCGCTCGTGGTGGTGATCGTCTGGGTCTATTACTCCTCGCTGATCTTCTACTTTGGCGCCGAGCTGACCCATGTGCTGTCGATGCAGAAATGCGCCGTACCCGACCTCAAACCCGGGCGACGGGCGCGCGCAGTCAACTCGTCGCAGGCAGATTCAGTGCCCGCCAGCGTCGTTAAGTAGCGCCGCGCAGTTCTGGTCCTTGGCCAGCCCCGGGTCGATGAATGCGATCAGTGCCCCGACCGGCGTCAGCAACGCGCCAGCGGCGGCGGCGATTGCTCCCTGTTTGACCACGTCCTGGACGGCAATGCCGACGGTGGGGTGCAGCAGCGTGCCGCGCACGTTGATCGGCGCGCGAATCCGCGTCAGGCGCAGTTTCTTCGGCTTGCCGCTGATGTCGATGTCGAGTGCCTCGTCCGAGAATGTCAGATGACCTTTGCCGGTGATCAGCACCGGCTCGGTGTCGATGATCAGGCGTGCGACGCGGGCATCACCGTCCTTGACCTCAAATTCTGCGACTCCGCAGCGGATCTCCGCGGTCTTCTTGTTGCCGCTCAACAGCAGGCCGAGTCCGTTGATAATGTTGATGCCGGTGAGTTCCGCAAATGACTGGCGCACCTCACCGCTGGGAATGACCGCGGCCAGAGTGCCGTTGGAGTCGGCAGCTATATCGTGAACCGAGTTGCCGTGGCCCTCGAGATGAATGTGGCTCTTCAATTCGCCGCTCAGCGGCGATTCGGTGGCGTTCTTGCCCTTGAACTGGTCGAGCTTCACGTCGGTGAGACGAAAATCAATCGCCGTCTGCGGCGACTTGCTGCGGGTGTCCAGCTGTATATTGCCGGTCAGTTTGCCGAGCGGCAGGTCGAAATCCAGTGGGTTCACCTGCAGCAATCCGTGGTCGAGTGTCAGCTTGAAGCCGACGGCCTTGATCGGTACTGATTGGGTCTGTACCGAATCGGCGTGGAAGTCCAGATCGGCATCGAGTTTGACCAGGCGATCGAACTGAAATTTATAGGTCGGCAGCAGCATCGCCGAGGTCGAGCCCTTCTCGGGAGCCGGCGCCTGCGGCGCACCGGTGGTGTCAGATTGCTGCGGCACATCGGCTCCGACCGCGATGCCCAGGTCGCGCAAATTGAGTGACTTTGATGTGACGGCAATCTTGAGCGAGGGTCGGCCCTCGCGGTTGAAGTCGAGTGCGCCGTGGCCAGCGACATCGCTGTTGCCGATCTTGCCGACCAGGTTATCGACCGTGAAATGCATCCCGGCGCGGTGCACGCCCAGCGCTACGTGATAGGGCGCCGTCAGCGGCAGCGGCACGCCGGTCAGGTAGTACAGGTTGGCCAGGTTCTGTCCCTGCACCTCGAGCTTGGCATCGAACTGGCCGAAGTCGAACGGTTTGGTAATCGAGCCGTCGATGGTGGCCATCGAGGGACCGGCATCGAGTTTCAGCTGGAATCGATAGGGCACCTCGGGATCCACGTCCAGCAACGGGCCGCCCTGCAGGCTCATCTTGAACGGCTCCTTGTTGAGCGTACCCTGGCCGTCGAGCCCGAATGGCTCGTGCTCGTGCAGCGAGCCACTCTGATGGGCCGCCACGGTACCGTGAAATGTCAGCTTCTGGATCGCATCGTCGACATCCACCGTGCCCCCGTGCAGCACGAAATGCCGTATTGCGGGCAGCTTGGTGGGCTGCGGATTGGGCGGTGTGCCGGGCGGCGTGAAATCCCAGTTGGCACGCTGGCTGGCGTCGCGCCGCAGGTCCAGTTTTGGCTGCTCGATGTCCAGCGTCCGGAACACCAGGTGGCCGCGCAGCAGTTGCGAGAGCTGCAGGGTAAAATCGATGTGGGCGACATCGAGAAAGTCCCCACCTGTGGCCCAGTCGGGATTGGCGATGGTCAACTGGTCGATGGATACGCCGGGGGTGGAGGACAGCAGGTGCACGCGCAGTGGACCGCCGATCTCTACGCGGCGTCCGAGATGGCGTGACGCGATGCGTGCCACCAGGCCGCGTGCCGCATTCCAATTGATCAGGTCGGCGGTGACAATGATCAGTATCAGCACGACCACGATGCCGATGATCCATCGAACGCTCGTCGGGATTCGTCGCCACCACACCTGTGCCATGATTGAGCTTCCGCTGGATGCCAGGGCGCGACGTTATCTGTGCCTTCAGGCTGCAGAAGTCGGACGGCGGCCCGACTGCGCCGCGCGATGCGCAGCGGCCGACGTCGTTACGGCGTCTGCACCCCGTAGGTTCCGTCCTACGTGCCAAGTGTCATCGGCGTCCGGTAATCAGCCCTTAGCGGGAGCAGCCCCGCCGCAGGGTCGCAACTATGCTGTCGGCAGATCGAGGTCAGGATGAAATCGGAAAACGAGCCACCGGTCTCGCCGCTGCGCGCGCCACAGCCGCCGTTCAGGGCCGCCACGCGCGCGCTCATGGTGATCGCGACCTGCGCGGTCGTCAGCGTGCTGTACGCCGCGCACGAGGTGTTCATCCCGGTGGCGCTGGCACTGTTGTTCGCCACCATGCTGTCGGGCGCGGTGGAACTGCTGTACGGCCACGGGGTGCCACGCAGTATTTCGGCGGTATTGCTGCTGTTCGTGCTGCTGACGATCCTCGGCCTCACTTTCAACGCGGTGGAGCAGCCGGCGCGCGACTGGTTTTCGGGTTTGCCGCGCACTATGCGAGTGATCGAGCACAAGGTGCACCCAGTAGCGCAGTTTCTGAACCAGATCGAAACCCTGACCAGCCGCGCCGGAGCGCTCGGCGGCCCATCAGCGCCGCCCGCGCACAGCGACGCGCCCGCGCCCGCGGCCGCGGCCCCGGCGGCGCCCGCGCCCGCGATGAATGCGATGGAACTGCTCAGCCAAACGCGCTCGGGATTGGTCAGCACGATCACGGTGGTGATCCTGTGCCTGTTCCTGCTCTCAGGCGGTCCGCCGATGCTGGCACGCATGGCGGCCTCATTGTCCGCCGACGTCGAAGCGGTGCAGGCGCTGCGCGTCGTCGAGGCCATTCGGACCGAGGTCGGCCGCTATTACGGCACGATTGCGCTGATCAATCTCGGTCTGGGCATAGCCACCGGGCTGACGATGCTGGTGTTGGGAGTGCCCAATCCGTTTCTATGGGGCACGATGGCCGCGCTGCTGAATTTCATTCCCTACGTCGGCGGTGCCACCACGCTGGTGGTGCTGTCGGTGGTTGCGCTGGTGAGCTTCGACAGTATCGGCAGGATTCTTGCGGTGCCGGCGGCCTATCTGGCCTTGGCCACGATCGAGGGGCAGGTGGTGCAGCCGCTGCTGGTTGGCCATCGCCTGGCGCTCAATCCGGTGGTGGTATTCCTCGCGATCTGGTTTGGAGGCTGCCTCTGGGGCGTCGCCGGCATCGTGACCGCGATACCCGCCCTGGTGGCTTTGAAGGTCGCGATCGCCCATCGCCACGGCAGCCACGCACTGCTCGAGTTCCTAGGTCCGGCGAATCCCGCTAGTGGGGGGCTTCGGTCCGCCGCCAGGTCTGCGATCGACCGAAAAGTGACACGCCAAAAAAGCCACGCATGATGAGCTCGCGGCCGCCGTTGGTCAGGCGGAACTTGCAGCCATAGACGCGCCCGGTGTCCGGATCAAGGATATCGCCGCCCGAATATTCGTCGCCCTGCGGGCGCATATTGCGTATCAGCAGCAGCCCGATGACCGGCTGGTCGCGGCGCTCATCGGTGCAACGGCTACAGCGGCGCGAGCGATCATCGTCCGGTGAGCTCGGCTCGACACGCCCGAAGAACAGCCCGTCCTGCTCATAGATTCGAATCAGCCCGAGCGGTTTTCCTGTCTTGTCGTCGATCGGCTGCCACCATCCGGCGGGCGACGTCAGATCGATGGCCGCTGCCGCTTCGACGCCCGAGGTCGTCAGCGACAGTATCGCCACAACAGCGGGCCGCAGACCCATTCCGCTTCGCATTAGATCGCTCCCGCGGCCGGGGCGCGGCGGCTGCTGCGCTGAGATTCCGCGTGGCTGATTGCGTACCAGGCGCGCAAGCTCTCCGCCACGCTCCATGCCTGGGCCAAGCAGCCGCGCGGCGCATGCGGTGCGTCGCCGTCGAAAATCTCGCCGATGGTACCCAGACAGCCGGAATTCAGATGCGGCGCCAGGCCGGCGAGCAGGGCGTGGGCGCTTGCCGCATCGGCGTACACGCGATAGTGCGCCAGGGCAAACGGACCGAGCAACCACGCCCATACCGTGCCCTGGTGATAGGCGGCGTCGCGTTGGCGCGGCGCGCCGATGTAGCAAGCCGCATAGTCGGGATGATGGGGCGAGAGACTGCGCAGGCCGACCGGGGTGAGCAGTTCGCGGGCGCAGGCGCTGATCACCGCGCCGGCGCGCCGCGCATCCAGCAGGCTCGGTGTCAGTGATACGGCAAAGATCTGGTTGGGCCGCAGGCTCAAATCGACGCGTCGACCGCGCTCGTCGCACGGTCCGTCCGGCCCGTCGATGACATCGTACAGATAGCCGGCCGCCTCGCACCAGAAACCGTCGACGAACGCGGCGCGCACGCGCCGGGCGTCGGCGGCGTAGCCGTTGCCGGCGGTGGCCTGCCCGAGCGATCGCGACCACGCCGCCATGCGTTCGAGCGCAAAGTGCCAAAGCGCATTGACTTCCACCGGCTTGCCGATGCGCGGGGTGACCACCCAGTCACCGAATTTGGCGTCCATCCAGGTCAGCTGCGTGCCCGCTACTCCGGCTCGCAGCAGGCCGTCGGCCGGATCCACTTGGATCGCGTAACGCGTGCCGCGACGGTGCCAGTCGATGATGTCGCGCAGTGTCGGGTACAGATCGCGCAACAGTCGTTGATCCGGGCGCGTGCGCAGATAGGCGTCGATGGCGTAGAAGTACCACAACGTTGCATCGACGGTGTTGTATTCGGGCGGAGTACCGTCGTCCGGAAAGCGGTTTGGCAGCATGCCCTCGCTTACGTGCAACGCAAAGGTACGCAGGATTGCCGCCGCATCCGCCACCCGGCCGGTACACAGCGTCAGCCCCGGCAGCGCGATCATGGTGTCGCGGCCCCAGTCGCCGAACCACGGATAGCCAGCCACTATCGTCGTGCCACTGGCGTTGTCGCCGGCATCGCGAGTTCGTCGCTGGACGATGAACTGATCGGCCGCGAGGGTCAGCTGGTGAATCCACCGCGGCGCACTGGGTGGCACGCCACGCAAAAGTGCCCGGCGTCGCAGCAACTCGCGACGCAATGAACTGCGGCCGGATTCGAGCGCACCCGGTTCTGCGCTGGCGGTCAGCGTGACGCTTTGTCCGGGAGCGAGCCGGACTCGAAACGAACCCGGCTTGAAAAGGTCTTCGTAGGTATCCAGACCGCGCTCGCTCTCGGCGCGGTGCTTGAAACCCCAGTACCAGTCGGTACCGGCGACCACTTCACCGCGATCGACCGCGACCGCATAGGCGCGCGCGCCGGGAAAGGCCCGGATCGTCAGGCGGCGGGTTGCGGCTTCGACCTCGAGCTGCCAACCGCCGTTCGCATGCGCGTGGTAGTCGCGATAGGTGCATAACGGCAGCAGTTCGAGCTCTGCGGCGTGGGTTGCGCAAAGCAGCGTGTAGCTCACGTAACAGGTGTTGCTACCGCGGCTCATCCACAGACGCTGGCGCAGCAGGGCATCGCCGCACTGAAAGATCCAGGTTGGCGCGCCGAGCTCCATGCTGAACGCGGTCAGCAGCTCAAAGCCGCGCGGCGAGAGGGTGCCATCGGCAAACTCGTTGCATCCCAGATCCCAGTCGGCCCCGGCGTAGCGCAGCCGGGCGTCGACCTTGGCGACCATGAGCACGCGCTCCAGCGGCGGTCGCAGCGACGCCACCAGCAGACCGTGGTAGCGGCGAGTGTTGGCCTGTGCGACGGTGCCGCAGGCAAATCCGCCGATGCCATTGGTCACCAGCCACTCGGATTCGAGCGCCGGGCCAGCCTCGGCGAACTGGGCCCGGCCCATGCGCACGGCAGTTCTGGTTCCGGCCCCGCCGACAGCATCGGTGGCGCCGTCACGAGTTTGCTTGCGGCGGTCGGCTGTCACGGCACAAACAGGTCGGGCGTAAGTGCGTCGGTCCCCGGCGCGGTTCGGTAGGCCGAGAAGTCGGTCACTCCGGCCTCAGCCAGCAGCTGCTCGTCGATGCAATGTCGGCCGGTGAATTCGCGACTGGGTTTGGTCAGGATCAGGTGCGCCGCATCGGCGACGATTTCGGGCTTGCGACTGCGATGCATGGCCGGCTCACCGCCGAGCAGATTGCGAATCGCGGCGGTGCCGATAATGGTTTGTGGCCACAAGGTGTTGAAGGCGATGCCGTCGCCACGAAATTCCTGCGCCATCGCCATGGCATAGATGCTCATCGAGTACTTGGCCAGGGCGTAGGCCGGGTAAGGTGCGAACCACGCCGGTACCAGGGTCGGCGGCGGCGACAGCATCAGCACGTGCGGATTGGCTGCACGGCGCAAATGCGGTATGCAGGCGCGGGACACAAGGAAGGTGCCGCGCGCGTTGATCTGATGCATCAGGTCGTAGCGCTTGGGATCAGTCTGCAGCGTCGACGTCAGGCTGATGGCGCTGGCGTTGTTCACGCAGATATCGATGCCACCGAAGCTCTCAACCGTCCGCTCCACCGCCGCCTCGATCTGCTGCTCGAAGCGGATGTCGCACTCGAGCGCCAGCGCCTGTCCGCCGGCGGCGCGCACCTGATCAGCCGCCGTGTGGATGGTGCCCGGGAGCTTAGGATGCGGGGTGCTGGTCTTGGCAGCGATCGCCACTCGCGCACCATCGCGCGCGGCGCGCACCGCGATCGCCAGCCCAATGCCGCGCGAGGCGCCGGTGATGAACAGGGTCTTGCCCGAAAGACTGGTGACCATAGCTCTACAGGATGTCAGCGCCGCGACCGACGCGCTAGCATCGCCGCTGGCCGAGCATGGAGGTGCGTTATATGACAGCGACGCTGGTTCGAAGCCGGACCGAAGCCGGAGTTATGTCACTGACTCTAGCCCGGCCCGAGAAGAAAAATGCGCTCAGCGTACCCATGTATCGGCTGCTCACCGCGGCGCTGGAGCAGGCGAGTGCGAACAGCGCCGTCCATGTGGTGCTGCTGGATGCCGAAGGCGATGACTTCTGTGCCGGTAACGATATTGGTGACTTCATCACCCTCGGACAGGTGGACACGCCGTTAGCGCAGTCGGAGGTATTCCGATTCCTGCGTGCGCTGGCGAGCTTTGACAAGCCACTGGTCGCTGCCGTGCGCGGGCGCGCGGTCGGGATTGGCACCACACTGCTGCTTCATTGCGATCTGGCATACGTAGCCGAGGACGCACGTCTGTCCACGCCGTTCGTCGACCTGGCGCTGGTGCCGGAGGCGGCATCGAGCTGGTTGATGCCGGCTCGCATCGGGCACGTTCGTGCATTCGCACTGTTCGCTCTGGGCGAGGTCCTGGACGGCCGCACCGCCGCCAGCTTCGGGCTGGCCAATGCCGCGCTGCCGGCAGCGGAAGTCAGCGCCCGGGCGCTGGCGGCGTCGCAGCGGCTGGCGGCGCAACCGCCGCAGTCGCTGCAGGCCACGCGGCGACTGATGCGCGAGCCGGAGCGCATGCTCGCGCGCGTCGAGGCCGAGTGTGTTGCATTTGCCGAACGCCTTGCGAGCCCAGAGGCGCAGGCCCGCTTTCAGGCCTTTATCGAACGCCGCGCCCGCTAGCGCTGCGCATTACGGACAGCGCGGCTTGCCGGGCCCAGGCACCAGCCGTACCTCCGACACACTCAGCGCGAAGGCACCGCTGGTCGACAGCAGCAGCGGCGAGGCAACGTGCGAGAAGTCTGCGCCGGCACGCTGCAGGCACTGCAGCGGAATCGACAGGGTCTGCCAGGCACCGATCGGCGCGGCGTTGAAATTCGCTGTCAGATCGAGCGCCGCGCCGCTGCGGGTGCCGCATAGCGACCAGTCGATCTGGGCCGTGGCTCCGTGCGGCGCCTCGCAGCTGAGCCCGACACGCACTGGCTGGCGCGGGTGCGACTCGAGGCGATAGCGCACCGTCAGCACGGCGCCGGCGCGCGCGTTGGGGCGCAGGTCGACCGCGCGGCCGCCGATCGAGAACACGCCTGGGCCGTGGCCCGACCAGCTGACGCGCACCGCCGGCGCCTCGAGTCGCACGCTGACGGCGTCGCCGGGACTCGGCTGCGAAGCCGTGGTCAGGCGCACACCTCCGGCGGAGTCGCTGAGGTAGATGGACCAGGGTGCGGTCACGTGTCCGGCGTGGAAATAGGTGTCTCGCACCAGCAGTTCGGGCGGAATCCTGGGATCCTCGGATAGGCGTGGCAACTCGGTCGACTGGGACAGCGAGAGTCCGAAGCCGCGCGCGAACTGCGCCCCGCTGACGGCGCCGGAATCGGAAAACGTTACTGGCATCGCGGTTGCCGGCCAGGAGAAGCTCAGCCGTCCAGTGAAATCCGGTCCGGCGGCGCGATCGCCGCGCCGGAACAGCAGATCGGCAATCCCGGCGCCTTCGGTACCGGGCAACCACGCCGCCACGAAGGCCTTGGACAGATTGAGCTCGCGATTGACCCACATCGGTCGTCCCGACAGAAATACGCTGACGATCGGAATGTGGGCCTGATTCAGTCGCTGCAGGATCTGCAGCTGAGTGCGATCGTGCGGAGAGAACTCGAGCGTCTCGCGATCGCCCTCGAACTCGGCGTACGGCGTCTCGCCAAACACCACGATTGCAACCGAGGGGCGCTGCTGAAAGCTGCCGTCCGGGCTCAAGGTTGCCGAGCCGCCGGCTGCCTCGACCGCGGCACGAATGCCGGCAAAGATCGATGTGCCGCCGGGGAAGTCCGCGTTAGTGTTGTGCTCGCCTTGCCAGTCGATGGTCCAGCCGCCGCACTGCATGCCGATGTCATCGGCGCCGGCGCCTGCTACCAACACGCGCGTGTGCGGATCGAGCGGCAGGAAGTGTCCGTTGTTCTTCAGCAGTACCAGTGATTCGCGCACCGCTTGGCGGGCAACCGCGCGGTGTGCAACGCTGCCGAGCTGATCGAAGTGACCGGCCCCGGGGCGCTCGCTGGGCGGCCCTTTGGAGAACAGGCCGGCCATGCTCTTGACGCGCAGCACGCGGCGCGCGGCATCGTCCAGCCGCGCCATCGGTATGCTTCCTGAGCGCACTTCAGTCAGCAAATTGGTGTAAATCTGGCGCCAGCTGTCGGGTGCCATGTACATGTCCACGCCCGCGAGCAGCATGGCTGGGCAATCGAACTTCGTGCAGCCGGGCAGTTCCTCCTGCGCGTTCCAGTCGCCGACTACAAATCCCGGGAATTGCCACCGACCTTTCAGCACGTCGGTAAGCAGCGCGTGATTGGCGTGCATCTTGACGCCGTGCCAACTGTTGTACGAGGCCATCACGGTCAGCGCTCCGGCTTCGATGGCGGCCGGGTAGCCGGCGGCGTGAACCTCGCGCAGCGTGCGCTCGTCCGACAGATTGTCGAACTGGTCGCGACCGTTGATGGTGCCGCCATCACCGAGGAAGTGCTTGACGGTGGCGAGCGTGCGCCGTGGCGCCAGATACTGCTCGGTGCCCAGCTCGCCCTGCAGGCCCGACACCATGGCGCGCGCATAGCTCGCCACCAGCGCCGGGTCCTCGGAGTAGCTCTCGTACGAGCGGCCCCAGCGCACGTCGCGCACCACGGCCACCGTCGGAGCGAAGGTCCAGTCCAGCCCGGTGGCCGCGATCTCTTCGGCCGTGACCTGACCGATCTGCTCGATCAAGGCCGGGTCGCCGGCCGCACCCAGACCGACATTCTGCGGGAACACCGTGGCGCCGGGGATACGCGAGTCGCCGTGCACGGCATCGATGCCGAATAGCTCCGGAATGGCCTGATGCGACGATGGTGGATCGGCGATTGAGGCCCGGTAGAAAGCATTGGCCAGATCGAGCCAGCGCGCTGCCGGGCTGCGCACATCGTTGCCGGGCGCGGCGTTACCGCCGGCCAGGATGGACCCGAGCTTGTACTGATGCAGGTCCTGCGGCGTAATCGAAGCGATGTCGGCCTGAACCAGCTGCCCGACCTTCTCCTCGGTGCTCATCTGCGCTAGCAGCTGATCGACGAACTGCTCGATGCCGGGATTGAGGGGTGTGGTGCGCGTCGTCGCCGGCCATTGCAGCGGGTGCACCACCGCCGACAGGTCGGCGCCGCCGCCGGCGGCCGCCGAGCCGGCCATTGCAGCCACGCAGATGAGCCGCTGAAGCCCAGTTCGAAACGCAGTCATGGGGTGTGAGCCTGCACGGCCACGCGCGTCGGCGCAACGTTCCAGCCACGTATGGCGACCGCGACGCAGGCCGGGCCATCGTTCGGGCATCGCACCTGCAGCACGCGCGACTCCCCTGGCAGCAGGCTCAAGTAGTTGTCACTGTAGTAGGCCGGCAGCACGCGCGCTCCGTGCGCATCGAGCACGCTCAATTTGGCCGCCAGGGCGGCCACCGGTCCGGCGTTGCGTACCGTGATGTCGACCACAGTGGCCTCAGCTGAGGGGCGGGCGTTGGCCGTCAGAGTCAGGGCCTGCTGTGGCAGCTGGTTCAGCTGCCTCAGGTTGGCATCCTCGCGCGCCTGCCAGTAGAAGTTGCGCGACCGTACCGTGCCGTGGACATCGGTCAGTGTCAGGGCCACCAGCACCACGCCTTCGCGCGCGAGCAGTGGCGCAAGATCGATCGGCCTGAGCGTGGTGGTGGCATTGGCGGCGGCGCCGACCGTATCGGTGCGCTGAAGCAGCAAATGATTGTCGAGCGAGACCACCCGCGTGCGCAGTTGCAGGCCGCGTTGCGCCAAGCGCGTGGTGTTGATGACCGCCAAGCTGAAATCGGGCAGGTTGAGCTGCACGTGTAGCGGCTCGCAGGCGTTGGCGACCGCATAGTAGGCTGCGGCCGTGTCGTAGTCCGAGCTGTAGATCTGCCATTCATTGCTCGGCCACGCCGGATGCGTCATCCACAACAGTCGGCCGCTGTTGCGCGTCCACAGGTGCGCCTGAAATCCCTCGAAAATCGCCCGATAGGTCACATAGTTCATCAGCTGCGCCTTGCGCTCGAAGTCCTCCAGGTCGGTGCCGGCACCAAAGCTCTGCTGCAGCGTATGCATGAATGTGGCGGTGTCGCCATTACCGCCGAAATGCCAGTCGTGATAGGCATAGGCGTCGCCGAGCGGCCAGCGATCGGCTGCCGGAATTGAAGCGCGGATGGCCTCGAGCGAGGAAAAGGACGGGGTCCCGACTTCGACCGCAAATCCCTGCGCTAGTTGGGTGAAATAGCCTTCCGGCGGGCGGTAGTTGTACGGCCCGCTGTCCTGCAGATTGACGCGGTTGGAGCTGCCGGTGTAGTAGCGCGTGCCATCAAACTCCGCCACCAGCGCGGCCAGACCCTCATTCAGGATCGGCTGCGGCACCCCTTCGTTGCGCCCGAACCAGACCGCGATCGATGGATGATTGCGGAAGCGGCGTATGACATCGCGCGCATTGGCCAGGAAAAGCTGCGGGTCTTCGATTTCAACCTGGAAGTCCTGGGTCGACTCCCAGAAATCATTCAGTACCAGCAGCCCGTATTCGTCCGCCAGGTCGTAGAACACCTGCTCGGTATTCTGTCCCAGCCAGTTGCGAATGATGTTCAGGTGCGCTTGCTGATGCAGCTTGAAGAACGGCTCGAGATGCTCGCGCGAGCTGCGTTTGAGCAGATCATCGGTGCCCCAGCTGCCGCCGCGCGCCGCGATTGCAACGCCGTTGACGCGGATCACCAGATACGGCGTCAGCGCGGTCGAGTCGACATCGCGCACTGCCGGCGAGGTCTCACCGGCAGTGGTCAGGGATTCCGCCCAGCCATTGGCGGTGCGTTTGATGGCCTCGTGGCGCACGTCGATCAGCCGCTCGTGACGCTCGCTGCCCAGCGTCGGATCCACTTCGACCCGGCGCAGTCGGCCGGCGTGATCGAACAGTGATAGTTCGTAGCTGAGCTCACGGATGCCGAACCGCAGCTGGCGCCAATCCGACGTCTTGCCCGCCACCGTGATGGTCAGGGTGAGGTGGTAGAGCTCGGGCGAGCCATAGCCGTTCGGCCACCACAGACGCGGATGCGCCAATCGCAGCTGGCTGAACTCGGCCGGGTCAAGCTGCAGCTCGGTGACGCCGGGGGCAAGATCAGCTTCCTTGTGCACCTGTACGCCCTCAAAAGCGGCGTCAATTGCGGCATGCACGGGCGCAGCCGAGCGATTGTCGACTGGCACGCGGATGCTGATGGCGGCTGAGTCGGTGCGCGGCAACGGCAGACGCGTGATCACCTGTGGATCGAGCAGCTGCACGGATCCGCTGGCTGTCAGCTCGACGCTCTGCCAGATGCCGGTATCGCGGTCGCGGATGGCCGGTATCCAGTCCCAGCCCTCGGTCGCGACGAAGGTCGGGCCGTCGATCGCCAGATTGCCACCGTTCTCACCAGGACCGGCCGCGACCGACTGCTCGTGCGGGATGCCCGGATGTGGCGGCGGCGAGACCCGCACCGCCAACACATTGGCGCCGCCCGGGCGCGCTAGCGAAGTGAGGTCGAAGGTGCCGCGAATGAAGGCGCCGCGAATGCTGCCGAGCCGGGTGCCGTTGAACCAGACCTCGGCGGCGTAATTGATGCCGTTAAAGGTGAGCGTCAGTTGCCTGCCACCGATACCGGCCGGCAGCTGGAATTCGCTGCGATACCAGTAATCTTGCCGATTGAGCGCCTCCGGTATCGCCAGATTGTTCAGGCCATAGCTCGGATCCGGATAGACGCCGTTGGCGATCAGACTGGTCAACGCCGTGCCCGGCACGAGCCCGACGTACCAGTCGCTTTCTTGAAATCCGGCACTGGCGATGTCCGCCGGCTGCCCCGGCACGCGTGGCGCTGGCAACATGTGCCAGCCGCCGATCAGCCAGTGATCGTCGCCGTTGGCTTGCAATGGGGCACCGGATGACAGATTTGCCGCGCGCACCGGCGCCGAGTAGGGCGCGTTTCCACGTGGCAGCGTCCAGGCTGGCTGCGGGACCAGCAGTCCGCGCCAGGCCTTCTGTTGCCACGGCCAGCCCACACCGACCTGCTCGAATGCTACCAGCGCAAAGTCCGGTCGCTGTGCAGCCAAGGCGCCGATCACGGTCGCATCCAAGGTGCTCGCGTATAGCTGAAAGGAAGCCAACGAGCCTCCAAAGTGATGTTCGCCGGTAAGATCGTCCTGGCTGTCGGGAGCCAGATGCAGCGTCGGCGCGGCGGGCTGCATGCTCACCGCCTGTTGGGCCTGTTGCTCGCCGTCGAGATACAAGCGAACGTTGCGTCCGTCGTAGGTGACCGCGACAGCGTGCCAGTCGCCGGGCTGCAACTGGCGTCCGCCACGCACCAGTGCCGAATCGCTTAGCCGCAGCGCGAGTTGACCGTGATCGAGCAGCAAACAGCGGCAACTGTCAGGCGGCAGCGCGCCGATTGCGGCGACGATCATGCTGGTGTCGGTACTGCGCTCGATGCGCAGCCAGGCGCTCATCGACCAGGCGGCAGCCGGCGGCAGCAGCGGGGCGTCGGTCGACAGCGGCTGTGTCAGACCGATGCCGCCGGCCAGAAATGTAGCGTTGTAGGGACCGAAGTTGGAATTGCTGCCCAGCGCTGGCGCGGAATCCTGTGAGCGCAACGCAGCTGTACCGAGCAGCAGCAAGCTGCCCGTGACGACGACGCGTAGCCACCGACGCGCGAGTGCCGACGCCTTCACCACCACCCCCACAAGTACTCGCCCGTCATTCCACAATAAACCAATTTGTTTGATTTATGGAAGAGGCGCGGTCACTGTAGCTCGGTCGGGCCGATCGAAAAAAGATTATGGAGGGTCGCATGCCGACGCGGGCGCAGTTGCGCATCATCATCGTTGCGAGCTTGGCCGGTCTGCTGTTTGGATTCGATACTGCCGTGATTTCCGGCGTCACCCAGGATCTGCGCGCGGTGTTCGCGCTGTCGCCGGCGGGGCTGGGTATCGCGGTGTCTACCGCACTGTGGGGCACGCTAATCGGTGCGTTGGTGGCGGGCCGGCCCGGAGATCGATTCGGCACGCGCGACGTCCTCAAGGTGATCGGGCTTTTGTACCTGATCGCGGCCCTAGGCTGCGCGCTGGCCCCAAGCCTGTCGGTATTTCTGTTGGGTCGATTTCTGATCGGCGTGGCGATCGGCGGATCCTCGGTGCTGGCACCGGTCTACATCGCCGAGAGCGCCCCGGCCGAACGCCGCGGCGCGCTGGTCGGTCTGTTCCAGATCAACATCGTGATCGGCATCCTGACGGCCTACATCAGCAACTTTGTGTTGGCGCGCCTGCTCATGGGCGCCGAGCTGTGGCGCTGGAAGCTGGCGGTGCCGGCGCTGCCGGCGCTGATATTTCTGGTGCTGCTGCTGTTTATTCCGCACAGCCCGCGCTGGCTGATTCATCGCGGCAGATACGCGGACGCCGACGACAGCCTGAGACGACTGGGCATCGAACACCCAGACGCCGTTATTGAATCAATTCGCAGCGCTGAGTCGGTCACACCGCAGCGCGCCGAGTTCCTATCGTGGTCACAACATTCCCGTCTGATCCTGCTCGCGGTTGGTATTGGCATGTTCAATCAGCTCTCCGGCATCAACGCCATCCTGTATTACCTCGGCGATATCTTCAGCGCTGCAGGATTCAGCGGAATGTCGGCTGATCTGCAGTCGATCGCAGTCGGCGCCACCAATCTGATTGCCACGCTGATCGCCATGACGTTAATCGATCGCGTCGGACGCCGGATGCTGTTGCTGATCGGAGCGATCGGCACAGCGTTGGCGCAGGCCGGTGTCGCCGTGGTCATGGCGCTAAGCAGCGGGCGCGCGCTGCTGTTGCCACTGCTGATAACGTTCATCGCGGCTTTCGCCATCTCGCAGGGCGCGGTGATTTGGGTGTTCTTGAGCGAGATTTTTCCGACCGCGATCCGCGCTCGCGGACAAAGCCTCGGCAGCGCAACGCACTGGATCATGAACGCGCTGATTTCGGCGCTGTTCCCGGCGGTTGCGGCCCGAGCGGCATCACTGCCGTTCGCGTTCTTCAGCCTGATGATGCTGCTGCAGTTCTTCCTGGTGCTGCGCTTCGTGCCCGAGACGCGCGGGGTATCGCTAGAGCGTATGCCGCAACGGCTGCGAGCTTGGTCTGCCACGACCGACTGAGGGCTGGGTGGCTGCTGTTGCGTTTTCGCCAGCGGCGGTGCGCGGCACCTTGGGTGGCGCCAAAGAAGGGCGCTCACCAGTCTAGAAATCTTAATAATCTTAAATAAATTCAAAATACGCTTAAAGAGTAAGCTGTTGATTTCTAGATAACAGGCCATCTCAAAGGGGGCATAAGCGGCGGTTAACTTCCCGCATGATTAATGCAAAACGAAATAAATAATCGTTGACAGCGCCGCTAGGGCGACTGTAGCTTTCCGACGGGGTAGTACGCATCGCGGACCTGTCGAGGCAATGCTGGCTCGCGGCGCGCGGGACCCGAGAACAAACGCAGTACTAATTCGTTGGGGGGAAGAGCACATGTCGCATCGCAGGGAAAAACGCGCCCGGCTTAGCGCCAGGGCCGTGAATGCCGCACTCGTCACCGCTGCATCGTTGCAGGCTCTGAGTCTGGCCGCGCCGAGAATTGCGCTCGCGCAAGATGCAGGTTCCGCAGCGCCTCCGGAAGGTCTGCAGGAAGTTGTCGTCACCGGTTATCGCGAATCGCTGGAGACCGCGCTCAATAACAAACGCAATTCCAATCTGCCGATCGAATCGGTCGCACCGGAAGATATCGGCAAGATGCCCGACCAGGACGTTGCCGAAGCCCTGCAGCGTTTGCCCGGAATCCAGATCGATCGCGCCGGCGGCTTCGGCACCTCGGTGCTGATCGACGGCCTGCGACAGAATCTCACCACGCTCAACGGTGATCTGTTCCTGACCGGTAAGGAGTTCTACGTCTCGGGCGAGGGCTCGGGCGGTGGCGCCGGCGGCAACAACCAATACGCCTCGCTGGAAGGCATCCCGAGCGAGAACATCAGCGGCATCGACGTTTACAAAAATCCGAATGCAGCAATGACCGAGGGCGGCATCGGCGGTACGGTCGATCTGAAGACGCGCGATCCGCTCGCTCAGCCGATGGGATTCACGATCGGCGGCAACGCGCGCGGGACAAGCTCGACCGGTGCTGGCGGCGTCAAGGGCGACGGCACGGTCGTGGTCACCTTCCGGCCGAGCGACCGGGTGGGTTTCACTGGCAGTTTCTCCTACGACGAGGAGGATACCCACACCAAGGAATTCCAGGACCAGAACCGCAACCAGTGGCTGACCACGAACCAGGCGCTGGGGCCGTACGTGGGCAACCTCACGCCGACCGATCCGGCCTTCACCACGCTGCCGGGTACCCTGCCCAATGGCGGCTACTACACCGAGCCGCAGCTGGCGTACTTCACCGACATCAACGACGTGCGCAAGGTGCTGGGAGGCTCGTTCGGAGTCTCGGTCAAGGTTCTGGATTCCGTCACCACGCGGCTGGACTATTTTCACTCGGACGAGAAAGACACCAACATCGAGTACACCGATAAGGCCTGGTTCAACGGCCAGGGCGATCATCCCGGCGTGCTGCACCCGGGCATCGATCCGACCGACCCGTACTCGTTCGATGCCAATGGCGTCATCCAGTCTGGCACGTTCAATGCGAATGGCGCCGAGACCGCGACGCTGTTCCAGTCGAACGAGAGCAAAGCCGACAACGTGCAGTGGAAGACGTACTACGACGCTGGCGGTGCGCTCAAGGCCAAGCTCGATGTGTCATATGCGCAGGCCAGCTCCGATCTGGAAGCCGACCAGGCCGACGTCGAACATGGCCTTTATACGACCAGCGCCGGTGTGGCGACCTCACCGGCAGCGCCGGGCTGCAACAACGGCGCGTCGACCTGCGCGACCGGCAACCACGGTTATGAATTCAGCTACGCCAACGGCGGCACCTCGGGACTGCCGAGCATCTCGTATCTGAATCCGTACGCCGACGTCCTCAACAACCCGGCCTACACCACTTTCAAGTCGAACTGGGCGTGGGCCAATCGCACCAACAACCGGCAGTGGGCAGTCAAGGGCGATGCTTCCATCGATCAGTCCACCGGCGTCGAATCGGTGCTGTCGGTCGGTTTCCGCGTCGCCAATCGGGATATCGATCAGACCTTCGGTCGCTATCTGATCAACGGCACGCTGTCCAACGGCGAAATCGCGGGCAACGCCAACGGACCCAACCCGTCCAACCCGGGCGCCAACTTCGGGCCCAATGACTACTACCAGGATCCGGGCTACGGCACGCCCAACATTCCGTATTCGACGGCGACGTCCAATCCCGGACTGGTGCTGAACGTCAACAACTTCGCCGCCGGTACCATCAGCGTCAAGAATCCGTACACCGGAGGCATGACCAACCCGTCGACCTATCTCGAGACGGTGTGGGGTGGTGCGGGCGTGCCCAACAACACCGAGCACTTCTTCAAGGACAACCTCAGTTCGTTCGTCGTGAACGAGTACACCACCGCCGAGTACTTCATGGAGGATTTCGGTGGCAAGCAGGACCCGTACCACCTGAACTTCGGTCTGCGCGTGGTATCGACCAGCCTGAGCGTGTCCGGTGGCCAGGCGGCTCCTGTGCCCACCTACTACGGCACCGCCTCGTGGAATGGCGTCGAATCAAACGTCGTGCCGGTGACCACCAACCGCAGCTATACCGATGTGCTGCCATCGTTCAATGCCACGGCCAATCTGACTGACACGCAGCTGCTGCGGGTCGGCGCGGCGCGCGTGGTCGCTCCGCAGGACCTGTTCTCCCTGGGTCTGGGCAACTCGTATAACTTCACCCGTAGTGGCAGCAGCACCAACTTCATCTTCGCCGGCGGCAGTTCCGGTAATCCAAATCTGGACCCCTACCGTGCTACGCAGGCTTTGGTGTCGTACGAGAATTACTTTGCCAAGGGAGCGCTGGCCAGCGTCGGCGCATTCTGGAAGCAGATCGACAGCTTTGTTGAAACCCAGAATGTGCCGGTTACGTTTGCCGGCACCACCTCCAATGTCAGCGAGCCGGTCAATGCCGGCAAGGGCCGCGTCTACGGCATCGAGGTCGGCGGCCAGTATGCGTTCGATGAAAACTTCCTGAAGGGCTTCGGGTTCGCGGCCAACTACACGTTGTCGCAATCGACCTCGGATCAGGTCACAGAGTTTTCGTCGCATGCCGGCATTCCCGGTGTGGCGCACGATTCGTTCACGGTGCAGGGTTACTACGAGCGTTTCGGCTTCTCCGGCCGCCTGTCGTACTCCTATCAGGGCAGTCGGGTGAACGACTCGCTGGTCGGATCGACCTTCACCATCACCGATCGCAACAATGTGCCCCAGGTGCTGCAGGTGTTTGCCGCCCCCTACGGGCAACTTGACGCGCAGCTGTCGTACGACGTCAACGAGCACATCGGCGTGGTGCTGTCGGCGCAGAATCTGACCGACGAGGCGGCGCATACGTATCTGCAGTGGAAGAACCAGCCGTTTACGTACGACGACTGGGGCCGCCGGTATTTCTTCGGCGTGAAGTTCAAGCTGTAAGCAACCAGGGCCACGCCATGCCGATCGGGCAGGCGTGGCGTGGCCCGACTCCCTGCGACGTGGAAACGACCGGCAGTGGCGCGACTTGCGCCTGCCGGGATGGCGGTCCAGCTTGCAACGGCTGTCCATTGGGCTCAAGGTGCTGAATCGACATGGCGGACGCAGAAAAAGCAGAGCCGGGGAAAAACAATCGGCTCCGGCACATCGCGATCGTCGGCGGCGGCACGGCGGGCTGGGTGGCGGCCAGCATTCTGGCGCGCGCTCTGCCCGACAGGCGCTGCGCGCTGACGGTGATCGAATCGCCCGACATCGGCACCGTCGGGGTAGGCGAAGCCACGATTCCGCCGTTTATCGATCTGCTGCGCTTGCTGGAGATCAACGAAGCCGACTTCGTCCGCCAGACGCAGTCCACCTATAAGCTCGGCATCAAGTTCCGCGACTGGCGGCGTATCGGGCACAGCTACTGGCACCCATTCGGCACCTTCGGCACCACGATCGATCGCCGGCCGTTCTATCATTATTGGCATCGCGCCGTGGCCGACGGGCTGGCGCCGCGCATCGATCAGTACAGCCTGTGTGCCGCACTCGGCGATCAGGACAAATTCAGATTTCCCGATCCACAGGCGCCAGGTGCGGCGGCCGGACTTCGCTACGCGTTGCAGTTCGATGCCGGCTTGGTGGCGAAATATCTGCGCGGCTATGCCGAGAAGCACGGGGTCGCGCGCCTCGAGCGCACCGTGGCGGGGGCTACGCAGCGCGCCGATGGTTTCCTCGATGAGCTGGTATTCACCGACGGATCCCGGCTGCAGGCCGATCTATACATAGACTGCAGCGGATTTCGCGGCCTGTTGATCGAGCAGACGCTGAAAACCGGGTACCTCGACTGGAGCGATCTGCTGCCCTGTGATCGCGCAGTCGCGTTGCCGACCGAGCTGGCCGGAGCGCGCGCGCCGCTGACGCTGTCCACGGCCCGCGCCGCCGGCTGGCAGTGGCGCATCCCGCTGCAGCATCGGGTCGGCAACGGCTACGTCTACTGCAGCGCCCATATCAGCGATGCCGCCGCCTGCGACGACCTGCTGCAGACCGTGGGCGCACGGCCACTGGCCGACCCGCGATTCCTGCGCTTCGTGGCCGGCCGGCGCAAGCTGTTTTGGAACCGCAATTGCGTCGCGCTCGGTCTGGCCTCCGGGTTTCTCGAACCGCTCGAGTCCACCAGCATTCAGCTGGTCATCAGCGGCGTCTACAACCTGCTGGACCATTTCCCCGACCGCTCGTTCGAGCAGACCAATATCGATTCTTACAATGGCGAGCTGACCGATGAAATAGAGGCCATTCGTGATTTCATCGTGCTGCACTACTGCGCCACCCAGCGCAGTGATACCCCGCTGTGGTGTGCCTGCCAGTCAATGAAGTTGCCGACCAGTCTGCTGAGGCGCATCGAGCTGTATCGCGGCACCGGCCGCATCCGACCCAAGCCGCGCGAGCTGTTCACCGACCTCAGCTGGTTCTTCATTTTTGAAGGCTTAGGGATCGAACCGGCCGCCTATGATCCATTGGTCGGTGGCGCCAATCACCCGCAGGTGCTGCAGATCATGCAGACGCTGCGCCAGCAGGTGGCGCAGGAGCTGCGCGAGGCGCCATCGCACGACAGCTACTTCGCAGCCGTAACGGCCGCGACCGGCGCGGCGCGCCAGGCGGGCGGCTAATGTCGACCGCGACCTATGCCGGCGTGGAGATGGGCGGCACCAAGTGCATCTGCATTCTGGGCACCGGACCTGATGACATTCGTGAGCAGGAGATCGTGCAGACGGGCGATCCGGCCTCGACGCTGAGTTCGATTGCCGACGTGCTCGAGCGTTGGAGTGTCGCGACCGGCGATCTTGAGGCGATCGGCGTGGCTTCATTCGGACCGCTCGATCTGCGGCGCGATTCGCGCACCTACGGCCGCATCGGCGCGACCCCGAAGGAGCGCTGGAAGGATGTGGATCTGGCCGGCTTCTTCAACAAGCGCTTCGGCGTGCCGGTGGGATTCACCACCGATGTGATCGGAGCCGCGCTGGCCGAGGGCCGCTGGGGCGGGGCGCAGCGGTTGACGGACTTCGCATACGTCACCGTGGGCACGGGCGTCGGCGTCGGCATGGTGGTGGCCGGTTCGCCGGTGCTGGGCTGTCATCATCCCGAGCTCGGTCATGTGCGCGTGGTGCGCGCTGCCGGTGACCACTGGCCGGGCAACTGCCGGTTTCACGGCGATTGCGTCGAAGGTCTGGCTTCCGGGCCGGCGATCGAAGCGCGCAGCGGCGGTCTGGCGATGCATCTGCCGCCGGACAGCCGCATCTGGGACACGGTCGCGCACGCGCTGGCGCAGTTGGCGCACATTCTGGTGGTGTCGGTTGCGCCGCAGCGCATCCTGATGGGTGGCGGCGTGCTCAACGCCCAGCCGCATCTGTTCCCGCGCATCCGCGCCTATCTGAGGGCGAGCCTGAACGGTTACCTGGATATTCCGGAGGTCACCAGCGGGCTGGACGGGTATCTGGTGCCACCGGGATTAGGTACTCGCGCCGGGCCACTGGGTGCATTGGCGTTGGCGGCCGACACCGCGGCACTGCGCGCATCGGCATCGGCCAAGAAGCCCGCGCGTTACGTCTGATACGGTCGCTGCCGCGCGTCCAACAGGTTACTGTAGATTCATGGCAGGCCCAGCGCGCCCACAGCGTCCCGACAATCCGGCCGGAGGCGTCGCCGGCCGCAATCTGTCCGGAACCAACCTCGAGCGCGCCGGCGATCACAATCAGCGCGTGACACTGCATGCGATCCGCGTCGGTGGACCGGTGACGCGCTCCGATCTGGCGCTGACCACGGGCCTGACCGCCGCGGCGATCGCCAACATTACCAACCGGCTGTTGCGCCAACGGCTGATTCTCGAGGCCGGTACCACCCGCGGGGCTCGCGGGCAACCCGCAACCAAGCTGGTCATCAATCCGGACGGTTGCTACTCGCTCGGCCTCAACGTCGATCGCGATCACATCACCCTGGTAGCCGTGGATTTCACCGGCCAGGTCCGGGCACGTTCCTCGCGCGAAGTGAAATTCGCATTGCCCGAGCAAGTGCAATCGTTCTTCCGTCGTTCGGCCGGCCGCCTTCTGACCAAGGCCGGCATCGGCGTGGACAAGCTGGTGGGAATTGGCGTGGCGTTTCCGGATGACATTCAGCGCGCCGGACTTCCCGAGCAGCCACCCGAGTACGCCCTGTGGGGCTCGGTGTCGGTCCGCCAGCTACTGGCGAGCGTGCTGCCGGTGCCGATATTCGTCGAGAACGACGCGGCCGCGGCTGCAATGGGCGAGATGCAGTTTGGCCTGGGACAGCAATATCAGAGCTTCTTCTACGTGCTCATTACCGCCGCGCTGGGCGGTGGACTGGTGATCGACGGGCACTATTTCCGCGGCGCCACCGGTCGCAGCGGCGAGCTTGGCTGGCTCAATCGTCGCGAGCTCGGTGGCAAGTCGCGGCAACTGCAGAACATCGTCTCGCTGTCAGCGCTGTACGATGGTCTGGCGGCTCAGGGTTATCGGGTCGACTCGCCGCCGGGACTGATGACTCTAGATGAGCCAGCCCAGCGCGTCATCGACCATTGGATCGAGACCTCGGTCGATGCGCTCGAGGACACACTGGTAGCGATCAACTGCCTGATCAATCCCGAGGAGATCCTGATTGGCGGCCGCCTTCCGGCGGCGCTGGTGGATCGGCTCGCGAGTCGTCTGAACGAACGCATCAGTGGGCACGCCGCGAGCATGCCGTCGGTGGCACCGATCCGGCGTGCGGCGATGTCGGACGACGCACCGGCCGTCGGCGCGGCGATTCTGCCGTTCAGCGATCGCTTTCTGCCAACCCGGTTCGCGCTGATGAAGAATCCGGTGAGCCCGGATGCGCCGTGGAATGCACGTACGAGCGCGCCGGTCTGATGAATCAGGATCAGGCACAGCGGGGCGCGGCCTTCGGCTGGATCACTACGCTGTTTTTCGCCTGGGGATTCATCACCGTCACCATCGATCCGCTGATCGCATCGCTTAAGGCGATCTTTCAGCTGTCGTACGCGGAGGTCATGCTGACGCAATTTGCGTTCTTCATGGCGTACGGCGTGGTTTCGCTGCCGGCCGCGGCGCTGGTGGCGCGGCTGGGCTATGCGCGCGCGATTGTGCTGGCGCTGACGATCATGCTGGTCGGCTGTTTGTGCATGCCGCTAGCGACGCACTTCGAGACCTTTGTCGTGGTGCTGGTGGCGCTGTTCATCATCGGCGGCGGCATGACCATCCTGCAGGTCGCGGCCAACCCGCTGGCCGCATCGCTTGGGCCGCCGGAACGATCGCATTTCCGCTTGACGCTGTCGCAGGCGTTCAATTCCCTGGGCACCGCGGTTGCCCCGTACCTGGCGTCCTCGGTAATCCTGGCCGGAGGCATGTTCGCGGCGCGCAGCGCCGCCGAGGTGACCGCGGCACAGCGCACCGAGTCGCTGCGGCATATCGATTTTGCTTTCCTGGTGATCGCCGGGCTGATTGCACTGCTGGCGCTGCGGATCTACACCGTGCGCGGCCGCTTGACGCAGGCGGCGGCGCAGGGGGCGCACGTCACCGGCGGCTCGATCCTGCAGGCGCTGCGGTCGGGCTGGGCCATACTCGGGGCGGCCGCGATCTTTCTCTATGTTGGTGCGGAGGTCTCGATCGGCAGCACCCTGACCAACTTCCTGAACCGTCCGGACGTGTTCGACGTCTCGCTGGAGCATGCCGGCAAATTGGTCAGCCTGTATTGGGGCGGAGCCATGATCGGGCGATTTATCGGCAGCGGGTTGCTGACGCGGGTGCGGGCCGCATTGCTGCTGGGTATCGCCGCCGCAGTCGCCGCGTTGCTGTGCCTGACCGTGAGCCAGACCCCTGGGGCGGCGGCGGGCGTCGCAGCCTTGTCGATCGGGCTGTTCAACTCCATCATGTTTCCCGTGATCTTTACCCTGACATTGGAACGCTCGAGCGCCTCGGACGCGGCCACATCCGGATTACTCTGCATGGCCATCGTCGGCGGCGCGCTGTTGCCGCGGCTGGTCGGTCACATCGCCGATACTGCGGGGCTGCGCGCCGCCTACGTCGTGCCTCTGGTAGCGTATGCCTGTGTCAGCGGATTCGGCATCGCAGCCCTCAGGGCGCGGACTGCGATCCGCCTGAGCAGCGCGCCCCATGTCGGCCATTGAGTCGGCGCAAGCCGAATACCGGGCCCTGCAGCGGTGGCTGCTGGCCGATGCGCTGCCGCGCTGGGCGCATGACGGCTACGATTCGGCGCACGGCGGCTTTCAGGAAAAACTGACGGCAACCGGTGTCGCCGCTGGCCTGCCGCGGCGCGCCCGGGTGCAGGTGCGTCAGATCTATAGCTTCGCGCGCGCGGCCCGGCTCGGCTGGGATGTCGCTAAAGCAGAGCGTCTGGCGAGCGCCGGACTGGACTATTTCCTGCGGCACTACCGCCGCGGCGACGGCCTTTATCGCACGCTGGTGGCCGCCGACGGCACGTCGCTCGATGAGCGCGCATTTCTCTATGACCAGGCATTCGTGCTGCTGGCGCTGGCAGAGTGCCACCGGCTTCGCAATCCGACGCCTGAGCTGCTGGCGACGGCGCGCGAACTGCGACAGGCGCTGCACACACACCTGAAGGCGCCGGGGGCGGGGTTCTTCTCCGGAGTTCCCGAAGCGCTGCCGCTGCTGTCCAATCCGCACATGCATCTGCTCGAGGCCGCGCTGAGCTGGTGCTCGATCAGTGACGAGCCGATGTGGCGGGCTCTGGCCGACGAGATCATCGGCTTGGCGCTCACGCATTTCATCGATGCCGGATCGGGCGCGCTGCGCGAGCAGTTTGACCAGCAGTGGTCGCCATTGCCCGGCATCGCTGGGCGCATCGTCGAACCCGGGCATCAGTTCGAATGGTCGTGGCTGCTGCTGTGCTGGCGCAGCGATCGCGACCTTCAGGCACTGCGCGCCGCGCGGCGCCTGGCGCAGATCGGGGAAACCCACGGCGTGCGCGGCGGCGTCGCGATCAACGAGCTGCTGGACGATTTCAGCGTGCACAATGCCGAGGCGCGGCTATGGCCGCAGACCGAGCGCCTGAAGGCGGCGGCGCGACTGGCCGCGACCACCGGTGAATCGGATTACTGGCATTTGGCCGCCGAGGCGGCGCGTGGGCTGCGACGTTATCTGCGCGGCGATGCGCCGGGGCTGTGGTACGACCGGCTCAAGCCCGACGGCCAGTTCATGGCCGAGCCCGCGCCGGCCAGCAGCTTCTATCACATCATCTGCGCGATCGGCGAACTCGGCGACCGGCTCAACGATCCAGCAGCTGCTGCAGCGGCCCGATGAATCGCTGGTAATGGTGCCAACGACCGATCGATGAGCGGTTGAGTTTCTGGCGCACCTGCCATTTGCTCGCGGTCAGAACGCTGCGAGTGGTGCGCTGAAAATCCAGGCAGGCTGGGTCCCACGGCAGGCCGATGAATTCCAGCATGGCGCGAGTCCAGCGCTCGGGCTGCTCAACCAGCTCTTCGTATCGGACTTCCAGCAGCGTCTGCTGTGGCAGCAGCGCGCGCCAGTGGCGCATCAGCCGCTGGTATTCCCGGGTGTAGTGCACCAGGTCGTCCAGATCGATCGCGTAGGGATGGAAGGCCTCGAAGTGCTGAAAGTAGATCGACAGGCAAGTATCGATCGGGTCGCGCTGCATATGAATGAAACGCGCATCCGGCAACGCCGCGTGGATCAGTCCCAGGTGCAGGAAGTTGCCCGGCATCTTGTCGATCACGCACGCGGCATCGGGCGCGAGCCGCTGCAGCAGCTGCCGGTAGTCGGCGCCCAGTCGCGCCACTGCCGAATCCGGCGCGCCGGCAGGCAGCTGGGCTGCGCGCGCGGCGGCGTCGCTCCAGTACATCAGTTCGCCGGCACCGAATACGGCCGGGTTTGAGGCCAGCATCTGCTCGGCCAACGTCGTACCCGAGCGCATCATGCCGACGATGAATACCGGGCGCGGTACGGTACTGATATTGCGCCGCGCAGGCACTGATTGATTGCGGTCGTGGCCGGCGATGATCCGATCAATGCTCTGTGCCACGCTCAAGCGATCATACGAAGGACGAAACAGCTTGCTGAGCTCGTTGGCGCGACGATAGTGCGCGAACGCTTGCTCGTAGTCCTGAAGGTCGTCGTGGTACTTGCCAAGCGCATATCGAAGCAGCACTTCCTTGCGCGGCGCTAGCGGCCGCTGCGCGATGCGCTGCGCTTGCAGCGCCCAGGAGGCGTCGGCCGGCGTGAATCGCCGCAGCCGTGCAAGCCCGATCCAGGCCTCAGCCGTCTCCGGCTGCAGCTCGATTGCGCGCCGAAGAAGCGTTTCGGCTTCCTCAAACGCACCCTGGTCGGCACGCATCTCGCCCAGCATCGCCAAGGTCAACGCCGATTCCGGTTCGAGCGTCAGTGCGCGACGGCAGCTGGCCTCGGCTTGTGCGCCGTGTCCCTGAAGTCGCAGCGCGACGCCTAGATTGGCGTGGGCGGCGGCAAGATCGGGTCTGAGGGCAAGCGCGCGCCGGTAGCTTTCGATCGCCGCTTCGAGCATGCCTTGCCCGCGCTGCACGTTGCCCAGGTTCATGTGCGCCTCGGGGAACGCCGGGCGCAGCGTCAGCGCCTGGTGGTAGCTGGCCAAGGCCTCGGGCAGGCGTCCGACCTCGAACAGTGCATTGGCGAGGTTGTGATGCGCCTCGACGAACCGCGGGCTCAAGGCCAGGGCGCGTCGGTAGCTGCTGATCGCCTCGACCGGCTGCCCGAGGCGCAGCTGCGCGTCGGCCATATTCTGATGCGCTTCGGCGTAGTCCGGATCGATCTGCAGCGCACGCCGATAGCTGTCGGCCGACTGATCGAGCTGTCCTAGCCCTTGCAGAGCATTGCCCAGGTTGTTATGCGCCTGCGCACTGTCGGGATTTAGAGCGAGCGCACGTCGATAGCTGTCGGCCGCCTGCTGCAGCTGCCCGCGCTGCGCCAACGCATTGCCCAGATTGTTGTGCGCAGCGGCGTCCTGTGGCAGCAGCGAGGTGGCGCGCTGCAGTGCCTCGACGGCATCCTTGCCTTGCCGGCGCTGGGCCACGCCCAGCAGCTGCCAGGCCAGCCCGGCGTGCGGATGGAAAGTCAGCAGGTCCTGCAGCTGTTGCTCCAGCTCCAGGTATCGCCCCGCGTTCAGCAACGCAGCCAGCGTGTCGAGCGTGTCCTGCGGCAGGGTCTGGTGCTGACCGTTCACGCGCTAAATTCGATTATCCACAATGAGTTGGCGCGATAGTTTAATCTCACCACCAGCCCGGGGGTCAAAATCTTTGACGAAGTTGCTCGCATGTTGGGGCGCCTAATCGGGTCGGGGACCGTGCTCGCGCTGCTGGCCGTGGCCTGCGCGGTTGCGGCGCAAGCGGGGACGGCCGCCGGGCCGCGCCTGCAGGTGTATGGAGCCGCGCTGCGCTCGACCGCGGCCGAACACGCGGCCCTGTCCCGGCTCGACGGCACGCTGGCGCAGATAGCGCACCATGACGCGGATCCATCCGCGGATCATTCGCTTGCCGCGGTACACGCGCTCAATCCGGCAGCGCGCTTGCGTCTGGCGGCGCCGCTCACCGTACCGGAGGTGCTGATCGACGCGATCACGACGGCCGATCCGCAGCTCCTGCAAACACAGCTACGGAAGCTCGGCCTGCGCGAACCGGCAATGTTCGCCAACGATGTTGGCGGCTGGCTGCCCGTGGACCAGATTGCCCGCGCCGCGCAACTGGCGTCGTTACGGTTTGCGCGTGCCTCGATGCCGCACAGCCGCGCGGGGCCGGTAACCACGCAGGGCGATTTCGCCCAGGGCAGCGCGGCGATCCGCGCCAACTTCCCGAACCTCAGCGGCGCCGGTATCACCGTCGGAGTGCTTTCCGACAGCTTCAATTGTTACGCGACCTATGCGACCGACGGCGTGCCGGCGTCGGGCTTCAGCGGCTATGCCACCAACGGCTATTTAGCGACCTACGCCGACGATCAGAGCAGCGGCGCGCTGCCGCCCGGCATCACCGTGCTGGAGGAAGCCTCCTGCCTCAGTTACGGGGCGCCGGAACTGCCGCCGTTCAGCGATGAGGGTCGCGCCATTCTGCAGATCGTGCACGCGGTCGCGCCGGCGGCCGCGCTGGCCTTCTATTCCGCTGAGAACAGCGAGGCCGATTTTGCCAGCGGCATCGGCAAGCTCGCTGCGGCCGGAGCGCAGGTCATCGACGATGATGTCGGCTATTTTGATGAGCCGTTCTTCCAGGACGGCATCGTGGCCCAAGCCATCGACCAGGTGGCCGCCACCGGCGTTGCCTACTTCTCGTCGGCCGGCAACGACGGCCGCCATTCGTACGAGAGCACGGCGCTGTCGTTTCCGGTCAGTGCCGGGTCGGGCCCCAATGCCGGTGAGCAGCTGATGAATTTCGATAGCAGCGGGGCGAGCACCGCCACGATGCTGCCGATCACGATTCCGTCGCTGTATCCGGGGGAGTTTGTCGCGCTGGTTCTGGAGTGGGATCAGCCCTATGTGACCGGCGCTCCCACCAGTGGTGGCGCTACCAGCGCGCTCGATCTATGCGTGCTGGGATCGGTCGGCTCCGACCAGATCAACTTTCAGACCGCCGCTGGTACCACGACTTGCACCGGTCCGAACGCGGCCGGCGTGGATCCGGTACAGATCCTGGTCGTGGGCAATCCGGCCAATGCCGCCGGCTATTCCAACGCGGTCAATCTGAACATCCAGATTGGGCTGGCCGGCGGCCCGGTACCCGGCCGCATCAAGTTCGCGCTTGAGGCGGATGGGGCCGCGGTCTCAATCAACGCCTTTGATACGCAAAGCGCCACGCTGCAGGGGCATCCTGGGGCGGCCGGTGCAACTGCTGTCGGCGCGGCGTTTTATCTGGACACGCCGCGCTGTGGTAGCACGCCGGCCGTGCTCGAGTCCTATTCGTCGGCCGGCGGTGATCCGATCCTGTTCAGCTCCGCGGGCGTGCGGCTGAATACGCCCACCGTGCGCCAGAAACCGGCGCTCGTGGGTCCGGACGGCGTCAACGACACGTTCCTGGGCTTCACGCAGCACGTGACCAGCACGATCTCCGGCTGTGTCGACAACGCCGCGCTGCCGGATTTTTTCGGTACGTCGGCGGCGGCCCCGCATGTGGCCGCGGCGGCCGCCCTGATGATGCAGGCCAATCCGGCGTGGAGCGCCGCGCAGATCGCCACCGCGTTGCAACTGAGTGCCGCGCCGATGGCCAGCAGCGTGAATTTCGACAGCGGTTACGGTTTTGTCCAGGCAGACGTGGCGCTGACGCAGCTGCCGCCGCCACCGCCGTCATTGTCTGTCAGCCCCACTGCGGTAACGCTTGGCGCCAGCGCGACGCTGAGCTGGTCATCGGTGAGCACCAGCAGCTGCAGCGCTTCGGGCAGCTGGACCGGCGTCAAGGCCACCAGCGGCAGCCAAAGCGTAACGCCCAACGCCACCGGTACCGCCAGTTACACGCTCAGCTGCACCGGAGCGGCCGGCAACAATTCGGCCGCGGTCAATCTGACCGTCAATGCCGCCACGGCTGCCAGCAGCGGTGGCGGCGGGGGCGGCTTCAGCCTGGTCAGTCTGCTGATACTGGCGGCCGGGCTGCTGCTCGGCGGCCGCCTGCCATCGGGACACCGGTCCTAATGACGTCGCGACGGCTTGCGGTCCGTTTGATCGGCAAATCCAATGGCGTCGGCTTGACCCGCGACCTGGCGCTGCTGGAGGCGGCGCTGAGCGTCAATGGCTGCCAGGTCACAGTGCATCCCTGTGAGCGCGATGATCGCCGACGCCGGCGCTCACTGTTCACACGAATTGCCATGCGCGCGCGCCGTCGGCAGGGCAGTGGCACGCACGTCCCGCAGTTCGATGTCAACGTCATGCTCGAGCACGTATGGCCGCAATTCGTGCATCAGGCGCGCTGCAACGTCCTGGTACCCAATCCGGAGTGGACCGATCGGCGCGATCTGGCAATGCTCGGGGTTATCGACCGAGCCTGGACCAAGACGCGCGTGGCGCACGAGGTGTTTGCGGCGCTGCGCATGCGCTGCTGGCCGATCGGATTCGATAGCGAGGACCGCCTGCAGGGCGCGATACCCAGGCTGCCGTACTTCCTGCATCTGGCGGGGCGCAGTCCGCTCAAGGGGACTCAGCATCTGCTGACGTTGTGGCGTCGGCATCCCGAATGGCCCCGACTGACCGTCGTGCACTGTCGGGACGATGCGCAGGCTGCCGAGGCCGGCGCGGGCAGCGATCGCGCCAACATTGTGTACCAGCGCGCTTACCTCAGCGACCAGGAAATTCGCACGCTGCAGAACGCGCACCGCTTTCATCTGTGCGTGTCGGAAGCCGAAGGCTGGGGCCACTACATCGCCGAGGCCATGAGCGTCGGTGCGGTGGCGTTGGTCACCGATGCGGCACCCATGAACGAACTGATCGAGGCGGATCGCGGCCTGCTGGTCGCTGCACGGCTTGGCGAGGCGCACAACCTGGCGCGCATCGCGCGCTTCGACGAGGCCGCACTGACCTCGGCGGTGATGCGCGCCCAGGACATGAGCACCGCTCAACTCGAAAGCATCGGCGAGGCCGCGCGCCGTTGGTTCGTTGCCAACAAGCAGGGCTTCGCAGCGCGGGTGAAGAGCGGGCTCAATGATCTGACTGAGGCTGCTGTTGACCACTTCGGCGTGGCGCAACGTTGAATCCGCGCCCGCTGCTGGTGCGATTTGGTGCGCTCGGTGACATGGTGATGCTCACCGTGGCGATCCGCCATCTGCACCAGCGCTTCGGACAGCCTGTGGACCTCATTGCAGCCGCGCCCTGGACACCGGAGCTGCTGCGCCAGCAACCTGGAGTGGGCGAGATCCTGCTGCTTGGCAGCCGCAAGGGCTGGTATCCGCTCAGTGGCGCGCAGCAAGGCCTGGTGCGCTCGCTGCAGCAACGCGGCGCCGGACCGACCTGGCTGTGCGATCACGACAACGACAAGATATGCGAACTGCTGCTGCGCGCCGGTTGGACGCCGGCTCACTGGTGCCACCACGAAGACATGCCCGGACTGACCGGCTCGCACTTCTGCGAGCGCTGGCTGCGATTCGCCTATCGCGACCCGCCGGTGCTCGGCGGCCAGGACCATCGGCCGCCGACCGACGATGCCTTCGGCGAGCTGGTCGTGACCGAGGCCCAGCGCCGTGAGGTCGAGGTCTGGGCGGGTAGTCGTCCGTGGGGTGATCGCCCGCTGATCCTGATTCAGGCCGGCAACAAGCGCACCATGCGGCGAGGCTTGCGGCGCCGTCGCAGCAACTCCAAATACTGGCCGGAGCAGAGCTGGGCGCAGCTGCTGCGCGGCCTGCGCGAGCGGCATCCGCAACATGCGCTGCTGCTGCTCGGGGTTGCAACCGAATCCGCGCTCAACCGCGATATTCTCCGGCGCGCCACGGTCGAGCATGCCTACGACGTGGTGCCGGAACTGTCGTTGTCGCGGCTGCTCGGGCTGGCGGCGCGAGCCGTCGGAATGATCTCGGTCGATACCGGGCCGGCACACGTGGCCGCGGCCGTAGGCGGCCGAGTGGTCACGATCTTCGGCACCAGCGAGCCATTCATGTATGCGCCGCGTGGCCGGCACGCCGTGGTGAGGTGCGTGGTCGCAGAATACGAGGGTCGGCGCTCGATGCGTTACATTAGCCCCGAGCAGGTACTGCAAGCGTGGCAAAGCGCCGTGACAGCCGGCAGCAGCGGATAGAGCAACGATGTCCCAAGCGCCCAAGCAGGCGATCAGCCTGGTCGTCATCACCTACAACGAGGCCGGCAACATCGCCCGCTGTCTCGATAGCGTGGGCTTCGCCGCCGAGAAACTCGTGGTCGACTGCGGCAGCGACGACGACACCTGCCGTATCGCCGCGGCGCATGGCGCCCGCGTTCTGCAGCAACCATGGCTTGGCTACGGCGCGCAACGCAATGTCGCTGCGGCGCAGGCGAGCCATGACTGGATCCTGTCGCTGGATGCCGATGAGTCGCTGCCAGCCGAACTGGCCGTGGCGCTGGAGCGTGGCCTGCCCGAGCTAATGCACTCGGAGGCCTCTGTCGGCGTACTGTTTCGCACCGCTTGGTTCATGGGCCGGCCGCTGCGCTGGTACCGTCCGCTGGTGCGCGAGCGCAAGCCGCGCATCTACCATCGCGCGCATTCGCACTGGGATGAAGCGCGCGTGCACGAGGCCCTGCAATATACCGGTGCCGAGCGCTGCTTCGAACCGGCGTTCATGCATTACCTGAATCCGACGTTGGTGCATCAACAGCTCAAGTACCTGCGCTATGCCGAGCTCAAGGCGCTGGACTGGCGCGATCGCGGACGTGGCAGCTGGCCGCTCGCCTGGCCGCTGGTATTTGTCCTGACCTTTCTCAAAGACTATCTGCTGCGGCTCGGGTTCCTGGATGGCACGCGCGGCTGGATTGCGGCCTACCTGGCCGCCCACTATGCGCTCTACAAGCGCCTGCGATATTTCGAGATGCGGTACTTCGCACCATCGGTGGCACTGGCCGAGGACGAGTTGCGGGCGCACAAGCTCTGGCGCTGAGGGCGCCTGGAGGCCGGGAATGCCAACGTTACTCGCGATCATCCATCTGGCGCTGGCCGTCGCAGTGACGCTGCACGTGCTGGCGAATAACCGCAATCCGGGCTCGGCGATGGCATGGATCGGTCTGGCGTGGCTGGCACCGGTGATCGGCAGCGTGCTGTACCTGCTGCTCGGTATCAACCGGGTGCGCCGGCGCGCGCGCAGCATGAGCACGTCTGCGGTCGATGACCAGGTGGTCGAGAGCGCGCCGGGGCCTCCGGGCTGCCAGCACCTGGCCGGGCTGGAGCTGGCGGCGCGACGCATCAGCCGTCGTAACGTTCAGAGCGGCAACGCGGTGCAAATGCTCCGCAACGGCGATGCCGCCTATCCGCAGATGATCGCAGCGATCGAGGCCGCGGCCGATAGCGTCGGCCTGTCGAGCTACATCTTTCGCGCCGACGGCATCGGGCGCCAGTTCATCGCCGCCCTGGGGCGTGCGCAGCAGCGCGGCGCCGTCGTGCGCGTGCTGATCGACGGCTATGGCGGCGGGTATCTGCGCTCGGCCAGCTACCGGGCGTTGCGGCACGCAGGAATATCAGTCGCGCGCTTCATGCACTCGGCGCTGCCGTGGCGCATGCCGTTCCTGAATCTGCGCACGCATCGCAAGATCCTGTGTGTCGACGGCCGCATAGGATTCACCGGCGGGCTGAACATCGGTGATGAGAACATCGTTGCCACGCACCCACGCCACACCGTGCTCGACACGCATTTTCGCTTCGAGGGACCGGTGGTGGCGCAGCTGACCGAAGCATTCGCCGGCCAGTGGCAGTTCGCGACCGGGGAGTTGCTTAGCGGTCCGGCCTGGTACCCGCCGCTGGCTGCCGCCGGCGAGAGCCTGATGCGCGTGGTGACCTCCGGTCCGGACCAGGACATCGAGAAGATCGAATATCTGGTGCTGGAAGCCCTGGCCTGTGCCCGTTCGTCAGTACAGGTGATGACGCCCTATTTCCTGCCGGACGATCGCATCATCACGGCGCTGGCGCTCGCGGCAATGCGCAATGTCACGGTCGACATCGTTCTACCCGCACACAGTAATCACCCGAGCGTCGACTGGGCGATGCGGGCGCACGTCGAACCGCTGTTATCAGCCGGCTGCCGCATCTGGACTCATCCGGCGCCGTTCGATCACTCCAAGCTGATGAGCGTGGATGATGTCTGGTGCTTCATCGGCAGTGCCAACTGGGACCTGCGCAGCTTCCGGCTGAATTTCGAGATCAATCTCGAGGTGTACCAGTCGGATCTGGTCGAGCAGGTGCGCGCGCGCATTACGGCGAACCAGATCACGCCGCTGACGCAAGCGGATCTGGACCGCCGGCGCTTGCCGGCACGGCTGCGCGACAACGCCGCGCATCTGCTGCTGCCGTATCTATAAGAATAAGGAGAGTGCCGCACTCAGTGCGGCTTCGGCGTCAGCGCCTCAATCTGGTCCATGATGCGATTCATCCGGGCGATCAGCGCCTGGTACGGGGCCGGGGTCGCCATGTCGATGCCGGCACGCTTGTACAGGTCGTAGGGATAATCGGAACCGCCGGCGCGCAGCAGGGCCAGAAAGCGGTCCCGGGCCGGCTCGCCCTCCTTCAAAATGGCGTCGGTCATCGAAGCCGCGCCTGCCATCGAAGTAGCGTACTGATAGACATAGAAGTCACGGTAGAAGTGCGGCACGGCCGCCCACTCGATGCAGTACTGCGGATCGATTTTCATGACGCCGTCGGCTTCGCCGTAGTACTTGCGCAACAAGCCGCAGTACATCTCGGTCATGCGTTTACCGGACAGCGGGTGACCCTGTTCGATCTCCTGATGGATGGCGAGCTCGAATTCGGCGAACTGCACCTGGCGGAAGAAGGTGGCTCGAATCCGATCCAGACCCTGACCGAGATAGTAGAGCTTTTCGGCTGTGGTCGCCGCGTGCGCGACCATGTAGTCATTGAGCAGCATTTCATTGCCGATCGAAGCCGATTCGGCGATGAAGGTCGAATAGCCCGACTTGTCGAACGGCTGTGCCCGGTCGGCCAGCAGGGTATGCACGGCGTGACCCCACTCGTGTGCGAATGCCGACAGCGACTCATAGTCGTCGGTGTTGTTGAACAACAGATACGGGTGGACGTCGTAGGCGCCGCCACTCATGTAGGCGCCGTTGGCTTTGCCCGGATGCGGATAGATGTTCATCCACTGGCCGGCGAACCCGCGACGCAACAGGGTGAGGTAGTCCTCGCCCAGTGGCTGCAACGCCGCCACGGTCAGACGCTCGGACTCGGCCACCGAGTATTTTGGCGGCGGTTTAAGGGCCAGGATCGGCGGGTAGGTATCGTAGTAGCGCATCGGACCCTGGATCGCCAGCAGCCGTGCCCGCAGGCGCAGGTACCGATGCAGGCTCGGCAGCGCGGCGTTGGTTTGCGCGACCAGCGTCTGATACACCGCCGCCGGCATGTTATCGCCAAACTGCGCAGCCTCGAGCGAGTTGGAGAACTTGCGCGTATGCGCGCTGAACACGTCGCCCATCACCTGCGCGGCGAGCAGCGCTCCGAGGGTACTCTGATACGGCAGCCAGGCGCCCCAGTACGCATCGAAGACGTGCTTGCGATCCGAACGCTTGGGCAGATAGCGGTAGCGGTTGTAGCCGGCGGTATCCAGATGCGCCTTGGCACCGCCGGATAGCGTGATCGTTGGCCTTGGCAACTCACCGTCGGCCAGCAGCGAGCGGGCGGTGACGGGCTGCTGCAGCACGGTGCCGGCCGATGCCAGGATACTCTCGGCCTGATCGCCCAGCGTGTGCGGCGCTCCCCGCAGCGTATCGTCCAGAAAGAAGTCGAATCGCTGCGCCAGTGGCGGGTTCTCGGTCTCAAATCGGTGCACGGTGTCGGCACCGACCTTGATGACTTCCGGAGCGACCCACGAGGTCTTCTCCGAGATCAACGTCCCCAGTGCCTGGCCTTGCTGGCGTCGTTCCTGGTTGTCCGGGTTACGCAGATCTTCGTCGGCTTTGAGGTTGGCATAGATCGCCAGCCGCGCGGCCTCGCGATTGGTTGCGCTGATTGCATCCAGTGCGGCGAACATCGCCGCCGCATTGTCGCCCAGCGTGCCCTTGTAGTTCTCGAGCGCCCCGGCCCTGGCATGCAGCGTGATATAGGCCTCGCTCCACGCCTGTGGTGAAGCATATAGGGCTGACAGATCCCACATGCCCTGGGGTATCGACTCCGCGGCGGGGGCTACATCGGCGCGGGAAGCATTGCCGGATAGGGCCAGACATGTGCCCAAGGCCGCGGCCATCACCGCCGTACTAACGACCTTGCGCGCGCGCTGCGCGCTGCAAAACTGGATCATGCTCGAGGCTCCGGTGGGGGCAAGGACGCGATGGTAACAAACGCTCGCGACCGGCTATATTGACCGCATGACCTCCGAGGATGGCAAACCGCCCCGGCCGCCGTGCGCTCACGCACAGTTCGATGTCGGCACCACCGACGATTCGCTGGAGCTGATGACCCGGTACGGCGCTGAGTTCGGCGACATTTATCGCGTCTATGCGCCGGGCCGCGGCCGCGATACCTGGGTGGTGGCCGATCCAGACACGATCAAGCGCGTGCTTGTATCCAACCACCGTAACTACACCGTGGGGGCGGGCCTGGATCGCGTGCGCGTGCTAGTCGGCGACGGCATCATCGTCAGCGAGGGTGAGGCATGGAAGCGCCAGCATCGGATGATGCAACCGATGTTCCAGCGTTCTCGCGTGGAGCAGTTCGGCGAGATGATCGTCGCCACCACGCAGCATCGCCTGACGGGCTGGGCAGACAAGGCCGCGAGCGGCGTCGAACTGAATGTAACGCGCGAGACCAGCGAGAATGCGCTGGAGGTGGTACTGCGTGCCACGCTGGGAGTGGACTTTGACCGCCTGTGCACGCAGCTGGGGTCCAATCCATTCGCGCTGCTGACCGAAGATTCGGTGCGCGACCTGCGCTTTGCCTTTCGGTTCCGGCAGCTCGGCCGCCATATCGAGCAGGTGATCAGCAGGCGTGAAACTGACGCAGCCGCCACCGACGCCGACTGGCTAGGCATGATGATGGCCGCGCGCGATCGCGGCGACGGCTCGGCGATGTCGCACCGCGAACTGATCGACGAGGTCATGTCGATCATAGTCGCCGGCCACGAAACCACCGCGGCGGTGCTGAATTCGATCTGGTATCTGCTGTCACAGCATCCGCGGGTAGAGGCGAAACTGCTGGCCGAGGTCGATGCCGCGGAGCTTGGCGACTGGCGGCTGTCGTCGGTCGAGACGCTGCAGTACACCCATCAGGTCATCATGGAGGCGCTGCGGCTGTATCCGCCGGTTTGGGTGCTGACGCGCCGATGCGTACACGCCGATCGTCTGCTCGGCTATCAGGCGCCGGCGGGCACCGATGTGTTCATGAGTCCGTACGTGGTGCAGCGTGACCCGCAGCATTGGCCCGACCCGAACGAGTTCCGGCCCGAGCGCTTCGAGCCAGGTACCCAGCCAGAAGCGCACCGATTTGCATACATCCCGTTCTCAGCCGGTCCACGTCATTGCGTCGGCGAGACCTTCGCCACCTACGAGATGGCAATTCACCTGTACCTAGCGGCGCGACGCTTCCGGCTGCGCTGCGCGCAGTCCGGACCGTTCGCGATGGAGGCGCGCATCAACCTGCGCATGCGCGACGATGTCATGATGCAAGTGGAAACGCGCGGCTGACTACCAGCTGCCGACGCTCGGCATCGACAGCCAGGGTTCCTTCGGCGGCAGCGCGTCGCCTTTCTGCAGCAGTTCGATCGAGATCAGGTCCGGCGAGCGGATGAAGGCCATCTTGCCGTCGCGCGGCGGCCGGTTGATGGTGATGCCCTGCTGCATCAGCCGCCGGCAGGTGTCGTAGATGTCGTCGACCTGGTAGGCGACGTGGCCGAAGTTGCGGCCGCCAGCGTAACTCTCGGGATCCCAGTTGTAGGTCAGCTCGATCTGTGCGTCCTCATCCCCCGGGGCGGCCAGATACACCAGCGTGAACCGGCCCTTATCACTGTCCATACGGCGCACTTCGCGCAGACCCAGAGCCTCGCAGTAAAAGCGCCGCGAAGCTTCCAGATCGGCAACCCGGACCATGGTGTGGAGGTATTTCATGAGCTCATTCTAGCGCTCAGGCCGCGCAGCGGCAGACAACGCTAGAGCTTGTCGAAGAACTCCGGGCCCACCGGTTTGTGGGCCGCGATCTCCTCGCGCTCAAGCCCGCGAAGTTCGTGCGGAAACACCAGCCAGGCATCGGTTTGGTGGACGAAGTAGTCCGGCTTCACGGCGCTGCGATTGCGTTCCGGCTTGTAATACACCGTCGCAATGCGAACCTGCTCGGGCAGATTGCGACGGCAGCGACTGGCCAATTCCCCGAGGATCGCCTCGATGCTCAGTCCGGAATCGAATACGTCGTCCACCAGCAGCAGCTGGTCGCCAGCCGCCAGCCGCGAGACCAGGTAGTCAAGCGCGTGAACCCGCACAACCTTGGCGCGCTGCCCCGGACCCATATAAGAGGAGGTGCGGATCGCGATGTGGTCGGTCGGAATGCCGTAGTACTCCAGTACTTCCTGGACGGCGATGCCGATCGGGGCCCCGCCGCGCCACACAGCGACCAGAAAGGTGGGACGAAAACCGCTACGCACAATCAGGCGACCGAGTTCCATCGAGTCGCGCAGCAGCGAGTCCGCCGACACAAACATCTTTTCCACTCCACGCTCCGGTGCCCGATGCGGGGCGCTATGTAATTTCTGCATTCAGCATCGTATCCAATTGTTTAGTAAAAGTAAGTGTCGCGAGTTGCGCGCGCGCTCACAGTTTCGACAGCGGCCATGAGCTAGCGTCATGATGGGATGGCGACCTCAACACCCACGGATCGCTCTTGTCTTGCCGGTGGCGGTGAGATGGGGGCCCTCATGCGCTCGATCGACTGGTCCAAGACCCGGCTCGGGCCGATCGAAGCGTGGCCACAGAGCCTGCGCACCATGCTCGGGGTCGTGCTGGGCAGCCGCTTCCCGATGCTGCTGTGGTGGGGCCCCGAATTCCTGCACCTCTACAACGACGCCTACCGGCCGATTCTGCGCGACAAGCATCCTGGCTCGCTGGCGGCGCCGGCGGCACAGATCTGGTCGGAAATCTGGGACGTTGCCGGGCCAATGGCCCAGAGCGTGCTGGACGGCGGTCCGGCGACCTGGACCGAGGACATGCAGCTGTTCATCAACAGCGCGGGCATGCTCGAGGAGACCTATTTCACGTTTTCGTACAGCCCGGTGCCCGGCGACGATGGTCGCATCGGCGGATTACTCAACACCGTCCAGGAAACCACGGTCAAGGTTCAAAGCGAGCGCGAGGTGCGCATGCTGCACGACTTGGCGGCGCGTGCCGCCGAGGCCAAGACCGAGGACGAGGCGGCGCGGATCGCACTGCAGGTGCTGGCGACCAATGAACTCGACCTGCCGTACGCGTTGCTATATGCAGTGAATGCCGAAGCCGGCGAGGCCCGGCTGATTGGCGCCAGCGGCTGGACCGACTATGTCGGTCCGGCGAAGCCGGCGCGCATCGATCTTGCTGATTGCACCGGAGCTTGGCGCTGGCCGCTCACTGAGGTAATCAGGGGCGGCGGCAACCCGGTGATCAATGATCTGGCGGCACGCTTCGGACCGCTGCCGATCGGGCGCTGGGGCGCCCGGCCGGACAGCGCCATCGTGTTGGCGCTGTCGCGCCCCGGGCAATCCACCCCGTATGCGCTGCTCATCGCCGGTATCAGCCCGCACCGCACGCTCGATGATCGCTACCGCAGCTTCTTCCGTGCCACGGCCGATCAGGTTGCAACGGTACTCGCCAATGCGCGCGCTTACGAGGAAGAGCGCCAACGCGCCGCGGCGCTGGCCGAGATCGATCGCGCCAAGACCGTATTCTTCTCCAATGTCAGCCACGAATTTCGCACGCCGCTGACGCTGATGCTCGGCCCGCTGGAAGACGAGCTGGCGGAAACCAGCAGGCCGTTGCCTCCGGCCCGGCATGCGCGGCTACAGACCGCGCATCGCAATACGCTGCGTCTGCTCAAGCTGGTCAATACGCTGCTGGATTTTTCCCGGATTGAAGCCGGGCGGATTGAGGCACGCTACGAGGCCACCAATCTGTCGGCCTTTACCGCGCAGTTGGCCAGCGTGTTTCGTTCAGCGGTGGAGAAGGGCGGTCTTAGCTTGACGGTCGACTGTGCGCCGCTGCCCGAGCTGGTGTATGTCGATCGGGATATGTGGGAGAAGATCGTACTGAATCTTGTCTCCAACGCCTTCAAGCACACCTTCCAAGGCGGCATCCGCGTGCTGCTCGCCTGGCGCGGTGACTTTACCGAGTTGGTGGTCGAGGATACCGGGGTCGGAATACCGGCCGCCGACCTGCCGCGCCTGTTTGATCGATTCCATCGCGTCAGCGGCGCGAAGTCGCGCAGCCACGAGGGCAGCGGCATCGGCCTGGCGCTGGTGCAGGAGCTCGCCCGCCTGCACGGCGGGAACGTCAAGGTCGGCAGTCGCGAAGGCTCCGGCAGTCGCTTCTGCGTCAGCATTCGAACCGGACGTGAGCACCTGCCGGCCGCCAGCATCGCCGCCGGCGGTGGGGCCGCAAGTGTGCAGGGACGCGCCGCAGCATTCGTGGCCGAGGCCCAGGAGTGGAGTCGGGCTGCAGGCACCGCCGCGAGCGCGGCGGCGCGGGCTGGCGAGGATCACCGGCCGAGAATCCTGTGGGCCGACGACAACGCCGACATGCGCGAGTACGTGCGCCGCCTGCTGGCCGACCAATACCGCGTAACGGCGGTGGCCGATGGTGAGGCGGCACTGGCCAGCGCCCGCAGCGACGCGCCCGATCTGGTGCTATCCGATGTCATGATGCCGGGACTGGATGGTTTTGGCCTGCTGCGCGAGCTGCGCGCCAACGAAGTCACCCGCACGATTCCAGTGATCCTGCTGTCGGCGCGCGCCGGCGAAGGGGCGGCGGTCGAAGGGCTGCACGCCGGCGCCGACGACTACCTGGTCAAGCCGTTTTCGGCGCGCGAGCTGCTGGCACGTGTCGGGACGCACCTGACCATGGCAAAAATGCGCCGCAACTGGGAGCTCGAACTCGAGGGCCGGGTGCGCGAGCGCACCACTCAGTTGCAGAAGTCGACCGAGGACTTGAAGCTGGAGAACGCCGAGCGTCGGCTCGCCGCGCAGAAGCTCGAGGCCCAATTGGCACGCACCAACCTGCTGGATCGGATCACGCGCGCCGTGGCCGAACGCCAGGACTTGCGCAGCATCTTCCAGGTAGTGATCGGCAGCGTGGAGCAAAGTCTGCCGGTGGACTTTTGCTGTATCTGCGTACGCGATCCGGAGTCGCAGGCTCTGAGCATCAGCAGCATCGGCCAGAAAAGCGACGGGCTCACGGCGGAGCTGTCGATCGCCGAACACGGCCTGATCGACATCGCGCAGAACGATCTGGCGCGCTGCCTGGAGGGCCAACTGATCTACGAGCCGGAACTTGCCGGCCAGTCACTGCCGCTGGCGCGCGCGCTGCTGCAGGGCGGACTGCATTCACTGGTGGCCGCGCCGCTGCGGGTCGAGAGCCAGGTATTCGGCGTGCTGCTGAGCGCGCGCCGGCAGCCTGAAGGCTTCAGCAGTGGTGAGTGCGAGTTTCTGCGACAGCTCAGCGAACACGTCGCGCTGGCTTCCCACCAGGCGCAGCTGTATGAGGCACTGCAGGCGGCGTACGACGACCTGCGTCAAAGCCAGCAGGCGCTGATGCAGCAGGATCGTCTGCGGGCGCTGGGCCAGATGGCCAGCGGCATCGCCCACGACATCAACAACGCCATCTCGCCGATCGGCCTCTACACCGAATCGCTGTTGGAGCGCGAGCCCGGCCTGAGCGAGCGCGCGCGCGCCAGCCTGGTGATCGTTCAGCGCGCTATCGAAGATGTCGCTGGCACCGTGGCGCGCATGCGCGATTTCTATCGCGCGCGCGAGACCCAGTCGCAGCTCGCGCCGGTGGACATCAACCACATGATCGAGCAGGTCGTGAGCCTGACGCGAGCGCGCTGGAGCGATCTGCCGCAGCGTCGCGGCGTCGTAATCGAGCTGCGCTCGCTGCTGGCGCCGTCGTTGCCGAAGATCATGGGCGTGGAGGGCGAGATTCGCGACGCGCTTACCAATCTGCTGTTCAACGCCGTCGATGCCATGCCCGATGGCGGCCGACTGATCTTGCGCAGCAGTGTCACCGAGCAGGGGCCGGTGTGCGTGGAGGTGTCGGACAGTGGTATGGGCATGGACGAGGAGGCGCGAAAGCGCTGCATCGAGCCCTTCTATACGACCAAGGGTGAGCGCGGCACCGGCTTGGGCCTACCAATGGTGTTCGGCATGGTGCAGCGCCATGGTGCCGAGCTGCAGATTCACAGCGCCCCGGGTAAGGGCACCTCGGTGCGCCTGCTGTTTCCAGTGGCGCCAGCCGACTCGCCGGCGGTCACGCCACTGGCGCCGGTGACCGGCTCGGTCGGGCCATTGCGCCTGCTGCTGGTCGACGATGATGCGCTGCTGCGAACATCGATGCAGGATATTCTTCAAAGTGAAGGCCACCAGGTGGACATCGTCGATGGCGGCCAGCGCGGTATCGACGCGTTCGGCGAGGCCCTGCGTGGCGGCCGACCGTATCAGGTGGTGATCACCGATCTGGGCATGCCGCACGTCGATGGCCGGCGGGTGGCGGATGCGGTCAAGGGCATGTCGCCCGCGACCCCGGTGATCTTGCTGACCGGTTGGGGCCAGCGGCTGCGGCCCCAGGATGACAAACACAACCATATCGACTGCGTGCTCGGCAAGCCGCCGCGCATCGCCGACATCCGCTCGGCCCTGGTCAGACTCGCGGCGCCCGCCGCCGTAGTGAAGCGCGCCGGTGGTTCAGGGTAAGATTGCCCAACCTGCAAACGCAGAATTTTGCATAAATCGCCGACTAGGGAGGCAAGCGATATGTACCACAACAGGGATCTCCGGTATCTCGTCACGCTGCTATTGGCTTCGGCCGCTGCGGCCATCGGCACGTCCACGGCCGCGGCTGGGGACGCCAATGCGCAGCCGCAGATTCCGACCTGCGACAAAAAGATCGGCACGCTGGCGGTGACCGAGCCGGAAAATCCGTGGTGGACCGCCATGCAGCTGGATTCGCCGGCGGCCCTAATCAAGGTCTACGTATCTCAATCCAAGTGCTTCACGCTGGTGGATCGGGGCAAAGGACTGGCAGCGGCCAAGGCCGAACGCGAGCTGGCCTCGAGCGGCGAGGAGCGCGTCGGATCCAATATCGGCAAGGGCCAGATGAAGGCCGCGGACTACGTGCTGGTGCCTGACATCGCCAATCGCAACGGCAACGCGCAGGGCACCAACATTGGCGGTGCGCTCGGCGGTCTGATCGGCCATGGGATCGGCGCGGTGGTCGGCGGTATCAGTCTCAAGAGCAAGACCGCTGACGTGGTATTGACTATGACTGACGTGCGCTCCACCGAGCAGGTGGCGCTCGAGCAGGGCCATGCCAAGAAGACCGATCTGGGCTGGCTCGGCGGCGGCGGTCTGGGATTCTTCGGCGGTTTCGCCGCCGCGGGCGCCAGCAGCTATGCCAACACCGAGATCGGGCAGGTGGTGGCGATGGCGTATCTGGACGCCTATACCAAGCTGGTCAACGACGTGAAGAACGTCACGCCGGACGCCAAGGCCGACAACGTGCAGCAGGCCGTGACCATGGCCAAGCCGAGCAAGCTCTACAGCAGTCCCGATCTGAAGTCCAAGGTGGTGCGGGATCTGGACGCCGGCATGATGCTCTACCCGACCGGCGACAAGCAGGGTGTGTGGTGGAAGGTCAACGACGAGCTCGGCAATGAAGGCTGGGTCGTGTCGACCATGGTGCAGCTGGCGAAATAAACCGGCGAGCCTCGCCGCCGGCGCCCGCGGCCGGCGGCGGATCAGCCGGTTTCAGTTGTTGGACTGCACGCCCTCGTTCTTCAGGGCCTCGAGACCGCTCAGATTGACCTCGGCCACTGCCGATTTCAGGTCATCGATACTGGCGGCATTGCCGGATACCTGGACCGAGAAGCGGTTGCCGACGACCACGCCGTATTCGCCGGAATTGCCGCGGTTGTCCCACTTCTCGTGGACCAGCTGCCCGCCGCTGCCCTTGTAGGTCTTGTCGTAGCCCGTATCGGTCTCCTTGTCCTCCTCGGCGCCCGCCCAGCCCGAAGCCGCAAGCCCGACCAGCCCCTTGAGCGAACCGGTGTCGGTGATTTCGAGGTTGAGCTGGCGTTGCGCGCCGTCGGAATAGGTGGCGGTCGCCTTGGAGACCTGCATCCCGAGCATGCCGTTGCGATCGACCGACATCTGCGTACGCTTCAGGCCGGCGATCGTGTCCGGGACGAACGGCTTCATGCGGTCCGGCGCCAGCGCCTCGACTTTGCCGCCACTGCCGACCGCGGCCCCGATCATCTGCCCGACCGCGTTGGCCTGGGCGCTGGAGTCGCCGGACTTCTGCGCCGCATCCATCTGCTTGGTGGCGTCCGCCATCTTTTGCGACCAGGCCTGCAGCGCCGCGCCGGTCGAGCCCGGGGCGAAGTCACCGCTATGGCGTGTGTAGCCGGGCGCAGAATACCCGCTGAGATTGTGGCCGAAACCCATGCCCAGGCCGGCAATTGAGCCGACGATGATCGCCAGGATCCAGCCGACCACGATCGCCACGATGATCGATACCGCCGTATAGCCGATCGATTTATCCGGCGGGCACTTCATGGTGTAGGGCAGGCCCATGTTCAGCAGGTAGATGCCGTAAATGCCGCCCGCCAACATGGCGAGGATACCCAGGCCCGGAATGATGCCGATGATGGCCGCTATCCAGAACGCCGTGTGCGCATAGGCGACGCTCTTGAGCGCCTGCACCCGATTCTTTTCAGCGCTGAACGTCGGCGCCAGGGCCTCCACGATCAATGCGACGATGTAGATGCCGATCAGCGAGAACACGTACGACACCACCGCTGCGGTGAGTCCGGCCGTCATTCCCACCCGGTACGAGCCTAGAAAAGGCACCGACACGCCGATTAGGGTCGACGACAGGAATCGCACGATGGCCGGTATCGCCGCCATCACGACGATATACCCGGAGTACAGGCCCCCTATGGTTTCCGGCTCAGCCGCGATGATGGGCCATTCGGTCCGCGGGGTTACGAGCACTGCTTTGGCGCGCGCAACGATTTTGTTGATATCCACAGCCAACCTCCCTGGTGCGATCGTATTTTTTTAACCTGCCGGCGGCCATCGCGGTCCGCGGGTCGATGCGGGCTGGAGCGAACGCCAGCCCGCGCCCGAATCCTAGTCCTCCGGCGGGTGTGGCTGCAATTATCGGCTGTGGGCTTGCCGCGGGCGGCCAGAATGGCTTATGTCACGGCTCCCGGGCGGCCGGTGCCTGTAGAACAGCCCTCGATAACGGCTCAGGCCGATCAACCTCGTCGCGACGGGGAGCCGCAGCGCTACCGAGGCTGGGTTGGGCGGTGCCGTTGCCGTTGCCACTCTGGCGTCGATGGATGACACCAAAATAGCCCTCGACTGTCAGTACACTGAGTGGAAGTGGCGGAGAATTGAGCACATGACGGTCAGACCAGGTCGGCGGTGGCGGATGCAGTGCGCAGCACTGGCGGCGAATGTGCTGGCGCTCGGCGTGACGCAGGCTTCCCAGCTGCAGCCGTTTTCCTTCGATACCGTAGCAGGGCAACTGCCGAAGGATGTGGTACCGCTGAATTATCGCATTCGCATCGTGCCGAACGCCGCAGCCGCCACTCTCACGGGTAGCGAGTCGGTGCAATTGCGCTTCCGGTCGGCCACCGACAAGCTGCAGTTCAATTCGCTCGGCGAGACGCTCAGCAACGTGCAGCTGGACGGCAAGCCGGTGAAGGCCGTGGCCAGCGACGATACCAAGCAGGTGACCAGCGTGAGCCTGCGCTCCCGCGCCGCGCCTGGCACGCATACGCTGTCGTTCTCGTATCGCGGCAAGATCGACCAGCAGCCGCAGGGGCTGTTCGTACAGTCCTATTCGATCCCCGGGGGTGAACACGGATTGCTGCTGGCGACCCAGATGGAACCGACCGACGCGCGCCGCATGTTCCCGTGCTGGGACGAGCCGGCATTTCGGGCGCGCTTTGAGCTGACGGCGGTGATTCCGGCGCGCTGGAGCGCAGTATCAAACATGCCGGTCGCGCGCCGCACGGTGCGGGGTGATCTGGCTAGCGTGACATTCCAAACCACGCCCTCGATGCCCTCGTACCTGGTGGCGTTCGTCGCTGGCGACATTGCGTCGATCAGCGCCGAACACGATGGCCACAAGTTCGCCGTCTGGGCCGTACGCGGCCAGCAGCAGAATGGTCAGACGGCTCTGGCAAACGCGCAGCAGATCCTGTCCGACTACGATGATTATTTTGGCTATCGCTACCCGTTGCCCAAGCTCGACTCGATCGCGGTTCCGGGCGGTTTCGGCGGCGCGATGGAAAACTGGGGCGCCATTACCTACAACGAACAACTGCTGCTGCTTACCCCGCAGAGCACGATCGGTGACCGCCAGAGCGTCTACAGCGTGCAGGCACACGAAATGGCGCACCAATGGAATGGCGACTTGGTCACGATGGGATGGTGGGATGACATCTGGCTCAACGAAAGCTTCGCGTCGTGGCGCGCCGCCAAGGAAACCGCGCTGCGCAACCCCAGCTGGAAATGGTGGGAGAGCGAGGATGCCAGCCGTGAGCGCGCCATGGCAGCGGACGCACGCCAGTCCTCACACCCGATCCAGCAGCACGTGAGCGATGAGCTGCAGGTTAAAAACGCGTTTGATCCTGAGATCACCTACGACAAAGGGCAGTCGGTGCTGCGCATGCTGGAGGCCTTCATCGGCGCGGACGCTTTTCGCGACGGCATCCGCTCCTACATCAAGGCGCACGCGTACTCCAATGCCACCACGCTCGATCTGTGGCAGGCCCTGACCGAGGCCAGTCATCAGAACATCGGCGGCATTGCCGGCGACTGGACCGAGCAGGGCGGCTTTCCACTGGTGCAGGTCACCGCGATCTGTGACGGCAGTGGCGGCCGCACCCTCATCTTGTCGCAACAGCGCTTCCTGCTGCGTGGCACCGATCCGGCCAACCCGACGTGGCGCGTGCCACTGCAGCTGCGATCGGGCACTACCGAGGCGCCGCGGTCGGTACTGCTCAGCCAGGATGGCCAAACCGTGAGTGCCGGCCGCTGCGACCAGCCGCTCAGCGCCGATGCCGACGCCATCGGGTTTTACCGGGTGCGCTACGATCAGGCGACCTTCAAGCTTAACGTCAGCCACTTCGCTGAGCTGCCGGACGCCGACCGGATCGCGCTGCTTGACGATCAGTGGGCGCTGGTCGAAGCGGACCAGCAGCCGCTGGCGAGCTTCCTGACCCTGGCGACCTCGATGGGCGACAGCCTGGACACGCGCGCATGGCAGCAGGTGGCCACTGCGCTGGCCGTCATCGAGTACGACGAGCGCGACTCGCCGGGGCATGACGCGTTTTCGGCTTATGCGCGCTCGATCGTGCAATCCGCAGCCGCACGTCTGGGCTGGGATGCGAAACCGGACGAAGGTCCCGACGTGCAGGAGCTGCGGCGCACGCTGATCGGTGATCTTGGAGCCTGGGGTGATCCGCAGATCATTGCCGAGGCACGCCGCCGGTTCGATGCGTTCGTGAAGGACCAGGGGACGTTGTCGCCGGACGACCAGGCGATGGTGCTTTCGATCGTGATGCGAAACGCCGACGAGGCGACCTTCGCGCAGGTCCACGCGATGGCCAAAGCGGCCCGAGACCAAGCCGAGCTGGAGCGCTACTACACGGCGCTGACGCGCGTGCGCGACCCGCAGCTGGCATCCCAGGTGGTGCAGATTGCGCTCTCCTCCGAGCTGCCGCCGCAGTCGAAGCAGTTGCCGTTGCAGCTCGTATTGTCGTTGGCACGTGATCACCCGCAGCTCGCGTGGTCCGCGTTCACCGACAACCTTGATCCACTGCTGGCGCAGGATCCGATGTTCAAGTCACTGATCATTGCCCAGTATGTCCCGCAGGTGTTCTGGAACGCGCTGCCGCCAGAGCAGCTCGAATCGTGGGTGCGCGCGCACGTGCCGGCCGAGATGTCGGATAACGTCGATCGCGGGATGGAGTCGGCGCGCTTTCTGGCGTCGGAAAAGCAGTCGCTGGTGCCGGCCACCGATAGCTATGTGAAATCAAGCGCCGCCGGCCACGCGGGTTAGGCTGACGCGGCGCTCCGGCGTTGACGCCCGGCGTCGGAGTGATCAAAGTAATCGTTGTCGGTCGAGGAGCTCGAGGATGCGCCGGATTCTGGTTTCAATGGTTCTGGGTGCGCTGTGCTGTGCGGTGCAGGCGGCGCCGCTGCCCTACGACGAGAGCGCCAACGCCAGCGCCGATCTGCAGCAGGCGCTGCTCGCCGCGCAGGCGAATCACGACCATGTGCTGGTGGTGTTCGGCGCCAACTGGTGCCCGGATTGCCGCGAGCTCGACAAGGCGCTGAAAGGACGCAGCCAGGCGCTGCTCGCCGGCAAATTCCAGGTGGTCAAGGTAGACGTCGGTCGGTTCGACAAGAATCTCGACGTGGCCAATGAGTACGGTAACCCGATCCGCATGGGCATCCCGGCGGTCGTGGTGCTGACGCCCGACAACAAGATCGTCTATTCCAGCAAGGGCGGTGAGCTCGCCAATGCCCGTAAGATGGGCGACACCGGCATTTACGATTTCCTTTCGAGCCACGTCCTAACCTCACACTGACTTCGCTGAGCTCGTGGACGTACACGCATTCGCCGCGCGCACCATCGACGGCGTCGAGCAGTCGCTGGCGGCGTACAGTGACCAGGTGCTGCTGATCGTCAATGTTGCCAGCAAGTGCGGCTTCACCCCTCAATACGCCGGCCTGGAGGCTCTGCACCGCAAGCTGCACCCGCGCGGATTCAGCGTATTGGGCTTTCCCTGCGACCAGTTCGGGCAGCAGGAACCCGGCGACGAGGACGAGATCAAGCGCTTCTGCTCGCTGACCTACGATGTGACCTTTCCGCTGTTTGCGAAGATCGAGGTCAATGGTCCGAACGCTCACCCGCTGTACCGATATCTCAAGCAGCAGCAGCCAGGCGTTCTTGGCAGCGAAGCCATCAAGTGGAATTTCACCAAATTCCTGGTTGATCGGCAGGGGCAGGTGCGCAAGCGCTTTGGATCGATGGACAAGCCGGAATCGATCGAGGCCGACGTGAGCGCGCTGCTGTCATGAAGGTCGGTTTCATCGGCCTTGGGCGTATGGGTGCAGCGATGGCCACCCGGCTGATTCAGGCCGGTCATGAGCTCACGGTGTACAACCGCACTTCCGAGCGCGCCCGGCCGTTGGCCGATTTAGGTGCGCGCGTAGCCACGCGCGTGGCCGATGCCTGTCGCGGCGAGGCCGTCATCACCATGCTGGCGAACGATGAGGCCGTGCGCAGTGTGGTGTTCGAACCCGGCGGGATGCTGGCCAGCGCCGACAGCGGCACCGCGCATCTGAGCATGAGCACGGTCAGTGTCGCGCTGTCGGGCGAACTGGCTGCGGCTCATGCGAAGGTCGGGCAGCGCTACGTCGCGGCGCCGGTGTTCGGCCGGCCGGATGCCGCCGCGGCCGGCAAGCTCTTCATCGTGACCGCCGGTGCCCGCGCCGCCGTGGATGATCATGCGGTCCTGTTCGAGACACTGGGTCAGCGCAGCTTCTACTTCGGTGCCGAGCCGTCCGCTGCCAACCTGATCAAGCTGAGCGGCAACTTTCTGATTGCCTCGACCATCGAGGCCCTGGGCGAAGCCATGGCTTTGATTGGCAAGGCCGGAGTTGATCAGCGCGCTTACCTCGAGCTGCTGACCTCGACGCTATTCAATGCGCCGATCTATAAGAATTACGGCAGCCTGATCGTCGAACAGCAGTTCGAGCCAGCCGGATTTGCCGCCCCGCTGGGCCTGAAGGATATTCGCCTGACGATGGCGGCGGCAGAAGCGCTGCACGTGCCAATGCCGGTCGCAAGCCTGCTGCGCGACCGCTTTCTGGCGCTGCTGGCGCAGGGCGGCGAGGCGCTCGACTGGTCGGCGATCACGCGCTTAGCGGCTGCGGACGCTGGCGCTAAGCGCGCCTCTTCGTAATCGTTCGGGCCGCGATCGCGGCCGGCGCGCCGATTTTCCGCGGCGATGCATCCAACGCGAGCGCCCGCTCGTATACACCTGCGAACGATCCCAAAGGTACCACCGGTGCCTGGTTTTCGTCCTCGGGAGGTCTTGCTCATGTACTCCAATCTCACGGCCCGCATCCTGGCGGGCACGCTCGCCTGTGTTGTCGCTGCCGCGGCGCTGGCTTCCAGTCACCGCGAGGCGCCGTTCATCAGCACGCGGCCGAAGGTCGACGGCACTGACTTCTACATGTTCAACAGTTACGAGCCCGGGCGCACCGGCTACGTCACGCTGATAGCGAGCTACCAGCCGTTCGAAAACCCGCAGGGCGGTCCTAACTATTACACGATGGACCCGAGCGCTCTGTATGAAATCCTGATCGACAACAACGGCGACGGTAAGGAAGAGCTCACGTTCCAGTTCCGTTTCACCACCGTCAACAACGGCCTGGCCGTGATGGCCGGTGGCAAGTCGATACCGGTACCGCTGGTCAACATCGGCCCCGTCACCAGCAGCAACATGAGCGCCCAGAACGTGGCAGAGACCTACACCGTCACCGTGGTGCGCGGCGACCGGCGCTCGGGCACCGCGGCGCAGGTCACCGATGCCACCTCCGGCGGCACGAGCTTCACCAAGCCGTTGGACAACATCGGAGTCAAGTCGATCGCCGACTACGCCAGCTATGCCGCCAGCTTCATTCACACGATCACCGTCCCCGGATGCAACCAGCCGGGACGCGTTTTCGTTGGCCAGCGCCAGGACGGCTTCGTCGTCAACCTCGGCGAGACCTTCGATCTGGTTAACATCCGCTATCCGGTCGAGGAACTGGCGCCGATGGGCATGAATGCCCGGCAGCTGGCACCGAACTCACTGGCCGGCTACAACGTCACCTCCATTGCACTCGAGCTGCCGGCCGCGTGCCTGACGGCCGGCAACGATCCGGTCATCGGCGGCTGGACCACGGCGAGCCTGCGACAGGCGGCGGTGCTCAATCCCGCGCCCCAGAGCAGCAAGAGCGTCGCCAGCGTCGGCGCTGTCAGCAGCCCGACCGGAGCGGCCGTACAGGGCGGCGCCTGGTCCCAGGTGTCGCGTCTGGGCATGCCGCTGGTCAACGAGCTGGTGGTCGGCCTGCCGGACAAGGATCGCTGGAATGCGTCCGCGCCCAAGGACGACGCGCAGTTCGCCGACTACGTCACCAATCCATCGCTGCCGGTGCTGCTGCAGACGCTGTTTGGTTCAGCCGGTGTGCTGGCGCCGAACGTCTATCCGCGCGCCGATCTTGAAGCGGCATTTCTGACCGGCATCACCGGTCTGAACAAGCCGATGTCGGTTACCCCGTCCGAGGAGCTGCGTCTGAACACCAGCACCGCGGTGACGGCGCAGGGATCGCAGAACGACCTCGGCGTGATCGGCGGCGACCTGTCGGGATTCCCCAATGGCCGACGCCCGGTCGACGACGTGGTCGACATCGAGCTGCGTGTGGCGATGGGCGTGCTGCTGTCGCCGTTCGATGGCAGCTCGATGGATCCGGATCCGGCCTCCGACGCCTCGCGCCAACTGCACTACACCGACGGCGCCGAGCCCAATCCGGAAAACTACCTCGGCGCTTTTCCGTACCTGAACACGGCGCTGGCCGGCTCGCCCACCAGTGTCAACGACTAAGGGGGCGCCATGAAACGTATTACCCGGATTACCACCGTGAGCGCGCTGGCTGGCCTCGGGCTCAGCGCCTGCGGTGGCGGCAATAGCAGCGGCCCGGCGATGACGCAGCCGCCGCCGTCGATGGGTCAGACGCTCGACACCAACGCCGTTTTGGCCTTGGCGCAGAAGACCTCGGACAGCGCTGCACCGATCGCCGTCGACGATGGTGCGCTGAGCCTCAGCGATACCAGCGAGGACACGGCACCGGTCGCCATCAACGGGATGTAGAGACGTGGGCTGGCCGATGCGCAGCCTGCACCGCCGTCGCTGGTTATTGACGGCGGCGGTGCTGATCCCGGCCCTGATCACCGGCCTGGTCATGGTGCGCGGCGCGCACGGCAGCGCGCCGCGGCTGCCGTACGTGCCGGCGACCGACGATCAGCTGCTGGCGGAACTACCGCTCGGGGTGCGGCACCAGACTGCGTCAGTGCGCGCGCTGGCGAGCACACGACTGGATATCGCGCTGCCGCTGGCGCAGTTTCATATCGCGCAGGCTCGTTCGACCGGGGACCTGCGCCAGCTGGGCTACGCGGAGGCGGTGCTGCAACCCTGGCTGCAACAGGCGCCGGTGCCCGCGTCAGTGCGCGTGCTGACGGCGACGATAGAGCAGAGCCGGCACGACTTCGGCACCGCGCTCGAACAGCTCGATCTGGCGCTGCAGACCGATCCTGACAATGTGCAGGCCTGGCTCACCCGCGCCACGGTGCTGCGGGTGCTCGGTCGATACGATCAGGCACAACAGGCCTGTGCCCATCTGGCGGCGCAGGCCGATAGCGTCGTGACCGGCTTGTGCGAGCAGAGTCTGCGGGGTCTGACCGGCCACCTGCGCGAGGCCTATGAGGCCGTGCAGGGCCTGCCGCAGCAGGGACTCGGAATCGAACTGCGGGCCTGGCGCTATTCCGAACTGGGCGAGATGGCGGTACGCCTCGGCCAGGATGGCGCCGCCGAACATTGGTGGCGCGAAGGGCTGCAGCTCAAGCCGGATGATTTCTTCGTGCGCGCCGCCTACGCCGATCTGCTGCTGCGTCAGCGACGTGCTGCCGAGGCGCAGGCCTTGCTGTCCGGCCACGAGTCGATGGAACCGATGCTGCTGCGAATCGTGCTGGCCGAGCAGATCCTTGGCAATCGGCGCGACGCCAACGATCGCGCGCTGTTGGCCAGCGCTTTTCAGGTCGAGGAGCAGCGCGGCGAGGCGGTGCACCGGCGCGAGCAGGCGCGCTTTCTGCTCGATGTGGAGCGTGCGCCCGCGGCCTCGCTGGTCGCGGCCCAGCAGAACTGGCAAGTGCAGCGTGAGCCGGAGGACGTGCTGGTGCTAGTGCGTGCGGCGCAGGCGGCGGGCCAGCCCGAGGCGGCCGCGCCGGCGCTGGAGTTCGTACGCCAGCGCGGGCTCGAGGACGCCCGACTCGATGCTTTGCAGAAGGCAAGCCCATGAGAACCCACTGGATGGCAGGGATCGTGGCGGCGAGCTGGCTGCTCGGGTTGCTGATCAGCCCGCCGGCCGATGCTCACGTCGCCAGCAACGGTTTTCTGACGCTGCGGGTACAAGGCGAGCGGCTCGACGGCTCGCTCGAGCTGGCGGTTCGTGACGTGGAACTGGCGGTCGGCGTCGACCGCAACCACGACGGCAAAGTGACCTGGGGCGAATTGCGCGCCGCCGGGCCGGGATTGATGCAATACATTGCCGCGCATCTGGCGTTCAGCGCGGCCGACCGCAGCTGTGCACTGCTGCCGCAGCGATTGCAGGTGCGCCAGCGCGTCGACGGCGCTTATGCCTGGGTATCGTTCACGGCCCGCTGTCCGGAAGCTGTCCGGCAGCTGCAGGTGGACTACCGTGTGCTGGAGCAGCTCGATCCATCGCATCGCGGACTGCTGACCTTGCAGGCCGGGACGGCCGTTCAGACCGGTGTACTGGGCGGCTCCAGTCCAGCGCGTGTGTTCGTGGTTGACGCACCGGCGCGTGCCCGCACATTCATCGAGTATCTGCAGGCTGGGGTCTGGCACATCTGGAGCGGCATCGACCACCTGCTGTTCCTGCTGTCGCTGCTGCTGCCGGCGGTGCTGCTGCGCCGCCATGGTGCCTGGGAGCCGGTCGCACGGGCGCAGCCGGCGTTCTTCAGCATTCTCAAGGTCGTCACTGCGTTCACGCTGGCGCATTCGATCACGCTGTCGCTGGCCGCCTTCGACATCGTGCGCCTGCCGAGCCGGTTGACCGAGTCGGTGATCGCCGCCTCGATCATCGTGGCGGCCCTCAACAACGTTTTTCCGCTGGTCACCGAGAGCCGCGCGCGCATCGCCTTTGCCTTCGGGTTGCTGCACGGCTTCGGGTTCGCCTCGGTATTGGCCGATATGGGTCTGCCGCAGGGCGCCCGACTGATCGCGTTGGTGTCATTTAATCTGGGCATCGAGGTCGGGCAGCTGGCGGTGGTGTTGACGGTCATGCCGGTCGCCTATCTGTTGCGTCACGCTGCCGTGTATCGGCGCGCGGTGATGCCGTGGGGTTCGGCGGCGATTGCGGCACTGGCGCTGGTCTGGCTGGTACAGCGGGCGCTGCTATGATGGGCCATGCGCGCTACATTGATGGGCTGTGCGATGCTGCTGCTGTTATCGGCGGGCGGGGCGCACGCCAGCGGCGGCATCCGCACCGAGGTGGATGCCATCTACGCGCAGTCCGAGGCGCTGTACATCCACCTGCATCAGCATCCGGAGCTGTCGTTTCGTGAACAGCAGACCGCGGCCACTCTGGCCTCCGGTCTGAAGGCGCTCGGATTCGAAGTCACGACCGGTGTCGGTCGTACCGGCGTGGTCGGACTGCTGAAGAACGGCGACGGTCCGGTGATCATGCTGCGCACCGAGCTGGATGCGCTGCCGGTGACCGAGCGCACCGGCCTGCCGTTCGCCAGCACCGTGCGCGCCACCGATGACGACGGGGTCGAAGTGGGCGTGGCACACGCCTGCGGCCACGATATCCACATGGCCTCTTGGATGGGCACGGCCCGGATCATGGCCGGCGATCGCACGCGCTGGCGCGGTACGCTGATGCTGATCGGGCAACCGGCCGAGGAATTGGGCGCGGGCGCGCAGGCCATGCTCGAGGATGGTCTGTTCACGCGCTTCCCGAAACCGGCTTATGCGCTCGCTGTGCATGACGATGCCCGTTATCCGGCCGGCCTGGTCGGTTATCACGCCGGGCCGTTCTTCGCCAACTCCGACACCGTCAATATCACCATCCACGGCAAGGGCGGCCACGGCGCCCGGCCCGAGACTACCGTCGATCCGATCGTGATCGCGGCGCGCACCATCGTCACGCTGCAGACCATCGTCGCGCGCGAAAATCCGCCGCTCGAGCCGGCAGTGGTCACGGTCGGATCGATTCACGGCGGCAGCCGACCCAACATCATTCCCGACGACGTTAAGCTTGAGCTCACGGTGCGCTGCTATACCGAGGCAGTGCGCACGCATCTGCTGGAAGCGATCGAACGCATCACCAAAGCCGAAGCCGCGGCTGCCGGCGCGCCGCAGCCGCCGACCATCGAGCGGCTCGATCCCGGTTACGCCATCATCAATGATCCGGAGCTCACCAAGCGAGTCGCGGCCGCGCTGCAGCGCGAGCTTGGCGCCGCGCAGGTCCAGGACGTGCAGCCGGAGATGGTGTCGGAGGACTTCTCCGATTATCAGCGCGCCGGTGTGCCGACGCTGATGCTGCGAGTGGGCGCGCAGCCGGAGGCGCTGGTCGAGGCATCGATCAAAACCGGAACACCGCTGCCATCGCTGCACTCGCCGCTGTTCGCGCCTGATCGCGAGCCCACCATCAAGGCGACCATCGCCGCCGAAGTGGTGGCGCTGCGCGAGCTGATGCCTGCCGGCAAGCGTTCACACTAGAACTTGTAGCCCACCTTGAGCGCGATCGTGCGCGGCTGGCTCGGAATGATGTAGGGCTGCGGATCGATCTGCGGGTTGGTCTCGACGAAGCGCGTCAGCTGCGCCAGCCGATCACCGACGTTGGTCACGTACAGCTGCACCATCAGATTGTCGCGTTCTGCTCCGGCCGCTAGGTCGATCAGCCCATACGAGGGCATCGTGCCGACGATCGCCGCCTCATCCACCCGCAGCAGCGGCGTGGTCGAGGACTGGTATACGAACGACGCTTGGCCGAATGGATTCCAACCGGCGAACTCGCCGAAGTTGTAGCGCACGACAAAGTTGCCCTTGAAGTGCGGAGTGATGGGCAAATTGGTGCCGGCCGGAGCCAGCGGGCCGACCAGCGGACTAGACAGATAAGGTTCGGGCGTAGACTGGCTGGCGCAGCTGGTGACGCCCGGCTGGCCGCAGTAGTTGTCGAGCAACTGGGCCTGCAGAAACGTGAAGTTGGCACTCAGCCGCAATTCCCGGACCGGCGCCCACTCGATCTCGTTTTCGACGCCTTTGACGCGCGCGTTGCCGGCGTTCTCGACGACGGTCAGGCTGTTGGGGCCGAGGAATGAGAACTGGAAATTGCGCCAGTCCTCCAGAAACACCGCGCCATTCCATCGCAGGCGGTGATCGAACCACTCGGTCTTCCAGCCGATCTCGTAGTTGTCCAGATAGTCAGGCTGATAGGGTCCAAACCCCGGTGCGGCCGTTCGATTGACGCCGCCGGGCCGAAAGCCGCGTGAGTAGGTCGCGTAGACCATAAGATCCGGAGTAAATTTGAAAGTGATGTTGGCTCGCGGCACGACGCCGTGATCACTGGTCTCAAAATTCAAATTGGTGCAAGGCGCTCCGACGGTGGATGGGCCCATGAAGCAGCCCTTCATGCCGCTGGAGAAGCCGGAGAGGTTGTCGTAGGCGAGCGAAAAGCCGTAGAAGCCTTCGAGCGAATTGTCGTAATCAAAGTAACGCACGCCGCCGTTGAGCGACAGCTGCGAGGTGATATCCCACGTGGCCTGCAGGAACACGGCCTTGTCTCGATCGACACGCTGCTCGTCGGTCAGCCAGATGCTGTTGTTGCGCCCCGGGATCGACAGCGCGCTGGCGAGGCCGTCGGGGTTGCCGCCGTACGGATTGGTGAATCCGTAGCCCGGCATCACGTACTGTTCCCAGATGTCGTGCAATTGACGCTCGATGAATGCGCCGATCGTGGCGTGCACCGGCAGATCGGTCGGCGTCGACAGCCGCAGTTCGTGGCTCCATTTCTGGTAGTAGCCGATGGTATTGACCAGCTCCACCGGGTCGATCGGCGTGCCGCCGTCACCAAGCCAATTGGTGCCTGAACCGTAGTAGCGGTCGTAGAACTCTGAATAGTCGCTGTAGTCGGCGATCGAGTGCGTGGTTCGCTTCATGTAGCCGCCGGAGTACACCAGATCGAAGTTGCTGAACTTGCCTTCGATCGTTAGCGCCGACTGCGTCCAGGAGTCCTGGCTGCTTTCCGGGCCGTAGTGGCTGACCTCGAGCGCACCGATCGACGGGTCATAGCCGAAGAAGCCGTTGCTGTTGAGTGTCTGGCCCATGACCGTGGGCGTCACCGTCCAGTTGTCGCCGATGTCGATCTTGACCGCGCCGCGACCGCCGCGGGTGTCGGCGGTGTTGTAGTCGCTGCGAAGGAACTGATTGTTGTTGACCGCCCCGGCGCCGAGCACGCCCGGCGTCGGGCATGGAAACGCGGTGTCCGGGTACCCCGGGGCGAATCCGACCAGCTGGCCGCTCCAGTTCGGATAGGTGCGCACGCCGTTGACGATGCAGCCCGGGGCGCTGGTCCCCGCGACATTGCTGATATAGCCAGCGTCGTGCTCGGCCCAGCCGACCAGCCGCACGGCTGCCCACGAGTTGATTGGCAGGTTGACGTAGCCCTCGAACTCCCAGCCCTGCCCGCCGTGATCGACGGTGTTGCCCTGGACGTCGATGCCGGCACTGAACTTGGTCGGGTCCGGCTTATTGGTGATGATGCGCACCGTGCCGGATTCGGAGCTGGCGCCATACAGCGTGCCTTGCGGGCCCTCGAGTACCTCGATGCGCTCGACATCGTAGACATGCACGTCGACCGTGCCATCGATGGTGGTTACCGGCTGCTCATCCAGATACGTGCCGACGCTGGGCTGCGAGCCCGAGTGGTTGCCGTCGCCGCCGCTCACCAGGCCACGGATGTAGAGGTGCGAGATACCCGGCTGGGCGTTGCCGCCTTGGCCGAAGCCGCGGTTGTAGGAAATGCTGGGTGAGAATTTGACGTAGTCGTCGAGATTGGCAATGTTCAACTGCTCGATGGTTTTGGTATCGAGCACTTCGACGCTCAGTGGCACGTCCTGCAGATTCTCCGCCACCTTCTGTGCGGTCACGACAACTTCTTGAAGGGCCCCGACATCGGCCGCGTCGTCCGCCCACCCGGGCTGCGCGGCGAGTAGCGCCGATACAACAGGAAGACCCGTACGCACCATCGCTGTGCACAATGATGTGTGAATGCGCTGTAATTTACGGCGTCGACTGCGCGTCATGTCGAGACCCTCTTGTGGTGTTTATGCCGCTCCCCGGTCCATTCAGAGAGTAAGCGATGCGCGTCAATTGTCAAAGAAATCTGGAACCGACGGGTACGCCTGCAGCACCGGGTCGAGCGCAGTTTTCAGCGGATCGAGCCACGGTTCAAAGTGTCGCCACTGATCCAGTCCGTCGCGAAAGATCGGCTGACGCACCTGCTCGGAACTGGCGGTGCGCACGGCGCGCTCGTTCTCGTAAAAACGCAGACATCGCGGCTCGAACGCAAGCCCGCAGTACGACAGCAGGCGCCGCACCTCGGCTTCAGTGTCGTTGATCAATGCCTCGTACAGCACGCGGTGCACGCGGCCTGGCAACACGTCATCAAAATGCTGCATCAGTCGAACGTAATCGCGGTAATAGCGTCCCAGATCATCCAGGTCATAGCTGAAGTTCTGCCCGCGGGCGAAGTGCTGCTTGAAACATGAGAAGCAGCAGCCCATGGGATGGCGCCGGGCATCGATGATGCGCGCATTCGGCAGCATCAGATGAATGAGTCCGACGTACAGGCAGTTGTTGGGCATCTTGTCGATGAAGAAAGGCGCGTCGGTCTTGCGGTGGCTGCGGGTACCGTCCAGGTAGCGCTGGCCGAGCGCGCGCAGCTCGGCGGGCGAGAGGCGCGCCACGATCTGCGCAAAGTCCTCATCGTCGCTCGCGCCGCTGCCGGCAATGAGTCCGTGCGCGATCTGCGGCACGTCCGGCAACTCCATAGTGCCCTCGACCCGGGGATGGCTCGCCAGGATCTGCTCCAGCAGCGTCGAGCCTGATCGAGGCAGACCGAGGATGAATATTGGGTCGGGTTCGGGAGTACCGCTGCCAACGCGTGCCGCGAAGAATTCGGCGGTGAATACCGACTGCGAACGCTGCACGAACAGCGTGTTGTCAGCCGCGCTGTAGGGGTGCAACCGGCGGCGCAGAGCATTGCCGGCCGCATAGTGCGCGAATGAAAGCGGGTACTGCGCGCGGTCCTCCAGGGCCTTGCCGAGCGCGAACTCAAAGTGCAGTCGATCCTCGTCGGCCAGATCGGCGCGCTCCAGCGCGCTGCCCAGTGTCGCCAGCTGCGCATCCGAGAAGCGAAAGGTCTTGAGATTGGCCAGACTCCACCAGGCCTCGCCCAGTGTCGGCTCGGCGGCGATGGCGCGCTGGTAGGCGGCGACGCTGTCGGCCTGACGGCCGGCGGTCTTGAGCGAATGCCCGTAGCTCATCCACACCTTGGGCTGGCGGGGAAACTGCTTCAGCGTCGCTTCGTAGATCTCGATCGACTGCGCGTAGTCGCCGAGATTGGCGAGAATCGCGGCCTGCAGGTTGCGGTAGCCGGGGTTGCGCGGCTCCTTGGCCAGCAGCGGCTCGGCCTGCGCCAAGGCGGCGAGCGCGTTGCCCTGACGATTGAGCACCATCGCATAGTTGTGGCGCGCCGCGTCGAAGCTCGGTGCCAGCTCGAGGCAGCGTTCCAACAGCTGCTGTGCATCCAGGTAGCGTCGCAGCCGCGCCGCCACCTCCGCCAGCATGCGCAGTGCCGCGACGTCGGTCGAATGCTGCTGCAGGTGCAAGCGCAGGTGCCGCTCCGCCAGCGGCAGATCGTTGGCCACCAGCGCGGCAGCCGCCTGCTGCAGCCGCGGATCCTGCGTCGCCGCCCGCAGATAGTGCGCGCGCGCCGTATCGGCCCGTTGCGGCTGGCCCGCTGCATCGTGCTGGTCGGCCAGCAACCGCCAGGCATCGGGCCACTCGGGCTTGAGCTGCACCGCCTGGTTCAGCGCGTTCACGGCGTCGGCCGTGCGACCGGCCTGCGCGCACGCCATACCCAACTCAACCTGCACTGCGGCCGAGGCCGGATGCTCAATAGCCAGCGGCTCGAGCAGCGCGAGGGCGCTCTGGGTTTGGCCGGCCAGGCGATGCGCCGCGCCCAGCACCAGACGCGCGCGTGGATGGCCGACGGCGAGCTTGAGAATCTCGCTGGCCTGCTGCGCGGCCAGCGCCGGATCGCGCTCCAGCAGCCGCTCCGCGTGCGCCAGCGCGACCTCGACAGAGCCCTGCGTTTCGGGGCTGCCGCTCATGCCGACGGCGCCGGCGGCGGGGCGCTGTAATTTGACAACGCATCATGACAAGTGCAGGCTAAACAAGGCAGAATGCTGTTGTAAGAAGTCAACGCCCAGGGGATTTGGCAGCGGTTGACGGATGCGGGGGGAAGCGGTGCGGCATCGTCGTCGCAAGGCCACCTTGGCGACGATGCCGCCCCGATTTGAGCCGCTATCGATCTCATCGAAGCCGGACATTAAGCCGCCGGCCCAGTGAATGGAAAGCCTTCCTCGCTCAGGTTCCTGAGGCCCACCCATCCGGGGAGTACCGGCCGCCGAATGCCGCGCGCAGCCTGTGCGCCATGCACACCTCATCGTTGTTGCAGCAGTGGTCGCGTGAGCGTTCCGAACTGGCCGCGCAGCTGACTCCGCGTACGCTTGCCATCGCACTGGGTCGACACCGATCGCTGTCGGCCATGCGCTGGCGCGGCGACTTGATCGTGACCGCCGCCGAGGCACTGGCGGGTAATGAGCGCGCCGTGGTGATCGCAGAACAGGGTGAACAGCCGGCCGAGGTGATCGCCTGCGATCTGGCGACCGACGTGGTGGTCGTGCGTGTGCCCGGCGCAAGCTCGGCGATGCCGACCGAAGCCGGCATTCTGACTCGGGACGATGGTCTGGCGCTGCAGGCCGGGGCCGGCGTCATTGTCGTCGGGCGCACCCCCAGCGCCCGGCTGGTCGGGTTCGGTAGCGTGCGGCTAGCGGGTCCGGCGTGGCAGTCCCGCCGCGGCGGCGCGATCGCGCAGCGCCTGGAATTCGAGGCGCAGCTGGATGCGCGCTTCGAGGGTGCGCTGGTCGCCGATCTGACCGGGACCGCGCGAGCGATGCTGGTATCGGGCCCGCGCGGCAGGCTGCTCGGTATCCCGGTGCCGACCATCGAGCGCATCGTCGCGGCCGTCGAGCGCCATGGCTACCTGCCGCGCCCGTACCTGGGGTTGCGCCTGCAGTCGCTGTGGCTGGATCGCGGCACGCGCGAGCGCTGGGGGCGAGGCGATCGGAATGCCATCGCGGTGGCCGGAGTGGAGCCGCAGTCGCCGGCCGAAGTCGCAGGGCTTGCCCCGGGGGACCTGCTGGAGGCCCTGGACGGCGTCGAGATCGATGATGTGGAGGCCTTTGCCGCGCGCATCGGCCAGTCCCTTCCAGGGCAGCGCCTGGAGCTGCGATGGCGCCGCGGCGGCCAGTCACAGACGGCCGCGGTCGATCTGGCCGAGTGGCGCACCGCCCGCGCCTGACCCTGGCGTTTCGGCCCTTGAGTCTTCGGCCGGCGCCACCATCTCCCACAGCGTGATGTTGATCGAAGCACGCAGTCCGGCGCACCTGACTTTGCGCGAGCGCGAGGTGCTCGGGCTGGTGGCTGCCGGCATCTCCAATAAGGCGATCGCACGCGAGCTGCGGGTGTCGCCCAACACCGTGAAATATCACGTCGCCGCGATTCTGGCGAAGCTCGACGCGGCCACCCGGGCTGAGGCGGTGGTGGAGGCCCTGCGACGCGGGGAACTGTCGCTATGACGGCTGCAACCGCGCAATCCATCGATGTCGATGCCAGCGCCGACGCTGGTTTGCTGGATGCCTATTCGCGCACGGTGACGGGGGTGGCCGAGGCTGCCACGCCGGCGGTGGTATCCATCCATACGCGCCGGGTCGCAGCCGCAGGTCCGCAGGGCGGCAGCGCCTCGGGTTTCGTGCTGGCACCCGACGGCCTGATCCTCACCAACAGCCACGTGGTGCGCGGCGCCGGCGCGCTGCGCGTGGCGACCGTGCGCGGCGAGGAATTCGACGCCGATCTGCTGGGCGATGATCCGCATACCGATACCGCCCTGATCCGCGTCAGTGCATCCATTCCGGCGGTCACACTCGGCCGTTCTCACGACCTGCGCGTCGGCCAGGTGGCCATCGCCATCGGCAATCCCCTCGGTTTTGATTGCACCGTGACTGCCGGGGTGGTGAGCGCGCTCGGGCGCTCGCTGCGCGCCGCCTCCGGACGCCTGATCGAGGACGTGATCCAGACCGACGCCGCCCTCAACCCCGGCAATTCAGGCGGGCCACTGATGGACTCGGGTGCACGGGTGATCGGCATGAACACGGCGATCATCGCCGGCGCCCAGGGCATCTGTTTTGCCATCGGTATCGACACGGTGCAGCGCGTGGCACTGGAGCTGCTGCGGCACGGCCGGGTGCGGCGCGCCAGCATCGGCATCGGCGGCCAGACCGTATTGGTGCCGCAGCGCATTCGCCGTCACTTCGACCTGCCGCAGGCCGCGGCGGTGCGCGTGCTCAACGTGATCGAGGCCAGTGCCGCAGCCCAGGCCGAGATCGAGTCGGGTGATCTGCTGGTGCGTTTCGATGGCCAGTGGATCGGCGGCGTCGACGATCTGCACCGGCTGCTGATCGATTCGCGCATCGGCGCCTCCACGCCGGTGGAACTGGTGCGGCGCGGCCGCCGCATCACCGTCACCGTCACCGCACGCGAGACCGATCCGGCCTAGTTCAGCGGTTCGACTTCGTCGAAGCGCGTGTAGTCGAGGTGATCGACCTTGCCGTCGCCGTCGGTGGTCAGGATGTCGACGAAGCGGTGATTCCAGCGCAGCATCGAGGCCGAATATTCCTGGCGAGCCATCAGGCTCTGTCCGGTGGTCTCGTCGCTGCCGATGACGGTCAGCAGCAGGTAGCAGTGCTGAGCCTGCAGCTGTTCAGGAGTGGCGCCGGCCAGCGGGCTGTGCTCGTCGATCACGTGCAGCAATGTCCAGCCGAACAGGAACACCGGATGACGGTCGCGCACCAGCTTCAGATCCAGGATACGTCGCAGGCGGAAGCCTTCAGGCGTGACTTCGTCGCGCAGCAGTCGCAGCTGCGCTGCCGCCTCCATGACGATGTTCTGGCGCGCGTTGGCCGCGCGCAGCATCAGCGTCATCTGGCCGTTCAGCGGCCGGATGACCGCGTGGCGGGAAAACATGAAGCGTGCCCTGGGGCGTGAGAAGCGCGCGAACATCATGCCGGTGATCAGCGCCAGGCTCATCAGGCCGATAAAGATTTCGATCGCCGCGACGGTGTGCGCGAATGGCGTCTGCGGGTGCATGTCACCGTAGCCGACGGTGGCCAGGGTCTCGACGCTGAAGAAGAAGCGGCCCCAGTAGCCGTCGGGATTGAGATTGGCGATGTCCCCGCGCTGAAGCGAATAGACCGCGGCAAACAGCACGTTGAAGACGAAGAAGAAGCCAGCGAAGGTAGCGAACAGGCGCGGCCAGCTGACCGTCATGAACAGGTGGTACAGGTCCTGCCACAGCCGCCGGCGCAGGCCATAGGTTACGAACTGTCGATCGGAACCGTCCCGGGGACGCGTCCGGGGACGATCGCGGCGGGACGGGGTGCTCACGCCGGCGAGTCTAGCGCGGATACTGCCGCGCTAGCGCATCATGCCCTGCAGCGCGCGCATGCAGGCGCCAGGATCCGTCAGCGCGACGAACGCCAGCCCGGCCAGGGCGCCGCTGAAATGTGCATCCTGATTGATACGGCCGCGCGGCCGCTTCGCGGCGTAGTAGGTATAGACCAGATAGCCGACCGCAAACAGCGGTGCCGGAATCGGCAGCGGCACCGGCATGATCATGATCGACTGGTGCGGGAAATACACGATCGAGGCGAACAGCACGGCCAGGATGGCGCCGGATGCGCCAAGGCAGGCGTACTGCGGATCGTGGCGATGCTTGAAATAGGTCCCCAGATCGCTGGCGAGCAGGCCGGTGAAATAGAGCGCCACGAAGCGCGGCGTGCCGATCACGCGCTCGATCGGGAAGGCAAAGAACCAGTAGGTCAGAGCGTTGAACAGCAGGTGCCCGAGGTCAGCGTGCACGAAGCCGCTGGTGATTGCGGTCCAGTACTCGCGTCGCGGCAGAAACCAGAACGGCCGGAACAGATTGCGCTCGATCACCCATGGCGCGGCGTACAGCCCCAGCAGGCTGACCACAGCGATCACGATCAGAATGACGGTGGCTGCCATCGGCGGCGTGCTCAGGCCATCGGCCGGCGCAGCATCAGTACATTGCCGGCCAGGCACAGTCCGATGCCGAGAAAGGTCGCGAGCTGCCACTGCAGCTGTTCGAAGGCCGTGGACAGCAACAATGCCACCACCGGTATCGCGACCGCGGTGTAGGCGGCGCGATCGGCACCGATGCGTCGCATCAGGGTCAGGTAGGCGCCGAAGGCGACCGCCGACCCCAGTACGGCCAGGTAGATCAGCGACGCCACGTAGGGCCAGGACGTCTGGAACTGGAATCGCTGTCCGGTCGCCAGCGCCAGCAGCGCGACCAGCCCGGCGCCATACAGCATTGACCAGGCGTTGACCTGCAGCACCGGCAGTCCGCGGCGATGGTTGCGCGTAGCCACCATGTTGCCGAGCGCGCAGACCAGCGTTGAGCCCATCGCCAGGCCGAGCCCGGCATACTGCTCGCGCAGGCCGGCAAAGCGCAGCATCTGTGGCCAGAACACCAGCGCCACGCCGGCCACGCCGATCACGGCGGCGAGCATGGTCCAGCCCCGCAGCGGCTGCCCGAAGAACACCCGCATGCCCAGCGCATTCAAAAACACGACGATCGAGAACACGATCGCCACCAGTCCGGAAGTCAGGTACTGCTCGGCCAGATACACACCGACATAGTTGAGCCCGAACAGTAGCGCGCCCTGCAGCGCCATCCAGCGGTGTTCGCGCGCGGCAAATCCCAGCGGCCGCCGCCGCACGGCCGCGAACGCCAGCAGCAACAGGCCCGCCAGGGCAAATCGCCACACCACCGATACCATGGGCGGCACGACGCCCAGCTGAAACTTGATCGCCAGCCAGGTCGATCCCCAGATCAACACCGCGACGCTATAGAGGCCCAAGGTGCTCACGGCTGTGCTTCAGGTCATGCTCTCGGCACTGTAACGCGCCAGCAGGCCGCTGCGCACCGCGTAGCGATAAACCCGTGTGAACAGCAACGAGGCCAGCAGAATGTCGAACAGCGCCAGGCCGATGCCGAGCAGCAGTCCGGAGGCGGAATAGCCGTGACCGGCCACCACCGAGCGCATGTTTTCAAACACGTAGGACGGCGGCAGCGCATGGCCGATGCCACGCATCCATGCGGGCAGCGTCGACAGCGGATAGAACACGCCAACGAACGGCGACAGCATCGCCGGGATCGGCCATACCAGCCACTCGGAGGCCGGCCCGAGCCGCAGCACCATGGCGCTGGCGAGCACCCCGAGGCCGATTCCAAACAGGAACAGCGCCAGCAGAAACGGCAGCAGCAGCAGCCCCATCGAGAAGAACGGCAGGCCGAACAGCCAGGTCGCCAGCGTCAGCATCACGATCAGCCCAATCAGGCTGGTGACGATGCCGGTGCAGATCAGGCCGACCAGGTATTCGGAGATCAGCAGCGGCGTGGCAAAGACGTTGATGAAGTTGCGCGACCAGACGTCCTCGAAGAACGCCATGGTCACGCCCTGCATCACGCGCGTGAAGAAATCCCAGAACAGCACCGCACCCAGAAGGCTGGCCACGAAATTGACGCCGGTGGAGGCGACCGTGTTCAGGTAACGCGAAATGAAGCCCCACAACACAATATCGACCGCCACCCAGGCGATCATCGGCAGCACCCGCGTCGGGCTGCTGCGCATCAGGTAGAACTGGCGCAGCGCGATCGCTGCGATCGGTCGCAGCTTCATCCGCTGGCTCGCGCGCCGGCCGGCGGCTGGACCAGCGGCTCGCGCGCCAAGCGGATGAAAAGCTCCTCGAGCGAGGCGGCACCGTGCGCCGCGGGCAGCGCTCTGGGATCGCCTTCGAGCAAGATCCGGCCGTGCGACAGGAACAGCACGCGGTCGCAGATTGCCTCGACCTCGTACATGTTATGAGAGGTCCAGAGGATGCCGCAGGCGCCGCCGCTGGCCAGCGTACGGATGCGTGTGCGGATAGTATCGGCCGCGGACGGATCCAGCGAAGCGGTCGGCTCATCCAGCAATAGCAGTCGCGGTCGATTCAGCAGCGCCTTGGAAAGTGCCAGCCGGGTCTGCTCGCCGGAGGACAGCGCGCCGCTGCGGGTGCCGCGCAGTCGCTGCAGATCAAATTCCGTCAGCAGCTGCTCGATGCGAGCGACCCCGTCGGCGACGTCGTACAGCAGGCTGAAGAAGCGCAGATTTTGATAGACGGTCAGGTTGCCCGGCAGCGCTGCATAGACTGCGGCGAAGTTGGTGTGCGCCAGCGCGCGTGAACGCTGGCGAGCCAGGTCGACCCCCTCGATGAGGATCTGCCCGGCGCTCGGTTGCAGCACGCCGAGCACCATGTTGATGGTGGTGGTCTTGCCGGCGCCGTTGGGTCCAAGCAGGCCGACTATCTCGCCGGCCCGGACCGAGAAGGAAATGCCATCGACCGCGACCAGCCGGCCGTACTGCTTGCCCAGGCCGTGCGCGTGCAGCGCGTAGTCCGCTGCGGCGGCGGCCGGCAGGCTCATCGATGCCGCTATGGGTGAGGCTCGCCGCCCGGATGCGAGTCCTCCATCGGGAAGGTATGCACGTCGGCCCCCGAGGATGACGACGCCGCTGGAGCGGCCGGGCGCGCCGGCGGCGGCGCCGCGGTCGCGCCCGGCGCTGGCGCCGCGCTCGAAGACTCGCCGTTGGCGCTGGCAACGATCGCAGCGACGAAGCGCTGCGCCGACTCCGAACTGGTCGTGACCTTCTTGCCGGTGATCATCGAGGTGGTCACGTCCGAGTTGTTGTAAAAGTCGCGGTTGGCGCCCTTGTCGAACGCGATCACGGTGCCATCGAGCGCCACGCCGGCGAACAGACCGCGCGAACGCGAGTAGGAATAGATCTCGGCAGCCACCCCCGCGGCGGCTTCGGTCTGCCGTCCGACCGGGCCAGCGGCCACCGAAGCATCGGCTCCCAGCGTGAATTTGCCGCGCGCGAAGTTCTCGACGCTGCGCGGTGTCACGAACACCAGCACCACGTCGGTCGAGGTTGCACCCACCTGCCAGCCGACGCTGCCGCCGGCCAGGCTGATGAAGATGGGGTTACCGAAGTGGCCAGCCGAGTCGCGCACGCTCATCGCGCCCTTGCCGTAACGGCCGCCGAATACGAACGCGCCTTTGAGCACCTCGGGAATGACCGCCACCCCGTAGGCCCGCTGCATCAGCCAGTCGGGAACGCGCTGGTCGGGAGTTTGCAATAGTTCATCGAGCACCTGCGTTGCCGTGATCAGCCGCGCGTCCTCGCGGGTCTGCTCGCGGCTCTGCGCCAGGGCACTGGTCCATGGCGCCGCCAGCGCGGCCGCGGACAGGATCGCCGACAGGAAGATGCTTCGGATCATGGTCGCCTCCAGGGCATTTGAGCCTAGTAGGCGGATGATCCTTCAGTACCAGAAGGAAATAAAGAACTGCATGACGCTGGCATCGAGGGTGTAGAGCGGCTCGTCGCCCGGCACCGCGCTCAAGATCAGGTTGTTGTGGAAGTCCAGGTAGTCGATGCGCATGCGGTTGTAGTTGAAATTCAAGGTGCCCTTATCGATCCAGCGCGGCCAAGCGGGATGAAATTCATAGCTGGCGCCCAGGCCGAGAGTCAGGCTGTGGAACTGCGCCAGTTCGCGATCGCGCGACATGAAATTCTGCGAGTTCTGGTACGGAAACAGGTCGCTGTAAAAATTAGCCGCCGTCTGCCAGTAGTAGCGCGCGCTGGCCTCCAGCGTCCAGTCGGTGAACAGGGTCTGGGTATAGCCGAGCTTGGCGGTGTTGGCGGTGATGCCCCAGGTGTCGTTATAGAGTCGATAGTTGCCATCGACGGCGGCGTGCCAGGGTAGGTAGTACTTCAGCTGCGCCGACCCGGCGATACCGGTGCGGGTATTGGGACTCACGGCTGCACCAAAGCTGTAGCCCTTGCCGGAAAACGGGTCGACGAAGCGCACGCCGCGATACGGGTTCTGCAGGTAGCCGTTGTTCTCGTCGGCTTCGAAGTTCAGGCCCAGCAGCATGTTGCGCGTCAGCACCTGCGACAGCCCGACCGACCAGTTGCGATGGTCGGCGTCGCCAACGAACTTCTGAAACACGCCCTTGGAGACCTCACCGACCTTGTCCCAGCCTTCAGCGAAGCCGAACGAGACCGTGGTCAGGTCGCCGAACATGCTCTGGCTGATATTGAAGAAGCCGGTGTTGGACTTGTAGTCCGGCTCGTTGCTGTTGATCCAGCCGATGCTGTAGAGCGTATTGCCGCGCAGGTAGTCAAGCCCGACGTTGTTCTGCGTGCGCCGCTCCTTGTAGGCACTGGCCTGAGACACCACGTCGATCGAGGCGCTCGAGATCAGGTCCTCGTAGTACTGATAGGAGGCGGAGAAGGAATCGCCGAACTTCTTGCGTACCAGCACCGACGGACCCTGCACCGTGAGGCCGCCGCCGTCGTAACGGTGATACAGCACGTCGCTGCGATCCTCGGGCAGAACGTCGGCGTGTCCGACGGCGCCGAGGCCGAACGCGAGCGCGATCAGCCAGCGCACGCGCTGCTGCTGAAAGGTGTTCAACGGCGGGCTGCCTCTAATTGCAGCCGCAACCGCCACCGACGCTGCCGGTGGCGCCGCGGGCGCCTTCGCGCACTTCGAACACGTGATCCAGATAGCCGCTGGAGATGGGGCTGCGATCGAACGACATGATTGGGTCGGCCAGATGCTCGCGCTCGTACGGCTTGACCCACGGCTGGATCGGACTGCAGCCCGCCAGCAGCAAGCCGGCCAGCAGCACGATCGCGGTCGTCTGGCGCTTGCTGACCATCATGTGCCGGCGCCGGGTCACTCGCGCATCAAGGTCCGGATCTGGTCCAGATACTCACCTTCGTCGCCGGGCTTGTAGCCGTGATGGATGTAACGGACGTTACCCCTGCGGTCAATGATCACGGTGCTCGGCATCCCCGTCACTTCGTACAGGGTACTCACTTTACTCTGAGTGTCGAACAGTATCGGAAAAGAGACAGGCGTGGCCTTCAGGAAGCTGAGCGCATCGGCCGACTTCGGCTCGACGTTGACGCCGAGCAGCGTGAAACCTGCGGTTTTATATTTCTTGTAGAGCTGATCCAGGATCGGCATTTCCTGGCGGCACGGCCCGCACCAGCTGGCCCAGAAATTGATCAATACCACCTGACCCTTAAGATCCGCCAGGCTGATCGTGTCGCCGGCAGCAGCCGGCAACGCGAACGCGGCGGCCGGTGTGCCGGTGGCAATGCCTGCGGCCGGCAGCGCCGCAGCGCTGGCGGCGGTGAGGGCCAGAAGGGCGATCGAAAGCTTCAGTTTGTCGGCTCGCATGTCTGCCTCGCTAGAAGAAAACGGTCGCGCCGAAGGTCGCCTGCAGATTGTTCTTCAGCTGGTTGACGCCGATGTCATTGGACTTGAACACCAGATCCTGGACATCGATGTGCACCGCCAGCCAATCCGTCGGCAGGACCCGAAAGCCAGCGCCGAAGTTCACGGCGAAATTCTGGTCGCCGGCGAATTTGACGTTGCCGATGCCGCCGATCATGTACAGGGCGCTGGTCATGGCGAGATTGCGACCGATGAACACCTCACCAGGGAGGAAGTTGTAGCCCAGCGACAGGTTGTAATACGTGAAGCGCCTCTCAGCATCGGAAAGTAATCGAGCCCGTCCGCTGAGCTCCTCAAAGCTGGTCAGTCCGCCCTTGGCGCGACCGTAGGTGCCCTCGAAGAACAGGTCTTCGGTCACGTGATAGTCCAGGCGCAGCCCGGCGACCGGCTGGGCACCGAAGTCCTGGATGGAGATCTCGCCGTAGTAGGCGCCAAGCTCGAGGTCCTTAGCGCGGATATGCGGCACCTTGACCTTGCGCCGCTCGACCTGCGGCTCGATCACGGTCGGCGGCGGCGCGTTGTCGTCGGCGCTGCTGACGACCGGCTGCGAGGCCTTAGGGTGATGCCATGGCCAGTGCATCGAGGCGCAGCCGCTGCAGGCGGCCAGCGCAACACTCAATAGAAGAAGGCGAATCCGAGTCTCCATTCTTCGTTGACCTCGTTGGCGTTGGTCTTGGTGAACACGACGTATTTGCGAAACTCGCTGCGCAGGAAGAAGCGTCGTGTCAGGTAGAGCCGCCCGCCGATGCCGACGTAGCCTACCTGATCGTCCCGATCTATGGGCTTGGCCAACGTGGCCTTGGGCACCACGTGCACCCAGCCGGTGCCCAGATCGACCAGTGGCGAGAAACGCCATTCCGGAACGAACACGTGCGCCAGGCCGACGTCCAGCAGGTAGCCGTCCGACACGTCGCCGGTGTACTGCGATGCGCCAACCTCGAGCTTGAGATTGTTGGTGATCGACAGCGCGCCATAGGCGGCGACCAGCGTGGCCCCGGCGTACGCGCCGGTAAACACGCCGCCTTCCCAGCGATGCGCGGCAAACCCGGCGAGATCGCCCAAGTGGATCGTGAACGGCGAGCCGTCGGCCAGGCTGGTCTTGGCCAGCTCGCGCGCCGCCGCCCAGCCCTCGACGCCGTGCTCGGTGCGCACCTTGTACCAGTCGGTGCGACTGAACAGCACGTCCACCGACTCACCGCGGGCCACCACCTGCGTCACCGGATAGCCGCGCCCGGGTCCGGTGTGCAGCTCCAGGTACGGTTGGGTGATGAACAGTTGCAGCAGTTCGCGCGCTGCGCGGGCCGGGCTCCAAGCCAGCAGGAGGGCGCACAGCGCCAGCAGGAGCGCGCACTCAATTCGTCGGGGCGTCAAACGGGTTGTTGTAGTACTGGGCGCCAATGTCTACCCATTCTGACAGCAGCCGCAGCTCAGCGGGAGATAGCAGCCCGATATGCGTGGTGTCGGTCACAAACACCTGGAAGAAGTGCGAGTCGCGCGCGTCACCGGAAATGAACTCCTGCGTGCGCACCTGGGTCGTGGTCGTGGCGCCGGTGGTCGTATTGGTAGTGGTGACGCTGAACCCATTGAGCAGCTGCTGATAAGCATTGTCCTGGTTGGCGTCAGTGGCCGAGGCGCCGTCAGCAAGATCCAGGTAGCCGGTGGCGGCAGTGCTGGCGTTGTGGCAGGTGACGCAGGTGTTGGCACCGCGGTCCTTGTCCCACAGCGCCTGGATGTGGGTGTGATAGTTGATCTCCACGCGACAGTTCGAGGTCCAGCCGTTGGGCAACGCGCAACTCTGCGAAGTCGGCAGCGGCGTGGTGAACGTCGGATCGTCGTACGACAGCAGGATCGGCTCGTTGCCGGTGCCGCCCCCGAACCACGGGTCGGTGAAGGCGACGTTGACGTTGAGAACGGCCGCGGCGGTGGCGGAGTTAGGCGACTGGCCGCAGTTGTAGCCGGTCAGTGCCTGCGCCATGGTCTCGCCGCTGCCATCGGCGTACAGGCAGGTCGTGTACGCGCCCTGCGTTCCGGGGAACGGCCCGGTCGAGGTGGCGCCGGTCCAGGCCGAGGCGAAGGTGCCGGCACGACCGTGCGAGAAGGAACTCGCGCCGGCCTGCGGGTTTTGCTGGGCCGGGGGCAGGTGGCAACCATTGCACATCAGCTGCTCGCCGGGTTTGAGCTGCAGCCAGGCGCGATGCAGCGGCATGAAACGGCGGGCATTGGCATCGAGCACCGAGATCTGAAATGCCACGTTGGCTGGGACTTGCACCCGCACTGATCCATCCGGCTCGATCGGCACGTAGCCGAGAATTTCGCGCATGTAGTTGCCGGCGGCGCCGAAGGCGGTATTGCGATCGAAATTCAGCGTCTGCTTATCCGGAATCGATACCGCCTTGTCGATGCGCAGAAAGCGCGCCGGTCGCTGATCGGCCACGGTCTGGGCCATCGCCGCGATGCCGCCGGCGCCGGTGCCGCTCCAGGCGGCTCCATCCCAGTCGTACACGCTGCGGATATCGAGCACGCCGACTGCCGGTGTGGTCACCGTATAGGTGTCGGCAATGTAGGCCGGAGGGGCCGGGCGCGGCTGCAGCGCCACGATGTCGGTGACGAACACGCCTTCGGTCGGCGTCACGATCGGCTTGAAGGTGCCAGCGTTGGGATCGAGCATCCAGGCGCTGTACAGCACCGGTGCCGCCGTCAATGTGGTATCGCTCAGATTGTCGGCGGTGCAGGGCAGGATCGTGCCACCCAGGTTCTGCAGCCGGCATTCGCTCCATGTCACCAGGATGCGTCCGGTGCCATCCCATAGCGGGTAGGCCGAGGAGAAGCGGCCGCCCGGCGAGATCGCCGGCAGCGTCTTGGTGGTATCGACTGCGGCGACCACCGCATTCAAGGTGGCGGCCTGTTCGCCCACCGTACTGGTCGAGGCACCGGCATTGCCGGGCGTGTCGGGATACGCCTGGTTGTTCTCGACGTAGTGCTGGGCGTCGATGAGCATGAGGTTGCCGCCGAAGTCGGCGTCAGTGAATGGCCGCACCAGCGCCAGGATGTTGCCGTTGGGCATCTCGCGCGCCTTCACGAACTGCACGGTGCAGTCATCGCCGGCCGGGCAGCTGGGCGCGGCGCCGGGATTGGAGCTCTGCACGTCGTGACTGCCCTTGCCGTAGAGCAGCTCGACATCGGTGCCGTCCGGATTGCTGGTGTACAGCTGGATGCCATTGGTGCCGTTGGCGTGATCCCAGCGGCTGTACAGCACACGACCATTGACCAGCACGCTGGCATCGGTGTCGTGACTCTGATTGAAAGTGATCTGGTGCATGCCGGTCGCGGTCAGCGTCGCCGGCGTGGTGCTGGTCGCCGCCAGCACCGAGTCTTCGGTGCCCGGCTGCATCACGTGCAGCACGAAGGCCGACTCGTTCAGGTCCTCGGTCTGGCCTTCGAATTCTGGTTTGCCTTCATTGATCAGCACCGCACCGGCGTCGAGCTGGCGTGTGGTCGCGAACAGGATGCGTCCATCCGGCAGGTAGTGCGGCGAGATGTACTGCGACTGTGTGCCGCTCGGATCGGTGGCCGGCACCACCATGTGCAGCGAGTCGGTCGCGACTACGTATTCCCAGATGTCCCAGTTCGGCGGATTGCGATCCTGCTGATTCGGCATCAGCGGACCGCGCATCGCGAACAGAACCTTGGTGCCGTCGCTGGCGACGTCGACATCCTTGAGGTCGTAGAACGTGCCCTTGGGTGCCGTGCTGGTTACGCGCGCGGTGATGTTGTGTTCAGTGCCGCCGGCGCTGGTGGCATCGAGCAGATATAGATCTGCCTGCGGAATGAAAGTGCGCCGCAGACGCAGATCGTCCTGCGTGCCTTGCATCGGCACGGTGCGTTTGACATAGACGATGCCGAAATCGGTGGTTTGCGAATCCGGCGGTTGTGAGTTGGCGATCGCGACCGAGCCGCCGTTGTTGGTACAGCCGGCCAATAGTCCCGCTCCGATCAGAACCACGATGAGCGCAGCGCGAACGACAGGCTGAGGCATGCGCATTTTATGTTCCATCCTCGATCATCAGGCCGCCAACCCCATCACGGTATTTAGTCGGCGATTGCAGTCTGCTGTGCCGGGCGGCGATATGAGACCAGACGCACAATTTTGAAACCGTGCGTTGTGTCGTGTTCGGGTGATCGCGCGCAGGCGCACCTCAGGTTTTTCATGATGCTAAGCATAGCGCCATTGACGTAAGTGAACGGACCGTCGTCGCGTAGCGACATTACGCGCGCGGCCACGGCGTGCCTATGATGGTGCCCGATCGTACTCGGGCCGCAGTCAGGAGCTCACGGCAATGTTCGACCGCTCAAACGCACGGGGTGTGCTCACTACGCTCGTAATCGCGATCGCGCTGATTACGGCGATGCAGCCGTTCACGCGCGCGCTCGCCGGACCGAACGAGCAGGCCGAGCGCATGTTCGCCCGCGTCACCGGCACTACGCCGAGTGCTTCGGTGCTGACGCAGATGTCGACCGACATCGGCGGCAACAACGCCATGGCCGCCGCGCAGCTGGCCATGCAGGATCCGAATTTCTACAACATCACGATACGCAACTTCGCCGCGCCGATGACCAACAAGGCGCAGTCGGTATTCGTGCCGCTGAACGATTACACCGCCACCGTCATCGGCATGGTGCGCGACAACGTGCCGTTCAATACGGTGCTGTCGGCGGACCTGGTGTACACCGGCAACGTCTCGGGTGCGCCGGCCTACTCGCCCTCGAACAACAATCACTACCAGTATCTGGACGACAACGGTGCCGATCTGTCGGTGGTGCTGAAGGCGCAGACGCAGTCGGCGCTGCTGGGTATTCCATCGGCGGCGACCGCCGGAGTGATGACCACGCTCGGCGGGGCGTCGGCCTTCTTTTATAAGGGCACCAACCGCGCCATGGTGCGCTTCACCATGATCAACTACATGTGTAACGACCTGCAGACGATCATGGATATCACCCGTCCGCCGGATCGTATTCGCCAGGATCCGTCGCGCTCGCCTGGCGGCGATAGCCGCGTGTTCCTGAGCACCTGCATCGGCTGTCACTCCGGCATGGACGCGCTGGCGGGGGCGTTCGCGTACTACGAGTACAACACCACCACCGGGCAGATGGTCTACACCGCCGGCCAGGTGCAGGGTAAGTACGCGATCAACACTGGCAACTTCCCCTACGGGCACGTCACCGTCGACGACAGCTGGATCAACTACTGGCGCAGCGGTCCGAATGCGCTGCTGGGCTGGAGCAGCGCGCTGCCGGGATCCGGCAACGGCGCCAAGTCGTTCGGACAGGAGATCGAGAGCTCGCAGCAGTTCGCCGCCTGCCAGGTGCAGAAGGCTTTCCAGGCGATGTGTCTGCGGCCGCCGAGCAATGCCGCCGACCGCGCCCAGGTCGCGCAGACCACGGCCGATTTCATCGGCGCGAACTACAACATGAAGACGGCGTTCGGCGAGGCCGCCGTCTACTGTAAGGGCCAGTAGGAGGCCTGCCGTGAAAGCCACGATTTCATCCGTGACCGTTTCCGGCGTGCTGACGCTGCTGGCGGCATCGTTGCTGCTGGTCGGCTGCTCGGGCGGCGCTCCCACGACCCAGAATCCCAACCTCACGGCTACCACGGAGGTCGCCAGCTACAACGGTCCGGCGCCCGACAGCGCCGACGTGCAGGCGTTCGAAGCCAACCTGTGGGTCAACATCTCGCCCAGCAATCGCTGCGGCAACTGCCACAAGGCCGGCGGACAGTCGCCGATGTTCGCGCGCGCGGACGATATCAACCAGGCCTACAGCGCGGCGCTGACCGTGGTGAACCTGTCGCAGCCGGAAACCTCGCTGATGGTGCAGAAGGTGGGTGGCGGACATAACTGCTGGCTCTCGAGCCCGCAGGCGTGCGCCGATATCCTCACCACCTGGATCGCCAACTGGGCCGGCGGCGCCTCCGGATCGGCCGCCGGCACCCAGATCCCGCTGACCGCGCCGCCGTCGCAGACCGTGGGCGCGACCAAGGTATTCCCAGGCGACCCGACGCTGTTCAGCACCACGGTGTATCCGGTGGTGCAGCAGTACTGCTCGCGCTGCCACTCCGACACCGCCGCCACGCCGCAGTCGCCGTTCTTTGCCAGCGGCAGCCTGACCGAGGCGTACGCCTACGCGCAGCCCGAGATCGATCTGAACAATCCGACCAACTCGGTGTTCTACATCCGCCTGGCACAGCAGTCACACAACTGCTGGGGCAATCCGGTCGACTGCCCGGCCAGCGCCGCGATCATGCTGTCGGCGATCCAGGCCATGGCCAACGGCATCAACGTGACGCCGGTGGATCCGACACTGATCGTGTCGAAGGCGCTGTCGCTGACTCAGGGCACGGTGGCTTCCGGTGCCAACCGCTATGACTCGCACTGCATCGCCAAGTGGGAGTTCAAGGAAGGCACCGGCAGCGTCGCCTTCGATACCAGCGGCGTCGACCCGGGCATGGACCTCACGCTCAGTGGCAACACCTCCTGGGTGGGCGGCTGGGGCGTCGCCTTCGGCACCAATGGCCGCGCCCAGGCGAGCACGGGCACCAGCTCCAAGCTCTACAACAAGCTCAGCAACAGCGGCCAGTACAGTGTTGAAGTGTGGGTGAACGCCGCCAACGTCACGCAGACCAAGGCGGACATCGCCAGCTACTCCGGCGGCGACAAGCTGCGCAATTTCACACTGGCCCAGGATGCATTCCAGTACGAGGCCTTTGCACGCAGCAGCGTCACCGACCAGAACGGCTCACCGTCGCTACTGACCAACGCCAACAACCAGCTGGCGCAGGCCGCCCTGCAACACGTGGTGCTGACCTACGATTCGACCCACGGCCGACGGCTGTACGTCAACGGTGTGTTCAGCGGCGATGTTGACAGCTCGACCGGCGGGGCGATCAACAACTGGGACAACAGTTTCGCGTTCCTGGTCGGCAACGAGACCTCGGGCGATCATCCGTGGAGTGGCACGCTGCGTTTCGCCGCGGTGCACGACGTGGCACTGACGCAGCAGCAGATTCAGCAGAACTACGCCGCCGGCGTCGGCGCGCAGTACTACCTGCTGTTCGACGTCAGCAGTTTGACCAACACGCCGCAGTCGTACGTCATGTTTACCGCCAGCCAGTACGACAGCTACAGCTACCTGTTTGCACGGCCGACGTTCATCAGTCTCGACTCGACCTTCAAGCCCAGCAGCAACATCTCGATCCAGGGCATCCGCATCGGCGTGAATGGCGCCGAGGTGCCGGTGGATCAGGCCTACATCCCGCTGAGCGTCAACGTCACCAGTGGCGACTACAACAGCACCACGGGACAACTGCTGTCGCCCATCGGCACCGTGATTCCGGTGGAGAACGGCCCGGGCTCGGATCAGTTCTTCCTGACCTTCGCGCACATCGGCAGCAACAACCGGACCTACACCGAGGCGATCCCGATCGCGCCGCCGCCGGTGGATCTGGCGGCCTCGTCCGACATCGGCATGCGCGTATTCGACGAAGTCAACGGCACCATGGCCAAGGTGACCGGCGTGCCGGCATCCACCGCCTCGGTGAACAGCACCTATCAGACCGTGCAGACCGCCCTGCCGACCGTGTTTGATATCCAGAGCGTGAGCTCCGGCGCACAGATCGCCAGCGCGCAGCTGGCCATGCAGTACTGCCAGGCGCTGGTGAACGACCCGGTGCGCGCACCGGCGTTCTTCCCGGGCATGAACTTCAACGCCACCCCGGGCACGGCATTTTCCAGCACCGCCGGCATGGACCTGGTCGTGCAGCCGCTAATCAACAACCTGATCGGGCCGAATCTGACATCGCAGCCGCCGGCAGCGGCGGTCAGCAGCGAGCTCTATAGCCTGATCTCCGACCTGGCCAGCTGCGGCGGCGGCAGCTGTCCGACCGGGCGCACTCAGACCATCACCATGGCGGCCTGCACCGCGGTGCTGTCGAGCGCCACCACGCTGATCAAATAGACACAGAGGCCGATTCCCATGAGGAAGAAATCTCCGCCGCGGCGTGCGCCGAGTCCGAACGAGATCCGCAACCTGGATCACCGTCCGCCGGTAACGCGGCGTGAATTCATGGGGCGCGGCATGCTCGGCGCCGGCGGCACGCTGGTGGGAATGTCATCGTTTTTCAGCTTGTTCGCCAATCCGCGCAAGGCCTACGCCACGCTGGCGAACGACATCTCGCAGCTGGTGACCAGTCCCTGCAACATCCGCGCGGGCGCCGGCAAGGTGCCCTTCATCGCCTTTGATCTGATGGGGGGCGGCAATATTGCCGGCTCCAATGCGCTGGTCGGCGGCGCTGGCGGGCAGCTCAACTTCCTGACCACCGCCGGCTACAACAAGCTCGGCCTGCCCGGCAACATGATTCCGAACTCCTCGGTCGGCGCCGGCAATTTTGTCAACACCACGATGGGCGTGGCGATGCACAGCGACAGCGCCTACCTGCGTGGCATCACGCAGCGCGCCGCCGTGACCACCATGAACAATATCAATGGTGCGGTTATTCCCGCGATCAGCGCTACCGACACCGATACCAACCCGCACAATCCGATGTACGGCATCCATTCGGCCGGGGCGGCCGGTGACTTGCTGGTATTGATCGGCACCGATGCCACCGCCTCGGGTGGCAACTCGATGGCGCCGGCCTACATGATCGATCCGACGGTGAATCCAACCGTGGTGCGGCGGCCCTCGGACGTGACCGGATTGGTGAATACCGGCTCGCTGGTAGGACTACTGAATCAGGCCGACGCGGTGTCGGTGCTGGAGTCGGTGGAACGCATCAGCGCCGCCAAGCTCGGCCAGGTTAGCACCAACATTCCGAGCCAGGACACGGCGATCAAGAATCTGGTGCAGTGCAGTTACGTGGATTCGGCGTATCTGGTGGACCGTTACGGCAACGCGCTGCAGGCGCTGGATCCGACCCAGGATCAGCACATCACCGGCAGCGGCGGCATCTTCAGTGCCACCGACCTGCAGGATTCGGACTTTCTGGCCACCGCATCGATCATGAAGATGGTCATCAACGGCTATGCCGGCGCCGGCACCATCGAACTGGGTGGCTATGACTACCATGACGGCACCCGTGCCACGGGCGAGCAGCGTGACTTCAAGGCCGGGCAGTGCATCGGCGCCTGCCTCGAATACGCTGCGCGCGTCGGTGTGCCGCTGATGATTTACGTGTTCAGCGACGGCGCCATCGTCTCAAATGGCATGCCGGACAACTCAGTCAATGGTCGTGGCAAAGGCATGTGGATGGCGGACAACACCGCCACCGCGGCCTCGCTGATGCTGGTCTACGATCCGCGCTCCAAGCCGACCGCGATCATGAATCAGATCGGCTCGTACAATCCGGACGGCTCGGTGAATTCGACCTCGAGCCTGGCTGCCAACGCCGTCAACCTGCTGTGCGAGACCGTGATCCTCAACTACATGGCGCTCCATGGGCAGGCCGGTGCGTTCCAGACCATGACCTATGCGACCGGGCAGCCGACCGGGCTCGGGGCGGCGTCCAACTACGGTCCGCTGATTGCGTTTGGTCAGCTCGCCTCGGTAGTCAACGGCCAGATCACCTGATGGCGACGGCGCCGAGCCGCCGTCGCCCCGCAAGAGCCGGCCGAGCCGCCGGCCACCGCCCGAGGACCGCAGCACGCGACCTGTCCGCTTAGGCCGGCGGAATGCGAGCAGTGTCATGTATTTACGGTCTAACAGTCGCCGCCGGCCGGCGAATGATGTCAAATTGGCGCCGATGAGCCTTCGCACCCTCAGAAGCGCCCGCTGCCCGCGCGCCGTCCTGGCCGTGGCGGCTCTGGCGGCCTTCGCCTCGGCGGCTACGCAGGCCGCACATGACGGCGGCGAGCGCCTGATTGGTCAGCCGGCGCCGGATTTTGCGCTGCCCGCGGTGGTCGGCAGCAACGTGCGGCTGTCAGAGTATCGCGGCCAGGCCGTGATCCTGTCGTTCTGGAGCAGCCGCTGCGGGGTGTGCGCGCGCGAGCTCAACCTGCTGGATCGGCTGTATAAGACCTACCAGTCTGCCGGACTGGTGGTGCTGGCGATCAGCGTCGATGACGATCCGGATCGTGCCGCGCATTACGCGCGCGAGCACGTGGCCGACTACCCGCTGCTGCTCGACAGCAACAAGGCGGCTGGCCGTGCGTATGACATCGATCGTCTGCCATCGACCATCATGATCGACCGCAGCGGAATCGTGCGCTTCCGCCATAGTGATGAACTGGCCCGGGACAAGACCTATCTGACCCAGATTCGCGCGCTGCTGGACGACTCGTTCGCGACGCCCTGACATTTGCCTGGATGAACGACAACCCATGAATACACCGCCGTCCCCACGAGTGCTGCTGGCGTGCCTGCTGCTGGCCGGACTCGGCCCCTTGACCGGACCGCTCGCTCAGGGCGCGCCGCCGGCCACCGCACCGGCCGCTGCTGCCGCGCCAGCGCCGGCCAGCGACGCACCGGCGCCGCCGCCGGCCGCAGCACCCGCAGCCGGCGGGGCCGCCGGCGCCAATCCGGCGGCCGATGCCGGCGGCACCCGCGCCCTCGATGAGCAGATCCAGGATCTCAAGAAGGATGTGGTCGATCTGAACCGCGACCTGTTCGTGTTGGAGGAGGAGCTTCTGTTTCCGGCCAACACCCAGGTGGCGGTGTTCGTATCGATGGATATCGGCGACTTCTTCGCGCTCGATTCAGTCACGCTGAAGATCGACAACCGCGAAGTGAAGAATTACCTGTATACGCCGCGGGAAGTCGCGGCGCTGGTCAAGGGCGGCGTGCAGCAGCTCTATATCGGCAATCTCAAGGCCGGCTCGCACGAGCTCACGGCGCTGTTCAATGGCAAGGGCCCGCACGAGCGCTACTACCGGCGCGGCGCCAACCTGCGATTTGATAAGGGTGTCGGCGCCAAGTATCTGGAACTCAAGATCACCGATCATCAGCGCGCACAAGAGCCGGACTTCGAGATCAAGGACTGGGAATAGGGCGCATGAGGTCGGTGCGCCGATACCTGGGTCTGGCTGTCTCACTGCTGGCCGCGGCTGCCGTCGTGCCGCAGGCGTCGGCCGCGCGCAAGGCCGATCCCGACAAGCTGCCCAGCATCAAGGTCCAGGATTTGTTCTACGGCGACGTGCTGTTTCATTTCTGGGCCGACGAGGATTCCGGCTGGGAGGCACTCACTCGGCTCGAGGCCTACCGCCACTGGGAGCTGATGCCGCATCACGCGATCGATGCGCAGCTGCTCGCGGCCGGACTGTATCTGCAGCTGGCGATCCACAACGAGGCCGGACGTCGCTTCGAGACGCTGCTCGGCAACGACGTTCCGGTTGGGGTGCGCAATCGCGCTTGGTTCTACCTCGGCAAGATCTGGTACGAGCGCGGCTACTACGATCGTAGCGAACAGGCGCTCGAACGCATTCAGGGTCAGTTGCCGCAGCAGCTGGAGGCCGAACGCACCCATCTGCTGGTCAACGTGCTGATGCGACAGCAACGCTATGACGATGCAATCGCGACGCTGCGGGGCTGGCAGGGGCCGCCGGATTGGATGGCATACGCGCGCTTCAATCTTGGCGTCGCGCTGGTGCGCGCCGGCCGTTTGCCGGAGGCCGATCCGATTCTGTCGGCGGTCGGCACGCTGCAAACCGACAGTGATGAACTGCTGACGATGCGCGACAAGGCCAATCTGGCCCTGGGATTCGCCTATCTGCAGGCCGACAAGCCTGGGCCGGCGCGTGTGGCGCTCGATCGCGTGCGCTTGAACGGCCCATACTCCAGCCGCGCACTGCTCGGCGACGGTTGGGCGCGCGCCGCCACCGGTGATTATCGCGGCGCGCTGGCGCCGTGGCTGGAACTACAGAAGCGCAGCCTGCTGGATGCTGCGGTTCAGGAGTCATTCCTGGCGGTGCCCTACGCGCTTGGTAAGCTCAATGCCAGTGCCCAGGCTGCGGACTACTACGAGACGGCGCTGAAGTCGTTCGCGACTGAGTCGGACAATCTCGATGCCGCCATCGCCCGGATCCAGGACGGCCACATGCTCCAGGACCTGCTCGGGCAGGATCAGGACACCCACTACGGCTGGTTCTGGCAGCTGCGGCAGCTGCCCGACTCACCGCAATCGCGCTACCTGTACACGCTGCTGGCGGACAACGACTTTCAGGAAGGCCTGAAGAATTACCGCGATCTGAACTTTCTGCGCAGCGGCCTGCTGGCCGGCGATGACAAGATGGACGCCTTCGCGGCGATGATTGATGCGCGCGAGCGCGCCTACGCCGAGCGGCTACCACGCACCGATGCATTGCTGGCCGCCGACGCGCCGACCCGGCTGCGCGCCACGCGCGCGCAGGTCGAGACGCAGCTCAACGCGATCGAGACCGGCAACGACGTGGTGGCGCTTGGTACGCCCACCGAGCGCGACCAATGGGGGCGGATCGAGGCGTTGGAGGACAAGGTCGCGGCCATGCCGGCCGGAATCGAGCGCGACGATGCGGTCGATAAAGTGCGGCTGCTCAAGGGCGTGCTGTACTGGAAGCTGGATGCCGCCTTCAAGGAGCGCAGCTACGCGCAGCGGCGCGCGCTACGCGAGGTCGATGCGGCACTTGAGGAGCTGCAGAACCGTTGGGTGCGGGTGCAGCGAGCGCGGGCCACGGTGCCCACCGATACCGGCGAGTTTGCCGCGCGCATCGCCGCGCTGGGCGAGCGCATCAAGGCGATGCGTACGCGCCTGGCCGACGCGGCTGGCCAGCAGAACGGCTACCTGGAGACAGTCGCCGCCGCGGCACTGGCCGCGCAGAAGGACCGGATCGAAGCGTACTCGGTGCAGGCGCGCTTCGCGTTGGCCGATATCTACGATCGTGCGGGTGATCAGGAAGGTCAGGCGCATGGCGACCGTAGTGCCGCGCCGGCGGCGCCGGTGCCCAGCGAGCCAGCACCCGTGCCGGCGCCGGAGCACCGATGATTTTGAGTTGCCGCGCGGCTGGCTGCTGGCTGGGCATGGCGCTGTGCTGCGTGGCCGCGCTACCGGTGGCCTCTGCCGCGCAATCGGGCAAGGCCTCCCAAACAGGCAGCGCCGCGCCGACGATCGGCGACCTCAAGGCCAACTCGGTGCCGGTGCTGCCCTACACGGCCCCGAGCGGTGGTACGGCCAAGGCGATGCAGAACTACCGCGAGTTCCTCAATCTGAAGAATACCGATCCGAAGCAGCGCGCCGAAGCGCTGCGCCGGCTCGGCGATCTGAATCTCGAATCTGGCGAACTCGAGCGTATGGCCAACGAGGTCACGCAGCTCGACGTCCAGGGAGCGGAAGCCATTCGGCTGTACTCGACCCTGCTCAAAGCCTACCCGACCTATCCGCGCAACGATCAAGTGATGTACCAGCTGGCGCGCGCCTACGAGACCACCGGCCAGAGCGACCAGGCGCTGGCGACACTCGATGCCATCGTCGCGCGCTATCCGCAGAGCCGCGACGTGGCCGAGGTGCAGTTCCGGCGTGGCGAAATCCTTTTTTCGAACCATCGCTATGCCGATGCGCAGCACGCCTACGAGGCGGTGCTCGCGCATGGTGCCACGCACTCGAGCTTCTACATTCAGAGTCTGTACAAGGACGGTTGGTCGCTGTTCAAGCAGGGCCAGAACGAAGACAGCCTGAAATACTTCGGCAATCTGCTGGATCTGACCCTGGTGGATCCGAACAATCCCAGCCAGATGCGCGATCTGAATACGCTCGGGCGCGCCGATCACGAGCTCGTGGACGATACGCTGCGGGTCATGAGCATCGCATTCGGTTACCTGGACGGTGCCAAGTCGGTCGATGAATTCGCCCAGCAGCGACCCAAAATGCCGTATGCGTACCTGCTGTACCTGCGTCTGGGGGATTTGTTCGTCGACAAGCAGCGCTACCAGGATGCGGCCACGACCTATCGGGCCTTCGTCAGCCGCGACCCGGTGGACGAGCACGCGCCGGAACTCACCAATGCGGCCATCGAGGCGTACCGCAAGGGCGGATTTGCCGACCTGATGCTGCAGGGCAAGCTCGAATACGTCGAACGCTACGGCCTTGATTCGCCGTTCTGGAGCCATCGCCTGCGGCGCGACTATCCGCAAGTGATCGCCGAGCTCAAGAGCAATTTGAAAGACGTGGCCCAGTACTACCACGCGAGCGCCCAGAAAACCAAAAAGCCCGAGGACTACGCGGCGGCCGCGCACTGGTATCGCGCCTACCTTAAGTCGTTTCCGGACGATCCGGACTCGGCGGCGACTAACTATCTGTTGGCCGATGCGCTGTTCGAGAGCAGGCAGTACGCCGACGCCGCCGCCGAATACGAGCACACCGCGTACGACTACCCGCACGATGCGCACTCGGCCGAAGCCGGCCACGCAGCGTTGGTGGCGTACCAGAAGAGCGAGGATTCGATGGCGCCTGACGCGCGCACTGCCGCGCACCAGCGCGCCACCGTGTCGGCACTGAGATTTGCGCGCACCTTCCCGGAGCATCCGGAAAGTGCGGTGGTACTGACGCGCGCCGCGCAGGATCTATATACGGCCGGGGACCAGGCGCAGGCGGCGCAGGCAGCGCAGATGCTGCTGGCGCGCAATCCCAGCGTCGATGTGCCGAAGCAGCGTATCGCCTGGACCATCGTGGGCCAGGTTAGCTTCAACCAAGGCGATTTCCCGCAGGCGGAGTCGGCCTTTCAGCACGCGCTGGCAATCGCGCCGGCGAACGACCCGGAGCGCCCCGACATCACCGAGCGCCTGGCGGATTCGGTTTATCGTCAGGGCGAGGCCAAACGCACTGCCGGTGACCAGGCCGGAGCGGCCGAGGACTTTCTGCGGGTCGCGCGGCTGGCACCCAACTCGAAGGTGGTACCCACCGCTCGTTACGATGCCGCCGCGGCGCTGATCAATGCGCAGCAATGGGATCGCGCGATCGAAGTTCTCGAGGCCTACCGCCGCGACTACCCGAAGAGTGAGTACGCCGCCGATATCGGACGCAAGCTCGCGATCGCCTATGTGGCCGCCGGGCGTGCCGGTCCTGCGGCCGACGAATTCGAGCGCATGGCCGCTAATCCGCACGAGGATCCGGCGGTGGTGCACGAAGCCCTCAACCGGGCCGCGGATCTGTACCAGCAGTCCGGCAACTCGGCCAAGAGCGTGGCGATGCTGGAGCGGCTGGTGAAGGACTACCCGACGCCGCTGGCCGATGCGATCGAGGTGCGTCAGCGCCTGCTGGACATCGCGCTCAAGAATGGCGATCTGGAGCGCGAGCGCTACTGGCAGCACGAAATCGTCAAGGCGGACGCGGCGGCCGGTCCGGCGCGCACCGATCGCACCCGTTATCTGGCTTCCAAGGCGCAGCTGGCGCTGGCGGTGCCGGTGCGTGACCAGTTTCGCAGCGTCAAGCTGGTGGTGCCGCTGAAGCAGAGCTTGCAGGCCAAGAAGAAGTCGCTCGACGCCGCGGTGCAGGCCTATAAAGAAGTGGCGGCGTACCAGGTGGCCGAAACCACCACCGCCGCCACCTACGAGACCGCCGAGCTTTATCGCACGCTGGCATCGGACCTGATGAAGTCGCAGCGCCCGCCAAAGCTCTCGGGCGAGGCGCTCGAGCAGTACAACGCACTGCTCGACGAGCAGTCGTTTCCATTCGAGGAGCAGGCCATCGCGATCCACGAGATCAACGTCAAGCGCACGCAGGATGGCGTGTATGACGATTCGGTACGGGCCAGCTTTCAGGCGCTGGCCGAACTCAAACCGGCACGTTATGGTAAAAGCGAGCTCAGCCTGGGCTATGTCCCGCTGGCAGCGTTTGCCGGCAGTGCCAGTCCCGGCACGGTCGCACCCGATGCCGCGACCCAGACCGATTTTCAGCACGCGCTCGATCTGGCCACGGCCGGCAAGGACACGGATGCGGAACTGGACTTCAAGCAGTTTGAACTGCAGCACCCCGGCCATGCTGCTGCCGCTATCGACCTGGGGTTGCTTGCCCGCCACGAGGGCCATCTGGCGGATTCCGACAGCGCCCTGCAGCGGGCGGTTACCGTTGACGCGAGCAACGCCGATGCGTGGACCGAGCTGGGCGTGACGCTGCGCAACGAGGGCAAGTTCAACGACGCGCGCGCCGCCTACGAGCATGCGCTCGCGGATGATGCGAATTTTGCGCCGGCGCATCGCAATCTGGGCGTGCTGCTGGATCTTTATTTGGGTGATCCGGCTGCGGCGCTGCCGGAAATGGAACGATACAAAGCCATCACTTCCGAGGACAAACCGGTGAGTTCCTGGATCGCCGAGCTGCGCACTCGTACCGGCGCCAAAGCACCGGCGACGTCGGAGCCAACCGTGGCGCCGGACGCGAATTCACCGGGCAGCGCGAGCGCGCCAGACAACGGAGGCCCGACATGAAGTCACTTGCCATTGCCTTGTTGAGCCTGGGGACGCTGCTGGCGGCCGGTGCTGCCCGCGCGCAGCAGGACCTGGAGCCCGGCGTGCAGACGTCGAGCGCCGCCGCGCCGACCGCGCGCCCCGGCAACAGTGCCGATCAGGCGCCGGCGGCCGCAGCGGCGCCCGCCAAAGCGCCCGGGCCCCACGATCGATCCCGGACTGCAGCCCCGCCGGCCGCGCCCGCGTCCGCCCCGGCGCCGCCTGCGTCCGGCAGCGCCGCCGAACCCAAGGCTCTGGGCGCCAAGACGGGCAAGACCAGCGACCGCATCCAGCTGGACACCACCGAGATCAGCGGCAACCGTGAGCTGCCCAAGGTTATGTACGTGGTGCCCTGGCGACGCGCGGATCCCGGCGATTTCAACGGCCGACCGCTCAACAGCCTGCTCGATGAGGCCCTGACGCCGGTGGATCGCGATGTATTCCGGCGGCAAAACCGCTATTACGCGGCCCTGCAGGCCGAGCCTGGGGCGGCCAGTCCCCACCCTGAATCGAAGGATGAGAAGTAGGTCGCGGAATCGAACGTTTACGTCACCTTAGTTTGTTGGTCTCGAATCGGACCATAGCGGCATGACACGGGAGTCAGCACGATGAGTATCTTCAGTCACATAGTCAGATTCTTCCAGGGCGGCGGCGAGATGATGTACCCGATCGCCGCGGTGCTGGTGGTCGGCCTGGCCATCGCCATCGAGCGCTGGATCTACCTGACGATCACGGCCGTCAGCAATCGCACGCTCTGGAACGAGATCTCGCCGCTGCTCGCGCAGGGCAATTTTCGCCAGGCGGTGCAGCTGACATCGCGCTCGAATGCGGTGATCGGCCAGATCCTGAGCTACGGCCTGGCACGCATTGCCACGGCGCGTCGGCGCGAGGACATCGAGAAGGCGATGGAAGAGAGCCTGATGGATGTCATGCCGCGGCTGGAGAAGCGCACGCACTACATCGCGACCTTCGCCAACATCGCCACGTTGCTGGGCCTGCTCGGTACCGTGTTCGGGCTGATCAACGCGTTTGCTGCCGTGGCCACGGTCAACCCGGCGGAAAAGGCCAACCTGCTGTCAGCCAGCATCTCGGTGGCGATGAATTGCACCGCCTTCGGTCTTCTGACGGCCGTGCCGCTGCTGCTGATTCACGCGGTGCTGCAGACCAAGACCACCGAGCTGATCGACAGCCTGGAAATGGCCTCGGTCAAGTTTCTAAATGCCGTCACCGAGCGATCCCCGCAGCCGCAGCAGCCGGCGGCGGCGGCCTAGGACCGCGGGCGACAGTTCGCAGTTACCTAAGCCATGCGCCGCTCTCACGCAGTCCGCCGGATTCTGCGCCACCAGCGCAAGCCGTCCGAGCTGATGCTGGTGTCGATGATCGACATCTTCACCGTGCTGGTGACCTTTCTGCTGATGACCGCGGTGTTTTCCCGCACGGTGATCCTGGAGCTGAAGCTGCCGCCGTCAAATGCCGAGTACAAGGAGCCGCCGCCCGGATTACAGCTCGAAGTCACCGTGCGCAAGGACACCTTGCAGGTCGGTGATCGCAACTCCGGCCCATTGGCGGCGTTTCCCAACAAGGAGGGTGGCTACGATTACGACGGCCTGTCGGATTATCTGAAGCTGGTGAAGGCCAAGTTCCCGGACAAGACCGATGCCACCATTCTGCTCGAACCCGATACGCCCTACGACACCGTGGTGCAGACCATGGATCGAGTGCGTGTGCTTGAGGTCAACGCCGGCCTCAACGTCGTGCAGTACGAGCTGTTCCCGGACATTTCGATCGGCGATGCCCCAGTCGTAGCCGCGACCGCCGCGCCGCCCGTCGCCGGAGCCAAACCATGAGCATGTCGAGCCGTGCGCGGCGCATGATGCAGCATCAGCTGCGTCATCGTGCCGACGCCGAACTCAATCTCATTCCGATGATCGACATCCTCAGCGTGATGGTGTCGTTCCTGCTGGTGTATTCGACCAACGTCGAGGTGCTACAGAACACCAAGGCAATCGAGATCCCGCAGTCGATCGCCGAGCAGCAGCCGCGTCAGACCGTGGTTGTGATGCTGACCAAGGACGAACTTTTCGTCCAGGGCGAACCGATCGCGACCGTGGCCGAGATCCACGCCACCAACGGCGACATCATCGAGCCGCTGCGCGACGCGCTGAAGCGCCCGACGCTGGTCGGGCAGCAGGTGAGCGAGCAGGACTTGGCGGCGCGCGAGATCACCGTCATGGGGGACAAGTCACTGCCGTACGACGTGCTTAAAAAGGTCATGCGTACTTGCACCGATGCGGACTACGGCCGCATCTCGCTTGCAGTCCTGCAGAAGGACAAGCCGGTGCCTCCGGGCAGCGTGCGCATTTCCTGAGGCGAATAGCGAGTCATGCAGTTCACTCAGTTCTACCGTAGCTACGACCTGCCCTGGGAGGTCGATCCGCAGGATCAGAAGCGCCTGCGCAAGCTGCTGTCGATCGGACTGCTGCTATTGCTGCTGTTCGGCGTCGTGATGCCATTCATTCATCTGCCCAACCTGGCCGAGGCGCCCGAGGTGGTGCCCGAGCGCCTGGCGCGGCTGATGGTCGAGGAAAAGCCCAAGCCGCCCCCGCCGCCGGTGGTCGAGCAGCCCAAGCCGAAGCCTGAGACCAAGCCGGTTCCGGTACCCAAGCCGGTGGACAAGACCGCCGAGGCGCGCAAGAAGGCGCAGAATTCCGGACTGCTCAAGTTCCAGGACGAACTGGCGGATCTGCGCCAGAACGTCGATTTGACCCAGCTCGGCCAAACCAAGAATCTGCAGGGCGCGGTTGGACAGGACAGCCATGCCGAGCGCTCACTGATTGCATCCAAGATCGGCGGCACGTCGGCTGGGATCACCACCGCTAATGCCAGTCGCGGCTTTGGCACGGGTGCCGGCTCGCTCAGCGGGCACGACACCACGGCGGTGAGCTCGCGCATCGTCGCGGCGGGTGGCGGCAACAGCGTCTCCAAGGGCGGCAGTGGCAAACCGTCGCGCACCCAGGAAGAGATCGCGCTGGTGTTCGACCGCAACAAGGGCGCGATCTATGCGCTCTACGGGCGCGCGCTGCGCGACATTCCGGATCTGCAGGGCAAACTGGTGCTCGAGTTCACCATCGCGCCCTCCGGCGAAGTCACCGAGTGCCACGTCGTGTCGAGCGAGCTCAAGAATCCCGACCTCGAGAGCAAGATCGTGGCGCGGGTGAAGCTGTTTCGGTTCGAGGCCAAGGACGTGGCGAGCATCACCACCACCAAGCCGATCGAATTCGTGCCAACCACATGAACCTGCAATCCGAGATCGACTACTTCAGCGAGGTGCAGCCGATCGACCAGGCGCGCCTGCTGGCGGTATTTCTGCATGAGCTGACCGCCGAGGCCCGCAGTACCTACGGGGCCGGCGCCGATCAGGTGCACGATGGCGCGCGGCTGCGGTTCGTCAACGAGATCGTGTGCCGGCTGGCGGGCTTCATCGAGCAACTGCTGGCTGACGATCAGACGCGGCCCGCTGATGATGTCGTGTTGCGCATGCTGCTGTCGCCGCGCGCCGATACCGCCGCCCAGGCTCTGGTGTTCAACGCCTACCGGCGCGCAATCCATTCCTTCGATCGCTACGATGCCACGGTGGCCATGGACAAGTGACGCGCGCGCACCGTAACGTCACGGTGTGCCGGTACAGTCGCTCAGTCAGGTCCTGATACTCCTGCTCGCTTCGGTGCTGGTGCTGGCGCTGGCACGCCGCATCGGCATGCCGGTCATTCTCGGCTATCTCGTGGTCGGCATCGTCATCGGCCCGTCGGCATTCGACGTGCTACCGAACAATGCCCAGACGCAGGAAATCGCCGAGATCGGCGTGGTGTTCCTGCTGTTCACGCTCGGCCTGGAGTTCTCGTTTCCGCGCATGGTGGCGATGCGGCGCGAGGTGTTCGGACTCGGATCGGCGCAGACGCTGGTGGTCGGCAGCGCCGGGGCGCTTGCCATCCATGGCATCGGCGTGGCGTGGCCCAGCGCGATCGTGGTCGGCGGTGGTCTGGCAATGTGCTCGACCGCCATCGTGCTGCAGCAGCTCAGCGACCAGGACGAGATCAACCGCACGCACGGCCGGCTGGCGTTCGCGGTATTGCTGTTTCAGGACCTGGCATTCGTACCACTGCTGGCGCTGGCGACGGTACAGACCCAGGGCCAGACCGAGTCGGGCGCGACGCTGGCGCTGCGGCTGGTGGCGCTGGGACTGCTGGCATTGGCGGCGGTGCTGGTGATCGGACGCTGGCTGCTGCGGCCGGTGCTGTACGTCATCGCCCACAGCCGCATGCGTGAACTGTTCACGCTCACCGCGCTGCTGATCGTGCTGACCGCGGCTTGGGCGACGCAGCGCATGGGCCTGTCGATGGCGTTGGGGGCATTCCTGGCGGGCATGCTGCTGGCCGAGAGCGAGTACCGCCATCAGATCGATGCGGTCATTCGTCCGTTCCGCGAGCTGCTGCTGGGACTGTTCTTCATCACGGTCGGCATGCTGCTCGATCTGCGGGTGCTGTTCAGTGACTTCCCGCGCATCGTGGCGCTACTGCTGCTGATGGTGCTGAGCAAGGCGCTGCTGTCGGCGCTGATCACGCTGGCGTTCGGCGCCAAGCGCTTCAAGGCGCTGCGCACCGGTCTGGTGCTGGCCGGCGGCGGCGAGTTCGGCGTCGCGCTGATCTCACTGCTGGCGCGCGAACCGAATCTGATGCCGGCGCGGCCCACGCAACTGCTGCTGGCGGTGGTGGTGCTCGGCATGATCGTCAGCCCGGTGATCATCCGCTACAACAAGCGCATCGCGCGTCTACTGCTGCGCGAAGCCGGTCCGCCGACCACCGCGATCGAGCGTGAACAGGCGGCCAACACCGAGCTGGCACGGCGCGATCACGTGATCGTGTGCGGCTTCGGCCGCGTCGGCGGACACCTGGCGCGGGTGCTGGAGTCGCAGGGGTTCGAATACCTGGCGGTCGATCTGAATCCGGAGGAGGTGCGGATTGCGCGCCAGGCCGGAGTGCCGGCGGTCTGGGGTGACTGCGCCGACGAGGAACTGCTGCGCAATCTGGGGCTCGATCACGCCACCGTGGTCATCATCACCTTCGCTGACCCGGAGGTGGCACTGCACGTAGTGCGTGCGGTGCGCCGCCTGCGCAGCGACGTGCCGGTGCTGGTGCGTACCGCCGATGATGTACGCCTGGCGGAGCTATCGGCCGCGGGCGCCACCGAAGTGGTTCCGGAAACCTTCGAGGCCAGCCTGACGCTGGTGTCGCAGGCGCTGACGCTGCTGCAGTTGCCGGAATCGCAGGTCGCGCGCGTGATCGATACGCTGCGCACGCAGCGCTACGCCACGCTGCGCACACGCACAGCCGGCGTGCTGGTGCGAGAGCGCCATGGCGATGAGCACGAAGATCAGTTGCGCACGGTGGTGCTGCCGCGCGGCGGCTGGGCGGTCGGCCGGCGCCTAGATGAGGTGCGCGCCCGCGGTGCCGAGGTCGCCTTCACGGCGATCCGTCGTCAAGGGATCACCGGGCGTGAGCCGGGCGGGGACACCGAGCTGCGCGAGGGCGATGTGGTGGTGATCTACGGCGTGCCGGAGGCGCTGGAGCACGCCGAGGCGGTGCTGCTGGCGGGCTAAAGTGCAACTAACCTGTTGATAGATATAATAAAACTCCAGTGAATCGCCGCACGTCGGCCGGGCCGATTCCAGCCAAGGGCTCAGGTAGAATCCCGGCCCCCATGAACCACCAGGACATTCCGTTTCCGACGCGTCACCACCCGCTGCGCGAGGACATCCGCGCGCTGTCACAGCTGATGGACGAGGTGCTGCGCGAACAGGGAGGGGCGGAGCTGTGGCAGCTGGTGGAGCAGGACCGTCTGACGGCCATCCAGTGGCGCGAAGGGGTTGCCGGCGCGGCCGATGCGCTCGCCGTGCGGGTGCGCGCCCGACCGCCGCGCGTCGCGCGCGAGCTGGTGCGGGCGTTCTCATCCTGGTTCCAGCTGGTCAACGTGGCGGAGAAGGTGCATCGAATCCGCCGCCGGCGCGAATACTTTCACCAGGACAGCGAACGGCCGCAGCCCGGCGGCGTGGAGGATGCGCTGTTTGAGCTGAAAGCGTCGGGACTGAGCCTGGCCGAGGTGCAGTCGCTGCTGGCGCAGCTGTCGATCGAGCCGGTGCTGCTGGCGCATCCGATGGAATCGACCCGGCGCACCAACCTGCGGCGCCAGCAGCGCACGGCGGCGTTGCTGCTGAACCGCGACAACGCGATGCTGCCGCCGAACGAGCAGCGCTCGCTGTTGCAGCGTATCCGCGCCGAGGTGAGCGCCGACTGGCAGACCGAGGAGCACCCGCGCGACCGCCTGACGGTGGCCGACGAGCGCGAGCACGCGATCTTCTACCTGGTGGAGATTCTCTACACCATCATTCCGGCGTTCTACCAGGAGATCGCCGCCGCGCTCGGCAAGCTGTACGGCGCCGCGCCCGAGTCGATCGAGCTGCCGGTGATCGTGCGCTTCGGCACCTGGGTCGGCGGCGACATGGAAACCTCCGCCGACGTGCACGCCAAGAGTATCCGCGACACGCTGGCCCGAGCCCAGCAGGTGATCATCAACACCTACTATGACGAGTGCCTGAAGCTGTCGCAGACCCTGTCGCAAAGCGCCAGCCGCATCGGCATTTCGAACGCGGTACAGCGACGGGTGGAGGAATACCGCACGCTGCTGCCCGGCGCGCAGTCGATCACCCCCGCGCGCCACGACCGCATGCCGTACCGGGTATTCCTCGGGCAGATCGCCGAGCGGCTGCACGTCACCTACGATGGTCGTTCCAACGGCTATCAGCACCCGGCGCAGTTTCGTGCCGACATCGAACTGATTGCGCAGAGCCTGCTGGAAAACCGCGGGGTTCACGCCGGCTATTTCCAGGTGCGCCGGCTGCTGTACCGGATCGATACCTTCGGCTTTCACCTGGCGACACTGGACGTGCGCGCCCACGCCTCGATGCACCACGAGGTGCTGTCGCAGGGCCTGGACGATCCGGACTGGAGCCGGCGCGCTCCGGCCGAGCGGCACGCGCGCCTGATCGAAGTGCTCGAGCGCGATACCGGGCCGAGCGGCAGCTTCGATGCCCTGGCGAAGCGCGCCCTGGCGGTATTCGATGCCATCACCCAGTCGCGCCATCGCTACGGCGATCAGGCCATCGGACTCTATATAGTGAGTGGCGCGGCGCAGCCGGACGACGTGCTGGCGCCGCTGGTACTGGCGCGCTGGGCCGGGGCCTACGACAAGAGCAAGGGCGAGGTGGCCCTCGACATCGCGCCGCAGTTCGACCGGGTTGAGACGCTGGAGCGCTGCGGGGCGGTCATCGGCGAGCTGCTGGAGGACGGCGCCTATCGGCGCCACCTGGAGGCGCGCGGCCGGCTGCAGACGGTGTTGATCGGTTTCTCCGGCAGCAACCAGGAGAGCGGCATGGTGGCTTCGCGGCTGGCGGCCTACCACGCCGAGCGCCATTTGACTGAGGCCCTGAAGCGAGCTAGCAAGCAGCACGTGCTGTTCTACAGCCGGGGCGGCAGCATTGCGCGCGGTGGCGGGCGCATCGATGCATTGCTGCGCGCGGCGCCGGCCGAGTCGATCAACGGCGTGCTGCACTTCACCGAGCAGGGCGAGAGCATCAGCCAGAACTACGGGCTGCGGCCCAACGCGATGCGCACGCTCGAGCGAGCCTTCAGCACGCTGGCGCTGGCGACGCTGGCGGTCCGGCGCGGCATCGCCGTGCGCGAGAGCGCGGCGCTGGCCGAATGCGTCGGCCTGGTGTCCGACCGCAGCGCGCAGGTGTGGCGGACTCTGGTGTACGAGGAGCCGCAGTTCCTGGATTTCTTCCGCGCGGTGACGCCGATCGATGTCATCGAGCGCATGCAGATCGGCACCCGTCCGGTGCAGCCGGCCGAGCGCAGCGGGATCGACACCATCGCGCCACCGCTGTGGGTGCTGGCCTGGTCGCAGTCGCGGCACATGCTGCCGGCCTGGTACGGAGCCGGCAGCGGACTGGAATTCGCCCGGGCCGAGCGCAGTATCGAACTGTTACGGCTGTGTTACCGGGGCTGGCCGTTTTTCCACAACCTGATCGATGACATCGAGGCGATGCTGGCGCGGGCCTGCTTCAGCGTCGCCAGCCATTATGACCGGCTGGCGCCGTCGCACTTGCGGCATTTTGCGCCGCTGCTGTGCGCCGAGTACGAGCGCACCTGCGCGTTGGTGCTGGAGATCAAGGATTGCACCACCTTGCTCGATTCCGACCGCACGCTGCAGCGGGGCATCATGGTGCGTAATCCGTACATCGACCCGATGCACTTCATGCAGGTGGATTTGCTGGAGCGCTGGCGTGCCAGTGGCCGCCAGAACCGGGAATTGTTCGAAGCGCTGCAGGCCAGTGTCAGCGGCATCGCGCGCGGTCTACAGACCACCGGCTAGATATAACAAATACGCACCAAGGTCATAACCTCAAGGCGGTATCTCCCGCTTCCGGGCCGCACTAGAGTAACCCGACCCGGAGTGCACCTTGTACCGATACGACCAGATCGATCAGACCCTGGTGAACGAGCGTGTCGCGCAGTTCCGCGACCAGACGCGCCGTTTCCTTGCGGGTGAGCTCAGCGAAGACGAATTCCGTCCGCTGCGGCTGCGTAACGGGCTGTATATCCAGCGCCATGCGCCGATGCTGCGCATCTCGATTCCCTATGGACTGCTGTCCACGCCGCAGCTGCGCAAGCTGGCCCACATCGCTCGCAGCTACGATCACGGTTACGCGCATTTCACCACGCGTCAGAACATCCAGTACAACTGGCCGGCGCTGGAGCGCGTGCCCGACATCCTGGCCGAGCTGGCCACGGTGCAGATGCACGCCATCCAGACCAGCGGCAACAGCATTCGCAACATCACCGCCGATCCGCTCGCCGGGGTGGCCCCGGACGAACTGATCGATCCGCGCCCGTACTGCGAGATCATCCGCCAGTGGGTCGCGCTCAACCCGGAATTCAGCTACCTGCCGCGCAAGTTCAAGATAGCCGTGACCGCCTCGCCGGCCGACCGGGCGGCGCTCGAGATTCACGACGTCGGTGTGCGTCTCAAGCGCGGCGCCCAGGGTGACATCGGCTTCGAGATCCTGGCCGGCGGCGGCCTCGGGCGCACTCCGATTCTGGCCAAGCCGATCCGCAGCTTTCTGCCACAGGCCGATCTGCTGGCGTACCTTGAGGCAATCCTGCGGGTCTACAACCGCTACGGCCGGCGCGACAACATCCACAAGGCGCGCATCAAGATTCTGGTGCGCTCGCTGGGGGTGGAGGAATTCACCCGCCAGGTGGAACAGGAGTTCGAGGCCAGCCGCGAGTTTGGGCCACGCCTGTCGGCGCAAGAAGTCGCGCGCATGAGCGCATTCTTCGCCCCGCCGCCGTATCAACAGCTCAGCGACAGCGTGCCTCCGATCGGTGGGCGCAGCACCGGCGATCCGGCCTACGACGCCTGGCTGCGCTACAACACCCGCGGTCACAAGGTGCCGGGCTATCGCATCGTGTACCTGTCGTTGAAGAAGCACGGCGAGCCACCCGGCGACATGACCGCCGAGCAGATGGAGGCAGTGGCGCAGCTGGCCGATCGCGTCAGCTTCGGCATGCTGCGCGTGACCCACGACCAGAACCTGGTGCTGCCCGACGTGCCGCAGGGCGAGCTGCTCGCGGTCTGGCACGAACTCGAGCGGCTCGGCCTGGCGACGCCCAACATCGGCACGCTGACCGATCTGATCTGCTGCCCGGGACTGGATTTCTGCAGTCTGGCCAACGCCGGCTCGATCGGCATCGCCAAGCAGATCCAGGCCCGCTTCGACGACATGGATTATCTCTACGACCTGGGGCCAATAGAGATCAAGATGTCCGGCTGCATGAATGCCTGCGGCCATCACCACATCGGCCACATCGGCATCCTGGGTGTCGATAAGCACGGCAAGGAGTGGTACCAGATTACGATTGGCGGCTCTTCGAGCAGCCCGGCGGCACTCGGCGAGGTCATTGGTCCGTCAGTGCCCAAGGACCAGGTCGCCGAGACGATCGAGCAACTCATCGAGGTGTACCTGCGCGAGCGCGAAAGCGACGATGAGCGCTTCCTCGACGTGGTACGCCGGCTCGGCGTCGAGCCGTTCCAGGAACGCGTGTATGAGACAAATCATATTCCGGCGTGAGCCGGTCGAGGACACGGCACGCTATCCAGGCGAGCAAGCCGATCCTGGCACGCGAGCGGTTCTCACGGCAGCGCAATTTCTGGCTGCGGCAAGCGCCGCCGAATTGCCCGGCGGCGGTGCTGCGGTCCTGATTGGGCCGACCGACGAGCTTGGGCCGCTGCTGCCGTATCTATCGCTGCTCAGCCTGATCGTGGTGGACTTTCCGAAGCTCGGCGATGGGCGCGGCTTTTCGCAGGCACGCATGCTGCGCCAGCGCTATCGCTACACCGGCGAGCTGCGCGCACGCGGCGTGCTAAAGCGCGATCAGATGTTCTTCCTGGCGCGCTGCGGATTTGACAGCTTCGATCTGGATCCGAATGAGGACCTGACGGCCGCGATCGCCGCGCTCGATAGCTTCAGCGTCGCCTATCAGGAAGGCAGCGAGACCGTGATCCAGGTTCAGCGGCGCGCACCCGCCGCCTAGCCGATCTTCGGACCACAGTAAATCCGCATCTGTCTGACGCCGGCTGTCGGCCGCCCGGCAGCGCCGGGCCGCCATTCGTTTGCGCTATGATTCCGGCTCACCACACCAGTGCGGGGTTATCGTGCCGGTTGAGACGGGTCCCGCCAGCGAGATCGATGAGTTTACCGAGGTGGCATCGCCCCTCGACGCCCAGCTGCTGAGCGATCCGACCGCCGTCCGGGCCCTGGTCGAAGGACGCATCGGCGACCCATTCGCGCTGCTGGGGCCGCACCCGGGTTCCAACGGCACGATCGTGCGCGCCTACGTGCCGCCGGCGCGGGCGGTCGAGGTGCTCGATCGCAACGGCCAGCTGCTGACCACCTTGCAGCCGGTGCAGACGCCGGGTCTGTTCGCTGGAATCATTCCCGCCGGTCGCGCTTACCGCCTGCGCATCCAATGGGCCGACGGCGCGCTGCAGGAGACTGAAGACCCGTACTCGTTCGGTCTGCTGCTGGGTGAGCTCGATATCTACCTGCTCGCCGAGGGCAGTCATCTGGAGCTGGGCCGCTGCCTGGGTGCCCAGCACGGCACCGTCGACGGCGTCGCGGGCGTGCGCTTTGCGCTCTGGGCCCCGAACGCGCAGCGCGTGTCCGTGGTTGGAGACTTCAACGGTTGGGACGGCCGCCGCTTGCCGATGCGCAAGCGCGTGGAAGCGGGCGTATGGGAGCTGTTCGTGCCGCGGCTGCCGATCGGCACGCTGTACAAGTACGAGATCCTGGGCGCGCATGGATTACTGCCGCTGAAATCTGACCCGGTGGCGCTGCAGGTTGAATCCCCGCCGCGCACCGCGTCGGTGGTCATGGACCCGGCGCCGTTTCAATGGAGCGATGAGCGCTGGATCGAAGCGCGCGCCAACAACGGCGGCCTGCGGCACGCGCCGATGTCGATCTACGAGGTGCACGCCGGCTCCTGGCGCCGGGTGGCGCAGCAGGGCGGTCGCTCGCTGAGCTGGGACGAGCTGTCCGAGCAGCTGATCGCGCACGTCAGCGCCCTGGGTTTCACCCACCTCGAGCTGCTACCGATCATGGGCCATCCGTTCAGCGGTTCGTGGGGCTACCAGGTGCTCAGTCAATATGCGCCGCAGGCGCACTTCGGCGACCCGGCGGCGTTCGCGCGCTTCGTCGATCGCTGTCACGCGGCCGGCATCGGCGTGATTCTGGACTGGGTGCCCGGCCACTTTCCGACCGATCCGCATGGCCTGGCATGGTTCGATGGCACCGCGCTGTACGAGCACACCGATCCGCGCGAGGGTTTCCATCAGGAATGGAACACCGCTATCTACAACCTCGGACGCCGCGAGGTGCACGCCTTCCTGGTGTCGAGCGCGCTGCACTGGATCGAGCGCTACCACGCCGACGGACTGCGGGTCGATGCGGTCGCCTCGATGCTGTATCGCGACTACGCCCGCAAGCAAGGCGAGTGGATTCCGAACAAGTACGGCGGGCGCGAGAACCTCGAGGCGATCGATTTTCTGCGTCATCTGAATGACGCGGTCGCCGAACGCTTTCCAGGCGCGCTGGTAATCGCCGAGGAGTCCACCGCTTGGCCCGGCGTGACTCGCTCGACCCACGACTGGGGGCTGGGATTTTCCTACAAGTGGAACATGGGCTGGATGCACGACACGTTGCGGTACATGAAGCACGACCCGGTGCACCGCTCGTACGATCACCACGACATGACCTTCGGCCTGCTGTATGCCTTTTCCGAACGCTTCGTGCTGCCGCTCTCGCACGATGAAGTGGTGCACGGCAAGGGCTCGCTGATCGGGCGCATGCCCGGAGACGCCTGGCAGCGGTTCGCCAATCTGCGCGCCTACTTCGGCTTCATGTGGACGCAGCCGGGTAAAAAGCTGCTATTCATGGGCGGAGAGTTCGGCCAGGACTGGGAATGGAACCATGATGGCCAGCTCGACTGGGCGGCGCTCGATCACCCGCTGCACCGGGGCGTGCAGCTGCTGGTGTCCGACCTCAACCGGCTGTATCGGCAGGAGCCGGCGCTGCATGTGCTGGACAGCGACAGCGCCGGCTTTCGCTGGCTCGTGGCCGACGACAGCAGCAACAGCATCTATGCCTATTATCGGCAGGGGCACGCCGACTCGGCCCCGATCATCGCGGTGTGCAATTTCACGCCGGTGCCACGGCAGCACTATCGCATCGGCGCGCCGCGCGCCGGCGTGTGGCACGAGCTGCTCAATACCGATTCCGAGCTCTACGGCGGGTCCAATCTTGGCAATGGCGGCGCGCTGACCGCCAGCAGCACGGCCTCGCACGGCCAACCGTTCTCGATTGAACTTACATTGCCCCCGCTGGCCACGGTATTGTTGCGCCACGGGGGGTGATCGTTTAGCCCAAGGATCACCGTGCATGGCTTCCGACCTGCCGCAAGCGCCGCTCGCCGGCGCCGCGTATCCCCTCGGCGCGACCTGTCGGGCCGAGGGCTGCAACTTTGCCGTCTTCGCCGGCGGTGCCGATCAGGTCGAGCTGTGCCTGTTCGACCCCGGTGGACGGCACGAGCTGCGGCGCTTGCCGCTGCGCGAATGTACCGATGGCGTCTGGCACGGTTATCTGCCAGGCGTGGGGCCGGGGCTGCTGTACGGCTATCGTGCGTTCGGGCCGTACGAGCCTGAACAGGGTCCGCGCTACAACCCCAACAAGCTGCTGCTGGATCCGTATGCGCGGCGCGTGGCCGGCTCGATCCGCTGGAGCGATGCGCTGTACGGTTACCGGCTGACCTCACCGCGCGCCGATCTGTCGTTCGATCGGCGCGACAGCGCCTTCGCCATGCCCAAGGCGGTGGTCACGGCCGAGCGTTTCGATTGGGGTGAGGATCGGGCGCCGGGCACGCCCTGGTCAGATACGATCATCTACGAGACCCATCTGCGCGGCCTGACCATGCGTCTGGAAGGCATTCCAGATAACCAGCGCGGCACCGCGGCGGCCCTCGGCCACGAACGCACCGTGGGCTACCTCAAGAGCATCGGCATCACCGCCGTCGAGCTGCTGCCGATCCACGCCTACGTCAACGATCGGGCGCTGGTGGAACGCGGTTTGAATAACTATTGGGGCTACAACACGCTGGCATTTTTTGCGCCCGAGCCGCGTTACCTGTCGGACGGCAATCCGGACGAGCTCAAAGGCGCCATCAAGTCGCTGCATGCGGCCGGGATCGAGGTGCTGCTCGACGTGGTTTACAACCACACCGGGGAGGGCAGCGAGCTCGGTCCTACCTTAAGCCTGCGCGGACTGGACAATGCGGCCTACTACCGCCTGGTGGCCGACAGTCCGCGCCACTGTGTCAACGACACCGGCACCGGCAACACGGTGAACTTCTCGCACCCGCGCGTCATCCAGCTGACGCTCGATTCGCTGCGCTACTGGGTTGAACATTTTCACGTCGACGGCTTTCGTTTCGACCTCAGCGTAACGCTCGGTCGGGAGAATGCTGGCTACGACCCGGGCAGCGGCTTCTTCGACGCCCTGATGCAAGATCCGGTCCTGGCGCGGGTGAAACTGATCGCCGAGCCCTGGGACTTAGGTCCCGGGGGCTACCAGGTCGGTAATCACCCGGCCGGCATGGCGGAATGGAACGACAAGTTCCGCGACGACGTGCGGCGCTTCTGGCGCGGGGACTCCGGTCTGCGCGGCGCGCTGGCGGCGCGTCTGCAGGGCTCGGCCGAGCTATTCGATCACCACGGACGCCGGCCCTGGGCCTCGGTCAATTTTGTCACCGCGCACGACGGCTTCACGTTGCAGGATCTGGTCAGCTACAACCACAAGCACAACGAGGCCAACGGCGAGGACAATCACGATGGCACCGACAACAACGCCAGCAACAACTGGGGGGTGGAGGGCCCGTCAGACGATCCGGCGGTTCGGGCCACGCGCGAATGCGTCAAGCGGGCATTGCTCGCGACGCTGCTGTTCTCGCACGGCACGCCGATGCTGCTGGGCGGCGACGAATGCAGCCGCACGCAGCAGGGCAACAATAATGCCTACGCCCAGGACTCTGAGCTGTCATGGATGGACTGGGGTCAGGCGCTGTCCGCGGCCGGCAATGAGCAGCGCGAGTTCGTGGCGCGGCTGATCCGGCTGCGGCACGAGTTTCGCACGCTGCGCAGCGACTATTATCAGCACGGGCGCCTGGAGCCATTGCCGCAGGTGCTCGACGTCGACTGGTTCGACGAGAGCGGCGACGCCATGCGCTCGGAGGACTGGCAGTTCACTGAAGGGCGACTGCTGAGCTTGCGACGTGCCCAGCGCCTGGATGCGGCGCGGGTCGAGGTCAGCCTGCTGCTGACCAACAACACTGCCGAATTACATCGCTTTCAGCTGCCAGATCCTACCTTTCCGTGGTGGCGGCGGCTCAATACCGCCGATGTGAACGCCGCCGATCATCAGCTCGAGAGCCCGGCGATCGACGTCGCCGCACATAGCGTGCAGCTGCTGACCGCGATCGTGACCGCCAGCAGCCGCACGCTGACCGAGACCATTAGCACCTCCGGAGTGGACCGCGCGGCGCTGTCCGATACCGCCTCAACCGTCGCGGCCGCCGCCGGCGACTGAGCTGCACACGGCGCGCAGTGCGCCGGCCAGCTGGTCGATGTGCGCCTCGGTGTGCGCGGCCGACAGGAATCCGACCTCGTAGGCGCTCGGTGCCAGGTAGATGCCGCGGTCGAGCAGTGCATGAAACAGCGGACCGAACGCGCGGCCGGCATCCGCCGGCAGAGCGGTGGGTGCGCGGATCGGAGCGCTGGGGTTGTCGCGCGTGCCCGCACACAGCCAGAAGATCGATCCGGCGCGCTGCAGCGTGAGTCCCGGCAGCGCCTCGAGTGCCCGCTGCAGACGAGCGCCCAGCGCATCAAGCTGCCGATACAGCCGTCCATCCATGAGGCGCTGCAGCGTTGCAAGCCCGGCGCGCATCGCCAACGGATTGGCGCTCAACGTGCCGGCCTGGTACACCGGGCCGGCCGGGGCCACCAGGTCCATCAAGGCGCGTCGCCCGCCGTAGGCGCCGACCGGAAAGCCGCCGCCGATGACCTTGCCGTAGGTGACCAGATCCGGATGGATGCCGCTCAGGCCGGCGTAGCCCTGGAACCCGATCCGGAAACCGGAGATCACCTCATCGAGAATCAGCAGCGCGCCGGCTGCTCGCGCCGCGCGTGCCACCGCCTGCAGGAACTCGGGCCGCTGCGGCAGCAGTCCGTAGTTGGCCGGCAGCGGCTCGATGATGACCGCGGCGATGTCGCCGCCATGGCGCGCGAACAGCGCTTCCAGCGCGGCCTCATCGTCCAGCGGCGCCACCAGCGTATGTCGAATCGCATCGGGCGCGAGCCCGGCGCTGTCCGGCTGCGGTGCCTCGGCCAGCCCGGAGCCGGAGCGCAGCAGCATCGGATCGGCATGGCCGTGATAGCAACCGTCGAATTTGAGGATCGCGCTGCGTCCCGTGGCCGCGCGCGCCACGCGCAGCGCCGACATCACCGCTTCGGTGCCGGAGTTGACGAAGCGAATGCTCTCGACCCAGGGCAGCTGGCCGGTAATCAGTTCGGCCAGCTCCAGGCTGTAGGGCTCGGCGGTCCCCAGGCTCCAGCCGCGTGCGAGCGCCGTTTCGGCCGCCTGTCGCACGCCCGGATCGGCGTGGCCGAGTATCAGCGGTCCGAACGCCATGCAGTAATCGACGTAGTCGCGGCCGTCGACATCGCGCAGCAGTGCGCCCGAACCGCCGGTCATGAAACGCGGCGTGCCGCCGACACCGCGGAACGCACGCACCGGCGAGTGCACCCCGCCGGGCGACACGCGCACGGCGCGCTGAAACAGCGCGTCCGATTTAGAGTCGCTCAACCCGCGAGCCAGTCGCGCGCGAAGCGGGCGCCGTAAGTGATGATCATGCTGGCGCCGGCGCGACGAAACGCCGTCAGAATCTCCCGGTGCAGGGCCGCCCGATTGGCCAGTCCCTGGGCGGCGAGCGCCTCCAGCGCGGCGAACTCGCCGCTGACGTGGTACACCGCCCAGGGCTTGCGGATCGCGCGTGACAGCTCGCGCAGCAGATCCAGGTAGGGCAGCCCGGGCTTGACCATCAGTACATCAGCGCCCTCGGCGGCATCGCGCTCGGCGCACTGCCAGGCGTCGCCGGGCCGCGCCGGGTCAAGCTGGTAGCTGGCGCGATCACTCAGCGCCACGCCGCCCTTGGGTGCGGAGTCGGCAGCCAGCCGAAACGGCCCGTATAAAGTTGAATGAAACTTGACCGCGTAGCTCATCAGGATGGTGCGCTCCAGGGCGCCCTCGTCCAGAGCCGCGCGGATGGCGGCGATACGTCCGTCCATCATGTCGCTCGGCGCCACGCAGTCAGCCCCGGCCTGCGCGTACGCCAGGCTTGCCTGCACCAGCTCGGCGACGCTGGCGGCGTTGTCCAGGTGATCGCCCTCGGCCGTGAGCACGCCGCAGTGACCGTGGGGCGTCGACGAGCACAGACACACATCGGTCGCCAGCCAGATATCGCGCCCGAAGCGCTGTTTCAGGGCCCGCACCTGGCTGGCAGTGAAACTCCAGTCGATGTTGCGCTCGGCGCGCTCGCGCGGCACGCCGAACAGCAGGAATTTGCTGACACCGGCGTGCAGATCACGCTCGACCTGCCGCAGCAGCGACTCGGGACTTTCCTGGTGTACACCGGTCAACCCGGGTACCGGCTCTGGGGTTCGGGTCTGCTCAGCGACGAACAGCGGCTGGATCAGCTGATCGTGCCGGACATGTATCTCGCGGGTCAGGGCGCGGACGTGCTCGTTTTGGCGCAAACGGCGCAGATCGAGGCGACTCATGATCCGACAGTGTGACCGGGGCTTTAGGCGGACCGGTCATGCATTGTCACGGCGCGCGTGCCGGCGTCACGTCCTGGCCGGCGCGCGGTGATCTACTTATGTGCCAGTGTTATGAGGTCGGCGAGCACAATGAGCGCATGCCCGCGGTTGCCGCTCATCAGCCTGCCATCGATGCCGAGCTCTCGTCCAAGATCGAGGCCAGCCTCGGGCTGCTGCGCCAGTGCGTGCGGCAGCATGGCCGGCTGGTCTACGCCAGCAGCCTGGGCGCGGAAGCCATGGTGCTCACCGACCTGATCTGGACCCGGCTGGATGGAATCGACATCGTCAGCATCGATACCGGGCGCCTGCCGGAGGAGACGCTGGCGCTGCTGGAACGTCTCGAGCGCCGCTATCAACGCCGTATCAAGCTTTATTACCCGGATGCGCAGGCGGTGCAGGCCTACGTGCGCGAGCATGGCATCAACGGCTTCTACAACGGGCTGGGTGAGCGCCTGAGCTGCTGCCAGATCCGCAAGGTCGAGCCGTTCAATCGTGCCATCGCCGGTTACAGCGCCTGGATCACGGGCGTGCGTCGACAACAGTCGGCGCAGCGCGCCGAGGCCCAGCCGATTGCGCACGATGAGCGTACCGGGCTGCAGAAGATCAGTCCGCTGCTGGACTGGAGCGAGGCGGATGTCTGGACTTACATCCGTGCCCATGAGCTCCACTACAGTGCGCTGCACGATCGCGGCTTTCCAAGCGTCGGCTGCTTGCCGTGCACGCGCGCGATCGAGCCGGGCCAGGACTCCCGCGCCGGCCGCTGGTGGTGGGAGCAGCCGGAATCGCGCGAATGTGGCCTGCACCCCCGGCGCCGTCCGGCGCTGATCAGCCCGGTAGCCAGCCAGGCCAGCGCCTAGGCGCGCTGCCCCGGCGCCGCGCCTGAGCGCCGGCAGCCAGGCATCATCCCGATGGGCTAGAGTCTGAGCATGGACTACCTGCCGGTGTTCCTTAATTTGCGCGACCAGCAGGTGCTGGTGGTCGGCGGCGGCGCGGTCGCTGCGCGCAAGGTCGAATTGCTGCTCAAGGCGCACGCCCGCGTGCGCGTGGTGGCGCCGCGCCTGCACGCCGAGCTGGCACTGTACCGCGACGCCGGACGCATCGAACACCAGCCGTGCGAATTCGAGCCGCGGCATTTCGACGGGGTGGTACTGGCGATCGCCGCCACCGATCGCAGTGAGGTCAACCGCGCGGTCGCGTCCAGCGGCGCGGCCCGTCGCCTGTTCGTGAACGTGGTCGACGACGCCGAAGCCTCCTCGGCGGTGATGCCGGCGATCATCGAACGCTCGCCGCTAGTGATCGCCGTGGGCAGCGCCGGCCAGTCGCCGACGCTGGCACGGCGTGTACGGGCGCAAATCGAAGCCATGCTGCCGGAACGTCTGGGAGATCTGGCGCGGCTGGCCGGGACAGTGCGCGCGCGCGTGCAGCGGGCGCTGCCGGATCTGATGCAACGGCGAAAATTCTGGGATCGGGTGTTGGCCGGCGCCGTCGCCAATAAGGTTCTGGCGGGCAGCGCGCGCGAGGCCGAGACGCTGCTGGATGCGGAACTGCAGGCGGCGGTGGCGGGCAGCACGCGCGAGCGCGGCGAGGTCTACCTGATCGGGGCAGGCCCGGGTGACCCGGATCTGCTGACGCTGCGCGCGCTGCAGTTGTTGCAGCAGAGCGATGTGGTGCTGTATGACCGCCTGGTCAGCGCCGGCGTGCTGGCACGCGTGCGCCGCGACGCCGAGCGCGTGTACGTCGGCAAGGAGACCGGCCACCACCGTGTCACGCAGGAGCGCATTCACGCGCTGCTGCTCGAATACGCCGGGCGTGGATTGCGTGTGGCGCGCCTCAAAGGCGGCGATCCATTCATTTTCGGGCGCGGCGGTGAAGAACTGGACGTATTGCGCCGTGCCGGCATTCCGGTGACGGTCGTGCCCGGGATCACCGCGGCGCTCGGCGCCGCCGCTGGCGCCGGGCTGCCGCTGACCCAGCGCGGCCTGGCGCCGTCCGTGACCTTGGTCACAGCCACCGGCGATGGCGCCGAGGGGCTGGATTGGCGCTCGCTGGCAGCGCCGCAGCAGACCGTGGTGTTCTACATGGGCGTGGCCCAGCTGCCGCGCATCGTCGAGCGGCTGCGCGCCCACGGCGCACCGGCCGACCGGCCGGTGGCCATCGTCGAGCAGGCCACGTTGCCGGGGCAGCGACTGATCGCCGGCTGCTTGAGCGACATCAGCCAGCAGGCGCAGCATGCGCAGGTGAGCGCGCCGGCGCTGCTGATCGTGGGCGAGGTGGCTGCGCGCGCCGCCCAGTCGGAACCCGTGATGCAATTTCTGACCGGTGGAAGATCAACCGCATGAACATCATTCCCGATTTCGTCGATGCCATCGGTAATACCCCGCTGATCCGGCTACGCCGCGTCAGCGAGGAGACCGGCTGCGACATCTACGGTAAGGCCGAATTCATGAACCCCGGCGGCTCGGTCAAGGACCGCGCCGCGCGCGCCATCGTGCTGGATGCCGAGCGGCGCGGCACGCTCAAGCCCGGTGGCACCGTGGTCGAGGGTACCGCCGGCAATACCGGCATCGGCCTGGCCCATGTCTGCAATGCACGCGGCTATCGCTGCGTGATCGTGATGCCTGACAACCAGTCGCCGGAGAAATACGCGCTGATCGAGGCGCTCGGCGCCGAGGTCCGGCGCGTCAAGACCGTGCCCTACAGCGACCCGAACCACTATCAGAAGGTTGCCGGCCGGCTGGCGCAGGAGCTGCCGGGAGCCATATGGAGCAACCAGTTCGACAACACCGCCAACCGCCGCGCGCATGTCGAGACCACCGGTCCGGAGATCTGGCAGCAGACCGACGGCCGCATCGACGCATTCGTCTCCGCCAGCGGCACCGGCGGCACGCTGGCCGGGGTGGCTGAATTCCTCAAGTCACGCAATCCGCAAGTGCGCACGGTATTGGCCGATCCACCCGGCAGCTCGCTGTACGAGTACGTGCGCCACGGCGTCCTCAAGGCCACCGGCAGCGGCTCGATTACCGAGGGCATCGGCATCGGCCGCGTCACTGCCAACATGCAGGATGCACCGGTCGATGACGCGCTGCATATTCAGGATGACGAGACCGTGCGCTACGTCTATCGCCTGCTGCACGAGGAGGGCCTGTTCGTCAGCAGCACCAGCGGCATCAACGTCGCCGGCGCGGTGCGCGTGGCGCGCGATCTGGGACCCGGACATATCGTCGTCACCATGCTGTGCGACACCGGCTCGAAATATCTGTCGCGGCTGTTCAATCGCGAATGGCTGGCGCAGAAAGGGCTGCTCGAGGCGGCCGGATTCGCGCTCGCTCCCGCATGATCCGCCACCGCGGTCTGCTGCTGCTGGCGTTGCTGGCGACCACGCCGGCACAGGCCGAGTGGCTGTCGCGCACCGTCGACGGGATCATGGGCACGCGCATCTACGTCGAGCTGTGGTCCGACGACAAGGTCAAGGGCGAGGCTGCGATCGACGCCGTCATGGACGAGATGCGGCATATCGACGACAGCATGAGCACCTTCAAGCCCACCAGCGAGGTGTCGCACGTCAATGACCTGGCGGCCAAGCAGCCCGTGGTGATCAGTCGTGAACTGTTCGATCTGCTGACCACGGCGCTGGAATATTCGCGCATTACCGAAGGTGCGTTCGACATCACCTACGCCAGCGTCGGCTACATGTACGATTTCCACGCCCACATACATCCGAGCGAGCAGCAGATCGACGCGGCGCTGCCGGCGGTCAACTATCGACACCTGTTACTGGACCCCAAGACTCACTCGGTGCGATTCTCGCAGCCGGGCGTGCGCATCGATCTGGGCGGCATCGCCAAGGGCTACTCGGTCGATCGCGGCATCCAGATCCTGCAGGCGCGCGGCTATAGCCACGCACTGGTGAACGCCGGCGGCGACAGCCGCGTGATCGGCGATCGCTTTGGCCGGCCGTGGATGGTGGGCATTCGTCACCCCGATCACCCGGATCAGGTCATCACCCGCATACCGCTGGTGGATGCGGCATTTTCGACCTCGGGCGACTACGAGCGCTACTTCGACGAAAACGGTGTGCGCTATCACCACATCATAGATCCGCACACCGGCCACTCGGCCAGCAAGGTACGCAGCGCCACGGTGATCGCTTCCTCGGCAACGCGCAGCGATGGGCTGTCAAAGACCGCCTTCGTGCTCGGACCGGATGAGGCGCTGCGCATTTACAATCAGCTCGACGATGTCGACGCGGTGCTGGTGGCTCTCGATGGACGCATCCTGTACACCAAGGGCCTGCAGCCGCCGGCGCAATGAGCCCGCAGCTGATCGCCTGTGATGGTGCGCGCTTGGGCGCGATTCTCGAGATCCTGAACGAGGCCATCGAGCATTCAACCGCGGTGTACGACTACCGCGCCCGCACGCCATCGACGATGCAGGCCTGGTTCGAGGCCAAGCAGCGGGCCGGCTATCCGGTCATCGGCGCGGTCGATGCCGCCGGCGCGCTGCTGGGGTTCGGCTCGTTTGGGCCGTTTCGCGCCTGGCCGGCCTACAAATACACGCTCGAGCATTCCCTCTACGTGCATCCTGCCTGGCGCGGGCAGGGCATCGGCAGCTTGTTGCTGGCGGAGCTGGTGGCGCGCGCGACTCAGGCCAACTACCACGTGCTGATCGGCGCCGTCGATGCTGGCAACGGTGCCAGCATCGCGCTGCACCGGCGGCTCGGTTTCGAGCAGTGCGCGCATATCCGCCACGCCGGATTCAAGTTCAATCGGTGGCTCGATCTGCTGTTGTTCCAGCGATTACTGCAGACACCAGCGCAACCGGTGGACGGCTAGAGCACGCGCGACCAGGCCAGACGCGCACCCGCGGCGACCAGAAATGCGCCGCCAATGCGCTCCAGCGACTGTGCAAAGCGCGCGCCGGTGAGGTGGCGGGCGCGCGCCGCGAGCGCCGCGTAGCCGCTCAGCACCACGAACTCGATCGCGACCGAGCTGACGCCGAGGATCAGGATCTGCCAGGGTACGCTGGCAGCAGGATTGATGAACTGTGGCAGCAGTGCGATGAAGAACACCAGTGCCTTGGGATTGGCAGCCTGCACTAGGAAGCCGCGCATGAAGCCGCGGTGATTGTCGGCCGGCCGCGGCGCCGATGCCGACGCCGGCGCGGCCGTGCGCGACAGCAACAACCGCAGTCCGAGCCACACCAGGTAGGCGGCGCCGGCCCACTTGAGCAGGCTGAACACCCGATGCGAGGCCAGGATGATGGCCGCGATGCCGGTAGCCGACAGCGCAAAATAAAAGGTGTTGCCGGCCAGAATGCCGGCGGCTGCCGTCAGGCCCGGACTAAAGCCGCGGCGCACAGCCGAACCCAGCACGAACAGCACCGCCGGACCGGGAATCAGGCACAGCACCGTCTCGGTGAGGCAGAACAAAATCCAGGTCTGGGATGTCATAGCCAGATCATGCAAGTTATGCTTCCGACCGCGCCAGTGTAATTTCCGAGGTAACTATGCGACCACCGTGGCTGCTGGGACTGCTGCTGGGCTCGATGACGCTGCCGGCATTGGGCGCCGACTGGGCCCAGGGCACCAATTACTTTCTGATCGATCCGGCGCAGCCGACCGCGGTGGGACCGGGCAAGGTGGAGGTCATGGAGGTATTTTCGTACGCCTGTCCGGCCTGCAACCGCTTCTACCCGGTGGTCGATCGGCTGCGCGCAGCACTGCCGCCGAACGCCGAGTTGACGTTCGTGCCGGCGGGCTTCCGGCCAGACGAGGATTGGCCGATGTTTCAGCGCGCGTATTACACCGCGCAGGCCCTCGATATCGACAAGCGCACGCACGATGCCATGTTCGATGCGGTGTGGAAGACCGGTGAGCTGGCGGTGTTCGATCCGCGCACGCAGCGCCAGCGCAGTCCGCCGCCAAGCATCCAGGACGCGGCCAATTTTTATGCGCGCACGGCCGGCGTCAAAGCCGAGGCTTTCGTGGCCATGGCGGGGTCGTTCGGTGTCGACGTCAAGATACGTCAGGCCGATCAGGTGATCCGCGCCGATCAGGTCGATCAGACGCCCACGATTGTCGTCAACGGCAGGTATCGCGTCACGGTCGGCTCGGCCGGCGGCGATGACCAGCTGATCGAGCTGGTGAAGTATCTGGTGGCGCAGGAAAGCGGCCCGGCCGCCCACGGAGCGGCGCGCCCACACTGAGCAGCCGCGTGGCCGTCAGACCAGTCTTGCGTATGGGCGATCCGCGGCTGCTGCGAGCGAGCGCCCCGGTGCGCACGTTCGACAGCGCCGAGCTACAGGGGCTGCTGACCGACATGCACGACACCATGGCGGCCTTGAGCGGTGCCGGACTGGCCGCGCCGCAGATCGGTCAGCACTGGCGTGTGGTGATCTTCGGCACCGGTGCGGCCAATCCACGCTATCCGCAGGCCGAGATCGTGCCGCGCACGATCCTTTTCAATCCGGCGATCGAGCCGATCGGCACGCAGATCGAGCAGGACTGGGAGGGTTGTCTGTCGGTGCCGGGTATGCGCGGATTGGTGCCGCGCTATCAGCAGCTGCGTTATCGTGGCACGGATGAGCGCGGGCGTCCGATCGAGCGCGAGGTCAGCGGCTTTCACGCGCGGGTGGTACAGCACGAGGTCGATCATCTGGACGGTATCCTGTATCCGATGCGGATGACCGATCTGAGCCAGTTCGGCTTCAACGAAGAACTGTTTCCCGGCCAGGCGCTGGGCGACGACGATTGAGGTTTTTATGATCGACAAGGCATCCGGGTCGGACGATCTGCAGCGTTCGCTGGCGCGTGTCCACGAGCTGTTGGCGCGCAGCCCGCGCATCGAGGAGGGCTCGAAGCGGGCGTTGCGCGACCTGCTGGCGGACATCGAGCGTCTGCTCGGGCGCGAGTCCGTGCCGCCGGGCTCGCAGTCGAGGCTGGAAGCGCTCGCGGTCGGGTTCGAGAGCGAGCATCCATCGCTGGCGGCTGGCGTGCGCGAATTCATCGACCTGCTGGGGCAAGCAGGTCTCTAGGGACTGCCGATGCGCCGGCGGCGGAGCGCGACAATCCGCCGCCGGGCTTCGGGAGGTCGGGCCCTTAAGAGATGGCGCCGCCGCGCGGCGCCATCTTGGCCTTCATCGCCGCCAGCACTTGTGTCAGCTGGGTCTGCTGGGCCTGATTCAGCACCCCGTACAGTGCCTGCTCGGTCTGGCTCTGCGCCTGCAGGCGACTGGCCATGCGTGTCTGCAGGTCCTGAAGGGCGGCTTGGTAGTTCGGGTCGCCAGGGTTCGACAGCACCGCGAAATCCGGCTTGCCGGCCGAGTTGCGCTCGGCCTGAATCTGCGAGTGCGCCGCGGTCAAAATCGTGTGCACGCGCTGCTGCTGGTCAGGCGTCAGGTTGAGCTGGCGAAACGCACGCAGCAGTCCGCCGCTCAGCATCATGCCGTGGCCGTGATGCCAGTGATGTGCCCCAGGGGTGCCGGTCGTCGTCGCGGCCCCACTCGAGCTGCTGCTGGTCTGGCCCATCACCGCGCCGGCGATGCCGGTCATCGCCAAGGCCACCATCAACCACCGGGTTCGATTTTTCATATCTCCTGCCTCGATGACAATTACGCTAAGCAGTGCAACGCCGATTCTGCCATTCGGTGGACAGCGGCAGCTGAAGCTTAGATTAAATTTGCATAATGTCGGGGCGCGGCGCGAGGCGGGGGCGGTCTTGATCGAACACAAGTCCATCGACTACGTCGCTGCCAGTGAGCGCCATGGCTCGGTGCTGGCGCAAGTGCCGTTCTGGTTTCTGGGCAACTTTCATTTTTTTACCATTGCGATCGGTTTTGTCGGCCCGGGCCTGGGCTTGAGCTTCGGCTACACCGCTCTGGCCGGTACGCTGGGCATCCTGTTCGGCACGCTGTTCGTGGCATTTCACGCCTCGCAGGGCGCCGAGCTCGGCGTGCCGCAGATGATTCAATCGCGCGCCCAATTCGGATTTCGGGGCGTGGTCGTGGTTCTGGTCGGCACGCTGTTCACTTTTGTCGGCTTCAACATCGCCAACGGTGTGCTGATTGGCAGCGGGCTGCATGGGATCCTCGGATGGAATGCCGCAGCCGTGACGATCGTGACCGCCGCGCTCGGCGCGCTGCTGGCGATCTACGGACACGATTGGCTGCACCGGGCGTTTCGCGTCTGCTTTGTGCTGTGTCTGCCGCTCTACACTGCGCTGACGGTCGCCATCGCCGTGCACGCCGTCGCGCCGACCCAGCTGCACGCGGGCGCATTCAGCGCCAGCGCTTTCTTCGCCCAGTTTGCCGCCAGCGCCAGCTACAACATCACCTACGCGCCTTCGGTCTCGGACTACTCACGCTACCTGCCGCGCGATACCCGGCCGCGCTCGATCATCGCCGCGGTATACCTGGGCGCGGCGGCTTCAGCGATCTGGCTGATCATCCTGGGTGCCTGGCTGGCGAGCCGATTGGGCGAGGACGACGGCTTGGTGGCCCTGTACCACGCCGGCAGTGTGCTCGGCTCCGGCTTTGGGACGCTGATCGCGCTGGCATCGGTGATCGCACTGACCGCGACCATCGGTCTCAATGCCTACAGCGGCATGCTGACGCTGGTCACCGGCCTGAACTCGCTGTTCGAACTGCGCCCGACGCCGCGCCAACGCGTGCTGTGCATCGTCGCGCTGGCGGTCGTCTGGACCACGTTGGCGTTGATGCTAAGCGTCAACTCGATCGCGCTGCTGTTCGCAGTGCTGACCATCATGTTGTACCTGCTGGTGCCGTGGACCTCGATCAACCTGATCGACTACTTCGGCGTGCGTCGCGGGCACTACGCCATCACACAGCTGTTCGTGCCGCACGGGCTGTACGGTGATTGGGCCGGCCGCGGCCTCACGGCCTATCTGCTGGGCGTGGCCGCCGAGCTGCCATTCTTCGTGGTGCCGGACCTCTACGTCGGACCGGCGGCGCGCGCACTGGGCGGAGTGGATGTGGGCTGGCTCGTCGGCCTGATCGTGTCGGGCGCGATTTATCTGGCGCTATCGCGCCATTTCGATCCGGCAACGGAAACCGCCGCCATTGGCGACAGCGAGCGACTGTTAGCGCAGTCGCGCTGATCACTTCAGGCCGAGAGGACTTCCTCGCGCGCGGCGCGCTTGCGGTCGTGCGCCTTGAGGTGGCGCTTACGCAGCCGGATGCTCTGCGGCGTGACTTCCACCAACTCGTCCTCGGCGATGAATTCCACCGCGTACTCGAGCGTCAATGGAATCGGCGGCGTCAGCACGATCGCCTCGTCCTTGCCGGCGGCGCGAATGTTGGTGAGCTTCTTGGTCTTGATCGGGTTGACGACCAGATCGTTCTCACGACTGTGAATGCCGATGATGATGCCCTCGTAGAGCTTGTTGCCCGGGCTGACGAAAAGTCGGCCGCGTTCCTGCAGCGCGAACAGCGCATAGGCCACCGCCTCACCGTCCTCGTTGCTGATCAGCACGCCATTACGCCGGTCCGGGATTTCGCCCTTGACCGCCGCATAGCCGTCGAAGATATGACTCATCAGACCGTTACCGCGTGTCAGGGTCATGAACTCGCCGTGAAAGCCGATCAGGCCGCGTGCCGGTACGCGATATTCCAGGCGCACGCGGGCGTTGCCGTCGACCGCCATGTCGATCAATTCGGCGCGCCGACCGCCCAGGGCCTGCATGACGCCGCCCTGATGTTCCTCGTCCAGATCGACCGTCAGTGCCTCGAATGGCTCGAGCACCTCGCCGTCGACGATTTTCTTGAGCACCTGCGGCTTACCGACCGCAACCTCATAGCCCTCGCGCCGCATGTTCTCGATCAGGATGGTCAGATGCAGCTCGCCGCGTCCGAGTACCCGGAACACGTCGGCATCGGCAGTATCCTCGACGCGCAGCGCGACGTTGCTCTCCAGTTCACGGTACAAGCGCTCGCGGATCTGCCGACTGGTGACGAACTTGCCCTCGCGGCCGGCCAGCGGCGAGGTATTGACCTGGAAGGTCATCGCCAGGGTGGGCTCGTCCACCTGGATCGGCGGCAGGCCTTCCGGCTGCAGCGGATCGCACACGGTAATGCCAATATTGATGTCGTCGATGCCGGTGATCGCGACGATATCCCCAGCCGTCGCCTGTTCGACCGCTGAGCGCTGCAGGCCGGTAAAGGTCAGCACTTGGCCGATCTTGGCGCTGCCGCGATCCTCGTCGCCGTAGCGCAGTACCACGTTGCTGCCGGCCCGCAGCGTGCCGCGCCGGATGCGGCCGATGCCGATGCGGCCGACGTAGGAGTTGTAATCCAGCGTCGAGATCTGCAGCTGCAGCGGCGCGTCGTGCTCGATTGGCGGTGGCGGGACGTACTGCAGGATTGCTTCGAACAATGCCGACATGTCCGGTTCGCGCCGGGTCGGGTCGGTGCTGGCCCAGCCCTGCAGCGCCGAGGCGTAGATCACCGGAAAATCCAGCTGCGTATCGCTGGCGCCGAGCTTGTCGAACAGTTCGAAGGTCTGGTCAACCACCCAGCCGGCGCGCGCTCCGGGCCGGTCGATCTTGTTGACCACGACGATGGCCTTGTGGCCCAGTGCCAGCGCCTTGCGTGTTACGAACCGCGTTTGCGGCATCGGCCCTTCGACCGCGTCCACCAGCAGCAGCACGCCATCCACCATCGATAACACGCGTTCCACCTCGCCGCCGAAGTCGGCGTGCCCGGGTGTGTCGACAATGTTGATCCGGGTGCCGCCGTACTCGATGGCGCAGTTCTTGGCCAGGATGGTGATGCCGCGCTCACGCTCGATGGCGTTGGAATCCATGATGCGCTCGCCGAGCTTCTCGTGCGCCGCAAAGGTGCCGGACTGCTTCAGCAGGCAGTCGACCAGGGTGGTTTTGCCGTGGTCGACGTGGGCAATGATGGCGATATTGCGGATGGGACGTTGCATGCGGGGTTGCCGAGATCGGCGTCAACTCAAAAGGTTACGCAAGTCTCGAAACGTGAATCCAAAGGGGCGCCGAGGGTAGCAGAGGCCTTTGGCGGCTGTTAGAATATTTCACGCGTATAAAGATATGTTTATATATTGATGGAATATGTTCAAAGGGTCAACGGCCAGTCAGGATCTCTCCCAGGTAGTGCGCGCCCTCAAAAGCGCCGCCGAGCCGACCCGCCTGCGGCTGCTGTTCCTGCTCAGCCAGGCCGAATACACCGTCGGCGAGCTGGTGACAGTGCTCAGTCAGAGCCAGCCTCGCATATCGAGGCATCTGCGTCTGTTGACTGAAGCCGGTTTCCTGGACCGGTTTCGTGAGCAGCAGTGCGTGTATTACCGCGCCAGTAGCCAGCCGCGTTATCAGGAATGGCAGCGTCAGTTGCTGGCGATGGCCGATCCGGACGCGGCGCTGCTGCGACGCGATCGCGAGCGCGCCGCGCAGGTGATCCGCGATCGCGCCCAGCATGCCGCCCGCCAACTGGTCGAGCCGTCGCAGGCCGAAGCATCGGCCCATAGCAGCGAGGGCGCAGCGCGCGAACAGCTGGCGCGGCTGCTGCAGGAGGAACTGGGCCCGGGTGGGGTCGGCGAGCTGCTGGACATCGGCACCGGCGCCGGATTGATGCTCGAGATACTCGGACCTCGCGCCCGCCATGCAGTCGGACTCGACATCTCGGTGCCGGCGCTGCGTCTGGCGCGTACCCGGATCCACAGCGCCGGGCTGTCGCATTGCGAATTTCGCCGCGGCGACATGTACGGGCTGCCGTTCGATGATGCCAGCTTCGATACCGTGTCGATCGAGCGGGTGCTGGCGGACGCCGAGCGCCCCGCCGAGGTAATCGCCGAGAGTGCGCGCGCGCTGCGACCCGACGGCCGCCTGATCGTGGTGGAGGACTTCGATCAGGTCGATGCCCGCGCCACCGACAACCCGCTGGCACAGCTGCGCCGCTGGTTCGCCACCGCCGGCATGCGGCTGCAGCGCCTGCATCCCTGCGACCTCGGCGGCCGGCACTACATCGTGGCGCTCGGCAGTCAGCGCCAGGGCGCGCTGGCCGCGCGCGAGCCGCGGCCGGCGGCGGTTCCGGCATGAGCGCCACGACACTGGCCGAGCGCATCGGCAGCTCGCTCAGCGTGCTGAGCAGGCCGGTGCAGGTGTCGTTCGAGTTCTTCCCGCCCGGCGACGACAAGATGGAGCAGACGCTGTGGCAGTCGATCCAGCGGCTGGCACCGCTGCGCCCGCGCTTCGTCTCGGTGACCTACGGCGCCGACGGTTCCACCCGCGAGCGCACCCACAACGTGGTCGCGCGCGTGGTGCGCGAAACCCTGCTGACCCCGGCAGCACATCTGACCTGCGTCGGCATGGACCGCGAGCACGTACTGGCGATTGCGCGTAGCTACTGGCACACCGGCGTGCGCCACATCGTCGCGCTGCGTGGCGATCCACCCCAGGGCAGCAGCCAGTACCGGCCGCACCCGGGCGGTTTTGCCTACGCGGTGGACCTGGTGCGCGGGCTTCGCAGCGTGGCGGATTTCGAGATATCCGTGGCGGCCTATCCGGAGGGGCATCCCGAGGCCCCGAATGACCACTTCGATCTGGACAATCTCAAGGCCAAGCTCGATGCCGGTGCTGATCGCGCGATCACCCAGTTCTTCTTCGACACCGATCTTTTCCTGCGGTTTCGCGATCGCTGCGCGGCCGCCGGCATCAACGCCAGTCTGGTACCGGGCATCCTGCCGATCACGCGCTTTCCGCAGATGCTGCGCTTCGCCGAGCGTTGCGGGGCCTCAGTGCCGGAGTGGTTGCGGCAGCGATTCGAGGGCTTGGAAGACGACGCCGATACCCGCCGACTGATTGCCGCCGCGTTCGCCATCGGCCAGGTGGAAGCACTGTCGCGCGAGGGCGTGGATGAGTTTCATTTCTATACGCTCAATCGCGCCGATCTGACCTACGCGATCTGTCACGCACTCGGGGTACGGCCGCCGGCGCTCGAAGCCCCAGGTCTGATGGAGCGGCGCGCATGACTCGCGAGCAGCGCATCCAGGCCTTCAGGCGTTTGCTGACCGAACGCATCCTGGTGCTCGATGGCGCCATGGGCACGATGATTCAGGGTTATGCACCCGATGAAGCCGCCTATCGCGGTCAGCGCTTTCACGACTGGACCTGCGACGTGAAGGGCAATAACGATCTGCTGACGCTGACCCAGCCGGCGCTGATACGCGAGATCCACGCCCAGTATCTGCAAGCCGGCGCCGATATCATCGAGACCAACACCTTCAGCTCGAGCGCGCCCGCGCAGGGCGACTACCGGATGGAAGGTCTGGTGGTCGAGCTCAACCGCAACGCCGCGCGGCTGGCACGCGAAGTGACCGATCAGTACACCGAGCGCACCGGTGAGCCGCGCTTCGTCGCCGGCGCGATCGGGCCGACCAACCGTACCGCGTCACTGTCGCCGCATGTCAATGATCCCGGCTATCGCAACGTCACGTTCGATCAGCTGGTGGCGACCTACCGCGAGGCGGCGACGGCGCTGATCGAGGGCGGTGTCGACCTGATCGTGGTCGAGACCATCTTCGACACCCTCAACGCCAAGGCGGCCCTGTTCGCGGTGCGCCGAGCGATGCGTGAGCTGTCGGTCGATCTGCCGATCATGATCTCGGGCACCATCACCGACGCTTCCGGGCGCACGCTGTCCGGGCAGACGGTCGAGGCCTTCTGGAATTCGGTGCGGCACGCCCAGCCGACCGTCGTGGGGCTCAACTGTGCTCTGGGCGCCAAGCAGCTGCGACCCTACGTCGAGGAATTCTCACGCATCGCCGACGTCGCGGTGTGTGCCTATCCTAATGCCGGGCTGCCCAACGCCTTCGGCGAGTACGACGAGCAGGCCTGCGAGACCGCCGCGCTGGTACGCGAATTCGCGCAAGCGGGCCTGGTAAACATCGTCGGCGGCTGCTGCGGCACGACCGCCGACCACATCGCCCACATCCGCGAGGCGATCGCATCGCTGCCGCCGCGAATACCGCCGCGGCTCGCGCCGCGCTGCCGGCTCGCAGGTCTCGAGCCACTCGACATCGGTCCGGACAGCCTGTTCGTCAACGTCGGCGAGCGCACCAACGTCACTGGCTCGGCCAAGTTCCGCCGTCTGATCGAAGCCGACGATTTTGACGGCGCGCTCGACATCGCCCGCACTCAGGTGGCCAACGGCGCGCAGATCATCGACATCAACATGGACGAGGGCATGCTCGACTCGGAAGCTGCGATGGTCCGCTTCCTGAATCTGATCGCCTCCGAACCGGACATCGCCCGCGTGCCGGTCATGATCGACTCGTCCAAATGGTCGGTAATCGAGGCCGGACTCAAGTGCCTGCAAGGCAAGGGCATCGTCAATTCGATCAGCATGAAGGAGGGCGAGCAGCAGTTCCTCGAGCACGCCCGTCTGGTACGCGACTACGGTGCCGCGGTGGTGGTCATGGCCTTCGACGAGAAGGGCCAGGCGGACACGATCGAGCGCAAGGTCACGATCTGCGAGCGTTCCTACAAGCTTCTGACCGATAAGATCGGCTTTCCGCCCGAGGACATCATCTTCGACCCGAACATCTTCGCGGTCGCCACCGGCATCGAGGAGCACAACGGCTACGCGCGTGGATTTATCGAAGCCACGGCGCAGATTCGCGAGCGCTGCCCGAACTCGCTGATCAGCGGTGGGGTCAGCAACGTGTCGTTCTCATTCCGCGGCAATGAGCCGGTACGCCAGGCGATGCATTCGGTGTTCCTGTATCACGCGATCCGCGCCGGCATGAGCATGGGCATCGTCAATGCCGGTCAGCTGGCGATCTACGAGGAGATTGAGCCGGAGCTGCGCGAGCGGGTCGAAGACGTGGTCCTGAATCGGCGAGCCGATGCCACCGAGCGGCTGCTGGAGATCGCCGGTCGATATCAGGGCGAGGCCGGCCGCCAGCGCGCCGAAGATCTGGCTTGGCGCAACTGGCCGGTGGGCAAACGCCTCGAGCACGCGCTGGTGCACGGCATCGATGAACACGTGATCGCCGATACCGAAGAGGCGCGCAGTCAGTTCGAACGGCCGCTGCAGGTGATCGAAGGCCCACTGATGGACGGCATGAACGTGGTCGGCGATCTGTTCGGTGCCGGCAAGATGTTTCTGCCGCAGGTGGTCAAGTCGGCGCGGGTGATGAAGAAGGCGGTGGCCTATCTGATTCCATATATTGAGCAGGAGAAGGCTGCCGGCGGCGGCCAGCATCGCAGCAACGGACTGATCGTGATGGCCACGGTCAAAGGCGATGTGCACGACATCGGCAAGAATATCGTCGGGGTGGTGCTCCAGTGCAACAACTTCGATGTGCTCGATCTGGGCGTGATGGTGTCGTGCGAGAAGATCCTGGCGACCGCGCGTGACAAGCAGGCCGACATGATCGGTCTATCGGGTCTGATTACCCCGTCGCTGGATGAAATGGTGCACGTCGCGCGCGAGATGCAGCGCCAGGGTTTCACGCTGCCGCTGCTGATCGGCGGTGCGACCACCTCGCCGGCGCATACCTCGGTGCGAATCGATCCGCAGTACGAGGGCCCGGTGGTATACGTCAAGGACGCGTCGCGCTCGGTCGGGGTCTGCCAGCAGTTGGTGACCACCGCAACGCGTGACGAGTTCACCACCCGGGTCAAAGCCGAGCATCGCCAGCGCCGCTCGCAGCATGCCGGGCGGCGCACCAAGGCGCCGCAGTACACGCTGGTGCAGGCGCGCGCCAACCGCACGCGCATCGACTGGCAGGCCTACACTCCGCCGGTGCCGCGGATGCTCGGGGTGCGCAGCTTCGATGATTATTCGATCGAAGAGCTGTCGCGCTACATCGACTGGACGCCGTTCTTTCAAGCCTGGGAACTGCGCGGCAGGTTTCCCGATCTGCTCACCGATCCGCAGTTCGGCGAACAGGCCAGCAGCTTGTACGCCGACGGCCGCAAGATGCTGCGCACCCTGATCCGTGAACAGTGGCTGCAGGCGCGGGCCGTCATCGGTTTGTTTCCGGCCAACTCGGTGGATGAAGACCTCGAGCTATACACCGACGATGCGCGCGGCCGGGTGCTCGAGCAGGTGCATTTCCTGCGCCAGCAGAAGGATCTGCCGGAGGGCAAGCCGCACGGCTCGCTGGCGGACTTCGTGGCGCCCCGTGGCAGTGGCGTGCGCGACTACTTCGGCGCCTTCGCTGTGACCGCCGGCATCGGCATCGAGACACACCTGAAACGCTTCGAAGCCGATCACGACGATTACTCGAGCATCATGCTCAAAGTGCTGGCCGACCGACTAGCGGAAGCCTTCGCCGAACGCCTGCACGAGCGCGTGCGGCGCGAGTTCTGGGGCTATGCGCCGGAGGAGAAGCTCGGCAGCGAGCAACTGATCCGCGAAGAATATCGCGGCATCCGGCCCGCTCCTGGCTATCCGGCCTGTCCGGACCACACTGAGAAGGCGACGCTGTGGCGGCTGCTGGAAGTGCAGCGCACCGCCGGTATTACGCTGACCGAGTCGTTCGCGATGTATCCGACCGCCGCGGTCAGCGGCTGGTATTTCTCCCATCCGCAATCGCGCTATCTGGCGGTCGGCCGCATCGATCGTGATCAGGTGCAGGACTATGCGCGCCGCAAGGGCATGAGCCTGGAAGAGATCGAACGCTGGCTCTCGCCCAACCTGGGCTACGAACCCGAAGCGGTGACGTTGCTGACCGCGTGAGCGCACCCACATGGGCATGACGCCGCACGGCGTCCGGGCGAGCGCCGCCGCCGCGCACAGCGCCGGCAACGCCGATGTGCTGCTGGGTTTCTTCGGCGTGTTCCGCTATAGCCGCCGCGCCGTACGCCTGGTGTGGGACACCAATCGTCTGCTGCTGCTGGCCATGGCGCTGCTGACGCTGGCTGCCGGTCTGTTGCCCGCGGGCGTCGCCTGGGTGGGGGCGCAGATCGTCGATGCGGTGGTCGCGGCGCGTAGCACCGTCAGCCACGATCCGCTGCGCGTCTTGCGCCTGGTGCTGCTGGAGGGCGTGCTAGTGGCCGGCGTCGCCGCCGCGCAGCGCGGGCTGTCGCTGTGCCAGGCACTGTTGCGGGCGCAACTCGGCCAGCGCGTCAACGTGATGATTCTGGAGAAAGCCCTGACGCTCGAGCTGGCGCAGTTCGAGGATTCCGAGTTCTACGACAAGCTTACCCGGGCACGGCGCGAGGCCTCCAGCCGGCCGCTGAGCCTGGTGATGCGCACCTTCGGTCTGACGCAGAACGCGATCTCGCTGCTGAGTTATGCGGCACTGCTGGTGCGCTTCTCTCCCTGGACCATGGTGGTACTGCTGGTTGCCGGACTGCCGGCGTTCATCGCCGAGGCCAAATTCTCCGGCGATGCCTTCCGCCTGTTTCGCTGGCGTTCGCCCGAGACGCGCATGCAGACCTACCTTGAGACAGTGCTGGCGCGCGAGGACCACGCCAAGGAGGTCAAGCTGTTCGCCCTGGGGGCGCGGCTGCTGCAGCGTTACCGTGATATTTTCACGCGGCTGTATCGCGAAGACCGCGCGCTATCGATCCGCCGCGACAGCTGGGGTTTTGCGCTCAGCCTGCTGGCCACCGCGACGCTGTACGGTGCTTACGCATGGATCGCGCTGTCGACCATTCGCGGCGCCATCACGCTCGGGCAAATGACCATGTACCTGCTGCTGTTTCGACAGGGACAGGCGGCGGTCTCTGCCATTCTGTCCGCGGTCGGCGGCATGTATGAAGACAATCTTTATCTTTCGACCCTGTACGAGTACCTCGAGACCCCCGCGATCGAAAATTCCGGCAGCGCCGCGCGCGGGCCCGATCCGGCCGACGGCGTGCGCTTCGAGCACGTCAGTTTTACTTATCCTGGCGCGTCGGCGCCGACGCTGACGGACATCAATCTGCACCTGCGTCCCGGCACCAGCCTGGCACTGGTCGGCGAGAACGGTTCCGGCAAGACCACGCTGATCAAACTTCTGACGCGGCTCTACAGTCCGGACACTGGCCGTATTCTGGTCGATGGACTGGCGCTGCCGCAGTGGAGCGAGGCGGCGCTACGCGCGCGCGTCGGCGTGATCTTTCAGGATTTTACCCGCTACCAGATGCTGGTCGGCGAGAACGTCGGCGCCGGTGATGAGCGCTACTTCGAGGACGAGCCGCGCTGGCGCGCTGCGGCCGACAAGGGCCGCGCCGCAGACTTCATCGGCCGGCTGCCGCGGCGCTACCAGACACAACTCGGTAAGTGGTTTCAGAACGGCCAGGAGCTCTCCGGTGGCCAATGGCAGAAGATTGCGTTGGCGCGTGCGTTCATGCGCACTGACGCAGATATTCTGGTGCTGGACGAGCCAACCGCGGCGATGGATGCGCGCGCTGAAGCCGAGATCTTCGAGCACTTTCGCACCTTGGCGCGCTCCCGCATCACCATACTGATCTCGCATCGCTTCTCGACGGTGCGCATGGCCGATCAGATTGCGGTGCTGGAACATGGTCGCGTGATTGAGCAGGGCAGCCACGAGGAGCTGATGGCCGCCGGTGGACATTATGCGCAACTGTTTGCTCTGCAGGCGCGCAGCTATCGCTGAGCAGCGGACACGGTACAATAGCGTCCATGGAAGAAGCCGCTGATACTTTCGACGCCGCGTTCTCCAAAGCGGTCGACCTGGGCAACCGCCTCGCTGGCAAGGACAAGGAAGCCGACCTCTGGGACATCGCCGACGGGCTGCTGGCCGGCGCGGTCCAGTACTGGCTGTATTCGCGTCAGCCGTGCGGCGATCCACGCTGCGACGACTGCGTGCCGATCAGCACCGCGGAATCGCGCATGAGTGAGCTGAAACGACTGATCGATCAGCTCGCGGCCGAGAGCGAATACTTTCACGCGCCGACCGACGCCAACGCCGGCCGCGCTTAGGCGGTCGCGACCACCGGCGCTCGCGTCACCTCGCCGAGCGCTGCCTCCAGTCGATCCAGGCCCTCGCCCAGCAGCGCATCGCTGATAGTTAGCGGCGCGAGCAACCGAATCACGTTGCCGTAGATACCGCACGACAGAATGATCAGGCCGTGACGGGCGGCGGACTGCACCAGCGCGCGCGTCAGCTCGACGTCCGGTTGACGCGGATCGCGATCCTTGACCAGCTCGATCGCGACCATCGCGCCCAGCCCGCGAACCTCGCCAATCGCCGGGTACTTTGCCTGCAGCATCTTGAGGCGCATGACCAGTTTGGTGCCGAGTTGCAGGGCGCGCTCGACCAGGTGTTCCTCGGCGATCAGGTCGAGCACCGCCAGGGCTGCGGCGCATGCCAGCGGGGAACCCGCGTAGGTTCCGCCCAATCCGCCCGGCGGCGGCGCATCCATGATCTCGGCCTTGCCGACCACGGCCGACAGCGGCAGCCCGCCACCGACGCTCTTTGCAACCGTCATCAGGTCGGGCTCGATGCCGGCGTACTCGCAGGCGAACATGCGCCCAGTGCGGGCGATGCCCGACTGGATCTCATCGGCGATCAAGACAATGCCATGGCGGTCGCACAGCGCGCGCAGACTGCGCAGAAAATCCGGCGGCGCCGCATAGAAGCCACCCTCGCCCTGCACCGGCTCAATGATGATGGCGGCGACCCGCGATGGCTCGACCTCCACCTTGAACAGCTGCTCGATCGCGGCCAGACAGTGCTGTGGGGTGACGTCGTGGTAGGCCATCGGAAAGGGTGCGTGAAACACGTCGGGCAACAGCGGTCCAAAGCCGGCCTTGTAGGGCTGCACCTTGCCGGTCAGCGTCATGGTCGCAATCGTGCGGCCGTGAAAGGCGCCGCTGAAGGCGATCACCGCCGAACGGCGTGTGTGGTAGCGCGCGATCTTCAGGGCATTTTCCACCGCCTCGGCGCCGGTAGAGAATAGGATCGACTTCTTGGGCGTCGGACCCGGAGCGAGCGCGTTGAGCCGCTCGGCCACCGCGACGTAGCTGTCGTACGGCGTGACCTGAAAGCATGCGTGCGACACGCGTTGCAACTGCTGCTGCACAGCGGCAACCACTCGTGGGTGCAGGTGGCCGACGTTGAGCACCGCGATACCGCTGGCGAAATCGACGTAGCGCTTGCCCTCGGCGTCCCACAGTTCGGCATCGCGGGCGTGGTCGACGTACACGCTGAGTGAATTAGCGACGCCGCGCGCCACCGCGGCGCTGCGGCGGCGATGCAGATCCTCATTGCTGCCCATGTGAAAGCTCCTGCTGGTCCGGCGCGACTATACGGCCTCGGCAATAAGCTCTGAACCGCTTTTTCATTGCTCCGGATGCGGCGGGATCGCTAAAATCCCCGCCGCTTTTACCTCGCGATAGGCGTATCCCCTTGACTGATAAAGACATCACCACGGAAGTGGTCATCATTGGTGCCGGGCCGGCCGGGCTGTTCCAGGTGTTCGAGCTGGGCCTGCTCGGCATCAAGTCGCACGTGGTCGATTCATTGAAGGCCCCCGGTGGACAGTGCACCGAGCTGTATCCGGACAAACCCATCTACGACATTCCGGCGCTGCCGATCTGCGGCGCGCAGGAACTGGTCGACCGCCTGCTGCAGCAGATCAAGCCGTTCGGTGCCGAGCTGCACCTGGGCGAGGAGGCGCTGGAGCTGGCTCGCAAAGAGGACGGCCGGTTCCGGCTGCGCACTTCGGCCGGCACTGTATTCGATGCCGGCGCGGTGGTGGTGGCCGGCGGCGTGGGCTCGTTTCAGCCGCGTCGCCTGGGCGTCGAAGGCATCGAGCCGTTCGAGGGCACGCACATCCACTACCGCATCAAGAATGTCACCGACTTTCATGGCCGCAAGCTGGTGATCTTCGGTGGCGGCGACTCGGCGCTTGACTGGGCGCTGGCGCTGGCGCCCAAGGCCGAGAGCCTGGCGCTGGTGCACCGGCGGCCGGAGTTTCGCGGCGCGCCGGCCTCGGTGGCGCAATTGCGCGAGCTGCAGGCGGCCGGCAAGCTGCGGGTGTTCGAGGGGCTGGCGCATGCGCTGCACAGCGACGCCGGTGTGCTCAAGGGCGTGCAGGTGAAGGCCGCGAGCGGCGATCTGCATCGTCTGGACGCCGAACACCTGCTGGTGTTCTTTGGGCTGGCGCCCAAGCTCGGCCCGATCGCGGAGTGGGGCCTGGAGCTGGACAAGCGCGCGATCAAGGTCGATACCGAGAAGTTCGAGTCCAACATCCCGGGCGTTTTCGCCATTGGCGACATCAACTCCTACCCGGGCAAGAAGAAGCTGATTCTGTCCGGCTTTCACGAAGCAGCACTGGCGGCGTTTGCGATCCAGCACCATCTGTATCCGGCCAAGAAGCAGTTCCTGCAATACACCACCACCAGCCCGGCGATGCAGAAGCGCTTGGGCGTGGCCACCACCGTCTGATGCATGCCGGCCTAGCCGAGCTGCTGCACCTGCTGGAGCTCGAGCGGCTCGAGCTCAATCTGTTTCGTGGCATCAGCCGCGACATCGGCAGTCCGCAGGTATTCGGCGGCCAGGTGCTGGGACAGGCGCTGCGCGCGGCCTACGGCACGGTCGATGGGCAGCGCAGCGCGCATTCGCTGCACGCCTACTTCCTGCGCCGCGGCGACTTCAACGCGCCGATCGTGTACTTCGTCGACCGCAGCCGCGACGGCGCCAGCTTCAGCAGCCGCCGGGTGACCGCCATTCAGCACGGCGAGCAGATCTTCAACCTGTCGGTATCGTTCCAGATCGACCAGCCCGGGGTCGAGCACCAGGCGCCGATGCCGCAGGTGCCCGCGCCCGAGGCGCTCAAGGACCACGATCCGGTGCCCAAGGCGATTCTGGATGCGATGCCGGAGAAGACCCGGCGCCTGTACGCCTCGGCCCGGCCATTCGAATTTCGCATTGTCGAGCGCTTCGATCCGGCGCATCCGAAGAACGCGCCGCCGCGGCAGCACATCTGGATGCGCGCCATTGATCGTCTGCCGGACGATGACATCGTGCATCGCTGCCTGCTGGCGTACCTGTCGGATTTCTATCTGCTGAATACCGCCACGCTACCGCACGTCGAGCAGCTCATGAGCGGCCGGCGCTTTCTGGCCAGCATCGATCACGCCATGTGGATGCACTGGCCGCTGCGGGTCGACGAATGGTTCCTGTGCGCTTACGAAAGTCCGAGCGCTGCCGGGTCGCGCGGCTTCTCGCGCGGTAGCATTTTCGCGCGCGACGGTCGGCTGGTGGCGCACACCGCCCAGGAGGGGCTGATGCGCGTCAGCGATTCTGCGGCCGCGGAACCGCCGCGCTGAGCGGCGTCAGGCCGCAAACCGGCCGCTGCGAAAGTCCTCCACCGCCTGCTCGATCTCCTGGCGCGTATTCATGACGAACGGGCCGTATTGCACCACCGGCTCGTGCAGTGGCCGGGCCGCCAGCAACAGCAACCGGCCGCCGTTTGCGCCGCCCTCGATACGCACTCCGTCGCCGTCGGATAGCACACCGGCGGCGCGATGCGGCAGGGTGCGCGCATCGTCCTTCGGGCCAACGCGCGCCTCGCCCTCGTAGACGTAGAGAAACGCGTTGTGGCCCGGGGTCAGCGAGACCAGCAGTTCGGCGCCTGCAGGAAGCTGCACATCCAGATACAGCGGATCGGTGCTGAGGTGCTCACCGGGGCCATTGACCGGGCCGCTGGTGTGGCTGCCGCCCAGCTGCAGCGTGCCGGCGATCACCTTGACCAGGCCGCCGCCGGGCAGTGATACCGCGGGTACTTGCTGCGCCGGAATGTCGCGATAGTGTGCCGGCTTCATCTTTTCTTTGGCCGGCAGGTTGATCCACAGCTGAAACCCGCGCATGCGACCTTCGGTCTGCTGCGGCATCTCGGAATGAATGATGCCGCGCGCCGCGGTCATCCACTGCACGTCGCCGGGCTTGAGGTCACCACGGTTGCCGAGATGGTCTTCGTGCCGCATGTGACCATCGAGCATGTAGGTCACGGTTTCGAAGCCGCGATGCGGGTGTGAAGGGAAGCCGGCGATGTAGTCCTTCGGATCATCCGAGTAGAACTCATCGAGCATCAGGAATGGATCGACGTGCAAGCCGCGCTGGCTGCCCAGACTGCGACGCAGCTTGACGCCGGCGCCATCCGAAGCCGCGACCGATGGAATGACATGGGTGAGAGTGCGCATGATTACTCCTATGCCGCGAGGCGGGCGATCTGTTGCGTGGCCCTGGCAAAGCCGGACGCCTTGCCCGGGCTGATCGCCAGACCCTCGGCGTAAACGAATTCGATGTCCTCGATGCCGACGAAGCGCAGCAAGTCGCGCACGTACGCGGTCTGTGTATCAAGCGCAGTACCGGCGTACAAGCCCCCGCGGGTGGCAAACACGTAGGCTTTCTTGTCGCGCAGCAGCCCGACCGGACCTTCGGCTGTGTAGCGGAAAGTCTCGCCGGCACGCGCGATGTGATCGAAATACGACTTCAGCTGCAAGGGCACACCGACGTTGTACATCGGCAGTCCGAGCACGATGACGTCGGCCTGTCTGAGTTCGGCGATCAAGCGGTCGGAATACTGTGCTACCACGCGCTGCTCGGGCGTGCGCCGTTCCGGCGTGGCCAGAAAGGCCGCGAAGCGCTCGGCGCTCAGGTGCGGGACCGGCTCGAGCGCCAGGTCGCGGTGCACGACCTGGGCCGCGGGGTGGACGCGTTCGAACGCCTCGACGAACCGGGCGGCCAGCAGGCTCGACTGCCCCTCACGAGCGTGGATGCTGGTGTTGATCTGTAGCAGCGTGGTCATGTCCTGTGCCTTTCCCTAGCGCCCTTGGGGGCGTGGGAAGGAGTTAAACATTTGAGAGAACGATAAAAAAGTTCAATAATCAGCCTTCTATTATCGAAAAAACAGATTGATTATGAATCAAGCACCCAGGGTGTCGCTCGAGCAATGGCGCGCTCTTCAGGCCGTAGTCGACGCCGGAGGCTATGCGCAGGCGGCGCGGAGGCTGCGAAAGAGCCAGTCCGCCATTACCTACGCGGTGCAAAAGCTCGAGCGCATGCTGCAGGTGAAGGTGTTCGAGCTCAGCGGCCGCAAGGCTCAGCTCACAGCCGGTGGCCAGATCCTGTATCGGCGCGCCAAGGCGCTGCTCGAGGAAGCCGAAACACTCGAAGGGGCGGGGCGGGCGCTGTCGCAGGGATGGGAGAGCGAGATTCGCCTAGCGGTGGAGATCATTTTCCCGACCTGGCTGCTGCTGCGCTGCTTCGATCTGTTCGCGCAGGAACGGCCCGATACGCGCATCGAACTTTACGAAACCGTACTCAGCGGCACCGACGAGGCGCTGATGCAGCGGCGCGTCGACCTGGCCATCAGCTCACTGGTGCCACCCGGCTTCATGGGCGACGCCATCATGCGGGTGCGCTTCGTCGCCGCCGCCCATCCGGATCATCCGCTGCACCGGTTCGGGCGCGAGCTGACCGCGCAGGATCTGCGCAAGTATCGCCAGCTGGTGATCCGCGATTCTGGCAGCAGCCGCAGTCGCAATGCGCCGTGGTTGGACGCGGCACAGCGCTGGACCTTCAGTCACAAGGCGACCCAGATCCAGGCCGCCACGCTGGGGCTAGGATTCGCCTGGTTCCCAGAGGAGACGATTCGCCAGGATCTCGATCAGGGGCGACTCAAACCGTTGCCGCTGCGCGAGGGCGCCCGTATCTCGACCGAGCTCTACCTGGTGTACGCCGACCGCGACTATGCGGGACTGGGTGCGCAGCGTCTGTCGGCCATCTTGCGCGAACAGATCAAAGCAACTTGCCCGGATTCATGATGCCGTTCGGGTCGAGTGCGCGCTTGATCGCGCGCATTGCCGACAGCTCCACCGGCGAGGTGTAACGCTGCAGCTCGTCGCGCTTGAGCTGCCCAATGCCGTGTTCGGCGCTGAAGCTGCCCTCGAAGCGCGCCACCAGGTCGTGTATCGCGCGTCGAATTGACGGCTCCTGTGCCAGGAAGGCGGCCTTGCGCTCAGGCTCAAGGCAGCTGAGGTTGAAATGCAGGTTACCGTCGCCGGCATGCCCGTAGCACACCAGCGCGCCATCGCGCACGTGGGTCGCCACCCACTGCGATGCCTGCTCGATGAATCGCGGCAGGGCCGCCACCGGCACGCTGATATCGTGCTTGAGACTGGGGCCGGCATGGCGCTGTGCCTCAGGCACGCTCTCGCGCAGCCGCCAGAACGCGGCCCGCACGCGCTCGCTGGTAGCAATCGCGGCATCGGTCAGCAGCGACTGATCGCCTGCCTCGGCCAGCGCATGCTGCAGCAGCTCGGACAGCGGCTCATCAACCGATGAGGTCAGCTCACACAGCACATACCACGGGTGGGTCGCGGGCAGCGGATCACCGACGCCGCTGATGTAGCGCGCAGTCAGCTCAATCGCGATCCGTGGAATCAGCTCGAACGAGCTCAGCCGCTCGCCCGCGGCAGTGCGCAACAGCCCGAGCAGGCGTAGCGCCGCGTCCGGTGTCGGCACGCCGATGAACGCGGTGGCGCTGCTGCGCATGCTGGGCCACAGCTTGAGCGCGGCGGCGGTGATCACGCCGAGCGTGCCCTCGGATCCGATCAGCAACGATTTGAGGTCATAGCCGGTATTGTCCTTGCGCAAGGACTTGAGACCATCGAACACGCTGCCATCGGCAAACACCGCCTCGATGCCGAGCACCAGCTCGCGCGCCATGCCGTAGCGCACGACGTTCAAGCCGCCGGCGTTGGTGGCGAGATTGCCGCCGATGCGGCAGCTGCCTTCCGAACCCAGACTCAGCGGAAACAACCGATCGACGGCGGCGGCGGCCTGCTGCACGCTGGCGAGTACGCAGCCGCCTTCGGCAATCAGCGAAAAGTTATCGGCGTCGACCGAGCGGATCCGGTTCAGGCGTCTGAGCGACAGCAGCAGCTGCCGGCCAGAGTCATCGGGCGTGGCGCCGCCGCAGTAGCTGGTGTTGCCACCCTGCGGCACCACGCCGATGCGCCGCTCATTGCACCAGGCCAGCAGGTCGGCCACCTGCGCCACCGCGTGCGGCAGCACCACCGCGAGCGCGTGGCCGCGGTACAGCCGTCGCTCGTCTACCAGATAGCTGTCGGTGTCGGACGGCTCGGTGAGCACGGCATCGGCGCCCACCAGGGCCCGAAGCTGCGCGCGCAGAGCGTCGGCGGCGGACACGCGGCGCGCGATCAGTCGCCGGGCAGCGCGCGCAGGGCTGCAATCCGTTCCTCGAGCGGCGGATGACTCAGGAACAGGCGGCGCAGCCCGCTGCCTTCGCCGCCGGAGATGCCGAAGGCGTTGAGCTGCGCCGGCAGCGGATCATCGTGCGCGGACTTGAGGCGCTGGAGCGCGGCGATCATGCGATTGCGGCCGGCCAGCCCCGCGCCGCCGGCGTCGGCGCGGAACTCGCGCTGGCGCGAAAACCACATCACGATCATGGTCGCGAGCACTCCCAGCACGATCTGCGACACCAGCACGCTGACGAAATAAGCCGCGCCACGGCCGTCACTGTCGCGCGAGATCGAACGATCGACGATCGCGCCGACGATGCGCGACAGGAAGATCACGAACGTGTTGACCACGCCCTGGATCAGCGTGAGGGTCACCATGTCGCCGTTGGCGACGTGCGTGAGTTCATGCCCGAGCACCGCTTCGATCTCATCGCGGTTCATCGATGCCAGCAGGCCACTGCTGACCGCGACCAGCGCGTTGTTGCGCCGGGGGCCGGTGGCGAAGGCATTCGGCTGCGGTGAGTCGAAGATGCCCACCTCGGGCAAGCCAACGCCGGCCTTTGCCGCCAGCGAATGTACCGTAGTGACCAGCCACTGCTCGTTGGCCGTGGCCGGCTGCTGAATGATGCGCACGCCCATGGCGCGCACCGCCATCCATTTGGAGATGGCCAGCGATATCAGCGAGCCGGAAAAGCCGAACAGCGCCGCGAATACCAGCAGGCCCTGCAGACTCGATCCCTGCGCCGCCATCCATTGGTCCAGGCCGGTGACCTGGGCGACGATCGATAGCACGACGAGGATCGCCAGATTGGTCAGTACAAGCAGCAAGATTCGTTTCATGGTGTGAATTGTGCGCGCCCTTGGCGCGTTGGAGCATGCAGGAGTTAGATGACGGCGCCGAGCCGGAATTCAACCGCCGGCGCCATTTCACTGACAAATCAATAGCCTATAGGAGCTGGACCGGGCTCAGTAGTTGTCGCTTTCCTTGTCGTCCTCGTCCCAGTCCTCGTCGTCTTCGTCGTCGTCGTCATCCCAGGTCTCGTCGAGTTCGTCCTCTTCCTCTTCTTCCTCTTCTTCCTCGTCCTCATCATCGTCGTCGTCATTGCCGGCCCAGCCTTCCGGCTCGTCGATCTTGTCGAGGTCAAGCTCGTGCCAGGTTTCCAGATCCACCTCTTCGATGTCGCCGTCGAGGTATTCGAGTTCGACCAGCTCGGCGTCTTCATCCACCGACAGGACGCGGAAGCTCTCGTTTTCGTCGATATTCTCGTACCACTGCCCCACGACGGGCTCGTATTCTCTCGCCACGTTGAAGATTCCTCGACCGCTGTGTGGCGCGCACCATGCGCCGCGCAAGGATATTAGGGCTCCCGCCGCGGTCAGGCAATCGGGTTGCGGCGCATCAGGTGCTCTACAATGGCGCGGCCGCTCATGATCGATCGCAACACAAACCGATCACCCTCGCCGCTGACCGACGCGAGGCGCGTCGTGGTCAAGGTCGGATCGGCGCTGTTGGTCGACGCGCGCACCGGGCGGCTCAATCGCGCGTGGCTTCGCACGCTGATCGCCGACGTACTGCGCTTGCATCGGCGCGGCCAGCAGCCGATCTTGGTGTCATCGGGCGCGATCGCGCTGGGGCGGCGGCACCTTGGGCTGCCCGCCGGGGCATTACGGCTGGAGGAAAGCCAGGCGGCCGCGGCCGTCGGCCAGATCCGCCTGGCGCATGCATATAAAGAGTTGCTGGAGGCCGGCCACGCTACCGTGGCGCAGGTCTTGCTGACGCTGGAGGACAGCGAACAGCGCGGCCGTTACTTGAATGCCCGCGCGACGCTGGAAGCGCTGCTGGCGCTGCGCGCGATCCCGGTGATCAACGAGAATGACACGGTCGCCACCGCCGAGATCCGTTACGGCGACAACGACCGGCTGGCGGCACGCGTGGCGCAGATGGCCAGCGCCGATTGCCTGGTGCTGCTGTCGGACATCGACGGACTTTACACGGCCGATCCCAATCGCGATCCGGGCGCGAAGTTCATCGAGCGCGTCATGCGTATCACGCCCGAGATCGAAGCGATGGCGGGTCGGGCCAGTTCCGAGGTCGGCTCGGGCGGCATGGCGACTAAGATCGCAGCGGCGCGCATCGCCGTGAATGCCGGCTGTCACCTGTGCGTCGCGTCGGGCCAGAGGCGCCATCCGCTCAAGCGCCTCGAGGCCGGCGCGCGCTGCACCTGGTTCGTGCCGGCCTCGACGCCACTGGCCGCGCGTAAACAGTGGATCGCGGGCACGCTGCGTCCCGCCGGCGCCATTCATATAGATGCCGGTGCACTGCGGGCCCTGCACGGTGGCAAGAGCCTGCTGGCGGCCGGCGTGACCGGCACCCTGGGCCGCTTCGACAGCGGCGATACGGTCAGCGTGCTGGCGCCGGACGGCACCGAGGTGGCGCGCGGCATCGCCGCCTACTCCGACACTGACGCCGCGCGCATTCTGGGGCGCCGCAGCGGCGAGATCGAGGCCATCCTTGGATTTCGCGGGCGCGAAGAGCTGATCCACCGTGACGATCTGGTGATTCTGCAGCATGATTATCGGCCGGCCGATAATCGCGGCGCGCCGCCGGCCGGCGCCGAAGGTCGGGCCGAGGTGAAGTCATGACACGCACCGTCACATCGATCGCCGAGCGCGGCGAGCTGTCGGATCTACATGCGCTGATGCAGAGCATCGGCCGCGGTGCCGTGGCGGCAGCGCAGCAGCTGGCGCTGGCTGACAGCCGCGCCAAGAACGCCGCACTGGTCGCGGCCGCAGTCGCCATCCGTGCGCAGGTTGCCGCCCTGCGAGCGGCCAATGCCGACGACTTGCGTGACGCGCAGGCCGCCGGCCTGAATGCCGCCTTGCTCGATCGATTGCGACTTGACGATGGGCGCATCGAGGCAATGGCACGCGGTCTGGAAGAGGTGGCGGCACTTCAGGATCCGATCGGCGTGACTGTCGCAGAATGGACTCGTCCCAACGGCCTGCGCATCGCTCGCGTGCGTGTGCCGCTGGGCGTCATCGGCATCATCTATGAGAGCCGCCCCAACGTCACCGCGGATGCCGGCGCCCTGTGCCTCAAGTCGGGCAACGCCGCGATCCTGCGCGGCGGCTCGGACAGTCGCCGCTCCAGCGCAGCGATTCACGCTTGCCTGATCGAGGGCCTGAACAGCGCCGGACTGCCCGTGACAGCGATCCAGCTCGTGCCCACCGCCGATCGCGCCGCGGTCGGTGAGATGCTCGGCAACATGCAGGAATTCATCGACGTGCTGGTGCCGCGTGGTGGCAAGAGCCTGGTGGCAAGGGTGCAGGCCGAGGCGCGCGTGCCGGTGATCGGCCACCTTGAGGGAAATTGCCACGTTTACGTCGATCATGATGCCAGCCTGGACATGGCCCGTCGTATCGTGCTCAACGCCAAGATGCGCCGCACCGGAGTGTGCGGCGCGGCCGAGACGCTGCTGATCGATCGGGGGTGCCCGGCCGCGCATTTGCCCGCCCTGGTCGGCGCCCTGATCGATGCCGGCTGCGAAGTGCGCGGCGACGAGCCTGTGCGGGCAGCAGATGCACGCGTCAAACCGGTGACCGAAGCGGATTGGTACACCGAGTACCTAGATGCCATCATCGCCGTGCGGGTGGTGGACGGGGTCGAGGGCGCCATCGACCACATCGGCCGCTACGGCTCGGCCCACACCGATGCCATCGTCACCGACAACCGCACTACGGCGGAGCGGTTCCTGCAACGCGTGGACAGTGCCATCGTTTTGCACAACGCCTCCACTCAGTTCGCGGACGGCGGCGAGTTCGGCATGGGTGCGGAGATCGGCATATCGACCGACCGCTTCCATGCGCGTGGGCCGGTCGGGGTGGAACAGCTCACCAGCTACAAGTACGTCGTGCACGGCTCCGGCCAGACCCGACCTTAAGACTCTGCGGCCTTGCTAGCGTGTACCTTGCACCGGCGGCTGCTCGTGTACCGCCGGTGACCCGACCGCGCAACGCTCGCAGTTGACCCAGCCCGAGTCGCCGTCCTCGTAGTATTCCTTCTTCCAGATCGGCACTCGATGCTTGACCTCGTCGATGATGTAGCGACAGGCGTCGAAAGCCTCGCCCCGGTGTGCGGCGCTGACGCCGACCCACACCGCCAGCTGCCCAATCGCCAGTGGACCGACCCGGTGCGCGCAGCGCAGTCGCTCGACACCAAAGCGCTGCTGCGCTTCCGCCAGGATGCGTTCGCCCTCGCGCAATGCCAGCGGCGCGAACGCCTCGTACTCCAGCCGCAGCACGCTGCGGCCATCATTGAAGTCGCGCACCCAGCCTTCGAACGCGGCGTAGCCGCCGCAGCCCGGATGCTGCAGTTCCTGGCGCAGCAGCTCGGGTTGCAGGTCGCCGTCGTGCAAGCTAAAGCGCGCCACGAGTCGTGCCGCCCGGACGTTGTTCAGCCGCCGGCGACCGGTGGCAGGAACACGACGCTGTCCCCATCCGCGAGCGGCACGCGCCAATCTCCGAACTCATCGTTGACGGCGACCCGGAGGAATTCGGGGGCCAGCGACAGGCCGTGCCGGCGCTGCAGTTCTGCGTACAGTTCCCGCGGTGTGGCGGCCTGCGTGTGGACCACCTCCGAGCTGCGGCCGGCTTGTTCTCGCAGCAGCGCAAAGTAGCGCACGCTCAGGCGGCGCAAGGCGTCGCTCGGCGCCGGTCGAGGCGCGTCCGCGGGCACCTCCCGCGCGGCGCTCAGCGCGTTCACCGCTGCCGCGTACTCTTGGCCGGTGTTGATATTGTCCAGCGCACGCGCGTTGGGCAGATCCAGCAGCGTGACATCGCTGCGCGCCAGCAGAGCACGCGGGCAGTGCTGCCCCTGGCTGATCGATTGTTCGATGATTGGCAGACTGCGCGGCTCAAAGATCGCACACAGCGGTTCGGGCAAGCCGTCGAAATTGCTGCGGTAGGCGGTGGCAATACGCGAGCTGTCGCGATGCGCGATCAGGTGGCGCAGCGTCGCGGTGTCGAGAAACGGCAGATCGCACGCCAGCACCAGCCAGGCGCGATCCGGGTGCGCATGCAACGCGGCCTGTATCCCGGCAATTGGGCCGAGGTCGGACTTCAGGTCGGCGATGGTGTCGAACGCGGTGCGAGTCGGGTCTGTGAGCTGATCGCCGCGGACCGAGACGAATGAGCGTTCGACCTCGGGCGCGAGCAGCGCCATCGCTCGGGCCAGCTGCGACCTGCCTGCGTAAGGCAGCGCGGCCTTGTCGCGCTGCATGCGCCGGCTTTGACCACCGGTGAGCACCAGACCATAGAGTGGCGGCGCGCTCAGGCCGGTCTCCTTGCGCGCTTACCGACGTCACGTTTTCCACCGCGCTTCATCAGCAGCCGTACTCCCGTAATTTGAATGTTATGCGATAGCGCCTTGCACATGTCATAGATCGTCAGTGCGGCGACACAGGCACCGGTGAGTGCCTCCATCTCAACGCCGGTCTTGTGTCGGACTTCCACACGACAGTGGACCCGCAGCACGGTGCTGGCGGCACCGGCGACAAATCCTATCTCGATCCGGCATTGGTCGAGCGCCAGCGGGTGGCAGAACGGGATCAGCTCGGAGGTGTGCTTGGCGGCCATCACGCCGGCCACGATCGCCGTATCGAACACCGGACCCTTGCTGGTGCGATGACCAGCACGTCTCAGCGCGCGGGCCACCGCTGGCGGCAACCGGACGCGCGCCTCGGCGGTCGCGATTCGGTGCGTCACTGCCTTCGCGCCCACGTCGACCATCGTCGGGCGCGAGCGGGCATCCAGATGCGTGAGCTTGGGATTGCGTAGGCGGCGTGCCATAGGACGGCTAACCGCCGACGTGGTTCATCTCGACGTGCTGAACTCCGCGCGCCCGCAGGCTCTCGCGCAGCTCGCTGTAACGGTCGATACGCCGCTCCCAGACCGCGCGGATCAGACTCAACAACTCCTCGTCGCTCGCGCCGCCCCGCAATGGCGCGCGCAGATCGGTGCCGTCACCGGCGAATAGGCAGGTGTAGAACTTGCCATCCGAGGACAGGCGCGCCCGCGAGCAGTCGCCACAGAAGGGCTGGGTCACTGAGGAGATGAATCCGAGCTCGCCGCCGCCGTCGTCGAAGACGTAGCGACGTGCGACTTCGCCCGGGTAAGCCGCTTCGACCGAGCGCAGCGGCCAGCGCGCGCCGATCCGGTCGAGCAGTTCCTGCGACGGCACTACGCGCTCTCGATTCCAATCATTGCGGTTACCGACGTCCATGTATTCGATGAAGCGCACGATGACACCACTGTGACGGAAGTGCTCGGCCAGCTCGAGCACCTGGTGATCGTTCACGCCACGCTGCACCACTGCATTGATCTTGATCGGCGATAGGCCGGCGCTTTGGGCAGCGCTGATGCCCTGAAGGACGTCATGCACGCGTCCGAACCCGCCAGCCATCTGGGTGAACACCGCTGGATCGAGACTGTCCAGACTCACCGTGACCCGCTGCAGCCCTGCGGCTCGCAGCTCGGCCGCGTGCTGTGCAAGCAGCACGCCGTTGGTGGTCAGGGCGATATCTTCGATGCCCGGCAACCCGCTCAGATCACCGATCAGATCGGACAGCCCGGAGCGCAGCAGCGGCTCGCCACCGGTGATCCGGAGTTTCACCACGCCGAGCTGCGTGAACAGGCGCGTGAGTCGGAGCAGCTCGCCAAAGTCGAGCCGTTCGCTGGATTTTAGGAAGTGGTACTGATCGTGAAAGCGCTCGCGCGGCATGCAATACGGGCAGCGGAAATTGCAGCGATCGATGACCGAGATTCGCAGATCGCGCAGCGGTCGGCCGCGCCGGTCCTGTAGCAGGCGGCGTCGGGGTACCAATGGCTGAACGGTGGCAATGCCCATAGAACAAGGCTACCAGATCGCACGCGCAGCCCAAGCGATGCAGTTCCAGATGCTTGTTATTAGGGCTGCTTATGACCAGCGGAACAGGCGCGCGACGTAGCCCTTGGCGAACTCAGCCGGTCCGGGCGGCAATTCCACGAAACCGTCGGTGTTCGCCAAAGAAGCGAAGTCACCCGAGCCGTTGGTGGGGCAGGGCGTTGCCCACGGGCGTGCCCAGTCGTCGTTCGACACTCGCACCGGTACGAAACCGGTCAGCTTGGTGTCCCAGCGGATCGGGGCTGCCAATGCAACGCGCTCACGCTCGGCGTGCGGCATGCCCATCGCCGCATACAGCGCCGGCACCACGTAGCGGATTAGGCACACCAGGGTCGAAACGGGATTACCGGGCAGTGCGAACACCGAGCGGCCCTCGCTCGTGGTGCCGTACCACATCGGCCGCCCCGGCCGCTGCGCGATTCCGTGCAGCACGCAGCGCACGCCGATCTCCTGCAACACCGCCGGCACCAGATCGTAGCGTCCCATCGACACGCCGCCCGACAGAATCAGTACCTCGTGCGTGCCCAGGTGCAGCCGCAGGCGCTCGCGCAATCGCTGGGCATCGTCCGCAAGGTGATCGTCGGCGACCCGCTGGAAGCCGCGCTGACGCAGCGCTGCCACCACCGCATAGGCGTTGGAGCGTCGAATCTGATGAGGCGCAATCGGGTCCCCCGGCTCGATCAACTCGTTGCCGGTGGAAACCACCATGATGGCTGGCTGGCTGCTGACGCGCAGGCGTGCCATGCCGGCGCCTGCGGCCACCGCGATCTCAGGCGCATTCAGTACGCTGCCGGCACTCAGCAACAGCGCGCCCTGCGGGCGATCGCTCGCGCGTCGATGGACGTTTTTCCAGGCCGGGGTGGTCAGGCCGCTTTCGAGTTCGACGTAGCCGTCGACACTGCGCAGCCGTTCGACCGGCACCACGGTATCGCAGCCAGCCGGCAGCACCGCCCCGGTCATGACCTCGATACAGTTCGCATCTGCCTGCAGTGTCGTGGGCGGATCGCCGGCCGCCTGGGTTGCCTGCAGCTTGAAGCTGCGGCGGCCGGCGGCAGCGGCGCTCGATGCCAGCGCAACGCCATCCATTGCCACACGGTCGAACGGCGGCTGGTCGCGCTCGGCGTATATGTTCTCGCGCAGCACTGAGCCGGCGCTCTGTCCGACTGGCAACGATTCGATCGGCAGGCAAGCCAGATGCTGGCCGATGAGCGTGTCCGCAGCTTGAGGCTCGATCATGCGGCCTATGTTACGCCGGCCGCCCCAGTGGTGCGTTTGGGGGCTTCATGACACGATGGCGTTTCGCCGCGCCCGTAGCTCAGTTGGATAGAGCATCAGGCTTCGAACCTGAGGGTCGGGAGTTCGAATCTCTCCGGGCGCGCGAATTCGACTGTTGCTGTTACTGCCGTTCGTACACCGCGACATCGTGATAGGCAGCGCCCTTCGCATCCTTACCACGGCTCGTGAGCGTCAGGACCTTGCCGTGTTCGCTGACGGCGCGCGTGCTCCAGGCAATGGTCTTGCCCTGCTTCTTCTGCGCGCTCTTGACGGTGGTCGCGTTCACGCGCTTTAGCGTCAGGGTGTCATAGTTGGGTGAGCCCGTGATCGGATAGTCCTTGCCATCGTATTTGAAGGTCGACTCGCCAGTCATCGCCGAGCCATCCGCGGCCACGCCGGTCCAGCTCAATTTGATGCCGTCTGCGGCCTGTTCATAGGTCCGGGTCTGCGATTTGGGCGCAGGCCCCGGACTAAACTTCGACTTCTCGACATTCAGGGCCCAGGTTCCAATGGCTGGATCGTGTGACCCGGCTGCGACCGCCGACATCGCGCCAAAAACGGCGAGCACGCCGCTCACGGCCAGCACTCGTACGAACTTTTCCATCGCTTTCTCCCAGTCGATTGGTCGTGTCCGCTGGGTGCAACGCTTTTGCAATTTCATGATGCGATGCTAGATGCCGGCGTACCACTCGTAGCCCCGATCTTCCCAGTAGCCGCCGCTGCCCGCGCCAATGCCGGCGTAACTGTCGACCAGCTGCAAGCGCATGATGAACTTCGCCATCTTGTAGCCGAGCTGTCGCTCGATGCGCACCCGCAGTGGCGCGCCATTGGCGATCGGCAGGTCGGCGTCGTTGAGGCCGTATGCCAGGATGGTCTGCGGATGGTAGGCATCGTCGAAGTCGATACTCTCGTAATAGCGCGTTCCGACCCGGTCCATCGGATCGGCGCAGTGAAAGACAACATAGCGCGCCGACGGCTTCGGCCGCACTGCGGCCAGCAGCGCACTGAGCTGAACCCCCTTCCATTTGCCGATTGCGCTCCAGCCCTCGACGCAGTCATGGCGCGTGATCTGCACCCGCGCCGGCATCGCCCGCAGCTGTGCCAACGAAAACGACGTCGGGCTTTCCACCAGCCCATCGACCTGCAGCCGCCAATCGGCGAACGCGTCTCGCGCCAGGGCCTGATACGCCTCATCGGCCGGATTGGAGGTGCCGTTGCTGCGAAAGGTCGGCGACCGGTCGCTCTCGCTGAACTCCTGCGCCATCGCGCGGCGCGGGGTCAGCGCGTTCTGCACCGTGCGGCTCAGATCCTCGCCGGACTTGAGCAGGTTCGGAAACCACTGGCTGCGCGACAGCGCATCGCAACCACTGACGCACAAACCGCCCAGCGCGCTCAGCAGGGTGCGGCGCTTCATCGGGGCTCCGCGGGCTGCTGCTCGGCGGGGATCACGTAGCGACCGGTGATCATCGATCGCAGGTTGTTCCATACCCCGCTGATGAGAACTTCGAACACGTGGATCAGAAAGAACAGCACCAGCGTCCAGGCCACCACGAAGTGCAGCGTGCGCGCCGACTGTCGTCCACCGAGGAAGTTCACCCAGCCTGGCGCCAGCGAATCCAGCCGCGGCGACATCGCCCAGCCGGTCAGGATCATCAGCGGCAGCAGTACGAAGATGACCCCCAGGTAGGCCAGCTTCTGCAGAATGTTGTAGCGCGTCGCGGCGTCCCCGGCCGGATGGCGCAGCAGGATGTGATCGATGATCGAGCGGCCGATCGAGCGCCAGTCGCTGCGAGTCGGAGTCAGATCCTGCGACAGGTGCCGGCTGAGCGCCGAGAACGTCAGGTACGTGAGGCCGTTGATCACCAGGATCCAGGCCAGAAAGAAGTGCCAGTGCCGGCCCATCGCCAGCCATTGAAAGCTTGGCACCGTGAGCCAGGAGGGGAAGCCGCGCGCCACCGGCTGGCCGTCCATCCGCGAGACTCCCAGCACGCCGGTGGTATTAAAGGAGTGATTGAATACGCGGGTGATGCCGACCGGCTGACCGTCGGGTCCAGCCACGGCCGTCGTTTCGAACACCGGCGGCCGACCGGTATACGAGGACCTGCCCCACGACAGGCTGGGGTGAGCATTGAAGATCTGCAGACCGCTCATCAGCAGCAGCACCAGCACCACGGCATTGATCCAGTGGGTGATGCGTACCGGCAACGCATGCCGACGGTACGAGCGGCCGCGCGCGATCGAGTGAGGCATGCCGTCTCCGACGAGTCGAAGCGCAATCATAGCCGAGCGCGCTGCAATTTCTCATTCGCGGCAGGTCGGACAGGCCTCGAAACTGGACGGCCCGTACAGGTCGCCGGCGGCCGGATCGGTCGGACGGATATGAACGAATCGGCGCACGCCGTCGCGGTGGCAGAAGAACGAGCCAAAACGGCCGTCATCCTCGATGGTCCAGCCGTCGGCCGCCAGGCGATCCATGGTGCGTGCAAGCACGGCATACAGGTCGGCACCCGGTTCCAGCGCCGTGCAGTCGAGAATCATCCCCTGCATATCACTGATCGTCAGCCAGTGCGGGTCGCGCCGGTTCGACAGCGGTTTGCGATTATCACGGCGGCGGATCATGCCGGAACCGTAAGGGGGTGGCGGGGCGCGCGTCCATCCAGTAGTCCGCGCCGCAGCAGGCTGTATAGACTTCGACCCACCTGTCATGTGTGGCCGCTACATCACCAAAGATCAACGGGCGCTCGAGCGCGAATTGCCATTCCTCGACGTCAAGGACTGGCCGCCGTTCGAGGCCAGTTACAACATTGCGCCGACGCAGCGCGCGCCGGCGGTCATAGCGACGCCCACCGGCAATGTCTGTCGCCTGATGCGATTCGGGCTGATTCCATTCTTCGCTCGCGGCGTGGCCGGAGCTTACAGCACGATCAACGCTCGGGCCGAGACGTTCGAGAGTTCACCGGCGTACCGCGGCGCATGGAAACGCGATCAGCGCTGCCTGGTGTTGGCGGCTGGATTCTACGAGTGGCACCTGCTGCCCAACGGCAAGGCGAAGCAGCCGTATTTCATCCACCCGGCGGATCAGGACAGCTTTGCATTCGCCGGCCTGTGGGACACGTCGCGCGCTGCGGATGGCACGGTGATCGAAAGCTTTTCGATCCTGACGATGCCGGCATCGCCGCTGCTGGCGGAAATTCATAATGTCGCCCAGCGTCAGCCCGCCATCCTGACAGCGCAGGACTGCCTGGTGTGGCTCGGCGGCTCACCGGCCCTGGCGCGCGAATTACTAAAGCCCTATCCCGACGACTTGCTATCGGCGTGGCCGGTCAGCACCCGCGTGAATTCGGCCAAGGTCAACGACCCAAAACTGGTCGAACGGGCCGAGGTTTCACGCTAGCAGCGCGGCGGCAAGGGGGGCGCAGCGCATTGACCTGTGAGCCACGTCTCTTATCGGCCCAAACGGCGCCTTTGTAGGACAAACACTGACAGAAAATTTTTCAGAATCCCACAGCGTCATCGTCCGGCGCTGGTGCAGCCAAGCGGCGCCACTGGTTACAAGTACCCGCAGTAGCTTGGAGATGGGAATGACCGAAGCGTCCACATTGATGGTTGGCCATTCGCGCGCCATGCAGGCGGTGCGTGACCTGGTGGCCAAGGTGGCACCGACCGATGCCACCGTGCTGATCTCGGGTGAGAGCGGATCGGGCAAGGAACTCGTGGCCCAGGCGATTCATCTCCATAGTTCCCGCAGCGCTCGCCCATTCCTCGGTATCAACTGCGGCGCTTTGCCACCGACGCTGATCGAGTCCGAACTCTTTGGTTTCGAGCGCGGTAGCTTCACCGGCGCTGCCCGCATGCACGCCGGCATGGTCGAGCGCGCTTCCGGCGGCACGCTGTTCCTCGATGAAGTGACCGAAATGAGTGCCGACATGCAGACTCGGCTGCTGCGATTTCTTGAGACACGGTCATTCTTCCGTGTCGGGGGCAGCGAGGAGATCAAGACTGACGTCCGCGTGGTCGCCGCGACCAACCGCTCGCCGATGCAGGCGGTGCGCGAGGGCAGCCTGCGCGAGGACCTGCTGTACCGGCTGGCGGTATTTCCGATCAGTTTGGCGCCGCTGCGTGAGCGCGGTGACGACGTGGTACTGCTGGCTGAGCATTTTCTGGCCGAGATCAACGCTCGCAACGACACCGCAAAGATATTCAGTGCTGGCGCGCGGCGCACGTTGTGCGATTACCGCTGGCCCGGCAACGTGCGCGAGTTGAAAAATGCCATCGAGCGCGCCTACATCCTCAGCGAGCACGAGTTGCTGCTGCAGCCGATGAATCTGCACGCCGCGGTGAGCGACCGTGCCGCGGTGCACGAGGAGACCGAGGCGGTGCGCGTTCCAATTGGATCGTCGCTGGCAGAAGCGGAGCGGCGGCTGATCGAAGCGACCCTGGCGCATTGGGCCGGCAACAAAAACCGCGCGGCCAAGACGCTGGGATGCAGTTTGAAAACACTGTATAACAAGCTCGCAATCTACGGACAACAGCAGCAGCCGGAAGTCCGTTCGCACGCGTAGCGTTGCGGGAGATTGCAAGGGGATGGGTACACAAATGACACGAGTACTTCTGGCGGACGATCACGCGATGGTGCGCGCCGGGCTGCGGCAGTTTCTGGTCGAGGACCGCAGCATCACCGAAATCGGTGAGGCGGCTTCGGGCAACGAGACGCTCGACAAGCTGCGCGGCGGCAACTGGGATCTGGTGATCCTCGACATCAACATGCCCGATCGCAGCGGTCTCGATATCCTGCGATACATCCGCGCCAGCTATCCGGA
>DASXDL010000036.1:0-26980 GCA_036490715.1 Steroidobacteraceae bacterium | reverse complement strand
AGCTGCACGCGCGGCGTGACGTCGCCGATGGCGTACAGGTGCGGCAGGTTGGTCGCCTGCCAGTCGTCGGTGACGATATGGCCCATCCAGTCGACCGTGACGCCCAGTCGCTCCAGCCCGAGATCGGCGGTCAACGGCGCTCGTCCCACGGCCCAGATCAGCGCGTCGAATCGTCCCAGCACGCGGCCGTCTTCCACCGTCAGTTCGAGAAAGCCGCCGGCATTGCGCGTCAGCGACTTGGGAACCGCGTTGACGGCGAACTCGACGCCTTCTTCGCGCATGATATCCATCAGCCGATTGCCGAGCATCGCGTCGAAATGACGAAACATGCACTCGTGTCGCAGCACCACGGTGGTGCGCGAGCCGAGCGCCGAAAAGATACCGCCGAGCTCGGCGCCGATGTAGCCGCCACCGACTATCGCGACGCTATCCGGGCGCGTCGCCAGCTCGAAAAAGCCGTCCGAGGTGACACCGAGCTCGCTCCCGGGCAGATGCGGGACGGTCGGTCGGCCGCCGGTGGCGATCACGATCTCTGTCGCCGAATAGACCTGCTCGCCCACCTGGATCGACTGGGTTGTCAGCAGTCGGGCTCGGCCGCGCAGCAGCTCGACGTGGCGCGTGTTCAGGTTGCGGGCATAGATCTCGTTGATGCGAGCAATGAACTCGTCACGCATCTGCTTGAGTAGCGCCCAGTCGTGGCGCCACATCGACACGTCGAAGCCGTAGCCGGCGCCGTCGCGCAACGCGTGCGCGAGTTCGCCGGCGTACCACATGAGTTTTTTGGGCACGCAGCCGACATTGACGCAGGTGCCGCCCAGCCGCCCCATCTCGACCAGCAGTACGCGCGCACCATAGTCCGCCGCTCGCTGTGCGCAGGCCAGACCGCCGCTGCCGCCGCCGATCACGATCAGATCAAAGTCGGATGCCATCGAGGGAACTCCGCTGCAGGGCTGGAAGTCTTACTTTTATCCATGTTACACCGGCTGCGGACCGCTAAAATATCCGCCAGTCTTGCCCTTTAGGTTATCTGCCATGTCTGCCACCAATCCGCTGCTCTCGGATACGCCACTACCGTGCTTTGATGCCATCCGGCCGGAGCACATCGAGCCGGCGGTGTCGCGGCTGCTGGCCGAACAGCGCGTGCGCATCGCCGAGATTGAGGCGGTTCCAAATCCGGACTTTCACACCGTGGCCGAACCGCTCGAGGAACTGCGACACCGGCTGGGCAAGGTCTGGTCGCCGATCACGCACCTGAACGCGGTGGTAAATTCCGAAGCCTTGCGCAGCGCCTATAACGCCTGCCTGCCGCTGCTGTCCGAATATCAGACCGACCTGGCGCAGAGCGAGCGGCTGTATCGCGCCTTCGCTCAGATCGCCGAGCGCCAGGGCCGCAGCCTCGATCCGGTGCAGCGCGAGCTGGTCGAGCACGCGCTGCGTGATTTTCGTCTGGCCGGTGTCGCGCTCGAGCCGCAACACAAGGCGCGCTTCAAGGCCATCATGATGGAGTTGTCGCGGCTGTCGGCTAAGTTCGAGGAGAACGTACTCGATTCGACCAATGCGTGGTCGCACCATGTGACCGATCGCGCACTGCTGGCCGGCCTCAATGAGGGCCTGATCGAGCAGGCGCAGCGGCGCGCGCACGAGCGGGGTCGGGACGGCTGGCTATTCGGCCTGGACCAGCCGAGCTACGTCGCGGTCGTCACCGACGCCGAGTCCGAGCCGCTGCGACGCGCTTTCTACCAGGCCTGGTCGACCCGGGCCTCGGACCAGGCGCCGGGTCAGAGTAACTACGACAACACCCTGGTCATGGAAGACATCCTGCGGCTGCGGCACGAGGCCGCGCGGCTGGTTGGCTTCAACAGCTTTGCCGATTACGCGCTCGCCAATCGAATGGCGCGCGCGGTGCCGGAGGTGATGGCCTTTCTGCGCGACCTGGTGCGCAGCGCCAAGCCGGCCGGGATGGCGGAATTCGCCGAGCTGGAGCAGTTCGCCGGCCACCGGCTCAACGCCTGGGACGTGACCTTCTATTCCGAGCGGCTGCAGCAGAGCCGCTACGCGGTGACGCAGGAGGAACTGCGCGAATATCTGCCGTTGCCGCGGGTGCTCGAAGGTCTGTTCGACGTGGCCGAGCGGCTGTTTGAGGTGCGCATCCGCGAGCGCACCGGCGTGCCGGTCTGGCACCCCGACGCACGCTACTTCGAGGTCCGCACACCCGGCGACGTGCCGATCGCGAGCTTCTACCTGGACGCCTACGCTCGTCCCAACAAGCGCAGCGGCGCCTGGATGGACGACTGCGTCGGCCGCAAAGTGCTCAGCGGCGACACCGTGCTGCCGGTGGCCTACCTGGTGTGCAACTCGCTCGCCCCGGGCGATCGGCGCCCGGCGCAGCTGACCCACGATGACGTGGTGACACTGTTTCATGAGTTCGGCCACGGATTGCATCACATGCTCACGCGGGTGAATTATCCGAGCGTCGCCGGCATCAACGGCGTGGCCTGGGATGCGATCGAGCTGCCGAGCCAGTTCATGGAGAACTATGCCTGGCAGGGCGAGGTGCTCGAGCGCGTATCGGCGCACGTGCGCGACGGCCGCCCGATTCCGGCCGACAAGCAGCGCCAGCTGATTGCGACCCGCAGCTTCCAGGCCGGTCTGCAGACATTGCGGCAGGTGGAATTCGCGCTGTTTGATATGCGCTTGCACGCCGAATATGACCCGAAGCGCGGTGGGCGCGTGTACCCGCTGCTGCAGGAGGTACGGCGCGAAGTGGCCGTGGTACCGGTGCCCGAATGGAATCGCTACCCGCACAGCTTCCAGCACATTTTCTCGGGTGGCTACGCCGCCGGGTACTACAGCTACAAGTGGGCTGAGGTGCTGGCGGCCGATGCGTTCTCCGCCTTCCTCGAGCGCGGCGCGTTCGATCGATCGACCGCGCGCCGTTTTCTCGACAGCATCCTGTCGCGCGGTGGCAGCCGCGACCCGCTCGAGGCGTTCGTGGAGTTTCGCGGCCGCGGACCGCAGGTCGAGGCGCTACTGCGGCAATACGGGATCGCAGCCTAGCGAGCGATCCGCTTGCGCAGCCTACGGCCCGATGCAGTTCGCACGCTGCTGCTGTTGGCGCTGTGCGGTATCGCGTGTGCCCAGGGGTGACCCGATACCGATGCCGCGCGGCTCAGCGCCCTGGCGGAACTGCAGACGCTGAACGCGGAGCTGCTCAGCCACGACAGCGCGACCTTGACGCTGGAGCACTGGTGCGAAGCGCACCACCTGGCGACACCTGCCACCGTCATCGCCGAACGCATCGGCGGCGAGCCGCAGCCGCCGACCGCACAGCAGCGGCGCGAACTCGCTGTCAGCGCGTCCGAACCGGTGCGCTATCGCCACGTGAAACTGCGCTGCGGCTCGATCGAGCTGTCCGAAGCGGACAACTGGTACGTGCCGGGGCGGCTGACCGTGGCTATGAATCGCGTGCTCGATACCAGCGACACGCCGTTCGGCAAGGCGGTGCAGGCGCTGCACTTCCAGCGCCACACGATCGAGTCGAGTCTGCTGTGGCAACCGCTACCGGGCGACTGGGACATGCAGCCACCGGCGCCGGCGCTCGCAGCAGCGACGCTGCGCATGCCGGCGGCGGTACTCGAGCATCGGGCGATACTGACACTGCCCAATGGCACTCCCTTCAGCGAGGTGGTGGAAACCTACAGCCGCAACGTGCTGGCGTTTCCCGCTCCGCGGCGTTGAAGCAGCGCGCGATGGCCGACCGGTGTTACCAGATGCGCGCGCGCTGGTCCGGGTCGAGATACAGCTTGTCGCCCGGCTGCACTCCGAAGGCGTCGTACCAGGCATCGATATTGCGCACCACGCCGTTGACCCGAAAACTGCGATAAGAATGCGGGTCGCTGAGCGTGAGCTGACGTATGTAGTCCTCGCGCGAGGTGCCGCGCCAGATCTGCGCGAATGCCAGGAAGAAGCGCTGATCGCCGGACAGGCCGTCAATGTCCGGCGCTCCCTGGTCGCCCAGCGAGGCGTGGTAGGCGTCGAGCGCGATGGCGACGCCGCCCAGATCCGCGATGTTCTCACCCATCGTCAGGTCGGGGTCGATGTGCACACCCGCGACCGGCTCAAACTCGGCGTACTGGGCTGCCAGCACGGCGGCGCGTGCCTTGAAGGCCTCGGCATCCTTCGGGCTCCACCAGTCGCGCAGCGCGCCGCTGGCGTCCAGCGTGCGCCCCATGTCGTCGAAGCCGTGGGTCAGCTCGTGGCCGATGATCGTGCCAATGCCGCCGAAATTGACCGCAGTGTCGGCGTTCGGATCGAAGTCCGGCGGCTGCAGGATGGCGGCCGGAAACACGATATCGCGCAGTGAGCCGCTGTAGGCATCCACGGTCTGCGGCGTCATGATCCAGTCGCTGCTGTCGACTGCGCCGTCGCTGCGCGCGAGGTAGAAGGCGAAGTCCGCCGCCGCCGCGCGTCGCACGTTGCCGATAAGATCGTCATCGCGAACGACCAGGGCCGAGTAATCACGCGGCTTATCGGGGTAGCCGACCTTGACCACGTAGCTGTCGAGCTTGCGCAGCGCTTCGGCGCGGGTCTGTTCGTCCATCCACTCGAGCCGCTCGATGCGGCTGCGAAAGGCGCGGGTCACCTCGTTCACCAGGGCTTCGATGCTGGCCTTGGTGTCGGCCGGAAAGTAGCGCGTCGCGTACAGTTGCCCGACCGCCCAGTCGAGCGTGCCGAAACAGCTGACCGGATCGGCCGCGCAGTCGCCGCCGGCGACCGCATTGATGGCCTCCTTCCAGCGCGGCGCGCGCTCCTTGATGTCGAGCAGCGCCCGCTCGTGAAACTCGAAGTGGGCGTCGCCAAAGGCGCGCGTCAGGTACGGTGCGGCCGAGTCGGCCACGCTGAACGCCAGCCAGGCCTTGAGCGTGTCGAGTGGCGTCTCCGCGAACAGCTGAGCGATGCGCGGAAACGCGCTCTTCTCTGCCACGACCAGCCGGGTCTTGGCGTCCAGTCCAGCGCCGTGCAGGAATGCACTCCAGGCAAATCCGGGGACGAACGTCTGCAGCTGTGCCGGCGTGAACGGGTTGTAGAGCCGCGACAGATTGCGCTGATCGGTCTTGCTCCAGCTGGCCTGGGCGATGCGAGTCTCGAGCGCGACGATCGCGCCGGCGCGCTCGTGCGCCTTGGGCCACGCGCTTAAAGCCAGCAGTCGCTCGACGTACTGGCCGAGCTGCTGTTTCTTGTCGGCCAGCTCGGGCTTCAGATAGTAATCACGCCCGGGCAGCGACAGGCCGGCCTGCTGCAGGTAGACGGCGTAGTGGCCGGTGTGCTTGAGATCGACGTCGATCGCGACGCGAAACCAGGTGCCCTCGAAGCCGGCGACCGAATGCCCCATCAGCTCTGCCAGCTGCTCGCGCGTGTGACTGGCACGGATGGCGCGCAGCTCGGACTCGATCGGCCGCGTGTCCAGCCGCTCGAGCCGCTTCTGGTCCATGAACGAGTTGTAGAACGCCCCCACCTTGCCCTCGAGGGTCGTGGGCTGGTGGCTGGCCCGGGCCGCTGCCTGTTCCAGGATCGAGCGCAGCTGCGCCTCGGTGCGCTCGCGCATCATCTGCGCCTCGCTCACGTACGGCCGATCCGGCGGGATCGTGGCGCGCGCGATCCAGGCACCGTTGCAATGCTCGAAGAAGTCGTCGCCCGGCTTGACCGACGAGTCCATGGCCGACATGTCCAGGCCGTCCGGTGGATAGAGCGGACCGGAGAAGGTCGAGACTGCCAACGGGGCGGCGAACGCAGCCGGGGCGCACAGCAGCGCGCCGAGTGCCAACAGCCAGAGCGGGCGCATCGACACTCCTGTATGGCCGTGTCAGCACGACAGTAGCACGACCCGCCGGCGCCGACCCGGCACCGTTACAATGTCGCTACAAGACGACGGGGAGATTAGCCATGGACACCAATTTGGCCGCGCTGAACCAGGCCCGCGGCGCACTGATCGACATGGCGGTGCGCTTTGGTCCGAAGATCCTGATCGCCGTATTGATCCTGATCGGCGGCGGTCTGGTGGGGCGCTGGTGTGGACGCGCGATCGAGCGGGGGCTGTCACGACTGGAGCTCGAGCCGCCGGTGCGGCTGCTGCTGGTGCGCCTGGTCAAGGTGCTGGTGTTCATGCTGTTCTTCATCCTGGCGCTGGAGAACCTGGGCGTCGAGCTGCTGCCGTTGATCGCCGGCTTGAGCGTCGCCGGTGCCGGCATCGCGCTCGCCACCCAGGGCATACTCAGCAATGTCGTCGCCGGGCTGACCATCATCTTCACCAAGCCGTATCGCGTCGGCGATTACATCGAGATCGTCGGTGTGCAGGGGCAGGTGCAGTTCATCACCATGTTCAGCACCACCTTGCTGCACCTGGATCGCTCGCGCGTAGTGGTGCCCAACCGCAAGGTGGTGGGCGAAATCCTGCACAACTACGGTCAGATCCGTCAGCTCGAGGTCAAGGTCGGCGTGGCCTACGAGGCCGACCTGACCGAGGCGATGAGCGTGATCCGCGAGCTGGTCGCGGCCAACCCGCGCGTGCTGCGCGATCCGGAACCGGTGGTGCAGATCGTGGCGCTGGCCGACTCGATGGTGCAGATCGCACTGAAACCCTGGGTGGCGGTCGGCGACTTCGCCTCCGCCGGCGGCGAGCTCAGCCTGGCGGTGGTGCAGACCTGTCGCGAGCGCGGCATCGAGATTCCGTATCCGCACCGCCAGGTGCAGCTGATCGGCACGCCAAGCGCGGATGCCGATCAGTCGCGCAGCGCCAGCCGGTAACCAACGCCAGTGTCGGTCAGCAGCCAACGTGGTCGCGCCGGATCGGGCTCGAGCTTGCCGCGCAACTGCTTCATGTAGACGCGCAGATATTGGGTCTGCTGGGCGCTACCCGGGCCCCAGACCTGCGTCAACAGCGCGCGATGGGTGACCACCAGGCCGATGTGCTGCGCCAGCACCTCCAGCAGCCGGTATTCGGTCGGCGTCAGATGCAGCTCGCGGCCGTCGCCGGCGCGCGCGCTGCGCGCTTTGAGATCGATGTGCCAGTCGCCGATGCGCAGCGCCGAGCCGGCGGCCGCGCTACTGGTGGCGTGGCGCAAAGCCACCTGCAGGCGCGCGCGCAGTTCGCGCGCGCCGAATGGCTTGGTGATGTAGTCATCGGCACCGGCCTCGAGCGCGCCGACCTTGTTGGCTTCGTCGGTGCGCGCCGATAGCACGATGATCGGGACCCGCGACCAGGCGCGCACCTCCTGGATCAGCTCGGTGCCGTCGCGATCGGGTAGTCCCAGATCCACGATCAGCAGATCGGGTTTGTGGCTGCGTGCCGCCGCCAATCCGCGTTCCGCATTCTCGGCCTCGACCACGCGAAAATTCTCCAGCTCCAGCAGCGTGCGCAGCATGCGCCGCAATTGCGGCTCATCCTCGACTATTAGGATCGCGCGGCTGGCGACGGTCATGACGGCGCGACATCGCCGTCCGCCGCATCGGCCACCATCGGCACGGTGAAGCGAAACGCGGCGCCGTGCGGTGCGCGGTTCTCGCTCCAGATGCGGCCCTTGTGCAGCGCCAGGATGGTGCGGCAGATCGCCAGCCCCAGGCCGATGCCGCCGACGGCGCCCTCGGGCGAGCCGCGCTGGAATTTCTCGAACAGGATCTCCGGATCGGCGACCGCCAGTCCCGGGCCGTCGTCCTCGACACTGACCTCGACCTGACGCCGCAGTGCCTGCGCACTGATGCGGATCGCGGTGCCGGGCGGGGTGTACTTGGCGGCATTGTCCAGCAGATTCTCCAGCACCTGCTCGATCAGGCCCCCATCCACGCGCAGCAGCGGCAGCGTTTCGGGCAATTGCACCCGCAGCGGATGGCGCAGCAGCCGCGCGTCCAGCCGGTGCAGCACCGAGCCGACCAGCTCATCGAGCGCGTACAGGTCGAAGCGCGGCTCGACCGCGCCGGTCTCCAGACGCACCAGGTCCAAGAGCGTGGTGATGCGCTCGCTGACGCGCGTGGCCTCATCGCTGACCGCGGCCGCCAGCGTGCGCCGGTCGGCCGGGCTGAGTGCATCGATGTTGCCGGCGAGCGTGGCGGCGCCGCCAGAGATCGTGGCCAGCGGCGTGCGCAGGTCGTGCGAGATCGATGCTAGCAGCGCGTTGCGGATCGCTTCGGTTTCGGCCCGCACCTCCGCGGCCTGCGCATGCGCGGCAAAGTCGGCGCGTTCCAGCGCCAGCCCGATCTGCGCGGCGAAGGTCTCGAGCAGGCGGTACTGCTCCGGCAACGTGACGCGGCGCGGATTGTCCGGCAGCAGCGCCAGCACGCCGAAGCTGCGCTCGCCGCCCGACAGCGGCAGGTACAGGCCGGCGGATCCCGCCAGCGTATCGGTCCCCAGCCCGGCGGGCTTGCGATGATCGAACACCCACTGCGCCATGCCCAGGTCGGCGTGTGCATACGACACGTCGAGGCGTGTGGCCCGTGGATAGATCACGCGTCCCTGCTCGTCGGCCAGCAGCAGTACCGTGCGGCTGGCGAACACCTCGCTGACGTGACGCACGGCGACCTCGGCCATCTGCGCGCTGCCGCGCGCCATCGCCAGGTTGCGGCTCATGGCATAGAGCAGCGCGGTGCGCCGCTCGCGGTAGCCGGCGATTCGCGCCTGCTGACGCACGCTGGCATTGAGACCGCCGATGATCAGCGCCACGATCAGCATCACCGCGAAGGTAATGAAATAGCGCACGTCGCTGACGGCAAACTCGAAGCGCGGTGGCACGAACATAAAGTCGAACGCAACCACGCCGAGCACCGCATTCAGAATCGCTGCGCGCCGGCCGCCATACACCGCCACCAGCGCCGTGCTCAGCAGATAGATCATCACCAGATTGGCTTCGCCCAGCCGCGGGTCGAGCCGGTAGAACACCCAGCACGCCCCGGTGGCCAGCAGCGTCGACGCTACCGCCAGCAGGTAGCGCGGCCAGCGCGGCTTGGCCGGCGTGCCGTCCAGCACGCTGTCGGGCACGGCACGCGGGCTGCCGTTGCCCGCGTCGGCGGCATTAGCCGCGATCACCAGCACGTCGATGTCGCGGCTGTGCTGCAGCAAATAGTCGGTGGTGGACGCCCGCAGCAGCCGTCGCCAGCGCGATCGCGTGCAGCTGCCGGTCAGGATCCGCGTGACGTTGCGCGTGCGCGCGTAGGCCAGCAGCTCGGCGCCGGCGGAGGAGCCGCCGAGCGTGATGGCTTCGGCACCGAGCGACTCGGCCAGCCGCAGAATCGCGATGCGGCGATTGCGTTCCGATTCGGACAGGCGCTGCAGCGCCGGTGTCTCGACGAATACCACCAGCCACTCGGCGTCCAGCCGATCGGCGGTGCGCTTGCCGGCGCGCACCAGGCGCTCGCCCTGTGCGTCCGGACCGACCGCGACCAGCAGCCGCTCGCGCGCCGCCCAGGCGCCGCGCACCGCCTTCTCCTGCCGATAGTCGCGCATCGCCTGATCGACGCGGTCGGCGGTCTTGCGCAATGCCAGCTCGCGCAACGCGATCAGATTGCCCTTGCGGAAGAAATTCTCCAACGCGCGCTCGGCCTGCTGCGACACGTACACACGACCCTCGCGCAGCCGCTGCAGCAGATCGTCCGGCGGGATGTCCACCAGCTTGATGTCGTCGGCGCGATCGAACACGCGATCGGGCAGCGTCTCCAGCTGGCGCACGCCGGTGATTTGCCACACCACGTCGCTAAGCGACTCGAGGTGCTGCACGTTGACGGTGGTAAGTACGTCGATGCCGGCGTCCAGCAGTTCCTCGACGTCCTGCCAGCGCTTCTGGTGACGCGGTGGCGGATCCCCGCCGCTGATATTGGTATGCGCCAGCTCATCGACTAGCAGCAGCGCGGGCCGGCGCGCCAACGCCGCGTCGAGGTCGAACTCGCGCCGCGTGGTAGTGCCGAATTTCATGACCAGTGGCGGCAGCTGCTCGAGGCCGGCGAGCAGACGCTCGGTCTCCTCGCGACCGTGCAGCTCGATGTAGCCGACCACGACGTCCACGCCCTCGGCGCGCCGGCGTTGCGCGGTCTCGAGCATCGAGTAGGTCTTGCCGACGCCGGCGTTGGCGCCAAAGAAGATCGTCAGGCGTCCGCGCTGTCGCCGCGCCTCGTTTTGCCGCATCTGGTCGAGCAGCTGATCCGGATCGGGCCGGTTATCGTGCATCACAGCTCGGGCCGACTATACGCGCCGGGCGGGCGCGCGCAACGCGCGTCAGTGCGTGCGATCCAGAGCCAGGTTCAGTTCCAGCACGTTGACGCGCGGCTCGCCGAAGATCCCCCACTGGCGGCCAAGGGTGTGACTGGCCACCAGCGCGCGCAGCCGTGCCGGGTCCAGCGCGCGCAGCCGCGCCACCCGCGCCACCTGGTAGTCGGCGGCGGCTGGGCTGATATCCGGATCCAGGCCGCTGGCTGAAGCGGTGACCAGATCGAGCGGCACCGGCGCGTCATTGCCCGGGTCGGCACTCTGCAGCGCCTGCAGGTGTGCTTTCACCGCGTCGGCCTGCGCCGAGTTGGTCGGTCCGAGATTGGAGCCGCCCGATGCCAGCCCGTTGTACGGCTGCGGCGCGGTGGCCGACGGCCGCGACCAGAAATATTTCGGGTCATCGAACGGCTGTCCGAGCAGCGCCGAACCCAGCAGCCGGTCGTGATCGAACAGCAGCGAGCCCTGGGCCTGGCGTGTGCAACAGGCCGCCGCGAGCGCTGTCACCAGCAGCGGATAGACCAGGCCGGTCAGCAGCGACAGCAGCAGCAGGCTCAGCAGCGAATTCAGCAGCAGTTTTGCCATGGTGCGCGAGCCCCTTCAGGTCAGATGCATGACGGCGAGAATCAGATCGATCAGCTTGATACCGATGAATGGCACCACGATGCCGCCGACGCCGTAGATCAGCAGATTCCGGCGCAGCAGCGCGTCGGCGCCGACCGCGCGGTACTGCACGCCGCGCAGCGCCAGCGGAATCAGTGCGACGATGATGAGCGCATTGAAGATGACCGCTGACAGGATCGCGCTGTCAGGACTGGCCAGGTGCATGATGTTGAGCGCGTTGAGTTGCGGATAGGTGGTGGCAAATGCCGCCGGAATGATTGCGAAATACTTGGCGACGTCGTTGGCAATGCTGAAGGTGGTGAGCGAGCCGCGCGTGATCAGCATCTGCTTGCCGACCTCGACCACCTCGATGAGTTTGGTCGGGTTGGAATCCAGATCCACCATGTTGCCGGCTTCCTTGGCCGCTTGCGTGCCGGTATTCATCGCCACTGCAACGTCGGCTTGTGCCAGCGCCGGCGCATCGTTGGTGCCATCGCCGCACATGGCCACCAGCCGACCCTGCTGCTGCTGCTCGCGGATCAGTCTGAGTTTGGCTTCGGGCGTGGCTTCGGCCAGGAAGTCGTCGACTCCGGCCTCGGCTGCGATCGCCGCCGCAGTCAGCTTGTTGTCGCCGGTGATCATCACGGTGCGAATGCCCATGCGACGCAGCTCCGCGAAGCGCTCGCGAATTCCGCCCTTGACGATGTCCTTGAGCTCGATCACACCCAGCGCGCGCGCGCCGTCGGCTACCACCAATGGCGTCGCACCCTGACGGGCGACGCTATCGACCGCGAGCTGCACTTCGGCCGGCAGCGCACCGCCCTGCTGCTCGAGCCATTGGGCGATGGCATCGGCGGCGCCCTTGCGGACGCGACGACCGTCGAAGTCGACGCCGCTCATGCGAGTCTGGGCGCTGAATGGAATGAACTGCGCGCCGAGCGCACCGGTGTCGCGTCCGCGAATGCCGTGCTGCTGCTTGGCCAGCACCACGATCGAACGGCCGTCGGGAGTCTCGTCGGCCAGCGATGACAGCTGCGCGGCGTCGGCCAGCTCGGCCGGACTCACGCCGGCGGCCGGTATGAAGCGCGAGGCCAGGCGGTTGCCCAGCGTGATGGTGCCGGTCTTGTCGAGCAGCAGCACGTCGACATCGCCTGCGGCCTCGACCGCGCGACCCGAGGTTGCGATCACATTGGCCTGGATCATGCGATCCATGCCGGCGATGCCGATCGCGGACAGCAAACCGCCGATCGTGGTCGGGATCAGACACACCAGCAGCGCCACCAGCACCGTGATCGAGATCGGCGTGCCCTGGCCGGCCACGCTGACACTGAACAGCGAGAACGGCAGCAAGGTCGCGGTGGTCTTCAGGAAGATCAGCGTCAGGCCCGCGAGCAGGATCGCCAGCGCGATCTCGTTCGGCGTGCGCTGGCGCTGGGCGTTTTCCACCAGCGCGATCATGCGGTCCAGGAAAGCTTCACCCGGATTGGCGGTGATGCGCACCCGCAGACTGTCCGACAGCAGACGCGTGCCACCGGTGACCGCGGAGCGATCGCCGCCGGCCTCACGGATTACCGGGGCGGACTCACCGGTGATGGCGCTCTCGTCGACCGAGGCGGTGCCATGGATGACCTCGCCATCCCCTGGGATGGTGTCGCCGGCCTCCACCAGCACCACATCGCCACGGCGCAATGCATGTGAGGCGACACTCTGGTAAGGCTGATCGATGCGGCCGCCGGGGAAACGTCGTGCCATCACATCACGCCGGCCCGAACGTAACGCGGCGGCCTGCGCCTTGCCGCGCCCTTCGGCCAGACTCTCGGCGAAATTGGCGAACAGCAGCGTAGCCCATAGCCACAAAGCGATCGCCAGCACAAATCCCGGTCGACCCTCGGATGCCAGCGCACCGCACAGCTGCGCGAGCCACAGGCAGCTGATCAGCACGCTGCCGACCAGCACCACGAACATCACCGGATTGCGCCACTGCACCCAGGGCGCGAGCTTGACGAACGAATCGCGGATCGCCGCGGCTACCAGCGGCGGGTCGAACAGCGGCCGGGCGCGTGCGGCACTGGTCATGGCTGCACCCCGAAGCGCAGTTCCTCGACGATCGGACCGAGCGCGAGCGCCGGAAAGAACGCCAGCGCGCCGACGATCACGACCGTGCCCGCCAGCAGCATCACGAACAGTGGCGTATGGGTCGCGAGCGTGCCGGCACCGGCCGGTATGCGCTTCTTGGCGGCCAGACTGCCGGCGATCGCCAGCACCGGGACGATCACCCAGTAGCGAGCGGTCCACATGACGATACCGAGCGCTACATTATAAAAAGGAGTGTTGGCGGACAGTCCGGCGAAGGCGCTGCCGTTGTTGTTGGCGGCCGAAGAGAACGCGTACAGGATCTCGGAGAAGCCGTGCGCGCCGGGATTGGCAATGCCGGCGCGACCGGCAGCCGCGGAGACCGCCACCGCCGCGCCCACCAGCGTGAAAAAAGGCGGAATCAGGATCACCAGCGACGCCATCTTCATCTCGAAGGCCTCGAGCTTCTTGCCGAGGTACTCCGGCGTGCGTCCGACCATCAGACCGGCGACGAATACCGCAATGACGGCGAACACCAGCATGCCGTACAGCCCCGAGCCGACCCCGCCAAACACCACTTCGCCAAGCTGGATCAGCCACATCGGAATCAGGCCACCCAAGGGCGTGAACGAGTCGTGCATCGAGTTCACCGAGCCGTTGGAGGCGGCGGTGGTGGCGGTAGCCCAGAGCGCCGAATCGGCCACGCCGAAACGCTGCTCCTTGCCCTCAAGATTGCCGGCCGGCATGCCGGGCGTCGTGACGCTCTGAGCGATGGCCGCGGGATAAGCCGGGTTGCCGCGGCCTTCGGCCCAGGCAGTCAGCCCCAGCAGCGGCACGAACAGCACCAGCATGGCGGCCAGCAACGCCCAGCCCTGGCGCGTGTCACCGAGCATGTGTCCAAAGGTGTAACACAGCGCGGCTGGAATCAGCACGATCGCGAGCACTTCGAGGAAGTTGCTCAGCGGCGTCGGATTCTCGAACGGGTGGGCGGAATTGGCGTTAAAAAACCCGCCGCCGTTGGTGCCCAGCTGCTTGATCGCGATCTGGCTGGCGGCAGGACCCAGGGGAATAGTCTGGGTATCGATGCGTGTCGGCTTGGTCTGCGGATGGCCCTGCGCATCGTTCACCGGGTTGCCGGCGGCATCGGTGACCGGCTGATCGATCGTTATGGGAGCTAGCAGCGGCGCAATCTGGTAGGGCTTGAAGCTTTGCACCACGCCCTGACCGACCAGCAGCAGCGCGAGTACCAGCGACAGCGGCAGCAGCACGTACAGCGTGGCGCGCGTCAGATCAACCCAGAAGTTGCCGATGGCGGCGGCCTGCTTGAGCCGGAAACCGCGCACCAGCGCGACCAGCACGGCGATGCCGGTGGCCGGCGACAGGAAATTTTGCACCGCCAGAGCCAGCATCTGGGTCAGGTAGCTCATGGTGGATTCACCGCCGTATCCCTGCCAGTTGGTATTGCTGACAAAGCTGATGGCGGTGTTGAAGGCGGAATCCGGCGTGACGGCCGCGAGCGCCTGCGGGTTCCACGGCAGGTAGGCCTGCAACCGCTGCAGTGCATAAACCGCCAGCGCACCGAGCGTATTGAACAGCAGCAGCGCCAGCGCGTATCGCTGCCAACTCATTGAATCGTTGGCATCGATACGGCACAGCCGGTAGATGCCTCGCTCCAGCGCGCCGCCGCGCCCGGCCGCGAACGACGTGCCCTCGAGCACCGCGGCCATGTAGCGGCCGAGAGGCTTGATCACCAGTAGCAGCACGCTCAGAAACAGCAGCAGTTGCCACCAGCCGTTGTTACTCATCTTAGAAGTCCTCGGCGTGCAGCATCGCGTACAGCAGGTAGCCCAAGAGGCCGAGCGTGACCAGCAGCGCGACCCAATAGAGCGTGCTCATGAGCGTCGCTGCAGCCGCGCGCACAGCAGCACGCCGGCGGCAGTGAGAATTGCCAGCAGCAGCAACAGAGCGATATACCAGGCATCCATCGGCGGCCCTCCTGCGATGGCCACGATGCTGCCGGGCACGGCATTAAAATGTCGTAAAGATACCGCCGCGGCAAAAATCGCCGGAGAATCATCGATGCAGATCGCCACCTGGAACGTCAATTCGCTGCGCGTGCGCCTGGCGCAGCTGCTCGAGTGGCTCGCGGCGCACTCGCCCGATGTGGTTGCGCTGCAGGAGACCAAACTGCTGGACGCGGCCTTTCCGGCCGCCAAAATCCAGGCCGCGGGTTACCAGGTAGTATTCAACGGCCAGAAGACCTACAACGGCGTCGCCATCCTGGCGCGCTCGCCACTGACCGAATCGATCATCGAGATCCCCGGCTTTGACGATCAGCAGCGGCGCGTGCTCGCCGCCTGCTGCGGCGGGGTTCGCATTGTCAATCTCTACGTACCCAACGGCCACGCGCCAGGCTCGGACAAGTACCAGTACAAACTGCGCTGGCTCACGGCGCTGCAGGCCTGGCTTAGGCGCGAGCTGACACAATTTCCGCGGCTGCTGGTGCTCGGCGACTTCAACATCGCGCCCGAGGACCGCGACGTGCACGATCCGGAGGCCTGGCAAGGGGCGATCCACGTCAGCGAGCCGGAACGTTCCGCGCTGCGCACGCTGCTGCAGCTCGGACTGAGCGACGTGTTTCGGCAATTCGAGCAGCCAGCGCGGTCGTTTAGCTGGTGGGACTATCGGGCCGGCGCATTTCGGCGCAATCACGGGCTGCGAATCGACCTGATTCTGGCCTCGGCCGAACTGGCAGCGCGCTGCCTGGGCTCGCACATCGATCGCAGCACGCGCAGCGGCGAGGGCGTGTCCGATCACGCACCGGTGCTGGCCAGCTTTGACATATAGGTCCGAATTGGTGGTGCGTGGCAACCCACAGCACGGTTCCGCCGACCCTGAATCCGGGGTGATCAAAGTGTGCGCCGCGTCGCATGTTCGGGGGTGGGGGCTGCCCTAGACTGCGCCGCAATTCTGGCTCTTCCCCGCGCAACGATCAGAACCGATTCCGATATCTGGCGCAGCCATGGCCGATACCCGGCGTAGCGATTACGACATTACCAACACGGTGCGCGTGAGCTCACCGCAGGCGGTATTGCGCGCGGTCGAACAGCTGATGCAGTCGACCTGGCCGCAGGTGGAGCTGGCGCCGATCCAGCGCGCCTTTGCCGACTTTGACGCCTTGTTTGCCGGCCGCATGCCCGGCTATTCCGGCGTCGATACCATTTATCACGACCGCCAGCACACCCTCGATGTCACCTTGGCGATGGGCCGGCTGGTGGCCGGCTACGAGCGCCAGGTCGACGCGACCCGCCAGCTCACCTCCGAGCGCGCCGCCGCTGGCGTGATCCTGGCGCTGTTCCACGACGTCGGCTATCTGCGCCGCAGCAGCGACCAGGCGCAAACCAACGGCGCCGAGTTCACGCGCAATCACGTCAGCCGCGGGGCCGAGTTCCTGGCGCATTACCTGCCGCAGATCGGGCTGCCGCAATGGGCCGGCGTGGCCTCGCAGGTTATTCATTTCACCGGCTACGAGCGGCCGTTCGAATCGATCCTGACGCACGATCCGCGCGATACCGCGCTCGGCCACCTGCTCGGCACCGCCGACATGATCGCGCAGCTTGCCGACCGCTGTTACCTGGAGAAGTGCCGTGATCGGCTGTACCCGGAGTTCGTGCTCGGCGGCGTGGCGATGTCCAATGCCGACGGCGCGCGCGAGGTGCGCTACGCCTCCGGGCTGGATCTGCTGCGGCAGACGCCGTCGTTCGTCGCCAATACCCGCGCCACGCGGCTGGATAACCGCTTCGGCGGCGCCTACCACTACCTGGAAATCCTGTTCGACGGCCGCAATCCCTACATCGAGGCGATCGACCGCAACATGAAATATCTGGAGCAGATTCTGCGCAGCGAGAGCTGGCGCATGTTGCGGCGAAATCCGCCACTGCACGCCGCCGATCCCAACACGCTGGGCCGCGTGCGCAGCCTGATGCTCGGTTACTTCAAGAAGGCTTGGCTGCAGGATTGAACGCGGCGGCCAGGGCGGTCGCGCTCGGCTGTGCGACCGCGCAAACATAGCGCGCGTGAATGTCGGTCAGCCGCTGTTGCACCGCGCTGGCGCCTGCCAGCTCGACATCGTCCAGTGCCGCGGCGAGCACCTCGACCGACAGCGCCGTCAGTGCCGGCCCCGCGACCGGTGCGAAGCTCAGATGCCACGCTTCCGGGCGCACCCCGCCGCGATCGTGCTCATAGGGTAAAAAAAATCCGTGGGCCTCGCAGTGCCTCGGCAGCCAGGCGCCGAGCCGCTCAAACACGCCGCCGGGCGCGTATTCCGCCGGTGTCAGTTGCACCCGGTAGCCTGCAGGCACAGCGTTGCGATCAATCAGGTCGAGCTCGCTGCCCCAGTGGTGCCGGCTGGCACCCGGCAATGCCGACCACAGTAGGATCGCCATCACGGTCTCGTCGTCGGATAAAGCGGCACGGTCGAGGCTTTGGCCCCGCTGGTCGAGCAGCGGCCGCCGGCCGTGGAATTTATCGTTCCAGATCGCCAGCTGCTGCTGAAAAGAACGAAAGCTGGAGGCCGGAGTCAAATCTATGCCACTGTGAGCGGCCGCCGCGCGCAGGCTCAGGAATGCCGGAGCCGCCGCCGGATGCAGGGTACAGACAGGCTCGGGCACATCCAGCACGTGGCTACGTACCCGACCTGTGAGTTGCTCGGCACTAAGATGAGACATTTTTGGTAGCCGCAGCGCTGTACATACGGCATTATTCTAATGTTATTTGTCGAGGGGAGGCCGGATGCACGGCCCGCGCTTCAAGTATCTGATGGTGATCCTGTGCAGCGCCTTTCTCGGCGTAGCGGCGCTGCTGGGGTACCTCGCCCGCAGCTACGACATGCCGCTGTCGGTGCTGCTGCTGTCGGCTCTGGTGGCCGCCTTCACCGTCATGCTGCCCGGGTTCTGGTCCTGGCGGCAGCGCCAGCAGCTCGACCGCGCGGTACGTGGGCTGATCGGCGCGGCCCAGCAGATGAGCCGCGGCGAGTTTCGCCAGGCCCTGGTCAGCACCCGCAGTGACAAGATCGGCGAGCTCGAGCAGGCGTTCGAGAACATGCGCCTGGCGCTGCGCAATACCACCTTCACCCGCAACTATCTGCACAGCGTGCTCAACAGCATGACCGACGCGGTGTTCGTAACCGCGCCCGGCGGCGCGGTGCGCATCGCCAATGATGCTGCCTGCCGTCTCACCGGATACAGCGACGACGAGCTGATCGGTAAGAACCTGGTCACGCTGCTCGATCAGAACGACAAGCTCGGCCCCGATCCGCTGCAGGTGGCGCGCGATGCCGGCGAGAGCGTGCTGCGCACCCGCGCCGGCCAGACCATTCCGGTGTCGTTCGTCGGTTCCCAGGTGGCGACCGAAGATCCCGAATTCGAAGGCGAGATCTACGTCGCCCGCGACATCACCGAGCGCAAGCGCGCCGAGCGGCGCATCCGCTACCTGGCGCGGTATGACGCGCTCACCAAGATTCCCAATCGCATGCAGTTCCAGCATCTGCTGCAACAGGCGATTGCGCGTTCGCGCCGCAATGCCACCGGCGTAGCGATGCTGTATGTCGACATGGATCGATTCAAGGAGGTCAATGACACTTTCGGTCACGCCTCCGGCGATCGCGTGCTCGAGGTCTTGACCGAACGGCTGACGCGCGTGCTCAACGCCGAGGCCGTGCTCGGACGCCTGGCCGGCGACGAGTTCGCGCTGTTCGTCGACGGCGTCAGCCAGGATGCCGAGGAGGCCGGCGGCCAGGTCGCGCAGCTGGCGCGCACCGTGCTGCACGCGGCCGGCGAGGCCTTCCACATCAATCAGCAGGAAGTATTTCTGACCGTCAGCATCGGCATCGCGCTGTGTCCGCGCGACGCCGAGAACGTCATCGATCTGATCCGCAACGCCGACGCTGCCATGTATTACTCGAAGCAGAACGGCGGCAACACCTATGCGTTCTATTCGCCGGAGATGAATGCCGCGGCGGTCGAGCGGCTGATGCTCAAGAGCAAGCTGCGCCGGGCGGTGGAACGCGACGAGTTTGTGGTGCGCTACCAGCCCAAGGTGGATCTACGCGATGGCCGCGTGGTCGGGGCCGAGGCGCTGCTGCGCTGGCGGCTGCCCGGACACGGTGACATCCCGCCGGCGCAGTTCATCCCGATTGCCGAAGAGAACAATCTGATCAGCGCCATCGGCGAGTGGGTGCTGGAACGCGTATGCGTGGACTTCCGCAGCCTGCGGCGCCACATTGCCGATCCGGGGCGCATCTCGCTCAACCTGTCGCTCAAGCAGCTCAAGCAGGCCAGCTTCATTCTCAATTGCCGCTCGGTGTTCGAAAAGCACCAGGTGCCGACCCGCAACCTGGAGCTGGAGATCACCGAGACCACCCTGATGGCCGATCCGCGCCGCACCGTGCAGATGCTCAATCAGCTGCACGACATGGGACTTCACCTGTCGATCGACGATTTCGGCACCGGCTACTCGTCGCTGTCGGCGTTGCAGCAGTTCCCGATCGGCACCCTCAAGATCGATCAGTCATTCGTGCGTGACGCTGCCGACGATCCGGCCGATGCAGTCCTGGTCCGCACCATCATCGACATGGGCCACAGCCTGGGCATGGAAGTGGTGGCTGAGGGCGTCGAGTCGGTACGACAGCTGGAATTCCTGCACGGCAGCCGCTGCAATTTCGCGCAGGGGCAGCTGTTCGGCCCGGCGCGCAGCTGCGATGAGCTGTTGCAGCTACTGCAGCAGCAGCAGGGCGGGCGCGCGGCCTTCGGCAATCTGCTGCCCGACGGCAACGGTGCGCTGCAGCCGATCTCGGCCTGAGTACATAATCCAAGGATTTTCGGGCCCGCTCATTTTGCCCCGGCCGCAGGCACAATGCGCGCATGCGCGGGCTGTCCTTCCGACTGCTGTACCGACTACTGATCGCGGTGTTTCTGGCCGCGTGGGCCGCAATCGGCCTGCGGCAGTCGGAAAAGCACCTGCCGCCCGGGGTGCACATCACCGGTGACTGGCGTGCGCTGGGTGCGCACGACGTGCACTTCCTGCGCGATTTGGCTGCGGCCGATGCCACCGGTGCGCCGTTGACCGAGCGCCAGATCAATACCGAGCTGCTGCATATGATCGGACAGGCACGCGAGTTGCTGGTGCTGGACACCGGACTGTTCGGCGATCTGCCAGCGGCCGGCCCCGGTGCCGCTCGGCTGCGAGCTGCGGCGCCGGTCGCCGCCAGCGTGACCGACGCGCTGCTGCAGGCGCGACAGCAGCAGCCCGATCTGCGGATCCTGATGCTGATCGATCCGGCCAGCGTGCGCCTGCAACCGGACGCAGCCACACTGCAGCGCCTGCGCCAGGCCGGCATCGCCGTGGTGCCGGTCAATGCCGGCCGGTTGCGTGCGCCGGATGCCGCATTCCTGGCGTTATTTCAGCTGTGCTGCCGCTGGTGGAATCCGCCGCTGGCGAGCGGCAGCTGGCCAAATCCGCTCGGCGTCGGTCCGTCGAGTATTTCGTTCGGCCTGTGGGGTCGGATTCGCGGTTACCAGCGCGCGCATCGTCAGCTGCTGATCGGCGATGATGGCGCTGGCGGCCTGACCGGCCTGATCTTCTCCCGGCCGCTGAACGCCGAGGCGTCGCTGCATTCCGCCGTGGCGTTGCAACTCAGCGGCGATGCTCTGGCGCCGCTGCTCGAATCCGAGTTCGTGGTGGCGCAGTTCTCCGGCTGGACCGGCGGCGGAGCGATGCAGGAGCGCGCGCAGCGACTGGTGGAGCGTCAGAACGCCAACGCCGCGCCGCTAAAGGCTGTGGACAGCGCGCGTGCCCGGGTCGTCAGCGAGGAAGGCATCGCCGACGTGCTGGTGCAGCGCCTGGCCTCGGTCGGCCGGCACGACAGCGTCGACCTTGCGGCCCTGTATCTGTCGGACCGCGACGTGGTGCGTGCGGTGGTGGATGCCGCCACGCGCGGCGCCACGGTGCGCGTGCTGCTGGATCCGGGCAAGGACGGCTACGGCTACAGCCGCTCCGGGGTTCCAAACCGTCAGGTCGGTTCGGAACTGGTGGCGGCCAGCGATGGCGCGGCGCGGGTGCGCTGGTACCGTACCCATGGCGAGCAGTTCAGTCCCGGCTTGGTGATGGTGCGCAGTGACGGCCGCTGCTGGCTGCTGGTTGGCACCGCTGAGCTCACCCGCAGTGACGTTGATGATTTCAACCTCGCGGCCGCCTTTGTCGCCGACCTGCCGGCCGGTGCACCGGCCGCCACCGATGCGCAGTCGTGGTTCGACACCCTGTGGGGCAACCGCGCCGCCGGCGGCGTCGAATACAGCGCCGACGTCGACGTATACGCCGACGCCTCACAGGTCGATTACTGGAAGTACCGGGTGCTGGAGGCCAGCGGCGCCTCGTTCGACTGATGCGGTCTATAATCCGCCCGCCACGGCCGGGATCCGGGTTCAATGCGTTATAAAGAGTCACGCGAGCAGTCGGCGGAATTGCTGCGCATGGTATTGCCACTGATGGCGCGGCACGCGGCCGGTTTCCATCCACTCAGCTACAGCATCTGGTACGAGTACGCCGCCGGTACCAATCCCGGCCTGAAGGCGGCGATCGACGCCCGCCTGGCACAATCCGCGGTCATCGACGATCGCGAGATCGAGCGGCTGTTCGACACCTACGTCGCGATGCGCGACATCGATTCATCGGCGCGCATGCGGGCCGAGATCGCCCGCATGATCGAGCACGTCGACGGTGTGACCGACGAGGCCGGGCAGGACGTGCAGCGCTATGGCAACGAGCTCGATGGCTATCGCGAGCGCTTGCAGACCAGCAGCGAGCCGCAGGCCGTGGGCCAGCTGGTGGACTCGCTGATCGACGACACCTCGCGGCTGCGGATCAAGACCGGCATTTACCGCGAGGATCTGAAGAAGAGTTCGGAAGAAGTCGAGCGCCTGCGTGGCGAGCTGGAGCTGGTGCAGGGCCTGGCGCTGAGCGATCCGCTCACCGGTCTGCTGAACCGGCGCGGCTTTGATCAGCAGACGGCGCGCGTGTGCCGCGGCAGTCTGTCCGGCTGCACGCTGCTGCTGCTCGACATCGATCATTTCAAGGCCATCAACGATGCCCACGGTCATCTGCTCGGCGACAAGGTGATCGTCGCGGTGGCCAATGTGCTGCGCGCCTGCGTCGGCGAGCGTGGCCCGATTGCGCGCATCGGCGGCGAGGAATTCGCGGTGCTGTTGTCACAAACCTCGAGCGCCGGCGGCGCTGAGTTGGCCGAGCGCATCCGCGCGGCGGTCGAGCGGGGCAAGATCCGCCGTGCCGACAACGAGGACAGCATCGGTACGGTCACGGTGTCGCTTGGTCTGGCCACCTGTGGTGACCACGAGCAGTTCGAGGCGCTGAGCGCGCGCACCGATCGCGCCCTGTATCAGTCCAAGGCGGCCGGCCGCAATCGCGTCTCGGTCGCCGAGCGCGCGCCCGGTACCGCCGACTGAAATTCAGCTGTCATCAGACTGCCGGTAATTTCACGCGGCCGGATTTTGTGCTCTGATGCACAGCACCGCCGCAACAAGGAGCCACCATTGAAACTCGGGATGATCGGCCTCGGGCGCATGGGCTCGAACATGGTGCGTCGCCTGACACGCGCGGGCCATGAATGCGTGGTGTTCGACAACAGCCAGGCGGCGGTGCGCACGCTGGCCGGTGAGGGCGCAACCGGCGCCAGCTCGGCTGTCGACCTGATCGCAAAACTGCCCACGCCACGCATCGTCTGGATGATGGTGCCGGCGGGCGTGGTGGATGCGCTGCTGCAGCAGATGACGCCGGTGCTGCGTTCGGGCGACATCGTCATCGATGGCGGTAATTCTCACTACGCCGACGACATGCGGCGCGCGCACGAACTCAGTGCGCGTGGGGTGCGTTACCTGGATGTCGGCACCAGCGGCGGGTTGTGGGGTCTGGAGCGCGGTTACTGCCTGATGATCGGTGGCGACACCGAGGCGGTGAAACAGGTCGAACCGATCCTGTCGGCGCTGGCGCAGAGCTCCGGTGCCGAGGGCGTCACCGGCAGCACCGCGAGCCGCGGCTATCTGCACGTCGGTTCCAGCGGCGCCGGCCATTTCGTCAAGATGGTCCACAATGGCATCGAGTACGGGCTGATGGCCGCGTATGCCGAGGGCTTCAATCTGCTGCACCGGGCCAGCCAGCCGGCGCAGACCCGCGTCACCGACGCCGAGACAGCGCCGACCCGCGCGCTGTTGCCGCAGGCGATTGACGCGTCACTCGATCAGATCGCCGAGCTGTGGCGTCATGGCAGCGTGGTCAGCTCGTGGCTGCTGGACCTGCTCGCCGGCCAGCTGGCCGAGAGTCCGGCCCTGGAGAAGTTCGCCGGTCACGTCGCCGATTCCGGCGAGGGTCGCTGGACCGTCGAGGCGGCGATCGAGGCCGGAGTGCCGGTGCCGGTGCTGGCAACGGCACTGTTCGCCCGCTTCAGCTCGCGCGGTGAATCCGAATTTGCCAACCGCACGCTGTCAGCGATGCGTCTGGGCTTCGGCGGTCATCAGGAACAGTCGGCTAAAACCGCAAAGTAAGCTGAATGCCCGTGGATCTGCCGCACTCCGACGCCTTCGTATTCTTCGGCGCTACCGGTGATCTGGCCTACAAGCAGATCTTCCCGGCGCTGCAGGGGCTGGTGCGTCGCGGGCACCTGGAGGCGCCGATCGTCGGCGTCGGCCGCTCCGGCTGGACCCGCGAAAAGCTGATCGAGCGGGCGCGCGCATCGATCCGCGAGCATGGTACTTACGACGAAGCGGCGTTCACCAAGCTCGCCGCGCTGATGCGCTATGTCGACGGCGACTACCGGCAGGCGGCCACTTTCACCCGGCTGCGCAAGGCGCTGGGCGATGCACAGCGACCGCTGCACTACCTGGCGATACCGCCGAGCGTGTTCGAGACCGTGATCGGCGGGCTGGCGGCGGCCAACTGCGCCGACAACGCGCGCGTGGTGCTGGAGAAGCCGTTCGGGCGCGATCTGCGCTCGGCGCGCGAGCTCAATACCATCCTGCACCAGTACTTCCCCGAGGAGTCGATCTTTCGCATCGACCATTACCTCGGCAAGGAGCCGGTGCAGAACATCCTCTACACCCGCTTCACCAACGCGTTCCTGGAGCCGACCTGGAATCGCACCTACATCCGCAGCGTGCAGATCACCATGGCCGAGGATTTCGATGTGCGCGGCCGCGGCAAGTTCTACGAGGAAGCCGGCGCGATCCGCGACGTGATCCAGAACCACCTGCTGCAGGTGCTCAGCAGCGTGATCATGGATGCGCCGCTGCACGACTCGCCGAGCGCCATGCGCGACGAGAAATCGCGGCTGCTGCGCGCGATCCGGCCGTTGGACGCCGGCAGCGTGGTGCGCGGGCAGTATCACGGCTATCGCACCGAGGACGGCGTCGCCCGCGATTCGCAGGTCGAGACCTATGCAGCGGTGAAACTGTACGTCGACAGCTGGCGCTGGGCCGACGTGCCGTTCTACATCCGCGCCGGCAAGTGCCTGCCGGTGACCTGCACCGAGGTGGTGGTGGAATTTCGCCGTCCGCCGCGCGAGCTGTTCGGCGAGCTGGTGCCGTCGTTGTCCAGCCACCTGCGGCTGCGGCTGAACCAGGAAGTCCTGATTGCGCTCGGCATGCGCGTCAAGGTTCCCGGCGAGCGCATGTCGGGCGAGGACGTGGAACTGATCGTGACGCGCCAACCGGGCGATGCATTGGCGCCGTACGAGCGGCTGCTCGGCGATGCGCTGCGCGGGGATCCGGGGTTGTTCGGCCGACAGGATGCGATCGAAGCGCAGTGGGCGGTGGTCGATCCGATCCTGGGCAATATCACGCCGGTGTACGAGTATCCGCGCGGCTCCTGGGGACCGCGCGAAGCGCAGCGCCTGATCGAAGGCGACGACGGCTGGCTCGACCCGGCCAGCTGACCTACCTTAGGCCGACTTAGTTCGGCAGTTGTCCCGGACGGCCTGCCTTGCGCACCGGCAGCTCTGGCTTGGCGTTAGTCGGCCCGTGAGCCGGCGCCGGCGCCGGCGGGGGCGGTGCCGCGGCCGGCGGTGGTTGCGGCGGGGGCGGTGGCGGCGGTGGAGACGGCAGTGCCGGCGCCGGCGAGGGTATTACCGGTCGCGGCGCGGCGCGCGGCTCGCGCGCGGCCGGCAGCGCCTGTGTGGGCGGATGGTAAGGAGTGATCTGCTGGCGCGGTTGCGGCGGTGGCTGCAGTGAAGGTTGCGGCTGCGGGGCCGGTGTCGGCATCTGCGCCTGCGCCGGCGGGTGATAGTGCGGCGCATGCTCGGGAATCACGCGCCGATCAATCGGAATTGACGGCGGTCCGACCGGCACCGAAGGTGTCACCGGATTCACCGGCGTCACGCGCGGCGGCGGCGGTGCCACGACCACGTTGGGCCGCGGCGTCAGCCGGCCGCGCATCTGCTGCAGTTGCCCCGGATCCAATGCGTTGCCGCCGTTGGCGCGGATCGCATTCAGCTGCTGCTCGAAGGCGGGCGGCGGGGGTGGCGGCGGCTTGCGCGCCAGCACCGGGCGATGCTCGATCGCCAGCGGCGGGCGCTGCACCGGCCCGCGCCCGCCTGGACCGAGCACGCTCTGGCGCGCCGGCTCGATCTGCGGTGCGCGCGGCGTCGCCGCGACACCCGCCCATTGCCTGGGCGGCGCCATCACGTGATGCGCGATCGATTCCCCGGATGTGAAATGAGTCTGTTCCACCACGGTCTCGCCGCGCGGCGCGCCGCGGTTCGCATAGCGGTTCTGCAGTGACGGGTTTTGATAGACGTTGGTGATGTAGGTGTTGTTGACGATGGTGGTGTTACTGACGTTGACGTTGCGCGCGTAGCGCGGGCTGACGCGATAGCCCGGTACATAGACCTCGCCCGGGGCCAGCGGCACCCAGCCGACCGCCGGGCCGGCGCTCAGCGCGAGCCCGGCGGCGCCACCGCCGATCCAGGCCACCAGGGCGGGTGCATACACCGCGTGCTGGCGCGGGGGCGCAGGCACCCAGCACCAGCGCGCTCGCAGGTAAGCCCAACGGCCGTAATGAAACGGCGCGTAACCCCAGGGCGCGCTGTCGACCCAGGTCCAGCCCCAGGGCGCCACCCACAGCCAGCGACCATATCGATACGGTGCCCAGTCCGCCGCTACCTGAGTCGGGTACCAGACGTAGCCGTAGTCAGGCTCCTGGGTCCAATCACCGTAGTTCTGCAGATCCTCGGCGCCGACCACGTCACTCGAGACGTACTGGGTCACACCCTGATCGCGTGTCCAGCGATCACTGCGCTGCGCGCACCAGCGGTCGAATTCATCCGGCGGTCCGATCGGCGCCACGTCGACATCACCGCTGGGGCCAAACTGCGCCCCCTGACCGCCGCGCAGCGTCACCGTCCGTCCGACGCTGGTGGCGATCTGAGCCTGGCCATCGCGCATCTCGACGGTGGTGTTGCCGGCCTCGTCCACGCCGATGCGATAGCTGCCCGGGCGCAGCAGCGTGACCGCCGCATTGGGCGCGTCGATTTCGAAGCCGTCACCGTCGGCCAGCGCCCGCACCGCGATATTGACGGTGCCGGCGCTGAGCTGCAGCTGTACGCCCTGGTCGGAAAGGTTCAGCACCGAGACGCCGCTGCCGTCGGCGAGCGTGACGGTCGCGTTGCCGAACTCGATCTCGGCGCGCGACTCGCGATCGCTCCAGAGCTGATCGCCGCTGGTGAGCGGGCGATTGATCTCGGCACCGCTCCAGTCATCGATGCCAGCCGGCTGCACCGACACCGCGCCACGCAGGTAGCTTAAGCGCGCCGCGCGCGTCGGCGGATCGACGTCGCCGCCGGCGGACGGCTCACCGGGCCCATCCTGCTGGGCACGCGCTGTGGTGCCCGTCAGCATCAGCAAACCCAGCGTCAGCAATAGCAATGATGTGCGGCAAATCCTTTGCACTTGAGCACCCCCGCCGGATCAGGCCGGCCAGATGGCAGTGTCAACGCCG